>NZ_JVMD01000015.1 GCF_001056295.1 Corynebacterium halotolerans
CGCGTCCACTATCCAGCGTCTGGGACAGCACCGCCCACCCGCCCTTTTTTGTTGGGGTGTTGTGGTGGGTTGCTTTTGTCCCGTGTATACGTGTCGGTGGTTATAGCGGTGGGGTCACGCCCGGTCCCATTCCGAACCCGGAAGCTAAGCCCACCTGCGCCGATGGTACTGCACCTGGGAGGGTGTGGGAGAGTAGGTCACTGCCGGCCAATAAACATGGTGTTGGAGCCGTCGTTGGTTCATGCCCCTGCTGGGGGTGTGGGCCGACGACGGCTCCTTCGCGTTTTCAGGCGTCAAGTGCCCCACACGCGGTGATCATGTCTTCCAGAGAATCGAACAACACTTCAGCGCACCCACTGTCGTGGTAGAAGATGAATATCCGGTCGTCGTCGGCGGTCATCAAAATTCTGTTGCCGGAGCCGTCGTCGGAAATCGCGAAGTAGTTCGAGTAGCTTTCCCCCGCGGCCTCCGGGCATGATCGCCTGAACCCTTCGGTGAGGTCCACTACCGTTTCCCTGCCTAGAATGGGCGAGTTTTCGAAGGCGTGGACATCGATGCCGATGATGCAGCCGCCGAAGCTCCGGATGAACTGTTCATAGTCATCGTTGAACTTCAATCCCAAAGTGCTTTCCGCGTGGGCTATGTCGGCATCGGTCGCCGGTTTTCCGACGAAACTCGGGTTCTCGCCGAAATAGATCTCAAGCTTCTTCAGGGTGTTGGGGTCCATGACATCCTCTTCCGTTCATCGGGCACTGCAGCCCTAACGCCCCTCGAGATGGTTCCGCAGCTTCTCCAGCGCCTCGCGAAGCACGCTCTCCCGCTTGCAGAAGCCGAACCGCGCGAGGTTCCTCCATCGCTCGTCGCCGGCATCGTCGACGAAGGCGGTGACGGGGATGGCGGCGACGCCGACGGTCCCGGGCAGCGCCATGCACGTCTCCATCGCGTCGCCCAGGCCCAACGGCGACACATCGGCGACGACGAAGTACCCGCCCTGCGCATCGTGGACGGTCAGCCCGAGGTCGCGCAGCCCGTCCACGAGCAAATCCCGGTTCGACTCCAGCTCCGTCGCCATCCGCTCGACCCACTCGCCGCACTCGTCGAGGCCCCGCGCCACGGCCGGCTGCACGTGCGTCACCCCGACGTAGCTGAGGTACTGCTTGGCCGTGGCGACGGCGGAGACGATTTCGGGGCAGCCGAGCACCCATCCGGTCTTCCACCCGGTGACGTTGAAGGTCTTCGCGGCGGAGGAGACGACCACGCACCTGTCGCGCATGCCCGGCAGGTCGGCGATGGACAGGTGCGCGTTGCCGTCGTAAAGCAGTCGCTCGTAGACCTCGTCGGCCAGGACGAAGGCGCCGGCGCCGCGCGCCGTCTCGGCGACGGCCCCGAGCTCTTCCACCGTGAGAATGGCTCCGGTCGGGTTGTGCGGGGAGTTGACGATGATCATCGAGGTGTCGTCGCGCACGGCCGCCCGCAGCGCGGCAACGTCCAGGCGCCAGCCGCCCTCGCCCGGAACGAGCGGCACCGACGTCCACTCCGCGCCGGCGAGGGCGACGGCGGCGCGGTAGGAGTCGTAGAACGGCTCGATGAGCACCACGTGCGCCCCGGGCTCGACCAGCGCCAGCACCGCCGCGGTGATGCCCTCGGTGGCGCCCACGGTGACCAGGCACTCGGTGTCGGGATCCCACCGCTGACCCAGGCGCCGGGCGCGGTCGTCGCAGATCGCCCGCCGCAGCCCCGCATCACCGCGCCCGGGCGCGTACTGGTTGTCGCCGCGGCGGATGGCGGCCACGGCCTCGTCGAGCATGACCTGCGGCCCATCGCTGTCGGGGTAACCCTGTCCGAGGTTGATCGCCCCGGTGGAGGCGGCCAGGCGGCTCATGGTGGCGAAGATCGTCTCGCCGAAGGGGCGCAGTCGCCGCACGGTCGGGGTGGCCGGCGCGGCGTCGGTGGTGCTGGTGGGGCCATCGTTCATGGGAACGACGTTATGCGAATCGCGGGCGCCGGGTGGGGCGTTTTTCGCATCGGCGCTTCCTGGCACAATGTGCGGCATGAGTGAACCGATTTCCGGCTTCGACGCCGCCGGCGAGGGCTTCACGCCCGTGACCACCGACGAGGGCAAGCTGCGGCAGCTCATCGATTACCTCGAGGAACACGTGTCGGCGTACGGCGACGCCCCGCCGACGCCGTGGGACGGCTCGGCGGACGAGATCGCCGCCGCCCGCGCCGCCGCCAACGACCGCGCGGCCCGGTTGCCCGACGCCATCGTCCACGCCTCGATGCTCGTGCTCGGCGCGGGAGTCGACCACACCCTGCCGTTCGTGGCGTTCGACGGCGCCTCCTGCCGCATCGCGGACCACGATGCCGGCGGCGTGCCGGTCCGCGTCTTTGTGCCGCGCGATCCCACGGGTGCCGTGGTGGTCGGTGCCCACGGCGGCGCGTGGTGGATGGGCGACGGCGCCGCCCGCGACAACACCTTCGGCCCGGAGTGCGCCGCGCTGGCGCAGAGGTCGGGCGCCGTCGTCGTCGACGTCGACGTCCGCCTGGCGCCGGAGCACCCGATGCCCGCGGCGGCCGAGGACCTCGCGGCGGCGGTGCGCTGGGTGCGCACCGGGCCGCTGCCGGAGATCGCCGCCGGCGCCCCGGTCGTGCTGTGGGGCGAGTCGTCCGGGGGTCATGCGGCGGTGGTTGCGGCGAAGTTGCTTCACGACGCCGGTTCGCCCGTCGATTCGGTGGCCCTGACCGCGCCGGCGCTGGACCTGCGCGGGCGCGCCCCCGAGGAGCTCACGGCGGTGTTCGGCCACGCCGACGCCGCGGATCCGTCCGTTTCCCCGGCGCTCGGCGACGTGTCGTGGCTGCCCCGGGTGCACGTGCAGCTCGGCACCGAGGATGATTCGGTGTCCGGCGGGGACGTGGTCGTCGACAAGCTGCGGGACGCCGGCCGCCCGGTGACGTCGTCGGAGTTCCTGGCCACCCACCTGGTCGCCGTGCCCGCGGTGCAGCGGGAGCGGATCACCGACCTCGCCCGCCACATCCTCGATGCGACGGGCACGGAGCGGGAGCTGCCCGGCGATCCCGCGGGGGAGTACGACAAGGATGCCGTCGACCGGGCGAACCGCGAGGCCTGGGGGATCTAGAGCTCCAGCAGGTCGTACTTGGTGGCGCGGACCTCGGCGACGCGGCCGATGTTGTCGTTCAGCAGCCGCCAGTCCTCCTCGGGGATGGAGCGCTCGGCGTTGCGCCGGGTGCGCGACGACGGCGTCGCCCAGGCGATCGGGACCGGCGTGATCTGGTCCCAGTGGTCGCGGCCGCGGCGGTGCTTGCCTCCCACGGCCACCGAGGGCACGCGCGCGCCGACGGTGCGCGGGGTGCCGGCGACCTTGGTCACGGTGCGCAGCGCCAGGGCGCGCCGGGGCTCGGCGCCCTCGTCGGAGGCCGTGTCCACCAGGGCCATCAGCGTCATGGTGCGCGGGTCGACCTCGGCGATCATCGCCGGCGCCAGCGGCCACGTGTCGTAGAGGTCCTGCGGGGTGCCGGTGGTGCCCGGCAGGGTCAGCGCCACCCAGGCGCACATCGTGCCGAAGGTGATGCTGAGGATGCCCAGGAACAGGGCCACCCCGGAGGTGCCCAGCAACCACAGCGCGAGGCCGCCGCCGACCCACAGCAGCACGGCCATGATCGCCGCCGACAGCCGCAGGCGTTTGCCGTCGCGGAAGTACTCGTTGTTGGCGTCGTTGTGGGCCTCGTCGACGGTGAAGTCGAAGTTCATCGGGCGTCCTCTCCGGGTGGTCTCGTGCCCTGGCGGGTCATCTACAGCGTATCCCCGGGCAGGGAGGGGCCGAGCAGCTCGTCGGCGTCGGCGATGCGGTAGGCGTAGCCCTGCTCGGCGAGGAAGCGCTGGCGGTGGGCGGCGTACTCGGTGTCGAGGGTGTCGCGGGCGACGACGGAGTAGAAGATCGCCCCGCCGCCGTCGCTCTTGGGGCGCAGCAGGCGGCCCAGTCGCTGGGCCTCCTCCTGGCGCGACCCGAAGGTGCCGGACACCTGCACCGCGACGGCGGCTTCCGGCAGGTCGATGGAGAAGTTGGCCACCTTCGACACCACCAGCGTGGTCAATTCGCCGGACCGGAAGGCGTCGAAAAGCTCCTCCCTGCGCTTGTTGGGCGTCTTGCCGTCGATGACGGGCGCGTCCAGCGCGCGGCCCAGCTCCTCGAGCTGGTCCAGGTAGGCCCCGATGACCAGCGTCGGCTCGCCGGGGTGGCGCTCCAGGAGCTTTTCGACGACCGGGATCTTCGTGGGCGACGTGGCGGCCAGGCGATAGCGGTCCGCGGCTTCGGCGGTCGCGTAGACCATCCTCTCGGATTCGGTGAGGGTGACGCGGACCTCGATGCACTCGGCCGGGGCGATCCAGCCCTGCGACTCGAGGTCCTTCCACGGGGCGTCGTAGCGCTTCGGGCCGATCAGGCTGAACACGTCGCCCTCCCGGCCGTCCTCGCGCACCAGCGTGGCGGTCAGGCCCAGGCGGCGCCGCGACTGCAGATCCGCGCTCATGCGGAACACCGGCGCGGGCAGCAGATGGACCTCGTCGTAGATGATCAGGCCCCAGTCGCGGGAGTCGAACAGCTCCAGCGCGCGGAACTCGCCCTTCGTCTTGCGGGTGACCACCTGGTAGGTGGCGATGGTCACCGGGCGGATCTCCTTGCGCTCCCCGGAGTACTCGCCGATCTCGTCCTCCGTCAGCGACGTCCGCCGCAGCAGCTCGTCGCGCCACTGGCGGCCGGCGACGGTGTTGGTCACCAGGATCAGCGTCGTGCGCTTGGCGTCGACCATGGCGGCCGCGCCGACGATCGTCTTGCCGGCGCCGCAGGGCAGCACCACCACGCCCGAACCGCCCTCGCGGAAGGAATCGGCGGCGTGGCGCTGGTAGTCGCGCAGCTCCCAGTCCTCGTGCTCGCCGACCCAATCGATGTCGTGGGCCTCGCCGTCGACGTAGCCCGCGGAGTCGCCCGCCGGCCAACCGACCTTGAGCAGCTCCTGCTTGATGCGGCCGCGCTCCGACGGGTGCACGGTCCACGTGTCGGCGTCGATCTCCTCGCCGAGCATCGGGCGGATCTTCTTGTGGCGGGTGATCTCCGCCAGCACCGCCGGGTCCTTCGACTCCAGCACCAGCCCGTGGGCCGGGTGTTTGGTCAGCGTCAGGCGCCCGTACCGGTCCATGGTCTCCGCGACGTCGATGAGCAGCGCCTGGGGGACCGGGAAGCGCGAGTACTTCTCCAGCACGTCGACGACCTGCTCGGCGTCGTGGCCGGCGGCGCGGGCGTTCCACAGGGCCAGCGGCGTGATCCGGTACGTGTGGATGTGCTCCGGGGCCCGCTCCAGCTCGGCGAACGGCGCCAGCGCCGCGCGGGCGGCATCGGCGTCGTCGTGGTCGATCTCGAGGAGGACCGTCTTGTCGGATTGGACGATCAGGGGGCCGTCGCCGAAGGACACGGGGCATCACCACTGCTTCCGGTTGGGGAACTGGGTCGCTTTGGGAAACTGGGGCGCGCGGACGGCCGGCCGGGCCGAAACGCGCCAAAACCCCATTATGACCCCGTGGGCGTCAGCCGTCGAGGACGACCTCCGTCACCCTGTGCAGCAGGAAGCGCAGCACCTGCCCGGACGCCGGGTCGACCGCGTCGACCTGCCCGCCCGACACCGTCACCGGCCGCACCTTCCGGCGGCCGGCCCGGCCGTTGCGGTCGACGAAGCCGATGGTGACGTCGAGGCCCGAGCGCGCCGCCCGGTGCAGCAGCGCCTGGGCGGCGGCGCCGGTGGCGGGGTCGTCGTCCATGTCGATGCGCGTGCCGTCCCCGGTGTCGGCCGCGCGATCGCCGGCCTGGATGGACTGCAGGGCCTGGCTGATCCGCCCGTCGTCGGCGCGCGACGGCGGCGCCGGCCGGCGCGGCGCCTCGGGCACCCGGAACCGCTCCGGCCGCAGATCGAGCGCCGCCCCCAACGGGTCCTCCGCGATGGCCGACAGGCCGGCGTCGCGCAGCGCCGCGATCATCGCCGGGGGATGGACCTGCGCGATGGCGACGGTCTCGGCCAGGCGGCGCAGCCCCAGCCGCTCGGCCACCGGATCGGCGAGCACCTGCGCCAGCAGCGCCGGATCCTCGCACCGCAGGTACGCCGCCGCCGGGCCGCCGCGCAAACGGCCGTGCCGGCGGGCTACGTCGTCGACGAGGAACGTCACCGACTGCGGCACCTCGCCCAGCGCACGGTCGGACAGGAACCCGTGCAGATCCGCGGCCGAAGTCCCCGCGTCGAGGGCTCGCCGCACCGATTCCTCCGAGATGCGGTGGACGCTGGCCACCCCGGGCGACTCGAGGTCGGTGAAGGATTCCAGCTTCTCCAGGAACGCGCCCTCCGCCGGGCCCGGCACCAGGAGAGTCAGGTCGGCCTGGGCGATGAACTGGGTCGCGGGGGCCGGCAGCAGCGACGCCAGCGCGCCGGCCAGGTCGCCGTCGTGAAGCTCGCCCGCCTCGCCGGCCGCGGCCCGGCCCGCCCCCGAGGCGCCCGCGCCGAGCACGCCTCCGGCACCGCCGCCCGCCGGCACGGCCAGGCCCAGCAGGGCGAACTCGGAGAGGATTTCGGCGAGGACATCGTCCGGGCAGTGCGACGACGCGATCGGGGCGCGCGCGGCGAAGCGGGCGCGGACGTCGGCGACGCCGAAGCCGGGATCGGTGCCCTCGCACAGGATCCGGAGAATGCGGGTGCGCAGCTCCGGGGCGCCCGCGCGCCGGGCGTCGGGGGACAGCAGCGCCAGGGGTTTGCCGTTGGGGCCATCCGCGCCGACCAGCCAGGGGGCCTCCTCCGACGCGAGCCACCCGGTGATCAGGCGGGCCCAGCGCTGACCGGCGGGCTCCTCGAGGAAGGAATCCGCCGTCGCGGTGGGGGCGAGGTAATCGCCGCCGGAATCGTCCTCCGGCAGCGGCCGCGGGGTGCCCACGTGGACGAGCCCGGCCGCCGACGCCATGGCCACGATGCGGGCGAGCTCCAGGTCGCCGACCCCGAGCGCCTCCACGAGCCGGCGGTGCTCCCGCACGCCGATCGTGCCGTCCTTCAGCGTCGGCGCCGCGCGCTCGCCGAGCAGCTCCAGCAGGGCGCGGACGGTGCGCATCGATTCCAGCGCGGCGGCCGCGGCGGCTCCGTCGGGGTCGCGCAGCTCCACCGCGTCGGCGGGGCCGGGGCGCAGGTTGGGCGGGCCATCCGGGGGCACGGACCCCCGCAGCAGGGCGCGGACTCGGCCCGGCAGGCGCACCGTCGAATCGTCGATGCGCTCCAGCAGCCCGGCGGCGATCAGGCGCGGCACGGGCAGCGACGGGTCGGCGTCCTCGGCGGCGTCGCGCGTGGTGCCCAGGCCCCCGGCGTCGGCCAGCGTGCCCAGCAACTTGCGCTGCCGGTCGTCCGTGGCGGCCAGGGCCGCGCGCAATTCGCCGGTGGTCGGCTCGCCGGGGCGGGGGATCAGGCGCCACCCGGCGGGCAGCGCCGCGACGACCTCGTCGGCGACGAGCAGCCGATCCTCCCATTCGCCGGACGACTTGCGCGTCGAACGGCCCGAGAACGCGCCCGCCCCGCCCGGCCCGTCCCCGTGGATCAGCGCGGAACGCCGCAGCTCATCGAGGGCCTCGCGGGCATGCGCGATGGTCGGCCGCTCCTTGGCGGGCACTCCCGCCGCGGCGAGGTCGTCGCGCAGCTTCCCGATCACGTCCGCCGCAGCGACCGGTTCGGCGTCCCCGCCCAGGTCGACGGCTGCCTCGAGCAGCCCGAGCCCGAGCGCGTCGACGTCGGCCAGCGCCCGCTGCACCGAGGAACGCAGCTGGAGCCGGCCCGCGAGGGCATCGGAGGAACGGGGCGGCGGCGACAGCGCATCGGGGCGCCGGCGCAGGACCTCGGCCAGGAACCCGTCGGAACGGGCCGCCAGCCAACGTCGGAACGGGGGGAAGGGGGTGGCGTGGGTCATGTCGCTTCCCACATTAGCCCCGGGAAACGTGACTGGCGTCGGCGTTTCTGAGATGATGATGAGCATGGCTAACGTTGAGAAGAAGAACAAGTACGTTGATCCGGGCTGGCCGCAGGACCTCGCTCCGGGCGAGCACGCCGTCACCGAGCTCGTGGGCCGTTTCGCCGGCGCCGACTCCCCCTTCGGCGAGACCACGTTCCCGGTCCCGGTCGAGTCCCTCAACTACGTTCACCCGACCACCGTCATCAACAAGTAGCGACGGCGGCCGCGCGCGGCGCGGCCAGAGCCCGATGGCCCCGGCGATGCGGTGGCCATCGGGCATCCGTCATGCCCCGAACGTCCGGCCATCCGCCTCCGGCATGAGATGACCGGGACATGAGAAAACACGGGCATGGGAAAACCCGCCTCCGGCGTCGCCGGGAGGCGGGTTTTCGTTTCGCTCTCGTGGGCCCCGTCGGGGCGGCCCGGAGCGGCTGTCTTAGGCGAGGGCCGCGGCACCCGGGACGTTGCCCAGGAACTGCTTCAGGACCTCGTTGTACTGCGAGGTGATCTCGGTCGGCAGCGCGACGCCCTGGCCGGACGCGGCGGTGCGGGCCTTGCCCAGGATGGAGTTCAGGTCCTCGATGGAGCGGGCGCCCTGCATCTCGGACAGGATGCCCTGGATGGAGGCGGCGTCGAGCGACGGGGCCGCGGCGGCCGGGGACTCGGACTGCGCGGCCTGGTTGCCGGCGTAGTTGGCGCCGCCGCCGGCGCTCGGGTGCGCGCGCTCGGTCGGGCCGGAGGTCAGGCCCAGCTGGGCGGAGCAGGACGGCCAGGCGCCCCAGCCCTGCTGCGCCAGGACCTTCTCGGCGACGTAGATCTGCTCGGTGCGGGAAGCCTTGTCGGCGGTGGGGGCGAACTCCTGGCCGCCGTAGCCGGACCAGGTGCCGGCCGAGAACTGCAGGCCGCCGTAGTAGCCGTTGCCGGTGTTGATCTGCCAGTTGCCGCCGGACTCGCACTGCGCCAGGCGATCCCAGTCGGAATCCGGGGCGGCGGTGGCGGTCGGGGCGGCCATGGCGGCGCCGGCGCCGAGGATGGCGCCGGTCAGGGCGACCTTGGCGGAAGTGGAGACGAAGCTGCGGTTCTTGCTGGCGTGACGGGCCATGTCTGTTGTTTCCCTCTCGTTGATTTCGGTGATTCGCCGTCGGGGTTAGCTGTCGGGTTCGGGCGGTGGGGATGCCCGGCGGACGTGGTTCGTCCGGCTTCACCCCAGGGAATCGGGGCATCGCGGTGGATGCCCGTCCCATCCGGTTCGCACCGGTGGTTTCCCCGACCCCGTCTCGATCAGGATTGCGTCCATGAAGTTTTCGCCTGCCACGGGTCTCCGTGCTGCCGTCCCGGACGGGGTTGGGCGAGGGTCGGCGGAGGTGCCGTGGTGCGTCGTCTGCGTACGCTAGCGGTTGGTAACGGAATAGTCACGTTATCCGGCCGAATCATTTCGGGCGGCGTTTTCGTCGAAAAGCACCTGCTTTGCGACGTTGCCGCTGGTCATCCTGCATTGCGTGGCGCATGTTACGGATGTGAATGAACTGAAATGTGACCAAGGTCACGTTACCGGGCCGTGATCTTCGGGCGGTTTTGGGCCGTCCGCTATAATCGGGTGTTTCACCCGGCGAGGGACAACCCGTGATCATTCGGCAACATGCGGGATCATGGGGCGCGGATCCCGTTTCCGGGACGGCGACGAGAGAAAGGTGGCCCCGGTGCCCATCGGCAAGGTCAAGTGGTACGACAAGGATCGCGGCTTCGGCTTCGTGTCCAACCCCGGCGGGGAGGACGTCTACGTCGGCCATGCCGTGCTGCCCGAGGGCGTCGAGGAACTGGTGAAGGGCCAGCGGATCGAGTACGACTACGCCGATGGCCGCCCCGGGCCCCAGGCGCTGCACATCAACGTCATCGAGGAGGCGCCGCGCGCCGGCCGCGGAGGCGGCGGGGGACGCCGGCAGGCCAAGCGGCACTCGCCGGAGGATCTCAACGGAATGATCTCCGACATGATCTCGATGCTGGAGTCGACGGTGCAGCGCGACCTGCGATCGGGCCGCTACCCGGACCGCAAGAGCGGCCACCAGGTGGCCGAGGTGCTGCGCGCCGTGGCCCGCGAACTCGACCGCTGAGAACTCGAGCGCCGAGAACTCGAGCGCCCCTCCGCGCGATCAGCTCCGGCCGGCGTCGTTGGCCACGGACCAGGTGATTCCGTAGGGCACTTCCTCGCCCGCGGCGTCGCGCCCGATGATCGTCGCCGAGACCTCGACGACGCCCAGCGGCGTGCGCTCGCCGTTGACCGACGCGGAGCCCGCGACGGTCTCCTTCTTCGCCTTGCCCGGCTCCTTGCGGTCCGCGGAGTTGACGGTCTCGTCGGCATAGAAGCGCTGCAGCACCCACGTCACCGAGGACACCTCGTCGGGGACCTCGATCTCCGCGGTGTCCTCCGCGCCGAGGGACACGCGCGCCGTGGCGCCCTCGTCCGTGGTGCAGGCGCCCTCGCCCTTCTCGAACATGTTGCACACGCGGTAGGGGGAGACCTCGATCTCCCGGTCGCCCGCGCGCACCGTCATGGTCAGGGCCCGGGGATCCTCGACGGTGCCGTCGTTGGCGCGGTCGAGGACGAGGACCACTCCCGTGATGATCAGCGCGACGGCGACGATCACGCCGATGATCCGCCACGTCTTCTTGTTCGCCTTGGCCGCCACGGGCTCGCTCCTCTGCTCGTCGTCCCCGGCGCCGCGCGGTGCCGGACGGCGGCAATTCTAACGGCGGTCAGCCGACCGGGAGGAACCGGACCTCGAACAGGGTCGGCCAGTACTTGCCGGTGACCAGGAAGCGGTCGGTCCCCGGGATGCGGGCGATGCCGTTGAGTACGTCGGCCCCCGCCCGGGCCTCCGGCGGCAGCGACCGGGCGAGTGCCGCGGCGTCGGCGACGCCGGTGACCTCGCCGGTGGCCGGATCGATGCGGACGATGTCGTCGGTCAGCCAGCGGTTGGCCCACACCTCGGGGCCGCCGGGCCCGTCGACGCATTCGAGTTCGTTGAGGTTGCCGACCGGGGCCCCGCCGGCGGTGACGTCCACGCGGCCGGTTTCGGCGAAGGTCGCGGGATCGCGGAAGGTCAGCGAATGCGAGCCGTCGGACATCACCAGCCGGTCGCCCTGGCCGCACAGCCCCCAGCCCTCGCCGGGGTACGCGGCCCGCCGCGTCTCCTCCAGGGTCGCCGCGTCGCGGGCGATGGCGACGCCCTCCCGCCACGTCAACTGCCAGACGGTGTCGCCGGCGCGCGCGATGCCCTCGCCGAACAGCTCCGGCGGCAGCTCGCGGCGGTCCTCCGCGGGCGATCCCGCGCGCCAGTCCCGCACCCGCCAGATCGCGGATTGGCCGTACTGCCCCGTGCCGATCAGCAGCGCCCCGTCGCCGTCGATCTCCAGGCCCTGGGTGAACGCGCCGGCGTCGAAGGGGTGCTCCGCGACGACCTCGACGCGCAGGCGCGGGATGCCGGCCGGCACCGGATCGACGGCGGTCCGCTCCACGGGGGCGGCGGACGTCGCGGGCGCCGGGCCGTCGCCAAGTGGATCCCCCGAGCAACCCGCGAGAAGGACGACGGCCGGCAGGAGGCCGGCCAGGGCGGCCCGCGCGCTGAGCTTCATGCCCCCACTCTAGAATGGCCCGTGTGACAGACAACCGACGACGCCGTTCCCGCAATCGCCGCCGCTCCCGCGGCCCCCTGTTGGGCAACCGGGCCGTCGACATCGCCCGCGCCGCCGTCGACGACATGGACGAGGGCCCCGCGGGGGACCACGTCGGGGTCAACGTCACCCACCCCGGCACGGCGGTGCACAGCTTCGCGGCGGACCTGCCCGGCTATCGCGGCTGGGAATGGCACGTGGTGCTGGCGTGCGCGCCGGGCACCGACCACATCACCATCAGCGAGGTGGCGCTCGTCCCCGGTGACAGCGCCCTGCGCGCCCCGGAGTGGGTCCCGTACGAGGAGCGCCTGCGCCCCGGCGACCTGGGCCCCCGGGACCTGCTGCCGCCGGCGGCGGACGACCCGCGCCTGACGACGGCCGACGCGGAGGACCGGGAGCTCACCGCGGAGGGGCTCCGGCTCGCCGCGGAACGCTGGCTCGACGGCGACACCGGGCCCCGCGGCGAATTCGCCGAAGAGGCGCTGCGCCACTGCGGCACGTGCGCGTTCTTCATCGCCCTGGAGGGGCCGCTGGGCGCGGACTTCGGGGCGTGCGTCAACGAGTGGGCGTTCGACGGCGACGTCGTCCACGTCGACCACGGCTGCGGCGCGCACTCCGCCACCCCGGAGGTCACCGGCGCGGGGGCGCCGGAGGGGGAGGCCTACGACGACCACGAGATCATCGAGCGCGCGGATCTGCGGGGGAACTGACCGGGGCCCGGGCGGCGGCCGGAGCCCCGTGTTGCCCGCCGGGGCCCGGGGGTGCGATTCTGAGAGCCGCATGAACGTTTCCCGGCCGCGGCGCTGACCCGCGGCGGCCGGCCTTCCAGACTGGAGCCCAAGCGCATGGCCGAATCCAAGGTGGAGCCCGCGGAGCACGAGGGGGAGGCCGGGGCGACCCGCCGCGGCCCCGCGTCCGCGCTGGACCGCTACTTCAGCATCACCGAACGCGGATCGAGCGTCGTCACGGAGGTCCGCGGTGGCGTCGTCACGTTCTTCGCGATGGCGTACATCATCCTGCTCAACCCGCTGATCCTCGGCGGCATCGAGGACGTCGAGGGCACGGCGCTGTCCGTGCCGCAGGTCGCGGCGGTGACCGCGTTCGCTGCGGGCGTCATGACCATCCTTTTCGGCGCGTGGGCCCGGTATCCCTTCGGCATCGCCGCGGGCCTGGGCATCAACACGCTGGTCGCCGTCACCTTCGTCGCCAACGAGGGCCTGACCTGGGCCGAGGCGATGGGCCTGGTGGTCATCGACGGCCTCATCATCGTGGCGCTGGCGGTGTCGGGATTCCGCTCGGCGGTGTTCGACGCCATCCCGCCGTCGCTGAAGGCCGCGATGGCCGTGGGCATCGGCCTTTTCATCTCGATCATCGGCTTCGTCGACGGTGGCCTGGTCCGCCGCATCCCGGACGCCGCGGGCACCACGGTGCCGGTGCAGCTGGGCATCGGCGGGCACATCACCTCGTGGCCGACGGCCGTGTTCGTCCTGGGCATCTTCATCTGCGGCATCCTCGTCGTGCGGAAGGTGCCGGGCGGCCTGTTCATCGGCATCATCGTCAACACGGTCATCGCGCTGATCGTCGAGGCGCTGACCAAGTCGGGCCCGTCGTTCGTCGACGGCGAGCCGAACCCGCGCGGGTGGAACCTGGCGGTGCCGGGGGCGCCCGACGGCATCGGCGGGCTGCCGGACATGTCGCTGCTCGGGCAGTTCGACCCGTTCGGCGCGTTCATCCGCCTCGGCGCCATCGGCGCGACGATGCTGGTGTTCACGCTGGTGCTGGCCAACTTCTTCGACGCCATGGGCACGATGACGGGCCTGGGCAAGCAGGCCGGCCTGGCCGGCGAGGACGGGGTGCTGCCGGGCATGAAGCGCGCCCTGGTCGTCGAGGGCCTCGGCGCGGTGGTCGGCGGCGCGACGTCGTCGTCGTCGAACACGGTGTACGTCGACTCCGCCGCCGGCATCGGCGACGGCGCCCGCACCGGCCTGGCCAACGTGGTCACCGGCGTGCTGTTCCTGCTGGCGATGTTCCTCACGCCGCTGTACGAGATCGTGCCGGTGGAGGCGGCGGCGCCGGTCCTGGTGATCGTCGGCGCGATGATGATGGCGCAGATCAAGGAGATCGATTTCTCCCGCTTCGACATCGCCCTGCCGGCCTTCATGACCATCGTGATCATGCCGTTCACGTACTCCATCGCCAACGGCATCGGCGTCGGCTTCGTCACCTACGCCCTGCTGGCGCTGTTCTCGGGCCGCGCCCGCGAGGTCCATCCGCTGCTCTACGTCGTCGCCGCGCTGTTCCTGGTGTACTTCGGCATCGAGCCGGTGTCGGCGATCCTGGGCGCGTAGCCGTGCCCGATCCGAACCCGTCCCGGTCCCCGCACCGCATCCGCGTCGACGATCCCGCCGATCCGCGCCTCGATGACGTCCGCGACCTGAACCGCTCCGACTCCCGCCCGGACCTGCCGGGCGGCAAGGGGCTGGTCATCGCGGAGGGGGCGTTGATCGTCCCCCGGCTGGCGGGGTCGAGGTTCCCGTTGCGCTGCATCGTGGGCACGCCCCCGCGCCTGGATGCGCTTGACGACGACCTGGCCTCCGGAGAGCCCGCCGCACGGGCCGCGGCGCTGTCGGTGCCGTGGTACGAGGTGGACCGCCCCGTGCTCGCGGGCGCCGTGGGATTCGACATGCACCGCGGGCTGCTCGGCGTCGCCGACCGCGCGCCCGAACCGGCCGTGGCGGACGTCGTGGCGGGGGCGCGCACGCTGCTGGTCCTCGAGGGCGTGGGGGATCACGAGAACATCGGCGCCATGTTCCGCAATGCCGCGGGCATGGGCGTCGACGGCGTGCTCTTCGGCGCCGCCTGCGCCGACCCGCTGTACCGGCGGTCGGTGCGGGTGTCCATGGGGCACGTGCTGCGCACGCCCTTCGCGCACCTGCCGGGCACCACGACGACGTGGCAGCGCTCGCTGGACGGCCTGCGGCGAGAGGGCTTCCGCATCGTGGCCATGACTCCGGGGGAGGGGTCGGTGCCGCTGTGGGAGGCGATGGCCCACGACAAGGTGGCCATCCTCGTCGGCGCGGAAGGCCCCGGCCTGACCGAGCATGCGATGCGCGCGGCGGACGTCCGCGCCCGCATCCCGATGGCCGAGGGCACGGACAGCCTCAACGTGGCCACCGCCGCGGCGATCGCGTTCTACGAGCGGTTGCGCTTCTGAACCTTGGCCCAGGCCCTCCGGCCCAGGCCGCGCACGCCTTCGCCGATCGCGCGGGCACCGTCCGCGGCGGCGCGGCCGACCCGGCGGATGCCCTCCGCCGAATCCTCCGGTTCCGGCGGCGCATGGTCCTCGTAGTCGTCGTAGTCGACGTTGCCGGCTGCCGCGTGCGGCATGTCCCGCGCGGCGCCGCGCCGGGCCATGACGGCTTCACCCGCGGACGCCCTGCGCCCGTCGACGGCGAATGCGCTCACCGGGATGTCCGGGCCCGGGTCGGCGGGATCGAAGCCCAGCCAGCCCTCCGCCGCGGCGGCGCACAGTTCGGAGGGCACGAAGGGCATGGCCACGCCCGGGAGGATGGGGTTCTCCCCGCCGTTCCCGCCGGCGCCCGTGCCGCCGGCGCGGCCGGTCTTCGCCTCGCCGGTATTCTCGTCGCCGGCCTTTTCCTCCGCCGCCGGCTTGCGCAGCCCCGCCCAGAAATCGCCCTCGAAGACCCCGGGGAGCCCGACGTCCTCGAAGATGGTGAACCGCGTCGCCGAAAACGCCCGCTTCAATTCGCCGGCGCGCCAGTGGGCGAACGCCCCGAAACCGGAGTCGGGGTCGGACGAGAACGCGTACACGTCGGTGGCCGCGATGCCGCGCAGGAAGCGCTGCGGCAGCTCCGAGAGCTTCGTGACGTCGTCGAGCACAGTCTGCACCACGGCCAGGCCGTCGTAGCCGCCGATGTAGAACTCCCCGGCGCCGGCCGGCGCGGATCTGTTCAGCGGGAAATCCCCGATCGGAGTGACGGTCAGGCGCGGATCCAGCAGCGCCAGGTACTTGCGGCCGAATCCGCGGTCATGCCCGGGTTCGGCGGTGAGCACGGCCAGCGGCTCGGCGGCCGCGACGAACCAGATCGTGGCGACGCCGGCGCGCGGCCCCCGGGGCGATCCCATTTCCGGCCGTCACTTCCGGTCCGTGGGGCGCACCCCGAGCAGGACGTCTTCCCAGGAGGGCATGACGGTTTTGCGCCTGCGCCTGGGCGCCGCGTCCTCGTCGGGGTGGCGCAGGAAGTCATCGTCGTCGTCGCCGTCGCCGAGCCCCTCCGGCGCCCCGTGGTCGACGGGGCCGGGCGCTTCCTCGACCGGCGGCGCCGGGCGCAGGCCCGGGGCCTCGCCCTCGACCGACGCGAGGTTCCTGCGGGGCCGGGCGAAATCGGGGTCGACCAGCTCGGCGGCGATGGTGTTGCGGGCCACCGTGGACGATGTCGCGCCCTCCGCGTGGAACGCCCACTCCGCGGTGGTCGTGGAATGGCCGGCGGACCAGGTCACGCCGATGATCCACTGGCCGGCCGGGTCACGCCACGCATCCCATTCGGACGTGGCCAGGTCCAGGCCCCGCGCCGCGAAGGCGGTGGCCAGGATCTCCCAGAGCGTCAGCTGCGCCGGACCGTCCGCGCGGCGCGGGCGGGACTGCTTGCCCAGCTCCGCGATCCGCGCGCGCTCGGCGAGCACCGGATGCGCGAAGGGCTCGATCCTGCGGGCCGGCATGCCCGTCAGCTCGAAGAGCTCCGCGACCGACGCGCCCGCCCGCACCCGATCCTGGATTTCGCGGGGGCGCAGCACCATCCGCGGTTCGTCCGGCACGGATTCGAGGGGAGCGGGGCGGTCGGGGGAGCCATCCGCGGCGTCCGCGCCGGTTCCCTTTTCCCCGTCGGCGTCTTCCCCGGCCGGGGCCCCTTCCTTCTCGGTCCCCTGCGCCGCGACTCCCTGCGCGGTGGCTCCTTGCGTTGTGGCTCCTTGTGCCGTGGCGGACCGAACCGGGGCGGCGGCATCGTCGTCAAGCGGATCCCCGTCGGGGACGGGCACGGCGGCGACCAACTCGCGCAACTCGTCGGTGACCGGAAGGGCGAACCGCTCCCCGCCACCCTCCCCGGCATCCGCGGCGACGAGGATGATGGTCCCCGGCTCGCGGACGTCCGTGATGGGCTTCAATTCCCGCATTCGAAAACCTCCTGGGGATTACCGCCGTGTGCTTTCCCCCATGCTAAACGACGAAACCCCCGCTCGGCCGCCATCGCGATGGTGCGGCGTGTGCGGGGGCTCGCCCGAAACGGGGCGTCGCGCGGGTTACGCGGACGCGTGGCCGTTGTCCAGGATCCAGTCGATGGCGCCGGTCAGCTTCTCGACGTCCTCCGGATCGATGGCCGGGAACATGCCGATGCGCAGCTGGTTGCGGCCCAGCTTGCGGTACGGCTCGGTGTCCAGGATGCCGTTGGCGCGCAGGGTCTTGGCGATCTTCGCCGCGTCGACGTCATCGGAGAAATCGATGGTGCCGACGACCAGCGAACGGGTCGCCTCGTCCGCGACGAACGGGGACGCCTCGGCGCGGCCGGCCGCCCACTCGTACAGGTGCGACGAGGACTTGGTGGTGCGCGCGACCATGCCGTCCAGGCCGCCGTTGGCGTTCATCCACTTCACCTGATCGGCGAGCATGAGCAGCGTGCCCACGGCCGGGGTGTTGTAGGTCTGGTTCTTCAGCGAGTTGTCCACCGCGGTCTGCAGGTTGAGGAACTCGGGGATGAAACGGTCCGAGGAGTTGATCTTGGCAATGCGCTCCAGGGCGGCCGGGGACATCGCGGCCAGCCACAGGCCGCCGTCCGAGGCGAAGCACTTCTGGGGCGAGAAGTAGTAGGCGTCGGCCTGGGAGATGTCGACCGGCAGGCCACCGGCGCCCGAGGTCGCGTCGATGGCGACGAGCTGGCCCTCGGAACCCTCCGGGCGGGTGACCGGGACCATCGCGCCGGTCGAGGTCTCGTTGTGCGCCCAACCGATCAGGTCGACGCCCTCCTCGCCCGCGACGACCTCGGGGGCCGAACCCGGCTCGGCCTCGATGACCTGCGGGGCGTCCAGCCACGGGGCCAGCTTGGCCGCCTTGGCGAACTTGGAGGAGAACTCGCCGTAGGAAAGGTGCGCCGACTTCTTCTCGATCAGACCGAAGGTGGCGGCGTCCCAGAAGGCGGTCGCGCCGCCCAGGGACAGGATGATCTCGTAGCCGTCGGGCAGCGAGAAGAGCTCGGACAGGCCCTCGCGGACCTCGCCGACCACGTTCTTCACGGCCGGCTGGCGGTGCGACGTGCCCATGATGCCGGCGGCGCCGTCGACGACGGCCTGGATCTGGGACTGGCGGACCTTGGACGGGCCGCAACCGAAGCGGCCGTCGCCGGGGAGGAACTCGGCGGGCAGGGAGGGGAACTGATCGCTCATTGGGCGCAACCTTTCGGTGGGATATGGGCCACTTAGACTCTATAGCCCCGGCGGCGGGCGGGGCACGGGAGGGGGATCGCCCCCGAAACCCCCGGGGCGCGCGCAGTCGGCGAGGGGACCTCCGGGTGTGGCGAAACGGTGTTCGCAAAGTTAGCAATTTGCAAAGAATGCAAAGTGTAAGTTGTGCAACATGGATGGCCGTTCCGGTGTGCGTTTCGGCTGTTCCGGGGCGGTAGAGGTGTTTTCATCCCCAAAGGGGGAGGTGCGTGGCGGGAGGGGCGGGAAACTTCGGGACGTGGAAGCGGGTAGGTTGTCCATGAATGGGCGCCGCATATGGTGACCTGCTTAAACGGGGTGTTGCCCCGCAGTTTCGGAAGGGCTAAGCTGGCCGTTCGGCTGCCGCGGGCACGAAACTGCGGGGGTAAGGGTGTTGTCGCCCTCACATTCTTTGCTAGAGTGTGTCGCAATCCACTGCTGGCGGTTGAGTATGGCTCGGCCGGGCCCCGGTGTTAAGCGGGCGAAGAAGTTCAGAGGAAGTTCTTCGGCCGATCTGCACCGGGCACCATCCGCGCGACCCCATGGGGCCGCGCGGATAGTGTGGGCCGTGGCCGGCGAGACAACGCCGGATTGCCTGAACGACACATTTTCAGCGAAAGGGAAGTTGTGGCTACTGAGAACAACAAGGCCGTGCTCCACTACCCCGGTGGCGAGTTCGAGATGGACATCGTCAACGCGACCGAGGGCAACGACGGCATCGCGATCGGCAAGCTCCTCGCCGAGACCGGTCTGACCACCTTCGACCCGGGTTACACGGCCACGGGCTCGACCACCTCCGCGATCACCTACATCGACGGCGGCAACGGCATTCTCCGCCACCGCGGCTACCCCATTGAGCAGCTGGCCGAGCAGGCCACGTTCAACGAGGTTTCCTACATGCTGATCAACGGCGAGCTCCCCACCAAGGAGCAGCTGGAGAAGTTCAACTACGACATCCGCCACCACACGCTGCTGGACGAGGACTTCAAGAAGGCCTTCTCCATCTTCCCGCGCGATGCCCACCCGATGGCCACCCTCGCCTCGTCGGTCAACATCCTCTCCTCCTACTACCAGGATGAGCTCGACCCGTCCGACCCGGAGATGCGCGATCTCGCGACCGCCCGCCTTATGGCCAAGGTCCCGATGCTCGCCGCGTACGCCTACCGCGCCTCCCAGGGCCAGCCGTACCTCTACCCGGACAACTCGCTGAACGCGCGCGAGAACTTCATGCGCATGATGTTCGGCTTCCCGTCCGAGAAGTACGAGGTCGACCCGGTGCTGGTCGACGCCCTGGACAAGCTGCTGATCCTCCACGCCGACCACGAGCAGAACTGCTCCACCTCGACCGTGCGCATGGTCGCCTCCTCCGGCGCCAACATGTTCGTCTCCATCGCCGCGGGCATCAACGCCCTGTCCGGCCCGCTGCACGGCGGCGCCAACCAGGCCGTCCTGGAGATGCTCGAGGACATCAAGAACAACCACGACGGCGACGCGACCGACTTCATGAACCGCGTCAAGAACAAGGAGCCGGGCGTCCGCCTGATGGGCTTCGGCCACCGCGTGTACAAGTCCTACGACCCGCGCGCCGCCATCGCCAAGAAGACCGCGCACGAGGTCCTGGCCCACCTCGGCGGCGACGAGCTGCTGGACCTGGCCATGAAGCTCGAGGAGATCGCGCTCGCCGACGACTACTTCGTCCAGCGCAAGCTCTACCCGAACGTCGACTTCTACACCGGCCTGATCTACCGCGCCATGGGCTTCCCGACGGACTTCTTCACCGTCCTGTTCGCCATCGGCCGCCTGCCGGGCTGGATCGCCCACTTCAACGAGCAGGTCACCGACCCGGCCTCGAAGATCAACCGCCCCCGCCAGATCTACACCGGCGAGAACGAGCGCAACTTCATCCCGCGCGACGAGCGCTAGAAGCCACGGCTCACCGCGGCAACGCCCCGTCCGGCCCTCTGGGTCGGGCGGGGCGCCGTCGTTTCGCGGCACGGCAAACGCCGTCGCCATCCGCCGCCCCGGCCGCCGCACGTGCACTACACTCCTTTGGAAAGAAACCGAACCGACGCGGCGCGTCGGGTGCGCCGCGCCCGCCGAGCCGCCGATACGAGGAGACTCACCATGACGAAGCCCGAACTCGGCGCCAAGTCCGGCCCGGCCCCCACTGATCTGGTCATCAACGACATCACCGTCGGCGACGGCGCCGAGGCGACCCCGGGTGCCCGCGTCGAGGTCCACTACGTGGGCGTCGAATTCGAGACCGGCGACGAGTTCGACTCCTCGTGGAACCGCGGCCAGTCGATCGAGTTCCCGCTCGACGGTCTCATCGCCGGCTGGCAGGAGGGCATCCCCGGCATGAAGGTCGGCGGCCGCCGCGAGCTGATCTGCCCGCCGGAGAAGGCCTACGGCCCCGCCGGCGCCGGCCACTTCCTGTCGGGCAAGACCCTGGTCTTCGTCATCGACCTGCTCGACGTCAAGTAACGGGGCGCGGCCGGAAACGGCGGCGCGAAAAAGAGGGGCGCGGCAGGCGGATCGATCCGACCGCCGCGCCCCTTGCGCGTGCGCGGCCACCGGCGTCACGAGCCCAGCGCGAACTCCCGGTAATGGGCGAAGCGCTGCTCGCGGCCGACGCGCTCGGGGGCGGTCTCCAGCGTCCACAGGGCGTGGGCGATCGCGCCCAGGACCCGGTCGACCAGCTCGTCATCGTCCTCCGGCTCGGCGATGATCTCGTCGATGACCCCGGCGGACAGCAGTGCCTCGGCGGCGACGCCCTGGGCCTCCATCATCTCGGGCGCGTGCTCGGTGTCGCGGTGGATGATCGCCGACGCGCCCTCGGGCGGCAGCGGCGACAGCCAGGCGTCGTGCATGGCCAGGGCCCGGTCGGCCGGCAGCATCGCGAGGGCGCCGCCGCCGCAGCCCTGGCCGAGGATCATGGACACGGTGGGCACGCGGACGTCGAGGAGCGCGGTGAGGGTGCGGGCGATCTCGCCGGCCATCGCGTTTTCCTCGGCTTCCTTGGTCAGCTCGGCGCCGGGCGTGTCGATCACCGTGACCAGGGGAATCCGCAAGCTCTCGGCCAGGCGGATGGCCCGCTGGGCGAAGCGCAGCGACCCCGGGCCCATCGGGTCCGGCCCCAGGGGCGGCTGCCGGTGGCGGTCCTGCACGACGATGATGACGGGGCGCCCCGCGATGCGGGCCAGCACGGCTCGCACCGCGTCGTCGTTCTCGCCGTCGCCGGTGCCGGACAGCGGCACGGAACGGTCCTCGAGCGCGGCGAGGATGTCCCCGCCGCCCGGGCGCGACGGTTCGCGGGTGCGCAGGATCGACTCCCAGGCGCCGCGGCCGTCGGGCACGGCGTCCGCCGGCGGCGCCGGCTCGGCGGTCTCCACGTCCGGCATGAGCACGTCGACGGTCCGCCGCACCGAACCGCGCAGCCCCTCGGGCGAGATGACGCCGTCGATGATGCCGCGCTCGTACAGGTTTTCCGCGCTCTGCACGCCCTCCGGGATGCCGGTGCCCGTCGTCAGCTCGACCACCCGCGGGCCCAGGAAACCGAGGAGCGCGCCCGGCTCGGCGAACGTGAAGTGGCCGGAGGAGCCCCACGACGCCATGACGCCGCCGGTGGTGGGGTTGCGCAGGTACACGAGGAAGGGCAGGTGCGCGTCCTTGTGCCTGGCGACGGCGGTGGTGATGGACACCATCATCGCGAATGCCGGGGTGCCCTCCTGCATGCGCGTGCCGCCCGAGGTGGGCGACAGCAGCAGCGGCAGGCCCTCGGCCGTGGCGCGCTCGATGCCGCGGATGATCCGCCGAGCCGTCGCCGCGCTGATCGAACCGGCGAGGAACGAGAACTCGGAGCAGATCACCGCCACGCGGCGCCCGCCGACCTCTCCTTCGCCGGTGAGCACGGCCTCGTCGACCCCCGACTTCTCGCGGGCCCGGGCCAGGGTGGCGGCGTAGTCGTCGCCGATGTCCCCGTAGTCCGGGGGAGTGTCCCAGCTGCGGTAAGTGCCGCGGTCGATGACGGAATCGATGAGTTCGCGTGCGCTCGTGCGTGACATGCCCCCAGGTTATGGGAACGGAATGATTTCCGCCCCGCCCGTCCCATCCGTGCCGCCCACCCCTCCTGCGGGCGGCCCCGCCGTCCGGCCGCGCGGTCGCCGGAAACCTGGATAATGGGGATTGACAGGGCCACGGTCGCGCGTCGAAGGCGCCCGGCGATCGGGCCGCCGCTGGAGACGGGCGCCGAAACGGAGAATCACCCGGCGATGAAGACCATCCTCGACCTCGACACGGGCATCGACGATGCCCTGGCGCTGGCCTACGCGCTCGGCTCTCCGGAGCTGGAGCTCATCGGCGTCACCGGCACCTACGGCAACGTCCTGATGAAGGACGGCGTCGCCAACGACCTCGCCCTGCTGGACCTCTTCGGCCACCCGGACGTCCCGGTGTTCCGGGGCGAGCCGCACGCCTCGGCCAAGGACGGCTTCGAGGTGCTGGAGATCTCGGCGTTCATCCACGGCAAGAACGGCATCGGCGAGGTGGAGCTGCCCGAGTCGCGGCGGCCCGCCGACGAGCGCGGGGCGGTCGATTTCCTGGTCGATTCGGTCCGCGAGCACGGCGATGACCTGGTCATCGTGGCCACCGGCCCGATGACGAACCTCGCTGCCGCGATCGACCGGGACCCGGAGTTCGCGCGGAACGCCCGCATCGTCATCATGGGCGGCGCCCTGACCGTGCCGGGCAACGTCCGCCCGTGGGCCGAGGCGAACATCAACCAGGACCCGGAGGCCGCCGACAAGCTCTTCCGCTCCGGCGCCGACGTCACCATGATCGGCCTCGACGTGACGCTGCAGACGCTGCTCACCTACGAGGAGACGAAGCGGTGGCGCGACCTGGGCACCGACGCCGGCCGGGTGCTGGCGGACATGACGGACTACTACATCCGCGCCTACGACACCACCGCCCCGCACCTGGGCGGCTGCGGGCTGCACGATCCGCTGGCCGTCGGCGTCGCGGTCGACCCGTCGCTGGTCACCGTCATCGAGCACAACATGAAGGTCGACCTGGAGGGCGAGACCCGCGGGCGCACCATCGGCGACGAGGTCCGGCTCAACGACCCGGAGAAGAACGTGAAGGTGGCCGTCGGTGTGGACGTGGAGCGGTTCCTCTCCGAGTTCATGGCGCGCGTCGGGGCGGTGGCGGCCGATGACTGACGCGGGCCCGCTTTTCGACGCCCTGGCGTCCGCGCCGGGCGCCGTGGCAGTGATGGGCTCGGCGAACGCGGATCTGACCGTCCGCGTGGCCGAGCTGCCGAAGCCGGGGGAGACGATCGCCGGCGGCCCGCTGCAGGTGCTGCCGGGCGGGAAGTCCGCCAATCAGGCGGCGACGGTCGCGCGCCTGGGCGTCCGGGCGACGTTCGTCGGGGCGGTCGGCGCCGACCCGAACGGCGGCATGCTGCGCGATTCGCTGGTCGCCGCGGGAGTCGACGTCTCGCATCTGTCCGAGTCGGACGCCGCCACGGGCACCGCGATGATCCTGGTCGACGATGACGCCGAGAACTGCATCGTCATTTCCCCCGGCGCGAACGGGACCGTCGACGGCGGGTTCGTCGCGAAGCACGCCGACGCCATCCGCGGCGCGGACGTGCTGGGCCTGTGCCTGGAGGTCTGCGACGACGCGGTCGTCGAGGCCGCGCGCATCGCGTCGGAGGCCGGCGTGACCGTGGTGTTCAACCTCTCGCCCGTGCGCGACGTGCGGGCGGAGCTGCTGGACCTGGTCGACGTGCTCATCGTCAACGAGCATGAGCTTGCCGCGCTGGTCGGCTCCGCCGCGGCGGCGGAAGGCGCCGAGACGGGCGATTGGTCCGACGCGGCGACGGCGCTGGCCGCGAAGCACGGGATCCGCACCGCCGTGGTCACCCTCGGCGGCGCGGGATCGGTGGTCGTGGAAACCGGCGACCGGGAGGATCCGGGCGACGCCGCGACCGCCGCGGTGACCGCCACCCGCATCGACCCGCTGCGCGTCGACGTCGTGGACACCACCGGCTGCGGCGATTCCTACATGGGCAGCCTCATGGCCGGCCTGTCCTCGGGTCTGCTGGTGTGCGACGCCGCCCGCCTCGCGGCCGTGGTGTCGGCCTACGCGGCGGGCGGCGAGGGGGCCCAGGCCTCCTACGGCACCGCGGACCAGGTCCGGGCGTTCGCGGAGACCGGGCGGCGGGGCTAGCCCTTCAGGGCCTGCATCCAGGTGACCCGGGAGCCGGTGCGCAGCACGTTGCGCGGGTAGATCTTCGCCGCCACGAAGAGCATGACCACGCAGGCGGCGGCGAGGATCGCGCCCGAGCCCAGCAGCTGCCACCCGGAGAAGCCGCCCATCGCGTACTGCAGCGGCGCGGTGGTCACCGACGCCGGCGGGATCCACGAGGCGACCCGCATGAACGTGGAGTCCAGCGCCGACCAGCCGAAGGCCGGGACGTAGATGGCCACGAAGGACAGGATCAGCACCGGCATCTGCGCCGCGCCGAAGTCCTCCATGCGGCTGACCAGCGAGCCGGCCGTGGCGTACAGGGCGGCGAACAGGGTGTAGCCGAGGATGAAGAACGGCAGCAGCGTCGCCACCGCACCCCACGGGATGGAGAAGTTCTCGGCCAGCCCCGTGATGACGATGGTCACCGAAGCGGATGCGACGATCGCGGCCATCATCAGGGCGCCCGCGAGCCCGGCGCCGATGATCTTGCCCGCGAGCAGGTGCAGCGGGCGGATGGTCGCCAGCATGATCTCGACGACGCGCGAGGACTTCTCCTCGATCACGGAGCTGGCGACGGCGCCGCCGAACATCATGATGCCGGTGATCATCACGATCACGCCGACGCCCACGACCAGCAGCGCGGCGGCGTCGATGTCCTTCACGCTCTGCGCCTTCACCGAGCCCTGACCGGCCGCCCGCGCCACCGCGGCGGGGTCGCCGCCCTGCGCGGCGATGGCCTCGGCCTGCAGATGCTGGGCGAGCGCGGCGTTGAGCGTCGTGGCGAGCGAGTCGGGGGCGCGGTCCTGCAGGAGCGCCCACTGGTTCGGCCCGGCCGCTTGGCCGCCGTCGCCCGTGGCGGGCAGCAGGACCGCGTCGACGGAACCGTCGTCGAGCATGGACCGCGCCTCGTCCTCCGAGGCGGCCGCGCGGGTTTCGACGGGCTTCTGGCCGGGGACTTCCGGCGCCTGCGCGAGCGCATCGGCGAACGGGGCCTCGCCGACGACGGCGATGACGGTCGGCTCGGTGCCCTGCCCGTCGTCGCGGGTGAAGTACGCCGCGGCCAGCACGCCGCCGACGGCGAGGACGATGCCGAGGACCAGCGTGACCAGGGAACCCTTCTTCAGCAGGTTCTCGCGGAACTCGCGCTTGGCGACGAGCCCGATGGCCGTCGACGCGCGGTAGCCGCCGGAGCGGGTGGTGGGGGAGTCCTTGACTGGGGTGCTCATGACTGCACGACCTCCTGGTACAGCTCGGTCAGCGGAATGTGGACGGGCCCGAAGGAGCGCACCGGGCCATGGGAGCGGGCGAGATCGAGCAACTGCTGGTCGACGTCGGCCGGGGCGCCGTCGGCAAGCGTGACGACGGTCCGGCCGCCCGCCTCGACGCGCGAGGACGCGACGCCGGGGACGCCGTCGGCCCAGCCCTCCGGGGCGGACGGGACGTCGACGCCGATCAGCGACGGGCCGGTCGCGCGGAGTTCCGCGACCGTGCCCTCGGCCAACATCTTGCCGTCGCGGATGATGCCGACTCGGTCGCACAGGCGCTCCACCAGATCGAGCTGGTGGGACGAGAACACGACCGGGATGCCCCGGTCGGCGCGCTCGCGCAGGACCCGCGACATCACCCGGACCGCGATGGGGTCGAGACCCGAGAAGGGTTCGTCGAGGACGAGGACCTCCGGGTCGTGGACCAGCGCGGCCGCCAGCTGCACGCGCTGCTGGTTGCCCAGCGAAAGGGTGTCGACCTTGTCGCCGGCCCGTTCGGTGAGGTTCAGCGTCTCCAGGAGCTCGCCGGCGCGGTCCTTCGCGGTCGCGGCGTCCATCCCGTGGAGCCGCGCGAAGTAGACCAGCTGGTCGAGCACCTTCTCCTTCGGGTACAGGCCGCGTTCCTCCGGCATGTAGCCGATGGTGCGGCGCGAGGTGTCGTCCAGGGGCTCGTCGCCCAGGCGGACCTCGCCCCCGTCGGTGGTCAGCACGCCCAGCGCGATGCGCATGGTCGTGGTCTTGCCCGCGCCGTTCGCACCGACGAATCCGTAGATTTCGCCGGGCCGGACGGTGAGGCTCATGCCGTCGAGGACCTGCAATCGCCCATAGGATTTGCGCAGGCCGTCGATGATGAGGGGTCGTCCCTTCATGGCGGTGTTCCTTTCGGTCGGTCGGTTGTCGGGGTGCGTGTGCGGGTCGGCGGCGGCCATCAGTCGTCCGCCATGGTCCAGGCGATGACGATCGTCGGCAGCGAGAGGATGGCCAGGAAGCAGACGAGGAACGAGATGCCCGCGAAGTAGGGCACGTACCTTGCCCAATCCGGGGCGTCGTTCATCACCCACGTGCCCACGATGATGAGCGCGAGGGCCGTGAACAGCCCCAGCCACGTGAACGCCCGGTAGGCGAGGCTGCGCAGCCCCTCCACGCGCTCCCGCTCGTATTCGTCGAGGCACGACGCCGGGGCTCCGTCGATGTTGTCGGTGACGATGCCCAGAATCGTCCACGTCGGCAGCGCGATGAAGGTCACGACCATCCAGACGAGGCTCCACCAGGTGGCGATGGCGCCGGTCAGCGCGGCCGCGAGCAGCACGCCCGCGACGGCGAACAGAACCAGCATCACCAGTTGCGCCACCACCAGGCGCCGCCGCATGGCGCGGTTGCGCAGCTTCGGGAACCATCCCGCCATCTGCTCGCGGCGCTCGTGGAACTTCCGTTCCCGCCGCGCCTGCCAGCGATCCAGGATCCCGCCGGCCGAATGGCCGCCGGCTGTCGGGTTCGTGGGGTTCATCGCGTCTCCTGTTCCTGGGCGGGGGTTCCGCCGGTGGACGGTCGGTCTGGTCGGGGGGCCGGTTCCCCGGCCCGCGGATAGAGGGTGGCGGACATCGGCGCGAATTCCTCGCGCGAGAACACGGCCTCCACGGGCAGGCCGAAGACCTCGCAGATGCGGAACGCGAGGTCGAGGCTGGGGTAATGGTCCCCGCGCTCGAGCGCCCCGATGGTCTGCGGGTTGACGTCGACCGCCTCCGCCAGTTGCGCGCGGCTGAGCCCGCGTTCCGCGCGCAGCACCGCCATGCGATTGAAGATCGGCCTCTGTGGACCACGTTTCACCGGGCTCATGCAACCGAGTGTTGTGAAAACCCAACGGTTTGTCAATGGGGTCGGCGAGAATTCCCCGTTTGAAATTGAAAATGCCTTGTGGCGAGGAACACACGTACCCTGGTAACCGTGATTACTCGGCCAACGATCCTCGGCATCCTCTTCGTCGCCAACGTCATCGCGCTGGCGCTCACCGTCTTCGTCAGCCCCTGGTGGGCCGTGCTCCTGGCGGTGTTCGTGTTCCTCGATCTCGTCGCCGTCTACGACGTGCTCATCCAGAAGAAACACACGCTGCTGCGGATCTACCCGATCCTCGGCCACGCCCGGTACATCCTGGAATCGATCCGGCCCGAGACGCAGCAGTACTTCATCGAGCGCAACTTCGACGGCACGCCCTTCGACCGCGACACGCGGTCCGTCATCTACGAGCGGGCCAAGGGCCTGGGGTCGAAGAAATCCTTCGGCACCGAGCGGAAGATCACCGAACCCGGCTACGAGTACATCCCGCATTCCATGGCGCCGTCGCGCTCCGTCAACGCCAACCCGCGGGTGCGCCTGGGCGGCGAGGAGACGACGCAGCCCTACGACGTGTCCATCTTCAACATCGCCGCGATGAGCTTCGGTGCCCTGTCGCCGAACGCGGTGCTGGCCATGAACAAGGGCGCGGCCATGGGCGGATTCGTCCACGACACCGGCGAGGGCTCCATCTCCCCGTACCACCTGGAGTACGGCGCGGACCTGTTCTGGGAGATCGGTTCCGGCTATTTCGGCTGCCGCACCGAGGACGGCGACTTCGACCCGGAGAAATTCCGCGAACGCGCCGCGCTGCCCGAGGTGAAGGCCACCTACCTGAAGATCAGCCAGGGCGCGAAGCCCGGCCTCGGCGGCATGCTCCCCGGCGACAAGGTCGACGAGGTCATCGCCGAGACCCGCGGTGTGCCGGTGGGCAAGGGCGTCACCAGCCCGCCTTTCCACCGGGTGTACTCCACCCCGCGCGAGCTGGTCCGTTTCATGGGCACCATGCGCGAGCTCAACGGCGGCAAGCCCGTCGGCTTCAAGATCTGCGCCGGCTCCCGCATCGAGTTCCTCGCCGTGTGCAAGGCGATGGTCGAGGAAAACATCACGCCGGACTTCATCGTCGTCGACGGCGCGGAGGGCGGGACCGGCGCCGCGCCGCTGGAGTACTCGGATCGCGTCGGCATGCCGCTGACCGACGGCCTGGTGCTCGTGCACAACGCGCTCGTCGGCGCCGGCCTGCGCGACCGGGTCAAGATCGGCGCGACGGGCAAGATCGTCACCGGCTTCGACATCATCAAGCGCATGTGCCAGGGCGCGGACTTCATGGCCTCGGCCCGCGGCATGATGATGGCCACCGGCTGCATCCAGTCGCAGCTCTGCCACACCAACCAGTGCCCCGTGGGCGTCGCCACGCAGGACCCGAAGCGCTGGAAGGCCATCGACGTCGAGGACAAGGCCAACCGCGTGCGCAACTTCCACGACGCCACCGTCCAGGAGGCCGTGGGCATGCTCGCCTCGATGGGCCTGGAGAGCTTCGACCAGCTGTCGCCGTCCATGCTCTTCCGCCGCACCTCGGACGAGTACGCCGAGACCTACGCCGAGCTGTACAACTGGCTCGAGCCCGGCGAGCTGCTGTCAGGCACCCGGTTCCACGCCTGGGCCGCGGACTGGGAGCTCGCCGACCCGGAGCGGTTCTGGTACCCGGAGCTGCACGGGGGCACGAAGCCGGGGATCGAGGACGACGGCGAGGTGGGCACCGCGGAGCTCGCCGGAATCCGCCCCGGCGCCGCGGCGGAAGCGGGCGCCGACATCCGCTCCACCGGCGGCGCCGCGAACACCGCGCGGGTGGCCGAGGAGATGCAGGACGACGACGCCCGGTAGCCGGGCCCGGCGGCGCGGGAGTACAAAAGGGGCATGGCCAATGACGAATTCGACGGCACCATTCCCTCCCTGACGCTGAACGACGGAAACTCGATTCCCCAGATCGGCCTGGGCACGTGGCGGATGGACGACGACACCGCCCGCCGCTGCGTCCGCCACGCGATCGGCATCGGCTACCGGCACATCGACACCGCCTCGCTGTACGGCAACGAGGTCGGCGTCGGCCGGGGCATCGCCGACGCCATCGCCGCGGGCGACGTCGCGCGCGAGGACCTGTTCGTGACCACGAAGGTGTGGAACGACGCCCAGCGAGCCGCCGACACCCGCCGCTCGGCCGGCGACTCGCTGCGGCGCCTCGGCCTGGACTATGTCGACCTGCTGCTGGTCCACTGGCCGTGCCCGAAGCAGAACCTCTTCGCCGAGAGCTACGGCGAGATCATGGCGCTCCGCGACGAAGGCCTGACCAGGTCCGCGGGCGTCGCCAACTTCTACTCCGAGGTCCTCGACGAACTGCCCGAGGCGCCGGCGGTCAACCAGATCGAACTGCATCCCGGCCTGCCCCAGGACGAGCAGGTCGCCGACGACGCGCGCCGGGGCGTCGTCACGCAGTCCTGGGCCCCGCTCGGCCGGGCCAAGCGCTTCGGGTCCGGGCCCATCGCCGACATCGCGGCCGAGCTCGGCCGCACTCCCGCCCAGGTGACCCTGCGGTGGCACCTGCAGCGCGGCCTGGTGGCGATCCCGAAGTCCGCGGACGAGGGGCGCATGGCGGAAAACCTCGGGGTGCTCGGATTCGAGCTGACCGACGCCCACATGTCCGCCATCGCCGGGCTGGCCGACCCGGAGTCGCGCATCGGCGGCGACCCCCGCTTCTTCGGCGACGAGTGAACGGCCGCCGCCGCGCGCCGGTAGGTTTGGACCCATGTCTGAGACCCCCGAGAACTCCGAGATCCGCGTCGAGTGCGATGGGCCGATCATCACGATCACCATCGACCGCGATCACAAGCGCAACTCCCTGAACGCACGCGTGTGTTCGGACATCGCCGACGCGGTGGACGCCGCGCCGGGCCGCGCGGAGTGCAGGGTCATCGTCATCCGCGGCGAGGGCCGCGCGTTCTGCGCCGGGGCCGATCTCGGCGGGCAGCACAGCGACGGCAATTTCCACGTCCAGCTCGCCCGCATGCTCCATGCGCTGCAGGAATGCCCGCGCATCATCATCGCCGACGTCCAGGGCGCGGCGGTGGGCGCCGGCATGCAGCTGTCGATGGCGGCGGACCTGCGCGTGGTGGGCGAGCGCGGCTGGTTCATGATCCCGCCGGTCAAGCTCGGCATCGCCGTCGACGCGTGGACCATCCGCCGCACCCGCGTGCTCGTCGGCGGCGCCCGCGCGCGCACCATCCTCCTCGCCGCCGAGCAGATCGACCAGGCCGAGGCGAAGTCCTGCGGCCTGGCGTCCTACCTGGGCGATTCGAACGTCACCCGCGAGGTCGCCGAGCGCATCGCCTCCTTCGCGCCGATGAGCCTCGAGTACCACAAGATGGTGCTCAACGACGACGAGACGAACCTGCCCCCGAAGCCGGAGCAGCGCGAGCTGTACGAGGCCGTGTGGGCGTCGGAGGACGCCGCCGAAGCCGGCCGGGCCCGCGCCGAGAAGCGCGACCCGGTGTTCCGCGGGAAGTGAGGGGCGGTTCGCCGATGCGTCCGGAAAGCGGGGGAGCCGCGACCGCCTTCGCCACCGGCCCCGGCGGGCTGACGGCGGAGCAGGTCGGGCAGCGGCGCAGCGCCGGGCTCGTCAACCACCTGCCGCCGACGTCGGGCCGCACGGTCACGGACATCATCCGCGCGAACGTGTTCACGCGGATCAACGCGATCCTGGCGGTGCTGCTGGCGATCGTGCTGTGGACGGGGTCGTGGGTCAACGGGGCGTTCGGGCTGCTGATCATCGCCAACTCGATCGTGGGCGTGGTGCAGGAGCTGCGGGCGAAGCGGACGCTGGACAAGTTGTCCATCGTCGGCCGCGCCCGGCCGATGGTCATCCGCGACGGCGGGCCGGCGCGGGAGATGGACCGCGAGGAGATCGTCGTCGACGACCTGGTGGAGCTCGGCGCGGGCGACCAGATCATCGTCGATGGCGTGGCGCGGTCCGTCGACGGCCTCGATGTCGACGAGTCGCCTCTCACGGGCGAGTCGAAGCCGGTGCACAAGAGCGTCGGCGACCCCCTGTACTCGGGTTCGCACGTCGTGTCGGGCAGCGGCACGCAGCAGGCCACGAAGGTCGGCGCCGAGGCGTACGCCGCGCAGTTGGCCGCGGAGGCCAGCAAGTTCACGCTGACGGATTCGGAGCTGCTGAGGGGCATCAACAAGATCCTCCGCGTGATCACCTGGATACTCATCCCGACGGGGGCGCTGGTCATCTGGACGCAGCTGTTCCGCTCGGGGCTGCCGTTCCGGGAGTCGCTGCTGGCGATGGTCGCGTCGCTGGTGCCGATGGTCCCCGAGGGCCTGGTGCTGATGACCACCATCGCCTTCGCCATCGGCATCGTCCGCCTGGGCCGACGCAAGGTGCTCACCAACGAGCTGCCGGCGATCGAGGGGCTCGCCCGCGTCGACGTCGTGTGCGTGGACAAGACGGGCACGCTGACGGAAAACCGCATGCACCTCCGCGAGATCCTCCCGCTTGACGACGACGCCGGCGTCGAGGAGGTCCGCCGGGTCCTGGCGGCTCTGGGGCACTTGGAGGAACGCCCGAACGCGACGTCGATGGCCATCAACGAGAGCCTGGCGGAAAGCGGCGTCGCCGACCCCGGGTGGGCGGCGACCGACAAGATCCCGTTCACGTCGGCGAGAAAGTGGTCGGGCGCCACGTTCGCCGCGGACGGGGCGGAAGCGGGGACGTGGGTGCTCGGCGCCCCCGACATCCTCGCGGCCGACGGTTCGCCCGCCCTGGATCGGGCGTCCGAGCTGATGGCAGGAGGGCTCCGCGTCCTGCTGCTGGCCCGCGCCGCGGTCGCTTCGGTGTCCGACGTCGTGGTGGGCCCCGGCGAGCCCGTCGAAAAGCACCCGGGAATGCTCGAGCCGGTGGCCCTGGTGGTGCTCGACCAGACGCTGCGCCCCGACGCCCGCGAGACGCTGGAGTACTTCGACCGCGAGAACGTGACGGTGAAGGTCATCTCCGGCGACAACGCCGCCTCCGTCGGCGCGGTGGGGCGCACGCTGGGGCTGCCGGGCGCCGACCGGCCCGTCGACGCCCGCGAACTGCCCGATCCGAACGCGGGAGAAGAGGAGGCGGAGGCCTTCGCCGATGCGGTGGCGGAGGGCAACGTCTTCGGCCGCGTCACCGCGGACCAGAAGCGGTCCATGGTCCGGGCGCTGCAGTCGCGCGGGCACGTGGTGGCCATGACCGGCGACGGCGTCAACGACGTGCTGGCCCTCAAGGACGCCAACATCGGCGTGGCCATGGGCGCGGGCGCGCCGGCGACCAGGTCCGTCGCCCAGCTGGTGCTGCTGGACAACCGCTTCGCCGTGATGCCGCACGTGGTGGCCGAGGGCCGCCGCGTCATCGGCAACATCGAGCGGGTGGCCAACCTCTTCCTGACCAAGACCATCTACTCGGTCTTCCTGGCGCTGGCGGTGGGCATCATCGGGTACGCGTACCCCTTCGAGCCCATCCACGTGACCGTCACCGGCTGGTTCACCATCGGCATCCCGGCCTTCGTGCTGTCGCTCGCACCCAACCACGAGCGCGCCAAACCGGGGTTCTCGTCGCGGGTGTTCCGCCTGGCCCTGCCGTCGGGGCTCATCGTCGGCGCGCTCACCTTCGCGTTCTGGCTGTGGGCCTACCCGGGCCCCGACGCCGAGCCGGCCGTCGAAGGCGCCGCCTCGACGGCCACGCTGGTGGTCCTGATCATCTCGGCTTTCTGGGTGCTCGCCGTCGTCGCAAGGCCCTACGAGCCGTGGAAGATCGCGTTGCTGGCCGTGGCGGGCGGCGCGTACCCCGTGATTTTCCTGGTCCGTCCGATCGCCGCGGCGCTGCACCTGCATCCCGTGCCGACCATGACGGGATTCGCCGCGGTGCTCACCGGGATCGTCGGCGCGGTGCTCGTGGAGACCGTGTGGCAGGTCAACCGGAAACGGGCGAATCACCTTCGAGGGCAAAACAGTTAACGGAAATTAACTGAAATGCGGTTCATTCGGGGGTAACTCCGTTAGTTGCCATTCGCGCAGGTGGGCCGGACCTTTGGGGGTGGCGTGAACTTCCTTAAATCCCGCTGTGAGTGTGACGTGTTTCGCAGGTCGGGGTGTTCCAGGTAACTTCATGGGCGCACATATCCAGGTGTGACGCGACGCACAACGCGTTCGCCGAGTGAGGTGTCACCCACGGCCGGCGCCGTACAGGCCGGCGTGAACCGTGATTGTCCGTACATGATGAACCGGAAAGGCACACAGTGTCCGCAACCCCCAAGCCGGTAAACCGGCACAAGCCCACCGCAGCGGAGTACCGCTACGTTCAGGGCACCGAGGAGTTCCAGGAGCTCCGCACGACGTTCCGTTCCTTCACGATCCCGCTGACCATCGCGGGCCTCGTCTGGTACGTCGGCTACGTGCTCCTGGCCACCTACATGCCCGACCTGTTCGGCACCGAGATGCCCATCGTCGGCAACCTCGGCATCCTGCTGGGTCTCCTGCAGTTCGTGACCACCTTCTTCATCACGTGGTGGTACATCGGCTTCGCCAACAAGAAGCTCGAGCCGAAGCAGGCCGCCATCCGCGAAGAGATGGAGTCCGGCGCCATCGCCGAGAAGCTCGGCACCGCCACCAAGGAGGTCAAGTAAGCGATGAACACCCTCAACCTCCTCGCGCAGGGTTCGGACCTCGGCGAGAGCAACCCGATCCTCAACATCATCGTCTTCGTCGCGTTCATCGTGATCACGATGGTCGTCGTCACCCGCGTCTCCAAGGGCGGCAACAAGAAGGACGCCTCCGACTTCTACACCGGCGGCGCCCAGTTCTCCGGCACCCAGAATGGCCTGGCCATCGCCGGCGACTACCTGTCCGCCGCGTCCTTCCTGGGCATCGTCGGCGCCATCGCCATGACCGGCTACGACGGCTTCCTGTACTCCATCGGCTTCTTCGTGGCCTGGCTGGTCGCGCTGCTGCTCGTCGCCGAGCCGCTGCGCAACGTCGGCAAGTTCACCATGGCCGACGTGCTGGCCTTCCGCCTGCGCCAGCAGCCGGTCCGCACCGCCGCGGCCGTCACCACGCTCGCGGTCACGCTGTTCTACCTCATCGCCCAGATGGCCGGCGCCGGCTCGCTCGTCGCCGTGCTGCTCAACCTGGACGGCAAGCTCGAGCAGTCCATCGTCGTCGCCATCGTCGGCATCGTCATGATCGCCTACGTCCTCATCGGCGGCATGAAGGGCACCACCTACGTCCAGATGATCAAGGCCGTCCTCCTGGTCGGCGGCGTCGCCATCATGACCGTGCTGGTGTTCGTCACGGCCAAGTCCGGCTTCGTCGGTCTGCTGGAGCAGGCCGTCGCCAAGCACGACGCGTCCGCCCTCGCGGCGGAGGCCGGGACCAAGGGCTCCCAGCTCCTCGAGCCGGGCATGAAGTACGGCAAGGACGCCATCACCAAGCTCGACTTCATCTCGCTGGGCCTGGCCCTGGTGCTCGGCACCGCCGGCCTGCCGCACGTGCTCATGCGCTTCTACACGGTGCCCACCGCCCGCGAGGCCCGCAAGTCCGTGACCTGGGCCATCGTGCTCATCGGCTCGTTCTACCTGATGACCCTCATCCTGGGCTTCGGCGCCGCCGCGCTGGTCGGCCCCGACGCCATCAACGCCGCCCCGGGCAAGGCCAACGCCGCGGCCCCGCTGCTGGCCCTCCAGCTCGGCGGCTCCATCTTCATGGCGCTGATCTCCGCCGTCGCCTTCGCCACGGTCCTCGCGGTCGTCGCCGGCCTGGCCATCACGGCCTCCGCGTCCGTCGGCCAGGACCTCTACCAGGCCGTCCTGAAGAAGGGGACCGCGACCGAGGAGCAGCAGGTCCGCGTCTCCCGCATCACCGTCGTCGTGCTCGGCATCGCGTCCATCGTCCTGGGCATCCTGGCCATGTCGCAGAACGTCGCCTTCCTGGTCGCGCTGGCCTTCGCCGTCGCCGCGTCCGCGAACCTGCCGACCATCCTGCTGTCGCTGTTCTGGAAGAAGTTCAACACCGCGGGCGCCGTCGCCTCGATGTACACCGGCGTGGGCTCGGCCCTGCTGCTCATCTTCTTCTCGCCGGCGGTGTCCGGCCTGAAGACCTCGATGGTCCCCAACGCCGACTGGGCCTGGTTCCCGCTGCAGAACCCGGGCCTGGTGTCCATCCCGCTGGCGTTCATCGCGGGCATCATCGCCACGTACGTGGGCAAGCCGGACAACCTGGATGACCTCCAGGCCGAGATGGAGGTCCGCTCCCTCACCGGCGTCGGCACCGAAGCCGCCGTCGACCACTAGGCGCGACACCCGCGGAGCACCCCGCGTGCGGAGGTCATCGCCCGCACCGGGTGAGCGTCCCCACGGTGGCGCCCCCGCTCCCGCACCCGACCCCGTCCCCCAACCCCGGATCGACTCCGGCGGCGAGGGGCGGGGTCCGCGCTTTTCCGGGGTTCCGCCGCCGTCGCCGGGTACGCCGTTGACCTGGCGTAAGCGGAAATCCCGGGGCGGGGATAGAGTGGTGGCCGACCATGCCCGCCGGCGTCGGGCACGTGACGAAACAGCAGGAGGCACCCATGAACGACTCGACCGCCAACCCGAACTCCGGGGCGACGCCGCTGCGCAGCCCGCTGCATGACCGGCATGTGGCGCTGGGCGCGGAGATGCGCGACGTCGGCGGGTACGAGCTGCCGTTCCGCTACGCCTCCGAGTTGGAGGAGCACAAGGCCGTGCGCGAGGCCGTGGGCCTGTTCGACCTCTCGCTGATGGGCGAGATCCGCGTCTCCGGCCCGGACGCCGCCCGCTTCCTGGCGCACACCCTCATCTCCGCCATCAAGCCGATCGCGCTGGGCAAGGCGAAGTACACGATGATCGTCCAGGAGGACGGCGGCATCATCGACGACCTGATCGTCTACCGCCTGGGCGTCAACGAGTTCATGCTCGTGAACAACGCCGGCAACATGCTCGAGGTCTACCGCACGCTGTGCGAGCGCGTCGGCGGCTACGACGTCGAGGTCGTCGACCGCAGCTCCGAGATCGCGCTGATCGCCGTGCAGGGCCCGAAGGCCGCGAGGCTGCTGCGCCGGGTGGTGCCCGCCGACTCCCATGGCACGCTCGACGCGCTGCGCTACTACTCCTGCACGTCGCTGGAGGTGGCGGGCGTGGAGATGATCGTCGCCCGCACCGGCTACACCGGCGAGGACGGCTTCGAGGTGTTCCCGCCCGCCGAGCGCGGCGCCGAGGTGTGGGACGCCCTGCTGGCCGCCGGCGCGGCGGTCTCCGATCCCGAGGACCCGGCCGACGACGGCGCCGATCTCGGCGTGCGCCCGTGTGGCCTGCTGTGCCGCGACATCCTGCGCCTCGAGGCGGGCATGCCCCTGTACGGCCGCGAGCTGACGCGGGACCGCACCCCGCTGGAGGCCGGCCTGAAGTCCGTGATGGGCCCGACGAAGGGCAACTTCATCGGGCGCAACGCCCTGGTCAATCAGCCTCAGCCGCAAGAGCTGCTGGTCGGCCTGCAGATCGAGGGCAAGGTCGCGCCGGAGCGCGGTGCCGTGCTTCGCGACGCCGACGGCAACGAGGCCGGCGTGATCACCTCGACCAAGGTGTCGCCGACGTTCGGCCATCCGATCGCGTTCGCCTACGTGCAGCGGTGGCTGTCCACCAAGGGCACGGAAATGAAGCTGGACATCGACGGCGAGGAGCGCACCGCCACCGTCGTGCCGATGCCGTTCTACAACCGCAAGCGCCGCAAGTAGCCCGGGCGGGCTGCGCCGGGCTGGTCGAGCTGCGCCGGGTCCGTCGAGCTGCGCCGGGTTACGCCGGGCGGGAGGGCTCCGGCGTCGTCCGCGGGGGAGCGGGGTTGCCCCGCCCGCGCCCGGCCGCGTCGTCTCCGCCGCCGGCGCCCCCGTCGTTGCCGTTCGACGGCTCGCTCGGCTCTTCCGTCGGCGTCGTGGGCTCGCCGGTCGGCTCGGTGGGGGAGGGTTCCTCGAGGATCACCGTCCACCGCGGCACCGGAGCGCCCGCGCAGATGAGGATCTGGCCGTTGACCGCGGGGCGCAGGGTCCCCTGCAGCCCCGGGCACGGCGCGCCCACGCGGGCCCGGCCGTCGGCGGTGCGGGTCGCCGACGTCGTGCTCGACGACGTCCACGTGGACGTCGAAGTGGTCTCGCCGCGGCTCGGGGGCATCGCGGATGTGGGCTCCTCCGAGGTGGTCGTCGGCCCGTCGGAAAGCGATTCCGTGGTGGCGGCGGCGGTGGTCTCCGCTTCGCTCGCCGACGTCGGCGTGCCCCGGTCCGCGGCGTTCGAGGCGGTGGCGGCGCCGGCATCCGCCGACGGCGCCGGGGCACCGCCGACCCCGTCCTGAGGGGCGCAGGCGGCGGTCAGCAGAGCGGCGCCGCATGCCGCGGCGGCGATGATGGTGCGCTTCATGGCGTTGCCTCCCCGGGGTCCCTGATCCATTTCTCGCGTTCGAGTCCGGGGTGAGCCTACATGGTCGGGCCCGTGCGCGGGCATTTCACCGGAAATGCGCCCAGGGGAACGCCGTTTTCCGGCGTTACCCCTCAAGGAGGTCGCCCGCTGCGTTACAGGCGATCCCGGGGCGCCCCGAAAGCGCCGCTGGCCAGGTGGTTTCCATCCCAAATGGGGGCACCGCAAAAAGGGGGCCGGAGCCGGCTCGCCGGGCGGTTGCGGCGACTTTACGCTGGGCGGCACAGGGCACTGGCGCCAACGGGGCGTCGCCCGCCCCTTTCTCAGGAGTGACAGTGACATGACCACCCCACCCCCGGGATACGGATCCCCGGCCCCATTCCCACCGCAGGCTCGGGCACGTGGGGGAGGTGGATCCAAGTTCCTGTGGGCGGGGCTCGCGGTGTTTCTCGCCGCGGTGCTCGTCGGCGGCGGGCTCGCCTGGTCCGGATGGAAACCGGGCGGCGAGCGCAACGTGGCCGAAATGTCCTACATCTCCGCCGGTGATCCCGGCCCGTCGCCGTTCACCGACTCGGTGTCGGAAGTGGACCGGGACCAGATCGTCCCGGTCGCCCGCGAACAGCTCGCCGGCGGGGTCGAGGGCGGCGCGGATCAGCTCTACGGCGGCAGCGGCAACCGGGCCGTCTGCGACCAGGAGGGGCTGATCCGCAACCTGCGGGGCATGCCGGACCGGCGCTCCGCCTTCGCCGGGGCGCTGGGGCTGTCCGACGGCCAGGTCGACGACTACATCCGGTCGCTGAAGCCCGTCGTGCTGATGCACGACACCTGGGTGACCAACCACTCCTACGCCAACGGCCGGGCCCTGCCCTACCAGGCGGTTCTGCAGGCGGGGACCGCGGTGCTCGTCGACGCATACGGCGTGCCGCGCGTGAAGTGCGATTGCGGCAACCCGCTGGCGCAGCGCTGGGCCGGGTACGTGGTCCCGTCGTCGGTCGCCCCGTGGCCGGGGTACGACCCCTACCGGGTCATCTACGTCTACGCGCCGGAGTACCACTACACGACCATCAACGTGACCAACATCTACGAGGAGGGCGACTCGTACGACATCACGTTCAACGAAAACGAGATCGTCGTGCCCGAACGGCCCGAGCTCGCGACGACGCCCGCCGACATGGGCGTGAAGCCCAACGAGGAGCTGCTCGCCTCCGAAGGCGCCGAGCCCGCGCCCCGCGAGGAATGGGATCCCGCGGACGGCGAGAAGCCGACGCGCCCGGCAGAAGACGAGAACGGGGCCGGCGCGGGTGTTCCGGCGCAGGCGCAGGCCGACGACGAAGACGCCGGCGACCGCGACGCGAAGAAGGCCGACAAGAAGTCGGACAAGAAGGACGAGAAGAAGTCCGACAAGAAGGGCGCGGATGACGTCGCCGATGCGTCGGTGGCGCTGCCCGCGAAGTCGAGCCCGAGCTTCGACGCGGACACGTCCAGCTTCCTGGAGGGCAAGCCGGTGACCCTGGCCGTGCGCGGCCTGGACAAGGCCGGCGACACGGCGGCCGGCAAGTGCGACATCAAGCTGGAGATCAAGAATGCCGGCGGAAAAACCGTCAAGACGGATCAGAAGAATGGCGTCGCCTGCAAGCAGTCCTTCGGCGTCTCCGGCCTGAAGAAGGGCTCGTACCGCGCGAAGGCGACGGTGACCTCCAAGAGCGGCAAGGGGTCGGCGACGGATTCGGTCAGCTTCAAGGTCGTGGATGAGCTCGATTCCACGAGTTCCTCCAGCTCGACCTCGTCGTCCTCGAAGCCGAAGTCCAGCACGAGCAGCCGCTCGTCGGCGGCCACCAGCAGCCGGCCGGCCGACACCACGCGGACGACGACCACCACGGAGCCGACGGTGCCGACCTCGACCCCGAGCGGCGATACCGGTGGTTCGGGTAACTCGGGCAACTCCGGCAATTCGGGCAACTCGGGTACGGGTGCCGGCACCGGGACCGGCACGGGCGGGGCGGAAGCCCCGGCCGCGGGCGCGGCCGACCAGTCGGGCGCCGATTCGACCGGTTAAACGGTGAGCGGGCGCCGCGCTCGCCCCGATAAACGGCGGGTGGGCGCTTCCCGCCCCTGCCCCAAAACGCCACAAGACGCCGACCACGCCCCTTCCGCGGGGCGGTGGTCGGCGTCGCAAAGCAACGCGCGGAACGCTCGCAGCCTATGCGGGCGTTCCGTCGACTGACTAGGCCTGGCCGGCGGCGCGGCGGGCCTTTTCCTCTTCGGCTTCCTTCTTCAGCTTCTCCTCGAGTTCCTCGAGCTCCTCGTGGAACAGCTCCTTGCGGTCCTCGAGGGAAATGTTGCCGTCGAGCTCGGAGAAATTCGCGCCGTAGCGCTGGCCGAGGAACATCTCCACGGCGGCGCCGAGCTGCTTGGCGTCGTAGAAGTTCAGCAGGAGAATCTGCTTCTCGTTTTCGTCGACGAGGCGCAGGCGCAGGTTGCCGTCGATGTCGGTCAGGCGGGCGAAAACCTTCACTCCGTCGACGTCGGTGAATGCGGGCTTCCTGGAGGCGGGCATTGTGCAGTCCTTTCCGTGGGATCTTCCACTGTGGGCGGGAGCGCCGAAAAACCCTCGCGCAACCTGGACGGTTCTTGGGTGGGTCCCCGGTTCTTCCGAGGTGCACCCGATTTCCGAATGCACCATTTCCACCATCGACAGTAACCATGTTCGGCGGGGCTCCGCCGGGTGAGATTCCCGCCTCAGCGGGTGAACGGTGATTGCATGCGTCTGACCAGCGCGAAACGGGCAAAATTGCGCGGCGCGGGCGACCCCGTTCCCCCGTTCGGGTGGCGGGTGGCGCAGTCGCCCGGGCGTGCCGCGGTCCCGGGGTGCCCGCGGGTCGCGCGCGAAATCAATTTGCGGGGAATGTGCGGACAAAGGGGAGTGCGGGCTTTGCGACGGGAAAACCCCTCCACCATTCGTGCGGGTGGAGGGGTTTCGTCGTGCCCCAGGCAGGAATCGAACCTGCGACACCGGCTATATCGCACGGGCCGCGCCACCTGGCACCGCCCGGCCCGGGAATCCCCACGACCACGGCGGATAGCGCGACATGAGTTGCTAGATCGGCCCGCTGGACACCTTCCGGCCCACCAAAACCGGTGGATAAGTGGTGGGCCTCACGGTCGAATGTACTCGCGAATCTCGTCAGGTGGCGGCGGAGGGCGATAATCCGGGACCACGCTCTCCACCCAGTCCAAGATGACGTGGATGTACCGAGCCAGCGCGGAGTTCGCCCCTTCGAGGCGTTCGGCTTTTCCCTCCGCATCACGGACCTGCGACCGCAGCCCCTCGATCTCAGCCTTCATCTTCTGGAAGTTGCTGTCCGCCCACGCACGATGATTCTCGATCGCATTGAGCGTCGTCTCGATCTGCTTGTCCTCCCGCTCGGCCTCCCTGCGCTCATCCTCCCTGCGCCCATTTGCCACGCCGGTCAATGCCCCGAATGCGCCGGCGATGATAGCGACGAGGACGCTAGCCCCGGCCGTGATCAGGATCCCCGGGTCCCAGGTCATAGACGATCACCTCCTTGACAGTTCCACCCCGAACGGGAGCGGTGGCGTGCAGTGCGATTAGCACAGCGATGGCCCCGTAGTTTTTCGCCGACACCCACGCTCGGGTGACGTCGGACAGCAAGATCGACGTCGCGAAGCTCACGGCCCACGCGACGGTGAGGGACCCGACGAAGCCGATGGCCAACGGCTGCACCCGGCGGAATGGAATCGCGGTCCAAGCAAGCAGCCCCGCGATGATCCAAAGCATCCCGAGGGCGGGCATCGGCATCCACGAGATCGCCTCTAGCTGGGCCAGGGATGTCGGGGTGGACGGCGCAAGATAGGACCACCCGGTCAGGACCGCGAAGCCGCCGATGGTTCCCATCATCGCGGCGCGGTGAATGGTGGCCCGGCGGCAGTGCATGGTGTCAGCGCTCCTCGTGGATGCGGCGGCGCAGCTCATCGATCGGGGTGCCCTCGATAGCGGTGTTGAGGTGCTCACGGGCGCGGTCGATCGGATCGGTGACGACCTCGATGGTGCCGAGGACCCGGCCACTGTCGGTGGTGCTGACGTTTCGGCCGGCGAGGCCCGCGACGAGGGCGAGGATGCCGCCGGCCTGCGTGGATGCAGAGGTGACCCAGTCGGCGAGGTTGTCGGCATCGAGCGCACCGGTGGCAACCATGATCAAGCCGATGATTCCGGCGAGGACGTAGACGCCGAGTCGGAAGACGGCGGGGTGGTCCAGGCGAGCGAGTGCGTTCTTCACGGAGACTCCTTACTTCTCGGCACGGTCGTCGGCGATCGCGGCGTCGATGGTGGCCTGGTAGTCGAGGCCGAGCTCGTCGTACAGATGGCGCATGGCGACGCGCTGTTCCCACAGGTAGGCGTCGATGAGGGCGAAGAGGGTGCCGATGGGCAGCTCGACCTTGGGGTTGATGATCGACTGGATCTTCTCGGGAATCACGGTGGTCTCCTTCGGAGGGATCGGGGCCGGGGTGTCCGGCTTCGGAATGCTGGGCGCCGCGGTGTCCAAGCGCTGGCGCACCAGGTCGAGGACGAAGTCCCACGGGAACCCGCCGGCGGTACGCGGCACGCCGGTGGTGCCGTCGTAGCCGCCCGGATCCCAGTGGTCGGAGCCGCCGTAGAACTTCGAGCAGTCCCAATGCCCGAGGATTCCCTTGCGGCCCGCGCGGAGGTCGGCCGGGCTGATACGGCGCGGCTCGATGTCGTGGAAGCGGCAGTAGTGCGCGAGGACGTCGGCAAGCTTGGCGAGCTGTGCCTTGCCGAGCGACAGCCATTGCTCTCGGGTCTGGTACGCGGTGCCCGGCAAGCAAACGTGGAACATCTCGTCGTTGCCGAGGCTGCCGACGGCCCAGACTCCGTAGACGTCGTCGTTCTGGCGGACGGTGCGGCCCGCACGGTCGACGCCGAGGTGATACGAGCCACCGGAGATATCGCGGCGGCGGTTGTACTCGGCGAGCTGGTCCGCGGTCCACGCGGTGGCGCGCATCTGGCCGGTGGCGTAGTTGTAGGCGGATTCGTCGGTGTGGATGCAGATCGCGCGACGGGAGCGGCGGGCGATGCCGTTGTCGCGCCACGTCAGCAGATCAGCGTCGCACCTGAACTGCTCGGTGGGCTTCGGCGCCGGGCCAGTCGGCCGCGCCGGAGCCGCGGGCTGTGGATCGGTCGTCGACGTGTCCTGGGCTTGGTCGGGGCGCGGCGGGTGCTGGCCCCAATAGACATGCAGGATGTCGTTGACGTCGACCTGCATCCCGGCGGGCCCGGGCACGTTGTGGGTGCGCTGGTACAGCACCGCCGCCGGGTGCACATGCCCCCGGGGCTGCGCCCACGAGGAGGTTTGCCACATGAGGTATTTGCCGTCGCCGGCGGAGCCGATGACGCCGTCCTCGCGGGCCCAGTCGCACACGCGGGAGTGCCCGTAGATGCCGACGCGCTCGCGGCCCAGCACCTTGCACGCGGCGCGGAAGTACTCCACCGCCGTAGCGTTCCACTGGTCGAGAGTGATGTCGAAGTCGACCGCGAAGAACACGGGATAACCCGTGCGCTTGATCAGCTTCAACTGCTCATCGGCGGCCTTCGCGTCAAGCTCGCCACCGCGGGCGCCACGCATCGCATCGGGGTTGTCCGCCCCGCCGAACTGCCACACGAACGCCGTATCCAGGGCCTGGGCCTTGTAGTCGGCGACTTCCGCCGCAGTGGCGGGCTTGCCGCGCATCCACGATTCACGCGGGGGGCTGATGTAGCGGACCGCGCCGACATGCCCCGCATCGCGGATGGCCTTGGCGGGGATGATTCCGGCGGAGAAATCCAAGACGGTGCTGCTCATGCCCCGCACCGTCCCACCCGGGGGTGACCGCCGATCAGCCCAGGATGATTCCCCACCCCGTCGTCGCGGCGGACCCCATCGGACGGCTCGCCCACCGCGCCGCGAGCGTCGACACCGCCACCGCCTGTGAGCGCATCGCGATGAACAGGAGATCACCCATCATCCGGGACTTGCCGTCGCGCGCACCGACCTGCACGACGCTGGCCATCCCGAGCTGCGCCGCCGCGCCAAAAAGGCCAGGCCGCATCTGCCCCGACGCCGCCACACCACCGTCGACGACGAGCGACACGTCAACGACGGAGAACCACCCGCGGTCGATAACCATGGCAATCTGGTGCCACTGACCGTCATCCACCCGCACCGGGCCGCGCAGCGTCACCCGATACGGGCCGGCGGTCGACGCGACGACGACCGTCGGACGCCCATCAGCACCGACCGTCAGTGACACCTCCGTCGACCCGTTGACTCGGGCGAAGATGGTGCGGCCCGTGGTGCCCGCCTGGATCCGCACCCACGCTTCGACCGTCGAGTCGACGTCGGTGAAGTTCGGCACGCCGGTCACCGTCAGGTCGCCGGTGGACAGGCGCAGCGACGGGTGCCCATCGAGCCCAGGGGCAGTGGTCACCGATCCCACGGTCTGCACCGACCCGGTTCCGGCGGTGACGACACCGGTGGCTCCGGCCCACGCCGCGAACGCCGCCCCGGATGCGGCGGACGTCACGACGCTCACGACGTGACCCCCGGCTCCTCGAGGCGCACCGACACGACGATCCCGGCGGCGTCGGTCGACGCGACGGTCACGCGCAGAACGTCCCCGGCTCGGAAGGCCAGGGCAAGGTCCCGGGTACCCTGCGATCCTCCGGCGGCGACGGTGATGGTCTGACCGTTGACGGTGGCCGTCACGGCGCGGGTGCCCGGGGTGCCGACGGAGACGGAGACACGCACCGCCTGGCAATCGGTGTCGATCCGCAGGGGAGGGGAGGTGACCTGCGACGCCGGCGGTTCGAGCACGGAGAAGTCGCGGTACACCGCCATCGGGGCGACCTGGTCGCGGCGGGCCAACGGGGCGATAGCGGCGGTGACCTCCTCGTCGGTGGCGAGGTCGGCGGTGTCGCCGAGGGCGGTGACCTTTTCGATCGCGGCCAGTGCCTCGGGGGACAGGCTGATGGTGATGTCGTTGACGAGGGTCCCGGCCCCCGCCAGGCCGACCCCGGCGGTGACGCGGCGTCCGAGTGGGACGTACTCGCCGGAGCCCTGCAAAATGCGGAGCCGGGTGATCATTTCGTCGACGATGTCGGCACCGGTGGGCTGAGTCATTTTCTGCTCCTAGCTGGCGATGGGGTATCGGATATGTCCACGCAACAGTGATCCGGCCGCGTCGATCGCGAAGGTGGGGTTACCCGGGTAACCGGTCGACACACCGTTCACGCCATCCCAGATGCGCATGCGGTACAGCAGCGACGAGTTGCCGTGCTCGTTGGTCGGAAGCGTGATCTGGCCGCTGCGGAGGAGAGGCTGCACTTGGACCCACACCCCGGACGTACTGTTCCAGTAGGTGCCGAGGCCGTAGTAGTCGGAGAACATCGAGTGCGCGATGGCAGGGAGGTTGGTGATGCGCAGATCGCCGCCGCCGGAGCGGGGGTTGTTGCCCCACTTGATCTCCCAGATCAGGTCACAGTATCCCCGGTCGACTCGGTAGTAATACGTCTGGGAACCGCCGACACCGAGGTTGATTGCCCCATTGTCGCGGATGGAGCAGTACGTACGAGTCCACGCCATCGGGGCGACGTCGACGCCGTCTTTGCCATCCTTGCCTGCGGGACCGGTGGGGCCCATAGGGCCGGTGGGGCCTTGGGGGCCGGTGTCTCCCTTCGCGCCTTGGGGACCGGTGGGGCCTTGGGGGCCGGTGTCTCCCTTCGGGCCGGTGGGTCCAGGGTCGCCCTGCAAGCCGCGGGCACCGGTCGCACCAGGCGGGCCGACGTCGCCCGGATCGCCTTGGTCGCCCTTCGGGCCGGGCAGTCCCTGCGGGCCAGGGGGGCCAGCCGGGCCATCGGCACCGTCAGCGCCCTTCGGGCCCACAGGGCCCGTTTCGCCATCGGCTCCGTCCGCGCCGGGGGCTCCGCGCTCACCCTGCGGCCCCGCGGGCCCCTCGGGGCCACGGATCGGGCCAGCGTCGACCCACGCCGCACCGGACCACACGTGGAGATGCCCCGTGTCGGCCGCGATATAGCCGGTTCCCACATCCTCCGTGCCCAGTCCCGTCGGCAGCGACGTCGACGTCGTGACCTGTCCGGCGATCGTCACCGACGTACCGTCCTGACCGCGCGGACCAGTCGGCCCCTGGGGACCGGCCGGACCTTCAGGGCCACGCGGCCCGGACGGGCCCGTCGATCCCTGCGCACCTTGCGGGCCAGTGGGGCCGGCGGGGCCGGCGGGCCCCTTCAGGGATTCCAGCCAATCAGACTCTGTGCCCGCGTACCCCGCGTTGACCGCGACCTCATAGGCGCTCGCACCGGAGTCGGCGACGTTCGCCTTCGCTTCGGCAGCAGCATCGAGGGCGATCTTCGCGGCCGCCGAGGCAATGCCGTTGTAGTCGACCAACCGGTTCTTGAGGTCCTCGACGCCGGCCTCGAGGGCGCGAACCGCGGTGTCGGAGAGGTCACGGGTGTTATCGCGGAGGTTGACGACCTCGCGCAGCAGGTTCGTCAGCTCGGGCCAGGTGACCGTGATGTCGCGGCCGAAGGCTTCGTCGGTGCCGACGCGGACGACGATGGTGGTGTCGGTGACGCGGATGCCGAGGACGCGCTCGCCGGGAAGGGTTTTCGCGCCGATCTCGATCTGCCGCCACACCTCGGCCATGGTGGGGAAGTACTCGCTGGCGGCGGGCTCCTCGACCATGCCGATGACGTCGACGTAGTTGCGGAGCACGTGGTCTGCCCAGAAGTCCGTCCACCGGATGACCATCGTCTCGCCGCGGCGGAGGAAGGTCGTGGACACCAGGCCGCGGATGCGGACGGATTGACCCACTTCGGGAAGGTCGTAGTAGTCCTCCGGGCGAAGCGGGGTGAGGTCGGGGCTGGTCACGGCATCTCCTCCAAGTTGGTGATGCCCGGGACGCTATGGGCCCCCGGTGACCTGCCTAAACGGGTTCAGGGTGCGCCCACAGCAGGATCGTGTTGGAGAAGACCTCCATCCGGGCGACGAAGAACTCGACCTGGCTGGCCTGGTACCAGTCGTACGGGGTAATCAAGGAGCACCGGAAGCGGACATCGATGGACTCGCCGACGCCGACGCGCACCGGTTCGAGCATCAGCGAGGACTCCGGAGTCGACGAGCGGTACTGGCCGAAGTTTGGTTTGCCGTCGGGCTTCAAACCGGTGTGGATGCCGCCGCCCCACTCGGTGTTCCACCGCAGCGTCGGGTCCGGTTCCTCCGCCAGCACCGTCGACGGCCCGTCGACGCCAACTTTCTGGGTGTACCGCTCCCGGACGAAAGCGTAATTCGGGGCGGACAGATGCATCGTGCGGCGCTGGCGCTGGATCTGCGTCTGCACCGTGACCGGGCACCCGTAGTCATTCTTCCAGTGCACCCGCTGGTCGATCATCGTCTTGAGGGACCGCGAGACCTGGTCCCCTTCGGGGAAGACGCGGGCGGGGGCATGGGCGCCGTGGTCGCCGTCGCCGGTGGACTCGACCGTGGAGCGGGCGACGACTCGGCTCATGGCGGATCGGTCGAGGCCGAGGATGCCGCCGCTGGTCGTGAACTGGGACGAGGTACAGATCGCCATGGCTACTCCTTGATGTCGGGTTCTGTGGCTGCGATGACGCGCCGGCGGCCGGTGGGGATATGGTCGGCGATCAGATCACCGGAGATGGGGGACACCGACACTTGCCACGGGCCGAGGGTGACCATGCGGGGACGCTCCAAAGCGCGGAGGCGCTTTTCGACTTCGCGGGCCCACTGGGCGTCGGTGGTGGGGCGGCCGTTGAGGGTCATGCCGGGGCCGTCCCCACGGTCGCGCCGTCCTCGTCCTGCTTCGCGCCGGAGCCGGTGGACGTGTTGGCCTTCGAGGCTTGCTCCTTTTCGTAGGGCGACCGCATGTCGATGAGAGCCGGGTCGGGCATATCCGTCACCTCTTGTGTGACGCTTGTCTCACCCAGGGTGACTTTTACGTCCTCCCCTCCCTCGTCCACCGACACCTGCACCTCCCGCACCTGCATCGTCGACGACACCACCACCCCGGTCTGCCGCGACGACACCGGCACCCGCGCTCCCGGCACGAGCTCATCAATCCCGACCGGCGCCGACGGCAGCAACCGGGCCCCCGACGGGACCACCAACCGCCGCGGCGTCACCGACGCGTCCTTCACCACACGCTTGGCCATCTGCACGCACTCCTCCTCACGCACCGCACCATCGGCCTTCTCGATGCCCTGCACCAGCCCCAACGGCGACGACTCGGCCATCCACTGGCCCCACACGCCCTTGCCCTGGACGTGGCAATCCGTGACGACCTCAGCCCCGTCCTTGACCACCGTGAAATCACCATCGACATCACGGTCCGACAGCGTCGCCGTCGTGTGCTGCGCCCCCACCGGGCCGATCAGCAACCGGCCGGCGACCACCGTCCAGACCAGGCCCATCTTCACCAGATCGTCGACGACATCGTCGAGCATGCACTCGGCGGGCGTCCACGCGGCCGTGACCCACACGCGGGACTCCCGCGTCACGATGCCCTCCACGAGGCCAGTCGCGTCGGCGAAACCGCACGCGTCCTCCACCATCGTGCGCATCACCTGCGTCGCATCATGCTGCGCCCACTTCCTGGCCAGCGGCACCCGGCGCCGGGAGAAGAATCCCGCCCCGTCCCATCCGACGATCGCCATGCCCGACGCTGTCGCGGTGACCTGCAAGACCACCCCGTGCCACACGACCTCGCCTGCACGGTAGATCGTGAGACAGTGCATCCACGGCTCGATGCGATCGGCAATGTGCAGCGGCACATGCACCTGCACCGTCGCCTTCGACACCTCCGATGATTCCCGCCCCCAGTCGGCCTTCCGCAAGCCACGGTCGGGGGACTGCCACACGATGCGGCCGGCGGCCCAATCGGTGACGACGATGGCGTAGTCGCCGACTCCCAGTCGTCCGAGCATCATGGCCTCCTCATCACGGCATCGACGGAGACGCGGGCGTCCTGGTGGACGGACTGCTCGGTGTCGATGATCAGGGTGTACGGGCGGGCGCAGCGCAGCACTGCGGGCCGCCAGGGGCCGCCCATCCGGCCGGTGACCATCGGGGTCGCGTCGAGGCGGCGGCCATCGTCGGTGACGACTGTCGCCAGTCCGGTGACGGCGTCGAGGGTGAGCGTCGAGAGGGCAGGGATGTAGCCGATCATCGCCTCGCCGACGGTGGCGCACGCGATGCCACTGTCGGTGGTGGGCTGCCCTTCGACCCACTGGACCCGCACGTTTCGCTCGTCGCGGGCGCCGGTGCGCACCGTAACGGTGGGGACGGTCTCCATCCACTGGGCGGTACGCCCGGCCTCGAGGAGCCACGTCAGTCGGCGCGACTGGATCGGTGAGCACCCCGCGGCGGCGGCAGGGTTGATCGGGCGGGGCAGTGTCGCCAGGGCGGGGGCGGTGGGGTCGACGAGCACCGGCGACGGCGGGGCACAGGCCGACGGGCACGTCCCGTCCTCGCCGATCGACTCGAAGGTCACGGTGCGGGGCTCACCCATGTACGGCTTCAGGTCGGATACCAGGGGTGTCGGCAGGCCCCACGCCCACGGCACGCCGGCGGTGAGCGTGAATTTCACGCGCGCCATCGTCGCCCCGTGCCCCTGCGGCACCCACCGCCCCAGCCGCTCGTCGACGTCGAGGGGGCTGGTCAACCTCACCTGCGAGTACATGCGGGCCTCGGCGTTGCCGACGGCGATGACGTTGTCGGTGGTCATCTGGTCGTCGGTTGGCGGTGCGGTTTCCAGCCACAGCAAGGTGCGGGCGTCGTCGCCGGGGGCGCATTGGTCGCCGCGGAGGACCGAGCCCAGCCACGACAGGCCGTAGGACAGGCCCGCCGGGGTGCCGCCGACGACGAGGGCCTCCATCTTGAGGTGCCGGGCCGGAGTGCGGGTCGTGCCGAAGGCCGCGCCGACGTGGGCGGAGTCGATGACGTCGACGTCGTGGGGGGTGGAGTCGGCGCCGTCGACGGAGAGGATCCACACGCCGGCGAACTCGGCGGACGCGGGGATAAGCGGGTCGTGCCAGGGGCAATCGTCGTCGTCCCAGGGGGTGCGGTAGGGCTCGTCGCGGCCGAGCCAGCGCCACAGGTCGCGCCAGGAGTCGTCGGTGACGACCTCTGCGGACAGGTTGCGTACGCCGGCGTTCATGTAGGCGACGGTGCGTGCCGTGTTGGCGATTTCGGTCTGCCCCAGTTGGAGCCACCCGCGGTGCATCCTCGTGTCCTCCTTAGGTCAGCAGGCCCATGAGCCGGTCCTCGACGGCGTCCGCCGCGGCCCTGGGGTCGTCGGCGATGATGTTCTGCGTGACCAGCACCGTCTTCGTGTGGCGACCGTAATCCTCGCCGGTGCCATGGGCAGGGACGGGCTGGATCGGCAGGGAGGGCTGGGCGTCGATCCAGTCGACCAGCCGCTCGAAGCTGGCGGTCTGCCGCGGCGACAGGACCCGCTCCGGGCCGAACGCGGTCTTGTGGAACATGCCCTGGCCTTCGCCCATGAGCCCGCCGTGCGCATAGCCGTGGCCCTTGCCCCACATGCGGCCAAGGTCCATGCCGTACCTGCTCTTGTAGTACCGCAGCGCCGCGACCATGTTGGCGAAGGGATTCCGCCGGTCGTTCGGCAGCGCGGGGTCGCGGTGCGCCGCGAACGTCGACGGGATGATCTGCAGCAGGCCAACGCCGGCGGAGTCGCCGGTGCCGTTGATGTCGACGATCTGCTGGGCGATGCCGGGATTGCCGCCGGACTCCGAGGCGATCTGCGCGAGCATCAAGCGCACGTTGCGCTCGGTGACCTCGAACCCGACGCGGGCAAGGGCGCGGCGCACCATCGGCGCCCACCGAGCGACCCCGGCGCCGCCCGGGTCGCCCATCATCTCTTCCATCAGCTTGTCGATCTTCTTCTGCGTCGCGTCGACCAGCTTTTCCTTGACCTGCGTCGGGTACGTCTGGGCCAAGCGGCCCGGCTGCTGGCGGGTGAACGCAGCAATGGCCGTGGCCATCTTCTGCTTGTACTGGTCCATCTCCCCGGAGATGACGTCGCCGATGTCGATGCCGCCCCCGGCGGCGCCCGCGATGTAGCGGCCAGTGAAATCACGGAGGGTGAAGTGTCGCGTGAAGGACCTGTGGTTAGAGCCCCACGCTGACCCGCCGATCTGGACGCCCTTGCCGCCGCCGGCGGACTCCATGTTGATGCCTGCGAGCGTGCCGGCCATGTGCCCGTCGTTGACGCCGATTGTCACGGGGCCGTTGAGGCCCGGTACCCAGCCGAGGCGGGACCCGCCGCCGCCCATGAAGGTGTGGGTGGTGAACAAGCGCCCGCGGAAGGGGCCGCCGGACAGGTGGGACTGGATGCCGGACCACAGGCCGGAGCAGTCGAAGCTGGGGTTGCCGACGCCGCCCCACTGGTAGGGCTTGCCGTGGTGGCGGCGGGCCTCGCGGATGGTGCGCTGGATGCGTTCATCGAGGACGCCGCCGGTGGCGAATCGTGCGGCGGCTCCCTCACCGAGGGTGCGGCGGACCCCGTTGACTCCGCCGGAACGGGCTGCGGCGTTCATCGCTTCGACGGCGGCGGGCCCGCCGACGGCGCGGGTCCATTCGGGCCGCATGATGGCTTCGCCGCCGGACAAACCGATGCGCATGCCGCTGCTCGGCTCGACGAACGTGTACGGGTCCCGGCCCGGGGTGTATCCGGGCAGCACACCACCGGAGGCGAAGCGCACGGGGTAAGGGGCCATCTTCGTCGTCCCCAGCAGATCGCTGACCGAATTCCACATGCCGACGACGCCGTCGTTGAAGACGCTGTTGATGGTGAACCGGACCGGCCGGGCCGTGGCCTCCCGGACCTGCGCCCACAGCGTGCCGATCGCCGACACGGCCCACTGGAACGTGGACACAACGTGCTGCAGGCCGCCGCGGATGCCGGCGAAAACCGGGTTCACGCCGGAGTTCAGCGTCCAGAACAGCGTCGTGACGAGGTACTGCAACGCCGTGCGGATCACGGTGGTGATCTGCCCCATGATCACGGCGGCGGTCTGCGTCATCGCCGCCTGTGTGCCCGCCATCGTCGGGGTGATCACCCCGGCCTGCGTTGCCGCCATCTGGGCTGCCATCGCGTCCCACGACGGGGCAATCACGCCCTGGGCCTGCGTGGTCATCGTCGTGCCGAGGCCCATCATCTGTGCCGACTGGCCCATCCACATCGGGTCCAGCAGGCCGGTCGACGTCGCTCCCATCTGCGCGGCCATGCCCGAGTACGCCTCGGTGATGCCGGTCGACGCATCGGCGGCGATGGCCGGGGCGGCGCCGTCCGTGACGATCGGGGTGGCCGCGACCGCCGGGGCTGCGGGCAGGGTGATGTTCGCTGCGGAGTCCGCGAGGCCCTGCGTCGACGCCTGCACCGCGCCTTCCATGGAGCCGACGCCGACGATGAGACCCTCACCGATGTTGCGGCCGTACTCGGCGAAGAGCCGGGAGGGGGACGCGATGCCAAGGGCCTTCTTGAAGGGGCCCTTGATCCATCCCGGGACCATGTCGAGGAACGCCGACCCGATGGTGCCGGCCAACGACTTGATGCCGTTGATAAATCCCTGCACCACATTCCGGCCCGCGTCGACCAGCCACCGGCCCGCGCCGGACAGGGCGCCGACGAGTTTGTCCTTCCACCCGGTGACGGTGTCGCGGACGCGATCGAAGCCACGGATGACCCGGTCAACCATCGGCCGGACGTACTGGTCGTAGAAAGCACTGACGACCTTCGACGCCCGGTCAATTTGCAGCCGCACCCAATCCAGCGCGATCTGCACGCCGGCGCGCAAGTCGTTGAATCGGTCCACGATCCACGCGATGACCGGGGCGATGACCGTGTCGTAGACCCACCGGACCCCGGTCCACAGCAGATCCCAACCGGCCTTGATCCAGCCGAACACGACCTGCAGGTTCCCCCACGCCCACTGGAAGGCTGCGAGGATCACGTCGAGGACCGGTCGTCCCCACGCGTCCCAGGCCATCTGCAGGGCGGTCCAGATCACCTCGAAGGTGGCGCCGAGGAGCCGCCACCCGAGCTGTACGGATTCCCACCAGAACTGGAACGCCATGAGGATGAAGTCGAGGACCGGGCGGCCGACGTTGTCCCAGGCGGCCTGCAGTTGCTCCCAGATCCACGAGAAGACGGCCCCGATGCCCTGGAACAGCATGGTGACGAAGTCGACGACGCCGGAGATCGCGCCGCCGAGCTTGTCGACGAGCCACGACACCACGTCGGCGATGATGCCGATCAGCGGGGAGAGGACGTTCTCGGCGAGCCACGAAATGACCTTCGCCAGCACCTCAAAAAGGCCCGCGACCAGGCGAAGCGCACCCATCAGGATGAAGAACGCGGCGACGATGATGCCGCCGACGACTGCGCCGATGATCTTGAGGATCGGCATCAGGACCGGCGCCAGGGCCTGGATCAGGTCCCAGACGGCGAGGGCGATTTCGGAGATCGCGGACCACAGGGCCTTGCCGACCTCGACGAGCCCGGAGAAGACGGCCTTGATCGTTTCCCACCCGGCCGAGGCGATGGACGCTCCCACGTCAGCGAGTGCCTGCCCGACCTGCTTGATCGTGTCCCAGACGAAGCGGGCGGCGTCGCCGAGGCGGGAGAAGAGGTTCACGACGAACTCGGCGCGGCCCTCGTCGCCGAGCAGCGCCGTCAGCGCGCCCGTCCCCGATCCGTCGCCCTGGAACGCCGACCACAACTCGCCCCACGCGTCCTTGATCGAGCCGATGATCTCCATGACGCGCTCGGCGGTGTCGAACCCCACGAGGCGGCCGAGCGCGCCGCCGCCGGGCACCTCGCCGCCGCCGAACGCGGTCTTAACGTCCTCCCATACCTGCTTGACGTTGGTGATGGTCGCGATGATCGACTCCACCCGGTCAGCACCGATTAGCCGCGCCAGCGCCGAGTTGCCCTCCTCGGTCTCCTCGCCCCGGAAGATACCGACGAGCCCATCCCATGCCTGCTTCACCGCGTCGATCGCGGTCTTCACTGGCTCCGAGATACGCGCCCACAGGTCCTTCCAGAAGTCGCGGAACGCCTCCGACCGCTTCCACAGGATCACGAATGCGGCGACGAGCGCTGCAATGCCGACGATGACCCAGGCGATCGGGTTGGCCAGGAACGCCGTCCACAAGCCCATCAGCGCGGTACGCAGCGCTGTAAGCCCCATCGTCAGCAGCGACATCACGCCCGCGAACGCGCCCGTCGCCGCCGTCGCGGCGCCCACAATCGCCGGCCATAGGATGAACTGCGCGGCCCACAACCCCCACCCCAGGGCCGCCGCGGCGACGACGAGGCCAATGGCCTTGAGCACGACGATCAGCGCCTGCGCCGCCACCGACCCCGACTTGAACCACCCGACGACCGCCTTGATCGGCCCGACGACGCCCTTCACCAGGGCAATGCCGAACTCCACCGCCGCGGTAATGCCGGGGATGAACGGCTCGATGACCGCGGCACCGAGGTTCGACAGGGCCGTCTTGAGGTTGCTGATCTTCGCCGGGAGGGTCTGGCCCATCTGCTTGGCCAGGTCACCCGTGCCCTGATTGACCGCGCCGACGAAGTCCTCGAAACTCACCTTGCCGTCGGAGACGAGCTTCTTGATCTCCTCCTGCGGCAGCCCCAGGTAGTCGGCGAGGTACTTGCTGGCGTTGACGCCCGCGTCGGCCATCTGCGCGAGGTCCTCGCCGGTCAGCTTGCCGTTGGCGCTGATCTGCTGGAGCACGCGGCCGACGTCGACGCCGGAGCCCTCGGCGATGGACGACAACGAGGTGAAGGCTTGGATCGCGTTGTCCATCGGTGCGCCGAGCTCCACGCCGGACTGAGCGAACATCGCGGAGTACTTGGCCGCGTCGGCCAACGACACGGACGTGCCGGTGACCTGCTCGGACAGGCGGGCCATCTGGTCCTTCGTCTGATCCGCCGACAGGCCGATCGACTGGAACATGATCTCCGCGCGCTGGATGTTCATGAGGCGGTCAAAGCCGCCCTTGAGGATCGCCGCTGGCCCGGCGACGGCGGCGAACGCGCCACCCAGGCGTCCAGCCTTCGACAGCACCGATCCGATGCTGCCGTCCATGACGCGGAACCCCGACGCTCCCGTTTCACCGGCAGTACGGGCCTTCTGCCCGGCCTCGATGGCCTCGCTACCGACCTTCTCCGTCGCCGTCGATGCCTTCTCCGCCGCGGTCGTGACCTTCCCCAGGCCCGCGCCGTCGATCGCGTCGAGCGCCGCGTCAGCAGCCCGAGCGCCGGCGGTGACCTCCGCGTCGATCTTCTGCCCCGCCTTCGCCGCAGCTTCCCCGACCTTGGACAGCCCGGCGCCGTCGATTTTGTCCATCGCGGCGTCGGCCTTGCTCGCGCCGTCGTTGATCTTCGTCGCGACGGCATCACCGGCTTTCGCCGCGGCTTCCTGCACCTTGGACAGGCCGGACCCGTCGATGCCGTCGACGGCCTTCTCGGCTCGCTGGGCACCGTCTTCGAGGCCGTCGGCGAGGCCGGCCCCGGCCTTCTTGCCCTCGGTTTCGGTGGCCTGGGACATGCGGGCGAGGATCTTGTCGATCTTCGCCATGGCCTTTTCCATGGCCGCGACGAGCTCGTCGGAGACCTTGCCGGTCTCCGCCTCGAATACGACTTTCGCCTGCCCCACGGTGCTCATGTGGGGCAGTGTCCCGGGCGCGGGTGACCCGGGCGGGCCGTCGTCTAGTAGCCGTGGGCGGCGCAGGTCTCTGGGTCGATGTAACCGGCGGTGCAGCCGTTGGCCATCTGTGCTTCACCGGACGTGTCGTAGACCGGTTCTTCGGCGGGCGGCAGTCCGGCGGATTGCTCGGCTTCACCGACTTCGGCGCCGCCCTGGGTGTCCCAGCACCACTGGCTGAACCTCGTGGTGCCGTCGGACCATCGGGCGGGGCCTGGGGTACCGGGGAGGCATTCGACGACGATGGGTTCCACCGGGGCGGACGCTGGTTCCGCTGAGGTGGAGGTGGTCTCGGGGGTGCTGCTTGTCGTCGATGTGCTGCTCGTGGTTAATGACGTCTTTGACGATGAAGATGTCGTGTCCGGTTCCGGTGCGGGATCCTGGACACACGCCGCCAGTGCCAGCGTGCCGATCATCAGTGCGGAAAGGAGGTGCCGTTTCATACCCCAATTGTGCCGAGAAATCCGAAGGCGTGGGTAGCCTGCGGAACCATGACCACACCAGATGAATTGACGATCGCGCGCGCAGAGCGGGCGGAGATCGTGCGGGGCCGGCACCACTCCGAGTGGTGGGACGAACTTGACCGGATGCGGGAGCAAGGAAGATTCGCCGACATGGAGGCGTTGCTCATCGAGATGCGCGACGCCGTCGAACGCTCGTCGGAGATCGCCGGCTGGGCTATCCCGTTCGGTCCCGCGCAGGGGCTGCTGGCGCTGTACAAGTCGCAGGGCGACGACGCCGCGGCGCTGGCGGAGGTGAACCGGTACCTCAAGGCCACGTTGGAGACGGTGAGCATCGACCCGGAGGGCGGCAACACCGGGCTGCGTCGCGCCCTGGAATGGCTCGCGGTCCTCGACCGGTGACGCGGGGTTAGAGGGAGTCGAAGCCGTCGGCGCCGTCTTCCCACCCGATCGGCGCACCCTCGGAATCCACGTCAGTGGGGTACAAGTCGCGGATCAGGCGCTCACGGTCTTTGTCGTCCTTCGCGCCGTCGAGGATCATCGTCTCGACGACGTCGAGCAGCGCTGTCAGCGACCGCAGCGACCGCAGGGGGTCGGGGATGCCCTTCTCGATGAGGCGCCCTCGGATCGCCGACCACTGGGTGACCGTGTTTCGGCACAGACCGACGGTGGAGCGCCAGGGCCGGGCGGTGCCGGTGCGAAGGATGTCGGCGACGAGGTCGAGGACGTCAAGGTCGCCGTCGGCGGTGAAGGCGGTGTCGATGACCTCCTCGACGTCGAGGCCCGCCGCGCGGATGATGTCCACGGCGGCGGGCATGTGCTCGACCGGGTCGGTGGACGCGAGGCGGGAGACCGCGGCGGCCGTCGACGGCGGGAGGTCGTGGGGATGCCACTGCCTGCCCGCCCAGGTGATGGGCACGACGGCCCCTAGCGGCGGGGCCCGGTCTTCGGGGCGTTGGCCTCCGGAGAGTCCGACGCGGCGTCCATGATCACGTTGAGCAGGTCGCCGTACTCCTCGTCGCCGAAGTCCTCGTTGGGGTCGAGAAGGAGTTCCAGGAGGCGGGTGTAGTCCTCGGCGATCAGGTGGAACTGGAAGAACATGCTCATGGTGGCCATCTGCATTTCGCCGGATCGCTTGTTCGACGCTCCAAGGCCGAACGCGATCAGCGCGCCGGTGGTCGGCAGGTGGTACCGGAACTCGTGGCCCTTGATGGTGGCGACGTGCGCGCGGGCGACATCGTCGGCGGGGGCATCGGGGTCGATGACCTCGACGACCTCGCCGTCGGCGACGGCGGAGTCCTTGCCGCGCTGTTCGAGCTCGGCGATGCGGGCCTTGAGGGCGTCGACGTCATCGTGGTCGCGGGCGACGTCGGCGTCGAACGCGGCGGTGGAATCGGGGGTACTCATGTGTGTGGTCCTCTCACGGGGTCTGGGTCTTGCTTAGTACCGGTAGGTCTATCCGCCGCCGGTGACCTCGAAGCCCAAGGAACCGGCGGCGGTCTTCGTGGCGTTGAGGAGCCACGGCCTCCCCTTGCGGGCCGGTTGCTCCACGGAGCGGGCGAAGACGCGGCCTTCCGGGCCGACCCACGACAGGGCCTTCGCGCGCTTCGGGCCGAAGATGGTGACCTTCCGGCCGTCGTGGACGGCGGCGGCATACGTCTGCGTCGCGGTGATGTCGGTGGTGATCTTCGACCCGGAGACGGTGATCGGCCCGGCGACGTGACCGGCGCGGAGTTGCCCGGTGTCCACGGGGGCGCGGAGCTTCGCGGTGTTGATCGTCTGTCGCTGTGCCTTGCGGATCAGCTTCACAGCCTCCGACTGCGGCCCGGTCAGAACGCTGCGCAGCGCACCCTGGTCAATGCGCAGTTCGGTGCGGGACGCCACGACCTAGTCCTCGACGATGGTGGCCCACCCGCCGGCGACGAGCTCGTCGGTCTGCGGGGTGCGGGTGACGGTGACGGTGTCGCCGGCGCGCAGCGCGGTGGTGGAGATGCGGCCCCGGAGGGTCACGGTCTCCGGAGCTGGCGTCGGCTCCGGGGTGCTGGTGGTGCGGCGGGTGGTGGTCTTCTTGGCGGTCATGATTGCTCCTTAGTAGGCGAGTTCGACGGTGAGGGTCTTCACCCAGGCCAGTGCCCCGCCCTGGGGTCCGATGGGGTCGGTGGCGGTCCAGGTGCCCTGGATGATGAGGTCACGGTCGTCGCAGGCGGTGACCGCGGCGCACAGGGCGCGTTCCAGGCGGGTGGCGTCGTCGAGGCCGACGAGGGCGTCGTGTTCCATCGCGTGTGGGGGCGGCGGGTCGCCGTGGTCGTCGACGGTCGCCACGCAGCGGGCGGCACCGACCTGGATGGAGACGACGGGGGAGCCGTGGCACGGCACCGCGATGTCGGTCTCGTTGGGGAACTGGGTGGTGCGGTAGATGCGGATGACGTTGGCCCAGACGATGCCCGCACAGTCGGCGGACCACAGGCCATCGAGGGCGATGTCGGCACCGGGACGGTGCTCGACGGACGGTACGGTGCCGCCGAGGGGGACGTTGTCGGGGTCGGTGAACTCGGCACGGAGGGCTTCGATGACCTGGCCGACGACGGGGAGGAGTGCGCGCATGGTCACCACACCGCCTGGTCGGGGGACCACACCGCGGAGGGCTGCTGCATGCGGTTGGGGTTCCACGCCCGGATCCACAGGTCGACTTCGCTGATGCCGGTGGCACCGGAGTCGAAGATGTCCTGCGGGTCGACCATGGAGACGGTGACGCCCTGGCGCTGCACCTGAGTGGTGCGCCGCGGCAGGGCGCATTTGCCCGTCGTGCACGCGGCGAGGAACTCCTTCGCCAGCGTCCCGACGGCGTGCGCCGCGCCGGCGGGGGGAGGAGTGCCGCGGAGGTAGCGGATCGACCAGGTGCCGGGGTCACCCTCGGGGCGGTCGAGGTGCTGGGCGGGCCACGGGAGCCCGTCGCGGCGCATGATCCGGTCGCCGTGGAGGACGACGGTCGTCAGGTCAACGTCGTCGCCGTCGACGCTCATCCCCAGCAGCTTGTGGACTGGGCCGGGGAGGATGACCGCTCCGGTGCGGTCGCAGGCGGTGGTGGTACAGGCGGGGGCGTTGCGGATGGTTCCGGCGTCAAGGAGGGGGACCCACCCGGGGCCGGGGGCTAGCGGGATGCCCGACGGTGGGGTGCCGGGTGGGCAGGGGCGGGCTTCGACGGGGCAGGTGCCGAAGCGGCGGCCAGTGAGCGCCCAGAGGACGCCGACGGCGGTGTCGACGGCCTCGGCGACCCGCACGGGGTCAGCGTTGTCCGGCAGGCACTTTCGGTCGACGGGCCAGGTGTATGGGCTGGTGGTCATGCCCCACAGGGTGACGGGTGGCGGTGACATGGCGAAGGCCCCGCCCGTGTGACAGCCGGGCGGGACCTTCCTTCCCCGCGATCACCGCTGGAACGGTGATTACGCCGGTGCCGGGGCCACGAGGGGACCCATGGCGACCACACCATTCCAACCGCCACCGAGGGCCCCGGCACGAGCCGAAAACTACGGGCACGGGGTGACCCGCGCCCCAACCGGGCCCCGGACCCCGCCCGGCGGGCATACGCGGGCATGGGCCCGCAACGTCACTGTGACGAATACGGCGAGGTAGGGGGGCCGCCCGATGTCACCCCTCCTTCGTACTTTCCGCGCCATGACCGACCACACCGAAACGTGGCGCCCCATCCCCGGATGGGAAGGCCGCTACGAAGCCAGCACCCACGGCCGAATCCGCAACGTCCCCCGCCGCATCATCATGCGCAACGGCATCCCCAAAACAATCCGCCCCCGAATCCTCACGCCCCAACGCAAAGACAAATACGGGCACCTCACCCTCAACCTCTCCCGCGGCGACGGACGATCCAACAACCGCATGGTCCACCGACTCATCGCGGAGACCTTCCTCGGACCACGCCCCGACGGCATGCACGTCCGCCACCTCAACGGCGACCCCACCGACAACCGCCCCGAAAACCTCGCCTACGGCACCCACTCCGAGAACATGCGGGACATGGTCCGCCACGGGCGCAACAACGTCTCCAAGACACACTGCCCCCAAGGACACCCCTACAGCGGCGCCAACCTTCGTGGAGAAGTTGGCGTGGGACGACGCGTGTGCCGCTCGTGCGCGGCCACCCACTCCGCGATCCAGCGCGGGAGCGCGCGACGGGAGGACTTCACGGAAGTCGCTGACCGCTACTTCGAGCAGTTCACCGGCGTCCCCTTCGTCCGAAACGGCGAGACCCCTCCACTTCCCGTCGAAAGGAAGCGGAGGGGCCAGGCGACGAGGCGGGCAGCCTAGTTGTCCGTGCTCTCGCCAGCGACCGCAGCGAAGTAGGGTTGCGGCAATGAAAGTTTCGTCGGGCCGTCGGTGACCTCCGGCGGGGCGATGGTCACGCGCTCGTGGTGCAGGTGCTCCATGCCCATCGGGGTCAGCAGCCGACCCGCGGTGTTCTCCTTGTCCTGGGCGACGACGTTGTACGGGCCCTTGCCCCACTTGGGGCCGGCGCCGGTGATGCCGGTGAGGGTGAAGGTCATCGCGGACGCTCCGATCTCGAAGTCGCCCATGGTGGCTTCCTTAATCCACGGCAGCAGGAAGTACCCGTAGCCCACCGCGTTCGCACCGGCGGCCAGCGCGGAATCGTCCTTCGGGATCTCGCAGTCGTCGGCGCCGACGCCGGTCCACACCTCCACGGCGGCACCACCGTTGGTCTTGACGGTCTTGGAGGAACGGAAGCCGACGGGCTTGTTGGCGTAGTCGAGGACGACGGGGTCGTCGGTGAAGAACGACACCAGGGCCGGGTCGACGCGGCAGAATTCGGCCTCGAACTCGAACCACTTCAGCTCCGGCGGGGTGCGGTCGGCGACGCACACCTCACCGTCGGCGTTGGTGGTCTCCAGGTCCTCGGCGTCCTTCATGACCTTGGTGAACTTCACGGTCACGAAGCCCTTGGTGACGATGGTGGACGATTCGCCCGCCTGGGGCAGGCCGCACGGGCCGACTCGGGTGGCGCGGAGCCGCTTGCCCCGCACGATGGCGTGTGCCATATCTCCTCCTAGAGATGTGTTTTTGTGGGTGCGGCCCACTCCGAGCCGTCACAGGTATTCGTAGGGGTGGGGGGTGACCCGGCCTAGGGGGCGAGCCCCGCCTTCTTCGCCACCGCGGTGGGCACCACCCACCCATGCGGGCCGGTGGTGGTGGCGACGTCGGAGGCGCTGCCGGCGGCGTCGAGCAGCAGCCCGACGAGGACCGGGGTGTCGGCGACGTCGACCGGGGTGATGGCGGTGGTGCCGTCGCCGCGGTCGATGGACACGTGCGGCGGGGCAGTGGGCTTGCGGGTGGCGGGTTTACGGGTGGCCATGGTGTCTCCTAGGGGCTGGTGATGGTGGCGGCGGCGGTCGGGGTGTCCCACGCGACGGCGACGACCCGCTCCGCCAGGGCCATGCGGGTGTTGGTGCGGGCGTTGAGCGTCAGCGACTCGGTGACGGGGGAGCGTCGGATGATCACCGGGCCGGTGCCCACGACGGTGTCGCCGAGGTCGGTGTACCCGGCGCCGAACGCCCACCGGTGGCCGCCCGGCGTCAGCAGGCGGGAACCCTGGCGGATGATCATGCTGGCCTTCTCCGCGACGGCCAGCAGTCCGCGGCGGGCGTGGATCACCCCGGTGAATCCATCCGCCGTGAGCTCCTGCTCCAGGTGGGCGACCGCGGCGACGATGTCGGCGACCTGCGTGGCCGTGACCTTCTTCAGGTCGGTGGCCGCGTGCTTCTCGACGTCGACCTGCTCGGCCAGCCGGAGGGCCTGGGCGGCCCGGGCCTTCGCCTCCTCGTCGGTGATGCCGACGGTGTTGCATTCGTCGGCGGCCCACACGATCGTCGCGTCGACGTCGCGCGGCGCCGGCCGGGGACCGCCCTTGCCCGGGGTATCGCCGGGGGTGGGGCACTCGGTGGGCCACGAACCGTGGGGCCCGTGGTTCGGGGAGTCGACGGTCAGGCCACCGAGGTGCCGGGCCGCGAGGTCGTCGATGAGGGTGGCCGCGTCGTACAGGCCACCGGTGTAGGGGTTGGCCGGGGGCAGGACCACCGGCACGGTGGGAAGCGCCATCGCTCCTCCTCCTCCTTCTATGGGATAGGGGAAGCGCCCGGCGGGTGGGGGCCATCAAGCCGCCACGCCCCCGGGCGCTTCATCAGGGTGAGGTCCTACGCACCAGCCGGGGCCGCCGCGGCGACCGGGCCACGGAGACCGACCATGCCGTCGACCTTCACCGGGATGGTCACGACGCGGGACTCCATGTCGCGGTTGATCACCGCGAGGCCGTCCTCGGTGAACAGCTGGATCTGCTTGTTGGTCTTCAGGAGGGTGGAGTCGTGGGTCACGCCGATGTTGACGACCGGTTCCAGGGCCTTCGCCCACGCTCCGGCGCGCCACAGGGCGACCTTGACCTCCGCCGGCCAGGCCTTCGCCGGGGTCTTCGCCCCGATGACGTCGTTCTGCCAGTCGGCGACGAACTGCAGGTTCACACCGCGGGTGCGGAAGTGCGCGAGGATGTGCTCGTCGGTCACGAGCTCCGGCAGCACCTCATCGCGGTACGCCAGGTCGGCGCGGAGGATCGCGAGCATCCACTCGGGGGCCATGCCCTCCAGCGACTGGTTGCGGCCCAGGCGGTGGCGGGCCCGCATGTCGGCGACCTGCAGTTCCAGGGTCGACAGCACCGCGCCGGCCGCGCCGAACACGCCGGTGAAGCCGCTGACGTCGGTGGACGCGGCGACGATCTTGCCGATGGTGCGGGCGTTGATCTTGTGCTGGTGCAGGCGCAGCGCTTCCTCGATGTACTTCTTCGTCAGTTCCGGCCACGCCTTGTCCTGCAGGATGCCGTTGGTGATGCACACGCCGACGGCGTCGAGGCGGGACTCCTCGAACTCACCGCACGGAATCTCGTAGCAGGTCTTCTCGGTGTTGGCCTGGGCCTGCGCCTCGGTCTGCTCGAAGCCGATGGCGGCGTACATCGCGGAGAAGTCCGGCTCCTTCGGCAGCTTGATGCCGCCGCGCTTGACGCCGATTTCCGGCAGCGACAGCAGGCCGGAGACCGGCAGGGTCGGCAGGAAGTCGTACATCGTCTCGGACGGCGCGCACCAGCCGCCGGCCGCGACGAGGGAACCGCCGGGGAGGCGGGATTCGTCGCCGGCGCGGTTGAACACGTCGATGGCGTCGGCCTCGTCGCCGATCATGAACTCGTCGGGGATGTCGCGCTCGACGTAGGCCAGGGTGGTTTCGGATCGGCCGTTGGCGCCGATGACGCGGGCGGCACGGCCGGTGGCGAGATTGCCGAACTCCTTGGCGACGGTCAGCGAGTCGACGATGCCGGTCTCGAAGTTCTGGGCGGACGTGGTGAGGCGGAAGCCGCGCTCGGGGGCGGGGACCGGCGGGGTCTTGCCGGTGGCGGCGGCGGAGAAGCGGGTGCGGCCGGAGGCGGTGACCGCCTCCTCCTCACCGTCCTCCTCCTCGTCGCCGGTGGGCGCGGTGCCCTCCTCCTCGGACTCCTCGGCGGGGCCCTCCTCGGCCTCCTCCTCGTCGTCGTTGGCGTCCGGGGTCAGGCCCGCGAACATCTCCGCCGCGGCGGCAGTGCGCTCCGCGGAGGCGGCCATCTCGCCGGCGGCGTCGTCGATGGTCTTGATCGCGTCGGTGATCGCCTTCATCTCGGCGAACTCCTCGGCGGACGGGGCGCCGGTGCCGTCGCCGTAGATCTCGTTGAAAGCGTCGACCGCGTCGGCTCGCAGCTGGGCGAGGCCGTCGGCGTCGGTGGGCAGGGTGTCGGGGAGCTTGAATCCCATCTGTCCTGGTCCTTCCTGGTTGTGGTGTGCGCCCCGGCCATGCCCGTGGGCTGCATTCATTCGTAGGTGTGGGGGGTGACCCGCCGGTCAGGAGTCGATGCGGAGGATGGTTCCGCCGCCGGCCGACGTCGCCGCGATGCGGCTTTCCGTCTCTGTGAGATAGATGCGGGTGGAGCCGTCGGGGAAGGTGACCTCGTACTTCGGGGCCGGGCGGGCGGAGCCGCCGCACATGCCGCAGCTCACGGCAGCACCTCCAGCGCTTCGGTGGCGACGACGATGGCGGCGTCGAGCATGTCCGGCCGGTACCCCGACCAATGGTCGAGACCATCCGGCAGGTCGACCGTGACGACGGGCAGCGTCGTGTACCCGAGCTTCTCCACAGCGAACCGGCCGACCGCGTCGTCCGTGACGTCGACGAGTTTGAAGTCCACACCCGCGTTACGGAGGTGCCGCTTCGTCGCATGGCACTGCATGCACGACGGGGCGGTGTAGACGGTGATGATCCGGTCCGGGGTCACTGGATGCCTCCCGCGAGCAGCGCGGCGGCCATGCGGCGCGCCTCGACGGTGCGGGCCTCGGTGGCCTCCGCGGCGGCGCGGCGCGCCTCGTGGCGGCGCAGACCCTCCGCGACTGCGTCGGCGAGCTCGTCGGCACGGGACCGGCGGGGCACCACCGCGGCGGCGACGAGCGACATCTCCGCACCCGACGTGACCGCGTAGGAGCGGGGCACCGGGAAACCGGGCGTGTTCACGGACAGGGCGGCGACCAGTTCGAGGTTGCCGCCGACCGCCCGCCAATCACCCGACAGCGGTGCCGACGCGCCAGCGCGGACGGTGGCGGTGTCGGCGTCGGGGTTGATGATTCCGGCGACCCAGATGCCGTGGGCGTCCTCACCGGCGCGGACGAGGGCCCAGCAGGTGCCCGTCTCGTCGTAGTGGGCGGTGGCGGCGTGCGCCCCATCTCGCGGCCCGGCGTGGCCGGTGCCGACGGTCAGGCGGCCGACGGAGACGGGGCCCTCGTCGGTGGTGACGGTGGAGACGTGGAAGAGGGCGTAATCCGTCTTCGACCGGGGCGGGGTGACGCCGCGTCCGATTCCGACGTGCTCGGTGCCCCACAAGGCGAGGTGACCGAACACGCGGCCGTCGTCGGTGACGGTCAGGGCCGTCGGCCCGTCGAGGCCCGGGTCCGCGAACGCGGCGGAGTCCACCGCCTGATCAACCGGGGCAAGGGCGACGGCCGACGCGACCAGCGCCGCCGTCTCCTCCTCCGCATCGTCCGGGGAGGCAACCTCGTCGCCGAGGACGATCTTCGCCTCCGCGAACGCCGGCTTGCTGACGAGGGTGGCGGCCATGATGGTGCACGCGCGGACGTGCATCGTCTCCGACCACGACGGGTCCCACTCGTCGACCTCGGGATCGACCTTCTTGCCGTCGCCGTCGACGACGGTGAAGTCGACGACCATGTCGCACATGTCGACCGACGGGCGGATGACGCCCTCCTCGAGCAGCTCGATGGCCTCCTTGGCGTCGTCGGTGTCGAAGAGCTCTCCGGTGGCGTGGATCGCGCCCGCGTCGACGACGGCGGTGGTGATCTTGCCGACGACGACGGCCGTGTCGTGGCCATTGCTCGTGGCGCGCTGGAACATCAGGGGCTGGGGGAACTCGCGGAAATTGATGTCGGCGTCGGCGTCGATGACGCGTCCATCGCCGGTGGGCGTATCGATGGGGGCCAAAAGACCCGACCACTGGGTGCGCACGGGGGACTCCTTGTCTGCTGCTGCGGTGACGGTCTGGGGAACATCGTCGCGGGCACGGGTGACCCCATCAGCGGCCCGCGCATACACCTCGGCCTGCGGGTCACGGCGCGTACCGTCGGCGCGCTCCCGCTCCGTCTGCCGGTCCCCGTCACCGGGCAGCGGCTCATCAGCGGCGAGGAGCAGGAGGCTGCACCGGCAATTTGCCGCCTCGTGAACAGGGAGATGCTGGTCGCCCGGGTGGTCGCACTCGTGGCCACCGATCGTGAACTTCCCGTCGAGGGGGACACGCTGACCGTCGGCCTGGAAGTGCGAATCACGGGTGCGGCGGTCGAGGGTACAATTATGAACCACCAGGCCATTGGCCTGATACCAGTGCCCAGCCGTCTCAAGGTCGTACACATGCCCAACAAACGAGTACCGCTCGATGTCGACAAGATCGTCCGCCTCTACGAGTCCGGACACTCCCTCAAGGAGGTCGCCGCCGCCGTCGGATCGAACTACAGCACCGTCAGCCGCCGACTCGCCGAACGCGGCGTCCGCACCCGAACGGCGGGTGAGGGGACGCGCCTTAGGTTCGATCGCGACCCCGCCGCCGCCGAGCAAGCCCGCGCCGCCCAGAAGCTCGGAGTCGCGGCCCGGCGACGATCCGACATAGACACTGCGGCCGTCATCGCTGAGTACACCTCCGGAGACTCCCTCAACACTGTCGGCGATCGCCACGGCACCAGCCACGACGTGATCCGCCGTATTCTCCGGGAAGCCGGGGTTCCCATCCGTGGTCAATCCGCCGCTGGAATCATCCGCGCCAGCCGAGAAGACCCCGCGGTGAAGTCCGAGAAGTACCGCCGAATCGGAGAAAAGGCCCGCGGTCGACCGATGCCGCCCGGCACCCACCAAAGGTCCGCTCGCACGAAGCACGAGCGCATGAGCCAGCGCGTCGGCCGAGGTGAGATGGAGGTCGCGGGAGCGCTCCGCTACTACGGCTTCGAGGTTGACCGACAGGTCGCGGTCGGCAACTACAACCTCGACATCGTGTGCCTTGGCGTCGACGTTGAGATCCACACCGCTGCGCACGGTCCTCACCTTGGCGTCGGACGCATTCATCGCCGCATCGACGACCTGACCAATGCCGGGTGGCGAGTCCTGTACGTCTGGTGCCCCAGGGGTCTGAGCATGGACGACCTGGAAGAGGTTGTCCGACAAGTCAAGATCGCCAGCGGCGACCCAGCCACGCCCGGTCAATACCGGATGCTCAGGTGTGAGGGAGAGTTCCCGCCCGCTCGCGGTGGTGATGCGTACAAGGGTGCCTACGTACTCTCGACGGGCAGCATGCCGAACGTCGATGGCACCGACAACCGTGTCCGGAGCAACGCATAGCCACGCCTTGTGCATTTCCTCGCCGGTGAGTTGCTGCTCCATCCGCCCCGCCTGCAGGTCGGCGGCGTTGATCAGGGAGTTCGTTTCGGTGCGGGCGATGGTCTGCGCGCGGCGCCGCCACCGCTCGTACTGGGCGGGGTCGTCCAGGTCGAGGAACTCCCGCACCAGGGCTGCCCGGTCCTGTGGGTTCATGCCGTCCTTCACGGCCTTCGCCAGGGTCTGCACCATCTCCCGGTACACCGACTCCGGCATCCCCGACACCCGATTGACCGCGGCACGGGCGTAGTCGTCGATGAAGTCGACCCACGTCGCCGTGTCGATGATCACGGTCATCTGCCCGGTGGCGATGCCGGCGCGGGTCATGGCGACCATTGCTTCGTCGAGGGCGTCGGCGAGTTCGTCGCGCAGCCCGGCGGCGCGGGGCAGAGCAGTCACGTCGACGCCCCTCGCGTCGGTCATTGCTGCGACGCGGGCGGCGATGAGCCCGATCTGCGTCGGCGTCATTTCCTGGGCGAGGACGAGGTCCCATGCGGCGGCTGCGGCGAGGATCGCCTCGATGTTCGGCATCACCTCTTCGTCGTCGGCGGCGGCGAGAAGTGCCCGGAAGACGTTGGGGAGGACGTGGTCGTCGAGCCAGATGCGGATCGCTCGCATCACCGGCTCTTCGAGGATGGCGGCCCATTCGTCGAACGGGTCCGGCAGGAACACGGCCATGGTCACGCTCCCTTCGGCGGAGCAGGCGAGGAGACCGGGGCCTGCGCCACCGGGGCACCGGCGACCGGGCCGACGGTGGAGTCGATGTCGAGGCCGAGGATCGGGGCGAGCATAGGCAGCAGCGACGGGGCCTTCGACACCATCTGGATCGCCAGCGCCCGCTTCTCAGAGTCGCTCATCTCGTCGGAGGGAGCATCGTCATCACCGAAGCCGAGGGACTGGCGCAGCGTCACCGCGCTGATCGCGCCGCGGTCGAAGGCAGCGACGGCGTTCTCCGTCCTGGATGCGCCGTTGGCGAGGTCGGAGACGTCGAACCAGATCGTCACCGCGTTCGGGTCCTTGTGCCCCGCGCGGGCGAGCAGGGGGCGCAGCACCGCGTCGGTCAGCGCGTCGCAGATGACGGTGAGCATCGGCACCACGTGAGTGTTCACCGCCGACGCGTCAATCGCCCACGCCGACCAGTGGTTGCCCTGCGACAGGCCGAGCAGCATCTCCGGCGGCACCTTCAGCGACAGCGCCAGCCGTCGGATCGCCGAATCACGGGTGCGCAGCGACATCTCCGTCACCTCGGATTCCAGGGTGATGTGCCGCACCTTGTCGAGGTGCTCACCAGGGGCCTTGAGGATGATCGGCACCATCGCCGCCGCCGACGACGGGTCCTGAATCGCCATCGTCATGACCTGCTGAAGCTGCCCCATCACGTCCTGCGCGGTGACCTGCCGGTCCTCCATGACCGGCTGCTCCGGGGCCGGCAGGCCGGGGGCGTCGGGATCGCCGGTCGGCGGGGCGGCCATCGGCATGCTGATTTCCTGCGGCAGCAGAAGGATGCCGTTGCCCGCGAGGCGGGAGCGAGTCGCACCGCGGATCGACGCGGCCGTGCCGGCGAGCTCGCGCAGCGGTTCGAGGGCGGAGCGCGTCGCGGCGGCGGACTCGCGGGCGTTGCGCGGGTGGGGGATGTGCACGCGGGTGAGGAGGTCCACGTCGGGGTTGAACACGTGGGAGGTGTCGTCGCCGAGGGTGAGGAGGACTTCCGAGCCGCGGGTCGTCATCTCGTCGGCGGAGAGGATGTGCCATTCCTCGACGGACCCGAGGTCGGTGTCGCGGGTGAGGATCGCGACCCACGCTTCGCCGACGATGGTGAGGTTGGTGGCGAGGCGGCCGAGCATGGTGGATTGGCCGGCGGGGCCCCCGGCGATGTCGGCGACGATGCTGGCGACCGTGGTGTCGTCGGTGGTGCCGGTTGGCCGTCCGTCGTCGGCGATGTCGGAGGCGATGAGGCGGGCGCGGGAGAGGGCGTCGCCGAGCCAGTCGCAGACGTAGGACAGCTCGCCGACGGTGTCGTAGAAGTCCCAGGCTTCCTTCTTCCAGCCGGTGGCCTCGGCGACCTTCTTGGTGGAGTTGCCGGTTTTGACCGGGGTGGCGGCGGCGACGAGGGCAGGGGAGGCGAGTTCGGCGCCGGTGATGGGGCGGCGGGCGACGCGGGGCATTTAGTTGGCCTCCTTCTGGATGGTCAACGACGCGAGGTAGGCGGTCGTGAGCCATGCGAGTGGGAGCCCGAGCCAGGCGGTGATGCCGAGAATGTCGCTGGCGTGGGTGAGGAACCACACCGGCGGGGTGATCGCGGCGGCAACCCAGATGGACGAGCACATGTAGCAGTGGAGGCCGTAGACGATGAGGTGCTCGTGGCCGATGCGGTCGATGATCTTGGCGCGGATCGGCTCCGAGAGCTTGTCCATCGTGACGAATCGCGTGATGCGGGCGGTGGCGAGGATGCCGAGGGCGAGGACGATGAGGAAGGAGGCCATGCCCAGGAAACTAAGAGCCAGCGGTGACCGTGCCGACCCCGCCTGACGAAGGTGGCGCCACTCCTTCGGAAATAGGTCGACCCCCGGGGAGCGGGGGGGGGTGCTCAACCTGGGGGCCTTGCCGCCGCCTCGGGGGGAGGGGCGGCGACTGCGCACACGATAACCCGGCGGGGGAGGGTGCGCGCGGCGAGGTGGTCACCCGATGGGGGATGCCCAGAAGCCGGGCCCGACACCCGACGACGGGGACGGGGCGGCGGCGGGCGTGCCCGGTGTGGCGATCTGCGCTTCGGCGCCGACGAGCTGCATGCAGCGTTCGAATCCCTGGGTGAGGGCGTCCATGCGGTCGGGGGAGTCCTGCCCGGGCAGCCACCTTGTGGCTTGCTCTTCGAGCTCCGGGTGCGTGCCGACCATGCGGAGGCGGCCGGTGGAGGCGGCCTGGCGGGTGCCGGCGGCGCGGGCGACTTTGTCGCCTTTCGCGCGCCATGGGCGGATGCGGAACGGGGGGTCGGTCTGGTCGGGGATGGGGACTCCGTCGATCTGGCGGATGGAGGCCAGCGGGTCGGCGGGCCGGTCTTCCTTCCTGGCGTAGGCCAGCGCCGCGGCGGCGAGGTCATTGTTGTGGGTGCGGAGTAGGCGGGCTTCGTCGCGAACGCGCCGCCATGCTTCCTCGAGGACGCGTTCGTAGGTGGGGCCGGTGGTGAACGCCTCGAACAGCACCTCGGTGGCCTGGGTAGTGAGTGCGAGGAGGACGGCGGTGCGGGCCCATTCGTCGGATTGCATGCGCCCCGACCGGTCGTCGGTGACCCAGGCCCTACCGTCGGCGGTGACGGTGAGGCCGATGATGCCGGCCTCGTCGGCTTTGCCGGTTTCCGCGGGGTCGACGGACACGATGCGGGCGGCGGTGGTGCCGCCGACGTTGGGGGCGCGGTGCCGGTCGAACCACTCGCGGGCGAACAGGCCACCGCCCGCCGGGGTGGGCTGCCCGAGGTAGAGGGCGGACCAGACGCGTTCGCCAACATCCTGCCGGATGCGGGCGAAGTCCTCCGGGGTGCGGCCACGGGCCGACTGCATTGCTTCCCCTGCGGGCCGTCCGAGGGCGTCCGGGACGCCCGGGGTGGAGACGGCGGGGATGTTCACCACCCGCCACGACGACCGGCCGGCCTGCTTATCCTGGGCCAGCACATGCCCGGTGAGGTCGTCCTCGTGCCAACGGGTCTGGATGATGATCACGGGGGCGCCGGCGGCGAGGCGGGTCTGCGCGACAGAGTCGTACCAGGTGATCACCTTCTCCCGCTCTACCACCGAGTCGGCCTCGGACATGCCCTTGAGGGGGTCGTCGATGACTAGCACCTCGGCGCTCTTGCCGGTCAATCCACCGCCGACGCCGACGGCGAAAAGCCCTCCCTTGTGTCCGGCGAGCTGCCACGACCCGGCGGAGGCGTTGTCGTCGGCCAGGGCCAGGCCCAGTTTGTCGGCGAGCGTCGCGCCGGTCAGGGGGTCGCGTGCGCCGTGGCCGTGCTCCCGGATGATGTTGCGGACCTGGCGGGCCATCCCCCGGGCAAGATGCTCTGCGTAGGAGGCGAGGACGACGCGACGCTCGGGATCCTGGACGAGGGCGCGGACGACGCCCCACACGCCCACACGCTGCGAGTTGTGGGTGGGCACCATGGTCCGGCCCACGAGGTACAGGCCGTCGGGTGCGTCGACGGTGATGCACCGGCCGGGCCGTGGGGGGATGGGCTCGATGCCGGTGATGGGGATGCGGCGGCGGGCGGCGCGGGCGGTGATTCGTCCCTCGTAGCGGGGCAGGCGCGTTGGCACGATGCCGTCGTGGGGGCTGAATGCGATGCGCCACATCTCCCGCCGCCCGGTGATCTGCTGGCCGTGTACGCCGGTTCCGCCGTCACTGGGGGCGATGGGGCGGTGTTCGCCGGCGCGGTATCCGAGGGTGCGGACAAGCTCGGCGACGTCGGCGACGAGGCGGCGGTTCGTGTTGTCGAAGCACACCTGGTTGCCCGTGGCGGGAACGTGCCCGTCGGAATCGATCAACCCGGCCAGCAGGGCCCGCCGCTGTGCCTCCGACGCCCGCAGGTACGCGGAGGGGATGTGCCTGTTGCTCAGCAGGCCCAGGGCCCGCAGTGCGGTGAGGAAGCCGCCGCCGAGGTAGTCCTGGACGACGCCGGTGTCCTTGTGCGTCCAGGTGGACGTGACGGGGTAGGCGTACTGGTAGTCGTCGGCGGCGTCGTGGTGGATGTAGGCGCCGGATGCGCGGCCGTCGCCGAGCCACAGCCCCAGGGTGTACGGGTCAATGGGGAGGTTGGCGTCGGGGAGGGTGAAGACCTCGCGGTGCGGCAGGTGGCTCAGGTACTTGCATCCCCGACGGCCCGCCGGGCCGGTGGTGATGGCGTGGTCCGCGAGCCATTGAGTTTCGACCGTGCGGGGGGCGGGGCGGCCGTTGCGGTGGATGGTCCATTCATGCTGGGGGTGGACGTCGATGTGGTCGTTGCCGTCGATGTGGACGCGCATGGTGGCCATCGCTTCGGGGTGGATGGCGGTGACGGTGACGGGGCGGCCGGAGGGGTGCATCACCTGGTCGCCGGGGCGGAGCTCGCCGTGCGTGGTCCAGCCGGTGGGCGTGGGCACGGGGGTGTCGTGGGCGACTAGTTTCCCTTCCTGTGGGGGCATTGAGATTGCGAGGCGGGCGTCGCGGGTCGACAGGGCCCATTCGAGGGCCTGGTCGATTGCTTCGAGGGCGGGGGTCTGCACCGTCGACGGTTCGATGGCTTGGGCGAGGGCCCCGGCGGTGGGGTGTTGCTGGGCGACGGTGGCGCGGGTGGTTTCGCGGTCGAGGCGGTGGAGGAGGGCGGCGCGTTGGGCGGGGGACCAGCCGGCGGTTTCGGCGAGGATGGTGCGGCGGATCAGGTCGGTGTGGTCGGTCATGCCCGTGATGGTGGCGGGGTGTGGTGACCGGGTCAGCGGGGAGTGAGGGCGGCCCAGGTGTAGACGCTGACGATGGTGGCGATGGCGTGGACGAGGACGACGTCGCGGTGCGTTTCGGGGACGTTGGCGATGGTGGTGATGAAGAAGTCGACGGCGTGGCCGGTGGTGTCGGGGTGCATGGCGTGGCGGGCGAAGCCGACGCCGATGTCGTGGCCGGTGCGTTGCCACTCGTCGTCGAACATGGTTGACGGTTCGAGTTCGTCGGCGATGGCCCCCACGTCAGGAGTCGCGCCCATGAGGCGGATGGTGAGGGGCCCGGCGGTCGCGAGGCCGGCGAGGGCGGTGGGGAAGTCGGGCCAGGTGACGACGATCGACGTGATCCGCTGGCCCAGTGCCTCGGGGGTGAGGTCGGGGTCGGGCCAGCAGATCTCCGCGGCGATGCGCCCGGCGAGATGCCGGATACGCGCACGCCTGTCGGAGGTCATGGAGCCGAGTCTAGTCGTGGCGTCCGATGCACCAGGACGTGATCTGCGCGATGGGAATGCGAATCCGCTCAAACTCAAGCGGCGCGATGGGTGTGTAGCCGTTTCCCACCATCTTGGCGTTCTTCAGGTGAATAGCCGTGGGGGGCATTTCGTTGACGGCTTCCGCCTCATTCTGGGGAGCGACATGGTGAGGGAAGAGCTGTGATGAGATGACCTCGGCGAAGTCATCGGGAAGGCCGTCGCCAGGTTCGATCTCGGCTTCATCAAGTCGTCCGTGGAGTTTGCTTCGCTCGATGTCAGCGAATTCGTTATACGCCATCGTCGTTCCCTCGATGGTCGCTCCCGGGATGCACAGCGTGACCTCGGTATTGATTGCTCCTGCAAATGCTTCGAGGACTGCAAGGCGGTGGTCGGGGTGGGTTGCCCAGGCGGCGCGGACGGCGTCGCTGATTTCCATGGGCTGGTGGTCAGGTTGTGTGGTCATGGTGGGGACGATAACGAACGCCCCGGGAAAAGTCCCGGTGGCGTTCGAATGGGTTAGCGACGGTAGGCGTCGGCGGCGGTCCATTTGGGGTCGTCGCGGGTGATGCCGGTGGTGGGGTTGCGCCAGGTGTCGTGGTCGTGGACCCACAGGTGCCCGCAGTAGTCGACGCGGGCCACAGGGGGGAATGTGCTGGGGAGTTGCTGAAAGAGTCCGACGCTCATCGTGCCCACCTGAAGACGGACTCGATCCACTTGGTGACGTACAAGTGCGCGGATTCGAGGGGGACGTCCTTATCGGCGAGTTCGTGGTGCAGGGCGGCGATGGTTGCGGCGAACGGGGCGATCTCGGCGCGGGTTTGGTCGTCGGGAGTCATACCGAGGCGGTTGAGGAAGTCATCGGGGTTGGTCATTCGCCGGCCTCCTTGAGTGCTTGTCGTGCGGCGCGGACCTGCTCGCCGGTAGCGACCACCACGGCGGGGAATACCGGGCTAGATTCGCCCAGCGGGTAGAACGTACGCACCCAGCCAGCAAGTCGCGGCCTGTCGCAGTCGCCGTAGTACCTGGGTATGGCGACCAGCGTGTCGGGGTCGAGGGCGGCGAGCTCGTCGGCGGTGCGGATGATTCGGGGCGGGGCGGGGATGCGGGCGTCGGTGCGGATCATGCGCAGCACCTCGTCAATCTCGGCGTCGGTGAGGGTGTCGCCGTAGCACTCGACCAGGTTGACGCGCCAGAAGTCACGCAGGTGCTCGCGGGCCTCCCGCTCGGCGATCTTGCGCAGTCGGTCGGTGGTCATGCTTCCTCCATTTCTTGTCGGGCGGGGCGGTCAGAAGTCGAAGTCATCGGAGTCGCCCCACGGGATCGGGTCTAGTGGTGGTGGGGTGAATCCGAGGGCCGTCATCGCGTCGGCGGCGCGGCGTTGGCAATTGGCGTGCCACCCTTCGGCGTTGACGTAGCCGACGCAGGGCGTGGGGCACGTGAGGATTTGGAACAGCTGCCAGATCACCCGCTCGTCCCACCTCCCGAGTCCGGGGAAGGTGTCGGCGAGTGGTGCGGCGAGGGCGTCGGCAATCTGCTTCGCGTCGAACTCGGGGTCGTGGCGATGGTGCTTACCCATGGGGTTCCTTTGCGTTGTCGCGGTCTGTCATGGCGCGCACCCCATGGCGGTTTCGGCAACGATGGCGAGGAATCCGCAGATGGTGATGAGGGCGATGAGGGCCGCGAGACGGCGGGGAATGTCGTTCATGCTTCCTCCCATTCGCCGACGTGGCGGCGCATGATTCGGGTGTACGGGCGGACCTTCGCCAATAGCTGATCCCTCCGACGTTGCGCGGCGGCTAGCGTCTTGTACCCCTCGTCCAGCATGTCGATGTTGCCGTCCCGGTCGAGGTATGCAATGGCGTACTCGGTGCGCATTCCGGCGGCCAGGGCGGCCAGGGTCGGGGCGGCGGAGATCATGTCGGCGGTTGCCTTATCTGGCATTTCGAGGGTGTCCGTCCATACGTCCGGCTCTCCGGTCTCGGGGTGCTCTTCGTCGATTTCCAGGAGGACGTAGTGCTCGATGTGCTGGTATCCGTCCGCCAGGCCGTAGGTCTCGTAATCGGCGGTGAGTCGTCGGCCCTCAAACGATGCGACAAGGTCGCGGGCTTTGTCGGGGGTCACTGGTCGACCTCCGTGTGTGTCGCGGTGAAGCGGCCGACGATCCGCCACCCGGCGGTGATGTGCCCTTCGTAGCCGTCTCCGGCGGGCCACGCCTCCACGTCCACGTCACTGGAAAAGAGGAACCGGCGGGCGTACTTGAGGATGCGGCTGCTTAGCTCGTTGGAGGGGACTCCCGTCAACGGTGTGGCGCGGTTGCCTCTCCCGATTTTGTTGTCGCGGAATTGCACGGTGAAGGTGGTCACTGGTCGGCCTCCGCTTCTTCCTTGATCAGTCGGTCAACGGCCTTCATGCATTCCCGGTAGACCGGGCCACCTGTCGGCACAATGGTGAGGTTTCGGCGGTTGATGAGCCTGCCGGCGGCGCGATACGGCGCTTCGGCGTTGTCGTAGTCCGGGCTGGCGTAGTGGTAGTGCTGCCTGTCGTATTCGTCGTTGCGATTCCTGTACCAGATTCCGAAGTCTCCGAGGTTCTGGGAGTCGCTCGTGTCGAGTCGGTGCGCGACGTATGCGTATTCGGCGCGAGGCTTCACTGGTCGGCCTCCCGTCCGGCGTGGATGATCGTGTACGGCTCGTAGCCGCAGCTGGGCAACCCCTGAGTCCACCATCCCTCGTCCTCACTCCACACAGACACATCGCCCTCACAGTCGGCCACGACGATCTGGCCCCGCCCAGACGTCTCACACGCCAGGGTGAGCGAGTCGATATCTCCCCACACACTGCCGACCGTGAGCGTCGCCGGGGTCGGGGTGGGCGTGTCGCCGGGCCATTCCATGCGGGGGAGGTCCGGGCGCGGGGTGATGCGGGTGTGCCCCTCGTAAACAGCGTTTCCCCGTCGGCTAAGTAGTCCGGCGCGTCCCCCGTTCGGGCAGGGGTTAACGATGACGACTCGGCCCCGCGTCTCCGTGTCGGCTTGCATCCACTGGCACGCGGCGCGTTCCTCCGGGGACATGTCCGCCAGCGTCGGGCGCTTCGGTAGGACCGCGAGGAGGACGCGGGCGGCGTGGACGACCGTCTTGTCCTGCACCTCCGCGCCACGGGCGCGCTCGGCCCATTCGCGTACAGCCTGCGCTTCGTCGCTGGTGAGTCCGGCGGGGATCGTATGGGGCTGGTCATTCGTGGTCATGGTCTTCTCCTTCGGGTTCGTAGCCGGCGTCACGGATCGCGTCGACGTGGGTTTTCGTTTCTCCGCGGACTCCACCAAGCTCAGTCCACGAGGTGACGGCTCCGTACTTGTCCGAGGGGAACGCGAGGATTTCCCACCCCAGGTACGGGTCGTGGTACCGGCTGGTGATGATGTAGTTGCCGTCGCTGGTTGCCCACAGGACACGTTTTCGCTGCCCTGCTTCGTAGCCCAGGGCGTACCCGGTGGGGGCCGCAGTCTTCCGGGTGGTCATCGGGTTTCGTCCTTTCGGCACGTGCAAGGCTCTCCTCCCGGTCCCATCGGTCCCGTGTATCCACGAGGGCCGCGGAGCGCGCGCATGACTTCCTCGGCCGTCGGTGTGTACGCGGGGGCGAGGTCGGAGATGGTGTCGAGGCAGTACTCCTCGGCTTCCAGCCCCGGGATGTTCATGTCGGGGTCGAGCGGGGTGGAGTAGACGAGGAGGTCGCCGCCTCGGCTGAATTCGAGGCATCCTCCGGCGTCGCGGAAAAGGTCTTGGGTGCGGGTGAGTTCTCGGGGGATTCGGTAGAGCGGGTGCGCTCGGTGGATGGTCATCGGTCACCACCAAGGCCGGTGGTGGCGTCGCGGAGGCAGGTCATGGCGATGATGTCTCCGGTCTGCGGGGGCCTGCGGTTCATCCACCGGCGTTTGGCGCCTTCGATGGTGGGCATGGTCACCACGGCGGCTCGGTGTCGCCGCCGGCGTGGCTGCCGCCTTGGGCGGCGGAGTTCCACGAATCACCGGCCTGCCGCTGGCCGCCACCGCCGCCCTGTCCGCCGGTGCGGGGGTTGCGGGTGACCTGGGCCGAAGCGAACTTGAGGGACGGGCCGACCTCGTCGACCTCGATCTCGTACACGGTGCGCTTCTCGCCCTCGCGGGTGTCGTAGCTCCGCTGGCGCAAGCGACCCTGGACGATGACGCGCATGCCCTTCGACAGGGTTTCCATGACGTTTTCCGCGGCTTCGCGCCAGATGTTGCAGGTGAGGAACAGGCCTTCCTGGTCCTCCCATTGTCCGGACTCGCGGTTGAAGGCGCGGGGCGTCGACGCGACGCGGAAGTTTGCGACCGCGGCACCCGACGGGGTGTAGCGCAGCTCCGGGTCGGCGACGATGTTGCCGACCAGCGTGATTGGGGTCTCTCCTTGAGCCATGATGAAAACTCCTTCTAGAGGTAGTGGGTGTGCATGTGGTGGGTGGGGTCCAGGTCGTAGCCCTGGTAGGTGGTTTTGCCTTCGCGGATGCGCCAGTGGTGGGCGCGGTCCTGCTCGGCGGCGGTGACGGCGATGGAACAGGACTGCGGTAGGCGGCAGCAGTGTGTGGTGCCGTCGGGGTCCGCGGCGGTGACGCTGCGGGCGGTCCAGTCCTGGTGGCTGGTGTCGGTGCTGACGATGCGACGCCACCGCACCGACGCCGCCGTTGAGGCCCGGTCATCGGGGCGGCACCAGATCAGCCGCCCGGCGAAACCGTCATGCAGGCTGGCGGATTCGATCGACGCCCGCCGTGCCGGTGGTTCGTAGCCGTGTCCGTCGGCCTGGGCGGTGAGGGCGCCGCACTGGTCGGCGGGTGCCGGGGCGAGGGGCGTCGACGCGAACAACTCCAACTGCGGTGCGGTCACGATGTCTCCTTGATGAACGCGATCCAGTGGGTCTTGCTCGCACGCCCGGAGCGATGCCCGTACAGGGGCTTCGCGTCGGTCAGTGCCAGCACCTCGCCAACGGGGATCTGGTCCTCGTTCCACTTGAAGATCAGCGTCCCGCCGGCGCGGAGCACGCGGAAGCACTCAGCGAACCCGGCGGCGAGGTCATCGCGCCACGTCGGGAAAAGTGCGCCGTACTTCACGCGGGTCCATGAGGTTTCGCCCAAGCGCTTGAGGTGTGGCGGGTCGAAGACGACGTGGAAGAACTGCTCGTCGGGGAACGGCAGGTTCCGGAAGTCGGCCTGGATGTCGGGACTGACGGTGACGGTGCGTCCGTCGCAGACCTCCGCGGACTCGACGCGCTCGTCGACGAACAGCGCTCGGTCGTCGTCCGAGTCGAACCACATCATGCGGCTACCGGCGGTGACGTCGAGGACGGGCGCGGTCATGTGATCACCTCGAACTGGGTGTCGGGGGCGCACCCGATCTCCACCAGGCCGCCATGGGCCGTGTTCTTCCCACGGACGAGGAGATCGGACTTGCCCAGCGGGTCGACGCAGTCCACCGCGAACGCCGGCCCGCCGTTGCGGGACACGGCCATGCCCTTCATGAGGTGCCGGGCCTCGATGAACACCCGCCCGAAAAGGTCCGGCTGAGGCAGGCTCATGATTCTTCCTTGGTCGTGATGTCGAGGTGCCGGGCACCGCCGAGTGCCGCGGGGGCCGCGGCGGGGTCGTCCGGGGTAAACGTCGCCTGGATAAACACCACGTCTCCGGGGGCGGACGAAGAGAAGCGCTCGACCTCGATGGTCCCGGGGATGCGAGTTCCGTCCTCGAGGAGGAGGGCAGGCCCCAGCGGGTATGGGCCATAGCCGACAACGGCCTGCTTCCCGGTCATAGCGCGCCCGCCACGATGATGACGACGATCAGGACCAGCAGGACGTACAGGTACGGCAGGCACCCGACCTCCGGGCCCTCCGGGCGGCGCGGCGGACGATCCGCGGTGTAGTCGTACGGTTCGCGCATCAGCGGCATGACGAGTCCTTTCGGTGGAGGTGGTGGAGGATGCGGCCTTCGGCGCGCAGGATCAGGTGGTTGATTCGGCGGAGTCGGCGGATCACGCGGCGCACGCCCGCTCGTAGCTCATGGCCGTGCGGGACCGCAGGCGCTGCAGATTCCCGAGGACCGTCGCCCGGGTCGACAGGCGGGTCTTGCCGGCGGCGCGGAGCCGCTGGATTCGATTCGGGTCCATGCCGGTCGCTTCGCACACCGCACGGAGGCCGTGGGTGGCGATGGTGCGGTCGATGGACTCGATGACCGGGGCGGACGGGACGAACGCGTCGCCGTGGAGGTCGGTCGCGGGGTCGTCGATGTCGTCCCATTCCCACGGCACGGCCCACCCGCGGCGGATGATCTTCGGGTCCGGGGTGGTGACGGGCCGGTCCTTGTGGGATCGCCACACCTCGTCGATCTTGAGGAACGTGGAGGTCTCCATGCGGGTGAAGCGGGCGTTGGCGATCATCGCGATGTACGACCGGCCGGTGCCGACCTCGTCGGCGATGTGCTGGTAGCGCATGCCGGCGGCGGCGAGTGCCCGGACGCGTCGGGTGGCGCGCCAGGCGGGTTGGCACGGGGCGCGGTTCATGTCGACGTGCGTCACGGCGTGGAGGACGGGCCGGGTGACGGTGCCGCGGCGGCGGGCGACGATGAGGGTGCTGGCTGCGAGTCCTGCGGCGCGGCTGATGGCGGTGAGCGGGTATCCGGCGTCGAGGAGCGGTCGGATGTGGGACTCGGGGAACGGGATCGTGGCGGGCGGGGCGGCCATCACGCGGTCGCTTCCAGGATGGCGGTGAGGTGCTGGTCGGCTTGGTGTCCGATCCACAGGGTGATCGTGAGGGTGGTGATGGTGATCAGGGCCCAGGTGAGGTGGGTGCGCCAGCGCGGTCGGGCAGGTGGGTTCATGACGCCGACGGCGACGGCGAGTGCGGTGATGTCGTGGTCCATGGCGGGTCCTTTCGGGTCGAGGGGTGGGTGTTTTGGTGGTGCGCAGCCCCGCCGGCCCTTTCACGAAAGGGGGAGGGGGCCATTGGGGCGGGGCTTGGCGGTATGTCCAGCCGCTTTGACGCACCGGCTCGGTGAGGGGCAGGGGCCCGGTGGGCGCCGGGGTGGGCCCTGGTTGTCCGGGTGAGAAAGGGAGGATTTCCTATCTGGGAAGTCCCCTGCCCCTCAGCGCCCCGCTCCGGCCATGACGCCGGTGCCCGCCTGCGCGGGTGCGGGGCTGCCGCTGGTTAGGCGGCGGCGATGGTGTGGCGGTGCCGCAGCGTCCACGCCCGGGCAGCGAGCGCCTCGATGTGGTTGATCAGACCCGCGCGGATGTCGTCGCCGGTGACCAGCCGCGGGGTGCACAGCTCGGTGAACGCCGGCGGCTGGCCGATGGCGGCGAGCTCGTCGTCGAGGTGGGCGGCGAGGTGGAGGGCGTCGTACAGGATCACTCCGGCCCACAGGCCGTCGATCCAGGCGCCAGTGGTGCTGCGCTTGGTGAGGTCGCGGACGGTGGAGTTCCAGCGGACGAAGCCGGGGTTGCGGCCGGAGCAGGCGGGGTCCGCGGTCCACGGCATGACGACTTCGGGGGTGCCGTCGAGGTAGGTGTCGAGGATCTGGGCGAGCATCTCGGCGGGGATGGTGAGGTCCATGCTCACGTCGGATTCGTCGACGCCGTGGGGGATCGCGCCCTGGGTGATGTCGGACAGGGCGATGGTGGGGTCGGTGCCCGGGGTCCAGTCGGTGTGGTCGGTGGCGGTGTACTCGACGGGGTCGTTGCGGTAGGAGGTGCCGACGCCGTCGGAGTAGGCGGTGAGGGTGGTGCCGCCGTTGATTTCGATGTCGACGATGATCGTCGGCTCGGTGGTGGTGTGGATGGTGATCTGGCCGACGCAGGGGCAGGACGAGGTTTCGTAGAGGGCGTCGGTGATGAGGTCGCGGAGGGTGAGCATCGGGGGTCCCTTTCGGTGGGGTGTGCGTGATTGTGCGTAATGGGTGGGCGCTTGATTCGTGGTGGCGTGGTCGCTTGCCTGCCCACGAGAATACGCGCAATTACGCGTAATGCGAATGTGGGGGTAATCCCTGGGGGGGATTCCGGGACCTCGCCAACGCATCACGCTCCGCCACCACCCGCCGCGCCATCGCCTCCGCATCCACCGCCCGACGCTCGCACCCCACCGCCCGCGACCGCTCCTCCGCAAATGCCCGCATCACCCGCACCACCGGCCGCGCCCGCACCCGCTTCACATGCCGCGGCGTACACCCCAACGCCCGCGCAATCTCCGCGACCGTCCGCCGCCGCGCACTGAGTTCCGCCACCACCCAGTTGGTGTCCTCCGTCGACAAATCCGCAATCCGCCGCCGGCCCTGCAGCACCTGCTCGGTCACCACTGGATCCGGCTCCCACCAGCACTCCGCATCACTCACCGCCGACCACCTCGTCCCCATGCTTCGACACCGCATCGGCCACCGCCATGATCCGCGCGACCGTCGCATCCAGGTCCACGTCAACGCCGGTGACCTCCACCTGCTGCGGCGCATCCAGGCCAAGCATCTTCGCCCGCCGGTCGATGACCTTCAGCGCCCGGTCAATCGCCGACAGGTCACCGCGCACGGCGTCGTCCCAGCAGGCGTTTTGCAGCTTGTCGAGGCGCGCGATCTCCTGCTTCCGCAGCTCGTCGGCGCTCGCTTTCGGGATGTCCGACAGGCACCTGCGGATGTCCTCGTGCGTCGTGGAGATCGACACGCCGTGCGCTTCGGCGATCTCTGCGAGCGTCGCGCCGGCGATGCGTAGGTCGAGTGCGCGTTTGCGGCGTTCGGCGAGGGCTTTCTTCTCGGGTGGGGTCAGGGGGCCTTTGGGGCGTGCCATCAGGATTCCTTTCGGGTGTTGGTGGGCTGATCATCGCCGGGGCGGGTGGCCTTTCGGCGGGTTTGTGTTCGGTGCGCTGTGCGCCATTGTGCGTAATTGTGGGGGTTTAGGGGTGGTCGGGTGGCGGGGTGTGGGTGTTCGGGCGCGAGAGGCCCCGAATTTTGAGTTTTAGGGCCATGCGCGAGTTGTTGGGGCCGGGGGCTTCGCGGGATGGGGGGTCGATGGTGGGAATGGTTTCGGTGACGTACTCCGGGGTGTCGTCGGCGACGAGGCCGGCGTCGACGAGACCGTCGACGACGGCTTTCTGCGTTGGCATGAGGTTCGAGGCGTCGCGGCGCCGTCGGTCGCGCGGGGTGTAGTGCAGTTCGATCGTGACGTGCTCGACGCCCTGGGGGAGTTTCGCGGCGCGGGCCAGCAGCATCGCGGTGCGGCGGACGTCGGCGGTAGTGCGGGCCTTGGCGGCCCAGTGGAGGCGTTGGTTCGCGGTGAGCGGCGGGGTGGCGTAGGGCAGCCACAGGGTGTGCCAGGTCATGCGGAGGTCCTTTGCTGGGCGAGTCGGGCCCGGAGTTCGCGGGCTTGGGCGGCGGCTTTGGCGGCACGGTCACGGCGCTCCGCTTCGGCGGCGGCCTCGGCCTCCGCGCGCTGGTGGGCGTCGAGGATGATCTCGGCGTTGGCGTCCTCGTCGTGGGTGCAGGCGAGGGACGGGGCGAGGGGTGCTCCGTTGTCGCCGACGATCTGCCCGGTGTCGTCGCACAGGGAGCAGGCGGCGATCGTCTGCCGGCGGGTAGCTGCTGCCGACCGACGTTCGGCGTCGCGGTCGTCTTGGGCGGCTTCGGCTGCTTCGCGGGCGGTGGCGCATCCACCGCATGGCGGTGGGTACTCGTCCGTGGCGTGCTTGTGGCAGCGGGCCAACCCGGGGTTGTCGATCCATGCCTCCGGGATGACGGGTTTTGGGGGAGGGGGGTTGTTGTCCTCGCGCGCGGTAGTACCTTCCCTGACCTCCGTAACCCCCTCCTGTTCCCTGTTCCCTGTTCCTATGTTCCCTGTTCCAGGGCCGGAACTCTGCGGTGCTTCCGACGACTTCCGCCGGGTAGCGTCGGAATTTCCTACGATTTCCGCCGGACGCTGGGGGGCTTCGGAAAACCCCTGGTAGATCACCGAATCTGGATCGTCGGACCGAGGGTGGCGCTCCTTCGCTGTGCGCTCGGCGCGCTGGTGCTTCGACCACGTAGGAATTTCATAGAACTTCCGCCCACGGTGCTCGAAAACCACGATTCCGAAGCCTCCTACGACTTCCGCCAGCAGCCCCATGAACTTCCGCCGCTCACCGTCGGAATTTCCTACGATTTCCGCCGGAGCCTCTTCCGCCGGGTGATCGAGAGCCCAATCGAGCCACGGATCATCCTCCGGGAAGGCGAACGCACGCAGCTGCATCGCGTTGAGCTCACCCCGGCCGTGGTCGTCCGCCCAGGACCACATTGCGATGTAGAGAAGCCGCGCGGCGTGGGAGACGTGGGCCGTGTCGGGGCTGGTGAAGAACTCGGGTTTGATCGTCCTGATTCGGGCCATGGTCTAGGTGTCCTGTCGGTGTTGGTGGGCGATGGAGTGGAGCCGGCGGGTGTCCTCGGGACGCTGCCGCCCGGCGGCGGTACCGGGCCAGAGGCACACTCCGGCGCGGATGACGTAGGCGTCCCCGGCGTCGGCGGCGTCGGTGGCGCAGTCGGCGATGACGGGGCATCCGCGGCAGACGAGGCGGCAGGCGGTTTCGGCGTCGCCGCGGGTGCGGTAGGTGTCCAGGTCGAAGGGGCGGGGGTCACCACCGCACCTGGCGCGGGCAGCCCACGTCATCAGACGAGCTCGCCGTCCATGACCTCCCCGTCCTCGGTGGGCGGGGCCTCGTCCTTCGGGGTGGAGAGCAGTTCGGCGATGCCCGTGATGTCGTCGAGCATGTCCGTGTACCCGGCGGCGCGAGCCTCGCGCCAGATAGCCCGGGTGCGGTCGACGGTCAGCGAGTCGATGTCGGCGAGTTCATCGGCGATCTCCTCGCGGCTCCGCGGTGTGCTGTCGCCCGAGACGGGCTGCTGCTTCGGGTGCGGGCGCGTCGCCTCGGCGCGCACCGGGGACGGTTCCGCGAAGTCCATCACCTCGTCCGGGGTGTAGGCGACGCCGCCCATCACCTCGTAGCACGCCTCGCGTACGCACTCGGACAGGGCACGATTCTTGAGCATCAGCTCGGGGTTCTTCTTCCAGTGGCCCTTACCCCACAGGCCGTGGTCCTCGGCCTTCTTCCGATCCCACTCCGCGACATGCTCGAAGTCGGGATCGTCGTGGCGGAGGATGACCGCCCGGGCGGTGCCGGTGTCCTTGTCGAAGGACTCGCGGAGGCGGTGTCCGGCCTGGCGGACCCGGGAGCGCATGAACTTCGCGGAGAACGAGGGCTTGCCGCCGATGACGGACATCTCCGACATCACAGTCCACACCGACTCCTCGAGTTCAGTGGCGATCTCGCGGGCGATGAAGACGTTGGCGGGCTTGCCGCGGAAGCTGTCGGGGGCGAGGCCGGCGGCGGAGACCGCTTCGCAGTAGCGCATGGCCTCGTCGATGGTGGCGATCTGCAGGCCGGTTTCGCGGTGGGCGGGGAGGTTGGAGGTGGTCATGATGTGGTCCTTTCGGGCTAGGCGTCGATGCGCGTGGGGGAGAGGAGTTTGCCGGGCGTGACCGCGGTGACGGAGCACTTCTCGGCGATCTCGGGGAAGTCGGCCTTGATGGCCTTGGTGTCGATGCGGGTGGTGGTGGTCGGCGCGGTCTGCTTGACCTGCCAGGTGCCCGAGGACCAGGCCCCGGCGTCGGTGCCGATGAGGGCATGGAGGTCGTCGGAGGCTGCCTTGATGTCGGCCTTGATCTGCTTCTCGAGTTCCTTGAGGGACGCCCAGCGATCAATGGCTTCGGAGATCTGCTCGTCGTGGGTCTGGGCAACGGCGGGGCCGTCTCCGAGGAACCGCTCGGCGATGGCCACGAGCTCGGCCTGACGGGCGGGGTCGCGGGGCAGGATCGCGTGACGGGTACCGATGATCTCCGTCATCCCGTCGTGTTCCTCGACGGCGAAGATGCACTCCTGGGCGCCGGTGACGAGCATTTCCCACTGGCACTGGTCGTAGTACCGCTGGCTGGGGTTGGCTGGGTCGAGGTCGTGGTTGCTGGTCTTCGCCTGGGCGGTGACGAGTCCGTCGTCGGAGATCGCGTCGGGGGTTGCGGCCCACCGGGCGTCGGCCGAGGAGACGATGAGACGGTGGTTGGGTTCGATGGTGGGGTCGATGGAGCGGCAGTAGTCGATGATGTGCGGCTCGCGGGCGTGGCCCCAGTCGGTGGAGCGATTGCCGCCGAAGCCGGCGTCTCCGGCCTTTTCCTGGCGGATGCGTCGCCATTCGGAGGGGCGCAGCGTCGCGAGCCGTGCTGCGTCGGTCGCGGTGATGTGCAGTCGGCGGGCGGCCTTCCATTCGGCTTCGGTGGTGGTGTCGATGATGTGGAATCGCCCGTGGGGCGGGGTGATGGTGTCGAACGTGGTCATGGTGTGGTCCTTTCGGGCTAGGCGGCGGTGCGGGTGCGCATCCAGTGGTCGAGGACGTCGCGGTGGTAGCGGATGACCCGGCCGTGGCGGGCGTACGGCGGGCCGGATCCTTCCGCGCGCCAGCGGGCGAGCGTCGAGGAGGATGCGCCGATGAGGTCGGCGGCGGCGCCGGTGGACAGCCATTCGTCAGCGTCGAGCGTCACCGGTTCGGGGGTGTTCATCGCGGCGAGTTCTTCGCGGATGGTGGCGCGGACGGCGTCGGTGATTTCGGCGATCAGCGGGTCGAGGGCGCTCATGCTGCACCCCCGATGAATTCGCCGACGAGGTCGTCGAGGCGCTGCTTTTGCTTGAGGGCGTCGGAGACGATGACGTGGTCGATGGACGCGAGGATGTGGGGGCTTGCTCCGGTTTTACCTGCGAGGACGGCGCGAATGTGGGACTCGGAGCATCCGGTGCGGCGGGCGGTTTCATGGAGGCCGAGGCGGGATGCTTTGCGGATCCTGTTCAGCTCGGCGGGGGTGCGGGAGGTGGTCATGAACATCATGTTACGCGCAATTACGCGTAAGCACAAGCGTGTGACATGTGCTGACGCGAATTGAATTGCAGCATTGGTATTCGCGCACATGCGCGTATTGCCCGTAATGCCGCGTAAAATCCACCTCATGGACGTCCCCGAAGGCATCACCCCAGCCCCCGAGGGCGCGCTCATCCGACAAGCGCGCACCGCGCTCTGGCCGCCGATCTCCGCCACTGCTGCCGCAAAAAAGGCCGGGATCAGCCCCTCGCGCTGGCAAACCGTCGAACGCGGCTGGCGCTGGGCCTCCAAGGGGGACGCGATCGTCGACCATCCGCCGGCGACGACCCTGGCCACTATCGCTGCGACGGTTGGAATACAGCCGAAGGACCTCATTGCTGTCGGGCGGGCCGATGCGGCCACGGAGCTAAAGTCGCTCCTTGCTGCCCAGGAGAAAGCCGGAGCCCCCGTTGATCTGTCCGACGTTGACTCGGACGACCTTCTCGAGGAGTTGCGCCGGCGCCTGAACGGTGGGGCTGTGGCCATTCCGGAGCCTCCGCATCTTGCCGCAGCCCGCGAACTCGACCCGAACGACTCTTCGACGTTCTACCAGGATTAGCGAGGCGGGGTAGGCCATGACCAGGCATGTTCGAATTATTGCACACCCGCGTTCGAAAACATGTGCTAGAACATCGGGCATGACCTGGAATCCCATCGACCACACCCAGGGCCTCCGAATCATCAGCAGCCTGCCCCTGCCCGCAGGCATCGCAGGCCTCACCGACGGCCACACCATCTGGCTCAACCCCAACCTCACGCCCGCCGGGCGCCGCTGCACGCTGGCCCACGAACTCATCCACATCGAACGCGGCGTCATCCACCACCTCCCCGACGTCCTCGCCGCCCGCGAAGAGGCCACCGTCGACCGCATCGCCGCCCACCGGCTCATCTCCATCGACGACCTCGTCACCGCCATCGTCTGGGCCCAGGGCGACCACGACCGGCACAGCATCGCCATCGACACCGACGTCGACCTTTCGACCCTCGATGTCCGCCTGCGCACCGTCACCCCGGACGAAGCCGCCGCCATCAACCGCGCGCTCGCCGACCTCGAGCAGGTGGCGTGATGGCTGGCCGACCCCGCACCCCCATCGGCACGTGGGGCGACATCAACGTCCGCCAGGTAGCAGAAGGCACCCACGAAGCCCGCGCCCGCTTCCGCGACCCCAACGGCCGCCTCCGCCTCGTCTCCGCCCGCGGCCCCAGCGCCAGCGCCGCGAAAGCCGCACTGCGCGACCGCCTCGCCGCGCGCGCCGCCACCACGGCCCCCGCCGCCGGACTTGGCCCCGCCACCACGATCACCGACCTCTGCGCCACCTGGATCGCAACGAAGGCCGGGGAGATCCTGCCCCAGTCGATCGACGACTACGAGCAGACCATCAGCAGCCTCATCCGCCCGCGTATCGGCGAGGTCACGCTCATTGAGGCCACCCCGGGGCGCATCGCGAAGTTCCTCGACGGCCTGCCCGAATCCCAACGAGTCCGTGCCCGGACCATCCTGTCGCAGGCATTCGCCCTCGCCCTAGCCCACGACGCCGTCACGGCGAACCCCGTCCGCCCGCTGCCGAAGAAGCGAGCCCCCGAGCCCGACGTCGTCGTCCTGACCCCCGCGCAGTTCCTCGAGCTGCGAGCCGGCGTCGTCGACTGGATGGCCGTGCGCATCGCAGACGATGGGCGCCCGGTTGAACGGGTCAACCTACGGTCGGTGGGCCGGGCACATGACCTGCTGGACTTCGTTGACATGCTGCTGGCCACCGGGGCCCGGCCGGGGGAGATCGCCGCCCTGCGGTGGTGCGACATCGACCTCGACGCCGCGACGCCGACGGTGACCATCGCGGCGACGATGGTGTGGATCAAGGGGGAGGGGCTCGTGCGCCAAGAGCACACCAAGGCCCGCGACATCCGCGAGCTCGTGCTGCCGCCGTTCGCGGTGCAACTGTTGGCGACGATGCGGGCAACGCAGATGACCCCGATCGGCATCGCCCCCGTCTTCCCGACGGCGGACGGCGGGCATCGGGACCCGGGCAACATCCGCAAGCAGTGGCGCACCGCGCGCCGCGCGGCGGGCCGGGGAGACGCGGAGAAGTGGGACTGGGTCGAGTTCCGGACGATGCGCCGTTCGGTGGCCACGCTCGTCGACTCGGCCTCAGGTGACGAGGACGCGGCGGCGCAGCTCGGGCACGCGTCGACGGCGATGACGCGCCGACATTACATCGCGGCGAAGGCGAAGCGCGCCCCGGACCTCACGGCCATCCTCCAGCGCTTCGCTGGGTGATTCGCACGCCCGTCCATCGCCGCAGGTCGTCAAAGTGATGGATAAATGATGGAGAAGGCATTTCGGGCCCCATTCACAAAGGAACCCCCGCCCTGCTTGTGTGCAGGTCGGGGGTTGTTTCGCGGTGCCCCAGAGAGGAATCGAACCTCCGACACCGGCTTTAGGAGAGCCGTGCTCTATCCACTGAGCTACTGGGGCGATCGTCGGCTGCGGGCGTGGTTTCCGCGGGCTTTCCGCGGACTTTACGCGGGAATTTCCACGGAAGCTCGGCGTGCTTTCCGCGCGCGCCCCCGCTGCGACGCCACAACTTTACCCCACTGGCCGGGTGGGGCCGAAAGCCGTGATCATCGCTACATTTGTCCGGCATCGTCCCAGCGTGCGTGAATCACGGCTAACGCCGGTCCCCCCGTCGCGTCCGAGGGCCGGGCCGCGGCCCCCGGCCCCGACTACCATGGGATTCACGGCCCCGTCGACCACCGGCGGCGGCCGAATCGAGAATAGCGAGGTCCAGAAAGTGCTGAAGCCCACGTTCACCGACGTCAACGGCATCCAGTTCGTGTGCCAGGTGACCAACGATGCGGAATCCCCGCATCTCGTCGTCTCCGCCCTGCAGGACGATGGCACGCTGAAGCCGGTGATGGTCCTCAACAACTACGACGCCAAGTACCTGGGCAACGCCTGCGACGTGTACCTGAAACAGTCGTGGGCCAACCGCTACACCGCCGGCACGCTGTCGGCCCTGAGCCCCGAGGAGATGAACGGCGCGTTCGGCGCCGACGCCACCTCCGCGGGCGCGGCGCGCTAGCCCGTGGGAGACGCCGCATCGGCCGTTCTGGCCATCGACGTCATCGGCATGGGCGCCGGCAGCCCCGCGCATCTGACGCTTGAGGCCATCGAGGCGCTCCGCGGCGCGGACGTGGTGTTCGCGCTGGACAAGGGCGAGGCGAAGTCCGATCTGCTGGACGCCCGCCGCGCCATCCTCGCCGCCCACGCTCCGTACGTGGAGCTGGTCGCCGTGCCGGATCCCCCGCGCGACCGCGACCCGGCCGATTACGGCGGGGAGGTCCGCGATTGGCATCGGGCGCGGGCCGAGCTGCTTCACGACGCCATGGTGCGCTCCCTGACCGCCGATGGCCGCGGTCCGCGGCGCGGCGCGTTTCTGGTGTGGGGCGATCCGTCGCTGTACGACTCGACGCTGCGCATCCTCGACCGCATCCGGGGGCTCGGGGCGACGCTCGACGTCCGGGTCATCCCGGGCATCACGGCGGTGCAGGCGCTCACCGCGGCGCACGCGACGACGCTCAACCGCATCGGCCGCCCGATCCTGGTGACCACCGGCCGCCGGCTGGGCGAGCGCCCCGCCGGCACCGACGCCGTGGTCATGCTCGACGGGGGAGCGGCGTGGCTCGACCATGCCGCCGATGACGAGGAGATCCTGTGGGGCGCCTACCTGGGCACCCCGATGCAGGAGCTGCGCCGGGGCCGCGTCGGCGACATCGGCGCGGAGCTGGCCGACCTGAAGGCGGCCTTGCGCGCCGAGCACGGGTGGATCATGGACATTTACCTGCTGCGCCCGGCGGGGACGACGGACGCGGGGGCGTGACGCGGGGGAGGGAGCAGTGCACCCGTCCCGTCCGCCCCGCCCCGCGTGAGCGGCGGAGCAGTCCTTCAACCGCCCCGGCGGATCAGTCCTCCACCCAGTCGAGGGTGCGCTCGACGGCCTTGCCCCATTCCGCGAACAACGCGTCGCGCCGCTCGGCGTCCATGGCGGGCTCGAAGGTCACGTCCTCGCGCCACATCGCCCGGATTTCGTCGGTGGATTCCCAGAACCCCACGGTCAAGCCGGCCGCGTAGGCCGCGCCGAGCGCGGTCGTCTCGGTGATCACGGGCCGCGTCACCGGCACGTCGAGGATGTCCGCCTGGAACTGCATGAGCAGGTCGTTGGGCACCATGCCGCCGTCGACGCGCAGGGCGGTCAGCGTCACGCCGGAGTCCCGGTTCATGGCCTCGACGACCTCGCGCGTCTGGTAGGCGGTGGCCTCCAGTGCGGCGCGGGCGATGTGGCCCTTGTTGATGAACCTGGTCAGCCCCGCGATCACGCCCCGCGCGTCGGGCCGCCAATGCGGCGCCAGCAGCCCGGAGAACGCCGGCACGATGTAGCACCCGCCGTTGTCGTCGACCGTTTTCGCGAGCTTTTCGACGGACGGCGCATCCGGGATCAGGCCGAGGTTGTCGCGGAGCCATTGGATGAGCGACCCCGTCACCGCGATGGACCCTTCGAGCGCGTAGACGGGCAGTTCGTCGCCGATCCGGTAGGCGACCGTCGTGATCAGCCCGTGGTCGGAGCGCTGCGCGACCGTGCCCGTGTTGAGCAGCAGGAAGTTGCCCGTGCCGTACGTGTTCTTCGCCTCGCCGGGTTCCAGGCAGGCCTGGCCGAACGTGGCGGCCTGCTGGTCGCCGAGGATGCCGCCGATGGCCACGCCGTGCAGCGGCCCGTTCCACCGCACCTTGCCCAGGTACTGCGACGAGCTCGCGATGGCCGGCAGCATCTCCATGGGGATGCCCATGGCCTCGCACAGTCCCTGGTCCCACTCGAGGGTCTCCAGGTTCATGAGCATCGTCCGCGACGCGTTGGTGACGTCGGTGACGTGCAGCGCCCGGCCCTCGCGGCGGGTGAGGTTCCACGTCAGCCACGTGTCGACGGTGCCGAACAACAGATCGCCGGCCTCCGCCCGCCGGCGGGCACCCTCCACGTTGTCCAGGATCCAGGCGATCTTCGGGCCCGAGAAATACGTCGAGACCGGAAGACCGGTGATGCGGCGGACCCTCTCCTCGCCGACCTCGTCGCGAAGCTTCCTGCACATCTCCTCGGTGCGGGTGTCCTGCCAGACGATGGCGTTGTAGATGGCGCGGCCGGTGTGCCGGTCCCACACGATCGTGGTCTCGCGCTGGTTGGTGATGCCGACGGCGGCGACGTCGGCGGCCGTCCACTCCTCGTCCGCCATGACGTCCGCGATGACGCGGCGGGTGTTGCGCCAGATCTCCTCCGGATCATGCTCGACCCACCCCGGCCGCGGCATGATCTGCCGGTGCTCCATCTGGCTGGTGCCGCGGCGCCGGCCCTCCCTGTCGAACAGGATGCACCGCGTCGACGTCGTGCCCTGGTCGATTGCCGCGACGACGGCTCCGCCGCCCGGCTGGAACAGCGCGCGGGCCTGCGCGTCGAACTCGGTTTTGAACTGCCCGGGGATTCTCACGCCCATGAGTCTACGGGCCGGGCGCCGCGCATCAGGTGCCAATCCCCGTGCCGGGCTCGGCGTGCCCGTACGGGACGGACGGCGAGACGTTCTCGTCGATGAGCACCGCCGTGCCCGCCGGCGGGAACGCCCGCTGCATGCAGGCCGTCCGCGGGCACGTCGCGCAGCCGGGGCCGATGGGCACCGCCCGGTCCGGATTGAGCTCCAGCCCCCGCGAGTACACCAGCCGGTGGGCGTCGTCGAGATCGCAGCCCAGGCCGATGGAGTACTCGGTGGGGTCGACGCCGAAACCCCCGCGCGGGTGCGCGACGGTGCGGGCTATCCACAGGTAGGCGCGGCCATCGGGCATGCTCGACACCTGCCGCACGATCGTCTGCGGCTGATCGAACGCGCGGTGCAGGACCCACAGCGGGCACGACCCGCCGTGGCGCGAAAAGTGGAACGCCGTGGCCGACTGGCGCTTGGAGATGTTGCCGGCGCGGTCGGACCGCAGCAGGAACAGCGGCACCCCCGACATCCCGGGCCGCTGCAGCGTGGACAGGCGCTGGGCGATGGTTTCGAAGCCGGCGCCGAACCGGATCTTGAGCTGGTCGATGTCGTACGCGAGTTTCTCGGCCTCCCGGATGAAGGGCGCGTACGGCAGGACGACCGCCGCCGCGAAATACTGGGCCAGCCCGAAGGTGGCCAGCTCCATGGAGTCGGCGGTCGGCAGCGCACCCGGGTCCAGCTGCCCGCGCAGCAGCTCCCCGTGGCGCAGGAACGCCAGCTGCATGGCCATCTCGAACGTCGCCTGCGTGCGGGTCAGATCGCCGCGCAGGCGCAGGTTCCGGGCGGCGGCGTCGTACACGCGGCGCGGCAGCAGGTGCCCGTCGCCCGAGTCGTCGGCGACGGGCGTCCGGGTGACCGTGATGCCGTGCTCGGATTCGAGGATGCGCCGGAGCGCGTCGGCCCGTTCGCCGCGGGGCACGGGCAGGCGCTCGGACAGCGCCTCGGCTTCCCGGTCGACGGCGTCGAAGTAGTTGGCGTTGGCGTGGAAGAAGTCCCTGACCAGCTCATGCGGGGGAGCGGAGGGTTCCTGCGCCGCCGGCGGGCCGCCCGGTTCCGGGGCCGCCGACCGCGCCGACGCGAGCCGGGACATGGTCAGCATGTCCTGCGCGAGATCGGGGAACCGCGTGGCGAAGTTCGACAGCTCCCCGAGCGCCGGCGTGCGCCCCAGGGCGTCGGACAGCGACTGCTGCAGGGCGGTGGCGGTGCGGGAGGCGCGTTCGCCGGAGAAATACTCGGCCGGCACGTCGAACACGGACGTCAGGCGCATCAGCGTCGTCACCGTCAGCGGCCGGTGATCGTTCTCCAGCTGATTGAGGTAGCTCGTCGAAAAGCCGAGCTTCCGTGCCATCTCGACCTGCGTCAGCCCGCGCTCCTTTCGCATCGCGCGGATGCGCGCACCCGCGAAAACCCGTGACATGCATCCTCCTTCCCCGGCACCGTGCGATGCCGAAATGCCTTCTCACCAGGCAATTACGCAAGTTTCGCAATTTCGCTCTCCTGTGGAAACAAAAATACGCGATGGGAAACTCTATCGGTGTCGAATGTCACTGCTTAGGTTCGGCTGTGACGCAGATCTCCCCGGATGGGTGGGGGATCGACCAGACCTAGGAGCATCACCAGCACCATGGAGAACCACATCGTCCGCACCCGCCGTTCCGCCGAGGAGTTCCCGCGCGGCGAACACCTCGCGTGGAAGATCGCCGAGGTCGCGGTGGATCCGGTGGCGGTCCCCGCCGACGTCGAAGAGATGATCGTCAACCGCATCATCGACAACGCGGCCGTCGCCGCGGCGTCGGTCCTGCGCCGCCCGGTGTCCACCGCCCGCGCGCAGGCCCTGGCCCACCCGGCGGCGCCCGGCGCGACCGTCTTCGGGGTCGGCGACGCGGTCTCGCCCGAGTGGGCCGCCTGGGCGAACGGGGTCGCCGTGCGCGAACTCGACTTCCACGACACGTTCCTCGCCGCCGAGTACTCGCACCCGGGCGACAACATCCCGTCGATCCTCGCCGTCGCCCAGCACAAGGGCCTCGGCGGCGCCGATCTGATCCGCGGCATCGCCACCGGCTACGAGATCCAGGTCGACCTGGTGCGCGGCATCTGCCTCCACGAGCACAAGATCGACCACGTCGCCCACCTCGGCCCGTCGGCCGCCGCCGGCATCGGCACCCTGCTGGGCCTCGACGCCGAAACGATCTACCAGGCCGTCGGCCAGGCGCTGCACACGACCACCGCGACGCGCCAGTCGCGGAAGGGCGAGATCAGCTCCTGGAAGGCGTTCGCCCCGGCCTTCGCGGGCAAGATGGCCGTCGAGGCCGTGGACCGCGCGATGCGCGGCGAGGGCGCCCCGTCCCCGATCTGGGAGGGCGAGGACGGCGTCATCGCCTGGCTGCTCGGCGGCCCGGAGAAGGAGTACACGGTGCCGCTGCCCGCCGCGGGCGAGGAGAAGCGGGCCATCCTGGACACCTACACCAAGGAGCATTCCGCGGAGTACCAGTCGCAGGCGCCCATCGACCTCGCCCGGCGCATGCGCGACCGGATCGGCGATCTGTCGCAGGTGGAGTCCATCGTGCTCCACACGTCGCACCACACCCACGTGGTCATCGGCACCGGCTCGAACGACCCGCAGAAGTTCGATCCGAAGGCCTCGCGCGAGACCCTCGACCACTCGGTCATGTACATCTTCGCCGTCGCGCTGGAGGACGGCGGCTGGCACCACGAGGACAGCTACGCCCCGGAGCGCGCCGCCCGCCCGTCGACCGTCGAGCTGTGGAACAAGATCTCCACCGTCGAGGATCCCGAGTGGACCCGCCGCTACCACTCGCAGGACCCGAACGAGAAGGCCTTCGGCTGCCGCGCGGAGGTCACGCTGAAGGACGGCACGGTCATCGCCGACGAGCTGGCCATCGCCGACGCCCATCCGCTCGGCGACCGCCCCTTCGCCCGCGAGCAGTACGAGAACAAGTTCCGAGTCCTCGCCGAGGGCATCGTCGACGACGCGGAGCAGGACCGCTTCCTGGAGGCCGCCCGCAACGCGGCCGACCTGGCGCCGGGCGAGCTCGGCCGGCTCGGCTTCGTGCTTTCCGACGACGTGCTCGCCCGCGCCCCGCAGATTCCCGGGGGCATCTTCTGATGGCCGCCGACGCAACTTCTGCCGCAACCTCCGGCGCCGGTTCGCCGTTCAGTCCCGCGGCGAGCCCGGCAGATCGCCGCCGGGCGTTCCGCGACGGGCTGGCCTCCGGGCGCATCCAGCGTTTCGTCGGGGCGATGAACCCGCTGACGGCGCGCCTCATCGAGGACATCGGCTTCGAGGGCGTCTACGTCTCCGGGGCGGTCGTCGCCGCCGACATGGCGCTGCCGGACATCGGGCTGACCACGCTGACCGAGGTGGCCCACCGCGGACGCCAGGTCGCCCGGGTCACCGGGCTGCCGGTGCTGATCGACGCCGACACCGGGTTCGGCGAGCCCATGTCCGCGGCGCGCACGGTCGTCGAGATGGAGGATGCCGGCATCGCGGGCCTCCACCTGGAGGACCAGGTCAACCCGAAGCGCTGCGGCCATCTCGACGGAAAGGACGTCGTGCCGGCCGACGAGATGGTGCGGCGCATCGGGGCGGCCGCGGCCGCGCGCAGGGACCCGGACTTCGTCATCTGCGCCCGCACCGACGCCCGCGGCGTGGAGGGCCTCGACTCCGCGATCGACCGGGCGCGCGCCTACGCCGACGCGGGCGCCGACCTCATCTTCACCGAGGCCCTCGCCGACGAGTCCGAGTTCGAGGCGTTCCGCGAAGCCGTCGACGTGCCCCTGCTGGCCAACATGACGGAGTTCGGGAAGTCCGAGCTCATCGACGCCGGAACCCTCGAGCGCATCGGGTACGAGGCCGTCATCTACCCGGTCACCACCCTCCGCGTCGCCATGGGCGCGGTGGAGGAGGCCCTTCGGGACCTCGCCGCCGACGGCACCCAGGCCGCCTGGCTCGACCGGATGCAGCACCGCAGCCGGCTCTACGAGCTCAACTGCTACGCCGATTTCAATTCCTTCGATTCCACCCTCTTCACGTACGGAGCCTCCAATGACTGATCACACCCCCGACGTCCGCAAGGGCCTCAACGGCGTCATCGCCGACTACACCGCCGTCTCGAAGGTCATGCCCGAGACCAACTCCCTGACCTACCGCGGCTACGCGGTCCAGGATCTCGTCGCCAACTGCAGTTTCGAGGAGGTCTTCTACCTCCTGTGGAACGGCGAGCTGCCCACCGCCGAGCAGCTGCGCGAGTTCAACGAGAAGGGCCGCTCCTACCGCAGCCTCGATCCGGGCCTGATCGCCCTCATCCACTCGCTGCCGCGGGACTGCCACCCGATGGACGTCATGCGCACCGCCGTGTCCTACATGGGCACCAAGGACCAAGATCACTTCACGCCGGACGCCGAGCACATCACCGAGGTCGGCCACCGCCTGCTGGCCCAGCTGCCGATGGTCCTGGCCATGGACATCCGCCGCCGCGAGGGCAAGGACATCGTCGCCCCCGACCCGTCGAAGTCCGTCGCCGAGAACCTCCTGTCGATGGTCTTCGGCAACGGCTCCGACTCCCCGGCGTCGAACGTCGACGACGTCCGCGATTTCGAGAAGTCGCTGATCCTCTACGCCGAGCACTCCTTCAACGCGTCGACGTTCACCGGCCGCGTGATCACCTCGACCCGCTCCGACGTGTACTCGGCCATCACCGGCGCCATCGGCGCGCTGAAGGGGCCGCTCCACGGCGGCGCCAACGAGTTCGTCATGCACACGATGCTCGAGATCGACGACCCGGACAAGGCCGCGCAGTGGGTCAACGATGCGCTGGACAACAAGGACCTGATCATGGGCTTCGGGCACCGCGTGTACAAGAAGGGCGATTCCCGCGTGCCGTCGATGGAGGCCTCCTTCCGGGCCCTGGCCGAGCGCCACGACGGGGCGAAGTGGGTGGCCATGTACGAGAACATGCGCGACGCCATGGACGAGCGGACGGGCATCAAGCCCAACCTCGATTTCCCCGCCGGCCCGGCCTACCACCTGCTCGGTTTCCCGGTGGACTTCTTCACCCCGCTGTTCGTCATCGCCCGCGTCGCCGGGTGGACGGCGCACATCGTGGAGCAGTACCGCGACAACTCGCTGATCCGCCCGCTGAGCGCCTACAACGGCCCGGAGCAGCGCGAGATCGGAAGCCCGTCGGCGGCGTAGGGCCGACGTTCCCGGCCCCGCGCCGGCGGCCCTCCGCGGCCGCCGGCGCGGCGACCATCAGACGAAAAGGAGATTGTGGACAGTGAATCAGGGTACGGGCGCGCCTCCGGCGCATCGCCCCATCCGAAAGATGTTGGTGGCCAATCGCGGTGAAATCGCCGTCCGTGCGTTTCGGGCGGCCGCGGAGATGGGCATCGGCACGGTGGCGGTGTATCCGTGGGAGGACCGCAATGCGGTGCACCGCGCGAAGGCCGACGAATCGCACCAGATCGGCGAGGAGGGCCATGCCGTCCGCGCTTACCTGGACGTCGGGGCCATCGTGGAGGCGGCCCGCGGCGCGGGCGCCGACGCCGTGTACCCCGGTTACGGTTTCCTCAGCGAGAACGCCGATTTCGCCAGGGCGTGCGCCGGGGCCGGGCTGACGTTCATCGGCCCGGACCCGGAGGTCCTCGATCTCACGGGGGACAAGGCGGCGGCCGTCGCGGCGGCCCGGGCGGCGGGCTTGCCGACGCTCGCGTCGTCCGATCCCACCGACGACCTCGATGCGCTCGCGGACGCCGCGCGGGGGATGACGTTCCCGCTGTTCGTCAAGGCCGTCGCCGGCGGCGGCGGGCGCGGCATGCGGTTCGTGGGCGGCCCGGATGAACTGGCCTCCGCCGCGGCCGCGGCCTCCCGCGAGGCGCTGGCGGCGTTCGGCGACGGCGCCGTGTACCTGGAGGAGGCGGTCATCGAGCCGCGCCACATCGAGGTGCAGATCCTCGGCGATGCCACCGGCGAGGTCATCCACCTGTACGAGCGCGATTGTTCCGTGCAGCGCCGGCACCAGAAGGTCGTGGAGATCGCCCCGGCCCCGGACCTCGACCCCGACTTGCGCGACCGCATCTGCGCGGACGCCGTCGCGTTCGCGCGCGACATCGGCTACCGCGGGGCCGGCACCGTCGAATTCCTCGTCGATGCCTCGGGGCGCCACGTGTTCATCGAGATGAACCCGCGCATCCAGGTCGAGCACACCGTCACCGAGGAGATCACCGACGTCGACCTCGTCGCCGCGCAGCTGCGCATCGCGGCGGGGGAGACCCTCGCGGACCTCGGTCTCGCGCAGGACGGGATCCGGATCCGCGGCGCCGCCCTGCAGTGCCGCATCACCACGGAGGACCCGGCCAACGATTTCCGCCCGGACACCGGCCGCATCACCGTCTACCGGTCGCCCGGCGGCGCGGGCGTGCGCCTGGATTCCGCGGCGCAGCTCGGCGGAGAGGTGTCCCCGCACTTCGACTCGATGCTGGTGAAGCTCACCTGCCGCGGCAAGGATTTGCCCGCCGCGGTGGCCCGGGCGCGCCGGGCGCTCGCGGAGTTCCGCATCCGCGGCGTCGCCACGAACCTCGGTTTCCTGCGGGCGCTGCTGGAGGAACCCGATTTCCTCGGCGGGCGGGTCAGCACCTCCTTCATCGCCGACCACCCGGCCCTGCTCGCGGGCCGGCCGTCGGCCGACCGGGCGTCGAAGCTGCTCAATTACCTCGTCGACGTCACCGTCAACCAGCCCAACGGCCCGCGCCCGGACGCCGTGCGGCCCTCCACGAAACTCCCCGCCGTAGATTTGTCGCAGCCCCCGCCGCCGGGGTCGCGCCGGCTGCTCCGCGAACTGGGGCCCGAGGGGTTCGCCCGCCGGCTTAGGCAGAGCGATGCCGTCGCGGTCACGGACACCACCTACCGCGATGCGCACCAATCGCTGCTCGCGACACGTCTGCGCACGTCGGGTCTGGAGCGGGCCGCCGCGCATTCGGCGCGCCTGCTGCCGGGGATCTGGTCGGCCGAGGTGTGGGGCGGCGCCACCTACGACGTCGCGTTGCGCTTCCTCCACGAGGACCCGTGGGAGCGGCTCGACCGCATCCGCGCGGCCATGCCGGACACGTGCCTGCAGATGCTCATCCGCGGCCGCAACACCGTCGGCTACGCGCCGTACCCGGCCCCGGTGGTCGACGCCTTCGTCGCCGAAGCCGCCGAATCGGGCATCGACGTGTTCCGCATCTTCGACGCCCTCAACGACGTCGACCGGATGCGCCCCGCGATCGATGCGGTGCGGGCCACCGGCACGTCGGTCGCCGAGGTCGCGCTCGCGTACACCGGGGACCTGTCCGACCCGGCCGAGGACCTCTACACGTTGGACTACTACCTGCGCCTCGCGGAGAAGGCGGTCGACGCGGGCGCCCACGTGCTGGCCATCAAGGACATGGCCGGTCTGCTGCGGCCGTCGGCGGCCGCCACCCTCGTGCGTTCGCTGCGTTCGGAGTTCGACCTGCCGGTCCACGTCCACACCCACGACACCGCCGGTGGGCAGCTGGCCACCTATCTGGCGGCCATCGAAGCCGGAGCGGACGCCGTCGACGTGGCCGCGTCGCCGCTGGCGGGCACCACCAGCCAACCCTCCATGGCGGCGCTGGTGGCGGCGCTGGCGCACACGGGCCGCGACACCGGCATCGACCTGGCCGCCGTGCAGTCCATGGAGCCGTACTGGGAGGCGGTGCGCGCCATCTACGCGCCGTTCGAATCCGGCATCCCCGGACCCACCGGCCGCGTCTACGACCATGAGATCCCCGGCGGGCAGCTGTCCAACCTGCGCACCCAGTCCGGGGCACTCGGCCTCGCGGGCAGGTTCGAGCAGGTGGAGGACGCCTATGCGGGCGTGAACCGGATCCTCGGCCGCCCTCCGAAGGTGACGCCGTCGTCGAAGGTCGTCGGCGACCTGGCCCTCCAGCTCGTCGCGGCGGGCGTCGGAGCCGAGGAGTTCGCGGACGACCCCGGCATCATCGACCTGCCGGATTCCGTTCTCGGGTTCCTCCGCGGCGATCTCGGCGTGCCGCCCGGGGGATGGCCGGAGCCGCTGCGCAGCCGCATCCTCGACGGCCGCACCGTGCCGCCGGAGCCGGCGATCGACGTGGATCCGGGCGATGAGCGGATCCTGGCGGCGGGCGCGGGCGCCGGGGGAGAGGGCCGCGCCGAATTGCGCGGCACACTCGACCGGATCCTCTTCCCCGGACCGGCGAAGGAGTTCCGGGAGCACCGGGACGCCTACGGGGACGTGTCGGTGCTCACCGCCACGCAGTTCTTCTACGGGCTCCGGGAAGGAGAGGAAACCGTCGTCCACCTCGATGGCGGCGTGGACCTCATCGTCCGGCTGGAATCGTCGTCCGGCCCGGACGGGAAAGGCCTGCGCACCGCGATGTGCACGGTCAACGGCCAGCTGCGGCCCGTCACGGTCCGGGACCGCTCCGTGGAGACGGCCACTCCCCAGCGCGAGCGCGCGGATGAGTCGAATCCGGGCCACGTCGCGGCGCCGTTCGCGGGTGTCGTCACCGTCACCGCCGAACCGGGCACCCGGGTGTCCAAGGGCGACCAGGTCGGCGGCATCGAGGCGATGAAGATGGAGGGCGCGATCTCCGCGCCCTGCGACGGCGTCGTCGAGCGGGTGGCCCTCACCGGCCCGACGCGCGTCGAGGGCGGCGACCTCCTGCTCGTGGTGGCCCCGGCGGAGTAGCGGCTGCCGCTCGTCGCCCCGGCCGGGCGGTGCCTACCGCTCGTCGACGGGGCGCGTCTGGCCCTGGTGCCCGGGGAACGGGCGCGGCGCCATGGGTTTACGCCCCAGGTACCCCTCGATCCAGCGGCCCACGACGTGCTTGGCGGCGTCCGCCGCGTCGGCGACGGTCACCGGCTCCAGCGTCGGGTCATCCACCTCGACGACGCGGTCCGGGTCGCCCGCGACGTGGATGACCACCTCGGCGCCGTCGTCGCCGACGAGCGTCACCGCGACTTCCGCCAGCAACTCGATGTTCGTCTGCTCGGCGACGGCCCAGCGGTAGACGCGGTCGTTCTCCCAGTCCGCGCGGGCGTCCTCGAAGTACTCGGGGTAGACGCCGCGGCCATGCGCGATGGTGAGCGCCGGCGCGTCGTCGACGCGGCCGTCCTGGCGCAGCGGGCGGAGATGGAAACGGCCGGCATTGAGTTCCATGGGTTCCATGGGGGCATTCCTCTCATGCGGCGGTGCGTTCAGGGAGGGCGCACCGCGAATCGAACCGCCCGAAAGAGGCGATGTCACTGCCCTCCAGGGTAGTGGAATCGGTTGACGTAATCGGCTGCCGCGGCAACGGCCCGGCGGGCGCGGCGCCGAAAAAAGCGGTCCCCGCCGCACCGGATGGTGCGGCGGGGACCGCCGTGGTTCGTTTCCGGCCGCGGGGCCGGAGGAGCGGAGCCTACTTCAGCTCCATCAGGACGTCGCCCTTGCCGACGCCCGCGCCCGCCTCGGCCGCCAGGCCGGTGACGGTGCCCGACTTGTGGGCCTTGACCGGGTTCTCCATCTTCATGGCCTCGAGCACGACCACGGTGTCGCCCTCGTTGACCTCCTGGCCTTCCTCGACCTCGACCTTGATGACGGTGCCCTGCATCGGCGCCACCACGGCGTCACCGGAGGCGGCCTTCTTCGAACCGCCGGAGCGGCGCTTCTTGGCCTTCTTGCGGGCGCCGCCGGCGCCGCCGCCCAGGGCCAGATCGCCCGGCAGGGCGACCTCGACGCGGCGGCCGTCGATCTCGACGGTGACCTTCTGCGACGGCACGGCCTCGTCCTCGTCGACCTCGGAGTCGCCGGCGTACGGCTCGATGGGGTTGTCCCACTCCTCCTCGATCCACTTGGTGTAGACGTCGAACTTCTCGCCGTCGCCGACGAACGCCGGGTTCTCGACGATGTGGCGGTGGAACGGGATGACCGTCGCCAGGCCCTCGACGTTGTACTCGGCCAGGGCGCGCGCGGAGCGGCGGAGGGCCTCATCGCGGTCCTTGCCCCACACGATCAGCTTGGCCAGCATCGAGTCGAACTGGCCGCCGATGACGTCGCCCTCGCGGATGCCGGTGTCCATGCGGACGCCCGGGCCCGACGGCTCCTCGTACTTGGTGATGGTGCCCGGGGCCGGCATGAAGTTGGTGCCGGCGTCCTCGCCGTTGATGCGGAACTCGAAGGCGTGGCCGTGGAGCTCCGGGTCCTCCTTGAGGGTGAGCTCGCGGCCCTCGGCGATGTTGAACTGCTCGCGGACCAGGTCCAGGCCGGTGACCTCCTCGGTGACCGGGTGCTCGACCTGGAGGCGGGTGTTGACCTCGAGGAAGGAGATCAGGCCGTCGGAACCGACCAGGTACTCGACGGTGCCGGCGCCGTAGTAGCCGGCCTCCTTGCAGATCGCCTTGGCGGACTCGCGCAGGCGCTGGTCCTGCTCCTCGGTGAGGAACGGGGCCGGGGCCTCCTCGACCAGCTTCTGGAAGCGGCGCTGGAGGGAGCAGTCGCGGGTGGAGGCGACGATGACGTTGCCGTGCTTGTCGGCCAGGACCTGGCACTCCACGTGGCGGGCCTTGTCCAGGTAGCGCTCCACGAAGCACTCGCCGCGGCCGAAGGCGGCGACGGCCTCGCGGGTGGCGGACTCGAAGAGGTCCTTGACCTCCGACATCTCGTAGGCGACCTTCATGCCGCGGCCGCCGCCGCCGAAGGCGGCCTTGATGGCGATCGGCAGACCGTACTCCTCGGCGAAGGCGACGACCTCGTCGGCGTCCTTGACCGGCTCCTTGGTGCCCGGGGCCATCGGCGCGTCGGCCTTCAGCGCGATGTGGCGCGCGGTGACCTTGTCGCCGAGGGAGCGGATGGACTCCGGCGAGGGGCCGATCCAGATCAGGCCGGCGTTCTCGACGGCCTCGGCGAAGTCGCCGTTCTCGGACAGGAAGCCGTAGCCCGGGTGGATGGCGTTGGCGCCGGACTTCTTGGCGGCGTCGAGGATCTTGTCGAAGACGAGGTAAGACTCCGCGGACGTCTGGCCGCCCAGCGCGAACGCCTCGTCGGCCATCGTCACGAAGGGCGCGTTGGCGTCCGGCTCCGCGTAAACGGCGACCGACGGGATGCCGGCGTCCTTGGCTGCGCGGATGACGCGAACGGCGATCTCGCCGCGGTTGGCGACGAGAACCTTCGTGATCTTCTCGGTGGTCTGCTCGGACACGAAACCCTCCTGTTTTCGTGGGCGCCGGACGGCTCGTCCGACCGGCGTTGGTGCGACAGTCATCGGGGTTCGACGGTTGCGCGCGTCACATGCTTCATGCGCATGTACGGGCTAACACCGTCCAACCCAATACGCCCATTCTGTCACAGGTGGCGGCGGCGGCCTTTGTCGGCCCACCCCACGATGGGGACGCCCCGTGAACTTGAACGACGTTCGACACGCGCCCCGATTTCGCCCCGATGCTTCCCCCGGGCAAACATCGCATTTCATCGCACGGCCCGAAGCCGCGGGAACCCCCGGAGCGACGCCCTTCCCCGGGGTGCCGAGTCTGGGATGCGCCCGGTTTCGGGGGGATCGCGGCGGGGGTGAATGAGGTTCGGGAACGGAAGCGGCGAACCCGCCCCGATGGCGTCGTCAAGCAAACGAGACGACCCGCGCGACCGCCCCGTGGCCCACGCCCGCGGCGCCTACGCTTGCGGCGCCTCGCCCGGCTCCATGCCGCGGGCGATGGGCATGCGGATCATGTTGCCCCACTCGACCCACGAACCGTCGTAGTTGCGCACGTTCCCGTGGCCCAGCAGATGATGGAGCACGAACCACGTGTGGGCGGAACGCTCGCCGATGCGGCAGTACACGATCGTCTCGTCGTCCGCGCCGACGCCCGAATAGATGGCCTCCAGCTCCTCGCGCGAGCGGAACCGCGAATTCGGGTGCACCGACTGGTTCCACGGCACGTTGACCGCGGTGGGGATGTGGCCGCCGCGCAGCACGCCCTCCTGCGGGTAATCCACCATGTGCGTGCGGTTGCCGGAGTACTCCTCGGGCGTGCGCACGTCGATGAGGTTGCCCCGGCCCATCATCTCCCGCGCATCGGCGGCATAGGCGCGCAGCGTGGCGTCGTCGCGCTCGACCACCGGGTAATCGGTGCGCGGGTACTCCGGCACCTCGAAGCTGGTGTCGCGCTCCTCGGTCATCCACGCGTCGCGGCCGCCGTTGAGCAGGCGCACGTCCGGGTGGCCGAACAGCTCGAACACCCACAGCGTGTACGCGGCCCACCAGTTGGACTTGTCGCCGTAGACGACCACGGTGTCGTCGCGCGAAATGCCCTTCGAGCGCATGAGTTCCGCGAAGGCCTCGGCGTCGACGTAATCGCGCATCGTCGCGTCGTTGAGGTCGGAATGCCAGTCGATGCGGACCGCGCCCGGGATGTGCCCGATGTCGTACAGCAGCATGTCCTCGTCGGATTCGACGACGCGCAGACCGGGCGAACCCAGGCGGGCGGCCAGCCAATTGCTGGACACCAGGCGCTCGGGGTGCGCGTACTGCTGGAACTGAGGGTGCGGGTCGAACGGGACCGCCATCATTGCTCCTTCGTGAGGGTGCCGCGCCGGCGCGGTCGGCGCATTACGGTGATCACCACCTTACGGCCATCGCCCCGGCCGCCCCCGCACCCGCCCACATGTGCGGCGTGAACTGGCCTTTCCGCACCGGAGGGGGCCGGGGGTGACGGCGGCCGCCATTGGCCCGATGACTTCGCCGCCGAGGTTTTAAAATTATCGCGGAACGTGCACCCACCCCGCGTGTTCCGGGGCCCCGACCAGTACGGGGATTCGGTGCCGGCGACCCCGGCCCCATGCTTTGAAGGAGCAAAAATGCACAAGAAGATCGTCGTCTTCGAGGTCGAGGGCGGATCCGACAAATACTTCGACGGCCATCGCCGCGACACCATGCCCATCGTCGAATCGATCCGGGCCCGGGGCTGGGGCGCCGACGTCGTCTACTACCGCCCGGAGTGGGCCGAGGCGCTGTACTCGCACGTGTCGGCCAACTACGACGGCTACATTTCCCGCGTCAACCCGGGCAACATCCCCGGCGGGGAGAAGGGCTACTTCGAACTGCTGACGCGGCTTTCCGACGACGCCGGCCTGGTCGGCATGTCGACCCCCGAGGAAATGATGGCCTACGGCGCCAAGGACGCGCTGGTGAAGCTCAACGGCACGGACCTGGTGCCCACCGACACCGCGGCCTACTACGACGTGGAGTCGTTCCACGAGACCTTCCCCGCGTCCCTGTCCTACGGCGAGCGGGTGCTCAAGCAGAACCGCGGCTCCACGGGGTCGGGCATCTGGCGCGTGCAGCTGGAGGACAAGGAGCTCGCCGCGACCGTCGAGCCCGGCACCGCCCTGCCGCTCGACACGAAGCTCAAGTGCACCGAGGCCGTGGACAACCACACGGAGATCCGCGAGCTCGGCGAGTTCATGGATTTCTGCGACCAGTACATCGTCGGCGACAACGGCATGCTGGTGGACATGCGTTTCATGCCCCGCATCGTCGAGGGCGAGGTCCGCGTGCTCATGGTCGGCCCGCACCCGGTGTTCGTGGTGCACAAGAAGCCGGCGGCCGGCGGCGACAACTTCTCCGCGACCCTCTTCTCCGGCGCGACGTACACCTACGACAAGCCGGAGGACTGGCGGGAACTCGTGGACCTGTTCGCCGAGGCCCGCCCCGTCATCGCCGAAAAGCTCGGCGGCGACAACATCCCGCTGATCTGGACGGCGGACTTCATGCTCGACGACGCCGAGGACGGCGGCGACGCCTACGTCCTGGGCGAGATCAACTGCTCGTGCGTCGGCTTCACGTCGGAGCTGGACATGGGCATCCAGGAGCTCGTCGCCGACGAGGCCATCAAGCGCGTCACCGAGAGGTTCGGCGCCGAGCAGGCCTCCGCGTAGTTCCCCGCCGGGTACGCGGGGGCGCGGGCCAACGGCGGGTCAGGCGGCCCCCGACGGCCGGTTCCAGAACGCCGAGACGTCCAGGCCCCAGCCGGCCAGCGTCCGGCGGATCAGCGGCAGCGACAGCCCCAGCACGCTCGACGGGTCGCCGTCGATCCCGTCGATGAACCAGCCGCCGAGTGCCTCGAGGGTGAACGCGCCAGCGCAGCCGAGTGGTTCGCCGGACTCCGCGTAGGCCGCGATGTCCGCGTCCGACGGTTCGCCGAAGCGCACGACGGTCGACACCGCCTCCGTCGCGGAGCGGACGCTCCCGTCGGGCAGCACCGCGGTGATGGAATGGCCCGTCACCAGCTCGGCGTTGCGGCCCCGCTGCGCACGCCACCGCCGCACCGTTTCGTCCACGGTGTGCGGCTTGCCGGACAATTCCCCGCCCATCAGCAGCATCGAATCGCACGCGATGACCACCGTCGCACCCGTGCCGGGGGCGGGGGACAGGTCGCCGGCCACCGCGGCCGCCTTCGCCTCCGCGAGCGCCTTGACGACGGTGCCCGCGTCCGCCCCGCGAGCGGCCAACTCGTCGAGGATCGCGTCCTCGTCGACCTCCGGCGGCGACACCTCCGGTTCGACGCCCGCCGAACGCAGGACCATGAGGCGGGACGGGGAACTGGAGGCCAGGACGATGCGGTGGGCGTGTTCCGTGCTCATGGCAGACAACGGTAGCGGGTCGAAACGGCGAAACCGCCGCCTCCCCGGTGAAGGGAGACGGCGGCGTCGTCGCAAAGCGGGCGCGCGGGGCGCCCCCGCGGCCCAGTGGAAGTGGCGCCGGGGGAAGTGTCCCAGCGGAAGCGGCCCGGTGGAGCGGCCCCGGGGAAGCTGCCTAGTAGAACTGGACGTTCTGGAAGCTGCCCGGGTTGAAGCTCAGCGGCTGCTGCAGGCGCTCGTCCAGGTTGCCCCACTGATTGCGGGGGCCCTTCGGGCCGGCGTCGGCGGCGCCGTTGGCCATTCCGGCGAACAGCACGGCCAGCGTCGCGACCTGCGCATCGGTCGGATTGCCCTTGAGGACCTTGAGGAACGGGGCCTTGGCGGCCTCCTGCCCCTCGGCGTTGTCGGCGGTGGTGTCGGTGGCGTTATCGGTCACAGCGGAATGTTCCCATGCTTCTTGGCGGGCACGTTGACGACCTTGCGGTCGAGCAGGCGCAGGCCCTCGATGATCTGGCCGCGGGTCTCCGACGGCGGGATGACGGCGTCGATGAAGCCGCGCTCGGCGGCCATGTACGGGTTGACCAGGGTCTCCTCGTACTCGGCCTCGTACTCCTTCTGCACCGCGGCGACGTCCTTGCCCTCCGCGGCGGCGGCCTTCAGCTCCTTGCGGTAGATGAAGCCCACGGCGCCCGACGCGCCCATGACGGCGATCTGAGCCGTCGGCCACGCCAGGTTGATGTCGGCGCCCATGTCCTTGGAGCCCATGACGCAGTACGCTCCGCCGTACGCCTTGCGGGTGATGACCGTGATCTTGCCGACGGTCGCCTCGGCGTAGGCGTACAGCAGCTTCGCGCCGCGGCGGATGATGCCGTCGAACTCCTGGGACGTGCCCGGCAGGAAGCCCGGGACGTCGACCAGCATGATGATCGGGATGTTGAAGGCGTCGCAGGTGCGCACGAAGCGCGCGGCCTTCTCCGACGCCTTGATGTCCAGGCAGCCGGCGAACTGGATCGGCTGGTTGGCCACGAAGCCGACCGAGCGGCCCTCGACGCGGCCGAAGCCGATGACGACGTTCTGCGCGTAGTCCTCCTGGATCTCCAGGAAGTCGCCGTCGTCCACCAGGCGGGTGATGACGTCCTTGATGTCGTACGGCTGGTTCGGGGAATCCGGGATCAGCGTGTCGAGCTCGAGGTCCGTCTCGTTGATGTTGTCGGCGATGGAGCCCTCGAACGGCTCGGCCTCCATGCGCGGCGGCTCGGCGCGGTTGTTCGACGGCAGGTAGCCGACCAGCTCCTGGACGAAGGACAGGGCGTCCTCGTCGTCGGAGGCGGTGTAGTGCGAGGTGCCCGAGGTGGCCATGTGGGTGCCGGCGCCGCCGAGCTCCTCCTGGGTGACCTCCTCGCCCGTGACCGTCTTGATGACGTCCGGGCCGGTGATGAACATCTTCGAGGTGCCGTCGACCATGACGATGAAGTCGGTCAGGGCCGGGGAGTACACGTGGCCGCCGGCGCAGGCGCCCATGATCAGCGAGATCTGCGGGATGACGCCCGAGGCCTGGGTGTTGCGGAAGAAGATCTGGGAGTACAGGCCCAGGGAGACGACGCCCTCCTGGATGCGGGCGCCGGCGCCCTCGTTGATGCCGATGATCGGCACGCCGGTCTTGATGGCCAGGTCCATGATCTTGACGATCTTCTCGCCGTAGACCTCGCCGAGCGCGCCACCGAAGATCGCGCCGTCCTGGGAGAACACGCAGACCTTGCGGCCGTCGATGGTTCCGTAGCCGGTGACCACGCCATCGGTGACCGGACGCCGTGAGTCCAGGCCGAAGTTCTTGGAGCGGTGGCGGGCCAGGGCGTCGATCTCGACGAAGGAACCGTCGTCGAGGAGGAACTCGATGCGCTCGCGGGCGGTGAGCTTGCCGTTGTCGTGGACGCGATCGATGGACGCCTGGCCCATGGGGGCCTGGGTCTCGGCGAGGCGCGCGCGCAGATCGGCGAGCTTGCCAGCGGTGGTGGACTTGTCCGGCTCGGTGCCGGTGGAGGTGTTTGCGGCAGTCGTCATGTTCACGAGTCTACGTTCAGGGAACTTCGGTACGGGAAATGGGGGCAACCGGCGTTCGCTTTGGGGAGTATCGGGGGGCGTCGCGGGGGTGGCCGGAAAACGCTCCGGCCACCGCCCCGCGGGCGGCCGCTACAGCGGCATGTTGCCGTGCTTGCGGGCGGGCCAGGAGACCTTTTTGTCGCGCAGCAGGCGCAGGTTGCGGGCGATGCGGGTGCGGGTCTCCGACGGGAGGATGACCTCGTCGATGAGCCCGCGCTCGGCGGCGAGGTACGGGTTGAGCATGTGGTCCTCGTAGGCCTGCTCGTACTCCTTGACCAGCTCCGACGCGTCGCCGTCGCGCTCGAGCGCGGCCTTGATCTCGCGGCGGTGCAGGAAGCCCACGGCGCCGGCGGCGCCCATGACGGCGATCTGCGCGGTCGGCCACGCCAGGTTCAGGTCGGCGCCCAGGCCCTTGGAGCCCATGACGCAGTACGCGCCGCCGTAGGCCTTGCGCATGGTCACGGTGATCTTCGGGACGGAGGCCTCGGCGTAGGCGTACAGCAGCTTCGCGCCGCGGCGCAGGATGCCCTGGTACTCCTGGTCCGAGCCGGGCAGGAAGCCCGGGACGTCGACGAGCAGGACCAGCGGGATGTTGAAGGCGTCGCAGGTGCGCACGAAGCGCGCGGCCTTCTCGGAGGCGTCGATGTCCAGGCAGCCGGCGAACTGCAGCGGCTGGTTGGCCACGAAGCCGACCACGCGGCCCTCGATGCGGCCGAACGCGATGACGACGTTGTCGGCGCGGCCCTCCTGGATCTCCATGAAGTCGCCGTCGTCGGCGATGGCGCCGATGACGTCGCGGACGTCGTACGGCTGGGACGGGTTGTCGGGGATGATCGAGTCGAGGGCGAGGTCGTCCTCGTTGACCTCGTGGTCGAAGTCGTCCTCGATGATCTCCGGGATGACCCGGTTGTTGTCCGGCAGGTGGTCGAGGAGGTCGCGGACCCAGTCGAGGGCGTCCTCGTCGTCGGTGGCGGTGTAGTGGGTGTTGCCCGCCAGCTCCATGTGGGTGGTCGCGCCGCCCAGCTCTTCCTGGCTGATCTCTTCGCCGGTGACGGTCTTGATGACGTCGGGGCCGGTGACGAACATGCGCGATGAGTTCTCCACCATGACCACGAAGTCGGTCAGGGCGGGGGAGTAGGCGTTGCCGCCGGCGCAGGCGCCGAAGATGACGGAGATCTGGGGGACGACGCCGGAGGCCTTGACGTTGTAGTGGAAGGTCTGGGCGATGTAGTCGAGGGACACGGCGCCGTCCTGGATGCGGGCGCCGGCGCCCTCGTACAGGCCGACGATCGGGCGGCCGGTCTTGATGGCCAGCTGCTGCAGCTTGACCATCTTCTCGCCGTAGACCTCGCCGAGGGCGCCGCCGAAGACGGTGCCGTCCTGCGAGAAGACGCAGACCTCGCGGCCGTCGACGGTGCCCCAGCCGGTGACGATGCCGTCGGTGGCGGGGCGCTTGGCGTCCATGCCGAAGTCCTTGGTGCGGTGGCGGGCCAGCGCGTCGGTCTCGACGAAGGAGCCCTCGTCGAGGAGGTGCGCGATGCGGTCGCGCGCGGTCATCCGGCCCTTGTCGCGGACCTTCTGGTGCGCGGCGGGGCCGACGGGCATGGTGGCCTCGGCTCGGCGGCGGAGCAGGTCCTCGTTCTTCGCCGCGGTGGTCTGCGGCGGGCGGTCGTCGCCGAACTCGGCGGCGGACGCGGCGGCGGTGTCCTGATCGGCGGGGAGCAAACGTGAGGAGAAGGTCATGTTTGAGGAAGATAGCGTTTGGGAGCGAAAAGGTGAAGCCAACGTTGTGTGACAAATGTCACTTGCCAAAACCGTAACTTGCTGGATGGGGAACGGCGTTTTCCATACGTCCAGGTCACGGGAAAATAACGGGATCATAACGGCCGCGGTCGAACGCCGGAGTTTTTCGCGTTCGGGTTGATCCGCACCCCCGGCTAGACTGCGTTGCCATGAGCCATGACCCCCGATCCCCGTTGGATTCCGCCGCGTTGCGCGCCGCCCTGCCGCGGTGGCGCCGGGTGCTGGCCGTGGAGTCGACGGGTTCCACGAACGTCGACGTCACGCGCATGGTGGCGGAGGGCGCGCCGGACCGCGTGGCCCTCGTCGCCTCCGAGCAGACCGCGGGCCGCGGCCGCCTGTCCCGTTCGTGGACGGCCCCCGCGGGCGCGTCCATCGCGGCGTCGGCCCTGTTCCGGCCCGAGGGCGTGCGCCCGGAGGATCTCGGCCTGCTGCCGCTGGTCGCGGGCTTGGCCGTGGTGGACATGGTCCGCGATGTCGCGGGGCTGCCGGTCGCGGGCGAGGGGGAGGGGCTTGACGACGACGCCGCGGCGCGCCCCGAGGTCGGCCTGAAGTGGCCCAACGACGTCCTGCTCGGCGGCCGCAAGCTGTGCGGCATCCTCGTCGAGGCCGCGTCGATCGCCCCGCCTGCGCTGGTGGTGGGCATCGGCGTCAACGTGGATCTGCGCGAGGACGAGCTGCCCGTGCCGCATGCGACGTCGCTGGCCCTGGCGGGGGCGTCCAATCTGGACCGCACGAAGCTGGCGGCGGGCCTGCTCGACGCCCTCGACCGCCGCGAGCGGCAGTGGCGCTTCGACCGGGAGGCCATGATGGCCGATTACCGCGCCACTTGCCTGACCCTGGGCACCCGCGTGCGCGTGGAACTGCCGGGCGGCGGCGACGTGGTCGGCGAAGCCGTGGGCATCCTCGACGACGGTGAGCTGGTCGTGCGCGACGGCGACGGCGTGGAACGCACCGTCACCGCCGGCGACGTGCGGCACCTGCGCTCCGCCGACGGCGGGTACGCCGGGGAGGCCGCGAAGTAGGCATGGCGTTTCCCTGGGATGAGATGGACGACGACGAAGACGTCCTGGTGGACACCAACCCGGTGTTCGGCCGCCTGACCTGGCCGTTGCTGGAACTCGCGGCGATCACGGGCGTGATCTGGCTGCTCATCGGGTTCATCGACTCGCCCCGCATCGCGCCGGGCGATCTCGCGGGCCTGCGCGACTTCCTCCTGATGATGTGGCCGATCCTGGTCGCGTGGCGCGTCATCAAGCCCGCCCTGGAGTGGCTGGGCGAGCGGTTCGTGCTGACGGACCGGCGGATCATCCTGCGGCGGGGGCTGCTGCGGCCGCGCGTGGTGACCGTCGATCTGCGCACCGTGCACGGCGTCGACCGGCGCGGCAACGTCCTGCAGCTGCGGGTGTCGCCGTTCGGGCCGCCGATGGCGATCCGGGACGTCCCCGCCACCCGCAAGGTGGCGAAGATGGTCCACCGCATGACCTGACGGCGTTCATCCGTTCGCGGCGGATTCCCCGGCGGAGCCCTCCGCCCCGCCGCGGCCTCCGTCCCCTACCGCTTCCGGTAGAGCTGCTTGACCTGGTACTCCGGCTCGGAGGTGACCAGGATGCCCAGGTGGCGGAAGATGCCCTCGTCCACGGAACCGAGGATGGTCGTGGTGTGGGCGTCGCAGCCGCGCAGGTTCGCCAGCTCGTCGAGCGCGCGGCGGGCGTTGTCGTCGCCGTCGGCCGAGACGGACAGCGCGATGAGCACCTCGTCGGTGTGGAGGCGCGGGTTGCGGCTGCCCAGGTGGCGGGTCTTCAGCGTCTGGATCGGCGCGATCGACGACGGCGCGAGCAGGTCCACGCGCGGGTCGATGCCGGCCAGGTGCTTCAGGGCGTTGAGCAGCATTGCGGCGGAGCAGCCCAGCAGCGGGGAGGTCTTGCCCACGATGATCTCGCCGTCGGCCAGCTGGATCGACGACGCGGGGGCGCCGGTGGCCGCCGCCAGCTCCAGGGCCGGCTCGACGACCGGCCGGGAGCGGCGGTTGAGGCCCAGCTTGCCCATGATGATGGCGATCCGGTCCGAGACGATCGGGTCCGCCTCGTCGCGGCGCTCGTCGACCAGCGCCTTGTAGTAGCGGCGGACCACCTCCTGCTCGGCGGCGTGGCGGCACACGTCGTCGTCGGAGATGGCGAAGCCGGCCATGTTCACGCCCATGTCCGTCGGCGATTCGTAGGGCGAGCGGCCCGAAATGAGCTCCAGAAGGTGCTTGAGCAGCGGGAAGACCTCGACGTCGCGGTTGTAGTTGACCGCCTGCTCGCCGTGGGCGGACAGGTGGAAGGGGTCGATCATGTTGACGTCGTCGAGGTCGGCGGTGGCGGCCTCGTACGCCATGTTCACCGGGTGGCCGAGCGGCAGGTTCCAGATGGGGAACGTCTCGAACTTCGCGTAGCCGGAGGGGGTGCCCCGCACGTGCTCGTGGTAGATCTGCGACAGGCAGGTGGCCAGCTTCCCGGAGCCGGGGCCCGGGGCGGTGACCACGACGACGTCGCGGGTGGTTTCGGCGTATTCGTTGCGGCCGAAGCCGTCCTCGCCGACGATCTTCTCGGCGTCGGCCGGGTACCCGGGGATGATGTAGTGCAGCGACACCTTCATGCCCAGGCGCTCGAGGCGGGTGCGGAACGCCGCGGCGGCCGCGTTGCCTTCCTCGTATTGGGTGAGCACCACGTGCTCGGTGAGGAACCCCCGCTCGCGGAAGACGTCGACCAGCCGCAGCAGATCCTCCTCGTAGGGGATGCCCAGGTCGGCGCGGACCTTGTTGCGCTGCAGGTCCCGGGCGTTGATGCACACCAGGATCTCCATGTCGTCCTTGATGCGCTCGAGCATGGCGATTTTGTTGTCCGGCGTGAAGCCGGGCAGGACGCGGGAGGCGTGCATGTCGTCGAAGAGCTTGCCGCCCATTTCCAGGTAGAGGCGGCCGCCCACGGATTCTCGGCGCCTGCGGATGTGCTCGGATTGGAGGTTGATGTACTGGTCGCGATCGAATCCCACGGCATGAACCTGCATGGGCACCAATCCTAGCCGCCCCGGGAACGGCCGCCGGGGCGGGCGCCGTCGAGGGGCGGTGCCGGGGCGCCGCCTATGATGGATGCGTGACCGCACCGGAGAACAGCCAGAACGAATCCGCCGACGAATCCGCCGACCGTCCCGTGCCCGCCAATCCGGCGCACGCGCCGGGCATGCCCGTCGTCGCCGTCATCGGCGATGGCCAGCTGGCCCGCATGATGCAGACCGCCGCCATCGAGATCGGCCAGTCCGTGCGCCTGCTGGCGGGGTCCCGCGATTCCTCGGCCGCCCAGATCTGCCGCGACGTGGAGCTGGGGGATTACCGGGAGCTGGAGGACCTGCGCCGGGCCGCGCGCGTTCGCGCCGACGGCACGATCCGCCCGGTCGACGCCGTGACCTTCGACCACGAGCACGTGCCCACCGAGCACCTCCGCGCGCTGCAGGCCGACGGCATCTCCGTCCAGCCCGGCCCGGATGCGCTGGTGCATGCGCAGGACAAGCTGGTCATGCGCCGGAAGCTGCGGGAGATCGGCGCCCCGGTGCCGCCGTTCGCCGCCATCGAGTCGGTCGACGATGCCCGCGGCTTCTCGGAGGCCGTCGGCGGCGAGGTCTGCCTGAAGGCCCGCCGCGGCGGTTACGACGGCCACGGCGTGTGGTTCCCGGACGCCGATGAGCTGCCCGGTCTCGTCGAAAAGCTGCTGGCGGACGGGGTCCCGCTGATGGCGGAGAAGAAGGTCGACCTCTCCCGCGAGCTGTCCGCGATGTGCGCCCGCACGCCGTCCGGCGAGGTCGCGGCCTGGCCGGTCGTGGAATCGGTGCAGCGCGACGGCATCTGCGTGGAGGCCATCGCCCCCGCTCCGCGGCTTGGCGACGGCCTGGCGTCGCGCGCCCGCGACCTTTCCGTGCGCATCGCCGAAGAACTCGGTGTGACGGGAGTGCTGGCGGTGGAGCTGTTCGAGACGCGGGATGCCGCGGGGCAGCCGGAGATCTACGTCAACGAGCTGGCCATGCGCCCGCACAACACCGGCCACTGGACGCAGGACGGGGCGGCGACCGGCCAGTTCGAGCAGCACATGCGCGCCGTGCTTGACTACCCGCTCGGCGATGTCGCCCCGACCGCGGCGGTGACCGTGATGGCCAACGCCCTCGGCGCCGATGAGGACCCGGACATGCCCATGCGCGAGCGCTTCGCCGCCGTGTGGCGCCGCTTCCCGCACGCGAAGATCCACTGGTACGGCAAGGGGTACCGCGCCGGCCGCAAGCTCGGCCACGTCAACGTCCCGGGCCGGGATGGTTCGCCCGAGGGCGTCGCGGCGACGCGGCGCGAGGCGGACCTGGCGGCGGGCTACATTGTCACCGCGGTGTGGGCCGACGGGTACGTGGAGAAGTAGAGCCGGCGCCGGACGGAACCGGCACGAAGCAGAACCGGCGCCGGACGGAGCCGGCACGAAACAGGACCGGCACGAAGCACACGAAGCAGAGGATGGGAAACATGACCGCGAAGTTGAATGGCGTCGACGGGCCGCTGGTCGGCCTGATCATGGGCAGCGACTCCGACTGGCCGACCATGCAGCCGGCCGCCGAGGCACTGGCCGAATTCGGCGTGCCCTTCGAGGTGGGCGTCGTGTCCGCCCACCGCACCCCGGAGCGGATGCTCGATTACGCGAAGTCGGCGGCCGGGCGCGGTCTGAAGGTCATCATCGCCGGCGCCGGCGGGGCCGCCCACCTGCCGGGGATGGTCGCGTCGGCGACGCCGCTGCCGGTCATCGGCGTGCCGCGCGCCCTGGAAAACCTCGAGGGCATGGATTCGCTGCTGTCCATCGTGCAGATGCCCGGCGGCGTGCCCGTGGCCACCGTCGGCGTGGGCGGTGCGAAGAACGCCGGCCTGCTGGCCGTGCGCATCCTCTCCGCCGGCCACCCCGAGCTCGTCGAGGCGATGGAGAAGTACCAGGCCGACATGCGCGACGCCGTGCTGCGGAAGGACAAGAACCTCCGCGACAGCCTCATGGGGGAATAGGGCCCGGCACCGGACCGGGCCCGTGCCCCCGGGCCCCGCGCCCCGGGGCGCCGACCGCTCACGCTCCGCCTACCGACCGCAGCCCCGCGTGGACAACCACGCGAGCGCCGCGGTTTTCGCGTCTTCGGGGGACTGCCCCGTCACCTCGTCGGGGTGGACGGGGTCGTCCATGTGGACGGCGCCCGTGCGGTCCCGGTCCTTGGCCACGGTGAGCATGAGCTTCGCGCCGCCCGGGAATTCATGGGTCATGTTCGCGGAGGCGTAGCCGGCGGTCGGGGCGCCGAAGGACCGCGAGCCGTCCAGGCCGCGGAACGTCAGCATCGTGGCCTCTCCGGAGCTGGCGGTGCCGCCGTCGACGAGCACCGCCACGGGGATCTCCGCCTTCGGGCCGGCGTCGACGGTGATGTTGGAGCCGCCGCCCTGGATCGAACCGCCCGTCAGCGTCACCGCGGTGGAGTAGCCGCGGCCGTCGAACCACAGCAATTCACCGTCGGGGAGCAGCGCCGACAGTCCCGCGACCATCGGCCCCATGTCGCCGCCGTTGTTGCCGCGCAGGTCCACGATGGCGCCGCAGGCGCCGGCCTTCACCTCGCGGGCGACGCCGGACGCGAGGGCATCGGCGTAGCGCTGGGACTCCGGGCCACCGCCGTCGCCGCCGTGCGTGGGGACGGTCGCCGTGAGCACGCGCGCCCCGCCGCCCTCGCCCTGCGCCGGCTCGGACGTCACGGTCGGTTCCGCGTCCGCGGAACCCGAGCCCCCGGTGCCGTTGCCGCCGTCGGGACGGAGCACCTTGGAGTGCTTGCCGCCCGCCGCGTTGATCGACAGGTCGAGCGCCGGCCACGTGTCCGAATAGTCCTTGAGATCGGCGGAGTCGAGCATCCGCTCGGCCTCGGCCCGCGCCTCGGCGAACTCCGGTGAATCGCCGTGGATGCCCTGGCTCTCCATGAGGTCCAGGGCGGCCGACGCGTACCGTTCGGGCGATGGCGGAACCAGGAAGATGGGTTTGCCCGTGAGCATCGCGCCCATCGTCGGGCCGAGCACCCACACGAGGGCGAACCCGGCCACGACGATGACGGCGGCGATGCCTCCGAGCCATGCGAGGATTTTCGTGCGCTTCTTCATGACCCCATCCGAGCACGGCGGAGGTCCCGGCGCATCCGACCACGGTCTGATGTTCGGGCCGGGCGCCGCCGCGGCTACGCCATGGTGCGCCACTTCCGCCAGATCGCCACGTCGACGATGACGAAGACCAGCAGCATGAAACTGAGCGCCACCGACGGCTCCCCGACGGCGATGCGGTAGACCGCCCAACCTCCGACGACGAGGGTCCAGAAAAACATGAACCCCGCCACCGCCTCCACCCGCATCCTGCGGGCCTTGGCGTCGTGGCGGGGCTGGTGCATTCCGGTCATGTGAAGTCAGTCTAGGCGGTGCACGCGGTGCGGCGGGCCGTCGTCAAGCGAAAACCGTCATGCCTTCACGCCGCCGGCCGTCAAGCCGGAGACGATCCACTTCTGGAAGATCAGCACCATGATCACCAGCGGAATGGTCACCAGGGCGCCGGCGGCCATGGTCGCCGCGTACGGGTACTCGAACGCCGACGGGCCGGTGAACCGGGCGATGGCGACGGTGACGGGCTCCGTGGCCGTGTTCGACAGCTGGCGGGCGAGCATGAACTCGTTCCACGTGGCCACGAACGCCAGGATCGCCGTGGTGAACAGTGCAGGCGTGGCCAGCGGGAGGATCACCATGCGGAACGCCTGGCCGCGAGTGGCGCCGTCGACGCGGGCGGCCTCCTCCAGCTCCCAGGGCAGATCGCGGAAGAAGCTCGTCAGCGTGTACACCGTCAGCGGCAGGACGAACGAGATGTTCGGGATGATCAGCGCCTGGTAGGTGCCGATCCACTTCAGCTCGCCGAAGAGCTGGAACAGCGGCGTGACCAGCGCGATGCCGGGGAACATCGACGCCGCGAGGATGATGCCGGTGACGAAGCCCTTGCCGGCGAAATCCACCCGCGCCAACGCGTAGGCGGTGAAGACGCCGACCGCCAGCGCGATCAGCGTCGTCGCCGCGCCGATCACCAGCGAGTTGACGATGGCGCCCAGGAAGTCGTTGCCCTTGTCTGTGGCCAGGGCATCCTCGAAGTTCTGCAGGGTCACGTGCGTGAACCACGGGGTGGTGTCGAACGTGTGCGCCTTGTCCCGCAGCGCGGTGACCAGCATCCAGTAGAAGGGCGCCAGGCCCCACACCAGGATCAGGATGACGGCCAAGTAGTTCCCCGCCCACGAGCGCATTCGCTTGGCGACGGTCATTGCTTCGCCTCCGTGCTCTCGCTCTTCTTGGATTTCTTCATTCCGCGCGAGCCCGAGACGTCGGCGCCGAGGAAACGGATCATGACGAACGCGACGCCGAAGATCAGCAGGAACACCAGCGTCGACAGCGCCGACGCCGAGTTGAAGTTGCCCTGCCGCATGTCATCGACGACGAGCTGCGAGATCGTGGCGGTCGGGGAGTTGGACGACGAGGAGATCATGATCACCGGGAGGTCGTACATGCGCAGCGCATCCAGCGTGCGGAACAGCACCGCCACCATCAGCGCAGGCTTCACCAGCGGAAGCGTGATGTGCAGGAACCGCTGCCACGGGGTGGCGCCGTCGACGCGGGCCGCCTCGTGGACGTCGCGGGGGATCATCTGCAGGCCGGCGAGGATGAGCAGCGCCATGAACGGCGCCGTCTTCCACACGTCGGCGACGATGACCGCCGAGCGCGCCGCCCACGGGTCGGTGGTCCAGCGGATGGTTTCGCCGGTCAGCGGCGACAGCAGCTTGTTGGCGATCCCGTAGTCCGCGAAGATGAACTGCCACAGCTTCGCCGTCACGGCCGTCGGGATGGCCCAGGGGACCAGCACCGCCGCGCGCAGCATGCCGCGCCCCGCGAAATCGCGGGCCATGACCAGCGCCATGCCCAGGCCCAGAAGGGTTTCCAGGGTGACCGTCACGACCGCGAAGAACAGCGTGATGCCCACCGCGGGCCAGAAGTCCGTGGATAACGTGCCCGGGGCGCAGGTGCCCACGGTGCCGTCGGAAAGCATGCACCGCTGCGTGATCCAGTACAGGTAGTGCTGGAACCCCGCGAACCCGCCCTCGACGAACATCCCCGTGCCGGGGTCGATGTGCCGGTCGGCCTGGAACGAGAGCCAGATGGCGCGGATGACCGGGTAGCCGATCACCACCGCCAGCACCGCGAGCGCGGGGCCGACCAACAGCGGGACCTTCAGCCGCGATCTCCACCGGGAACGCGTCCCGCCCATGGTCATGCCATCGCCGAAATCCGACTCTTCGGCGTGGTCCGGCGGCACCCGATCACTGTGCTCGCCGACGGTCGACGTGGACACGCTCGACTCTCCTTCGATGTTCGGTCATGACCCGCGTGACGGGCGCTGGATCCCGGTTTTCGCGGCTTTTGGGGAGGGGCCCCGTCGCCGGGGATCCGGTTGTCGGGGGCCCCGTCGCCGGGGACTCGGTTGTCGGGCACCCGTCGCCGGGGGCACCGCGCCCCGCTACTTCGAGGCCTGCTCCAGGGCGGCCTTCATGTCGGCGATGGCCTTGTCCACGTCCTTGCTGCCGTTGATGGCGGCGTACGCGTTGTCCTGGATGGCCTTGGACATGGCGTTGTAGTACGGCGACACCGGGCGCGGCTTGGCGTTCTCCAGCGACTCCTTCAGCGCCGGCAGGTACGGGAACTTCTCGATCAGCTTCTGATCGTCGTAGATCGAGGCCAGCACCGGCGGGAAGGACTCCTCGGCGAAGCCCATCTGGCTCTGCTCGGAGATGACGTACTCGATGAAGTCGCGGGCCGTGGCCTTGTGCTTCGAGTGGGCGTTGATGCCGTTGTTGTAGCCGCCCAGGGTGGACGCGCCGACGCCGTTCGGGCCGACCAGCGGGGTGACCTCGAACTTGCCGGCCACCGGCGTCTCGCCGGCGGCGTCGAACATGTACGGCCAGTTCACGGCGTACGCGGACTTCTCGTTGGTGAAGGCCTGCATGGTCTCCTCCTCCGTCGCGCCCGTGGACTCCTTGGTGATGGTGCCGTCGCCGTAGGCGTCGACCAGCGCCTGCAGGCCCGCCTTCGCCTCGGGGGAGTCGACCGTGACCTTGCCCTGGTCATCGATGAGGGAACCGCCCCAGGCGTGGATGGCGTCGAGGGTGTTGACGCTCAGGCCCTCGTACTGCGACAGCTGCAGCGTCAGGCAGCCCTTGTCCTCCGGCAGCGGCTCGCAGGACTTGCGCAGGCCCTCCCAGTCCTTCGGGGCCTCGGGGATCAGCTCGGTGTTGCGGAACAGCAGCTGGCCGTTGGTGTTCTGCGGCACCGCGTAGAGGGTGCCGTTGTAGGTGGCGGACTCGACGGCCGGCTTCAGCAGCCCGTCGGTGTCGACCTTCATGGCGTCCTGCAGGGGCACGAGGTACCCGTTGGCGGCGAACTCCGCGGTCCACGTGACGTCCAGGGCCATCACGTCGAACTCGCCCGACGAGGCCTCCAGCGACTGGACGAGGGCCTCGCGCTGCGCGTCGGCCTCGCCGGCCAGCTCGTGGACCTTGACCTTCTCGTCGGGATGCTCCGCGTTCCAGCGCTCGGCGATCTTCTGCACCTTCTCGATGTCGTTCTTGCCCATCGCGAAGGTGATCGGGCCGCGGGCGTCCTGGCCCTCGTTGGCCGCGGCGTTGCCGGCGCCGCCGCCGTCGCCATCGGCGGAACAGCCGGCGAGCACCAGGCCGGTGGCGGTGATGCCGGCGAGGAGCGACTTGCGGAATGAGACCATGATGGTCGTCCTTTCGTGTCCGTGATCGTCCCCGGCAATCCGGGAACGTGTTTGAGTCTAAAGGTTATGTGGGGCGAATCACAGGGTCGTTTAAGGTGCGGGGGCGGGCGTGACGCGCGGAGGCAACGGGTAGGCGTGGCGGGCGGGCGTGCAGCCGGCGGGCGCACGGCCGCGGTTCAGTTCAGTCGGTTTCCCGTGGCCGCGTCGAAGAGATGCAGCTTCGCCGGGTCCGGCACGAGGACGACGCGCGAACCGAGCGGCGGCGCGGCGCCGTCGCCGACCCGGGCGATGAGCGGCTCGGCCGCGGCGGTGCCGGAATCCCCGCGGCCGCCGGTGATCGCGTCATCCGGGTGGGCGTAGACGTAGGAATCCGCGCCGAGCTCCTCCACCAGCACCACGGTTGCGCCGATGCCGCCGGCCCTTCCTGCGCCGGCCTCGCCCGCGCCGGGCGCCCCCGCCTCCGCGGCCACCGCCGTGTCCTCCGGGCGCACGCCGACGATGACGTCCCCGGAGTGCCCGCCGAGCCCGCCGACCACGGCCGGGTCCGCGGGGATGCGGCGTCCCCCGATCACGACCGCGCCGTCGTCAAGCCGGCCCCGCATCAGGTTCATCGACGGCGAACCGATGAACCCGGCGACGAACACGTTGGCCGGCCGGGCGTACAGCTCCTTCGGCGGCGCGACCTGCTGCAGGACCCCGTGGTCGAGCACGGCCACCCGGTCGCCCATGGTCATGGCCTCCACCTGGTCATGGGTGACGTAGACCGTCGTCACGCCCAGCTCGCGCTGGAGTGCGGCGACCTGCGTGCGGGTCTGCACGCGGAGCTTCGCGTCGAGGTTCGACAGCGGCTCATCCATGAGGAACACCTGCGGCTCGCGGACGATCGCCCGCCCCATGGCCACGCGCTGGCGCTGGCCACCGGACAGGTCCTTCGGCTTGCGGTCCAGGTAGGGGGTGAGGTCGAGCATCGCGGCGGCCTTCTCCACGCGCCCGTTGCGCTCCGCCTTGCCCACCTTCGCCAGCTTCAGCGCGAATCCCATGTTTTCGCGCACCGACATGTGCGGGTACAGGGCGTAGTTCTGGAACACCATCGCGATGTCCCGGTCCTTCGGGTCGTCGCGGGTGACGTCGCGGCCGTCGATGAGGATCCGGCCCCCGGTCACCTCCTCCAGCCCCGCGAGCATCCGCAGCGACGTGGACTTCCCGCAGCCGGAGGGGCCGACGAGGACCAGGAATTCGCCGTCCGCGATGTCCAGATCCAGGTTCTTGACGGTGGGCTCGTCCGCGCCCGGGTAGGTGAGCTGTGCTCGCTCGAATGTGACGGTCGCCATGCGCTCAAGTTAGCAGAACATAAGAAAAAGCTGGGTGGCCGCGGGCTCATACTCCGGCATGATCCGGCGGCGCCCGCCGGCGCATTAGCGTGGGAGCATGTCCGAAGGTCCATCCGAACAGCGAAAAACGCCCCGGTGGGCGGATCGCCGCCTGGAGTTGCCCGCGTGGTTGCGGGCGGTGGTCGACGGGGCCGGGGCGTTCGTCGCCCTGGCCATGACCCGCAGCCTGGATCAGCAGTACATTTTCGGCCCGAACGCGTGGTGGCCGCAGTCTTTCCTCGACTACCCGGAGTGGATGTCGCCCGCCCATCTGGCGTGGGTGATCGCCTCCGGGGCGGTGCTGACCGTCCGGCGGCTGCTGCCCATGTTCACCTCCGTGGCGCTGCCCGTGCTGCTGTTCATCCACCTGCTCGCGTTGCCGACCACGTATTCAGCGTTCGTGGTCACGGCCTTCGCCATGTTCCACCTGGGCCGCCATTGCCCCGTGCGGTGGCGCCGGCCCGCCTGGGCCGCGGTGGCGGTGTTCGTGCCCGCGGCGATGGTGCTGCGCGGTGAAGCGCTGGTCGTTTCGTGGCAGGTCGCGCTGCTGCAGACCTTGCCCGCCCTGTGCGTGCTGGGCTTCTTCTGGATGTGGGGTTCCAACCGCCGCCGCCGCGACCAGGAGTTGACGGCCCTTCGCGACCGCGCCGAGCTCGCCGCCATCGCGGAGCGCACGCGCATCGCGCGGGAGATGCACGACATCGTCGCCCACTCGCTCACGGCCGTGATCGCGCAGGCCGACGGCGGCAGGTTCATCGCCGCCAAGCACCCCGACAAGGCCGTGGAGGCGCTGGAGAACATCGCTTCCACCGCCCGCGATTCCCTGGGGCAGATGCGGCAGTTGCTGTCGGTGCTCCGGGATCCGGCCGAGGACGGGGCGGTTGCCCCGCTTGACGACGGCCCGGCGTCGGCCCGGTCCGGCCACGCGGCGGATTCGGCCGCGGGTGAGTCGGGCGGCGGTGAGTCGGCTCGCGGTGAGTCGGGCGGCGGTGAGTCGGTTCGCGGTGAGTCGGGCGGGGGTGAGTCGGGACGGGGCGCGTCGGGTGGGGGCGCTGCGGAGGTGCAGTTCGCCCCCATGCCCGGCCTGGATGCGCTGCCGCAGCTCGTCGCGGAATCGACGAGGGCGGGACTCCGCGTGACCTTCGAGGAAGAGGGGCCGCGCCCGGTGGTGGGGGCGACGACGCAGCTGACCATCTACCGCATCATCCAGGAATCCCTGACCAACGCGCTGAAACATGCGGGCCACGTTGCGGTCGACGTGCGGTTGGAGTGGGGCAGGCGCGGCTGCGCGGTCACGGTGCACAACGACGCGGGGCCGGGCAACGTCGAGGTGGAGGCGTCGCGAAGCAGAAGCGGCGCGCCGCGCATCGGCCGGGGCATCACGGGAATGCGGGAGCGCGTGGCGCTGCATGGCGGCACGCTGGACATCGATGACGCGCCGGGCGGATACACGGTCACCGCGCGGCTGCCGGAGGAAGGGACGCGATGAATGGGGCAGAGGCGATGAACGGCAGCGGCGGAGGCGACGGCGTGATCCGGGTGGCGCTGGCCGATGATCAGTCGCTGGTGCGCGCCGGTTTCGCGATGGTCGTCGATTCGCAGGATGACATGGAGGTTTCGTGGCAGGCCGATGATGGCGCGGGCGCCGTGGCGCTGGCCGCCCACGACGCGCCCGACGTGATCCTCATGGACATCCGGATGCCCGGCGTCGACGGCATCGAGGCCACCAGGCGGATTCTCGGCGCGGCCGGCCCCCGGGGTGCGGTCGATGCGCAAGGAGGGGATGAGGCGCAGGGTGCGGATGGGCCGGGTGGCGGCCCGAGGATCCTCGTGCTGACCACCTTCGACATCGACGAATACGTCACCGATGCCATCGCCGCCGGCGCCTCCGGGTTCCTGCTCAAGGATGCGGCGCCGGAAGAGTTGCTCGCCGCCATCCGCGACGTCGCCGCGGGTGATTCGGCGCTGTCGGCGAGGTCGGCCGCGCGCCTGATCGCGCAGGTCCGGCCGATGCTCGGGAAGGGCACGGAAACGAGGGGCGATGGGCCGTCGTCAAGCGGGACCGCCGGGGAGACGGGGATCCGCGACGACCTGCCGGACCCGCTGACGCTGCGCGAAGAGGAGATTCTGCGGCTGATCGCGCTCGGGCGGACGAACGCCGAGATCGCGGAGGAGCTGTACATCGCGATGCCGACCGTGAAGACGCACGTCGGGCGCATCCTGATGAAAACCGGCGCCCGCGACCGCGTCCACGCCGTGCTGTTCGCGCTGAGCACCGGGCGCGTCGGCGTCGGCGAGCTGGAGTAGGGGAGGGGCGCTGCGGGGCGGGGACGTTGCGGGAGTTGGCTGGGAATCTCGGAAGGCGAACCGGGGAATTTGGGCAGGCGGACAGCCGAGCGAAGAGCGTGCATGAGGCGCGCTAAATCGAACGAGGAATCGATATCCGTGTCGGCGCTCGAAAATGCAACGATGGGTGCAGTGTGTGTGTGGGGGTAATGGCCTTTCTGGCATGCAACGTTGGTAAAACGTGTGCGGGAAGCGCGATGTGGGCGGCCGCTTTGTCGGGTTCATATGAGATCGAAAAATAGTTCGGGTTTCGGCTGGCCATCGTCGTGAAGCTCCGTGATGATGGGGGCATGACCGGACCAGCGGGATGTGCCACGGACCTCCTCGCCGCCATCGCCACCATCGGCGAGGCGGTCGAGGTGGCGACCGGTGGGTGGGACCGGCTGGATCGGCAGCAGGTCGACGACGCGTACGCGGCCCTGGAGCGGGCCCGCAAGAGGATGGCCATCATCGACGCGGAGTTCATGAAGGTGCTTCGGACGCATCACCATGTGCCGGATCGGGCGGTGGCGAAAAGGTTCGCGGAGTGCGCGAACACGTCGCGCGCCGAGGGTCGCCGGCGTGCCGCGGCGCACCATCGGCTGCATCAGTGGGAGCCCCAGTACGATTCCTCCACCAATCCCGAGTACATGCCCGCGGTGCGGGAGAAGGTAGAACAGGGAGTCATCGGCGCCGACGCCGTGGAGAAGATCGACCGGGCGATTCGCTCCATGCCATTCAAAATCCAGGCGGAACTCACCGAAAAGGCCGATCCCCACATCGCCGAATTGGTGGAGAAGATCCGCGTCGATGACCTCGATCAGCTCGGGACGATGCTGCGCGCGCTGTTCGGGATCGATGACCCGTACACCGACGAGGATCGCAAGCGGAACCGTTCGATCCGCGTGGGCAAGCAGGGCCACGAAGGCATGAGCAAGATCTACGGCCATCTCACGCCGCATCTGGCCGCGCTGTTCAAGAGGCTCGCCGCCGATCATGGGCGCCCCGGTGGTTTGCTTGACGACGCCGCGGATGACCTGCGCACACCTTCCCAGCGCCTTCACGACGCCGTGGAATCCGCGCTGGCCGCGGGGTTCGGTCGCGGCGCCGACCCGACCGGTGGTGAAGGGTGGGGTTCGGATCCGGACGGTGGAGCACCCGAGGGTGGTGTGGACTCCGCGGGAGGTTCTCGGCCGCAAAATGACGAGGACCCCGACGTGGACCCTTGCCCGGGAGATGGCATGGCGCCCGAGGGCGGTGGCAGGCCCGAGGATGATTCCCCGTTGGGTCGCGGTGGCGCGGTCGTCGATCCGAGCTTCGGTGCGGATTCCGATACGTGCTACGGGATCTCCGACCGTGACGGCGGGCGGACGCACAAGCGGAAGCGTGGTCGTCTGGCGCCGGCGCGGGGGACGACCTCGATCGTCGCGGTAACCACGTTGGCGGAGCTGCTGGCGCTCAACGGAACTGCGTCAACTGACACGAACGTGCAGATGACGGTGGCCGATGCCGTCGAGCGTTGCGATGCTCGCAACCTGTTCCTCCAGGTTCTCGATTTCCGGGGCCGGACCCTGTACTTCGGGCGGTCGCGGAGGCTCGGATCGATGGATCAGTACCTCGCCCTCTTCGGAGAGGAGGGGATGAGCTCGGCACCGATGTCCTCGGCGCCGGCGGCGTCGTGCCACATGCACCACATCCAGGGCTGGAAGTTCGGCGGCAAGACCGATCTGCCGAACTTCACGTTCGTCGACCCCGGCACCCACGCGAACACCGACGACTCGAGGACCGACCCCGACAAGTGGTGGTCCCGCCCGGGTAATGGCACGGAGGAACCCCGGGTCGTGTGGGATCCACCGAGATCCATGGACCCCGAGCGCAATCCGGCCGAAAACGAGCATCCGGCGGGGTGGTGCAATCCCGGCCGGGTGATTCGCAGGGAGAATCGCAGGCGAGAGCGGCGCCCCGACCCCGAAGGCGATGCGCTCGACGTGTCCTGATGCCGCCGTCTAGTACCCCGGTATGACCCGGCAACGCCAAATCGACCTGCGGAAACCATCCCGTGGGGCGATTTGGCGCACCCGCATTTCGATGACCATGGGGTCATGTTCGAAATCAGGAATCTCACCAAGTCCTACGGCCGCAACCGGATCGTGGAGGACCTCACCTTCAACGTCCCGGACGGCGCCGTCACCGGCTTCCTCGGCCCCAACGGCTCCGGCAAGTCGACGACCATGCGCTGCATGCTCGGCCTCGACCGCATCGACCGCGGCGAAGCACTCGTCGACGGCCGCCCCCTGTCCGGCTACCGGGCCCCCGCCCGCGTCGTCGGCGCCATGCTCGACGCCGGCTGGATGAACCCCAAGCTCACCGCACGCGGGCACCTCCGCTCCGTCGCCCGATCCGCCGCGATCGACGACACCCGCGTCGGCGAATGCCTCTCGCTCGTCGGCCTGGAGTCCGTCGCGGGCAAGCGCATCGGCGGATTCTCGCTCGGCATGAAGCAGCGGCTCGGGCTCGCCACGGCGATGCTCGGCGACCCGTCGCACCTCGTGCTCGACGAACCCGTCAACGGCCTCGACCCAGACGGCATCCGCTGGATCCGCCGCTCCATCCGCGCCTTCGCCGACGAAGGCCGCTCCGTCCTCGTCTCCTCCCACCTCCTGTCCGAGATGGAAGTCACCGCCGATCGGCTGGTGATCATCGGCAAGGGCCGGTTGATCGGGGAGTGGGACAAGGAAGAGCTTCTCGACGGCCACGACAACCTCGAAGAGGCCTACTGGGAGGTCGCCTCCCGGCACGCGGAGTACGGCAGCGACGGCGGTTATCCCGGAAGGGCCGCGGCGTAGGTCATCGCCGAAGAGACCGGCCCTCCCCGGACCCAGCTCGGCGCCGCCCTCCGACCACCGCGACCCGCGCGGCAACCACCACAACTTCAGGAGAAACACAATGAGCACCTCGACTACGAACACAGCGACCACCGACAACGCGGCCACCAACACCCCGGCCACCGGCAACACGGCCACCAACACCCCGGCCTCCGGCAGCACGACTGCGAACACAGCCACCGCCGGCGAGACGACCACGAATAACTCGAGCACCGCGCCCCCGACGTTCGCCGTGCAGCCCGCACCCGTCCCCGGTGCGCTCAACCTGCTCGGCTCCGAACTCGGCCGGATGTTGAACCTGCGGTCGACCTGGGGATACGTCATCTCGATGCTCGCGTTCACCGTCGGCCTGCCCGTGATGGCGTGGCTGACCACGCGCGGCGATGCGACGACTTTCCGCTATGAACCGACGTTCGACCAGGTGCTGGTCAGCGCGGACATCGTGGTGATCCTCGCCATGATCTTCGCCGCCGCCGGCTCCGCCTCCGAGATCTCCGGGCGCAGGGTCGCATTCGGGTACCTCACGGCGAACAGCCGCCCCGGCGTGCACGTCGCCCGGATGGCCGCGCAGCTGATCATCGTCGCCGCCACGGTCATCGCCGGATTCGCCATCGCCGCCGGTTTCCTCGCGGCGGTCGGGGTCCTCGTCCCCGAGAAGTTCGCCCTCGCCGCCGGCATGGTCGGCATGATGCTCCTGTGGACCGCCATCGGCTCGGCCGTCGGCATGCTCGTCCCCGTCACCGCCGTTGCGGTGGGCCTGCCGATCGCATGGATTATGGTCATCGAGATGGCCGTCAGCCAGGTGCCCGTCGAGTTCTTCCAGACCCTCAGCAAGTACCTGCCGTGGATCGCGTCGCGACAGCTCACCGGCATGATGGACACCGGCATCTCCGGCACCCACGCCGGACTGGTCCTCGCGGCCTGGGCCATCGCGGTCATCGGCGGCGGCCTCGTCGCCGCCTCCCGCCGCGACGTGAAGTAGATCCCCGTGGATTTGCTCCCCGTGAAGTAGGACTCGTGTAGTGGGCCCCGCGGCGCAGCAAGTCCCGGATCAAGTCCAGCATCAAGCCCCACCACGCAGCAGATCCAGCAGTGCAGCAGTTCGAAAAACCGGCTGCTTTCCGACGGCGCGGCCGCTACCCCAGCGGCCGCGCCTTTTCGATGTCGGCGATCCTCGCCATCCGCTCGTCGTCGCCGCCGCGCACGATCACCGCCGCACCCCCCACGGACCACGCCGCGAGCACCGAACGGATCCATTCTTCCGCGGTCGGGCCCCCGGCCCAGCCGGCCGAAATGACGCGCGCGCCGTCGTCCAGGCCCGCCTCCGCGGCGACCTCTTTCGCGCGGGCGGCGAGCTCGGCGGGCGTGAGGTCGTCGAGAAGCACCTGGCCCTCATCCGGGCCCATGCCGATGTAGCCGTCCGGATGCAGCCGGACCTCCGGGCCGAAATCGATGACGCCCGGGGGAATCTCCCCGCCCGTTTCGACGACGCCGCGGCCGAAGACGTCATCGGTGACGGCGGCGAGGTAGGCGTCGGGGAACTTCTCCTCCCACTCGGAAAGCTTGCCGACGGTGGTGAACACCACCAGGGGATCCTCGCTCGAAAGCTCGATGCCCGCGCGTTCGGCGCCCGCGACGATGCACGCCGCCTGCCAGATCGGGGGCAGGTCGATCCACGCGGAATCGCCCGGATCGAGGTCGAACTCGTCGTGGAGCATGTTGCCGATCTTCGACGCCCAGTTGTCCAGCGTGATGGCGCTCAAATCGGTGCGGCCACCTGTGGTTTCGTCGTAGCAGGTGAGACGGGGGACGGAAGGGTCGTCGGACAGGAGTTCCTTGAGCAGTTCCACGCCCACAAGGGTAGCGGCGAAAGCGGAGCGGGTGGCGCGGTTACCCCAGCAGCAGCGCGATGACCAGGACCACCGGCACGCACGCCAACGTGGTGACGACCGCGGAGTCCCTGGCCTGCACCGTGCCCCGCCCGAAACGCGACGAGAACGTGTAGACGTTCTGCGCCGTCGGCAGCGCCGCGATGACCACCGCCGCCAGCAGCGCGTGGCCCTCCATCCCCAGCAGCACCGACGCGATGAACCACGCGGCCAGCGGCTGCCCGAGGTTTTTCAGCACCGACGACACGACGATCGCCCGCCGCGGCGCGGTGCCCTTCCGCAGCACCGCCGTCCCATGCAACCCGATGCCGAACGCCAGCAGAGCCATGGGCACGGCGGCCTGGCCGAGCAGGCCGATGGGAGAGGCCAGCACCGTCGGCAAGCCATCCGGCAGCGCCCCGGCCGCCAGGCCCAGCGCGGCGCCGACGAAGATGGGGTTCTTCAGGGGCGTCATCAGGGTGCGCCGGATGTCCAGGCGCCCGTGCCGCGACGTCAGGATGTCCAGCACCGTGAGGCAGACCGGCGCGTAGAACGCGATCTGGAAGATCAGCGCCGGCACGACCGCGGTGGCGTCGTGGAGGACGGCGGTGGCGATGGGGATGCCCAGGTTGGCGACGTTGTTGTAGCTCGACGACATCGCGCCGACGACGCGCTCCGGCCCCCGCTGGCCGACGAGCGGTTTGGCCAGCAGCAGGTACACGGCGGCGACCGTCAGCGCCGAACCCGCCGCCACCGCGAACGCCTGCCCCAGCGCCGCCCCCGCATCGGAACGGGCCAGGGTGTGCAGCAGCATGCAGGGCATGGCCACCCAGTAGACGACCATGTTAAGCGCGAAGCCGCCGTTCTTGCCCAGCACGCCGCCGCGGCCGACGAGCCAGCCGATGAAGATGATCAGCGCCACCGAGCCGAAGCCGGTGAGGATCTGCATCAGGTCGGGCATGGGGGCCTTTCGGGAGCGGGGACGGGGTGGCGGGGGATGGGTCGTGTGGGGCGGCCGGGCATCAGAAAACGGACCCGGCCACTTCCCGTCGGGGAAGCGGAACCGGGTCCGTTTACGCTGTCATCGCATGTTCATCGTCATGCGGCCAGCGCTTGAATCAGCCTTGCGGCGGGTGTTCGATTGATCGGCTCCCGCCGACCAGCCGACTTAGCGGCTGGTGAACGGCAGGAGGGCCATCTCGCGGGCGTTCTTGACCGCGGTGGCGACCTGGCGCTGCTGCTGGGGGGTCAGGCCGGTCACGCGACGGGAGCGGATCTTGCCCCGGTCGGAGATGAACTGACGCAGCAGGTTGATGTCCTTGTAATCGACCTTCTCAACGCCGGCGGCCTTGAGCGGGTTCTTCTTCGGGCGGCGGGACTGCTCCATCCGCGCCTTCTTGTTGCCGTGGTTGCGCTTCATGTGAGTGTCTCCCTCTTACCAGCTGGACTTACGGACGCCCGGGAGCTCGCCACGGTGGGCCATCTCACGGACGCGGACGCGGGACAGACCGAACTTGCGCAGGTAACCACGCGGGCGGCCGTCGGCGGCGTCACGGTTGCGGACGCGGACCGGGGAGGCGTCGCGCGGCTGACGGTTCAGCTCGTACTGCGCCTCGGCACGATCCTCGTCGGAGGTGTTCGGGGACTTGATGATGGCCTTGAGCTCAGCGCGACGCTCGGCGTAGCGGGCGACGATCTCCTTGCGCTGCTCGTTCTTGGCGATCTTGGACTTCTTGGCCATGAGTTAGCGCTCCTCGCGGAATTCGACGTGCTTGCGGGCGATCGGATCGTACTTCTTCAGCGTGATGCGATCCGGGTTGTTCCGCTTGTTCTTCCGCGTGACGTACGTGTAACCCGTACCCGCGGTCGACTTCAGCTTGATGATGGGACGAATGTCATTACGTGCCATTTAGATCTTCTCCCCACGGGCGCGGATCTGGGCCACGACGGCCTCGATCCCGAGCTTGTCGATGGTCTTGAGACCCTTCGGGGACACCGTCAGGGTGATGGTGCGCCCCTCGGAGGCGAGGTAGAACTTCTTGCGCTGCACGTTGGGGTTCCAACGGCGTGAGGTGCGCCGGTGCGAGTGGGAGACGGTCTTGCCGAAGCTCGGCTTCCGTCCCGTGACCTGGCAAATCGCCGACATGGGCTTTCCTTTGCTTCCTGGCCGCCCATCAGCCGGCTGCGAGGCGCCGCACCGGTCCAGAATCGCCGCTTCCCCTCCTGCTCGTGGTGCCGGCGGATCTGCCGGGCGGTACGTGCGTGAACACTGCTCAGGTGCTCGGAGGGGGAGTGCTCTTCTGTTCCGGGGCGCCGTCGTGCCAGGGCACTGGGCGTCAAACGAATAAACAGACAACAGCGAGGGTCTACCCTACAGGCCGCCCCCGCCGGATTCCTAATCGCCTGGGAGCACGCCCATTTGCCGCGGGTGCGGCGCCGGCCCCGGCCCACGCGTTTTTCCTTATGGGCGGCCGCGGGTGTAGGGTGCTAGAGGTTCATCGCCGATTCAGCGGCGATGTTGCACGCATACGAACCCAACTCGGGCACGATCCGGGCTCCGGCGCGATCCACGTTCCGCGGCGAATCATACGTCGTGAAGCGAAAATCCGCCCACGCCGCCCGGAAGCGACCCGTAGTTCAATCCTGAGGGAATCGAAAGCATGAAGAAGGACATCCACCCCGACTACCACCCGGTGGTCTTCCAGGATGCGGGCACGGGCACTCAGTTCCTGACCCGTTCCACCGCCACTTCTGGCCGCACCGTCCAGTGGGAGGACGGCAATGAGTACCCGCTCATCGTCGTCGACGTGACCTCCGAGTCGCACCCGTTCTGGACCGGCGCCCAGCGTGTCATGGACACCGCCGGCCGCGTCGAGAAGTTCCAGCGCCGTTACGGCAACCGCGTTCCGCGCCGTTCCAAGAAGAACTAAGAAGGAGGGTAAACCCAAATGGCAGTTCCCAAGCGCCGCATGTCGCGGGCCAATACCCGCGCCCGCCGTTCCCAGTGGAAGGCCGACAATGTCGCCCTCCAGGAGGTCAAGATCGACGGCCAGGTGCACATGGTGCCCCGCCGCCTGGTCAAGGCCGCCCAGCTCGGCCTGATCGACGTCAAACAGTTCTAGGACGTCCGCAGGCTTCATCGCCGCAAGACCCGCTCCCCGCACCGGGGGAGCGGGTCTTCGGTCTTTCGGGGGCTTCCCGAGCATGTCCGGCACATGTCCCGGGCCACTTCCGGCGTTGCTCTCAGCGCCGGCTCAGACGTTCACGGCACAATGGGCGCATGAAGATTTTGGTGGTTGACGACGACCAGGCCGTGCGCGAATCGCTGCGGAGGTCGCTGACGTTCAACGGGTACACGGTGGATCTGGCCGAGGATGGCGAGCAGGCGCTGGCGAAGATCTCGTCGGACCGGCCCGACCTGGCGATCCTCGACGTGATGATGCCCAAGCTCGACGGCCTCGACGTGTGCCGCCGCCTGCGCAGCGAGGGCGATGACCTGCCGGTGCTGATGCTCACCGCCCGCGACTCCGTGTCCGAGCGCGTGTCCGGCCTCGACGCGGGCGCCGACGATTACCTGCCCAAGCCCTTCGCGCTGGAGGAGCTGCTGGCCCGCGTGCGTTCCCTGCTGCGCCGCGCCGCGCTGGAGCCCACCACGACGCAGGATCCGGTCGCCCTGAAGTTCGAGGACCTCAGCCTCGACCCCGACACCCGCGAGGTGTTCCGCGGCGACCGCGCCATCAGCCTGACCCGCACGGAGTTCGCGCTGCTCGAGCTGCTGATGAACAACCCGCGGCGCGTCCTGTCGCGCACCTCCATCCTCGAGGACGTGTGGGGCTACGACTTCCCGACCTCCGGCAATGCTCTGGAGGTGTACATCGGGTACCTGCGCCGCAAGACGGAGGCGGAGGGCGAGTCGCGTCTGATCCACACCGTCCGCGGCGTCGGCTACGTCCTGCGGGAGACCGCGCCGTGATTCTGCGCCGTTCCCGCGGCGCCCGGGATGCCGCGCCCGCGGATCCGCTTCACGACGCCGACCGCGCCCCCGAGGGCGCCCACGCGTCGCCCACGCCGGGCGCCGGGGAGACGGCGGAGGCCGGGGCGGAATCGTCGTGGCCGAGCTTTTCGTGGCCGGGCGGCAGGAACGGCAGGAACGGCAAGCCGGCCAAGGGCGGGAAGAAGGGCGACGCGTCGGCCGCCATCGACGGCGAGGAATTCGACCGCGCCTTCAACTCGGGTTTCGGCCACCGGATGTCGCTGCGCTGGCGGCTGACGCTGCTCACCGCGCTGATCGTGGCCGCGTCGGTCGGTCTGATGACGCTCGCGGCGTTCGTCACCGTGCAGGCGACCCTGTACCGCGAGGTCGACGAGAACCTGAAGACGCAGGCGACGCAGCTGCTCAATTCGCCCTACGCGTCGGAGTTCGCCATCGAGCCCATCGTGACCGCGGATTCGCTGAAGATCCTCAACCCGGACCTCGACGCGATGTTCTTCGCCCGCGGCAGCGTCACCGGCCGCGGCGGCACCATCAACATCGGCGGCCCGGAGTGGGCGGTGATCAGCGGCAACCGCACCGAGTCGCTGCGCACCGACGAGTTCAGCAACAAGCGGATCTACGCGATCCACGACCCGTCGGGTGCGACGCTGGTGCTGGCCAACAGCCTCGAGTCCACCAACACCGTGCTGCGGTCGCTGGGCGGGGTGCTGTTCGTGATCTCCGCGATCGGCGTGTTCTTCGCCGCGGCGGCGGGCATCACCGTGGCCACGGCCGGCCTGCGCCAGGTGGCGCGGCTGCGGCGGGCGGCCGATCGGATCGCCGAGACAGATGAGCTGCGGCCCATCCCCGTGCACGGGCAGGATGAGCTGGCGCGGTTCACGCGGTCGTTCAACGAGATGCTCGCGGCGCTGCAGGCGTCGCGGATCAAACAGGCGGAGCTCGTCGCCGACGCCGGACACGAGTTGAAGACGCCGCTGACGTCGCTGCGCACGAACGTGGAGCTGCTGATGATGGCGTCGCGTTCCGGCGCGGCGATTTCGGCGAAGGACCGCGAGGAACTGGAGTCGGACGTCATCGCCCAGATCGAGGAGCTGTCGACCCTCGTCGGCGACCTCGTCGACCTCGCCCGCGAGGATGGCCCGCAGCAGGTGATCGAGGAGGTCGACGTCGTGGACGTCATCGAGACTTCCCTCGAGCGCGTCGAGAGGCGCCGCCCGGACGTGACGTTCATTCTGAAGCTCAACCCGTGGTTCCTGTTCGGCGATCCCGCGGCGCTGGGGCGCGCGGTGCTCAACCTCATGGACAACGCCGCGAAGTGGTCCCCGGAGGACGGCACGGTGCGCATCGAGCTGCGCCCGGTCGGCGACGATCTGGTCGAGCTCACCGTCGCGGATTCCGGCCCCGGCATCCCCGAGGACAAGCGCGCCAAGGTGTTCGACCGCTTCTACCGGGCCATCCAGTCCCGGTCGATGCCGGGTTCCGGTCTGGGCCTGGCCATCGTCAAGCAGGTCATCGCCCGCCACGGCGGCACCATCGCGGTGGAGGATTCCGATGACGGCGGCGCCCTGATGCGCGTCCGGCTGCCCGGATCGGCCACCCGAAATGGGGAGCCGGCCGTCGGGTGAGGGCCATAGGCTCCCATTGGAAAAAGTTGTCCACCGATGTGGTCAACTTCATCGACGCCACGCAGTAGGCTCTCAGTGTCCTGTCAGATCGAAAAGGCATGGTTGTCCGCATGACTAACGACCAATCCCGATGGAGCAATGGGGCCGGCGACAACGGCCGCCCCGGGGGTTTTGAACGGCACGCGTCCGCATCGGAGTCCCACGGCGGCGACCCGGGGTGGGGCGCCCAGCCCACCGCGGGATTCGGGGCGCAGGGAGCGGGCGGCACCGGCGCCGGCCCGTACGGCGCCGGCGGAACCGGGGGCCACGGAGCGGGCCAGCGCTACGGAGCCGGCCATGACTCTTCCCCGCACGACTCCTCCCCGTACGGCTCTCCGGCGGGCGGACCCGGGTCCGGCGCCGACTCCTTCGGGCAGGCCCCGGCCACCGGTGACGGCGGGCCGGGCGACGACGGCGGGAACGGCCGCGCGAAGAAGGCCAAGAGCATCGGGGCCCTCGGCATCGCGGCCCTCATGCTCGGTTCGGCCGCGGTCGGCGGCGCCACCGCGGCGATCATCACCAGCGGGGCCGTGGGCTCCCCGGGTGGATCGAACGTGACCAACGCGCTGGATCGGCCCGGGAACGCCCGCTCCGAGCCGGCGCCGAAGGGCTCGATCGAGGCCGCGGCGCAGGCCGCACTCGACAGCGTCGTGTCCATCCAGGTGGCCACGGAACGCGGCACGGCGTCCGGGTCGGGCTCGGTGCTGTCCTCCGATGGTCTCGTGCTGACCAACCAGCACGTCGTCGCCGGCGCCGAGGAGCCGGGCGCCCGCATGACCGTGGTGCTCAACAACGGCACCACGCACGCCGCCGAGTACGTGGCCGGCCACCGCCCCAGCGACATCGCGGTGATCCGCGTCAAGGACGTCAACGATCTGCGCCCGATCACCCTCGGCGACTCGTCGAAGGTGTCCGTCGGCCAGCAAGTCGTCGCCGTCGGTTCGCCCCTGGGCCTGGCGTCGACGGTGACCTCCGGCATCGTCTCCGCGATCAACCGCCCGGTGGGCGTGTCGTCGGCGGGCGGCGAGTCCACGGTTCTCGACGCCATCCAGACCGACGCGGCCATCAACCCCGGCAATTCGGGCGGTGCCCTGGTGGACCTGGACGGCAATCTCATCGGCGTGCCCAGCGTCATCGCCTCGAACACCGGCGGCGAGAAGGCCGGCAACATCGGCCTCGGTTTCGCCATCCCGGTGAACCAGGCCCGCCGCATCGCGGACGCGCTCATCAAGGACGGTTCGGTGAAGATGCCGGCCATCAACGCCTCGATCGACACCCGCTCCCAGCTGCCCGGGGCGTTGGTCGGAGACGTCACGCCCGGGGGTGCGGCGGAGCGAGGGGGCTTGCGGCCCGGGGATTTGATCGTGAAAGTGGATGATCGCAGGGTCGACTCCGGTGTCGCCCTGATCGCCGCGATCCGGTCGCGAGCGGTCGGGGATACTGTCAAACTGACCGTGACGGACGAAGACGGGCGCGGAGAGCGCACGGTCGACGTCACGTTGGAGGCGGCCCCGGAGTGATGCCGGGATGATCCGGCGTCCTCGCGGATGATCCGCGACCGTTTGGCGACTGATATGCGACAAGGAATGCGACATGGGTGATTTGGACGGCGCCGGACGCTTCGACGGTGAGGGCCTGGAATCCGATCTCGAGCCGGATGACGACAATCTCGAGGCCATCGAGCGGGAGATCGCGGCGGCGGCGCAGACGCGCCGTGCGCTGGTGGTGCTGGTCGGCGATCGCGCGTCGGATGACGAGCGCACCGGCGAGTTGATGGTGGAGCTGCTCGAGGAGGACGGTTACCGCGTCGACGCGGTGGTCACGTCCCCGTCGGAGAAGCGCGAGGTGCGCATGGCGCTGGAGACCGCCGTCGTCGGCGGCGCGGATCTGGTGGTCACGGTCGGTGGCGTGGGCGTTGGCCCGCGCGACCTGGTCCCGGAGGCGACGCGCAAGGTCCTGGATCGCCGTCTCGGCGGCATCGAGCAGGCGCTGCGCGCGTCGGGCCTCGCCGCCGGTTCGACGGAGGCGGGCCTGTCCCGCGGGTTGGCCGGCGTGTCCGGTTCGACCGTGGTGGTCAACCTCGCCGACAGCCGCGCCGCGGTGCGCGACGGCATGGCCACGTTGGGCCCGCTGGTGTCGCACGTCATCGAAGATCTGGGCCGGTGGCGGGTGTGACCGCCGCCGGGGGGAATGCTTCCGGGCCGGGGGAGCCCGGAGGTTCGGGGGAGCCGGCGGATTCGGGGGAGTCGGATTCGGGGGAGGCCGCGAACCGCAAGGATGGCGGTGCTTCACGACGCCGCCGTCCCCGGCGCAGGGCCGGCGCCCCTCCCGCGGCGTTCACCCGCAAGAAGTCGAAGCCGGAAAGCGGGAACCCCCCACCGGAGTCCCCGGATGACGTCCGGGGTTTCGATGAGGGGTTCTGGCGCGGCGAGATGCCGCCGCATTGGGGCTGAGCCCGTTTCACGGGTCCGCGGGGAGTCGGAGGGAGCGGAGGGAGTCTGCGCGCCCTATGCCCGGTGCGCGCCGCCGTCGCTCACGTCTCCGTCGATGTTCTTGTTCAGTTGGGCGTCCGGGGTGCCGGTCTGGCGGGCCAGCAGGTCGCGGATCTCGGTGAGCAGGTCGGCCTCGGTGACCTCTTCCTCGGCCGCGGTCTCCAGCTTGGCCTCGCGCATCTTGTTGAACTTGTTCATCGGGGCGACGATGACGAAGTACACGACGGCGGCGACGAGCAGGAAGTTGATGGCCGCCGAAATGACGGAGCCGAAGTCCAGGAAGGTGTTTTCCTTGGCGGACAGGATGCGGAAGCCGAGGCCGTCCGCGGCGTCCGTGCCGCCGACGGCGTTGATCAGGGGTTGAAGAAGATTCTCGGTGAAGGCGGTGACGATGGACGTGAACGCGGAACCGATGACGACGCCGACCGCGAGGTCGATGACGTTGCCGCGCATGATGAATTCCTTGAATCCCGCAAGCATGATTGTTTCCCTTCGTAGCGGAAGCCTGACGATTCCAAAGTAATCGGTCATCACCGGACGTGCACCGAGGAGGGGTGAGCGTCGCATACCCCCCGGTTGAATCGGTTGGCGCCACCAGTGTTTTCGGAGATTGCTCCTGGGCGTTTGCGGCCCTCGGCGGCCCGCGTTTCCGTCGCTTCCCTGCATTTCCGAAATGCCCGATTGAATTGGATAATGCCCGTTTACTGTCGAGTATCTGCGCATGTCATAAGGCTTGGCGCTTCATTCATACATGTAACGGCGTGTGGGAAATCGTCCGTACGCGGTCATCCGGGCACCGGTGTGCGGTTCGTGTATTGGCCGTCGTCGTTCGCGCGAGTCACCTGGACAGCACGAGCGTCAGCGGGAGGTCGAGGCCCGCGGACGCGACGGTCGCCGCCGCTCCCGGCGGCAGGGCGAGCAGCACCACGCCGTCGTCGTCGGCGAGCACCACCCGCGCCCCGTTGGCCACGGGCCGGGCCGACCCGGCCTCCGGCCCCGGCGCGAGCACGTCCACGACGTCGCCCGTGCGCAGCATCTGCGTCAGCCCGGAATCCCGCGGGGATACGGCGACGATGCGCGCGTCGTCCATGCCGGTCAGCGCCTCCGCCAGAGCCATGCCGGCGAAGCGGGGTTCGGTGAGGATCTCCCCGCGCGCCAATGGTCCGGCCGGAGCCGAGCCTATGACGTCGCCGACGTCGGCTATCGCCCGATCGGGGAGCAGCTCGGCGGGTATCGCCGCCACTTCCACGTCGGTCTCGGTCAGCGGTGCTCCGGCCTCGACGTCCTTCGCCGCGACTACGGCCGGCACGGTTCCGGCGTCGGGCGCGGCCAGGTCCCGCACGGCGATCGTCGCCGCGAGCAGAGCCAGAGCCAGCGCGATCGCCCGCCGGCGCCTGCGCGGCGGGAACTTCCGCGCCCACGCCGAGCCCCCGAACGCCGCCCTCGAGGCGCCGGAGCTTTCCCGGGTTTTCGTCCCCTCCCGCGTTCCAGTCCGGTCACTCGATACCCTCATTCCGTCCCCCTCATGCCATCCCCCTCATGCCGTCCCCCTCATCCCGCGCCGCATGGCGCGTCCGAAACTTCCGCCGTCACCGCATTGGACGCGCGCGGCGGGCGATCGGTTCCATCGGATTCCGGCGGGGGCACCCCACGGTGAACCGGGGAAGCCGCGCAGTCGCCCGGGAAAGAGGCTCGGAACGGGGCAGGCGACTGAGAACCGGGGGAACGGTTCAGGCGCCGGGGGGGATCAGCTCTTCGGCGGTGATTATGGCGTCGACGGGGAGGTCGTGGGCGTCGTGCGGCACGGCGCCGACCACCTCGTTCGGGTGCAGGATCACCGCGACGCGGCCCGTGGCGTGGGCGAGGCTGCGGTCGTAGTAGCCGGCGCCGCGGCCCATCCGCATCCCCGACCGGTCGGCGGCGACGCCGGGGACGAGGACGATCCCCGCATCGGCGATGGCGGTGGGCCCGAGCCTCGGCCCGGCGGGTTCCGACAGTCCGTACTTGCCCGGCTGCAGGGATCCCCGCCACGGCCCCCGCGCGTATTCCGCCCACTGCAGCGCGGCCGGCGGCCCCGGCGGGCACACCGGCAGGAGCAGGCGCACCGGAGGCATGCCATCGACCTCCGCCAGGGCATCGAGCAGCTGATCCGGCGCCAGCGACGTCGCCCCCGGTTCGGCGTCGACAGGGACGTGGGCGGCGATGGTCAGCGGCGAATCCCCGGCATCGCGGTTCGACGCGATCCATTCCACGACGCGCTCGGCGAGGCGGGCGTCGGCGGCCGCCCTGCGCTCCGGGGCGGATGCCGATCGGGCGCCGAGCAATGAGCGTCGCAAAGCACCCTTCGCCGACGCTCCCGCCGACGCTCCCGCCGCCGGCCCCGCCGCGGCGCCGCCCGCGCCCCCGTACCCGCCATCCAGCCCGTTTCCCATGTGCGCGACACTACCGCCGGGCTTCCCCGGACGCGGCCCGGACAGTCGGTAGGGTGGCCCGCATGACCATTCCGCACGACGCCCCCGACAACGCCGGACGCGGCGCCACCGGACGCAACGCCGCACGCACGGTGATCGTCCCCGCCGCCGGCATGGGCACCAGGTTCCTGCCGGCCACGAAGACCGTGCCGAAGGAGCTGCTGCCGGTGGTGGACACCCCCGGCATCGAGATGATCGCCGAAGAGGCCGCCGCCGCCGGCGCCGACCGCCTCGCCGTGGTCACCGCGCCCAGCAAGGACGGCGTGCTCGGGCACTTCAAGCCCCGCCCGGACCTGGAGGAGACGCTGCGCGAGCGCGGCAAGGACGGCATCGCCGACAAGGTCAACCGCGCCCCCGAGGTCATCGCGGTGCGCGGCGTCGTCCAGGAAAAGCCCCTGGGCCTGGGCCATGCGGTGCTCGTCGCCGAGGAGCTGCTCGACGACGACGAGGACGCCGTCGCCGTCATGCTCCCCGATGACCTGGTGCTGCCGGTCGGCGTGATGGAGCGCATGGCCGCCGTCCGCGCGGAGTACGGCGGCTCGGTGCTGTGCGCCCTGGAGCTGCCGCGCGAGGACGTGTTCAACTACGGAGTCTTCGACATCGAGGAGCCCGCCGAGGGCGCCGATGGCGAGGCCGCGGCCTCCGACGTCAAGCGCGTGCGCGGGATGGTGGAGAAGCCGTCGCCGGAGGAGGCGCCGTCGACGTTCGTCGCCGTGGGCCGCTACCTGCTCGACCGCGCGATCTTCGATGCTTTGCGACGCATCGACCGCGGCAAGGGCGGCGAGTACCAGCTGACCGACGCCATCGAGCTGCTGATCCGCGAAGGCCACCCGGTGCACATCGTCATCCACGACGGCTTCCGCCATGACCTGGGCAACCCCGGCGGCTTCATCAAGGCGTGCGTCGACTTCGGCCTGCGCCACCCCTCCTACGGCAAGTCGCTGCGCAGCTACCTCGAGCGCCGCCTGCCGCAGGGCGACTCGCCGGACTTCTGCGACGAGGCAGCCGGGGAGGCCTGATGCGGTCGGTCGAGGAGCAGCTCGCGGCGATCACCGCGAACGCGGCGATGCCCGCCCCCGTGCGGATCGCCATCTCGGAGTCGCTGGGACTGCTCTGCGCCGAAGACGTCGTGGCGGAGACGCCGCTGCCCGGGTTCGTGCAATCCGCCATCGACGGCTACGCCGTCCGGGCCGTCGACGTCCGCGGCGAGTCGGGCGAGACCCTCGCGGAATTCGACGAGGTGACCCTGCCCGTCGTCGGCGAGGTCTCCGCCGGGTCGCACCACCCGATGCGCCTGCAACCCAAGCAGGCCGTCCGCGTGCACACCGGCGCACCGTTGCCGACCCTGGCCGACGCCGTGCTGCCCCTCGACTGGTCCGACCGTGGCGAGCGCCGCGTCACCGCCCTGCGCGCCGTGAAGTCGGGCGACTTCATCCGCCGCGTCGGCGACGACATCCAGCCCGGCGACGTCGCGGTGTCCGCCGGTTCCGTGATCTCCCCGGCGCAGGTGGGACTTCTCGCCGCCGTCGGCCGGTCGAAGGTGCTGGTGCACCCCCGGCCGCGCATGTCCGTGGTGTCCATCGGCGCCGAACTCGTCGACGTCGACCGCGACCCCGGCCTGGGGCAGGTCTTCGACGTCAACTCCTACGCCCTGGCCGCCGCCGGCCGCGACGCCGGCGCAGAGGTGCATCGCGTGGGCATCGCCGCCGGCGAGCCGCGCCGCATCCGCGAGATCATCGAGGGTCAGCTGATCAAGTCCGAGCTGCTGGTCATCACCGGCGCCGTCGGCGGTGCGGCGGGCGACGAAGTGCGGCGCGTGCTCGCCGAGATGGGCGAGATCGACGTCGAGCGCGTGGCCATGCACCCCGGCTCGGTGCAGGGCTTCGGACTGCTCGGCGACGAGCGCATCCCCACGTTCCTGCTGCCGTCCAACCCGGTGTCGGCGCTGGTGGTGTTCGAGGTGATGGTGCGGCCGCTGATCCGCATCGCCCTGGGCAAGGGCAACCCCCGCCGCCGCACCGTCGCGGCCCGCGCCATCGCACCGGTCGATTCGGTGGCCGGCCGCCGTGGCCTGATCCGCGGCCAGCTGATGCGCGACCGGGAAACCTCCGAGTACCTGGTCCAGCCCTTCGGCGGCGCCACCGGCGCGCAGGCCCACCTGCTGGCGGGCCTGGCCGAGGCCAACTGCCTGGTGGTCGTGCCCGATGACGTCACGCACGTGCGCCCGGGCGACATCGTCGACGTCCTCTTCCTGGCGCGGCAGGCGTAGCGGTCCACGCGGGCCGTCGTGAAGCGGGGTTCGGGGGAAAACATGGAGATGCGTTCGCAGCGCCTGATCACGCGCGCCGGGGTCGTGCGGCTGCGGCCGTTGCGGCGGTCGGACCTGGATGATTGGCGGGCGGCGCGGCTCGCCGACGAGGCGGTGCTGCGGGCCGTCGAGCCCACCGGCGACGACGACTGGGTGAAGGCAAGTTCGTCGAAGGCGTACCGGAAGATGGTGCGCGGCGCGCGGGCGGCGGCGTCGGACGGGCATGCCGCCACCGCCGCGATCGAGCTGGAGGGGCGGTTCGCCGGGCAGATGACGCTCGGCGCGATCCGGCCCTTCCCCGTGGCCACGTGCTGGGCGGGGTACTGGGTCGCGTCGGAGCATTGGGGCGGGGGAGTCGCCACCGCGGCGCTGGCCCTGGCCTGCGATCACGCCACGGCGCTGGGCATGCACCGCATCGAGGCGACGGTGCTGGCCGACAACGCGGCTTCGCGAAAGGTGCTGGAGCGCTGCGGTTTCCGGGAGGTCGGCGTCGTGCGCGAGGCCTTCCACATCGACGGCGCGTGGCGCGACCATCTGCTGCTGGAGCGGCTGGAGTCGCAGGGCTGCGCCGTCGACGCGCTCGTCGCGGAGGGGGCGGTGCGGAGGCTGCGCGGGGAAGAAGGCGGGGAAGAAGACGAGGCCGAAGCCGAATCCGAAGCCGGAGCCGATGCCGGGGTTGCCGGCGACGGTGCTGCGGGTCACGGTGAAAGCGGGGCCGACGGGGCAAGCGGGGCCGACGGGGTCGGCTGAGCCCGGCGTGAGATCCCCGGAAGGGGACCCTGAAACGCACCCGAATGCCCGCAACCTGCCAGGTGGCCCCCGCAATTCGGGGCGCCGCCGGTTCGGCGTGGCGGGGCCGAAACGGTGCTCACGGGCGTTAACGTTGGGCGAAACCCATGCCGGGTCGGGGAAGGGCCTGCGGCACCGGGGACGTTTCCGACGACAGGAGGGACCCCTATCATGTCCAGCTCTCTGCTCCTCGTGCTCATCGTCGTGGTGTGGCTGTTCGTGCTCGCGCCGTTGGTGGTGAACACCAGGCAGCCCATCCGCCGCACGTCCGAGGCCCTCGGCCGTACCCGCCTTCTCCACCAGGGCGGCGAGACGGTGGCCACCAAGCGAAGGCGGCCGACGCTGACCGAGCGCGACGTGCGCAAGCCCGGCGAGGAGGTCGACGAGTCGCTGGAGACCGTCGACGCCGAGCTCGATGATCTCCCGACGGCCGGCGCCACCGCGGTGCGGGGCCGTGCGGGGCGTGGGCGGGATGATCTGGACGACGACATCCTCATCGATGACCCCGAAGATGCCGCCGCCGATGCTGCGGCTGCCGATGGCGATGCCGCGGCTGAGCGGGCCGACCGTGGCGCCGATGGGTCCGGCGATGGTGCGCGGATCGAGGACGACGCCGAGGCCGTGCCCGCGGTCGTCGAGGGCGACGTCGTCTATGAGCTGGAGGCCGGTGCCTCCGAGCGGGATTCCGAGCGGGATGGGGCCGGGGAGCCGGAGACCACGAAGGGCGCGGAGGCCGGCGTTTCCGTCGCGGGCGCGGAGCAGGGCGCGGACACGAAGCTTGACGACGCCGACGCGGTCGCGGAGGAGCCCGCCGGCCGCGGTGCCGTCGCCTACGCGGCCGCCGGGGAGACCCGCGCGTACCTGACGCCGGAGGATTTCCTGGTGGTCGACGACGAGACCGCCGCGGAGGAAGCCGCGGCCGCCCCGTACGCCGATGCGGAGGGCTCCGGCGACGGCGCCGACGGCGCCCTGATCGACGACGCCGAGGGTGCGGACGCCGGCTCCGATGCCGCTGCCCGCTACGCCGATGCGGACCCGGCCCACGACTACGACGACGATGCCTTCGGGGACCCGCGCGGCCACCGCGGCGCGGACGACGGGTACGACGAGCTCGACGACTTCGACGACACCCTCACCGACGACGACCTCGCCTTCGCCGAGCGTCGCCGCGGCCGGGGCGGATTCGATCCCGTGTCCGATGCCCGCTACGCCGAAACCCGGTTCGCGCGCCGGCGCCGCAGCGTGGGCGTCCTGGCCGCGTTCATCGTCGTCGGCGCCGCCCTGGGCTTCTTCATCGGCGGGTGGACGTGGTGGCTGCCGCTGGCCGGCGCGGGCCTGCTGGTGCTGTACCTGGTGTACCTGCGCCGCACGGTCATCGCGGAGAACGAGCTGCGGGCGCGCCGCATCCGCCGCATGAAGATGGCGCGGCTGGGCGTCCGCAATTCCGAGGACGAGGAGCTCGGCATCCCCGAGCGTCTGCGCCGCCCCGGCGCGGTCGTGGTCGAACTCGACGACGAGGACCCGGATTTCGCCGATCTCCCGTACTCGACGTACGAGTCCCCGGAGGAGGACATCCGACGGGCCGCAGGCCAGTGACCTGCTGATTTTGGCCCCCGGGGCGGGGCTGTTAAAGTTGCTTTCGTCGCAGACGGGGTGCCGGTACCTTCGCCGGAATCCGGTGCTCCGTAGGCGCGAGGGGCTATAGCGCAGTTGGTAGCGCGTCTCGTTCGCATCGAGAAGGTCAGGGGTTCGATTCCCCTTAGCTCCACGCTCGACACCCGGGTGTCAGCGACAAGGGTTCTTCCGAAGGGGTTCGGGAGGGCCCTTTTTCGCGTTCCGGGCGTCCCGGCTATCCTTCTTGCCATGGACCGACCCGCCGTATTCGATGGAGCGTTGCTCGTGCTCCGCCTCATCTTGGGCGTCATTTTCATTGCGCACGGGTGGGACAAGATCTTCATCACCGGCGTCGATGCGACGACCGGGTATTTCGTCACCGCGGGCATCCCGCAGGCGGAGATGACCGTGTGGCTGGTGGCCATCACCGAACTGGTCGGCGGGGCGCTGCTGATCCTGGGTCTGTTGGCCCCGGTCGTGGCGGTGGTGCTCGTGGTGACCATGCTGGGCGCCCTGTGGGCGGTGCACCTGGGCAACGGCCTGTTCGTGCGCGATGATGGCGCGGAGCTGGTGCTCTCGCTCATTGGCGGCCTGATCATCGTGTGGGCGTTCGGCGCGGGGCGGGCCAGCCTCGACCGGATGTTCACCAGGTAGGCGGGGAGCGGGCATGGATTGCGAGGACGTTCGCGCCGCATTGTCGGCGCGGTTGGACGGGGAGCCCTCGGGCGTCGACGACGACGTCGTCGACGCGCACCTCGACGCCTGCGACGAGTGCCGTGCGTGGTTCGAGAAGGCCGTCGCCCTCAACCGTTCGCTGCACATGGGGCCGGCGGGGGAGCGCGCCGCCGCCGGTGCGGGCCCCGCGGGCCCGGGTGCGGGGCCGTCGCTTCCCGACGCCGCCGACATGGCCGCCTTGTCGGAGCGCATCTTGTCCACGGTGGAGCCGGAGCGGCGCCGCCGGGAGCGGACGTGGTTGTTCGTCGCGGGTTCCGCGCGTGTGCTGCTCGTTCTGCTCGGCGTCCTGCATCTCGCGTGGGGCGTGCAGCTGCTCCTGGGGGCGGGCGGGGCCATGAACCAGGTGGCGCTGGATTCCGGCGGGCAACTCGGCGGCACGCTCGGGGATGAAGCCGCTGCCGCGGCGGCCGCCCTGGACGACATCATCGCCCCGACCATCGATGCCGCGGCGATCCGCCTGGCCTTCGCCGTGGGCATGTTCTGGGCGGCGTGGCGGCCGCGCGCGGCGATGGGCATGACGCCCGTCTACGGGGCGGCGGCGATGTTCTCCATCGGCTTCGCCACCCGCGATCTGGTGCTGGGCACCCTCGGCGTCGCCGACGTCGCGGGGCTGGCGCTCATGGCGCTGTCCGCCGTCGCCCTCGGCCTGGTGTGGCTGGGCGGGTACACCCCGTCGGCGATGGCGCAGGCGTGGCGCGCGGCGGCCGGTCGCCCGGTGCGGGGCCTGCCCGGCGAGTTCGACTGAGAGACCGGGCACGGCGCAGGGCGGGGCCGTCGTAAAGCCCTGCGGTTCCGCGGTTCGGCTTCAGACGGGGCGTTCCGCTACCGCCAGCTCGGCAGCCAGAGGCGCATCTCGAAGGTCTCCGTCGGCAGGGGGATGCCCGTCATGATGGGCAGCCAGAAGACGAACGCGGCCACGACGACGGCCAGGTACGCGGCGACGACCGCGATGCCCGCGTGCCCTCCCCGGGGCCGCCAGCGGGCCACGTCGCCGGCGATGATCGCGATCGCCATGAGCACGAACGGGATCAGCGGAGTGGCGTAGAAGAAGTACATCTGCCGGTCGTAGGCGATCAGCCACGGCACCCACGACGCCAGGAAGCCGACGGCGGGCAGGGCGAACCGGCCGTCGCGGCGGAGGATCCACCGGTACAGCGCCCACAGCATGACGGGCACCAGCAGCCACCAGATCGGCGGGGTGCCGAAGAGCATCAGCCAGCCCTTGCATTCCCGGCCGCCCAGGCACGTGGTGTCGTTGGAGTAGTACAGCATCGGCCGACCGGACCATATCCACTGCCACGGCTTGGATTCCCACGGGTGCTCGTGGCCGCCGGAGGTGGTCAGCGACCCGTGGAATTCGAGGACGCCGCGCTGGTAGTGCAGCCAGTTCTGCACGGCTTCGGGCAGCCGGTCGGTGCCGGGGATGCCGGTGTCGCGCTGGGCGGCGGGCAGATGCCGGTACACCGACGTCTCCTCCGCGAACCACGATCGCCACGACAGCAGGTACACCGCCAGCGGGACGGCCACCAGATGTCCGAGCGCGGGCAGGGTGTCGCGGACCAGTGCCCCGAGCGTCGGCTTTCCGACGCCCGCCCGGCGCCTGTCCACCAGATCGCAGAACACGCTCAACAGCCCGAACGCCGCGATGTAATACAGGCCCGACCATTTCACGCCGAGCGCCAGGCCGAGCATGACGCCGGCCGTGAACCGCCACCAGCGCCAGGGCAGGGGCGGACCGAGGGCGTCGTCAAGCGGCCGCGGAACTTCCGCGAGCCGGCGCGCCACCCGGTCCCGGTCCACCGTCAGCGCCCAGGCGGCGCCGAGGACGAAGGCGGTCTGGATGATGTCGAGCATCCCCACCCGGGAGGACACGAACAGCACGCCGTCGGCGATGGCCAGCACGCCGGCGACCGCCGCGGCCAACGTCGAACCGGACAGGCGGCGGGTGATGTCCATGATCGCCAGCACCACCAGCACGCCGCAGACCGCCGACATGAACCGCCAGCCCAGGGGCGTGTAGCCGAAGAGCCACTCGCCGAAGGCGATGACCTGCTTCGCCACCGGCGGGTGCACCACCAGCCCGAAGCCCGGGTTGTCCTCGATGCCGCCGAGCAGCGGATCGCCCGTGGAGCGGAGGATCTGCCACGCCTGCGGGACGTAGTGCTTCTCGTCGAAGACCGGGGTGCCCTTGTCGGTGGGGAAGCCCAGCCCGACGAACCGCGTGATCGCCGCGAACAGCGCGAGGACCCCGAAGACCTGGGTGTCCCACGGCGTCCACCGCACGGGCACGCGCGGCTGCGGCGCGGGCCGCGGGGACTTGACGGCGCGGGCCCGGACCAGGCGGCGAAGCTTGCCGCCGGACGCGGGGACCGGCACCGAATCCACCGACGCGGGCGGCGTGTGCGTCGTCGCCGCCGGAACTTCCCACGAAGCCGAATCGGGTTCGGCGCCGTCGGTTCTCGGCTCGTGGGGAGGCTGGGTCACGACCACGATGATAGGCAAGGGCCGTTAGGATCGCGTCCATGGCTTCCAACGGCGACAGTGACCGCACTCCGATGGACGACTCCCGGGAGGGCGCCGGCTGGGACGCCGCCCGCACCGGGGGGAGGGTCCTCCGGCCGGGCATCACCCTGGCCGCCACGCCGCTGGGCAACATCGGCGACGCCACCGATCGCCTGCGCGCCGCACTCAGCGAAGCCGACGTCATCGCCGCCGAGGACACCCGCCGCGCCCGCCAGCTGGCGTCGGCGCTGGGCGTGGAGATCCGCGGGCGGGTCGTCTCCAATTTCGACCACAACGAGGAGCAGCGGATCGCGCAGCTTCTCGACGCCGCCCGCTCCGGGCACCGCGTGCTCGTGGTCACCGACGCCGGCATGCCGGTGGTGTCGGACCCCGGCCTGGCCGTCGTCGCCGCCGCCCACGACGCGGACCTGCCCGTGACGTGCCTGCCCGGGCCGTCGGCGGTGACCACCGCGCTGGCGCTGTCGGGGCTGAAGGTCGGGCGCTTCATCTTCGACGGGTTCGCCCCGCGCAAGCAGGGCGCCCGCCGCGAATGGCTGCAGTCGCTGGCCGCCGAGCAGCGAGCCTGCTGCTTCTTCGAATCGCCCCACCGCCTGGCGGCGACGCTGGCCGAGGCCGCGGACATCCTCGGCGGGGACAGGCGCGTGGCCGTGTGCCGCGAGCTGACCAAGATGTACGAGGAAACCCGCCGCGGCACCCTCGAGGAGCTCGCCGGATGGGCGGGCGAGGGCGTGCGCGGCGAGATCACGGTCGTGCTCGAGGGCGCCGGCGTGACCAGCGCTCCGGTCAACCCGGAGGACCTGGTCGAGGAGGTGGAGTTCCGCGTCGCCGGCGGAGACCGCCTGAAGGACGCCTGCCGTTCGGTCGCGGGCACCGCCGGGTTGGTGAAGCACCGCGAGTTGTACCAGGCTGTGCTCGACGCCCGGGCCGAGCGGGATCCGGACGAGGACGTCGGAAAGTGACCGGGCCGCCCGCGAAACCGGCGGGCGCGGGGATTTCGGCCAATATTGTTAACCAATCGTGATTTGCATTTACCGGGCCCCCGCGTGACCAGTGGCAATGGTGAAGTTGCGGCGGCGTTCGCGGGCGCCAAATCTGGGAAATTCCTGAGATGAATGTCAGTTACGTTTGAAATCGCAGGTCACGGCCCGCCATGGTGGTTACATGACCACCTCTGACCGTGAACATGGACAACCGCACGAAAGAGATCCGCACGAAAGAGAAGGACTCGAAGGGCCGGACGGCGGATCCTCCGGGTCCGCCGCCGGAGGCACCTACCACGGCGACGGCTTCGGCGACGCCGCGGGCGTGGCCACGGGCGAGGTCATCCCGCCGCCGGCCATCGCCGACCACGACCTCCCGGGGGAGAAGTCGTCGGGACGCGCCGGCTCCGGCATCGACCTGGCGGTGACCCTCCCGGCGGTGGGCCTGATCCTCGCCGTCGTCGCGTGGGGCCTGCTCAAGCCGGAACACTTCGCCAACTTCGCCGAGACGTCGCTGACGTGGGTCGTGGCGAACACCGGTTGGCTGTTCGTGCTCGCCGGCACGGTTTTCGTGTTCTTCATCGTCGGCATCGCGCTGTCGAAGTTCGGGCACATCCGCCTCGGCGGCGATGCCGAGAAGCCGGAGTTCTCCACGGTCAGCTGGATCGCGATGATGTTCGCCGCCGGCATGGGCATCGGCCTGATGTTCTACGGCGTCACCGAGCCGCTGACGTTCTACCGCAACGGCGTGCCGGGGCATGAGCGGCACGAGGTCGGCACCGCCATGGCCACGACGATGTTCCACTGGACGCTCCACCCGTGGGCCGTCTACGCCATCGTCGGCCTGTCCATCGCCTACGGCACCTACCGCCTCGGCCGCCGCCAGTTGATCTCGGCGGCGTTCATCCCGCTGATCGGCGTCCGCAACGCCGAGGGCGTCGTCGGCAAGCTCATCGACGTGCTGGCCATCTTCGCCACGGTCTTCGGCACCGCCGCCTCGCTGGGCCTCGGCGTCCTGCAGATCACCGCCGGCATGGAATACACGGGGCTGGTGTCCAACCCGGGCACGTGGCTGATGCTGGGCGTCGTCATCGTCCTGGGGCTGGCGTTCCTCGTCTCCGCGCTGTCCGGCGTGAACAAGGGCATCCAGTACATCTCCAACTTCAACATGATGGCCGCGCTCGTCCTGGCGGTGTTCGTGCTCGTCGCCGGCCCGACCGTCGTCATCCTCAACTCCATCCCAACGGCCGCGGGCTCGTACCTGGCGCAGTTCTTCGAGATGGCGGCGCGCACCGGCGCCTCCGCAGACGGCACCGCCGGGGAGTGGCTGTCCACCTGGACGATCTTCTACTGGGCCTGGTGGATTTCGTGGTCCCCGTTCGTCGGCATGTTCCTGGCCCGCATTTCGCGCGGGCGCACGATCCGCGAGTTCGTGTTCTCCGTCGTGCTCGTGCCGTCGATCGTGTCCCTGGTGTGGTTCTCCATCTTCGGCGGCTCCGCCATCGAGTTCGAGCGGATCGGCCAGTCCATCTGGGGCGACGGCAGCGCCGAGGGCCAGCTGTTCGCGCTGCTGGGCGATCTGCCGGGCGGCTCGATCGCCGCGTACGTGGCGATGATCCTGCTGGCGACGTTCTTCATCACCTCCGCCGACTCCGCGTCGACGGTGATGGGCACCATGAGCCAGAACGGCCGCCTCACGGCCGCGCGCCCCGTCACCGCCATGTGGGGCATTTCCACGGCGCTCATCGCCGTCGTGCTGCTGCTCACCGGCGGCGAGGACGCGCTGTCGAACCTCCAGTCGGTGACCATCCTGGCGGCGAGCCCGTTCCTGCTCGTGGTCATCGCCCTGATGTTCGCGCTGGTGAAGGGTCTGTCGGATGACCCGCTGTACCTCGATGAGCGGGAGCAGCGCCGCTTCGCGCTGAAGCTCGCCCGCGAACGCCGCATCGCCGCGGCCGCCGAGGGGCGCCGGGTCCCGCGCCCGGGCCGGAACCCCAAGCAGGGCAAGGGCGGCAAGGAAGGCAAGGGCGGCAAGCTCGGGAAGTCCGGCAAGTCCGGCAAGGCCCGCGCCGGGGCGCCCGAAAAGTGACCGCGAAGTGACGCGACAGGCGACGCAGGGAGAAATCATGGGCGAGCATGAGGATCCGGCCACCGTCCGGGACGGGATCCCCGACGATGTGGGCGGTGCCGAGGGGACGGCCGAAAACGGCGGCGGGCGCGGTTTCGCGCGCGCCATCGATTGGGGCGTGGCGGCGCCCGCGCTGATCCTCGTGCTCGCCATCGCCGTCTGGGCGATCCTGATCCCGGAGGGATTCGGGGAAGCGTCGAAGGCGGCTTTCCAGTGGCTCGTCGGCACGCTCGGTTGGGCGTTCATCATCGCCGCCGTGGTCTTCTTCGTGGCCATGATCGCGCTGGCGTTTTCCTCCTTCGGCCACATCCGGCTGGGCCGCGACGGCGAGAAGCCGGAGTTTTCCACGGTCAGCTGGATCGCGATGATGTTCGCCGCCGGCATGGGCATCGGCCTGCTGTTCTACGGCGGGGACGAGCCGCTGTACCACTACCGCAACGGCGTGCCCGGCCACGCGCCCGGCAGCTCCGAGGACGCCTTCGCGCACACCCTGCTGCACTGGGGCCCCGTCGCCTGGGCCACGTACGCCGTCGTCGGCGGCGCCATCGCGTACTCCACGTTCCGCATGGGGCGGCCGCAGCTGATCTCCGCCGCGTGCGCCCCGCTGATCGGCGAACGCCGCTCCCGCGGATGGCTGGGCAAGATCATCGACATCATGGCCATCTTCGCCACCGTCTTCGGCACGGCGATGTCCCTGGGCCTGGGCGCCTCCCAGATTTCCGAGGGCTTCCGCGCCACCGGCCTCATCGCCGACCCGGGGCTCGGCGTGATGCTGGTGGTCATCGGCGTGCTGTCCGTCGGATACCTGGCGTCGGCGATGTCGGGCGTGGCCCGCGGCGTGCAGATCATGTCGAACATCAACATGGGCATGGCCGCCGCCATCGCCGTATTCGTCCTGGTCACCGGGCCGACCGTCGCCGAGCTCGATTCCATCCCGATGGCGCTGGGATCCTTCCTCGACGAGCTCTTCGAGATGACGTCGCGGTCCGCGGTGTCCGCCGACGGCACCGCCGGCGAGTGGCTGGGCTCGTGGACGATCTTCTACTGGGTGTGGTGGGTGTCGTGGACGCCGTTCGTCGGCATGTTCCTGGCGCGCATCTCGCGGGGCCGGACCATCCGCGAATTCGTCGTGGGCATCGTGGTCGTGCCGTCGACGCTGACCCTGCTGTGGTTCGCCATCTTCGGCGGCACGGCCATCGAGTTCGAGCGCACCGGCCGCTCCATCTGGGGCGACGGCAGCGCGGAGGCGATGCTCTTCGCCATGCTCCGCGAGTTGCCGTGGAACGGCATCGTCCCGCTGTTGACGATGGTGCTGCTGGCGACGTTCTTCATCACCACCGCCGACTCCGCGTCGACGGTGATGGGCACCATGAGCCAGCGCGGCCGCGTCAACCCGACGCCGTGGGTGTCCGGGGTGTGGGGCCTGATGACCACGCTCATCGCCGTCGCGATGCTGCTGTCCGGCGGCACCGACATCCTGTCGTCGCTGCAGACGATCATCATCGTCGCCGGCTCGCCGTTCCTGCTGGTGGTCATCGCGCTGCTGGCGTCGCTGATCCGCGGTGTGGCCAACGACCCCAGCCGGCTCGACGAGAAGGAGGCCCGCAAGGTGCATCTGCGCATGTTGCGGGAGCAGCGGGCGCGGGAGAAGGAGGCCCGAACCGGCCGAACCGGCCGAACGGCCCGGAAGGTGCGGCGCCGCTCCTGACGAGTGTGCGCCGGAGGCCCCCTTTCCACACGCTCGCGGGGGTCTGGGGGCCTGGGGGACTCGGCGTCTTGGGGACTCGGGGGCGGCGGCTCTTGATCACGGAATGTCGCCGGCCCGGCACCGGGTTATCGTGTGCGCATCCGTCGTGAACAGGGGGGGCGCATGAATCGATCGAAGGGCTACGTCGGCATCGCCGGCATGGTCGCCGCGGCGCTGGCGTTCGTCACGCTGATCATGATGCTCCCCGTCTTGATCGGGTACACCTTCTACCCCGAGTCGCTGAATTGGTTCTCCGGGTGGATCTGCGCGGCCGGCGATTCAACGGTGGTGTCCATCCGCCACCACTGGGGCACCGACGATGGCGGGATGGCGATGTCCTTCCGCACGTATTGCCGCGACGCCGCCGGCGGGGAGACCGAGGTGGCCCGGTACCGGATTCTCGGGGCCCTCGTCGCGATGGCCGCGGCGTGTGCGGCCGTGATCGTCGGGGCGTTCATCGCGTGGCTGGTGGCGAAGGCGCGGGCGGAGCACCGCTCGGCGTCGCGGGTCGATGACCGGGCGCCGGAACCCCGGTGGGAGCTCCGCTAGGCGCCGTCCAGCAGGGGCGCGGCCTTGGCCATGATCTCGTTCCATTCCTTGGCGGGGTCGGAGTCGATGGTGATTCCGCCGCCCACCCCGGCCTCGACGGTGATGGCGGTGCCCGCGGTGATCGAGGCGTCCGTAGTGCCCGTCATTTCCGCGGTGCCCCGGGCGCCCGTCGTGCCCGCGGGGTTTCCGGCTCCGGCACGCCCCTGGTCGGGGCCGCCGTCGTCGCAAAGCATGCCGCCCGGGCCCCGGAACTCGGCCGTGCGGATGGCGACGTTCAGTTCCAGCCGATCGCCGACCGCCGCGCCGACGCCGCCGCAGTGCACGCCGCGCGGCTCGGGCTCCCACCGCGAAATGAGCTCCGCCGCGCGGATTTTCGGTGTGCCGGTCACGGACGCGGGCGGGAAGCAGGCGTCGATGAGGTCGGCGTGGGGAGTGCCGTCGGGAAGCGTCGCGGTGACCTCGGAAACCAGGTGCCACACGCCGGGCGCGGGCCGCACCGCCAGCAGATCGGTGACGCGCACGCCGCCGGTCACCGCGACGCGGCCGAGGTCGTGGCGCACGAGGTCGACGATCATGATGTTCTCCGCGATGTCCTTGCGCGACGCCGCCAGCTCCGCCGGATCGGCGGTCGCGGGCACCGTCCCCTTGATCGGCGATTCGCGCACCGTTGCGCCGTCGCGCACCAGGAACTCCTCGGGGCTCAGGCTCGCGACGACGACATCGCGCCCGTCGGCGTCGATGCCCGCGAGGAACGCCGCCCGCACCGGCTCATGCTTGACGACGCGACGGGCCCACCACGCGGCAGCGGCCCCCACCGTCGGGTTCGGGGTGGTGCCTTCGTCGACCGCTGCGGCGACCTTCCCGTGGAACCGCGTGGACAGGCACGCCTGGTAGACGTCCCCGGCGCGGATGGAATCGAGGCAATCGAGCACGCCGCGCTCGTGGGCGGCGCGGGCGGCGGGGGTGCCGTGATCCCAGTCGATCCGGGGATCATCGGGCAGGCCGATGCGGGCGGCGGCGGTGAGCAGGTCCGGCAACTTCCCGGCCAGCTCCGCCGACGCGCCGGGCGCCGCGGACCAGGTGCCCGGTTCGTCGTAAAAGAGGACGTCCCGCGTCTGCGCCGAAAACGCCGGCCCGGAGTACGGCGACCACCCGAAACACCACGGCTCGGGGTCGGTCGAAGTGAGGGGCGATGGGGCGTCGTCAAGCGAAAAAGCCGACGCCGCGCCGCCCGCGACGGGACGCGGCGCGCAATCCACCGCGACCACCGCAGCATGCCCGAACCAGTCGCCGACCAACGCCGCCGGCCGGTGGCCGAGGGCGACGAGATGGGCGACCAACTGCGCGGGCGTGGGATTCACGCCGATGATCGTAGCCGGGGGCCGGCGGGCGTCGGCGCGCGCCCGAGACCGGTCCACGGAAAGTGGCGGCGATCAGCCGAGCAGATCCTGCGGCGCCACGCCATGGTCGTTGGCGACGGACGGATCGGCGCCCCGGGCCAGCAGAAATGCGGTGACGGCCGCGTCGGGCTCGAACGTCATCGCGGCGCGCCACAGCGGGGTGTTGCCCCACCCGTCGCGTGGATCGATGGCGGCGCCCGCGTCGAGGAGGAGCCCGGCGCAGGTGACGTCGTCCTCCAGCGCCGCGAAGTGCAGCGCCCGGAAGTCCCGGCCATCCGAAGCATCGACGTCGGCGCCCCGTTCGATCAGGCCCGCGACGAGATCGGGGCGACCGCGGGTGACGGCGTTCATCAGGAGGGTGCGCCCGTCCCGGTCGACGCAATCGACCCCGTGGGCGGCGGCGAACTCGTCGAGCATGGCGGCCAGTACGGGGGAAGCGGTGGCCTCCGCGTCTTCCCGGGCCCCCGGGCCGGGGTCGGACATGAGCAGGGAGAGGAAAACCTCGTAATCGACGGGCTTCTGGTCGGACATGCGCGGTAGCTCCCGGTGTCGTCGGCGGCCTCGTGCGGTGCGCGGGGCGAACCGGGACATCGTCGCACGGCAACCGCCCTCTCCGCCACGGGTCCCGCCGCCGACGGTGCCCCCGCGAGAGACGGTGTGCACGGGGCCGCCGACCGTGGCTCCGCCCCGCCCACACTGCGCGAAGCCATCCGGGCCATGGTTTAACCTGAAAGGCATGTCTCGCATCCTCACCGCCGTCGCCTGGCCGTACGCCAACGGCCCCCGCCACATCGGGCACGTCGCCGGGTTCGGCGTCCCGTCCGACGTCTTCGCCCGCTACCAGCGCATGGCGGGCAACGAGGTGCTGATGGTCTCCGGCACCGACGAGCACGGCACCCCGCTGCTGGTGCAGGCGGAGAAGGAGGGCGTCACCGTCCAGGAGCTCGCCGACCGGTACAACCGGCAGATCGTCGAGGACCTCGCCGGCCTGGGGCTGTCCTACGACCTGTTCACCCGCACCACCACCCGCAACCATTACGCGGTGGTGCAGGAGCTGTTCCGCGGACTGCACGACAACGGCTACATGGTCAAGCAGACGACCATGGGCGCCATTTCGCCGTCGACGGGACGCACCCTGCCGGACCGCTACATCGAGGGCACGTGCCCCATCTGCGGCGCGTCCGGCGCCCGCGGCGACCAGTGCGACAACTGCGGCAACCAGCTCGACCCGGCCGACCTCATCGATCCGGTGTCGAAGATCAACGGCGAGACCCCGAAGTTCGTCGAGACCGAGCATTTCCTCCTCGACCTCCCCGCCATCGCGGAGTCGCTGGCGGAGTGGCTGCGCGCCCGCGAGGACTGGCGCCCGAACGTGCTGAAGTTCTCGCTCAACCTCCTCGAGGACATCCGCCCGCGCGCCATGACCCGCGACATCGACTGGGGCGTGCCCATCCCGCTCGACGGCTGGTCGGATGACAAGGCGAAGAAGCTGTACGTGTGGTTCGACGCCGTCGTCGGCTACCTGTCGGCGTCCATCGAGTGGGCGCACCGCATCGGCCGCCCGGACGCGTGGCGCGAATTCTGGAACGTCGGCGGCGGCGAGGACGGCGCGGGTGCCGAGTCCTTCTACTTCATGGGCAAGGACAACATCACCTTCCACTCGCAGATCTGGCCGGCGGAGCTGCTGGGCTACGCGGGCAAGGGCTCGCGCGGCGGCGAGGCGGGGGAGCTGGGCGATCTGGCGCTGCCGACGGAGGTCGTGTCGTCGGAGTACCTGACCATGTCGGGCTCGAAGTTCTCGTCGTCGAAGGGCGTGGTCATCTACGTCAAGGACTTCCTCGCCGAGTTCGGCCCCGACCCGCTGCGCTACTTCATCGCGGTGGCCGGCCCGGAGAACCAGGACACCGACTTCACGTGGGACGAGTTCGTCCGCCGCGTGAACAACGAGCTGGCCAATGGCTGGGGCAACCTGGTCAACCGCACCGTGTCCATGGCACACAAGAATTTCGGCGAGGTCCCGCAGCCGGGCACTTTGCTTGACGACGACGCCGCGCTCCTCGATTTGGCGGCCCGCACTTTCGACGAAGCCGGGCGGGCGCTCGCCGCGTCCCGTTTCCGCGCCGCGGTGACGGCCGCGATGCACGTCGTGGGCGAGGCGAACGCGTACATCGCGGCGCAGGAGCCGTGGAAGCTGGCGAAGGACGAGTCGCAGCGCGAGCGTCTGGCCACCGTGCTGTGGACGGCGCTGCAGGTGGTGTCGGACTGCAACACCATGCTGACCCCGTTCCTGCCGGCGTCGGCGCAGAAGGTCCACGAAACCCTGGGCCGTGAGGGGACGTGGTCGGCGATGCCTGAGATCCGCGAGGTCGCCGACGACATGCCGGTCGAGCCGGTGGGCGTGGGCCTGCCGGAGGCGGGTCGGACGTACCCGGTGATCATGGGCGACTATGCGTCGCAGCAGGCGACGTGGGGCCGCGTGGAGATGGTGCCGGGGACGGCGCTGTCGAAGCCGAAGCCGCTGTTCGCGAAGCTCGATCCGGAGTTGGCCGAGACCGGCCCGGAGTGGGCGCCGGTGAACCCGGAGCAGTAAGGGCCGAGTCGACTCGGCCACGGACGGCGTCGGTCAATCCGTTGATCCCGCGGCTCCAGCCAGATCGGCACGGCCGGCGGCGCCTCACCGAGCCAGATGCGCCAGGTCCGTGCAGATGCACCCGTTGCAACGGGCGCATCTGCACGGACCTGGCGCATCTGCGTGTGGGGGAGGGGGGAGGGGCCGTCGGCGACTACTGACTGCGGCCGTAGGGGTTTCCGCCGGAAGGTCCCGGCGTGGGGCCGCCCCCGTCGTTCCCGTTGCCGGCGCCGCCCGCATCTCCCGCACGACCTGCACCGCCTGCGCCGCCCGCATCTCCGGTACCACTGGCGTCACCGGCACCACGGCCACCGGAGCCCCGGCCGAAGAATCCGGCGGTGCCCTTCAATCCGCTCTTGCCCATCTCGCCCAAGTTGCTCATGGTCTCCGGGTCGAAGGCCTTGTTGACGATGCCGAGTGCGCGGCTGGTCAGCTCCTCCGCCTGCGCCTTGCGTTCCAGCCGCAGTGCGGCGAGGCGCTCATCTTCCAGCAGCTTCTGCTTCGCGGCGCGCTCCTGCTCGGCGGCCTTCCGCTCGGCGGCGCGGAGCTTCTCGGACGACCGCAGCTCGCGCAGCCGTTGCCGCTCGACCGACTGGGGGCTTGGGACGTGCCACGAATCGGGGCCGATCTTCATCACGTAGAGCATCAGCCACACCGTCGGGATCAGCAGCAACAGCACCACTGGCAGCGACGACCCGGCAATCGAACCCCAGACGATGGCGCCCGCGGCGGCCCCGACCGTCGTCAAGCCCAGGAGCCCCAACCGGGTCTTCTTGCCGTGCCGGTAGGCGGCGTCGATCTCCTCGCCGGCGTAGAGCTTCGCCGGCGCCTGCCCGGGGAGGCCGCTCACGCGGGAGGCGGGGAGGTCGTCGAAAAGCGGCACCAGTTCGGCGCCCGTCCGGGCGCAGGCAACCTGGCTGACGCGCTCGTCGTACTCGTCGATGGTCAGGCGGCCCTCGGAGAATGCGCGGCCGAGACTGGCCATCGCAGCTTCGCGCTCGGCGTCGCTGATGCGGTAGCCGGCGCCGTCTCCCGTGGGGTTTCCGTGGTAGGCCGTCATGATGGCGAGCTTAGTGCACCCGGCGACGGCCATCCCGGGCATGGCCAGGAGCGTTGGGAAGAAAAGCGTCAGACAGGAAAGCCAAGCCTTACCTTGGGTATTGTGGTGATCCATTGGTGCCCGCGCCCGCGGTGCACCAGACGATGACCCTGGCTCGCATCCGGGAAAAGCCCCGGTGGGGAACCGGGAAGAAAGGCGCATCATGAACCCGACAGAACCCCGCGCATCCACGGTGGTGCTCGATCCCGAGGAGCGAACGGCGCTCGAGGCGATCCTGAACGACCCGGCGCATCGGGCCGGCCTGGAGCAGCGCACATGGACGCTCACCGGCATCTCCGATCGCGCCGAAGGGCTGGTTCGGATCTCCGGAACGTTGTCCGGCGACGATGTTCTCGTGGGCTGGGACGGTCCGAACGTCGCCGTGCGCCTCGCCGTGCCCGTGGCCTCCCCAGAAATCGCGGGGGCTGCCGCGATCACTGGCGCGGGCACCGACAACCCGGGAACAGGCGCCGACGACCCGGGCGCGGGCGACGGTGAGCCGGGCGCGGGGCTGGCGACCTCTTCGAGGGTGTACACGGTCGCGGGCTTCGATGCGGCGCAACGGCGCATGGACATCGATGTCGTCCGGCACGCGGACCCGTCGCCGATGATGACCTGGCTGGCGGGGGCGCGCCCCGGCGACACCATCGTGGTCACCGGCCCGCGGGGCCATCAGCTGCCGGTGCCGGGCGAGCCGCGCCATTTCCTCGCCGATTCCAGTGGGCTCCCCGCGTTGGCGGGGATTCTCGCGGGTACCGCGCGCGGCGGTTCCCGCGACCACGTGGTCGTTGCCGCACCGGAGGACCACGTCGACCTGTTCATCGCCGAGCTCGCCGCCTATGGGGCCGAGATCGGCGCGGACGTGGATCTGGTGGTCGTGGATCCGTCCGCCGCCGGTGCCTCCGGTGCCTCCGCTGCCTCCGCTGACTCCGACGACGAGCCCGCAGCCGGACCCCTGAGCGCGGTGTTCCGTTCGCTCGACGTGCCTGCGGGAGCAAGCGTGTGGGCGGCGGGCGAAAGAGATGACATCCGGGCGATCCGGGCCCGCTGCCGCGACGAACTCGGGTTGCCGCGCGAACGGATGCGCCTGTCCGGTTACTGGCGCCGGGGGTCGTCGGCGACCATGGCGGACCTGAACCGTCTGCGGCGCATGCGGGAACTGCTCGCCGCCGGCAAGGGTTTCGACGCCGCGGACGACCTCGACCTCGACGTGGAGGGCTAAGTTCATGAGGGAAACGATCGCCCCGGCGTCCCGCTCGCGGGCCGCCCATTCTCGCTTGACGACGCGCTCGCTGCTGGCATGTGCGGTCCTGGGCGCCTTCACCGCGGTGCTCATCCATCTCTCGCGGTTCCTCGGGTTGGCGTTGGCCGCGGGCGCCCCGTGGTTGAGCTTCCCCGCTCCGTTGCCGTGGTTCCTGGTCATCATCGCGGCGGCGTTGCTCGTGCAGCGCAGCGGGGCGGCGTTGCTGACGTCGTTCATCGGCGCGGTGATCGGCGTCGGCGCGTTGTCCCTCTGCGGCGGCATCGTCGTCGAGATCGTGTTTTTCGTCGCGCGGAAGCTGGGCGCGGCGCCCGCCCGCGTCACCGCCGCAGAGCGTGCCCGGCTGCCGCGCAGCTCACTGGTCATCGCGCTGATCTCCGGCGTCCTCGTCGCGGCGATGATGTTCGGGTTCATGTTCCTGTACAAGGAGTTCCTCCTCATCCCCGCCGAACTGAAGATCGCCGCCGCGGCCGTGCGCGTGGCCTTGGGGCTGTTGTACGGGTGGCTGGCGTACGTGCTGGTCAACGCGCTGCTTCGGGTGGGTGTGGATCCGCAGGGCGTCGTCGGGCATGACTGGGACGGCGATCCGGCGGAGGCGGACGATGCCCCGGTCGGCAGATAGCCGCGCGGACGCGCCGCGGACGGCGAATGCCGGCTCCGCCGCGGTCTCGATCCGCGGTTTGCGGGTCGGGTACCCGGGCGGCCGCACCGTCTTCGGCGGCCTCGACGTCGACTTCGCGGCGGGGACGTACACGCTGGTGTCGGGGCCCACGGGCAGTGGTAAGAGCACTCTCGCCCTGGCCTGCGCGGGACACCTCGAAGGGGCGCGGGTGCATGGTTCGGTTTCGGTCGGGGGCCGTCGGTTGGCGGACGTGTCCCCCGCCGACCGAGGAGGCATCGTCGCCGCGGTGTGGCAGCATCCGGAACGGCAATTGTGCGCGTCCGGGGTGCTCGACGAGGTCCGCGCGCCCTTCGACTACCGCCTGATCCCGGCCCCCGAGGGCGACCGCGGAGCCCTGGACCTGCTCGCCGCGACGCGCCTGGGCCACCTCCCGCACCGGGCGAGCCCGTTCGCGATTTCCGGCGGTGAACAGCAGCGGCTCGCCCTGGCCGCGTCGCTGGCGCCCGGCGCGCCGGTCATCGTCCTCGACGAGGTCACCTCCCAGCTCGACGACGCCGCCGCCTCGGCGTTCTCGCGGACCATCCGGGGGTTGGGCGACGTCACGGTCATCGCCATCGACCACCGGGCGGATGCGCATCTTCCCCACGCAGACCGGGTCATCGTCCTCGACCATGACGGGAGCATCGCGTTGGATGGCGCCCCGGCGGACGTGTACGCCGGCGCGGCGGACGAGTGCGCGCGCCTCGGGGTGCGGATTCCGGCGGCGTTCGCGGCCGGGGTCCCGGGCGACGTCCATGGCGTCGCCGGGCCGGATGCCTCCGGTTCGAACATCCCCGCGCCGGTGACTCCCGAGCCGGCGATGACAGGCCTGGAGGTGCGGGGCCTCACCGTCCGCAGGCACGGGCGCACGGTGCTCGACGACGTCGCTTTCACGCTTCCGAAAGGCGCCGTCGCCGTGATCACCGGTGGCAACGGTTCGGGCAAGACCACGTTGCTCGACGCCATCGCGGGCAAGCGGCGCGGGACATCGGGGACGATTCTCCCCGCTCGGCGGGCCCGCATCCGCGCCGGGATCGGGTATTCGCCGCAGCGGGGAGCGGACCTCATGTTCGCGGGCACGGTGCACGACGAGCTCGCGGGCGCGTTGGCGGCGGGAGGTCGCCGGCCTTCGCGCGTCGCGGCCGTGCGGGGCGGTCCCCGGAGCGAACCCGCCGGCGCCGGCGCCGCCAGTGACATCGACGGGATCCTGCGCCGCGCGGGGCTTTCCGGGACCGGTCAGCGCCACCCCCTGACTCTTTCCGGGGGCCAGCGGCAGCGCCTGTCGGTGGCGGCGGCGGTGGCGGGCCGGCCCCGCGTGCTGCTCCTCGACGAGCCCACCAGCGCCCAGGACGCCGACGGTCTGCGGCGGGTCCGCGACCTCATCGCCGATGGGGCCGACGATCGGGTGACGCTCATTTCGACTCATGATGCGCAACTTGCGGAGGCCGTCGCCACGCACCGCATTCGGCTTGACGACGGCCGGGCGGTCTGCGCCGAGGTGCCGCGGAATCGGGGCGCCGCATGATCCGCGCCCCGCATTCTCTCCTGTTGGCGCTGTTTCCCGTTCCGGCGATCCTGCTGTCCCTGGCCGCGGACGGGCATTCCTATCCCGTCGTGTGCGCCGTCGCCGCCGTCGCGGCCGTCACGGTATTCCGGCCGCGCGACGGGCTGGTGCTGGGTGCGATCACCGTGGGCATCGCCGCGTTGGTGTTCTTCGCGTTCCTGCCGTGGATCCCGGGTGATCCCGGTGGGGTGCCGTCCTCCCCGGGCGTCGCGGCAGCACCGGGGCCCACGGTCCTCGGAGTCACCGCGGACCGTGCGCTCGCGGCGTCGATGCTGGCGTCGCGGCTGGCGGCGATGGCCGTTCTGTCGGCCGCCCCGTTGCCGTTCCTGCGGTGGCGCGAGATGCGCGACACGATGATCGCCCGGTTCCGGGTGCCCTACCGGGTCGTCGACGTCGTCGGCGTCGGCGGGGTTTTCGCCCGCATCCTCTCCGACGACCTTGCGACGGCGGCGATGCGGGCCAGGTTGAACTCGCGGGGCCGGCGGTGGATCACGCCGCGCATCGTCGTGCCGGTGCTCGTCGCGTCGTTCCGGCATGCGGACGACCTGGCCCTGGCACTCGAGTCACGGGGATTCGGGGCCGGGCCGACCCGCACGGTGCGGGTACGACCGGCCCTTCCGGCCCGCCGATTGGGGACTGTTGCTCGGGGTGTGGGCTGCGTCGGTCGGGGCGTACGCCCTGGTCTGAGGGGCCCGCGGACGGCCGGGACCATCGGGGGAGAATCCCGCCGGTCGCGGTTCGACGCCCCGGGGGGGCGCCGCCGCGTTCAGTCCGTCTGCCGTCCCCCGGCCAGCGCCCACCCGGTCGCGGCCTCCCGCAGATCCCAGAACCGGCGGTAGGCGCCGCCGGCTGCGTACAGGGCATCGTGGGTGCCCCGCTCGGCGACGCGGCCGTCCTCGCCGAGGACGATGATCTGGTCCGCGGTGCGCACGGTGTCGAGCTTGTGCGCGACGACGATGAACGTCGACGTCGCACGCAGCTTTTCGACGCTGGCCAGGATGTTCGCCTCGTTTTCCGCGTCGAGTGCGCTGGTCGCCTCGTCGAAAAGCACGATGGGCGAATTCTTCAGCAGCGCCCGGGCGATGGACACGCGCTGGCGCTCGCCGCCGGAGAGCGAGCGCCCGCCTTCGCCGACCCGGGTCGACCAGCCGGCGGGGAGCCTGTCGGCGATGGAGGTGACGCCGGCGAGGTCGGCGGCCTCGCGGACTTCGGCGTCGGTGGCGTCGCGGCGGCCGACGCGGATGTTCTCCTCCAACGTCTCGTCGAAGAGGTACACGTCCTGGAAGACCATCGACAGCTGCGCCATCAACTGCTCGGTGGTCTGGTCGCGGACGTCGGCGCCGCCGACCCGGACCGTCCCGGAATCGACGTCCCACCACCGGGAGATCAACCGCTCGATGGTGGTCTTGCCCGACCCCGAGGGGCCGACGAGGGCGGTCATCGTCCCCGGCGCGGCGGTGAAATCGATGTTGCGCAGCACCATGTGGTCGGGGGAGTAGCCGAAGGACACGTCGTCGAATTCGACCGTGCCCGGCGCGGTCAGCTCCGCCGGGGCCGCGGGTTCGGGCAGCACGGGTTCGCGGATGATGCGGTTCGCCTCGTCGATCGGGGCGCGGCCCATTTCGATGCCGACGAACGCCTGGCCCAGTTCCTCCAGGATGCGGGTGAACCGCAGCGCGAGGCCGATGAAGGCCATCGTCTCGATCGGGCCCATCGTGCCGTCGACGGCGAGCGATGCCGCGACGGTGATGATGGTGACCGCCACCGCCTGCACGATCATGCCGTTGAGGAGAATGGCGACCAGGCTCAGCCACAGCTCGCGGCGGCGCGCCCGGCCGTCCTCCGCGGCGGCGGCGTCGAGCGGGCGGAAGTCGCCCGCGCGGCCGGCCGCCCGCAGCGCCGGCTGGCACCCGGCGTATTCGACGATCCTGGACGCGAGTTCCCGTTCCGCGGGGCGGGCCCGTTCACCGGCGATGCGCTTGACGGACTGGGCCAGGACCAGGATGGCCATGGTCAGGGGCGCGGCGATGGTGAGGATCAGCCCCAGGCGCGGGCTCCAGAACCACGTGCCCGCGACGATCGTGAGCAGTGCCACGGCATTGCCGAGCGCCGTGGTCATGATGTGCGCGAATGCGGCGCCGGCCTTCATGAAGCCGTCCGACACCAGATGGGACAGGCCTCCGGTGCGTTCGGGCCGGAACCAGCCCAGCGGCAGGCCCGACAACGCGCGACCGATGGCCTTGTGGGCGGTGCGCATGAAGGCGAGCGTCGACACGTACCCGATGCGCTGGCCCAGGTAGCGGAACACGGCCCCCAGGGCGGCGAACGCGAGGAGGACGCAGAGCCACCCGCCGACGCCGAGGCCCCACGCGGGGGCTCCGGTGCTCATCGACAGGGCCGCCGGCAGCAGCGCCAGCAGCGAGGCGCCGTCCACCAGCCCCGAAAGGACGGTGAACAGGATCGACTTGCGCAGCAGCGCCCGCCCCTCGGGGCCGAACAGGTCCGCGCTCGTCTTCAGCAGCAGCGGGTCCTTCAGCACCGCCAGCGGCGATGTCGTGGACGGTGCCTGGTCACGTTCGATGGCGTCAGACATGGGTCGAGTCCTTTCCGTCGTGCCCGCCGTCGGTGCGGCGGCGGTGCGGCGCCGAGCCCATCAGCGCGGCGATGGATTGCTCCGAGACTTCATCGCCCGCGAGGATCGCGGACACTTCGCCGTCGACGAGGTGCACGACCTGGTCGGCGCCCCGCACGGATTCGGGCTTGTGGCCGATGACCAGGACCGTGCGACCCGCGGCCAGGCGATTGAGCGCGGCCTGGATGTCGGCCTCGCAGTCGGGGTCGGTCGATGCCGTCGCCTCGTCGAGGACGAGGATCGGGGTGTCGGCGACGAGGGCGCGCGCGATGGCGATGCGCTGGCACTGGCCGCCGGACAGGTTCGCGTCGTCGCCGATGACCGTGTCCAGGCCGTCGGGGAGGGCGAGGATCTCGTCGGCGATGCGGGCGTCGCGGGCGGCGCGGAGGATGGTCGCGTCGTCGGCGTCCGGGCGGGCCAGCGCGATGTTGTCGCGGATGCTGATCCGCGGCAGCTGCGGATCCTGCAGGACGAACGACACCTTGGCGTACAGCTGCTCGGGCGACATTTCGCGGATGTCGGTGCCGCCGATGCGGACGCTGCCGGAGTCGGGGTCCTGGAATCGCGCGACCATGGTGGCCAGCGTCGATTTGCCGGAGCCGGAGGGGCCGACCAGCGCGGTGACGGTGCCGGAGTCCAGGCGCAGCGTCACGCCGGACAGCGCGCGGACGTCGCCGTAGAAGAACGTCACGTCGTCGAATTCGACGGTGAGCCCGGCGGCGGAGTCGGGTTCGGCAGGCGTCTCGGCGGATTCGGCCCCGGCACCGACCGCTGCATCGGCTTCGGCCGCCGCGGCCGTGCCCTTCCGCTCCGCCAGCTCCGGCCCCTCGAGCATGTCCGTGATGCGCAGCGCCGCGTGGCCGGCGAGCTGGTGCGACCACGTCGTGTTGGCGATGATCTGGATGGATCCGGGCACCACCAGCGCGATGAGCGTCGTCGTAAGCGCCTCCGCGGGGGTCACGGCGCCCGCGCCGACCAGCGCCGCGCCGCCGGCGACGTTGATGGCGAGTATGACGGGGATGGCGATGGCGGATTCGCCGAACGCCGAGATGCGCAGCATGGGGCTGACCCACGCCCAGTAGAAGTCGCCGAAGGTCGACGATGCGTCGAGGAACCTCCGGTGGGCTTCGCCGGTGCGGCCGAATGCCTTCACCACGGTGATGCCGTCGGCGAATTCCACCGCCGTCGACGACACCACGCCCAGGCGGGTGTCCATTTCGGCCGTTTTCTCGCCCATGCCGCGCATGGTCAGCGCCATGATCCCGGCGTAGATGGGCAGCGTCGACAGCGCCAGCAGCGCCAGCCGCCAGTCGACGGTGACGGCGTAGCCGATGAGCATCAGCGGGGTGATCGCCGCCACCGTGGTTTCCACGGGCGCATGGGCCACGAGCTGGTGCAGGGTGCGCGTGTCATCCTGGACCGCCTTGCGGATCTGCCCCGAGGTGGAGTCGGTGAACCAGGACAGCGGCGCCCGGGAGATGCGCTCGAGGATCCGGTCGCGCAGCATCGCGGTGAGCTTCAGGTCCGCGAAGTGGGTCAGGGCCAGGGCGAGGGCCAGCAGGCCGAGCTGCCCCAGGAACGTTGCCAGCAAGAACGTGACGATCGGCTTCACCTCCTCCTGCGCCGGCGACGTCCCCGCGCCGTGCGCCGCCAAGAGCATGTCGCCGAGCCGCACGAGGGCGACGTAGGGCGCGATGGAGAGCATCGCCGACGCCGCGCCGAGGATCCTGCCAGCCAGGAGCGTGCCCTTGATCGGCGCGAGCAGCGCGCCGAGCGCCTTGCCGCCGGCGATGTTCTTCTCCTTCGCGTCGGCGCCGATGTTCCCGGTGGGGTCGTCGGGGCCGGGTGGCGGTGCGGGCTTTTCGACGTCGGGCGCGGACGTGCGCGCCCGGGTCATTTTGGTCATGCTTCGTTCCTTTCTCATGCCGCGGCGGCGTCGCCGGGGTCCTCCGGAAAGGTCCGGGCCGCCGCGCGGCTGATTCGGGGTGGTTCAGATCGATGGGGTGGTTCAGGTCGAGGGGTGGTCGGCGCAGTCGGTGATGAGTTCGTCGTCGCCGTAGCCGTAGCCGTAGCCGTCGCCATTGCCGTTGCGGTTGCCGATGACGGCCGCACCGTGGCCGTCTGTCGGGGTGCGGGATTTATGCGGATAAGGTGAGGTAACCATAACGTAAAGGCATTAGGCCGGGCATTGTCGTGGCGGTGCCGGCCGCTTCGCCCACCCCCGTCCGCCGCCCCTAGACTTGGGCCCCATGGGAAAGAGAAAACGCCCCGTCGCCGAGCCCGCCCCGTACGTTGCGCCGTTGTTCGACGCGCACACGCACCTCGCGTCGTGCGGCGCGCGCGATGCGGAGTCGGTCGCCGAGCTGATGGACCGCGCGATGGCCGCTGGCGTCGCCGGCGTCTGCACCATCGGCGACGGCCTGGCGGAAACGGAGCTGGCGGTCGCGGCGTCGCGGTCGCATCCGCGCGTCTGGGCGGCTGCGGCGATCCATCCGACGCGCGCGTCCGAGCTTGACGACGCCGCCCGGGCGAGGCTCACCGAGATGGCCTCGGAGGAGCGGGTCGTGGCCATCGGGGAAACCGGCCTGGACGAGTATTGGATCGGGAAGATGGACGACTGTGCGCCGCTGGACGTGCAGATCGAGGCCCTGCACTGGCACATGGAGCTGGCGCGGTCCGCGGGCAAGCCGCTGATGATCCACAACCGCGAGGCGGACGACAACCTGATGCGCGAGCTCGACGGGTTCGATGGCACGGTGATCCTCCATTGCTTCAGCTCGCCGATCGCCGTGGCACGCGAAGCCCTGGAACGGGGTTACGTGCTGTCGTTCACCGGGAACGTGACCTTCAAGCGCAACTCCGACCTGCGCCTGGCGGTGGAGGAGGCGCCCGTCGAGCAGCTGCTGGTGGAGACCGATGCGCCGTACATGACGGCCGAGCCGTACCGCGGCGCGCGCAACGAGCCGACGTTCGTCGGCTGGCAGGCGCGATGCATGGCCGAGGTCCGGGGCATCCCCGCCGAGGAAATGGCCGCCCGGCTCACCGCCAATGCGGAGCGGATCTACGGCATCGAGGTCCCGGCCCTGTAGTCGGCCCAACGGATCACATCCGCCACAGCCGTCCCCGTGGCACCAACTTTCGAGTCGTGTAACGGCCATATCACGGCGAATGTGGTGCGAATTACGCACGAACCGGTGTTCAACCTGGGCATTTGTTGGACTTTGACGGGTCCTTTACCGTATCGTGACCGCAATACTTCCATCGGGGCGCACTTTTCGCCGCACCAGCCCACCGACCCCACCGCCCCGGGGAACGTCGAGAGGAACCACCGACCCGTGAGCAACCACTCCAAGAGCCACGTCAACCAGCTGAACAACAAGTCCACCACCACCCGGCGCGTCGCCGCCGGCGGCCTGCTGGTCGCGATGGTCGCCGGCGGCGGCACGGCCGCGGCGGCCCAGAAGAGCGTCACCGTCGACGTCGACGGCGAGATCCAGCAGGTCTCCACCATCTTCGGCGACGACGCCCGCATCCTGGAAAAGGCCGGCGTCCGGGTGGGCGACGGCGACCGGGTCATCCGCCAGGGCGAAATCTCCGATGGCGGCAAGCTGGTCTACCGCGCCGCCAAGCCGGTGTCGCTGAACATCGACGGCCGCACCGTGGAGACCACCACCAACGCGGCCACCGTCAACGAACTCGTCGAGTCCCTGCCGGAACTCAAGGCCGCCGACTCCGTCAAGGCCCCGTCGAAGCGCATCCCGGCCGACGGGATCAAGCTGGACATCGTCACCGCAAAGAACATCGTCCTCAACGACTCCGGTCGCGAGGGCCGCATGCAGATGGCCGTCGCCACCGTCGCCGACGTGCTCGAGCAGCGCGGGATCACCCTGGGCGAGGGCGAGTCCGTCAGCCCGTCGCCGGAGACCCCCGTCACCGAGGGCATGCGCATCGACGTCTCCCGCCTGGTCGAGGAGGTGCTCAACGAACGCGTCGAGATCCCCTCGCCGGAGAACGTCATCGAGGATCCCGAGATGTACGACGACGAGCGCGTCGTCGAGACCCCGGGCACCGCGGGCATGAAGCTCGTGCAGGTCAAGGTCCTGTCCCGCGACGGCGAAGAGCTGTCCCGCGAGACGTTGTCCGAGCAGGAGAAGACCGCCCCGACCGTCACGACCGTCCGTCAGGGCACCAAGCCCCGCGCTCCGGAGGTGACCAACGGAGCCATCTGGGATTCGCTGGCGCAGTGCGAATCCGGCGGCAACTGGAACACCGACACCGGCAACGGTTTCTCCGGCGGGCTGCAGTTCCACCCGCAGACCTGGCTCGCCCACGGCGGCGGCGAGTACGCCCCGACCGCGGCCCAGGCGACCCGCGAGCAGCAGATCGCCGTCGCCGAAAAGGTGCGCGCGTCCCAGGGCTGGGGCGCATGGCCGGCCTGCTCCGCGCAGCTGGGGCTGCTGTAAGTGGATGATGTCCGCCTGCTCGGGCCGGTCGAGGTGCGGCAGCTGGCCGCCGAACTGGACCTGACGCCGACGAAGAAGCTCGGCCAGAATTTCGTCCACGACCCGAACACGGTGCGGCGCATCATCGCCGCCGCCGACCTGTCGCCCGACGACTACCCGGTCGAGGTCGGCCCCGGCCTGGGATCTCTGACCCTCGGCCTGCTCGAGCACTGCGGGCGCGCGGCGGCCGTCGAAATCGACCCGCGCCTGGCGGCCCGCCTGCCCGAGACGGTGGCGGAGTTCGCGCCGGGGCGGCCGCTGAACCTGGTGCTCAAGGACGCGCTGACGGTGACGCGGGACGACATCGTCGGCACGCAGGCCCTTGCCGCGGGCGAGGGCGACGGCGCCGGTGGCAACGGTGAAGGCGCCGGCAGTCACGGCGAGGGCGACGGCGCCGGCGTCGCGGAGTTTCCCGAGCCGACGGCGCTGGTGGCGAACCTGCCGTACAACGTTTCGGTGCCCGTGCTGCTGCACATGCTGAAGGAGTTCCCGTCGATCCGGCGTGTGCTGGTGATGGTGCAGCTCGAGGTCGCCGAACGCCTGGCCGCCGAGCCGGGCTCGAAGATCTACGGCGTGCCCAGCGTGAAGGCCGCGTTCCACGGCAAGGTTCGTCGCGCCGGGACGATCGGCCCGAACGTGTTCTGGCCCGTGCCGAAGGTCGACTCCGGGCTGGTGCGCATCGACGTCTTCGGCGTTCCCGGGCCCGGGGGCGAGCCGTCGCCGGCGGGGGAGGCGCCGTGGCCCGTCACCGACGAGTCGCGTGCGAAGGTGTGGCCGCTCATCGACGCCGCGTTCGCCCAGCGCCGGAAGACCCTGCGCGCGGCACTGTCCGGCGTGTACGGGTCGGGTGCGGCGGCGGAGGAGGCGCTCGTGGCGGCGGGAATCGACCCGAAGCAGCGCGGCGAGAAGCTGGGCGTGGCCGATTTCGTCAGGCTCGCCGGGCTCTGATCCCGTCTCCCACGCGGGTTGCGGCGAGGCCGGATGACGTCGTTAAGCAAGGGCAATTATGCATTCAGGATGCATCTATAAGGCTTGCGTAAGCCCGGAATGAAAGGCTGGCCTGCCTTGAAGGTGCTGGTCACGGCGCGTAGCGTCGCGAGTGTCAGATACGCGGAGAACCTTGCACTCGCTTCCCGGCCCTGAAGGAGCCCCTCATCATGTCCAGCGTCACCAAGATTTCCTCCTGTACGACCACTTCCTGCGCCTACAACAACGACGGCTGCACCGCCTTCGCGGTCAACGTCGGCGGCGACGGCGCCGCCGCCTGCACCACTTTCGCGACGATCGACCTGCGCGCCGGCCTGTCCGGTGCGGAGGCCCAGGTGGGGGCGTGCAAGCGCCTCGACTGCACCCACAACGAGAACCTCATGTGCGGGCTGGCCGACATCTCGGTCAGCGGTGAAACCGCGCAGTGCGACAACTACCAGGCCCGCTGACGGCGGACCGGCGGCTGGCCGCGGCAGCGGTCCTTAAGCCGCCCGAACGAAAAGAGGCGCGCGGAACCCCACCGGGGTTCCGCGCGCTCCTCGGCTTTCGGCGTCAGATACGCGGTGACGCGTGCCGTGCCGAGGTCCGGGCGGCGAGAGCGGCGACGGCCCCCGCCAAGTCATCGAGAGTGTGAACCGGCTCCGGGAAATTGACGAAAACGCTGGTCAGGCGGTTGTGGTGCATCGTCGCCAGCGTGATTCCCGCGGGGTCGACGTCGGCGATCCACGGTGCAAAGCCGGGCGTCGCCTGGACGGCGGCGGCCGCCACCCGCTCGCGGATCTCGAACTCGGAGCACGGGAAGCCGGGGACGCGCTCGACCAGGACATCGGAGAGCAGCGCCGACAGATGGTCGGGCGTCAGGCGGCCGACGATGTCGCGGGCGTCGAACTCGTGGTCCGCGAACGGGCGATGCGCCGTGGTCGCCGCGGCGGTGATCGCGCGCGGGTCGAGGGTGGCCACCCCGCAGGGGCCGTGGAGGAGCACCTTGTCCAGCTCGACGACGCCGATCACGCACGATTCGGGCACGTGTCCGAACGGGGCCGTGGCGTCGGCGGTGGCGGCAGAGGTGCCGTCCGCGGCATCGAGCCAGGTCACGCGCCCGAGGCCGTGGAGGCTCGCGACGGTGATGTCGATGAACAGCTCGGGCGCCTTCTTCGTGCCGTCGAGCCGGACCTCGGCGTCGCCGACGAATTCGGCGTCGGCGGCGGGGCACATGACCAGCAGGCGGCCGCGCTCGTCCACGCGGTGGGCGAGCGCCGGGATGATGGCGGTCGGATCCACGCGGAAGGGGGCCAGGGTCAGTGCGCCGGCTCCGCCGAGGATGCGGCTGCCGAGGCTCGTGCTGTACTCCGTGCGTTCGTCCATTCAAATCTCCCAAACTGTAGGCGAGGGTAGCCTAAGCAAGTAGCGCCAGGGTGTCAATACAAGTGGGGGTGGGGGAGTGCCGGCGTCCGCCCCGCGCGCGCCCGCCGGTTCGGGCCGGGTGGGCAGGTGGTTGCGCGCGGGCATGGGCTTTACGACGCCCACCGCCCCCATCGAACGGTGCCTTTCGGAAAAGGCGGTCGTGATCAGGCACGTTCGAATGGGCGGCCGGAGTTTCAGTCGGTCGATCCGGAGTGCGTCATAGCTTGTGGCCATGACTTTCACGAACGAAAATTTCACGGGCCACCACGTCAGCTTCGAGGGGGACCATGCCGCCATCGAAGATCGCGCCGCCTTCGACGACCCCGCGGCGGGCAGAGGATTGATCGGCGCCGACGTCGACCTCGAATTCCATGCGGACGAACGGCCCCTGTGCGACGTCCACGACATCGTCGACGAAATGCGCCCCGACCTGCCCAACCTCGCCGAGATTTCGCGATCCGCCGATGGCACGCGGGTCACTCTCCGGGCGGATGCGGGTGAGACGCTGGTGTTCGCCGTCGAGGTCATCGAACGCGGTCACCGCCATGGCCGCCGCGCCGTCGGTCTCGGGTGGCGGGTGGAGGCGTCGGATGCGGCCGGCGGACCGGTGCCCATCCCGTTCAGGGGGAATCCCAAAATCGCGAAAACGGCCGACGACGTGCGCCGGATCGTGAGCCGGATGTTCTCGCGCTGGGTGGGCGACGACATGCGACGGGCCCGTGCACGCCGTAGGTCACTGTTGAAGCGGATGACGCGGGAGAACCGGAGTCGGGCGATTCAGCGGCTCGAGGAGCTGCACCTTTCCCTGCGAAGCGGCGACCGCGAGACCCACCGCGGTTCCGTGGAGAGGGGATACTGGTACATCGGATTCGATGACCCGGGCGAGGCGTTCGGCGTACTGTCCTGCCGTGAGGGCGGCCGGAACGTGCTCCGCGCCGTCTGGCTGGATCTGACCGGCTGCGAAGATTCGGTGAACGATCTCCGGTCGTGCCCGATCGAGAGCATCGACGCCGCCGAAATCATCGGCGAAGACGCGGCCGACGCGATCATCGAATGGGACGACGAAACCTATCTCCAGTGGGCGGTGTGACCGGGACGGGGCATCTGACCGGCGGTTTTTCGGCCGGTGGGAGGCGAGGAGCGGTCCCGCGGGGGATCGGCGAACGCCGTGGGGACTACAGTCCCAGCACGCGGCCGACGTGCCACGCCAGCGGCAGCTCCGCGAGCTGTTCGCGGGTGGCCCACAAGTGATCGGAGTGCTCGCGGGTCAGGGCGACGTCGGCGGCGTCGTCAAGCTCGACGGCCTCGAAGGTGACGATGTGGTACCGGAAATCCCCGCCCTTGGTGTCCGGGTTCGACCAGTGCGCGACCTCGGCGCCGAGCGTGGCCTTCAGTCCCGTCTCCTCGTTGAGCTCGCGCAATGCGGCATCCGCCGGCTCCTCGCCCCGCTCGCTTTTGCCGCCCGGCAGATCCCACTGGTCCCCCAGGTAGCCCCCGGTGGCCCGGCGCAGCACCAGCAGGCGGTCGCCCCGGCGCACCAGGACGTTGCAGACCCAGCCATCGGCGACCGGCCATTCCGACAGCGCGGCCGTGCCCGCCGGTTCGCGGCGGCTGGTGGCCGGTTCGTCGTGATGGCTGTCGTCGATCATGAGGAAATCTTAGATCCGCCCCCACCCGGCTACGCAATTCGCCGGGCCCGCCCGGCTGCGCAATCCGCGCACCGGCCGCGCCGGTCGCACCGGCCGCACCCGCCGCGCCGGTCGTTCGCGGTGCGCCGCTCATAACCTTCCCGTAACGTTCTCGTTGCAAAAACAGTGATCGTCGTATACTGAGAAGCGGCTTATCAAATCCCCTACATGAGGAGCTGATGGAACCATGACGGCTTCGCAAGGAAGATCCCCGACGGGGGATCGTGAAGGGCGGGGCCGCGGGCTCCGTCCGCGAACTGCGTGGAAGAAAAAGACCGTCGCCCTGCTCGCCGCCCTGACCATCGGTGCACCGGTGCTCGCGGCATGCGGGAACGAGGAAGCCGGCCCCACGGTGCTGCGGTTCATGGGGCCCGCCGACGGCGTCGACCAATACACCGCAGCAGCGAAGAAGTGCTCCGAGCAGGCGGGCGGGCGCTACACCATCCAATACGACGTATCCGCCAAGCAGACCGATGACCAGCGGCTCCAGCTCGCGCGCCGCATCGTCGGCGGCGATGACTCGTTCGACATCATGGGCCTCGACGTCACCTGGACCGCCGAGTTCGCCGAAGCGGGCTGGGCGGTCGAGTTCCCCGGGGACGTCGCCAAGCGGGTCCAGGACGGCACGCTGTCCGGCCCGATGGAAACGGCCACGTGGAACGACAAGGTGTACGGCGCTCCGCTGAACACGAACACGCAGCTCATGTGGTACCGCAAGTCGCTGATGCCCAAGGGCCCTGACGGGCAGCCGCAGCCGCCGAAGACGTGGGAGGAAATCGCCGCGCTCGGCGCCAAGCACGCCGAAGAGGGCAAGCCGTCCTACATCGGCGTGCAGGCCGCGCAGTACGAGGGCGTCGTCGTGTGGTTCAACTCGATGCTCGAAGCCGCCGGCGGATCCATCGTCGACGAAACCGGCCGCGTGGCCACCATCAACCAGGGCGACGCCGCCAAGCGCGCTCTGGCCGCCATGAAGGCCGTGGCCACCGCCAAGGGCGCCGACCCGTCGACCTCGCAGCTCGACGAGAACATGGCGCGCCTGGCATTCGACCGCGGCGCCGCGTTCATGCAGGTCAACTACCCGTTCGTGTACGCGGGCCTGAAGGAGAAGGCCGACGGCGGCGACGCCCGCGCCAAGGAGGCCTTCGACGACCTCGGCTGGACCGTCTACCCCGGCATGGAGGCCGACAAGCCGTCCAAGGCGACCATCGGCGGCCTGAACATCGCCGTGCCGTCGACGTCGAAGAACAAGGACCTGGCGTTCGAGGCCATCGAGTGCCTGCGCAACGAGGAAAACCAGCTGCACAACGCACTCACCGGCGGCCTGCCCCCGACGCTGACCAAGCTCTACACCGAGGCGACCGACGAGTTCATCGCGGAGTACCCCTTCTACAAGGAGATCTTCGAGTCGCTGAACACCCTCGACCCGGCGGACCTGGGGCCCGAGGAGCAGAGCCTGCTCCCGGACAAGCGCCGCGTGTCCGTCGCCGTCCGCCCGGCCTCGCCGGCGTATCAGTCCGTGTCGATTCTGCTGGCGTCGCGCCTGAGCCCGCCCGCGTCGATCGACCCCGAGTCGCTCGTCCCCGAGTTGGCGGATGAGATCGACCGGGCCATCAAGTCCGAAGGGTTGGTGCCGTGATGAGTGGCCCCGTCAATGACCCCGTGCGCGACCGCGACCCCGGCCGGGATTCCGGCATGGGCGGCGGCCGCGCGACGTCGGCCGACGCCGGCGGTTCCCCGGCGGTGACCGTCGACGGCGCCGACCAGTCGACGTCGATCGCGCCGCACAAGTCGGCCGACGCGTCGAACCGCAAGGCCAAGCAGAAGTACTCCGACGGCCGCAAGGCCGAGCGCCGCCTGGGCATGATGCTCGTCGCCCCGGCGGTCATCCTGATGCTGGCGGTGACGGCGTACCCGATCATCTACGCCGTGTGGCTGTCGATGCAGCGCTACGACCTGCGTTTCCCGGCCGACCGCGAGTTCGTCGGCCTGGACAACTACGCCGCGGTGCTGACGTCGAGCTACTGGTGGGAGTCGCTGTGGGTGACCGTGGTGATCACGGTGATCTCGGTGATCTTCGAGTTCGTGCTCGGCCTGGCCATCGCGATGATCATGCACCGGGCGATCTTCGGCCGCGGCGTGATCCGCACGGTGGTGCTGGTGCCGTACGGCATCGTGACCGTCGCCGCCGCGTACTCGTGGAACTACGCCTGGACGCCGGGCACCGGCTACCTGGCCAATTTGCTTCCCGACGGGTCGGCGCCGCTGACCGAGCAGTGGCCGTCGATCTTCATCATCATCCTCGCCGAGGTGTGGAAGACGACGCCGTTCATGGCGCTGCTGCTCCTGGCGGGCCTGGCGCTGGTGCCGGACGACGTGCTGAAGGCCGCGGCGCTGGACGGCGCGGGTTTCTGGCAGCGGCTGTTCAAGATCACGCTGCCGCTGATGAAGCCCTCGATCGTCGTGGCGCTGCTGTTCCGCACGCTGGATGCGTTCCGCGTGTTCGACAACATCTACATTCTGACCAAGGGCAACAACGGCACCGGCTCGGTGTCGATCCTCGGCTACAACAACCTGTTCATGGCGTTCAACCTGGGCATCGGCTCCGCGATTTCGGTGCTGATCTTCCTGTGCGTCGCCATCATCGCATTCATCTTCGTCAAGGGGCTCGGCGCGTCCACCCCCGGCAGCGGGAAGGAGTGATCAGCCATGCAGCAAGGAACCGGCAAGGAAAAGGCGCTGTGGACCATCGCGCTCGTTCTCGTCGTCTTGTACGCGCTCGTGCCCGTGGCCTGGATCGCGTCATTGTCGTTCAAGACCACGCCCACCCTCCATGACGGGCATTTCATCCCGCGTGAGTGGACGCTGGACAACTACAAGGGGATCTTCCAGACCTCGGAGTTCACGCGGGCGCTGATCAACTCGATCGGCATCGGGTTGATCACCACGCTGATCGCCGTCGTCGTCGGCACGATGGCGGCCTACGCCATCGCCCGCCTGACGTTCCCCGGCAAGTCCCTGATTCTCGGCGTTTCGCTGCTCATCGCGATGTTCCCGCAGGTGTCGCTGGTCAGCCCGCTGTTCGACATCGAGCGCAAGCTCGGCCTGTTCGACACGTGGCCCGGCCTGATCCTGCCGTACATCACGTTCGCGCTGCCGATGGCCATCTTCATCCTGTCGTCCTTCTTCAAGGAGATCCCGTGGGAGCTGGAGAAGGCCGCGCAGATGGACGGCGCGACGCCGTTCCAGGCGTTCCGCAAGGTGGTGGCCCCGCTGGCCATCCCGGGCATCGTCACCGCGGCGATCCTGGTGTTCATCTTCGCGTGGAACGACTTCCTGTTGGCGGTGTCGCTGACCTCCACGGAGGCTTCGCGCACCGCTCCGGCCGCGATGGCCAACTTCACGGGTTCGTCCCAGTTCGAGGAGCCGACGGGGTCGATCGCGGCGGCGGCGATCGTCATCACCATCCCGATCATCATCTTCGTAGTCATTTTCCAGCGTCGCATCGTGGCCGGCCTGACCTCCGGCGCAGTGAAGGGATAGCAAGTCATGGCCGAAATCGAACTCAAGCACGTTTCGAAGAAGTTCCCCGACGGCGCGGTGGGCGTCGACGACGCGAACCTGCACATCAAGGACGGCGAATTCATCATCCTCGTCGGCCCGTCGGGTTGCGGTAAGTCGACGACGCTGAACATGATCGCCGGGTTGGAGGACATCACCGACGGCGACCTGCTCATCGGCGGCGAGCGCGTCAACGACGTGGCGCCGAAGGACCGCGACATCGCCATGGTGTTCCAGTCCTACGCCCTTTACCCGCACATGACGGTCCGCGAGAACATCGAGTTCCCGTTGAAGCTGGCGAAGACGCCGAAGGCGGAGATCGACGAGAAGGTGGCCTTCGCGTCGAAGGTCCTGGACCTCGACCCGTACCTGGACCGCAAGCCGTCGAACCTGTCGGGCGGTCAGCGCCAGCGCGTGGCCATGGGCCGTGCGATCGTGCGCCGCCCGAAGGTGTTCCTCATGGACGAGCCGCTGTCGAACCTGGACGCGAAGCTGCGCGTGCAGATGCGCGCGGAGATCTCCCGCCTGCAGGACCGCCTGGGCGTCACCACGGTGTACGTCACGCACGACCAGACCGAGGCGATGACCCTCGGCGATCGCGTGGTGGTCATGAAGGGCGGCGTCATCCAGCAGGTCGGCGAGCCGCAGGAGCTCTACGATCGCCCGCGGAACCTGTTCATCGCCGGCTTCATCGGCTCGCCGTCGATGAACTTCACCCCCGGCCGGATCAACGGCGGGGTGGTGTCGACGGGTCTCGGCGACATCCCGCTTTCCGACGACCTCCGCGCCAAGCTCGGCGATGCCTCGGATCGCTCCGTGATCGTGGGCCTGCGCCCGGAGGCGTTCGAGGACGCCAATCTCGTCGAGGAGGGGCAGCGCGCCAAGGGCGTGGTCACCGAAGTCGACGTCGACGTCCTCGAGTCGATGGGCTCGGACAAGTTCGCGCACTTCGCCGCCCCGCAGACCGGGGAGCGCGGCGCCGGCGGCGTCGCCTCGTCGGCGGCGGCCGCCGATGCCGGGCTCGACGACAAGGCCACGGGCACCATGGTCGCCCGCCTGTCCGCCGAGTCGCCCGTGCGGCGCGGCGAGAAGGCGGCGCTGTGGTTCGACCCCGCGAAGATCGTGGTCTTCGACTCGGAGAGCGGAGAGAACCTGGGTCTGTAGGGATTGATCCCGGGGGTTCTGGACCCGGGAACCCGGTGACCGGTGGCCCCGGAACCCGAACCCCGCGCCGGCCGCCGGCCCGATTCAGTCGGGCTGGCGGCCGGTTTCGCGTACCTGCTCGAAGACCTCGTCGGTCCATTCGTGGCGGCGGATCAGGCGGTAGCGTTCGGCGGCGATCCAGACGTAGAGCTCGGCGTCGGTGTGGTTGGGGGCCAGCCCGATGGAGCGCGCGGCGGCGACCACGGGCTCGTATTCGGTGGTGAACCAGCGGTCGGCGATGTCGTCGCGGCCGAAGAAGGTGCGTTCGGCCTGCATGGCGCGAAAGCCCCAGGCCTCGACGTTTTCGGCGAGTTCGGCGTATTTCCACGGGTTGGGCAGGACGATCTTCGCGGCCCGTTCGTCCGTCAGGGGCACGCGGGACAGGAAGATGCGGCGGTGGTCCTTCAGCACCAGGTCGCGGTTGGATTCGATGCCGTCGGCGTCGACCTTGGTCAGGATTTCGGTGACGTAGGCGTCGATGGTGGGGTTGCCGCGGTTGCGGGCGATGGAGACGCGGTGGTGGCCGTCGACGACGAAGTACATGCCGCCGACCTTGCGCAGCCGCACGGGCGGCACGGTCTCGCCGCGGCGCTGGGCGGCGTTGAGGCGGGCCCACCGTTCGCGGGAGATGGACGTGGTGGGGCGGAAGTCGCGGTCGAATTGGCCGGTGCGGTCGACCGACCCGACGATGGACTCCACGGGGACGTCGACGAGCCCGAGTTCGCGGCGGCCGGTTTCGCCGAGTGCGGCGACCACTTCGTCGTAGGGCAGGACCTGCGTGATGTCGTCGGGCTGCCGGCGCAGGCGGGAGACGGCCCTGCTCAGTCGGGCGCGGCGGCGGGCGCGGGAGAAGTCGGCCTGCGCGTCGGCGTCGGGGAATCCGGTGTCGGCCATGGTCAGCGTCCTTTCAGGATCAATTCCGCGCGCGGGGCGGTGCGCGGCGGGTGGATGCGGGTGAGCGTCCACCCGACGGTGTTGACGACGAGTGTGCCGGTGCCGGGGTCATCGCGCCCATCGTCGGCGGGCAGCGCGGTCACGCACCGCTCCGCCCCGTGCGGGTGCACGTGGCCGTGGAGGTGCAGCGCGGGCCGCAGCTTGTCCACCAGCATGTCGACGGCCGGCAGCGCGCGGTGGACATCGTCGTCGGCGGGGGCGCCCGGGGTGCCGGGGGCGTGGGTGAGCAGGACGTCGGCGCCTGCGCGGCGGGCTTTGCGCAGTACGCGCCGGGCGCGGCGCATGGCCTGCGCGTCGGTCCATTGGTTGGGGCCGGAGGAGTAGCGCCCGCAGCCGCCCAGCCCCGCGATGCGCAGGCCCGCGACCTCCACGACGTCGCGGTCGGCGGCCCACGCCCCCTCGGGGCCGGGCCAGGTGTCGTGGCGGCCGGCGCGCACCCAGCCGGCGGGGGACAGCGTGAATCCCTCCAGCGAGGGGTCGTGGTTTCCGGGCACCATCACGCAGGGCACGTCGAAGGCGTCGGCGACGGCGGTGACGTAGGCGAAGTCGAGGTCGCCGGCGGACAGCAGCACGTCCGGCCGGTCGTCGGGTCCGAAGTCGACGCCCCCGGGGATGGTCAGCGCGGGGCGTTCCTCGTCGGCTATGGCGAGGATGGTCACGGGCCCCGGTGCTTTGCGACGTTGCTGTTCCATCGGTTTCGACCGTATGCCAAGCGGCGGCGGGAGTCACGGGCGTGGCCGGGTGTTCGAAGGCCGCCGCCGAAGTCCGGCCGGAGAATCCGGGCGGTTTCCTAGGGTGACGGCATCAGCCGCCGGACGGTGGATCCGGCGGATGTCGCCGAGTCGCGAAATGAAGCCGAGTCTCGAAATCAAGCCGAGTCGCAAGGAGATGCCGCCATGAACCCGATCGCCACGCCAACCGTCGCAAAGCTCCCGGTCGCGCCGGGCACGGTGCCCGCCGCCCCGGCCGCCGCGCCGCCCGCCGAGATCCCCGACGTGTGGGAGATGCCGAACCGGGGATCGGGGTGGTGCGACTGCGGCGAGGACCACGACGTCGACCGCGACCTGGTGCGGTACATGATCGGCCGGGCGCTCGGCCGCGGCGCGAACGGGCGCGAGACCATCACCCATCCCGAGGTCTGCCGGGTGATCATGGACATGTGGTGCTACGTGGAGGTGTGCCGATTCTTCCACGACGCCGTCGACCGCGCGGCCACCGCCATGCACGGGACCGTGGAGCCCGAGTACCCGATGGAGGTGGGGGAGCGGATCATCGCGTACTTCGCCAAGACGTGGAACGGCTGCCCGGAGGAGCTGTGCGGCGGCGGTTTCGGCTGGGAAGGCGAGGTCGGGGAGGCATAGCCGCCGGGTAGACTCGGACGGCGTGAACCCGTCCAGCCCCCAGAATCCGCCGTCCCCGCCCACCGCCCCGACCGGGGCGGTTCCGGGCGAGCGCGCCCCGCTGACCGTCGCGGCGACCGCGCACGCGAAGGTCAACCTGCACCTCGGATGCGGCGACGTGCGCGGCGACGGCTTCCACGAGCTGGTCACGGTCTTCCAGTCCCTGTCGCTGCCGACCACCGTCACGCTGACGGAGGTGCGCGACGGCGATGCGGCGGGGCACGTCGCGGGACTCACGGTGTCCGGCGACTCGGCGGCGCACGTGCCCACCGACGAATCCAACCTCGCGTGGCGCGCGGTGATCGCCGCCGTGGAGGCGGCGGAGTCGAAGGTGCCGCGGGTGGCGTCGATCCACATCGACAAGGCCATCCCCGTTGCAGGCGGCATGGCCGGCGGTTCGGCGGATGCGGCGGCGGCCCTGGTGGCGGCGCGCGAATTCTTCGAGCTGCCCCTCAACGACGGCGACCTGGCGTCGCTGGCCGCCGAACTCGGCTCCGACGTGCCGTTCTGCCTCCTCGGCGGCACGGCGCTGGGCACCGGGCGCGGCGAGAACCTGGCGCCGATCCTCGTGCGCGGCGAGTACCACTGGACGTTGGCGCTGGCCAAGGGCGGCCTGTCCACCCCGGAGGTGTTCCGCACCATCGACCGGTTGCGCGAGGAACGCGACGTGCCCCGCGCGGCCGCGCCCGATGAGCTGATGAAGGCGCTGGCCTCGGGCTCTCCCGATGAGCTGGCCAAGCACTTGGCCAACGATCTGCAGCCGGCCGCGATCTCGCTCAAGCCGGAGCTGCGCACCACCCTGCGCGCCGGGCTCGACGGCGGCGCGCTGGCCGGGATCGTCTCCGGCTCGGGCCCGACGACGGCGTTCCTGTGCCGCGACCGCGAGCACGCCCTCGACGTCGCGGCGCATCTGGCCACGTCCGGCACCTGCGCCGCGACGCTCACGGCTTCCGGCCCGGCACCGGGAGCCCGCCTGGTCTGAGCGGCAACCCCGCCGGCCGGGCCGACATCCGCGGTCACCGACTGATCACCTACCGTTCAACCGCACCCGTCACCGCACACCGATCGACCCGCACCAACCACAACCCCACCGAGGAGTTCGAGAAGCCGCAATGGCGAACCTGATCAATCTGGAGAACGTCAGCAAGACCTTCGGCCTGAAGACCCTGCTCGACGGCGTCAGCCTGGGCATCCAGACCGGGGACCGCATCGGCGTCGTCGGCCTGAACGGCGGCGGCAAGTCGACGCTGCTGAAGATCCTCGCGGGCGTCGAACCCGCCGACTCGGGGCGCGTCTCGCGGAACAACGACCTGGCGATGGCGCACGTCACGCAGGGCGCGGAGCTGGATCCGGGGGCGACGATCTTCGAGACGGTCATCGCCCCGCTGGGCGTCGCGGAGCACGAGTGGGCGGGCGACGCGAAGATCCGCAACGTCCTCGACGGGCTGGGCCTCAACGACCTGGGGCTGGACACGAAGGTGGGGGAGCTCTCCGGCGGCGAGCGGCGTCGCGTGAACCTCGGCGCGGCGCTGGTGCAGGACCTGGACCTGCTGATCCTCGACGAGCCGACCAACCACCTCGACATCGAGGGCGTGCAGTGGCTGGCTGATCACGTCATGTCGCGCCGCTCGGCGCTGGTGGTGGTCACGCACGATCGCTGGTTCCTGGACACCGTGGCCACGAAGACGTGGGAAGTCCACGATGGGCAGGTCGATTTCTACGACGGCGGCTACAACGACTGGACCTTCGCCCGCGCCGAGCGCGCCCGGCAGGCCGATGCCGCGGAGGCGCGCCGCCGGAACCTCGCGCGCAAGGAGCTGGCGTGGCTGCGCCGCGGCGCCCCCGCGCGCACGTCGAAGCCGCGCTACCGCATCGAGGCCGCCGAGGCGCTCATCTCCGACGTCCCCGCGCCGCGCGACAGCGTGGAGCTGATGGCGTTTTCCAAGCGCCGGCAGGGCAAGGTCGTCGTGGAGCTCGAGGACGCCACGCTCTCGGCGCCCGATGGTCGTGAGCTGGTGCGCGATCTGACGTGGCGCCTGGCGCCCGGCGAGCGCATCGGCCTGGTCGGCGTCAACGGTTCCGGCAAGACCACGCTGCTGCGCGCGCTGGCCGGCGCGCATCCGCTCGACGAAGGCCGCCGCATCGAGGGCAAGACGGTGCGCCTGGGCTGGCTGCGCCAGGAACTCGACGATCTGCCCCTGGACATGCGGGTCCTCGACGCCATCGAGGACGTGGCCACCTACATCGAGTTCGGTGACAAGCAACTGTCGGCGTCGCAGTTGGCGGAGCGCCTGGGCTTCTCGCCGAAGCGCCAGCGCACCCCGATCGGCGATCTTTCCGGTGGCGAGCGCCGCCGGCTGCAGCTGACGCGCGTGCTCATGGCCGAGCCGAATCTGCTGCTCCTGGATGAGCCGACGAACGACCTGGACATCGACACCCTCCAGGAGCTGGAGGATCTGCTGGACAACTGGCCGGGCACGCTGGTGGTCATTTCGCACGACCGCTATCTGGTCGAGCGCGTCTGCGATTCCACGTGGGCGTTGTTCGGCGATGGCGGCCTGACCAACCTGCCGGGCGGCATCGACGAGTACCTGCGCCGCCGCCGGGCGCTGGCCGCGGCGGGAGTGGGCGGGGCGGCGCCGTCGCGCGATGCGTCGGGGCCCGCTTCTTCGCTTGACGACGGCCCGTCGTCCGCGTCCGCGGCCGAAGTGGCCGGCGGCGGGGGAGCCGGTGCGGCGGGCGCGGCGGCGCCGGCGAAGACGCTGTCGTCGCAGGAGGAGCGCGAGCTGCGCAAGGAGATGAACAAGCTCGAGCGCCAGATGGCGAAGCTGGACCAGAAGGAGTCGGCGCTCCACGACGAGATGGCGAAGATTTCCGAGGACGTCGCCAATCTCGACACCGCCCGCCTGGCCGAGATCGACCGGGATCTCACGGCGCTGCGCGAGGAGCGCGAGGAGATCGAAATGCGGTGGATGGAAGTGGGCGAGGAGCTGGAGTAGTTCCCTCTCGCAACGCCAACCCCAACCCCGGCCCCAACACGGCTCCGGCACCGGCCCCGGCCCGAACGCAGGACTGGGCGCCGGGGTCGGGATCGGGGTGAGGGCCGCGCGGCTACCCGACCGTGCGCACCTTCAGGAAATCGGCGCATTCCAGCACCGACTTGGCCACGCCGCCGGTCTTCGCGAACTGCGTCCACACCGCCTGCATGGCCCTGCGATCGCGCCGGACATCGGTCCACATCTGCCCCTCGATGAGGACGGAATCGCGCCATGCGTTCTCGTCGCCAAGCAGAAGCGGCAAGTCGCAGGTGTGCGCGGAACGGTACGGGGCGCTCGTGGCGCCCCACGTCAGCATGTAGTGCAACGCGGAACCGCCGGCGGCGACCCACTTCTTCGCAAGCTCCGCGGACTCCGAGTAGGTGGTCTTCGTGTAGTGGCGCACGGCCGCCTCGAACAGGGCCCCGCCGACGACGGGGAGCTTGCGCAGGCGCTCGACCTCCGGGTCGCCGTTGAAGAACAGGGACGCCTCGCGCGGGGTGTGGCCCGCCATGATGTCGATGTCGGGGGCGACGGCGGCGACGGCGGCGTCGAAAAGCGATTCCTCCGGCAGCGGCGCAGCACCGTAGCGCACGCCGAAGGGCATGGCCTTGCCGTTCTTGAACGGCTCCCCGGCCTTGGCGGCGCGCGCCTCCGCCGCGGCGAAGTCCTCCTCGGAGGTGCCCGGGTCGATGGGGCCGAGCGCCTCGAGCATCGCGTCGTACATCGGGGCGCGGCCGCCCAGGAACCCGAACGGCAGCGACTGCAGGATCGCGCGGCGGAACGGGGGACGGTACGGCTCGCCGTCGGCGCCCCGCCCGCCGCCGCGCAGCTTCTCCGCTCCTGCGGCGACGATGAGCGACAGGACCAGCTCGGCGCCCGCGGACTGGCCGAACATGGTGATCTGCTCGGGATCGCCGCCGAACGCGGCGATGTTGGCGCGGATCCACTCCACGCCCGCCTGAATGTCCATCAGGCCGAGGTTGGCGGGAGGGACGCCCTCGGCGCGATCATCGCCGCCGCCGAGGAAACCGTAGGCGCCCAGGCGGAATGTGATGGACGCGACGATGACGTTGTTCTCCGCCGCCATCTGCGACGGATTGAAGCGCTCCAGGTCGCCGCCGCCGGAAACGTTCGCGCCGCCGTGGATCCACACCATCACGGGCAGCTTCGCGTTCGCCGGGGTGCCGTCGGGGACGGTGACGGCGATGTGCTGGCAGTGCTCGTCGTGGTGGCGGGGCCGCGCATGCGGGGCGATCTTCTTGCCGGCCTCGGACGGGCGCTGCGGGCACGTCGGCCCCGGCTCGTCCGCGACGATGACGCCGCCGCCGGGCAGCTCCCCGAGGAGCTGCGGCGGCCGGTGCCGGTTCGCGTGGGCATAGGGGATGCCGATCGCCCGGAGCACGTGCTGATCGCGCGTCTCGGCGGCGGGTTCCCGGAACCCCTGGATTACCCCGGCCGGGGCGTACCAGCGCGGGGCCCCGGCGGAAGGCGCCGGGTGCCCTTGCCGGTCATCCCCGGACTCCGGGGTGGGGCGGGTGATCGTAACGTCGTCGGGTCGCTGCTCCGGGTCAATTGCGGTCATGCCGCAATGTTGCCACGTCCACGGTTTTCCCGCGGGGTGGCTCGCCGGAATCAGCGCAGGAAGCGCTGCGTCACGTAGTAGGTGCCCTCGCCGTCGGTGGCGATGCCGATGCCCTCGGTGGCATAGTCGCCGATCATGTTCCGGTAGTGGCCGGGGGAGTTGCGCCAGGCCTTGACGGCGTCGCCGGCGGAGCCTCCTTGGGTCATGAAGACGTTCTCGCCGTGGTAGCGGCCGGTGGTCTGGCCGGTGTCGTGGTGCATCTTGCCGTCGCGGACCTGCTGTTCCGACCACTTGGCGGCCTCATCGGCGAGCTTCTGGTCCCACTTCAGCGGTGCCTTGCCGGCGGCCTTGCGGATCTCGTTCGTTTCATCGTGGAGCTTGCGCAGCTCGTCGGTGGACGGCTGGTCGGAGGACGGCTCGCCCGGCTTGTCGGGGGAGGGGGCGGCGGTCGACGTCGCGGTCGTGGTCGGGCGGTCGGTCGACGGGGCGCCGGGGCGGTCGAGAGAGGAGGAGCCGAAGTCGAGGGCGCCCGCGGTGGCGGCGCCGAAGAGCATCGGGACGGTGATGGCCGCGGTGGCGGCGATGACCTTCAAGCGGGAACGATTCATACGTGTACCTTTCGGGACGTGCAGGGTTTTGGAATGAACTGCGCGGCACAGTATAAGTGCGCGATCATCGCGGGCGTCGTGAAAACCATGAATTTTTCGGGGTTTTCACGCCTGATTCGGAAACTCCCCGGTCAGCGGGCAGGGGGCGTCGCCGAAGGCCCTGCGGGCTCGTCCTCACGCCTCCGGCAGGTAGGGCTCGACCCATGTCCGGATCAGATCCGCGGCGCGCTGCGGGGCACCCGGCCGGACCAGGAGGTGGTCCGCCTTGTCCAGGCTCAGCAGGGACTTGGGGTACCGGGCGACGAGGAAGATCTTCTGCGCGCTGTCGATGCCGACGGTCTGGTCGGTCGGGGAGTGGAGCAGCAGCAGTGGCTTGCGCAGCTTGTGGATGTACGTCTCCGGGTTGATGTCGGCGAGGATCTCCAGGAACTCGCGCGAGATCGGGATGTCGCGGCCGGCGATGGACAGCATCTGGGTGCCGTGGGCGTCGATCTCGCCGATGGCGTCGGCGAAATGGAAGATCGAGTGCGCCGGGTCGAACGGCGCGCCGATGGTGGCGACCGCCTTGACCTTCGGCATCCGCTGGCCCGCCAGGATCGCCGCCGCGCCGCCGAGCGAGTGGCCCATCAGCAGCGACGGCGCGGTGTACTCGGCGTCCATGAACTCGTAGGCGGCGACGAGGTCGTCGACGTTGGTCAGGAAGGTCGTGTCGGCGAAGTTCCCGCCGGATTCGCCCAGCCCCGTGAAGTCGAAGCGCAGGCACGCGATGCCCTGTTTCGCGAGCGCCCGGCACGTCCGCGCCGCCCCGGGCACCTTCCTGCTGCAGGTGAAGCAGTGCGCGAACAACGCCCACGCGCGGGGTTCGCCGTCGGGCAGATCGATGGTTGCGGCGATGGTTTCGCCGGTGGATCCGGTGAAGGTGACGTTCTTGCTGGCCATGTAACCGGAGGGTACGCGCGCGGCGGCATTCGGGCCGTATCGCGTCCGCGGCGCCAAACCGGCGGGGTATAGTGACGTTTTGGGTTGGGACGTCGTCAAGCGATGGAAAACCGCAGGCCGACGGCATGCCGCGCCCGCCGCGGAACCCGCCGCGCCCACCCGCGCACGAGCCCGCCCCCGCGCACGCGCACGCGCCCGCGGGACGCCGCCGAGAGGAGACGCCATGCCGAAGATCACCGGCCCCACCGTCGTGGAGCACCGGGCGGCGCAGCACCGCGCGCTCCTCGACGCCGCCGAGCGGCTGATCGGGGAATCCGGCGGCGACGTGCCCACGCTCACCGAGGTCGCCGAGGCCATGGGCCTGGCGCGGTCGAGCGTGTACCTGTACGTGAAGTCGCGGAAGGACCTGGTGGTCCAGCTGCTGCTGGACATCATCCCGAACTGGACCGGCGGCATCGCCGACGCGATGGACGCCGCGGGTGACGACCCGCTGGCCCGCCTGGAGGTCTACGTCGACGAGACGTTCCGACTGTTCGCGAAAGGCGACCACGGCCAGCTGATGGTCGCCGCCAAGCAGGTCCCGGAGGCGTTCATGGATCCGCGGGTGCAGGAGGCCCACAACGCGCTGGTGCCGACGCTGCACGGGCTGCTGCGCGAGACCGGCGGTCCCGTCGCCGTCGCCGCGCTGCCCATCCTCGACGTCGCCGCCCAGCGCGGCGCGGAACTGGTCGCCTCCGGCCGGGCCGACGAGGGCGAGATTCGCGAGGGCCTGCGCCGCATGCTCCGCGGCGTGGTCTCCGATGGCAGCTGAACCCGTCCCGCGGCCGGTGAAGTCGCGGGCGATGCGCTGGGGGCTCATCGGCGCGGGCCTGGCCAGCCTGGTCCTCGGCGCGGTCGGTGCGGTGCTGCCGCTGCTGCCGACGACGCCGTTTCTGCTGTTGTCCGCGCTGTGCTTCGCCAGGGCCTCGGACCGGCTGCTGGCGTATCTGCTGGGCCACCGGGTCTTCGGCGCCTACCTGCACCAGTACTACTCCGGCCGGATGAGCCTGCCGTACAAGGTGCAGACGCTCGCGCTGATGTGGACGGGCCTCGGCGTGTCGGCGTGGCTGATCGGAAAGACCTGGCCGTGGGTGGTGTTCGCGGTGATCGGCACGGGAGTGAGCATCCACATTCTGACGCTCGGGCGGAGGAACCCGCCGGGCGGCGGCGTCGGGGTGCGGTAACGTTCCCGGCATGCCAGAGTCCGCGTCCGAGCAGGAGAATCGGCCCGCGCCGGGTGCCCCGGCCGAGGGCTTGGCGACGCCCGCCGCCGCAGGTTCGCCCGCATTGTCCGAGCTTTCGCCGAATTTCCAGAACTACCTCAAGGCCATGTGGACGCTCCAGGAGTGGAGCGACGAACCGGTCTCGCCGACCGCGCTGGCCGCGCGCGTCGGGGTGAAGTTGCCCACGGCCTCCGACGCCGTGCGCAAACTCGGGCGGCTGGGGCTCGTCGACTACGAACGCTACGGCTCGGTGTCGCTGACCGAGGACGGCCGGCGCCTGGCGCTGGAGATGGTGCGGCGGCACCGGCTGATCGAGACGTTCCTCGTGGAGATGCTCGGCTACCGCTGGGACCAGGTCCACGACGAGGCGGAATCGCTCGAGCACGCGGTGTCGGGGTTCATGATCGACCGCATCGACGACAGGCTCGGCCACCCCGACCGAGACCCCCACGGCGACCCGATCCCGCGCGCGGGCGATGAGCCGTCGCTGCCCGGGGTCGTGGTGCTCACCGGGATCGAGCCGGGGTGCCGCGTGCGGGTCGAGCGCATCTCCGACGAGGACCCCGAGCTGCTGCAGTTCTTCGCCGGCCACGGCATCGGCGTAGGCGTGGACCTGGAGCTGCGGCCCGGGGCGCCGTTCTCGGATTCCGTCGAGGTCGCCGTGATCGGCGGCGGAGACGGCGAAGGCTACGGGGCCGGAGAGGGTTATGGGGCAGGGGACGGCGAAGGCGCCGGTGGCGGCGCGGCCCCCGCCGGCTCTCTGCCGTTGGGCCGCACCGCCACCGACGCCATCTGGGTCACGCCGTGCGGCTGAGCGCCCGCGCCCGTCGCGAGCGCGCCCGCGTGTACAGGTGCGCGGCGATGAAAATCGAGCCGTAGCAGACCGACATCGCGGCGCTGGTCGCGGCGTGGAGCACGTACGCGCCCCAGAATCCCGCAATGCCGCCGCCCACCGCGACCGCGGCGGTGACCGCGAACATGGTGCTCAGGCGGCTGGTCAGCAGGTGCGCCGTCGCCGCCGGCACCACCACGAGCGCGATCACCAGGATCGCCCCCGCCGCGTTGAACGCCGCGGTGACGGTCACCGACACCAGGAACATGAACACGGTGTTGACGGCCTTGACCGGGATGCCGATGCTCGCGGCGAAGGGGCCGTCGAACGTCGTGGCCGTCAGCTGCGGGCGGAACGCCGCGAGGAACGCGATGTTGACCGCCAGCACCGCGAGCATGACGTAGAGGTACGCCGGCCCGATCGAGGATCCGCCGATGGTCAGGTGGCGGAACGCGGCGAGGTTGAGGTCGCCGACGAGGACGGCGTGGGTGTCCAGGTGGACGTTGGCGAAGTTCAGCGTCACCAGGATGACGCCGCCGCTGAACAGGGCCGGGAACACCAGGCCCTGCGGGGCGTCGCCGGCGATGAGGCCGGAGTCGGTGAGCCATTGGCTGCCCAGCACGACGATCAGCCCGGCGGTCGCGGCGCCGAGGATCAGCCACGGCGAATCGAGGTTCCGGGTGAAGAAGTACCCGACCACGATGCCCGGCAGCACGGAATGCGCGATCGCGTCGACGAGCATCGAGTCGCGCCGCAGCACCACGAAGACGCCGGGCAGCGCGCAGGCGAGCGCCGTGACCACGGCGAGCAGGAGGGTTCCCGCGAGGAAACTCATCGCGCCACCTCCCGCCGCGATCCGTTGACGGCGCCATTTACGGCGCCATTGCCGGTGCCGTTGCCGGTGCCATTGACCACGCCGTTGGCGGCCCCATTTACGGCGCCATTGCCGGTGCCGGTGAGAGCATCGAGCCCGGCTCCGGCGCGGGCCGGGGCCTGCGCGCGCAGTTCCCGGGCCAGGTCGGCCCGGCCACGCACGCGCGCGATGGCCTGCGTGACGACGCTCCGGCGCGGCGCGAAGAGCATCGACACCAGGAAGATGACGAACAGCGTGATCACGATCAGCGGCCCCGTGGGGATCTTCCCGAGGGCGATGGACAGGTAGGCGCCCACGCCGCTGCCCACGGCGCCGATGGCGGCGGAGAGGCCGACCATCGTCGGCAAGCTCCGCGTCCACTGGCGCGCGGCGGCCGGGGGAGTGACCACGAAAGCCACCATCAGCACCAGGCCCACCGCCTTCACGCCGATGACCGTGGCCACGACGATGCAGGTGAACATGATGCCGTCGATGAGCCCCGGCCGGAAGCCCAGCGAGGTCGCGTGGGCGGGGTCGAAGGTGCGGATCTGGAATTCCTTCCACAGCAGCAGCATCGGGGCGAGCGCGACGACGCCGACGGCCAGCGACGTGACCAGGTCGGCGCGCGTGATCACCGAGGCGTTGCCGAAGAGGTAATCCTGGATGCCGCCCTTGTCGGGGAAGGGGCGGTTGGTGATCACGCGCATGAGCACCATGCCCGCGCCGAAGAAGACCGTGAGCGTCACCGCCATCGCGGTGTCGATGCGGATCTTCGACGTCGCCGCCACGGCATTGGAGTACCAGGCGGCCAGCGCTCCGGCGACGATCGCCCCGATGATCAGGGCGGCCATGTTGCGCCCGCCCAGACCGGGGATCGCCCCGGCGATCAGGAACGCGACCAGGGTGCCCGGCAATGCCGAGTGCGAGACGACGTCGCTGACCAGGGACTGCTTGCGCAGGTACGCGAAGGATCCCAGTGCGCCGGCGACGAGCCCGATCAGCCCGGTGCCGAAGAAGACCATCCGGTAGGTGTGGTCGGCGAAAAAGTCCGCGAGGGTCATCGGGGAACCCCCGCGGCGAGGTCGTACGTTTCCGCGATCTTCTCGCGGGTGAAGGTCTCGCCGACCGGCCCGGACGCGACGACGCGGCGGTTGAGCAGCGTGACGTAATCGCAGAACTCGGCCACGGTGGCCAGGTCGTGGTGGACCATGACTACCGTCTTGCCTTCCTCGCGCAGGCGATGGAGGACCTCGACGATGGCCCGCGCGCTTTTCGCGTCGACGCCCTGGAAGGGCTCGTCCATGAAGAACAGGTCGGCGTCCTGCGCCAGCGCCCGCGCGAGGAACACGCGCTGGCGCTGGCCGCCGGACAGCTCTCCGATCTGGCGGTCTGCCAGGTCGGTGACCCCGGTGTTCTCCATGGCCGCGGCGGCACGGGCGCGTTCGGCCGCGCCGGGGCGGCGGAACCACCCGAGACCGCCGTAGGTGCCCATGAGCACGACGTCCTTCACCCGTGCGGGGAAGTCCCAGTCGACGCTGGTGGACTGCGGCACGTAGGCGACCCGGCCGCGCACGCGATTCAGGGGCTCGCCGAAGAATCGGGCGCTGCCGGTCAACGGCGGGATGAGCCCGAGCATGGCCTTCAACAGCGTGGACTTGCCGGCCCCGTTGGGGCCGACGACGCCCATCACCACCCCGGCGGGCACGGCGACGTCGGCGTTGCGCAGCACCGGCGCGGAGTCGTAGGCGACGCTGAGGCCGACGGCCTCGCATGCCGGGGTCGCCATCAGGCCTCCTTTCCGAGCGCCTTCGCCACGGCCTCGGCGTTGTGCTTGAACACGCCCAGGTAGGTGTCGACGCCGGGTTCGGAGCCGAGGGAGTCGGCGTAGAGCTCCTCGGTGGAGATCTCCACGTTCCAGCCGCGGGAGCGCACGGCTTCCTTCAGGCTGGTGATGGCCTGCGGATTGGCCTGGTTGTCCTGGAAGATCACCGGGACCTTCTTCTCGGCGATGAGGTCCGCGAGCTCGGACAGCTCGGCGGCGCTGAGCTTGGCGTCGGTGGAGACGAAGTCGGTGGCGCGGACCTCCAGGCCGAAGGTCTTGCCGAAGTAGTTGAACGCGTCGTGGCCGGTGATGAGCATGCGCGGCTCGGGGATGCCGGAGAGCTTCTCGCGGGCCTCCTTGGCGGCCTCGTCGATCTTGCCGGAGTATTCCTTCGCGTTGGCGCGGTACTCGTCGGCCTTGTCGGGCTTGGCCTCGGCGAGCTTGTCGGCCACCAGGCCGACGACCTTCGACCATGCCTCGGGGCTGTTCCAGACGTGCGGGTCCTTCAGCGGCTTGCCCTCGTCGTCTTTCTCGGGCCAGTCGAGCAGCATCTGGTCGGGCAGCTGGTCGCCGACTGCCAGCTGGCGGTCGCCGAGCGAGGACAGCTGATCGGTCATGAGGGCCTCGAGGTGGAGGCCGTTCCACAGCACGACGTCGGACGAGTTGATGTTCTCGATGTCCTTCGTCGACGGCTGGTAGGTGTGCGGGTCGCCGCCGGGGCCGACCATCGTGGTCACCTTGGCGTCCGGGGCGATGTTGGCGACCGCGTCGGCGAGGTAGCCGGTGGTCGCGTAGACCTTGAGCGGCTCGCCGCCGCCCTTGGCGGAATCGCCGGATTCGGCGGGGGAGCAGCCCGTGAGCAGCAGTGCGGCCGCGGCGAGGACGCCGACTGCCTTCTTGGCGGTGGATCGGATGGTCACGATCGACCCCTCTCATGGTTGTGGGTGTGAGTCATGTCGATAAATCTAACTTAGGCATGACGAACACTTTAAGATAGGGGTGTCTCCGGGGTGTGGGGAAAATCTCGCGGAGCTGCGGCGGAGCGGGTGCGGGGGCTGTGCCGGAGCAGGTTCGGGAGCAAGTGTGCAGCGGCGTCGCACCACCCTTGCGCACCGCACCGGCGCACCGTCTCCCGCGCCCCGTCCCCGCCGGATCCGCGCACGAAAGAACCGGCCCGCACCATGAACTGGTGCGGGCCGGCCCGTCGTCAAGCGAAAAGCCCCGGCGGCCGGGCCGGCGCGGCTAACGCACCGGCACGCCCGGTCCCAGCGGAATGCCCACCAGGTACCAGACCACGAAGAACAGGAACCAGCCCACCAGCATCGCCATCGCGTACGGCAGCGTCAGCGACATCAGCGTGCCCACGCCCGCGCGCTTGTAGTACTTCTGCAGGAACGTCAGCGCCAGCGCAAAGTACGGCGACATCGGGGTGATGATGTTCGTCGGCGAATCGCCGATTCGGAACAGCATCTGCGACACCTCCGGGGCGATGTCCACGTACATGAGCATGGGCACGACCACCGGCGCCATCAGCGCCCACTGCGCCGAGCCCGACGTGATGAACATGTTCAGCGCCGCCACCATCAGCACAAGCGCCGCGAAGAGCACCAGCGGCGGCAGGTCCGCGCGGGTCAGCAGCTCGGCGCCGCGGATGGCCGTCCACTGGCCGAGGTTCGACCACGAGAAGTACGACGTGAACTGCGCGACCGCGAAGAACAGCACCATCATCGCGGTGAGGGTGCCCAGGCCCTTCTCCATGAACTTCGGGATGTCCTCCGACTTGCGGATCGACCCGATGACCAGGCCGTACGCGATGCCCACCACCGCGAACAGCAGCGCAATCGGCACCACGATGTCGGTCAGCAGCGGCGAATTGAGGATGCCGTCGCCCTCCCCGCGCAGCGGCGACCCCGGGATGAACAGCAGCGCCGCCCACGCGCCGATCGTCGCCAGCGCCGCGAGGCCGGCGACCTTCAGGGCCTTGACCTCCTTCGGGTCGAGCTCGAGGTGCTCGCGCAGCTCCTCCTCGGAGCGGGTCTCGCCCGTGCTTTCCGACGACCCGTCCCCGGCGTCGCCGTTCGCGGAGCCGTTGGCGCCGCCGTTCCCGCCGCCGTTCGCGCCGCCGTTCGCGGCCGAGGCGGAGTCGTCGCCGCTCATTTCGTCGTCGGCGTCGCCCGGCTTGGTGAACGCGGCGGCCTCGTAGTTGATCTCGCCCTCGTCGAACGTCCGGCGGGCATGCTTGACCATGAACAGCTCGGTCACCGCCGTGATGATGGCGGCCAGCACGATCGCGGAGGACATGGAGAAGAAGTAGTTGGCCAGCGGCGACACCACGTACTCGCCGTCGACGATCTGCGCCGCCGACGTGGAGATGCCGGCCAGCAGCACGTCGGTGATGTTGAGCACCAGCGACGAGTTGAAGCCCGCCGACGACGCCGCGAACGCGACCATCGCGCCGACGATCGGATTGCGCCCGACCGCGCGGAACGCCGCCGCGCCCAGCGGGATGAGGATGACGTACACGGCGTCGGAGGCGACCGAGCCGGTGACGCCGGCGAGGGCGACGACGAACGTCAGCCACATCGGCGACGACACCTTCGCCACCGCGGCGCGGATCGCCGCGCCGATGAAGCCGGAGTATTCGGCGACCGCGACGCCGAGCATGCACACGATGATGAGGCCAACCGGCGCGAAGGTGACGAAGTTGTCGACCGCGTCGGTGACCATCTTCTGCAGGTACTCGGCGGTCATGAGGTTCTGGACCTCGATGGTTTCGCCGGTGCCGGGGTCCTTCGCGGACATGCCGGCCATCGAGCCCAGCCAGGACGAGACGATGACGACGCCCGCCAGGATCACGAACAGCCAGAACGGGTTCGGCAGCGCATTGCCGACCCGCTCCAGCGTGGCCAGGAAGCCCTTCGGCTTGTCCCCGTTGCGGCCGTTCCCGCCGTTTCCGTTGCCGTTCTTCCCGCCGTCGGCGCCCGCCGGGCGGGCGCTCCCTTCGGCTGTGGCGGTTCCTCCCCGCCTTCGGCCCCGGGCCTTGTCGCCGGTGTCGGTGGTCATGGTCGCTCCTTGGCTCGGGGGCGCCGCCCGTCGTCCCGGGTGCCGCCCGATGTCGGTGTGCGTTCACGGGCCCGGGAAGTTCCCGAGCAAGATCGTCCGCTGCTCCCGGCGGACCCACTCCAAACTATCGAATGAGGCGTGAATCACAATCACGGGGCGCCGTTCCGGCCCCGCCGGCCCACCCCGAATGGTGCCAGGCCATCGTGTTCTTCCGGGTTGACCCACCCCGAATGGTGCCCGGCCGCCGCGTGCTTCCCGGCAGACCCACCCCGAATGGTGCCCGGCCATCGTGTTCTTCCGGGTTGACCCACCCCGAATTGGCAGACCCACCCGTTGCAGCGGGTGGGTCTGCGCATTCGGGGTGGGTTAAGCGAGCGGCGGCGCTGTGCCCGTCAGATGGGCGGCGGGTGCGGCGTGCGGGGCGTGGTGATGCCCCGGCAAGCGGCGTCGCCACCTGCCGGGGCATGGCGGCTAATTCACCTGGCGCTCGCGGTCGTCCCAGAACTCGCGGCGCAGCTCGCGGCGCAGGATCTTCCCGGAGGGGTTGCGGGGGATGCTCTCGACGATTTCCCAGCGCGTGGGCAGCTTGAAGTTGGCCAGGTGCTGCCGCAGGAACAGCAGCAGGCGGCGGGTGGTCGGTGCCTCGGCGCCGGGCTTCGGCTCGATGAAGGCCATCACGGCCTCGCCGGTGGTGTCGTCGGGGATGCCGATGACGGCGGCGTCGCCGACCTCCGGGTGCCGCGCGAGCACGTTCTCGACCTCGGCGGGGAACACGTTCTCGCCGGCGACGAGGATCATGTCCTTGAACCGGTCGTGGATGAACAGGAAGCCCTCTTCGTCGACGTAGCCCGCGTCGCCGGTGTGGATCCACCCGTCGACCAGCGTCTTCGCGGTCGCCTCGGGGAGGTTCCAGTATTCGACCATGCGGTTGGGGGTGCGCAGGTGGACTTCGCCGACCTCGCCCTGCGGCACCTCTTCGCCGTCCGCGCCGACGATGCGCAGCCCGAATCCGGGGTAGGGCCGCCCGGCGGCCTTGAGCCTCGGCGAGCCGGGGTAGTGCTGGTCCGGCGGCAGGCAGATGGCGGTGTTTCCGGTTTCGGTGAGGCCGTAGATCTGCGAGAACTTTGCGTCGAGGATGCGCGTGCAGTTCTCCAGCACGGAGTCGCCGATGGGGGCGCCGCCGTAGATCACGCGCCGCAGGGTGGTGAAGTCCGAGGGCGACACCCCGGGCAGCGCCACGATCGACGCCATCATGGCGGGCACGAAGATGGCGTGGGTGATGCCGTGGCGGCGGATGTTGTCGCGCGCGGCGCCCGCTTCGAGGTCCGGCATGGAGAACACGGTCTGGCCGGCGTTGAACGTCTGCGTCGCGTACCACATGCCGCCGACGTGGAAGCCGGGGATGGCCACCAGGCAGATGTCGCCCTCGTCCCACGCGATCCAGTCCTCGCCGGCCTCGCCCAGGGCGTTGCGCATGCCGAACCAACTGCGGTGGGCGAGCACCACGCCCTTGGGCAGGCCCGTGGTGCCGGAGGTGTAGATCTGCGCCATCGGGGTGTCCGGGGTCGGCGTGAATGCGGTCTCGCCGCCGTCTGCGAGGACGTCGCGAAGCAGCGGGTTCGCGTCGCGCCAGGAGTCCCAGTGCCCGGGCGAGCTGGCGATTTCGGTGGCCCCGGTGGTCCCGCGCAGCGGGTGGGTTTCGTCGAGGAGCACCACCTCGGCGCCGGAGTCGGCGAGGATGTGGTCGACCTCCTCGGCGGTGAGCTTCCAGTTCACGGGCACCAGCACGGCGCCGAGGCGCACGCACGCGAACAGCGTCTCCCAGTAGGACGGGTGCTCCTTCCCGATGAACGCCACCCGTGATCCCTCGCCCACGCCCAGCGCCGCCAGCCCCGCCGCGGCGCGCCCGGAGTTCTCGTCGAGCTGCCGGTAGGTGACGGCGGTGCCGTCGGGCATCAGCACGGCGCGGTGGTCGGGGCGCGTGGCGGCGTGGTGGTCGAGGGATTCGGCCAGGGTGGTCAGTTCGGGGAGGTAGATCATGCGCGTTCCTGGGTTCTCGTGAGCCGGCCTCGGTCGTCGGCGGCGGGTGCGCGCCGGGGTGCTTTCCGACGGTCCGTCGCCGCCCGCGGAATGCCGCTGCTTCGCTCGATGCGTGTCCGTTGCGGGCGGTGCCCGCCCATACGAATAGCAGTCGGTTCCACCGGGAAACCGGTTCCCGGCGATGCCCGGATCGCGCCGGGCGGTACCCCGTCCCGGGGTTGGCGGGCGGTTCCCGGGGTGGGGGCCGGACGTGCCCCCTATGCCCCCGTGATCTCGTCGGCGATGGTGCGCAGCGCGGCGGGGTCGTTGAGCGGCGAGAGGTGGTCGCCGGGGATGCGGACGATCCGCGGGGCGGGGTCGAGCGCGGCCCACCGGTCGGCCATGATCTCGTTTTCGTCCGTGACCAGCACGACCGTGTTCGGCGGCGTGCCGGTGAGCTTGATGCGGTTCTGGATGCGGATGGCGTGTTCCCAGAACACCGCCTGCTGCGTGACCGGCTCGTGGCGCACCAGGCCCGCGGTGAGGATGCGCCAGTGCGTGCGCAGGCGCTCGGCCAGCGGAGGTGCGGTGGGCGCAGCGGGCGCGGCGGCGATTTCGGCGGGTGCGTCACCGGCGGGCGTGGTGCTTGCCGACGGCCCGCTGCTTGCCGATGACCCGGCCGCCCCGCCTTCGCCGGCGTCGTGGGATGCGGTGACCCACTCGCCGGTCGTGTTGCCGGCGGCGAGCCGGATGTCGGCGACCGATTGGCCGTCGCCCGCGAGCATGGTGTCCAGGAGGATGACCTTCTCCACCTCGCGGCCTTCCTTGGCCAGGCGCCGGGCGCATTCCATGGCGATGTGCCCGCCGAAGGAGTGGCCCAGCAGCGTCACGGGGCCGGTCGGCTGGATGCGCCGGATGTCGCGCAGGTGGCGGCGGGCGTGGGCGCCGAGCGTCGGGTCGGCCAGGCCCCGGGAGTGGAAGCCGTGGGCGTGGAACGCCCAGCTTTCGCGCCGGCCGGACAGTGCCGCGCCGAGCGGCAGGAAGCCGACGGCGGAGGCTCCCGCGCCGGCGAACATGAACACCGGCGGCGGGGCGGTGGCGGCGATTCCGGTGGCGGAATCGGCGTCACCGGCACCACCCGCGCCACCCGCCAGGGGGCCGTCGGACAGCTTCGTGCACGTCGGCGCATTGCCCCGGAACTCCTCGGCGCAGCGCGCGTCGATGGCCTCGGCGAGTTCGGCGACTGTCGGGTCGTCGGCGAACAGGTCGGCCCCCAGGTCGCGGCCCAGCGCGCGCCGCAGTTCGATGAGGGTCTTTTCCGCGCCCAGAGAGGTGCCGCCCAAGTCCGAGAAGCGGTCGTCGCGCCCGATGGGCTCGATGCCGATCACCTCCGACCAGGCCTTCGCGATGGCGTGCTCCACCGGGGTGATGGGGGCTTCGACGTCCGACATGGTTCCTTCCGGGGCGGGCGCGCGGCGGGCGCGGGGCTGGGATCGGGGGAGGGGATGCGGCCACGGCGCGCGGGTGCGGGCCGATCCGGGCTCCCCGGGAATCGTAGGCGTGCGCTCCCGGAGGTGGCATCCGGGGGTGCCCGCGACCTGGTGCGAGAGGCCGTCGCTATGGTCTGAATGTGCCTTCGACCATCAGTGGACGCCGCACGGGCGGCTTCGTCGACCGCATCCGCCGGCCCTCGGCGATGGCGGTCGATTCGGTCGCCCTCATGATCTCCAGCGGCCTCAACGCCGTGTTGGGGCTGGTCTACTGGATGGTCGCCACCCGGCTGTACCCGGTCGAGGAGGTCGGCCGCGCCTCCACGCTGATCAACGCCGGCATCGTCCTGTCCAGCGCGTCGATTCTCGCGTTCGGCCAGATGCTCGAGCGTTTCCTGCCCGTCTGCGGGCGGCTGCGGCGTCGCGCCATCGTCGGTTCCACCGTGGTGGTCGCCGCGCTGGCCACGGCGTCGGCCGGCTCGTTCGTCGCGTTCTGGCCCACCGGGGCGTTGCTGTCGGAGCCCTGGCAGGCCCCGGCGTACGTCGCGTCGGTGGTGGCGCTGACGATGTTCGCCCTCTACGACTCGGTCCTCGTGGGCCTGCACCTCGGGCGGTGGGCGGCGGCGAAGAACATCGTCCACGCCGTGGTGAAGCTCGGCCTCGTCGCCGTGCTCGGCGCCGCCGCATTCGGCGGCGCCGCGGGCGCGGGCATGGGCACCGGGGATGGGGCGGGGGATGGCGCGGGACCGTCCGCGGTGGCGATCCTCGGTTCCTGGATCGTGCCCGCGGCGGTCCTGGTCATCGCCGCACAGGTGGCGCTGGTGATGCGCCGCAGCCGTGCGCTGCGGGCTGCCGGAAGCACCCCGGTGCCCGCCCCGGCACCGGAACGTGGCGCCGCCGACCCGGACGGGGAGCCGGATCTGCCGCCTCGCCGCGAACTGGTGGCGTACTTCGCCACGTCGGTCGGCTGGATCATCGGCCAGGTGCTGCCGGGCCTGTTCATCCCGCTCATGGTCGAGCGCAGGCTCGGTCTCGCGGAGGCCGCGTACTTCAACATCGCGTGGATCGTCGTCGCCGCGTCGATCATGCTGATGAGCATCATCGGCGGCCCCTTCGTCGCCGAGGCCGCCCGCCCGGGGTCGGATCTCGCGGCGGCGGCGCGGTCGCTGCTGCGCATCGCCACGGCGGCGAGCCTGTTCCGCCTCATCGCGGTCGGCGCGCTGGGCCCGGTGGCGCTGCTGCTCTACGGCGCCGAATACGCGGAGGCCGGCACGATGCTGCTGGTGCTCATGGGCGTCGCGCACTTCATCTCGGGCCCGGCGTTCGTCTACGGCGCCCTGGCGAAGGTCTACCGCCGCATCGCGTACCCGATGATGGTGCAGCTCATCGGCGCCGTCGTGCTCGTCTGGCTGGCGTGGTCGTGGCTTCCGGAGCACGGCATCGTCGGCGTCGGTTGGGCGTACCTGGTCCACGACGTCGGCGTGCTCCTCGCCGCGGCCGTGCCCCTGCGCGTCATGCTCGGCGAAGCCCTGCGGGGACGCCGGTGACGGGGGAGGGCGGCGTCGCCAAGCCCGCGGTCGCCGTGTTCCGCGCCCAGCTGCTGCCCGGTTCGGAGACGTTCATCCGCGACCAGGCGGATGCCCTCACCTCTTGGCGGCCGGTGGCCGTCGGCGCGCTGCGCGTCGCCTCGCCGTTGGCGCGGCCCGCGGACCTGGTGCTTTACGACGCCGCCCCGCCCGACGCGCCGGAGCACCGCACCATCCGCGATCGCGCCGCGCTGCTCGCCGCGGAAATGACCGGCGTGGCGCCGCGCATCACCCGGGAGCTGCGGAGGCTGCGCGACGACGAAGGCGTGCGGCTGGTCCACGCGCATTTCGCCAAGGACGCGTGGCTGGTCGCCCGCGCGGCGCGGAGAGCGGGGCTGCCGCTGGTGGTCACCTGCCACGGTTACGACGTCACGTCGCTGCCCGCCCGCCGCGGCCTTTCCGGGGCGGTGTACCGGTGGCGCACCCGACGCGTGCTCGCGCGGGCGGCGGCCGTCGTCGCGGTGTCGGGGTTCATCGCGGATCGCGCCCGCGAACTGGGCGCGGCCGAACCCGTGGTCGTGCACACGGGCGTGCGGCTGCGCGGCGACGGAGCGGAAGCGGGCGAGCCGGGCGATGGTGCGATCCCCGGCGTTGATCGGGCCGATGTCGACTGGGTTGATGTCGACCGGGCCGATGGTGGGCAATCCGATGCCGACCGAACCACCGACATTCTCTTCGTCGGCAGGTTGGTGCCCAAAAAGGGCGTCGACGATCTGCTGCGCGCCATCCCCGAAGTGGAGGCGGCGCTGGGGCGTCCCGTGCGCGCACGCATCGTCGGCGACGGGCCCCTGCGCGCCGAGCTCGGGGAACTGGCGCGGGAGCTCGGGATCGGGGAATCGGTGACGTTCACCGGAGCGCTGCCGACGGCGCGCGTCGACGCCGAGATGGCCGCCGCGAAGGTGTTCTGCGGCCCGTCGCGCACCGCCCCCGATGGTGATTCGGAAGGGTTCGGCCAGGTCTTCCTGGAGGCCGCGCTCGCCGGGACGCCGGTGGTGTCGAGGCGGCACGGCGGCATCGCCGAGGCCGTCGCCCACGGCGAAACCGGGCTGCTCGGCGAGCCGGGGGACGATGCGGCGCCGGCCCGCGACCTCGCCCGGCTGCTCGCCGACGACGATCTGCGCCGGGACATGGGCCGCCGTGCCCGCGAACGGGCGATGGCGGCCTTCGACATGGACCGGTGCGTGGTCAGGCTGGAGGAGCTGTACTCGGCGGCGGCGGCACCGCCCCGGCCGGTTCGCTGATCCGGATCCAGTCGACTTCCAGCACCGGCACCGTGTACTGCGGCAGCGGCGCGCCGGTGTGGCGGGTCACCCCGTTGTCCGCCGGCGCCCCGGTGCCCTCGACGGTGGCGCGGGCCTCGATCTGCATGCCGAACCACATCGGGCGATCGGGGACCGGATCGCCGTCGGCGCGGGCGAACTCCACGCCGTCGACGAGCAGGCGCACCGACCCCGGCAACCATTCGATGGCCCACGTCGCGGGTTTCGTCGCGTCGACGCGCACCTGGTAGCCGCGTTTGCGGCGTTCCCCGCCGGCGTCGCGCCAATGGAGGAACGCGTCCGTGCGGGAGCGGTCGGCGCGGTAGCCCTCGGCGAGGTCGATCTCCGGGGGCCAGTTGTCGTCGGCGGGCCACAGCAGCACGTGGTAGCTGAGCACTCGGTGGGGGATCGCACGCATGCGGATCTCGTACAGGCCATGGGTGCGCGGCATCCGCCATCCCGACACCGCGCCCGTCGCCCAGCCTCCGTACGCCGGGGCGCCGGACAGGACCAGTGACCCGTTTTCGACCTTCGCCATCGACGACACCCAGCGGACGTGGGGGTCCGAGCTGGGCTTGCCGTTGAACGCCTCCCAATGCGAGCCGAGGGCGTCGCCGCCGAACTCGTCGCGGAACACCTCCCGCCACCCCGGCGGGGGCGGGCCGATGGCGGCCCCCGCCGCGGCGGCACCGGAGCCCGGGGCCCCGTCGCCGCCGCTGCCCGGCGATGGCGTGCACCCGGCGGGTTGCGCGGAAATCACCCCGGCGACGCCGAACAAAGCCAGCGCGCCCAGGAACCCGCGGCGCGGAAGAGCCCGGCGCCGGTCCATATCCGTCATCGGCCCATCACCGGCAGTTTCGCCAATCCATCGATGCCCGCGCGCAGCACCCGGTACGCCGCCGGGTACGCGCCGGCGGGGCCGAGCACCTTCAACGCGAGTCCGTGCACGGCGACGCGGCGATGGCCCATCCGCCAGGCGTCGGCGAGCCCCCGCAGGGTCAGTTCGGGCAGCAGTTCCCCGTGGACCCTCGCCACTTCCCCGCCCGGCCATTTTTGGTGCACGGGCGTGGCCAGGCAGGGCACGAGGTGGAACCAGGTGCGGAACCCCGCCGCGGTCACGGGCGCGCCGGACCGCCGGGCGGGCAGGCGCGGCGGCAGCTCCTCGAGCGCCGCCTCCGCGCAGGCCGCGGTGTTCGCCAGGCGCAGCGCCGACCCCGTCGAGATCGATCCCGGCCGTTCCAGGTAGCGGTAGCCGATGAAGGGGATCAGCACCGCGGAACGGGCGTGGCGCGCGATGTCGAGCATCAGCAGGAAGTCGTCCTGGCTGCTCAACCGGTCGCGCGCGGCGGCGTCGGCGATGGCCGCCGCGAGCACCTCCCTGCGGATGAGCTTGTTCCACAGGTACCCGCGGACCAGCCCGGACAGCAGCGCTTCCGCCAGCTCCCCGGAATCGAGGCGGGCATCGCGGACGACGCCCTCCATCACCTGGACGCGGCCGCCCGCCTCGTGGCGCACCGCGCGGCAGCACACCAGGTCGGCGGGCGCGGCCTCGGCCAGGCGCGCGACGATCTGGGGGTCCCATTCGTCGTCGGCGTCGCAGAACCACACGTATTCGCCGTCGGCGGCGGCCACCCCGGCGTCGCGGGCCGCGGCGACGCCGCCCCGTTCGGGCATGGTCACCACGGACGCATCGTCGCGGGCGGCGGCCCACTCGGCGGCCAACTCCGCCGACCCGTCGGCCGAACCATCGTCGACCAGGATGAACCGCAGATCGGGGTACCTCAGCGCGGCCAGCCCGGCCAGCGCGCCGGGCAGGTACGCGGCGGCGTCGGCGAAGGGCATGACCACGCTGACCCGCGGCGGCGCGCCCGAGCCGGAAGACGCCGGGCCATTGGCCTGCACAGGGGAATCCGAGGGCTCCGGCTCATCGGAGCGCACGGGGAAATCGGTCACGGTTGCCTCGCATTCTCGTCGGACATCAGCGCCTGGGCGGCGTCGAGGATGGCGTTCCACGAATCGGACAGCATCACCACGGTGCGCCCGGCTTCCGGGTCGACCAGGACGACGGCCTGGAAACCGGCGACGGTGCCGACCTTCGTCAGCACCCGGCGGCCGTCGAGCCCGGTGACGCGGAAGCCGCGGTGGACCGCACGGGAACCCGGCGCCCCGGCATCCGGATCCGGCGACGACGCGACGTATCGGGCGAACAGGCCCAGGTCCATCAGCGTCGACACCGCACCGCCGGCCGGGGCGTAGGCGCCGAGATCCCACACGGGTGCATGGGCGCCGTCCGCCTCCAACCCGCGCGGCGGGTTCAGGTTGTCGGGGCCCGGAAACCCGGTGTACCGCATGTTCAGCGGCTCCAGCAGCCGTTCCTTCAGCAGCTCCGGGTACGTCGTTTCCGCCGCCTCGGCCAGGGCGTGGCCGAGCAGGGCGATGCCGATGTTCGAGTAGTGGTAGTTGCCGCGCCCGGTCAGGGGGTCGCGGCGGGCGCGGTCGTACAGTTCGTCGATGGTCGTGTGCTCGCGGGGCTCGGTGTGCAGCAACCGCGCGCTGAGCCGGTCGCGGACGCCGGGCCGGAAGTCGTCGTCGGCTCCCCATTCGCCGAAGCCGCCCTCGTGGTGGGCGAGTTCGTCGAGCGTGACCATCGCGGCGGGGGAGTCCTCCATCGGCAGCAGCGACCCGAGCGCGGTGTCCGGGGCGACTTCGCCGCGGCGCACCGACTCGTTGTACAGCTCGATGGTGAACAGCTTGGTGACCGATCCGATGTAGTACGGCGTCGTCGCCGTGGTGCCGAACAGGGCCTCGCGGGCCCCGTCGCGGTCGACGACCAGAGCGGCGACTTCGCGGCGCACCCCGTCGAGGTGGGGGCGCACCGTTTCGGCGATGGCCTGGTCGCCGTGGGCGTCGTCGGGAAGCTGGGGCCGGGGCGGGACGGCCACCGACGCGGCCAGCGACAGTACGGCGACGCCCAGCGCGGCGATCGGCGCGGCCATGTTGCCGCGCAGGGAGGAGATGAACTTCGGTGCGGTCACGACAGTTCCGCCAATCGCAGGATGAGGGCCGCCGCGCACGCGATGGCGGTGACGGCGACGGCCGCGGTCAGCCACCGGCCGCGCGGCGTCGCCCGGTCACGGCGGCCCGGGCCGCGCACCTCGCGGTTCACGGCCAGCGCGGCGTACCCGGCGAATGCGGCGGCGGTGAGCAGCGCGGCTCCCCAGGTGATGAGGAATTCGGTCATCATCGGTTTCCTTCCGTCTCGGGCGCGGCGGCGACGGCGCCCGCCGCCGGGTCCGCGTTGCCGGGTGCTTCGGGTGCGGCGGGCTCCTCGACCCGGTCCCGCGGCTCGGTGGCCCCGACGCCGGGGTTCTCCGACAGCGCGCGGCCGTCGCTGGCGTTGCGCTCGAGCACGATGACGTGGTCGGTGCGCAGCACGATGCGGTAGCGGCCCGACGCCTCCAGGCGCCGCGCGATGTCGGCGTAGTAGCCCTCCGGGGCCTCGTTGACGATGCGCTCGTACGCCTCGCGGGTGGAGGTCAGGAAGACGTAGCCCGGGGCCTGGCGCATGAGGTTCGTGAATTCCGACGCATCCGGGTCGGTCCTCGACGGCGGATGGTGGATCTCGCCCACGCGCCCGACGCGCAGCGAGCCCTCCAGCGCCAGCGGCCGCACGGTCGCGCGGTACGGCGCGATGTCGAGGAGTTCGCGGGCGGCGGCGAGCACGTCGGAGGGCGTGCGCTCGAAGGCGACGTTGACGCCGCGGGCGGTGATGCCCATCGCGCCGGCGACCGCGAGCACGACGGCCATCGCGGCGACGGCCACCGCCTCGCGGGCCTTCGCACGCGCCGTCCCCGGGGCCTTCGACGGGAACTTCGCCGGGACCTTCCCCGCGGCCTTCGCGTCCGGCCGGTCCGGGGAGGCGCCGGTCGTCCCGCCGGCGCGGCGGGCGTCGTCAAGCCCCCGGCCCGCGAGCCGTCCCAGGCCGCGGACCAGCGCATGCGCGGTGAGCACCGCGAAGAACGGGCTGGCGTACAGGAACACGCGCAGCACCATTTCGCCGCCGTAGCTCTGGCCGAGCACCAGCGACGCGGGCGCGATGACCGGCACCGCCGCCGCGGCCAGCGGGAACCGCCCGCGCAGCAGCAGCCAGCCGATGAACGCGCCGGCGGCGAGGATCGCCGACCAGCCGATGCGGAACCTCTGCATGGCCACGTAGGTGGCGTCGCCGCGGACGCGGTCGGCGAGGCCGCTGGCCAGCGCCTGGTCGGGTTTGCCCAGGCCCTCGAGCAGGATGCCCAGGTGGCCGGTCCACCAGTCGTAGGCGCCGAACGCGAACCACGCGGCGAACACCACCCCGACGCCGAACCATAGGCCGCGGTGCCGGGTGCGGCCCAGCAGCGACCACGCGCCGAGCGCGATGATCAGCGCCACCGGGGTCAGCTGGTGCTGCGTGACCAGCGCCGCCGCCAGCAGGAGCAGCAGCGCCTCGACCGCGAGGACGGTGCGGCCGGTCCAGCCCGGCGGGGCCGCGGGGGTGCGGCGGACCATTGCGGCGAAGGCGGCGGCGCCGCGGCGGATGCGGCCTCGCTTGACGACGTCTCCTTCGTTGCCCGTCGTCCCGGCTGCCGGGGTGGCCGCCGGATCCCGCCAGGTCAGGGACATCTCGTGGAGGACGACGGCGGTGACCGCCAGGTAGAGCAGCAGCGCCGTCGACTGCGGCGAGAAGTAGTCCTGCTGGCCCCAGTTCGCGAACACGAACAGCAGCGCGCCGAGCCAGCCGACGCGGGCCGAACCGGTCAGCGCGCGGCCGATCACCGCGATGGCGGGCAGGTAGCAGGCCATGAGCACGGCCGGGTGGTACACGACCATCGCGGAGGTGTCGGGCAGGCCCGCCCACGCGCCGATGGCGGCGACTGCCGTGAAGAACGACGGCCAGCTGAAGCGGGCGTCGAAGCCGCGCAGGAGGGCGCCGCGGTGGTCGATGGCGTCGGCGAAACCGACGTGGACGTAGCCGGTGCCGAACACGCCGCCGCCGTCGGCGACGTTGACGGTCAGCGTCACGATGATCGCGGCCGACGCGGCGGCGGCGAACAGCAGGCCGTGGCGCACCCGGCCCGAACGCCCGACCCCGGGCACGAGCAGCACGGCGAAGATGCCGGCGATGAGCGCGAGCGCGGCGAACCACTGCCACGGCAGCACGCCGATGAGGCCCGTGGCCCCCGCGTCGTCGAGCTCGATGCGGCGGGTCGCCCACACCCACATCCCCAGCGCGACGGCGAGCACCGCGAGGGTGACGACCGTGAGGGTGTCGGGGCGGAGGGATCGGACGGCGCTTGCGGGATCCGCGGAGACCGTCCGCGGGTGACGCCGCAGCCATTCGACCGAGGCGAAGGCGCCGATCATGCCGATGACCGTCGCGGTCACCGGCGGCGACCAGGCGTCGAGGAGGATTTGCGCCAGGCTGGCCAGCATCACGGTGGCCAGCGACGTCGCCGGCGCCGTGGCCGCCCACAGTGCGCGGGAGCGCCCGACGGCGAGCGCCGCGAGCCCCGGGCCGGCGGCCGTGAACGCGAAGAACGTCGCCGCCAGCGCGGCGAGACCGCCGCCGGGCGCCCACCACGCGAGCAGCGGCAGAACCACCGAGGACACGAGCCCGGTGACGACGCCCGCCCGCACCAGCGGATCGGCGGGGGAGTCGCGCGCGGTGGCGAGCGCCGCCGCCCGGCCGAAGTCGCGTGCGGGGTCGCGCGCATCGACGTCGGTCGGGTGGCCGGCCCCGCCGGCGATGGAACTGTCGGCGCCGGTCATCGGCGAACCTCCTCTGTGGGCATGGCGGATGAGGGCTTGGGGGATGTGGGCATGGGGGATGCGGTCATGGGGGATCCGGAAGCGCCGACGCCGAACACTCCGGCGGCGTCGGCGGCGCGCACCGCGATGAGCAGCGGCACGCCGAGCAGGTACCCCATCAGCTCGGTGCGCAGCAGCGACGTGGGGTACGTCGACTCCCGCGCCGCCGGCTCCGTTTCGCGGTCCGGGGCCGCGCCGCGGGTCCGCATGCCGACGAGCTGGCGCAGACCCGAGGGAACGCGCCGGATGATTTCGGCCGCGTGCCGGGGATCGTCGAGCGCGCAGCGGGCCAGTGACGCGGCCATGCCGGACCCGTAGCCGAACATCTGGCCGCGCAGCGACGGCAGGGAATCGCGGTGGTGGTGGCGGGCCGCCGCCGACGGCCGGTAGGCGATGTCGCCGCCGGAAAGGATGATCAGCCGGAACATGTCCAGGTCCTCGCCCCCGCGGGTCGCGCGACCGGCGCCGAGTTCCTCGGCGAAGCCGCCGACCCTGCGGAACGCCGACGCGCGGAACGCCATGTTGTTCCCAGATCCGAAGCAGCCCGCGGGCCACGGGTAGAGCGGAGGGCGGGAGACGGCGGGGTCGTCGCAAAGCCCGCCGGTCGGGCGGCCCCCGAGCAGGGTCCATCTGCGCGGGACCGGGCCCTTGTCGAAGCTGATGGCCTCCTCGAACCAGCGGTGGACGTCGGTGTCGACGTCGTACGCGGTGGTGCGGCCCGTGACGCACCAGATGGCGGGGTCGTCGGCGCCGTCGGGCCTGCGGAAGCCGGCGGCGAGCTCGGCGACCCAATTGCCGTCGACGATGGTGTCGTCGTCGGTGAAGGCGATGATGGCGCCGCGCGCCGCCGCGATGCCGACGTTGCGCGCCCGCGACAGCCCGCGAACCGGGGCGCGCACGATGCGCACCCGCGGGTCGTCGCCGATCGCATCGGCGACGTCGCGCCGGGCGTGGAGGTCCGCCGAAGTGGAATTGTCGACGATGACCAGTTCCAGCGGCGGGGTCCGGTCGTTGCCCGCGAGCAGAGCTCCGATGGCCTGCGCCAGATGCGGGCCGCGGCCATCGGTGCACAGCACGACGGAGACGTCGGGAGAGCCGGTGACCGGCCTTCCGGTGCGGTTTTCCGCCGGGTTCGCCCCCGGCATCGCCGCGCCCGTGCGCCCGGTGAGGAAGCCGAGCCCGGCGGCGGCGACGACGGCCGCCGACAGCGCCGCGCGCACCGGGCCCGCCGCATCGCGGCGCACCGGACCCAGCAGCCCGGCGGCGATGGACCTCGGAATCGCGCCGGCCAAATGGCCGCTTTCGGAGGACACGTCGCCGTGCGGCGCCGACGCCAGCCGCGCCTTCGACCGGCCCTCGCCGAACGCCCGGCCCAGGTGGTACCGGACCGTCCGGCGGGCCGGGGGCACGGCATGATCGACGGCGAAGCCCGTCGTGCGCAGCACCCGCGCACCGGGGACGAGCGAGCGGATGCGCAGCAGCATCTCGGTCTCCTCGGCTCCGGCAGCGTTTGCGCCGACGCGGCCGAGGGTTTCGTCGAAGCCGCCGGCGGCCTCCAGTGCGTCGCGGCTGATGGCCATCGCCGCGCCGATGGGATTGCGGATGTCCGCCCCGTCGCCGGGCAGCCCCGAGTAGTCGCATCCGATGATCCACCCGTGCTCGGAGGGCAACCACGCCGGAGCCGCCATCGCCTCGCCGCGTTCGTCGAGGTGGCGCGGGTGGACGGCACCGCCGACGGCGACGATCTCGCCGCCGCCGGCATTCACGTTCGAGCCGTGCCCGGACGCATCCCGGCCAAAAGCACCGCGCACCGCCGCCGCCCAGCCGGGCCGCGGCACCGCGTCGTCGTCGATGAAGCACACCACCGGATTCGACCCGGCCGCGGCACCCGTGTTCCGGGCCGCCGCGAGACCGGGCGCGCCCTCGTTCACCAGGATGGACACCTGCCCGCCGGCGCGGCGGACCACCGGGTCCGCCGCGATCCCCGACGCCACGACCGGCGCGTGATCGCACACCACGAACAGGCGGTCGGCCGGGCCCAGCCCGTCGACGACCGCCGCCACGCACTCGCGCAGCAGCGGCAACCGCCCCTCGTCGTGCGCGCAGACGACGACGTCGAGGGCGGGGGACGGGACGGCGGGGACGTCGTGAAGCAGTGCGCCGGGCAGCCCCGCCCGGCTCACCTCGCGTCCCCGGTCGGGACCGCGGCAACCGAACCACCCGGGGTGACCGCATCACCCGGGGCGACCGAACCATCCGTGGCGGCGGCCGGCCGGCCCGGGGGCGGCGGCGGGGTCTTGGGCATCTCCGGCTCCGGCGGATGATTCTCTGCGATGCGGCGCAGGCGGCGGCCATGATGCGTCAGCCACTCGTGCACGATCGTGCGCAGGACGCGCTTGCCGTCGCGCCACGCGTTGAGGTTCGACGTGCCGTGGACGCGGTCGTACTCGTAGCTGGGCACCTCGACGATCGTCGCGCCGGACAGTGCGGCTCGGCAGGCGAAGAGCGTCTCGATCTCGAAGCCGTCGCCCCACTTCGCGCCGCCGCGGTCGCCGGTCACCGGCAGTTCGAACCGGGGCACCATGTCGCGGGTGAAGGCGTTGTAGCCGTAGCAGAGGTCGGTGAAACGGGTGCGGAACAGCAGGTTCGTCAGCACCGTGAACCCGAGGTTGCCGCCCGAGCGCAGCACGGTGAGGTCGTCGGAACCGCCGTCGCGCAGGTAGCGCGACCCCTTCGCGATGTCCGCGCCACCGCGCAGCGCATCGACGAACGCCGGGATCTCCGCCGGATCGGCCGAACCGTCGGCGTCGAGCATGATCAGGTACTCGCCGGACGAGGCCTCGCACCCGCACAGCAGCGCGTTGCCCTTGCCGCGGCGGGTCTGCGAAATGACCGTCGCGTCGGGGCGGAGGGCGCGGACGAACTCGCGGGTGTAGTCGAGGTCGCAGCCCTCCACGACGACGACCTCGTACTCGGCGGGGATGCGCGGCAGCAGGTGGCCGAGGTTGTCGGTCTCGTTCATCGACGGGACGATGACGCTGACCGCGCCGGGCAGCGGGGCGTTCATCGGGCACCGCCGATCGCCGCCGGGCGGTTGGGCGTGCCGCCGTTGAGGGGCGTCGGCACCGGGTGGTCCGGCAGGGAGGCGATGGCGCGGATGGACTCGATGCCGGCGGCCGGGGCGTTGGTCAGGGCCAGGAGGACCTTGCCGCGGGCGCGGCCGCCGTCGTCGTCGGTGAACTCGACTTCGGTGCGCAGCTTCAGGATCCCCCGGTCCAGCCGCGAGCCGTCGATCCCCGTCACGCGGAACTCGGCGCGGTAGTTGCGCGCGTTGACCGGGCGCGAGTAACGGGTGTCCAGCTGCTGGATGAGGACGTCGGGCAGCTGGCGCACCCAGTAGTCGTCGATGGTCCAGCCCGCGAAGATCGGGTTCTCGCCGGAGGCGACGGCCTCGCACAGCGACATGTACATCAGCTGGTTGTACGAGATGACGAACTCCGCGGCGTTGAAGTGCCCGGTGTCGTCGATGTAGCAGGACTCGCCGATGCGGAACGTGCCGCGGCCGACGATGCCCGCCGGGCCGGCCCCCTCTGACACCCCCTCGACGGGACGATCGGCGCACACCTCCACCTCGCTGGACGTCAGGTAGATGCAGCCCTTGGCCCGGTACGGGTCCATGCAGCGGTGGAACAGGGCGTCGTCGTCGGTGCGGACGGTCGCGCCGGCCGGGGAGGCCGCGCGATCGGGATCGTGCGCAGTGGTGGCGGTCATCGGGAATCTCCGTGGGCGGTCGGGGGAGTGGCGGAACTTGGGCGTCGTCAGGCGGTGACGGACAGCGGGTGCTCGTCGAGGACGGTGAGGCGGTGCGAGGCGGCCGGGCCGTCGTGGGTGACGTGCAGCGCGCGGTGGCACAGGGCGCGGTTGTCCCAGATGACGATCTCGCCGGGCACGTACGGGTGCTTGAGGATGTTCGGGTGCGTGAACGTCTCGTCGAGCATGCCGACGGCCTCGAGCAGGTCGTGGAGCAGGTTCTCGTCGTCGGCGTCGGCGATGGAGTCGGTGAAGCCCTCGGAGATGTAGAGGATTTCCTCGCCGGTCACCGGGTGGGTGATCACGGTCGGGTGGGTGGTCGGCGGGCTGGTTTCCTCGGCCTCGCGGACGACCTCGCCCAGCGGGCGGAACACGTCGGTGGGGCGGATTTTGAAGAACCGGCGCACGGAGTGGGTGGCGTGCGTGCCGCGGGCGGCGTCGGCCAGCTCGGCGGGCAGCTTTTCCAGGGCGCGGGCCATGTCGATGAAGAAGGTGCCGCGGTTGCCCTCGGGCAGGATCTTCGGGGCGAAGATGGTGAAGGCGAAGGGCTCGGGCTTGAACTGGTAGTCGGCGTGCCAGAACTTGCCGGTCTTCGGCACGCCGACGCGCTTGCCGTCGACGGGCACGTTGGAGGAGACGAAGATGTCCGGCTCCTCGGGGTGGTGGTACATCGGCTCGTAGTAGGGCACGACGGTGCCGAGCTTGCGGCCCAGCTCGACGAAGCCGGACGGGGAGATGTCCTGCTGGTCCTTGATGACGATCAGCCGGTGGTCGTACACCGCCTTCTTCATCGCCGCGAACTCCTCGTCGGTCGCCGCGGAGACGTCGAAGCCGGTGACGATTGCGCCGAGCTGGTCCTCGGTCGGCGCCGTGATGGTGATGGGCATTCGTCGCTGTTCCTTTTTGCCGTGTTCGGGCCCGCGGCGGGGACGATCCCCGAGGCGGGCATGTTGGACGGCGAAAATCCTAAGCTGCCATTCACAGTCATCGCCATTCACGAAAAACCCAGCGCATGGGCCCGATTGGCCGGGAACTTTCGCGGATTTCCCGGTTCGGCGGTGCGGCCGGGCGCGCGGTTGCGGCGGGTGCCCCCGTGCGGGACGGCGGGTGGCTTCACTTCTGCTTGACGACGGGGGAGGAGCGGCCGGAACGTGAAATCCCAGCGTCGGCGCCGTTGCGGGGGTGCCGGGGCGCACCGTCGGAAATCGCCGGGAACCGGAGTGATCGGTTCATCCCCGTTTTCCGGGGAACTTTCGCATTTCCCCGGCTGGGGGTGGCCGTCGCAAAGCCCGGGAACTCATCGCTTTCCCCGTCAGGGGGCGATCTTTCGGGGGGATGGAACATGAGGCGCCGGTGAGCGGCCGGTGACATTCCGGTGAGCGGCGGGAAGCGTCCGGGTGGCCGCCGGCGGCGTTCGCGCAGCGACTAGGATGGCGCGGGATATGGGAAAAAAGAAGTCCAACAAGAAGGGCGCATCGGCGAACCCGGTGATCGCGACGAATCGTCGCGCCCGGCACGACTACACCATCCTGGAAACCCATGAGTGCGGTGTGGTGCTCGTCGGCACCGAGGTGAAGGCGCTGCGCGAGGGCCGCGCCTCGCTCAACGACGCCTTCGCCACCATCGACGACGGCGAGGTGTGGCTCCGCGGGCTGCACATCCCCGAGTACTCCCACGGCAACTGGACGAACCACCCGCCGCGCCGCAACCGCAAGCTGCTGCTGCACAGGGCGGAGATCGACTCGCTGATCGGCAAGACGCGCGACGGCAACAACACCCTGGTCCCGCTGTCCCTGTACTTCAAGGACGGCCGGTTGAAGGTCGAGCTCGGCCTGGCCCGCGGCAAGCAGGACTACGACAAGCGCCAGGACATCAAGCGCCGCACCGAAGAGCGCGAGATCACCCGCGAGCTGGGCCGGCGCGTCAAGGGCATCAAGGGCTGATCCCCGGCTGCGGGGTCGGCGCCGGCCGCGCCGACGAAACCGTCAGAGGCGGTCGGGGGCCAAGGGGCGGTCGCACCGTCAGAGACGGCCGGCGATGATCTTCGCGACTTCGCGGACGCCCAGATGCGTCAGGTGGGACGCCGTGTAGTACTCCTGCTGGTCGTCGATGTAGCCCGACACGTACCGCTGCTCGTCCGGCGCGCACAGGCCGTGGCCGGCGGTCGCGGCGCGGAGATCGACGAACTCGGCGCCGTGCTCCGCCGCGGTCTCCCGCTGGGCCTTGTGCAGGGCGTTCTCCGCCGTCACCAGTGGCGGCATCGGCGTCCGCAGTTCACCGGCCTCGCCGAAGGGCGCCAACGCGTTGGCGTGGATGAAGCAGGCGTTGCCGTTTTCGTCCGAGAGCGTCGGATAGGACATGACCATGATCCGCGCGTTGGGGGCGTGCGCGCGGATGTCCTCGATCCGCTGGCCGACGTCGCGGCCGAACGCGCCCGACGACAGCGGCGGCACGTGCTTGTAGGAATCGTTGAACCCGAACAGCAGCGTGACGTGCGTGGTGTCGGCATTGAGGTCGCCGGCCGCGATCGCCCGGTCGACCTGCTCGCCGAAGTGCTTCCGGAAATCGGAGTCGCTCGCCGTGGCGCCGGGGCACGAGTAGTCGTCGATGTCGCGGCCGGTGATCGAGGCGAGTTCCGTCGCCAAGCGATGCTCGCCGCGGTTGCAGGTGTGCCTGTTCGCGCTGAGGAGGCGGACGCCGCCGAGGTTGGAGAGTTCCGGCGGATTCGCGACGACCGAATCGCCGAAGGTGACGACATTGCCCCCGGCCGGGGCCGCCGGCTCCGCGTGCGCCGGTGCGGCGAGCGCGGTCATGGCGAGAGCCGTTGCGAAACCTGCGAGAGCGGTGGAGACGGTTCTCCTGCGCATGAAATCCTCCGGGGTGTCGAGGCGCCGAGCGATCGGCCGGCGGGGCGCCGCTCCGGCGGGCGGACCGGCGCTCGGGTGGAGCGCGGGCGGCGATCGCGGCGGTGCAGCGGATGTTGACGGAACCCCGTAATTTACGGGACGGCCCGCGGGCACGCGAAAACGCGGCGCTTCCCCCGGGGGCGGCGGTGGCGGAGGGGCCGGACGCCGCGAACGACCTTGACCTGCGGATAAATCGCGCCTAATATGAAGCGTCTCGCCGGAGATACGCAGCATCCCTTCCGGCGGGGACTCGAGGGGCCGACTTGGTTTCGACTCCGTACAGTGAGCCAGGGGAAGCGTGCCGGTGCAGGCTGGAGACCACCGTGAGCGTCGCAGCAAACCAATAAGCGCCGAGAACACTCAGCGCGACTACGCCCTCGCTGCCTAACCAGCGACCGCGTGTCTGTCAGACCGGGTAGGCCTCTGATCCGGACCCTGGCATCGTTTAGTGGGGCTTGCTCGCCGACTTGGTCGCAAGGGTCGGCGGGGACGCACACTTGCGGCTGGGCCCGTCATCCGGTCACGTTCGCCTGAACCGGAGGGCCGAGCAGAGACCATGCGCGAACTGCGCACGGAGAAGCCCTGGCGAGGTGGCGGAGGACCCGGGTTCAATTCCCGGCGGCTCCACGCGGAACCCGCTCATCGGAAACGGTGGGCGGGTTCTTTTGTGTCTGTCCAACGGGGCTTTCGCAGTTCCGCTTGACGACGAGCCCGCCGCGCTCCCATTCGCCCCGCTCTACCCGAAGTCGGCGGCTTCCGTGCCGGGTCGCCCGCCCTCGTCGGCGAGGTCGAGGATGTCGGCGCGGCCGAGCATGTCGAAGATGAAGTCGATCGCCGTCGGCCGATAGGGGATGAACTCGCCCGCGGCGTGCAGCGCGCGGATCTCGTCGCGGGTGGCCCAGCGGGCTTCGGCGACTTCATCGTTGGGGATGGCGAGCTGCGCGAGGTCGACCGTTGGCACGTCAGTCGGCACGGCATCGGACTCGTCGGTGGGCGCGCCTTCATTTGCGGGCTCATCGGCGTCGCCCGCATCTACCCCGCCCGCATCGGCGCCGTCCGCGTCTCCGGCGCGCAGCAGGTAGAAGTCGTCGAACCCGTGCCGGAAATTGAAGGTGAAGTTCGGGCGCCGGCCGGTCAGGTCGAGGCGAAGGCCCAGCTCCTCGAACACTTCGCGCTCGGCACCGCGGGCGCTGGTTTCGCCGGCGCAGACGCTGCCGCCGACGGTGACGTCCCACATGCCGGGCCAGCCGACCTTGTCGTCGGCGCGCCGCTGGATCAGCATCCGCCCGGCCGCATCGAAGATGCACACGTGCACCACCAGATGCAGTTCGCCGGGCCGGAAGTCATCGCCGCGCCGCATGGTCGCGCCGGTCGGGACGCGATCGGCGTCGTACATCGTCCACATCTCCACCGCTGGTGCGCCGGCGGTGGCCGGGTCTGCGTGCGCGTCGGTCATGCTTCACGACGATACGTCCCCCACCCTCGGCCACACCGCCAATTGGGCCGGGGACGGTGTTCGGCGGGCGTCGCAAAGCGAAAACCCGGCCCGCCCCGGGAAAGGGGCGAACCGGGCAACTGCGACGTCTGCGGAAACGGCCGATCGGAACGGTGAGGCCGCCTCGACGCGAGTCAGCCCAGCCGGCCCGAACTAGCCGCGGTAGGCGTTGGCAACTTCGCCGGCGACGACGCGGGAACCTTCGTGGGTGAGGTGGTTGGGCATGTTGTAGTTCGCGGTGTCCGAATCCAGGAACGCGGAAACGTGGCGCTGGCCGTCGGGGGCGCACATGGCGGCGTCGACGTTGGAGACGTCCTTCATGTTCACGAACGTCGACCCGGTGGCCTCGGCGACGGCGATCTGGCGGGCCTGCAGGTTGTCCTCGAAGGTGCGCACCGGGGCCGCCGGGACGCGCGGGGCGTTGCCGAACACGTTGGCGGGGCACATGTAGTGCTCGCCGTCGCGCGACGAGATCTCCGGCATGCCGATGACGATGACCTGCGCGTTCGGCGCGTGCTCCTTCAGACGGTTGATCGCCCCGGTCACGGCCTTGTGGTACATGTCGTTCTGCGCTTCGTTGGGGGCCCAGAACGCCTGCATGGCGTCGTTGGCGCCGACGGCGACGGTGATCAGCTTCGTGCCGTGGTTGACGTCGCCGTTCTGGATGGCCTGCTCGACGTAGCCGGACAGCTGCTTCGGGGTGGTGGGGACGTACGCGACGGTGCCGTTGCAGGAGTAGTCGCGCAGCTCCAGGTTGAGGCGCTGGGCGACGTTGTGGCCGACGTTGGTGGTGGACACGGGGCAGCCGTTGGCGCCGATGCTGCCGGTGCCGTTGGCCTGGTCGGTCGCGCCGGGGTTGGCCACGAAGGAGTCGCCGAAGGCCACGTAGCCGCCGCCGGGGTTGGCCGTCGCGGCGTGTCCGGCGAGGAGGGCGCCTCCTGCGGTGATCACTGCTGCGGCGGTGGCCAGGATGCGGCGGGTCGTGGTCGACGTCATGCGGTTACCTCTTCGATCGGTGCGTGCGCGCGGCGGGGCACGGGTTTTGTCGTGTTCGTTTTGTCGTCTTCGAAACGCTTGACGACGCCGCTTCGCGCCCCATGCTCGGGGAGCGCGTTACGGCGCCGTTATCACCCTGTTATCGAACACCGATCTGGAGGGGAAGTCAACTCCCCTGGAAGGTGGATCGCAGAGCTGCTACCACTCCGTCGGCGAGCCCTTCTCCGGAGCGCAGTTCGACGTCGTCTTCGGCGAACGGGCCCCTCTCCGCGAGCTCGGCGTCGGTGGGTCGGGGCTGGATCAGGGTGAGGGACGGGCCGTCGTCGAGCACGCCCGTGAACAGCCGGGCCTGCCGCGCGGCGCCGGAGCCCGCCGACGCGCGGATCTCCTCGAGGCTGAGCCCCTCGACGGAGTCGGCGTCCTCCGGCGCGACGATGAGGATCTCCTGCGCCAGCACCGCCCCGACGACGCCCTCCGGCCACGACGTGCGCGCGATGAAGTCGGACAGTTCGGGCGAACCGCCGTCGATGCCCTCCGGCAGGTCCTCCTGCACGACGACCGTCAGCGGCGACTCGTCGAGCAGGTCCGGGTCGAGCGCGTCGGCGACGAGTTCGGTGGGCACCAGCGCGAACAGCGTCGGCGGCGCGTCCCACCCTTCGGCGTGGACGAAATCGACGGCCTCGCGCACGGCGCGGTTGAGGGCCTGCGGGGACAGGGTGCGATCGTCGGGCATGGCGGCGCTTTCTGGTCGGCGGAAACCAATGGGGTTTGCCCCAGGGGGTTTTTCAATAGAGTAGGGGAGACTGAACAAACCGTAACGACAACAACCCGTAACGACTAGGAGACCCCTTGTCCACCAGCCCGACCAGACTGGGCCGCACGGGCATGCCGAGACCGGGGTGGCTCGCCACCACGGTGATGATCCTCGCGATCCTTGCTTTGCTCGTTCCCGTCATCGTCAACGTCTACGTCGATTTCCAGTGGTTCGGGGAGGTGGGCTTCCGCGGCGTCTTCGCCAAAACGTGGGTGACCAGGGTCATCCTGTTCTTCGTCATCGGCGCGCTCGTCGGCGGCGTCGTCTTCCTGTCGATGTGGCTGGCGTGGCGCCACCGCCCCGACGATCCCGGCCCGATGGACCCGCAGAGCCCCCAGGCCGTCTACCGCCGCATGGTCGAATCGGCCCACCGCCCGGTCCTGCTCGGCGTGCCGCTGGTGTTCGGCCTGTTCGCCGGCCTGGTCGGGCAGGCCGGCTGGCGCACCGTGCAGCTGTTCCTCAACGGCGGGGAGTTCGGCAAGGCCGACCCGCAGTTCCAGAAGGACCTCGGGTTCTACGCCTTCGATCTGCCGTTCTGGCGGTTCCTGGTGGACACCGCCATCCTCGCGGTGATCGTGGCGTTCCTGCTGTCGCTGGTCACGCACTACATGCTCGGCGGCATCCGCGCCGGCAACCCGACCACCGGCGAGAAGACCCGCGTCTCCGGGGCCGCCCGCGCGCAGCTGGCGTCGTGGGCCGGCGTGTTCATGCTGCTCAAGGCCGTCGCCTACTGGCTCGACCGCTACGACATGCTGGGCAACCGCCAGCAGACGTTCACCGGCGGCTCCTACACCGACATCAATGCGCTCCTGCCGGCGAAGATCGTGCTGCTGGTCATCTCGATCGTCGTCGCCGCTGCGTTCTTCGCGTCGATCTTCCTGCGCAACCTGGCCATCCCCGCGATGGCGACGGTGCTCATGCTCGTCTCGGCGGGCATCATCGGCGTGGCGTGGCCGCTGGTCGTCGAGCAGTTCTCGGTGTCGCCGAACCGCGCCGCCAAGGAGCGGGAGTACATCGCCCGCAACATCGAGTCGACGCGCTACCACTACGGCCTGACCGACGACAAGGTCAGCGTCGAGCGCAACTGGGGCGTGCCGGGCGAGAAGGAGGAGGACGCCGCCTCGCAGGAGGAGGGCGCCGAGTCCATCGCCCAGGACACCAACACCCTGGCGAACATCCGCATCCTCGACCCCGAGGTGCTGTCGCCGACGTTCACGCAGCAGCGCCAGCTGAAGAACTTCTACGGCTTCCCCGATTCGCTGTCCATCGACCGCTATCAGGTCGACGGCGAGATGCGGGACTTCGTCGTCGCCGCCCGCGAGCTGAACCCGCGGACCCTGCAGGGCAACCAGCAGGACTGGATCAACCGCCACACCGTGTACACGCACGGCAACGGTTTCGTCGCGGCCCCGGCCAACCGGGTCGACGAGGTCGCCACCGAGGCCGGCTCCGCCCGCGGCGGCTACCCGCTGTACACCGTGGCCGACCTGTTCGAGTCCGAGGACCCCAACGGGATGAACCTCAACCTCGAGCAGCCGCGCATCTACTACGGCCCGGTCATCGCTAATTCCGACGCCGACTACGCCATCGTCGGCGGTACCGGCGACGGCACGGACATCGAGTACGACGCCGACGGCCGGAACTTCACTTACGACGGCAAGGGCGGCGTCGACATCGGCAACCTCTTCGAGCGCCTGGTGTTCGCGACGCGCTACCAGGAAGTCAACATCCTGCTGTCGGACCGCGTCGGCCCCGAGTCGAAGATCCTCTACGAGCGCGACCCGCGCGAGCGCGTGCAGAAGGTCGCCCCGTGGCTGACCACCGACACCCGCACGTACCCTGCGGTCATCGACGGCCGGATCAAGTGGATCGTCGACGGCTACACCACGCTGGCGTCGATGCCGTACTCGCAGCGCACCAGCCTGCAGGAGGCGACGCAGGATTCGCTGAACCCGGACGGCACGTCGCGGCCGCTGCCCAACAGCGAGGTCAGCTACATCCGCAACTCGGTGAAGGCCACCGTCGACGCGTACGACGGCACTGTGGAGCTCTTCGAATTCGACGAGAACGATCCCGTGCTCAAGGCGTGGCGCGGCGTCTTCCCGGGCGTCGTCAAGCCGAAGTCGGAGATCTCGGACTCGCTGCAGCAGCACCTGCGCTACCCCGAGGACCTGTTCAAGGTCCAGCGTGAGCTGATGGCGCGCTACCACGTGTCCGACCCGGGCATCTTCTTCACCAACGACGCCTTCTGGTCGGTGCCCAGCGACCCGACCGCGCCGGAGGACAAGGGCCTGTCGCAGCCGCCGTACTACGTGGTGGCGGCCGACCCGAAGACGGGCCGGTCCAGCTTCCAGCTGATTTCCGCGTTCCGTGGCCTGGAGCGCGAGTTCCTGTCGGCGCACATGGCGGTGTCGTCGGACCCGGAGACCTATGGGCGCATCACCATCCGAGCCCTGCCGACGAACACCCAGACGATGGGCCCGAAGCAGGCGCAGGACACGATGATGTCGGCCAACGAGGTCGCCCAGGACCGCACGCTGCTGGAGGGCACCAACGTGGTGACCAACGGCAACCTGCTGACGCTGCCCGTGGGCGACGGCGAGATCCTGTACGTCGAGCCGGTGTACACGCAGCGCCAGGGCCAGGAGACGGCGTTCCCGAAGCTGCTGCGCATCCTCGTGTCCTACCGCGGCGAGGTCGGCTACGCGCCCACGCTGTCGGAGGCGCTGCGCCAGGTGGGCATCGATTCCAGCGCCGTCGCCCGCAAGCGCGGCGAGGAAAACGCCATGCCCGGCGAGACCGGCGGCGATGCCGCCAAGCCCGGGGCCGGCGCCGGCGAGCCGAAGCCGGAGGAGAAGAAGGTCGACGTCGCCGCGCGCGACGAAGCCGCCGGCCGCATCTCCGAGATTCTCAAGCGCCTGAAGGCTGCCCAGGAGAAGGGCGACTTCGCCGCCCAAGGCCAGGCGCTGGCGGATCTGGACAAGGCCGTCGCCGACTACCAGAAGGCGAACGGCCAGTAGCCGATCCGGTTGCTTTGCGACGGGGCCGGGCCGCACCGGGAGCGATTCCTCCGGTGCGGCCCGGTTTCCGTTGGGGCGGGTGGCCGTCGCAAAGCCCGTGCAGTGTGCTGACCAGGGGATTGGCCAACGCTCGGCCCGCGGTGCTACTGTTACGTCTCGTTGGTCGGCGAGAGAAAATCTCGGGTGGCCGGCACCCACTGCAAGCGGGGTGATTATGGAATCAGATGGTTCCGTGTTATCCTGGACAAGCAGTCGACGCGGGGTGGAGCAGCTCGGTAGCTCGCTGGGCTCATAACCCAGAGGTCGTAGGTTCGAATCCTGCCCCCGCTACCACGTGAACGAAGGCCCCCGGCATCAGCCGGGGGCCTTCGTCGTGTCCGGGGGAGGGGCCGCGCGAGGGAACGGGCGCCCGGCGATTGCGCTGATTTCCTCGTGTGAACGATCGGAAGAAACGTCGAAAAAGCTCCCTCTGAACAGTAGATCCGATGGAGTGAGGGGCACTAGAATACCGCGCATGAGCACGGTGTTCGTGGCGGCAGCGGCCGTCATCCTGCTGGTCCTGCGGACCGGCGCATTCATCCACCTCCATGTCGTGCGGCGGGACCTCAGCCCGCTGCGCAACACCGTCAGCGACCTGGGCACCGGGGGTTCCCGCAAAGAGTTCACGGTGATGGGCATTCTGGGCGCCATCGCCTATTCGCTGATGTTCGTGGCGTTCCTCATTCAGGGCGTGGGGCCCCGCGTCCCACTCGTCGCCCTGGGCATCGGCATCGCCGCGCTGCTGGCCATGTTGGCGTTCCCCACCGACGTCACCGGCGAGCAGAGGACCAAAACGGGTCGCATGCACTGGATTCTGGCCGTCGTGCAGTTCGCCGGGTTCTTCGTGGCGATGGTCAACTTCGACCTGACCGGCATCGTGTCCGCGGACATGGAATCGGCGATGCGGTGGGTGATCCGCGTGAGCTTCTACGCCTTCCTGGCCACGCTGGTGCTGCCTCCGCTTCGGGAGCGCGTGATCGGCGCGACCGAACGCGTATTCCTCACCGCGACGCCCCTGTGGTTCATCGTCGTCGGCGCGGCTCTCGCGCTCGGCTGAGGCCGGCGCCCCTCGACCGTCGGGCGCCGGCTCCGCCTACTTCTTAGCCATCTATTCCTTGGCGGCGTCGGCCAGGTACTTGTGCATGCACCGCTCCGCCACCGCGGTGATGGTCAGCGAGGGGTTGACCATGCCGGTGCTGCCCGGCAGCAGGGAGCCGTCGACGACGAGGAGCCCCGGATAACCGTGGACGCGGCCCTGGGCATCCGCCGCGCCGGCGGCACCGCCGTGGGCGCGGGCGCCGTCCATGACCAGGCCGCCCAGCAGGTGCCACGTGCAGGCGGTGCCGAAATCGGCGGCCTGCGACCACACGGGCACACCGGCCTGCGGGAAACCGTGGCGATCGTGGGCGAGGTACTTGAAGTGCAGCGCAGCGGCGCGGGCCTTCTTGTCGACCTCCGTGTTGGCGCGCGGGTGCGGGTACACCAGCGTCGCCGTGCCGGTGTTGGGGTCGGCGGTGATGCTGCCGCGCTCGTCCGTCATCACCTGCATCAGGTGCGTGGTGGTGAAGCCGCCGGCGAAGTCCGGGATCGGCGCGCCCTCCCACGACAGCGAGTACGGGCCCTGGGGGCCTTCGTCGAACACGACGCCGACGCCCGGCCCGCCCTGCTTCGACCCGAAGTCCTTGCGCTGCAGGGTCTGTCCGACGAGGAAATCGCCGTTGGTGCCCACGTTCTCGCCGACCATCGGCGACAACTTCGGCAGGCGGCCCGCCGCCCGCATCTGCGCCAGCAGCGCGGTCGAGTGGAACGCGCCCGCCGCCATGACCACGACATCGGCGACGTCGGTGCGCCGCGTCAGCTCCTTGCCGGAGTCATCGATGAGCTTCGACGTCACCTGCATGCGGCCGTCGGGAAGCTCGTCGATGCCGATGGCCTCCGTCATCGGCACCACCTCGACGTTGCCCGTCGCTTCGGCACGCGCGAGGTAGGAGCGGTCGAGCGAGAGCTTCGCGCCCGAATTGGTGCCGTAGACGTACTCGCCGACGGACACCGACGGCGGGCGGCGCCCGTCGAGCTCCTCGCGGACGCGGTCCCAATCGATGGCGAAATGGTGCCGGGTCGTTTCCAGCCCCGCGTCGGCGACGGTCTCCAGCCACGCCTTCGCGCCGCGCCACTGCGGCAGCTCGAGCAGATCCTCCGGGAGCGGGGACACCCCCGTTTCCTTCCTGGCCAGCGGGAACCAGGTGGAGTCCATCTCGTCGTACTCGATCGCCTCCGGGTAGATCATGTCCCACTCGCGGCGGCGCGGCTGGATGGAGAAGGTGCCGAAGGTCAGCGAACCGCCGCCGACGCCGGCGCCGAAGACCGCGTCGGCGCCCTGGCCGTGGATGCGGTCGATGAGACCGGGGTAACGCTCGATCGGCGTGACGCGCGTGAGCTGGTTGATGTTCGGGTGATCGGAGAACCACGCGGTCCTGCGGTCGGGCTTCATCAGCAGCGGAAACGCGTCCTCGCCGCCCTCGGTGTTCCAGCGGCGCCCCCGCTCGAAGACGGTGGTCCGGTAACCGGCCTGGCCCAGCCGCAGCGCCGCGACGCAGCCGCCGAAACCGGAGCCGATGATGATCGCGGTGCGCGGGCGGGAGGGATCGGCCAGCGCCCGGGCGCCTCCCGGTGAGTGCGCGGGGGCGGCATGTGCGCGCCCGATTGCGGGCGCGGCTGCGGCGCCGGCCGCGAGAGCCGTTGCGCCACGAAGGAAGTCACGACGGGTGATCGCCGACGGATGCGGCTGTGATTTCGGGGCCATTTCCGAAAAATACCACCGCGCAATCCGGATTTGCGAGATGATGACCCCATTCGATCGCGTTCATGCGGTGATCCGATCGCGCCTCCGGGGCGATGTTCGGCGAAGACCCGTGCGGCGCCCGGCGTGAACCGCGCCGCCACCTCCGATCGACACAGTCACACCCGCAACTTCCGCAACATTCTTTGCGAATCCGGGTGGCGCGGTATGGTTGCCCCGGCATTCCGAAATGACTGGCCAGAACGTATTTCGGGGACACTTCTCACACGAACGGGGCACGGCTCAAACATGATCGGCATTCACACTGCGGCGGCACGACGATGGGGTGGCCGCGTGGCCGCCGTAACCTGCGCCGTGCTCGCCGCGACGGGCCTCGGCGGTGCCGCGGCGATGGCCGTTCCCTCGCTTCCCGACGTCTCGGATCCGGCCCCGGCGGCTGCACCGGCCGTCGCGCCGGCCCCGAATGGCCCCGTCGTCGATCTGGCGGAGGCCGCTGAATCGGCGGCGACGGCCGTCGTCAAGCCGGATGCCGCGGACGGCGCAATCGGCACCGGCCCCGCACTCGATGGAGCCGCGCGCGAGCTGGCCATGGAGCCGCATCCGGTGGCCGAAGACCCCGTGTCCAAGATCCTCGGCGCGACGCCCGGGCCCGTGCACAATCGCGTCGACGGCGTGTGGTTCCCCTCGCCCACCGCGCCCGCCGAAGCCGAGCGCCTCGCGGGCGAGGGGCGCGCGCTGGTCGGGCCGGGCACGCCGATCCTGGTGGGCGACGGCGACGCGCGCAACGTCTGCACGCTGGCCGCCGCCGGGCGCGACGCGGGCGGACGCCTCATCGGCCTGACCGCCGGGCACTGCGGAGCCACCGGTGCGCCCGTGCGCTCGATGGATGCCGTCGAGGCGGGCGTGATCGGCACCGTCCAGCGCGTCGATGCGACCTACGACTACGCGGTTCTGGTGTTGGGCGGCAACGCCGTGCCGACGTCCACCTACGGCGACACCCGCGTCACCTCCGTCGGCGACCTGCCGAAGACGGGGGAGACCGCCTGCAAGCAGGGCGTCGCCACCGGCCGCACCTGTGGCCCGACGTGGGTGCAGGGGGCGCCGGGCTCGGCCTCCGACCCGCACGTGTCCACGCAGATCTGCGCGGCGCCGGGTGATTCGGGCGCGCCGGTGTTCGTCGGCGAGCGCCTGGTCGGGATGATCAAGGGCGCCAACTCCGCCCCCGCCTGCGTCACGCCGCTGCAGGGGCCGGCGTTCGCGCCGACGATCGTGACGTCCGTGCGGGCGCAGATCGACGACATGAACCTCCACGGCGGGCCCGGCGGCGGATTCCAGCTGGCGTAGGCGGGCGCGCGGCCGGGCGCGGGGTCAGCGCACCCGGGCTTTTGCGGCGACGAGCAGCAGCGCGTCGCGGTCGACCTCGCCGTTTCGGATTTCTCGGTTGAGCTTGTGCAGCACGACGGGGCACCGCAGGCAGCGCGTGCCGGACTTGCAGCACTTCTTCTTCGGAGACATCGCGGCCAGACGGAACGGGTCCTTGCCGGCGAGCTTCTTCGCGGCCTTGGCCTCGGCCTTCGAGCACTCCGGCAGGCGCAGCGCGGTCCCGGCGGCGGCCTTCTTCGACTTCGCCTTGCCCGACTTCTTCTTGCTCTTGGCCGGGCCCTTGGTCTTGTCTTCGCCCTTGGCCTTGCCGCCGTCCTTGCCTTTGCCTTTGGCGTTCTTGCCGCCCTTGGCCATGCCCAGCGTTCCCTTCTCCGTGAACTTTTGCGGATCAGGTTAGCGTCACCTCAGGCAAGACCGTTAGCCGTGGGTGCGCGGCGGGTGTGCGGGGGAGGGGCGTGCAGACGCGCTCGGCATGTTCGTGCGGTGGGCGCGACCGCCGTGCCCCACCATGTTCGTGCGGTGGGCGCGACCGCCTTGCCGTCGGCGCAGCCGCGGTGGTTCCCCGCTTCACGACGTCCCCGCGCCGAACCTACTTCAGGTAGTCCAGGACGGCGTCGTGAAGCAGTCCATTCGTGGCCACGGCATCGCCGCCATGCGGCCCATCCTCGCCGGCCAGCGACGTGAACCGGCCACCGGCCTCGGAAACCAGCACCGCCAGCGGCGCCAGATCCCACAAAGACACCTCCGGCTCCGCGGCGACGTCCACCGCCCCCTCCGCGACCAGGCAGTACGAGAAAAAGTCGCCGTAACCGCGCAGGCGCCAGGCGTCGTCGGTAAGCGAAATCAGCTGGTCCCGCAGCCCCCGGTCCCGCCAGCCGGTCAGAGAAGAAATCGCGACCGAACAGTCGGCGACGTCGCCGACCCGCGACACCGTGATGCGCTTCGGCGCCGACGCACCCGGCGTCTCCGCCGGGGCTTCCGACGTCGCCGGCGAACCTAGCGCAACCGACCGCCACGCCCCGCCGTCCTTCGCCGCCCACCAGCGGCGGCCCAGCGCCGGCGCCGACACCACGCCGACCACCGGCTCACCGTCGACCAGCAGCGCGATCAGCGTCGCCCACACCGGCACGCCGCGCACGAAGTTCTTCGTCCCGTCGATCGGGTCGATGACCCACTGGCGGCCCTCGAACGTCGCGTCGCCGCCGAACTCCTCGCCGACGACGTCATCGTCGGGGCGCTCGTCGGACAGCAACTCCCGCAGATCCCGCTCGCAGGCGAGGTCCGCGTCGGACACGGGCGTGAGGTCCGGCTTCGACTCGACGTCGAGGTCCGCGGCACCGAAGCGCGGCAGCGTCACCGCGTCGGCGAGGTCGGCGAGCCGGTGGGCGAGGGCGAGGTCATCGGCGTAAGCGCTCATGAAGGGTAGTCTAGACCGGCCCGACCGGAAGGCCCCCGCATGCTCCACGCCCTGACTTACGCGTTCATCGATTCGATCAACGTTTTGCTGATCGCCGTCGTCGTCGCGCTGGGGCTCATGCTCCCGGCCGGCCGCTACCGCCGGATCACGCCGCTGCTCATCTTCGGCGATTGGCTGGGGGTTGCGGTGCTGGCGCTGGCGGTGCTGCTGGTCTTCGATGGGCTGGGCGAGCAGATCAAGGCGCTGGTCGAATCGCCGCTGTTCGGGGTGCTGCTGATCCTGACGGGCATCGCGTCGGCCGTGATGACCTGGCGCGGCGGCGATTCTTCGGCGCTGGTGGCGAAGATCCTCGCGCCGCTGCGCACTCCCTCGGCGATGACGGTGGCCACCGGGTTCGTGCTCGGCGCCATCCAGTCGGTGACGTCGGGGCCGTTTTTCCTGGGGCTGGCGGTGCTGTCGGCGGGCGGGCTGCCGACAGCGGACCGGTACCTGGGGCTGATCCTCTACGCGTCGGTGGCGCTGAGCTTGCCGACGCTCGTCGCCGTCGGCGTCGGCCTGGTCCGCCTCAATCCGACGTCGTGGCTGGGCGTGCTCTTCCAGCGCGCCCGCGACAACCGCGAGGCGTTTTCCCGCGGCGCGGGGTACCTGGTGGCGGTGCTGCTCATCGTCATCGGCTTGCTGCACTTCTAGTGCTTGCGCGCCGGTGCGTGCGGCGCCGCGCGCGTGCGGCTTTTCCGCTTGGCGACGCCCACGCCCCGCCGGTTCGGCCCCGCCGTAACTGACGGCGCCGCGTCCGCCGTTACTTCTTCAGCGTCTCCGCCAGCTCCGCGACGACGGAGGCGGGTCCGGCGATCCGCCACCCGTCGACCAGCGCCGAAGCGCCGCCGACGCCCGCGACCAGGGCATGGCCGGGCAGCCAATCCCACGACGCCACCGAATGCTGGAACCACGCTCCGATGCGCCCCTCCGCGACACCGGCGAGATCCACCGACGCGGACCCGAGCATGCGCCACGTGGCGAACTTCCCGGCGGCTTCGAGCCATGGGGCCACCAGGGCGTCGTCGTCAAGCCGAGCCGAATGCAGGTACGTGCCCACGCTCAGCGCACCCGCGTCCGTATCCGCCAGCGGCGGCAATTCGACGATGCCGCGCTCATCGGTGCGCGTGGTCGGCAGATCCGGGCCACCGACCCACGTGGCCGAGCCCGCCGTGCGGTGCACCGCGCCGAGGATGACCCGGTCGGGGGAATCGGGCGAGCCCTCGACCAGGGCCACCGCCGAGCACCAGTAATCCGAGCCCGAGGTGAAGTTGTAGGTGCCGTCGACGGGGTCGATCACCCACGTGCGGCCCGAGGTGCCCTCCTTGGCGGAGCCCTCCTCGCCGAGGATCCCGTCGTCGGGGCGCAGGCGCGCGAGTTCGGACACCACGAGCTCCTCCGCCGCGCGATCGGCGGCGGTGACCACGTCGGAGATGGAGGTCTTGAACTCGGTTTCCAGCCCTTCCGCCCGCATCTGCGCGGCCAGCTCGGCGGCGCGCTGGACCACGTGGGCGGCCAGGGACGCGTCGTCGATGGACGGATCGACGGTCCGGTCGGGGCTCGTCCGGGAGGTCTCGCCGCCGTCCGCGTTGGCCGGGGCGTCCGCGTCGGCCGGGGCGTGGGTAGGGGCGGGGGTTGCCGCCGGAGTCGCGGCGTCGGTTGGCGCGTCGGTTGCGGCGTCGAGGGAATCGGTCCGGGTGGTCATCACGTCATCCGTCATGGCCCCCATTGTGCACGCGGGTGCCGGTAGCCGGGCATCGACCGAAATCGCCGCGGAGCCGATACCCGGGCATCGGCCGAAATCGCCCCGGGTCCGTTCGCTACAGTGGGTCGCGTGAATCCCGACGTGACCGCTGACCTCAATGACCTCGACGCGACGTTGACCACCATTGAAAAGGTGGTCGACCCGGCGGAGCTGTCCGATCGGGTCCGCGAACTGGAGGCGCAGGCCGCCGACCCGTCGCTGTGGGACGACCAGGACCACGCCCAGCAGGTCACCTCCCAGCTGTCGCAGGTCCAGGCGAAGCTGAAGAAGGTCACCTCGCTGCGCGAGCGCCTCGACGACCTGCCCGTCATGTACGAGCTGGCCGACGAAGAGGAGGGCGACGCCGCCGCCGAAGCCGCCGAGCTCGCCGACGCCGAACGCGCCGACCTGCGCGCCGACATCGAATCGCTCGAGGTCACCACCATGCTCTCCGGCGAGTACGACGCCCGCGAGGCCGTCATCAACATCCGCGCCGGCGCCGGCGGCATCGATGCCGCCGACTTCGCCGAGATGCTCATGCGCATGTACACCCGCTGGGCGGAGAAGCAGGGCCACAAGGTCGACGTCTACGACATCTCCTACGCCGAGGAAGCCGGCATCAAGTCGTCGACGTTCGTCGTCCACGGCGAGTACATGTACGGCACGCTGTCCGTCGAGCAGGGCACGCACCGCCTGGTGCGCATCTCGCCGTTCGACAACCAGGGGCGCCGCCAGACGTCGTTCGCCGAGGTCGAGGTCCTGCCCGTCGTGGAGACCACCGACCACATCGAAATCGCCGACAACGAGGTCCGCGTCGACGTCTACCGTTCCTCCGGCCCGGGCGGCCAGTCGGTCAACACCACCGACTCCGCCGTGCGCCTGACGCACATCCCCACCGGCATCGTCGTGACCTGCCAGAACGAGAAGTCGCAGATCCAGAACAAGGCGTCCGCCATGCGCGTTCTGCAGGCGAAGCTGCTGGAGCGCAAGCGCCAGGAGGAGCAGGCGGAGATGGATGCGCTCGGCGCCGGCGGCAACGCGTCGTGGGGCAACCAGATGCGCTCCTACGTCCTGCACCCGTACCAGATGGTCAAGGACCTGCGGACCAACCACGAGGTCAACAACCCGTCGGCCGTCCTCGACGGCGACATCGACGGTTTCCTCGAGGCCGGCATCCGCTGGCGCATGGACTCCGAGAACGAGGAGTAGCCCGCGGGGCGCCCGGGTGCCGTGTCCCGTGACGTTGTGATCGGCTTCCGCGGCGGTTGAGCCGCCCCGCCACCGCAACCCTCCGGGTCGCGCCGGCTAACCCACCCCGAATGCGCAGACCCACCCGTTGCAGCGGGTGGGTCTGCGCATTCGGGGTGGGGCTGCGTCAGGGTGCGGCGATGGCGCCCGCATGGGCGGCGATGGCGCCGGAATGCAACGCAACTCATGTGACACATGGTGCGCATGGCCACTAGGGTGATTCCCGTGATCACCTTCGACAGGGTTACCAAAACCTACGCAACCTCCACCCGGCCGGCCCTGGACAAGGTGTCGGCGGAGATCGGCAAGGGCGAGTTCGTCTTCCTCATCGGGCCCTCGGGCTCGGGAAAGTCGACCTTCCTGCGCCTGATGGTGCGGGAGGAGAAGCCGGACTCGGGCACGCTGACCGTCAACGGCAGCGACGTCGCAAAGCTGTCCAACCGTCAGGTGCCCAAGCACCGGCAGAAGATCGGCTACGTATTCCAGGATTTCCGCCTGCTGCCGAAGAAGTCGGTGTTCGACAACGTCGCCTTCGCGCTGCAGGTCATCGGCAAGGGCCGCGACAAGATCGAGAAGGCCGTCCCGGAAACGCTGGAGATGGTCGGTCTCGAGGGCAAGGCCAACCGCATGCCGCACGAGCTCTCCGGCGGCGAGCAGCAGCGCGTGGCCATCGCGCGGGCTTTCGTCAATCGTCCGCTGATCCTGCTTGCCGACGAGCCGACGGGAAACCTCGACCCCGACACCTCGGGAGAGATCATGCTCCTGCTCGACCGCATCAACCGCCTGGGCACCACGGTGGTGATGTCCACGCATGACAACGACACCGTCGACGCCATGCGGCGCCGCGTGCTGGAACTGGACAACGGCAAGCTCGTCCGCGACGACGCCACCGGCGTCTACGGGTTGGGCCGCTAGGGCGACCGGGAACGAAAAGGAATCAGGTAGCAGAAGATGAAGACCCGTTTCGTGCTCGGGGAAGCGCTCTCCGGACTGACCAGGAACGTGACCATGACGGTGGCGATGATCATCACCACCGCCATCTCGCTGGCGCTGCTCGCGTCCGGCATGCTGGTCACGGGCATGACCAACGACACCAAGAACCTGTACCTGGATCGGGTGGAGGTGCTCATCGAACTCGACGAGGAGATCTCCGCGGGCGACGAAACGTGCTCGTCCGAGGCCTGCGCCGAGGTCCGCGAGAAGCTCGAGTCGCAGGACGGCGTCGAACAGGTGACGTACCGCAACCGCCAGCAGAATTACGAGCACTTCGTGGCGCTGTTCGAGAAGACCGACCCGGCACTGGTGGCCAATGCGACGCCGGAGTCGCTGCCCGCCGTGCTGCTGGTCCGGCTGAAGGACCCGACCGACGTGTCGCCGCTGGACCCGGTGCGCGACATGAAGCAGGTCGTCCACGTCACCGATCAGCGCGACGACATCGGCAACGCGGCCTCCAACCTCGACTCGATCCGAAACGCGACGTTCCTCATCGCGGGCATCCAGGCGCTGGCGGCGATCTTCCTCATCGCCAACATGGTGCAGATCGCCGCGTACTCGCGCCGCACGGAAGTCGAGATCATGCGCATGGTCGGCGCGACCCGCTGGTTCACCCAGGCGCCGTTCGTGCTCGAAGCGGTCATCGCCGCCGTCATCGGCGGCCTGCTGGCCGTCGCGGGGCTGTTCGTCGGCAAGGCCGCGGTCATCGACCCGGCGATGGAGGGCCTGTACCGGGCGCAGCTCGTCGCCCCCGTCACGGCGACGGACATTTGGTTGGTCGCGCCGATCATCGTCGCCGTCGGCGCCGTGTTCGCGGGCATCACGGCCCAGCTGACGCTGAGGTTCTACTCCAGGAAGTGACGCGGCCCGGCTACTCGGGCTGCTCGGTGACGATGATCGGTTCGTCCTTCGTCACCACGATGGTGTGTTCCCGCTGCGCGGAGCGGCTGCCCGGCGTGCGCAGCGTCCAGCCGTCGTCTTCGTCTTCATCGGCCCAGGTGGCGGTCTCGGAGACGAACGGCTCGATGGCCAGCACCATTCCCTCCCGCAGCCGGGTGGTGGCGGTGCGGTCGGCGTAGCCGAGGATCTGCGGCGGTTCCCACAGGTCGGCGCCGACGCCGTGGCCGCAGAGGTTCCGGACCACGTGGAAGCCGTGGTGGCGGATGACGCGCTCGCATGCGGAGCCGATGCGCCACACCGGCTTCTTCGCCCTCGCGGCGGCGATGCCCGCGGCGTTGGCCTCGTGCGAGGCGGCGACGAGCGCGAGCACCACCGGGTCGGCCTCGCCGACGGCGAAGCTCTCGCCGTTATCGGCCCAGAACTCGCCGAGCCTGCCGGAAATGTCGATGTTCACGATGTCGCCGGAGCGCACGATCGTGTCGGGGGAGGGGATGCCGTGGGCGGCGACGTCGTTGATGCTGATGCACGTCGCGGCGGGGAATCCGCGGGTCGGCGGTGCGGGCGCGACGCCGAGGTCCTCCATCATCTTCACGCCGATCCGGTCGAGTTCCGCGGTGCTGATGCCGGGCTCGGCGGCCTTCTTCATGGCGTGCAGGGTGGCGGCGACTGCCGCGCCGGCGGCCTTGAGGCCTTCGAGCTGGTCGGCGTCTTCGATGATCATGGGCCATCTTTCGGTTGGGCGATGCGGAGACGTTCAGACTATCCGCCGCCCGGGCAATCTCACAGGCGCGGAAGTTCCGGGCGCCGCGGCTCGGCGGGTAAACTTCCGGTCATGACCAACGACGACGTGCAGCGCCCGCCGAAGCTCAAGAAGAAGGCCTACGAGAAGGAGCTCAAGCGCCTGCAGGCCGAGCTCGTCGAGATGCAGCAGTGGGTCGTCGAGACCGGCGCGCGCGTCGTGGTGATCATGGAGGGCCGCGACGCGGCGGGCAAGGGCTCCGCCATCAAGCGCATCACGCAGTACCTCAATCCCCGCACCTGCCGCATCGAGGCGCTGCCGGCGCCGACGTCGCGAGAGTCGGGCCAGTGGTATTTCCAGCGTTACGTGGAGAAGCTGCCCACCGCCGGCGAGATCGTCATCTTCGACCGCTCCTGGTACAACCGCGCCGGCGTGGAGCGCGTCATGGGCTTCTGCACGTCGCAGGAGTACCGCCGTTTCCTGCATCAGGCGCCGATCTTCGAGCGCCTGCTGGTCGAGGACGGGATCATGCTGCGCAAGTACTGGTTCTCGGTGTCCGACGAGGAGCAGGTCCGCCGCTTCGAGTCTCGCCGCGAGGACCCGCTGCGCCGGTGGAAGCTGTCGCCGATGGACCTGGAGTCGATCACGCGGTGGGAGGACTACTCGCGCGCGAAGGACGAGATGTTCATCCACACCGACATCCCGTCGGCGCCGTGGTACACGGTGGAGTCGGAGGACAAGAAGCGGTCGCGCATCAACGTGATCAACCACCTCCTGTCGACCATTCCGTACGAGCACATCGAGCGCGAGATGCCGGAGATCCCGGAGCGCCCGGCGTCGGAGGCGTCCTACGAGCGCCCGCCGCGGACCGAGTTCCGGTACGTGCCGGACGTGGCCAGCAAGTTCGAGGAGGACGCGCCCAAGGCGAAGAAGTCCGCCAAGAAGGGCGGGAAGTCCGGCAAGGGAGACAAGGACGCCAAGGCCAAGTCGGAAAAGTCCAAGTCCGGCAAGAAGTAGCCCGGCCCACCGGCTGACCGGTGGAAGTAGCCCGGCCCACCGGCCAACGGGTGGAAGTAGCGGTCCCACGGGCTAACGGGTGTAGTTTCCGCGAATCGCGGTTAACTTTCTGTGGCGGGGCACATGTGTCGTGTGCCACACTGGTCGGCATGACTGATTCGGTGATCAAGGATGTTTCCGGCCGCACGGGCCGACTGACCCTCAACCGCCCCAAGGCGCTCAACTCGCTGGACCTGGGCATGGTCCGGCAGATCAACGAGGCCCTCGACGCCTGGCGCGACGACGACGCCGTCGAGCAGGTCGTCGTGGTGTCGGAGCACCCGAAGGCCTTCTGCGCCGGCGGCGACGTGCGCCAGGTGCGCGACGCCCAGGTGGCGGGCAATTCCGCCGAGGGTGATGCGTTCTTCACCGAGGAGTACGAGATGAACGCCGCGATCGCGGAGTTCCCCAAGCCGTACGTCGCGGTCATCGACGGCATCGCCATGGGCGGCGGCCTGGGCGTGTCGCTGCACGGTTCGCACCGCGTGGTCACCGAGCGTGCCTCCGCCGCGATGCCGGAGATGGCCATCGGTTTCCTTCCCGACGTCGGCATTTCGTGGTTCTCCCAGCACGTCGCCACCGCCTCCGGCCACCCGGAGCCGGCGATCGCGCGTTTCCTGGGCCTGACCGGCTACCGCCTCGACGCCGCCGACCTGCTGTGGGCGGGCTGGGCGACGCACTTCGTGCCGCAGGATTCGCTGGAGAACTTCCTGCGCGCGGTCGACGCCGACGGCATCGAGGCGGCGCTCGCCGAGTTCGCCGAGGATCCCGCCGAGGCCGGCGAGTCGAAGCTCGCGGCGTTCGCGCCGTGCGCCCGCCAGGTCTTCGGCTTTGACACGTGGCGCGAGATCGAAAACGCCCTCGACGGCGGCAAGTGCTCCGGCGAGGAGCGCCGCGTGATCAACGACCTGCTGCGCTCGGCCGCCCCGACGTCGCTGGTCGCCGGAGCCGAGCTTTACGCCGCCAACGCGGCCGAGGGCGTCGATCTGCGCGCGGGCCTGCGCAACGAGTACAACATCGGCCGCATCCTGCGCCACGACCCGAACTTCGCCGAGGGCGTCCGCGCCGTGCTGGTGGACAAGGACCGCAATGCGCAGTGGCAGCCGAAGACCACCGGCGAGGTCGATCCGACCCCGTACCGCCGGGCGGTGGGCCAGTAGCCCCGAAGTAGCCTGGAGGGCATGCCCGAAGGTCATGTCATCCATCGTCTCGCGCGTGATCTGAACGCGCGGTTCGCGGGCCGGCCGCTGTCGGTGACCAGCCCGCAGGGGAGGTTCGCGGCGGAGGCGTCGCTTCTCGACGGCCATGAGCTCGCCCACGCCGAAGCCTGGGGCAAGCACCTGTTCGTCGAGTTCGACGTGCCGCGGCCCGACGCCATCGTGCACATTCACCTGGGGCTGATCGGGCACCTGAGGTTCGAGGGCCCCGACGACGTCGGCGGCCAGGTGCGCCTGCACGTCTCCAACGGAGAGGAGTCGGCGAATCTCCGGGGCCCGCAGTGGTGCCGCCTGGTGACCGACGAAGTCCGGGCGGCGGCGATCGGCAAGGTGGGGGAGGATCCGCTGCGCGCCGACGCCGACCCGGGTGCGATCGTCGGCCGCGTGCGCCGGTCGCGCCGGCCCATCGGCGCGCTGCTGGTCGACCAGAAGCTCTACGCCGGGGTGGGCAGCATCTACCGCACCGAAACCCTGTTCCGCCTGGGCATCCACCCCCTGACGCCCGGCGCCGAGCTGAAACCGGCGACGCTCGACGCCATGTGGGTCGATCTGCGCGAACTGATGGAGGACGGCGTGCGCGTCGGGCGCATCGACACCGTTCGCCCGGAGCACACCCCGGAGGCCATGGGCCGCGAGCCCCGCGAGGACGACCACGGCGGCGAAGTGTACGTCTACCGCCGCACGGGCCAGCCATGCCACGTCTGCGGCACCCCGGTGGCGGAGACGCAGATCGAGGGGCGGCGGGTTTTCTACTGCCCGTCGTGCCAGGCGTCGTAAAGCCCGCGTTCGAGCCATGCGCGATCAGCGGTGCCGGCCTCCGGGCTGGGCGAAGTCGTCGGCGATCATGGCGGCCAGTTCGCGGTAGGCCAGGCGCGTGGCGGGGCGCAGCAGGTCGATGTCGATGTCCGCGCCGCGCGCTATGTGCGGGTCGTGCGGGATCACCTGCACGGCCCGGCAGCGCTGCCCGAACAGGTCGCGAAGGGAGTCCGCGTCGGCGCCGACGTCGGTGAGCTGGTTGACCACCACGACCGTCGACGACACCAGATCCGCCCAGCCGTGCGCGGACAGCCAATCGAGCGTCGCCCACGCCGACCGCGCGCCGTCGAGCGCGGGCGTGGCCACCAGGACCAGGCAATTCGCGTGCGCGAGGATCGCCCCGACGGTGTCGTGGACGATGCCGGTTCCGCAGTCGGTCAGCAGGATGTTGTAGTGCCTGCGCAGGATGCCCAGGGCGCGGTCGTAGTCGGCGGCCGAAAACGCTTCGCTTATCGACGGGTCCCGTTCGCTGCCCAGGATCTCCAGCCGCGAGGGAGCCTGCGTGGTGTACGAGCGCACTTCGGCGTAGCGGTCGGTCGACGGGGCGCGGAGGAGGTCGCGCACCGTGGCGGGGTTCGGATCGGCCACCCGGTGGGCGAGGGTGCCGAAGTCGGGGTTGGCGTCGATGGCGATGATCCGGTCCCCGCGAAGCGATGCGAACGTCGCGCCGAGCCCGATGGTCGTGGAGGTCTTGCCGACGCGGCCCTTCACGCTGAGCACCGCCACGCGGTAATCGCCGATGACGGGGCGGCGGATGCGTTCGAGGAGCTCGCGCTCGTCGCGTTCGGCGGGCGACTCGCCGGGGTTGAGCCGACCTCCCGACGCCCGGTGCACCGCCGCGCGCCAGCCCCGGCCGGGTCGGGGCCGTTCGGCGACGAGGCCCGCGATGTCCCCGACGGTCAAGGGCCTGCCGTCGAAGTCGGGTGCGTCGTCGCGCGCGCTTTCCCGCGGGCCCTCCTGCGCCTGCCGCGATGGTCGCCGGGTGGGCAGCGCATGCGTGCGCACGGTCGGGTCGAAGATGATCTGCTGAGACGGCGCCGACGCGCCGAATGAGTCCCCCCTCATGCCCGGCAAGCTACCCCAGGCCCCGGTTGTGCGCGACCGCAGTGCTCAGTCGCGCGCGACCGCAGTGCTCTGCCGCGCGCGACAGGTTGGCTCAGTGGCGCGCGACCGCAGTGCTCGCCTGAGCCCCGTCAGAGCAGGGCGACGATGACGACCAGCACGGTGTTGGCGGCATCGAGCAGCCCCACGGTCTTGGGCTGCCACGGGCGTTCGCGCCGGGCGCCGGTGACGGGCATGAGCACAGCCCGCGCGAGCAGCACGGCCGCCACGGCGATGGCGAGCGGGTGCACGGGGTCGCCGTCGGTGATCCGCACCGCCGCGACGGCGGCCACCAAAACCGCCGCGTGATAGGCGACGGACCCGATGAACCAGGGCTTCGACCCGCGCTCGCGGATGAGCGTCTTGACGTACGGCACGGTGCCCGCGAAGAACGCCAGGTACACGCCGAACGCCGCCCATGCCCGGGCGTCGAGGCCCCCGCCCGCCCACGCGGCGACCGGCAGGATCAGGCACGCCGCGATGACGGTGGACAATCCCGACAGCAGGGATCGCGGGCGGCGTTTCCATGCCTCGTAGACGGCCACCGCCACCAGCGGGGCGAACGCCGGAACCCACGTGAGCAGCCGCCAGTCGAACAGCAGCGTCGTCAAGCCCGCCGCCGCGGTGAGCGACCCGTAGACCAGCACCGGCGGCCGGTTGCGGTCGCGGAAGCGCGACCGGATCCACACGCTGCCCGCGAAGAACGTGAAATAGCCCAGCCACCAGGTCAGCAGCAGGGGAATCGCGGTCCATGACGGCGCGAGGATCACGCCGGTGACCGCGGGGACGGTGACCATGAACCAGGCGCCGTGCTGATCGGGCACCCAGCCCGGTGCGCGGCGGCGTGTGCGGGGTTTGGCCATGCCCCACAGCCTACTAATGCGAATGGTAAATGGGCATTAAAGTGAGTTTTTCCACCCATTCGGGGACCGCCGCCGCGCATCGCTGCTAACGTCGTCGGCACAAGTTCTCAGGGCGGGGTGGAATTCCCCACCGGCGGTGACGCTGGGCCATGCGTGGCCCGGACGAGTCCGCGAGCGCTCCCGCGAGGGAGGTCAGCAGATCCGGTTGGAACCCGGAACCGACGGTCATAGTCCGGATGGGAGAGAAGGAGATTCACCGTGGATTCCGTCATGTCCGCGCTCGCCGGTTTTCTGACCGCGCAGCTGACCATCGGGGGCGTGCCCATTTTGGTGCGCGAGGTCGTAGGCAACGTATTCGGGCTGGGTTCGGCCTATTTCGGCATGCGCCGCCTCGTCTGGGCCTGGCCGGTGGGCATCGCCGGCAACATCCTGCTGTTCACCGTGTTCCTCGGCGGCGTTTTCCACACGCCGCAGGACCTCGACCTTTACGGCCAGGCCGGCCGCCAGGTGATGTTCCTGGTGGTCAGCGTCTACGGCTGGTGGCGGTGGGCGCAGACGCGCCGGGCCGCGGCGGGCGGGGAGGCCTCGCTTTCCGACGCCGCCGTGGTGCCCCGATGGGCGTCCGCGCGTGAGCGGATGGCCATGCTCGCCATCGCCGTGGGCGGCACCGTGGTGTGCGCGAAGATCTTCGGCGCCCTGGGGTCGTGGGGCCCGTGGGCGGATGCGTGGATCTTCGTCGGGTCGATGCTGGCCACGTGGGGGATGGCGAAGGGCTGGACCGAGTTCTGGCTCATCTGGATCGCCGTCGACGTCGTCGGCGTGCCGCTGCTGTTCCTCGGCGGCTACTACCCGTCGGCGGCGCTGTACCTGTTCTACGCGGGCTTCGTCACCTGGGGTTTCGTCACCTGGCTGCGGGTCCAGCGCCGCGTCGGGCGGCGTCAGGAACGCACGGCGGCGGCTTCGTCCAGCAGCCTGTCCAACGTGACGACGACGCCCGAGTCCGTGTTCGACGGCGCCAGGTAGTTCGATGCGGCCTTGATGTCCTCGTGGGCGTTGGCCATGGCGAAGGACATCTCGCCGGCGGCCATCATCTGCAGGTCGTTGAGGAAGTCGCCGAAGACGGCGGTCTGCGCCGGCGTGACGCCGAGGCGCTCCTGGAGCTCCGCGACCGCGTGGCCCTTGTGCCGGCCGGGGACCATCATGTCCACCCAGCACTGGCCCGACACCGCGACTTCGAGGCGGTCGCCGACCACGCGCTTCATCAGCGGCGCGGCGTCGACCTCGGAGCCGCGCGCGTCGTAGACGGCGAGCTTGATCGCGCCGTCGTTGACCTCGTGCAGGTCGTCGACGACGGCCCGCGAGTGGTAGTACTTCGCGGCCTCGTCGTTGAAGCCCGGCTGGTCGATCTCCACGTAGGCGACCTCCGGGTGGCAGACGATCAGGCCCATCGGGCGGCCCTCGGCGCGGGCGGCGCGCACGGCGTCGATGACCTCGTCGACGATGGTCGGGTCCATGCCGTCGGCGGCCGACAACTCCCCGTCGCGGACCACGACGTTGCCGTTCTCCGCGATGAAGGAATCGACGGTCGCGCCGGATTCGGTGCGGACGCCGCCGAACATGTCGCGCAGCGTGGCGTACTGCCGGCCGGATGCCGGGGCGAACGTGATGCCGCCGGCCTTGAGCCGGTCGAGGATCCGCGGCAGATCGGCGGGCAGGTTGCCGTCGCCGTCGAGAAGCGTGCCGTCCATGTCCACGACCACCAGGCGCAGATCCGCCGGGGCTGCGGGGAAGTCGGAGGGCCGGGGATGCCGGGTGGAATCGGGGCGAGTGGGTGTTTCGCGCATGACCGCGACACTAGTCCCCGAACCGTATCGGGCATAAGCGGGCATCGGCGGCGGAGGTCGTGTCCGGTGCCTGCCCGGAGTTCCCCCCCGATCGCTCGCGCGCCTATCTCTCCTGCGGCGCTAGTCCTCTGGCAGCGGCGGCTCATGGCGCAGGTCGCGGGCCTCGGCGCGGCGCACCTCGCGGGGCTCGTCCTCCCGCTTGCGGCCCGGGCGGTTCAGCGGCCACGAGCTCAGGCCCGGCAGCTTTTCCAGGGCCTCGCGGCCGGCGTCGAGCGACCGGCGCAGCACCTCTCCGCCGACGTCGCGCGTGCGGTCGAAGGCGTCGGTGGCCAGATGCTCGGCCTTGCGCAGCAGCTCCTCGCGCTTCTCCTCGCGGCGGCGCTTCAACTCCGCCGCATCGGACTGGCGGTCCCTCTCGCGGGCGAAGGCCTCCGCGTCGCGGGCCTCGGCGTCGGAAAGCCGCTTGGACGCGGCGGCCGCGGCGTCCCAGCTTTCCTCCAGGCTCTCGGCGAGGTGGAGCATCGCGTCGATGCGGCGCTCCATGTCGCGCATCTTCTCGCGGTACCCCGCCTGGATGTCGTAGCGGCGCAGCAGGCGGCGGGCGCGGGCGGCGTCGTCGCGCCACGACGCGATGGGGCCCTCGACGATGGAATCGTCCGCGATGAAACGGTGCTCCCACGGGTCGACGTCGGGCGACGACAAATTCGAGCGCAGGCGCTCATCGCGATCCAGCACCTCCTGCACCAGCAGGCGTGCGCGCTCCTCGGCGTGGGAGGCGCGGGCGGAACGGGAATTGTCGGATCGGAAAGTCACGCGGCCCATCCTACGGACGGGCGCGGACAACGTGGGCCGATCGGGTGGGGCGCGGTTCGGTGGCGCCGCATGCCCGCTCCGCCGCCTCACGCAGCTAACCCACCCCGAATGCGCAGACCCACCCGTTACAGTGGGTGGGGCTGCGCATTCGGGGTGGGTTGGCGGGAAGTGGGGTGGGAGGCAGACCCCGCCGGGCGCTGCCGCCGGACCAGCCTCGCCGGGAGCTGCGCCTAGAACAGGCCCGTCGGGTCGGTGGCGTAGCTGACCAGGAGGTTCTTGGTCTGCTGGTAGTGCGAGAGCATCATCAGGTGGTTCTCGCGGCCGATGCCGGACTTCTTGTAGCCGCCGAACGCCGCGTGCGCCGGGTACACGTGGTACGCGTTGCACCACACGCGGCCGGCTTGGATGGCGCGGCCGGCCTTGTACACGTTGTTGTTCGACCGCGACCACACGCCGGCGCCGAGGCCGAACATGGTGTCGTTGGCGATCTTCACGGCCTCGTCCAGCGACTTGAACGTGGTCACGCCGAGCACGGGGCCGAAGATCTCCTCCTGGAACAGGCGCATGTCGTTGACGCCGGAGAAGATGGTCGGCTCGATGTAGTAACCGCCGGACAGGTTGCCCTCCAGCTTCGCCTGGCCGCCGCCGAGCTCGAGCTTCGCGCCCTCGGTCTTGCCGATCTCGATGTACTTCAGGATCTTGTCCAGCTGCTCCTTCGACGCCTGCGCGCCGACCATGGTGTCGGTGTCCAGCGGGTCGCCGCGGCGGATGTTGGACACGCGCTCGATGCCCAGCTGCACGAACTCGTCGGCGATGGACTCGTGGACCAGCGCGCGCGACGGGCAGGTGCACACCTCGCCCTGGTTGAGGGCGAACATGGCGAAGCCCTCGACGGCCTTGTCGCGGAAGGAGTCCTCGGCGTCCATGATGTCCTCGAAGAAGATGTTGGGCGACTTGCCGCCCAGCTCGAGGGTGACGGGCACGAGGTTGTCGGCGGCGGCCTTCATGATCGTCGAGCCGGTGGTCGTCTCGCCGGTGAAGGCGACCTTGGCGATGCGGTCGGAGCCGGACAGCGCGGCGCCGGCCTCCTCGCCGAAGCCGTTGACGATGTTGACCACGCCGTTCGGCAGCAGATCCCCGATGATGCCGATCAGGTGGAGGATCGAGGCCGGCGTCTGCTCGGCGGGCTTGAGCACCACGCAGTTGCCGGCGGCCAGCGCGGGGGCGAGCTTCCAGGTGGCCATGAGGATGGGGAAGTTCCAGGGGATGATCTGCCCGACGACGCCCAGCGGCTCGTGGAAGTGGTAGGCGACCAGGTCGTCCTGGATCTGCGACAGGCGGCCCTCCTGGGTGCGGGCGGCCGCGGCGAAGTAGCGGAAGTGGTCGATGGCCAGGGGGATGTCGGCGGCGAGGCACTCGCGGATGGGCTTGCCGTTGTCCCACGTTTCGGCGACCGCGATTTCCTCGAGGTGCTCTTCCATGCGGTCGGCGATCTTGTTCAGCACCTTGGCCCGCTCGGCCGGCGGCGTCGAGCCCCACGCGGGCGCGGCGGCGTGGGCCGCGTCGAGGGCCTTCTCGATGTCCTTTTCGTTCGAGCGCGCGACTTCGGTGAACACCTCGCCGGTGACGGGGGAAATGACCTCGAAGTAGTTGCCGTCGACGGGGTCCTGGAACCCGCCGTCGATCCAGTTGCCGTAGCGGGGCTCGAACGACATCTTCGCGCCGTCGGATCCGGGGTGGGCGTAGGTGGTCATCGGTGTTCCTCCTGGTGGTGGGTGTGCCGCGGGGTCGGGCCGTCGTTGGTCGGGGCCCGTGGCGGCGGGGATCGTGGGGATGCGCGGGTGCCGCGCGGATCACCGCAAAAAGTGATCCGCGCCACACGGTGCGTTGCCATTCGAACCTAACCACGGTCGGGGGTCGCGTCAATGATCGCCGTCGTTCGCCGCCGCCGCGCCTGGTCACCGATACCCTGGCCGCATGCTGACTTCCCCCGAACTGCTCGCCCCCGTCGATCCCGGCGCCCCGTTGCTGGTCGTGGCCACCCGCGAGGAGGCCGAGCATCTCGGCGCCGACGTGCCCGTCCTGCTCACCGGAATCGGCCGCATCAATGCCACGGCCGCGCTGGCCGAGACGCTGGCCCGGGGCCGCTTCCGGCGTCGATCCTGAACGTGGGCACCGCCGGTTCGCTTCACGACGGCCCGGCGTCCGGGCTCCACGGCGTCCACCGCATTTCCAGGGTCCTGCTCCACGACTTCTCGCATTCGGCGGTGCGCAGGCTGGCCGGCGCGGACGCCTATCCGCCCATCGACGTGGATGACCGGGACGATGGGGTGCGCGGCGAGAGGCCGTCGTCAAGCGAAGACGCGGCGGGGAAGGTGCTGGCCACCGGCGACCTGTTCGTGGAGGACTCCGCGACCCGCGCCCGCCTGGCCGAGACGGCCGACCTCGTGGACATGGAGGGCTACGCCATCGCGTGGGTGGCGCGACGGTTCGGGGTGCCGGTGGAGCTGATCAAGCTGGTGTCCGACCCCGCCGACGAATCCGCGGGCGAGCTGTGGACGGAGGGCGTCGCGGAATGCTCGCGGGTGCTGGGCGAGCACCTGGGGCGGCGGTTCGGCGGCCGCGCCGGGCGGTGATGCGGCGATGAGGGGCGACGGCATGTCGGGGCCGAACGGCGGCCGCGAGTCGCTGTGGCGCCGGGCCGTCCGGGAAGCGAAGCAGGCCGCGGCCGGCAAGACGACGTTCCGCCCCATCCCGCTGTTGGTGGTGACGTTGATCGTGTGGGCGGTCATCGCGTGGTCGAAGGGGATGGATGCCGCACTGCCGCTGCTCGCGGCGGTGATCGTGCTCGCGTACCCCGTGATGCTGCTCATTTGGGGGATCGTTTTCGTCGCCGTGTTCGGGGTCTCGCTGGTGCTGCTCCCGGTGGGCGACGCCGTCGACGCACACCTCGCGCGCAGGAGCAGGAACCGGCACGTGCGGCGAGACTGACGGGTGGTCGGGGTAACCGGTGGTTGGGGTAACCGGTGCCGGGGCTGACCGGCACCGGGACCCACCTGCGGCGGGTCGCGCCGGGCTGCGCCGGCGGCGGCGCCAGGCGAGGTCAGCGCCCGCGGGCGCGCTTCGCGATGGCGCGCTTCAACCCGCCGACGATCAGTTTGTCCCCGAGCGCCGGCGGCAGCAGATCGAGCAGCGCGCGACCCCGATGGTGGGCGACCTTCACCCGGATGGGCGGCTTGGCGGCGACGGCCGCGTCGAACACCGCGTCGGCGAGCAGGGCGGGGTCGGCGGCCTTGCCGTCGGTGCGGGCGGCGCTCTCACCCGCCACCGCCATCAGGTCGGCGAACGGGGAACCCTCCGGGGTGGCGTCGATGAACGCCTGCCGGATCCCCTTCGTCATGTTCGTGCGGAACGGCCCCGGCTCGATGATGGTCACGCCGATGCCGAGCAGGGCGAGCTCGCGTCGCAGAGCATCGCCGTAGGCGTCCACCGCATGCTTCGACATGGCGTACAACCCGTTGGTGGGCATCGCCTGCTGGCGGCCGGTCTCCGAGGAAATGACCAGCACCCGCGGCGAACGGCCCTCCCGCCGCGCGGCCATGAGCAGCGGCAGCGCGGCCCGATGCACCCGCGCCTGGCCGGTGACGTTGAGGTCGAGGATGGCGGTCATGCGGTCGCCGGGGATGTCCGTCAGCGCGCCGATGCCCAGGGCGCCGGCGAATGCGGCCACCGCGTCGAGGGTGCCGCCGGTCAGCCGCGCGACCTCGTCCATGGCGGCGGCGACGGAGGCGTCGTCGGTGACGTCGACGACGAAACCCGTCACTCCCCGGGTGCGCAGGTCCTCGGGGAGCTCATCGCGGTCGGCGCCGAAGACCACCCACCCCTCGTCCGCGAACTTCCGCGCCGTCCGGGCGCCGAGCCCCGACGCCGCCCCGGTGATGAAAATCGACCTCATGGCACCAGGGTACGGAGGGGCGCGGCGGCTAGTCCGCGACCAGCGTCTCCAGCGTGAACTCCGGGTGCTCCTTCTCGATGAACTGCAGCTTCCACTTGTCGCCGAACAGCGCGATGAGCGCCCCGTCGGAACGGGTGAAGATCTCCACCCCGCGCTGCTTGGCCAGCGCCGGCGCCGTTTCGGCGTCAGTGCGGCGGGCGACGGAGTAGGGGATCGGGTCGGCGACGGTCTCGACGTTGTACTCGACCTGCATGCGCGCCTGCATGACCTCGAACTGCATGGGGCCGACGGCGGCCATCACCGGGGCGGCGTCGCCGCGGGCGTCGTTGCGCAGGATCTGCACCACGCCCTCGGCGTCGAGCTGCTCGATGGCCTTACGGAACTGCTTGTACTTGCCCAGCGACTTCGCCCGCAGGGTGCGGAAGTGCTCCGGCGCGAACTGCGGCATCGGCTTGAACTGCACCTTGCGGCCCGCGTAAATGGTGTCGCCCGGCGCCAGCGACCCGGCGTTGACCAGGCCGACGATGTCGCCCGGGTAGGCGGTTTCGACGGTCGACCGGGTGCGGCCGAAGACGGTCAGGGCGTACTTGGTCGAAAAGCTCCGGCCGGACTGGGCGTGCGTGACCTGCATGCCGCGGTCGAACTCGCCGGAGACGACGCGCATGAACGCCAGCTTGTCGCGGTGGTGGGCGTCCATGCCGGCCTGCACCTTGAACACCACGCCGGCGAAATCGTCTTCGGGGTTGCGGATCTCGTCGATCGCGCCCTGCCCGCCGGCGGCCGCGGCCTCGATGGCGGCGGGGTCGGATTCGCGGGCGGCGGGCGCCGGGGCGAGTTCGCAGAGGGTGTCCAGGATCTGGTGGACGCCCCAGTTGAGCATCGCGGAGGCGAAGATCACCGGCGAGGTGTCGCCGGCCAGGTACAGCTCCTGGTCGTGGTCGGCGCCGTCGGCGGACAGCAGCTCGGATTCCTCGGCGGCGGTTTCCCACGTTTCGCCCTGCTCGGCGGCGGCCTCGTCGGGGGTCAGGTGCGTTTCCTCCGCGATGGTGGAGCCGCCTGCGGTGCGCTCGAAGCGGATGAACTCCTCCGCCTCGCCGTCCTCGCCGCGGCGCAGCAGGCCGCGGAAGTCGCCGGCCTCGCCGACGGGCCAGAACAGCGGCGTCGGCTGCAGGCCGATCTCCTCGACGATCTCGTCCATGAGCTCCAGCGGCGCCTTGCCCGGGCGGTCCCACTTGTTGATCACCGTGACGATCGGGATGCCGTTCGACTTGCACACGCGGAACAGCTTCAGGGTCTGCGGCTCCAGGCCCTTCGCGCCGTCGACGAGCATGACGGCGGCGTCGACGGCGGTGAGCACGCGGTAGGTGTCCTCGGAGAAGTCCGCGTGGCCGGGGGTGTCCACCAGGTTGATCATGTACGGCTCGCCGTCGTGGCCCTCGGGCGCGTACTCGAACTGCAGCGCCGACGAGGCGATGGAGATGCCGCGGTCCTTCTCCATGTCCATCCAGTCGGAGACGGTGGATTTGCGGCCGGCCTTGCCGTGCACGGCGCCGGCCTCGCTGATGACGTGCGCGTGCAGCGCCAGCGCCTCGGTCAGCGTGGACTTGCCGGCGTCGGGGTGCGCGATGACCGCGAACGTGCGGCGGCGTGCGGCCTCATCGGCGAGGGTGCTCATGGGTTCCTTTGCTGGTCGTTTCCCTGCGGGTGGCAGGTGGTCAAGGATAGTCGCGGTGCTTTGCGACGCCGACGCCGCTCCCGGTTCAGTCTTCGTCCCCGCCGGATCCGCTCTTGCTGAGCCGCTCGGCGTAGGCGCGGATTTCGTCGTCCGGGTCGAAGCGGCGGTCCTGCAGTTCCTCCGGCCACGTGTCGGGGTCGGGGTTTTTGACGGCGGCCGCGTACGGGGCGAACTCCTTGACCGACCGGAACCGGATGGCGGTGGCCGCGCCGGGGTCGTCCGGGAGGGGAGCGGAGACGCTGACGTCGTGGACCGCCCGCGGCAGGCCGGTGATGGGGTTGGTCGGCCATTCCACGCCGAAGGTCACGGTCGGCGCGGAGTCGACGGCGGCCGGGTCGGAGGGGAACAACAGGAATTCGACCAGGCCCGAGTCCGGCGCGAAGTACCAGCCGTGCTCGTGGAGAAGCGCGCGCAGTTCCAGCGCCGCCTTCAGGCACCGGTCCATGCCGGTGCCCTCGTAGGCGTCCAGGGCCTCGTCGACCTCGCCGATGGCGAACTCGCCGTCCAGCAGCGCGGCGACGACGTCCGCGTCGCCCGCCGGGATCGACGCGGTGGCGAGGACCTTCGGCGCTTTACCTTCGTCGTTGCGGGTCATGGTGGGAAGTCTATCCGCCGCGGCGGACCGGCCCGAACGCGCTTCGGCCCATGCGCGAACGGCGTGACCGGTGGCACGATGGGGGTGGACGCGCCGAGCGGCGCCGACCGGCGGCTGCGGAGGCCGTCGCAAAGCCCCCGCATCTGCGCCGGACCAAGACGGATGGAATCGGAAGGAAAGGGCATTTACATGAGCATCAGTGACATCGGACCCAAGCCGAACGCCTTCGACATCGAGACGGAGACCCGCGACAACGCCAACTACCGCACGGTCGCCTGGACCGGCAAGTACCTGCAGGTCACCCTCATGTCCATCGAGCCGGGCGGGAACATCGGCCTCGAGGCGCACCCCGACACCGACCAGTTCCTGCGCGTCGACGCCGGCAAGGGCGTGTGCAAGATGGGCCCGGCCGAAGACGACCTGAACTTCGAGCAGGAAGTTTCCGACGGCTGGGCCATCGTGGTGCCCGCCGGCGCCTGGCACGACGTCGTCAACACCGGCGACGAGCCCCTGCGCCTGTATTCCGTCTACGCCCCGTCGCACCACGCCCAGGGCATCGTGCAGGCCACCTTCGAAGACGCCGAGCGCGACGAGGAATCCGGCGAGGACGTCCCGCCGGAGTGGACCGTCCAGCCCGAGAACCAGGCGGACGACAAGCACGCCTGATTCCGCCGAAGAACAGCGCGACCGGCCACCCGCGGGGCGGCCGGTCGTCGTGTTCGTGGAGGGATTGCCGACTCTTCAGATTTCGGAGTTGCGGCGTACAGGGCCGCAATGCCGTGGAATGTCATTTCGGGTTGGTCAATCAGTGATGTGGAGCGGCCACGTGGTACGAAAAACTCGCGGTCGACTACCGCAATGTCGTCGTTCGTGCCATTTTGACCTGGCCCTCGCTTTGGGAGGGGCGCCCCAACGCTTCGCGTCGGTACCCGTCGGTAGAATCAGTTGAAGGACGAGCGGAACGAGGAACATGGCGAACTCGGACTTGGGCGCGGTCAGGAAAGCAAAGCCGACGAATTTTGTGCAGCGTGGGCTGGCATTGGGTGCGTGATGAATGCGTATCTCGAGTGTCACTCAGTCGTGCTGGCGCGCGACGCCCATGAATGGTTGAACTTCACGAAATTCTTCGCTCTCCACTCCACCGACCTCGGCCTGAAGAAGCTCATATCGACCTCCTGTGCACCCAATGGCAACGTTGGTGCGCCTTCTACGGGCTTTAAACAGAGGGCCCATCCTGCGACGCCGACAAGTCGATGGAGCGTGGTCGAATTTATGCCACAAGAAAGGATCTGCTACTGATGTATATCGATAAATGGTGGGATAATCTAATTGGCGGGACTGATGATAGCTTGACCTTGTTGGACTATTTCGGGCAGACAGAAGTTACAAGCTATTCCTTGGGTAGCATCCTGAGGGATTTTCATGTCGAATCGAGTGAAATTGAGTTTTACCGCGGTTCATCCGGCGTCTATTATGTAGATGGGGGAGGGGTAGCGAATGAAATATACTATGTCATTGATTTGATTCAGGACCTAGCTGTAATTATTTTAGAGTGTTGCAAAAATCATAACGTAAGGCTGTCTGATTTAACCAAGGGGGATAATGAAAAACCATTTACCATTTCAAGCACTAAAGAGGAGCTATCGTTAATTGTAGAGATTTTGATGGATTTTTCGGAATATCCGTCGGCGTATGAAATTTCTGAAATGATGGGAGATGATGATATGAATGAACTTGCCCGTCAATGTTCTGAAATAGCAAAAGAACTCAGAGAATACATTTGATTTGCAGTTGCATGCTAGGTTCGACCCCATTGGTGTGGAAAGCGCACTGCTTCATGCGGGCGAAGAGTGCTGTTCCTTAAAATGTAGTGCTCTAAAACGCGGAACCCCAGGACGATGACGCAGGGGAACTCCACCGGTGCCGTCGTAGATCGTCGTAGATCATTGCGCGGCAGGCACCCGGGGCGATGGAATTGGCCAAATCTCAGCCGATGTCCAGGGCTGTGGCGGTCGCTGACACGCACATCCGGTCGATGGTCGGGCGCTGGAGGATCCAGCGGGTGACCCGGGCGGTGACCTTCTCGCCAACATCGGCGCAGTCCAGTGGGGCCTGGTGGATCCGACGGTCACACCCGTCATCGGGGCAGTGGAGTTTGGGGATGCGGACACGGAGGTTGGCGGGATAGCCGAAGGTCGGCAGGTCGACCAGGGTGCTGGTCACGTGGTCGGGGAGCTTCCCGCCCGTAACACAGGGCGGGAAGGCCGTGTCGACGGTGATGGGCTGGGCCTCGATGTCGGTTACATCGCCGGCGTCGGTGACGGTCAAGCCGAGTTCGGCGGTGCGGCAGATGGTGTCGACGGTGACGTTGGGACTATGGATCCTTGAGGCGTATTGCTCTGGAACCCGAAGAGCCGAGAGAGGGGCAGGGGTCGGGGAGGTTACTCGCGGCGGCGGAAGCGCGCCACGGACAACGGCATGAAGACGGCGGCGATGGCCACCGAACCGATGATCACCGCGGGCACCGGGTGCTGCATGGTCCACACGTCGGGCACCGGGCCATCGGGCAAGTTGCCGAAGAGGCTGCGGGCGGCCTGGACCAGCGCGGACACCGGATTCCATTCGGCGATGACCCGCAGGACAGTCGGCAGGGTCTCCGACGGCACGAATGCGTTGGAGATGAACGTCAGCGGGAACAGGATGATGAACACCGCGTTGTTCAGCGTCTCCGGCGTCGACACCATCAGGCCGACGAACACCAGGACCCACGAAAACGCCCACGCGAAGAACAGCAGGATGGCCACGCCCGCCAGGAAATTCGGCAGACCGTCGTGGAATCGCCAGCCGACGGCGAGGCCGGTGAGGATCATCACCGCCATGGACACCGCGTTGATGGCCAGGTCCGTGAAGGTGCGGGCGAAGAGGACCGCCGACTGCGACATGGGCAGCGTGCGGAAGCGGTCGATGATCCCCTCCTTCAGATCCTGCGCCATGAACGTGCCCGAGAACGTCGCGCCGAAGACCACCGTCTGCGCGAAGATGCCGGCCATGAGGAAGTCCGTGTAATTCGACCCCGGCACCTGAATCGCGCCACCGTAGACCTGGCTGAACAGCAGCACGAACATGATCGGCTGGAACAGTGCGAAACCGATGACGTCGGGGGAGCGCCTCAGGCGCGAGAAGTTGCGGCTCATCACCGCTGCGACGTCGCCGAACCAATTGCTCATCGCGCATCCTCCCCGCGGTCGCCCGTCATGGACAGGAACACTTCGTCGAGCGTGGGGCGGCGCAGGCCGGCGTCGTGAAGCTCTATGCCCTCCACCTCCGACAGGAACCGCGTCAGCGACGCCGCCCCGTCGGCCACCGGGGCCTTCAGCGACGGGCCGTCGACCGTCACCGGTCCGATGGCGTGGCGGGCCAGCGCATCGCGCAGCGCGGCGACGTCATCGCCGCGGGCGGCCGTGACCTCGACCTGCTGCCCGCCGACGGTCGCCTTCAGTTCGTCGGCCGTGCCCTCGGCGATGATGCGGCCGTGATCGACGACGCTGATGTCGTCGGCGAGCTGATCGGCCTCCTCCAGGTACTGCGTGGTCAGCAGCACCGTCACGCCGCGGCTGACCCGATCGCGGATGACGTCCCACAGTCCGATGCGGGCCTTCGGGTCCAACCCCGTGGTCGGCTCGTCGAGGAACAGCACCTTTGGTTCCGCGACCAGCGCGCCGGCGAGGTCCACGCGGCGGCGCATGCCACCGGAGAAGCCCTTCACAGGTCGGTCGGCGGCGTCCGCGAGGTCGAAGGCGTGCAGGAGCTCGTCGGCGCGCTCCTCCACGCGCGAACGGCTCAGGTGGTACAGGCGGCCGATCAGGCGCAGGTTCTCGCGGGCCGTGAGCTGCTCGTCGACGGCCGCGTACTGGCCGGATGCCCCGATGACGTCGCGCACCCGGGAAGGCTCGGCGAGCACGTCGATGCCCGCCACGCGCGCCGATCCGGCGGTGGGGCGTATGAGGGTGGTCAGGATTTTCACGGTCGTGGTCTTGCCGGCCCCGTTCGGGCCGAGAATGCCGCGGACCGTTCCCTCCTCGACCGCCAGATCCAGCCCGTCGAGCGCGCGGACCTCCCCGGATGATGCGGAATAGACCTTGGTCAGGCCCTCCGCTTCGATGATTGGCATTGGCGTCCTTCCTTGGCATCGGACGCCGATGTGACGCGCCGATGCGGTTCGCGCCCGATTTGGGGGCGCCGGGGAAGGGTACATGCATTTCCGGATCGGCGTCATCGCCCACCGGCCCGATGCCCGTTTCGGGCGCCGCGGCACACCCGATGGGGCGTGCCGGAACGCGACGACGTAGTTTTAAAGGAGGACTCTTCGATCCGAAAAGTACCTCGCAGCCCGTGAAACGAGCTCCCCGGGGCCGACCGCGGGCCACATTGACTGCCCCCATCAACGCCCCTTGAACCCAGGAGGATCCATGGCGACGCCGGCACCGATCAACCACAGCGACTGGAACGAGCGAGTCGTCCTCGCGGAGAAGATGATTCCGCTGCTCGGCCAGCTGCGGCGCGAGAAGAACGTCGTCACCTCGATCTTCGGCCGCCTGCTGGAGAACCCGACCGAGACGTCGATCATCAAGTCGCACCGCTACGCCCGGCGCATCACCTCGCAGGAGCTGCCGCTGTCGCAGACCCTGCCGATCATCGAGCAGCTGGTGCAGATGGACCTGGGCACCGCCTCCATCGACCTCGGAGCCCTGGCCACCAAGTTCGAGGAGGAGGGCGGCGACCTCGCCGAGTTCCTCGCCCGCGAGCTCGCCGACGTCATCGGCACCGCCCACGAAACGCCGCAGTCCGACGTCGTGCTCTACGGCTTCGGCCGCATCGGCCGCCTGCTGGCCCGCATCCTGCTGTCGCGGCAGGCGCTGTTCAACGGCGCCCGCCTGCGCGCCATCGTCGTGCGCAAGAACGGCGACGAGGATCTGGTCAAGCGCGCCTCGCTGCTGCGCCGCGACTCCGTGCACGGCGCGTTCGACGGCACCATCACCGTCGACCGGGACAACGACATCATCTGGGCCAACGGCACCCCGATCCAGGTCATCTACTCATCCGACCCGGCCACCGTCGATTACACCGCCTACGGCATCGACGACGCCCTGGTCATCGACAACACCGGCCGCTGGCGCGACCGCGAGGGCCTGGGCCAGCACCTGAAGTCCAAGGGCGTGTCCAAGGTCCTGCTGACCGCCCCGGGCAAGGGCGACATCCCGAACATCGTCTACGGCATCAACCACAAGGGCATCGACCCGGAGGAGAAGATCCTCTCCGCCGCGTCCTGCACCACCAACGGCATCACTCCGGTGCTGAAGGTCGTCAACGACAAGTGGGGCGTCGAGCACGGCCACGTCGAGACGGTGCACTCGTTCACCAACGACCAGAACCTCATCGACAACTTCCACAAGGGCACCCGCCGCGGCCGCGCCGCCACGCTGAACATGGTGCTCACCGAGACCGGCGCGGCGAAGGCCGTGTCCAAGGCCCTGCCGGAGTTCGAGGGCAAGCTCACGGGCAACGCCATCCGCGTGCCCACCCCGGACGTGTCCATGGCGGTGCTCAACCTGACGCTGGAGACCGAGGTCGACCGCGACGAGGTCAACGAGTACCTCCGCGAGGTCTCGCTGCGCTCCGTGCTGCGCCAGCAGATCGACTACATCCACTCGCCGGAGGTCGTGTCCACCGACTTCGTCGGTTCCACCCACGCGGGCATCGTCGACGGCCTGGCCACCATCACGCAGGGCAAGCACCTGGTGCTCTACGTCTGGTACGACAACGAGTTCGGCTACTCGAACCAGGTCATCCGCGTCGCCGAGGAGGTGCTGGGCACCCGCCCGCGCATCTACCCGAAGCGCAAGCACCTGGTCGACCTGTAAGTCAGCGGCTCGTCAGTCGCCGGCCCTGCAATTCGCCGACCCGAAAGCCGTCGACCCGTAAATCGGCGGCCCGAGGGTCGGCGCCCGCGGCAATCGTCGACGGGCGGCGCCCGGGGCAATTAGGTGAACCTGACCGTAGTGATGTTGTTTAGGTGGAACGTATGCTTTCATTGAGGGCATGCACACTTCCTTGATCAGTGTTCGGTGGTCCGCCGGGCGGGTCGCCGCGGCATTCGCCCTCGCGCTCGGGCTCGTCCTGTCCCTCGTCGCCTGCTCGTCGGACTCCGGGGGAGAAAAGACCGGAGACGGCGCCGGGGCCGGTTTCGACCAACTCCGCGTCGTCGCCCTCGACTGGCGCTACGAGGAGATCCTCGTCGCCCTCGGCGTCACGCCGGTGGGCACCGTCGAAATCGGCAAGTCCGCCGAACCGCAGACGCTGAAGGGGAAGCTCGACGGCGCGACGTCGGTGGGGCAGGCCAAGCAGCCGAACCTCGAGGTCATCCAGTCCCTCGAGCCGGATCTGATCCTCGCCAGCCCCACCCGTCACGCCGCGATCCTCGATCAGCTCAAGGGCATCGCGCCGACGGAAACCTACGCGGACACCTCCTATGGCGAGGTGCTCGATGCGATGGACGCCATCGCCGCGAAGCTCGGCAAGGAGAAGGAAGCCGGCGAGGTGCGCTCCCGCATCGACGGCAAGATCGCCGAAGCGAAGAAGGCGGTGAAGCCGGGCACCCGCGCCGCCGTCATCGGCTGGTCGAAGGACACGCTCTACACGTGGATCGCGAAGTCCTTCTCCGGTTCGCTGCTCACCGCCGTCGGGTACGAGTACGGCTACGACGGCGAGAAGTCCGCCATCGAGTCGAAGACCGACGTCGCCGAGCTGACCGGGGACAAGCTGCCGGGCATGAAGCTCGACGTCGCGTACCTCTACAACGACACCGAGGGCTTCCGCGCCAGCCCCTACGGCGGGGTCGTGGACAAGGTCATCGACGTTGAGCAGGACACGTGGTCGCGGTCGCGCGGCCCGCTCGCGGCGGAAGCGATGCTCGACCAGATCATCGCCGAAGCGAAGTGACCCCGGGGCCACGCACGCCGGCGCCCCGCCCCTCCCGTTCCCGCCCGTCCGGCTCCGCGAAGTTCTCCTCTGGGCCGGCTAACCGCCCGTCCCGCCACCGTGCGGCGGGCATCATCGCCGCGCTCGCCGGCGGAGCGGGACTCATCGCCGCCCTCGCGTGGGGGCGGCTTTCGGCCGTCGCGGCTCCGGAGGGTGCGGAATGGCTCGGCGCCGAACTGCACTCGGTCGCCCTCGACCGGCTGACGGCGACGGTCGTCGTCGGCGCCTGCCTGGGCATCGCGGGCGTCCTGTTGCGCACGGCCACGAAGAACCCGCTGGCCGACCCGGAAATCACCGGCGTCAACTCCGGCGCCGCCTTCGGCGCGGTGTTGGCGACGACGGTGACCGGCTCCGTCGGCGGCGCCGCCCTGCTGCCCGGCGCACTCGCCGGGGCGGTCGTCGCGGCGTCGGCGACGATCACTTTCGGCATGCGCGGGAGGGCCGCGACGTCGTCGGCGATGGCCGTGCAGCGCATGGTGCTGCTCGGCATGGCGGTCTCCGCGCTGTTCAGCGCGTTGACGGCGATCATCCTGGTTCTCGACGAAGCCCAGCTGTCCACCGTGTTGTCCTGGTTGTCGGGGCGTCTCGGCGGAGTGCGCATGGCAGACGTCGTCCCCGCGATGATCGTCGCCGCCGTCGTTGCCCCCGCCGTGATCGCGGGCGCCCGCGGGCTTGATGCGCTCGTCGTCGGCGATTCGGTCGCCACCGCGGTCGGGGCGCGTCCCCGGCTCACCCGGTTGCTCGCCGTGGCTGCGGCGGTGCTGCTCATCGCGCCGTGCGTGGCCGCCGCGGGGCCGATCGGATTCCTGGGGCTCATGGCGGCCGTGGCCGCGCACCGCGTGTGCGGCCCCCGCCATCGTTCGGCCGTGCCCGTCGCCGCGGTGCTCGGCGCGGCCGTCCTGCTCGTGGCCGACACCGTCGGGCAGTGGCTGTGGGCGCCGGCGGAAACTCCGGTGGGCATCGTGACGGCCCTGATCGGCGTCCCCGTCCTGCTGTGGGGCATCGGCTCCCTGCGCGGCACCCGCAACGCCGGCACCCGAAACGGCGGCGCCCCGAACCGAGCAACGCCCGAAACCCCCACGCTTCCGCGCCCGCTGAACGGACGCTTCGCTTCCGGGGAGGGATCGGCATGATGGCGAGGACGGCTTCGTCGCAAAGCACGCCCCGCACCCGCGCCCGCACCGCCGCCACCGTGGCGGTGCTCGTCGCGGCGCTTGCGGCCGTGGTCGTGCTGGCGCTCGGTATCGGAGCGGTCCAGGTGCCGCCCGGCGATGTGGTGGCCAGGCTGGTCGGCGGCGACAATTTGATCTGGAAGTACCGGCTGCCGCGGATCTTGGTCGGCGCTATCGCAGGCGTCGGCATGGCGGTGGCGGGGTGCCTGCTGCAGGTGGGGCTGCGCAATCCGCTGGCGGCGCCGGACACGGTCGGCATCACCGCGGGCGGTGGCCTGGCCGCGGTCGCGGCGCTGCTGGGTGCGGGCGCGCTGCCGGCGCAGGCGCTGACGCCCGTGGCGTTTGCCGGGGCGCTGATCGGCGCCGGGGTGGTGCTCGCGCTCGCCGGGCGCGGCATCGGCGACCCCGTGCGGCTGGCGCTGACCGGCGTGGCGGTGTCCGTGGGGCTGGCCGCGGCGACGCAGCTGCTGCTCGTGCGCGCCGCCCCCGAGGCGGGCGCCGCGATGACCTGGCTGAAGGGCTCGCTGTACGCGCGGACGCTTTCCGACGCCGCCGTCGTCGCCCCCATCGTGGCCTTCGGCCTGGTGGCGGCGCTGATCGTGTCGCGCCACCTCGATGCGCTGCGCCTGGGCGACGCCGTGATGGCGGGCATCGGCGTGGCCCCCGTGCGCTGGCGCGTGGTCGCGGTGGTGCTGGCCGTCGCGTGCGGCTCGGGTGCCGTGGCGGCGGCCGGGGTGCTCGGGTTCGCCGGCCTGATCGTGCCGCATGCCGCGCGGCTGCTTGTCGGCGGGCCGCTGTCCCGGCAGATCCCGGTGGCGGCGATGCTCGGCGCCACGCTGGTGGTCGGGTGCGACGCCGTCGGGCGATGGCTGTTCGCGCCGACGGAGATCCCGGTCGGCGCGCTCATAGCCATCGTCGGCGCGCCGTATTTCGTGTTCCTGCTGTTGAGATTGACGAAGGTGTGACGTGATCGTGAAAACTCCGCGGAATCGAAAAGCCCCGGAAAAGGGCCTGTCCGGCGTCGGCCTCGTGGTCGGCTACGGCGGCGAACCGGTGCTCGACGGGGTCGACGTCGCCATCCCCGACGGTCGCGTGACCGCGCTGATCGGCCCGAACGGGTGCGGCAAGTCCACGCTGCTGAAGACGCTGGGCCGCCAGCTGCGGCCGTCGGCGGGCCAGGCGCGCCTGGGCGGGGCGGACGTCGGCGCATCGTCGGCACGCGCATTCGCGCGGGAGGTCTCCTTCCTGCCGCAGCAGCCCGTCGTGCCGGAGGGCATCACGGTGCGGGAGCTCATCGCCTTCGGCCGATACCCCTTCACCGGCGCGTTCGCGGCGCTGTCGGAGGTCGATCACCGCGCCGTGGAATCCGCCGCCGCGCGCGTCGGGGTGGCGGAGCTTCTCGACGCGCCCGCCACCGCGCTGTCCGGCGGCCAGCGGCAGCGGGCGTGGATCGCCATGACCGTCGCGCAGGAGGCGGGGATTCTGCTTCTCGACGAGCCGACGACCTACCTCGACCCCGCCCATCAGCTGGCGACGCTGGAGCTGGTCCGGGGGCTCAACTCCGAGGGGCGCACCGTGGCGATGGTCCTCCATGACATGACGCAGGCGGCCCGGTTCGCCGACCACGTCATCGCGATGTCCGATGGCGCCATCGTCGCGGAAGGGGAGGCGGGGGAGGTGCTCACCCGTGACCTGGTGCGCGACGTTTTCGGCGTCGACTGCCTGATGGTGCGCGACCCGGAAACGGGAAGGGAATTGCCGATTCCGCATGTCGGCTCCGGCGGGACCGCGTGATCGACGGCGCCCGTCGTCCCTTGGCCGCAGCCGTGCCTGGCGCCGCCACTGAACGCCGGGCGCCCCGCCCCCTGGAGCCCCGGACCGCCCCTGAACCCCTACCGCTGGTGCACCTGGTTCTGCGCGGCCTCGAGGCCGTGGCGGGCCAGCAGGTCGACCGCGTCGGCGGCGTCCTGCAGCCAGAACGGCAGGTCGCGCCGCTCGGCGGTGGAAAACGGGCGCAGTACGAAATCGGCCGGGTCCTGTCGCCCCGGCGGGCGGCCGATGCCCACGCGCACCCGCAGGTAGTCCTTGGTGCCCAGCGACTTCGACGTCGACCGCAGGCCGTTGTGCCCGCCTTCGCCGCCGCCGCGCTTCAGGCGGATGACGCCGGGGTCGAGGTCCAGCTCGTCGTGCACCACGATGACGTCGCCGGGCTCGACGTTGAAGAACTTCGCCAGCGCGCTGATCGGCCCGCCGGAGACGTTCATGTACGTCCGCGGCTTGGCCAGGATCACCTGCCGCTCCACGGCCCCGTCTCCGGCGCCGACGGTCCAGCGGGTCTGCACGATCTCCGCGTTGGAGCGCTTGTGCGCCGAGAACGTCGACGGCATGGGCAACGTCCGTTCGGCGAGTTCGTCGAGCACCATCTGCCCGACGTTGTGCCGCGTGTCGGCGTACTTCGGGCCGGGATTGCCCAGGCCGACGACGAGGATCGGCGGGGCGTCGGCGGGGGCGGGGGAGGGCTTCGAGCGACCGAACATGTCCGCCATCATCCCACAGCAGCTTTACGACGACGCCCGCGGGCGATGCCCATCCGGTTCCACGGCGGCTTCTCCCGCAGTTTCCCCGCCGGCCCCCGGCCCGCCGTCGACCAGCGCGGGGAAAGGATCATTGCCCATGGCGTACCCGATGGAGCTGTTCAGCAGCGCGGTCAGCGGGACCGCGAACAGCGCGCCGGCGAGGCCGAACAGGTAGGTGCCGGCCGCGACGACCACGATGACGGCCAGCGGGTGGATGCTGACGGCGTGGCCCATCAGGAACGGCTGCAGCACGTGGGTCTCCAGGAAGTGCACGCCGACGACGATCGCCAGCATGATCAGCGCGGCCATCGCCCCCTTGTCCACCATCGCGATCAGCACCACCACGGCGCCGGAGACGATGGCGCCGACGATGGGCACGAAGGACGCCAGGAACACCAGGATCGTCGACGGGATGACCAGCGGGATGCCCATGATCCAGGCGCCGATGCCGATGCCGGCCGCGTTGATGGCGGCCACGCCGATCTGGGTGCGGCTGTAGTTGCCCAGGCTCACCCAGCCGCGCCGCATGGCCTCGTGGAATTCGGCGCGGGCGCCGCGGGGGACGAAGCGCAGGCAGAACCGCCAGATCCGGTCGCCCTGGTGCAGGAAGAAGAACAGGGAGAGCAGGCAGATCAGCATTCCGGCGATGACGTCGACGGCCGTCGCGCCGATGCTCAGCGCCCCGGACGCCAATGCGCCCGACGATTGCCCGGCCCAGTCGCGGATCCCGGCGGTGACGTCGGTGCCCGGGTCGATGGACAGGTGCAGCGGGCCGGTGCGCAGCCACGCCATCACCTGGTCGATGCCCTCGCGGGCGCCCTGCCGCAGCTGCCCGAATCCCACCGCCAGGCGCTCGGTGGCCAGCGCGAAACCGCCGACGAAAACGCCGAGCAACACGAACACCGACGCCAGCGCGGCCAGGGCGCTCGGGAACCGCAGCGTCCGCCGCAGGAACCGGGCCAGCGGCGAGAGCATCGCGGAGAACAGCACCGCCACCGCCAGCGGGATGATCACGATGAGCAGCTTGCCCACCACCGTCCCCGCCACCCACGCCGCGCCCGCGATGAGCACCGCGCACGCAGCCCACGCCGCCGCGAGGACGACGGGATAGGGGAGATCGCGGGCCAGCCGATCGCGCATGCGGTTCATGAGCGGAAATGCTACGCCCGCCCGGGCAAACATGGAGCGGACGTTCTCCCACGCCGGCGCCCCCGCCCCTCGGACACGGCGAAGCCCCCGCCGGAACCGAATCCGGCGGGGGCTCGTCGCAAAGCAGGGGCAACCGGTCGGGGACCGGCGCGGGGGAGGAATTACTCCTCGCCCTCGCCCTCCTCGGCCTTGGGCTCCTCGGGCAGCTCGGCGTCGCCCATGCCCTCGATGTCGGCGTCGACGTCGCCGGCCGGGTCCTCCTCCGGCTCGACGATGTTGAAGATCAGCAGCTCCGGATCGTCGGCGAGCTCCAGGCCCTCCGGCAGGGTGACGCCCTCGGCGTGGATCTGCGCGCCCACGTCCAGGCCCTCGACGGACACGGTGATCTCTTCCGGGATGGACAGCACCGGGGCGAGCACCAGGATGGTGTCGGCGTCCTGCATGAGCAGGGCGTTGCCCGGGGCCAGCTCGCCCTCGGCGACGACCGGGACCTCGACCTCGACCTTCTCGCCGCGGTGGATGCCCAGCAGGTCGGCGTGGTCGATGTTGAGGGTCAGCGGGTTCTGGTCCAGGGCCTTGACCATGGACAGCTGCGACTCGCCCTCGATGTCGAGGTCGAGGACGGCGTTGACGCCGTAGTTGCGGATGATGCCGTGGAACTCGATCGAGTTGACCAGGACGTGCTTCGGGGCGTCCAGGTCCTTCGAGTAGATGACCACCGGGATGTCGCCGGCCACGCGGGCGCGGCGGGCGGCGCCCTTGCCGAACTCGGTGCGCTCGCGGGCTTCCAGCTTGATGATGTTGGGCTTCGCCATATCTGACTCCTGCAAATCGTCGGGGTTCGGGAGTCGATCACGTGGCACGCGTCCGGGTCGGCCGCGGTTCCCCGGTGGGGAGCGGCGGGCGCCGGGTGCTGCATGCGTCGCGTCGATAACGGGGCCGTTGCCGCGGGACCGTTCCCGCGCCTCGGGCCACCCTCGCCGAGACATAACTCGTGGAATGGTACCCGATGGGGTGCGGCGGGCGAAATCGCCCGGGTTGGTTTTGCGCGGCGGCGTGGGCTTCTCTTGCGTGGCGGCGTGGGTGTCGGCGTGCTTGATGGCTTGGGTGCCGACTCGCTTGACGACGGCCCGCCGGCCCTCGTTCCACCCGCCGACCTGTTTAACGCCGTATGGGCCGATTTCCACGCGGAGCAGGCGCTGGAACCGGCTCCACCGCCGCAGCATGAAACTCCTCTGCCAAATGCGCCCGTTACATGCAGGTGCGCCCGTTGCAACAGGCGCATCTGCACGGTACTGGCGCATCTGCGGGAGGGGCGGCGGCAACTGGCGCATCTGGGAGCGCTGGCGGCGACATTCGAAGGGGCCGGCGGGAACTGGCGCATCTGGGAGCGCTAGCGGCGGCATTCGAAGTGGGCGGGCAGCATCCCCGTAGGTTCGGCTCGCCGACATAAACGCCGGCGGGAAGCGTCACCGCCGGGTCGGTGCCGGAGCCGGTTCGACCGTCGGTGCGCTCAACAACGCGCAACGCAAAAACCCTCGGCCAAGTGCGCCCATTACATGCAGATGCGCCCGTTGCAACAGGTGCATCTGCATGGAACTGGCGCATCTGCGGGAGGGTCGGCGACATGCGTGGCGGTGCCGCACGGTCGGGGCGGAACCGGGGTCCGAAGTCTTGGGGGGGCGGGGCGGAACCGGGGCCAAAGCCACTTGTGCGGGGCGGAACCGGGGGCCGAAGCCGTCGGAAAGCGAAGGTCAGAAGCGGTACAGCATGGTGTAACCGCCGGCCCCATCGTCGCCGTCGCCGACGAGCCCGAAACCGACCTTCTTATACGAGCGGATCGCCCGCTCATTGCCGACCTCCACCGACAGCGAGACTCCGGGAGCACCCTCCTCGCGGGCAAAGTCCAGCACCCGCCGCATGAGCTCGCCGCCGAGACCCCGGCCGGTGTGCTCGGACTCGAGGGCGATGGCGACCTCGGGGTACTCGTCGGCGACGTAGCCCCAACCGGGGTTGTCCTCGGTGAAGTGGCGCAACCAGGCGCCGCCGGCGACCGCCCCGCCGATCTCGACGATGATGCCGCCGTCGGCTTCGGCCGACCACTGGTCGACGTAGCGCACCTCGTCCTGCTCGAAGCTCTCGCCGCGCTCGGCGGGTTCATCGCCCCACGCGTCCGCCAGCTCGTGGAAGCGGCGGATCAGCGGGCGGTCGGCCTCGGTGGCGGGGCGGAACACGGGTGCGTCGGTGCTCATGATTCTCCAAAAGGTGGTGGTGGACGGGGTGAGCAGTTGTGGACGGGGTGAGCGGTCGTGGCCGGGTCAGATGCGGTGCGCCGGCGACGAATGGTGCGCTGACGATAAGTGGGGCCAGGTCAAAAGCGTTGCGCGGGCGAAAAAGAAATCCCGGCCGCGCATGGCGTGCGACCGGGACGTCGTGAAGCGGAACGGGAAACTACGCCTGACCCTCGAAAAGGGTGGTGACGGAGCCGTTCTCGAAGATCTCGTGGATCGTCTGCGCCAGCAGCGGCGCGATCGGCAGGACGGTCAGGTTGTCCCAGCCCTCCGTGCTCTGCGGCAGGGTGTCGGTGGTGATGACCTCGCGCGCGCCGCACTGCGACAGGCGCTCCGCCGCCGGGCCCGAGAACACGCCGTGCGTGGTGGCGATGATGACGTCGGCCGCACCGGCCTCGCGCAGCACCTTCACCGCGCCGGCGATCGTGCCGCCGGTGTCGATCATGTCGTCGATGAGCAGGCACACGCGGCCGTCGACGTCGCCGACCACGCGGTTGGCCACGATCTCGTTGGCCACGTCCACGCTGCGGGTCTTGTGGATGAACGCCAGCGGGGCATCGCCCAGCGTGTTCGCCCACTTCTCCGACACCTTCACGCGGCCGGCGTCGGGGGAGACCACGCAGAGGTTCTCCATCGAGTAGTTGGCCTTGATGTAATCCGCCAGAATCGGCATGGCGTGCATGTGATCCACCGGGCCGTCGAAGAAGCCCTGGATCTGGTCGGTGTGCAGGTCAACCGACACGATGCGGTCCGCGCCGGCGGCCTTGAGCAGATCCGCGACCAGGCGGGCGGAAATCGGCTCGCGGCCGCGGTGCTTCTTGTCCTGGCGCGCGTAGGGGAAGAACGGCAGGATCGCCGTGATGCGCTTCGCCGAGCCGCGCTTGAGCGCGTCGATCATGATCAGCTGCTCCATGAGCCACTTGTTCAGCGGCGCCGGGTGCGCCTGCAGGACGAAGGCGTCGCAGCCTCGGACGGACTCCTCGAAACGCACGAAGATCTCGCCGTTGGCGAAGTCCCGGGCGGTCATCGGGGTCAGCTCGACGCCCAACTCCTTCGCCACGGCCTCGCCAAGCTCCGGGTGCGCGCGCCCGGAGAAGATCATGAGGTTCTTTCGGTTTTCGATCCACTCGCCGGTCATCTAGTCGGCCTGGCCTTCCTGGTCGTTCTTCGGCTTACGCGGAGGCGTCGGGGTTGTCGCCCGGGACACCGTCGGAGTCGGAGGAGGATTCGCCCGCCGCGGCCTGCGCCGCTTCGGCCGCCTCCGCCGCCGGGGTGCCCGGCCGCTTCCGCTGGACCCACCCCTCGATGTTTCGCTGGGGGCCACCGCTGACCGCCAACGCCCCGGGGGGAACGTCGTCCTTGATTACAGTACCCGCCCCGGAATACGCGCCGTCACCGACCTTTACGGGGGCGATGAACATGGTGTCGGAGCCGGTGCGCACGTGGGACCCGATGACGGTGCGGTGCTTGTTCACGCCGTCGTAGTTGACGAAGACGCTGGACGCGCCGATGTTGGAGTGCTCGCCGATTTCGGCGTCGCCGACGTAGGTCAGGTGCGGGACCTTCGAGCCGCGGCCGATGACGGCCTTCTTGGTCTCCACGAAGCCGCCGAGCTTCCCCTCCTCGCCGAGCGCCGTGCCGGGGCGGAGGTAGGTGAACGGGCCGACCTCGGCGCCGGCGCCGATGACGGAGTCGGTGCCGTGGACGCGGAAGACCGTCGCGCCCTCGCCGACGGTCACGTCGCGCAGGGTGGTGTCCGGGCCGACGGTGGCGCCGTCGGCGATCTTGGTGGCGCCCAGCAGCTGGGTGCCGGGGAGGATGGTGACGTCGCGGCCGATCTCGACGTCGACGTCGATCCACGTGGTGGCCGGGTCGACGATGGTGGCGCCGCCGCGCATCGCCTTCTCGGTGAGGCGGCGGTTGAGCTCGGCGCCCAGGTTCGCCAGCTGCACGCGGTCGTTGACGCCGGCGACGACCATCGCGTCGTCCAGGCGGTGGCCGCGCACGGAGCGGTCGGCTTCGCGGGCGATGCCGATGACGTCGGTGAGGTACAGCTCGCCCTGCGCGTTGTCGGTGTTCAGCTTGGTCAGCGCGTCGCGCAGCGTGGCGGCGTCGAAGGCGTAGACGCCGGAGTTGACCTCGGTGACCTGGCGCTCGTCGTCGGTGGCGTCCTTCTCCTCGACGATGCGCAGGACCTCGCCGTCGGAGTTGCGGATGATGCGGCCGTAGCCGTGCGGGTTCTCCGCCGTGGACGTCAGCACGGTCACCGCGGCGCGCGGCTTGCGGTTGTGCTCGGCGAGCAGCGCGGACAGCGTCGGGGCGTCGAGAAGCGGCACGTCCGAGGTGATCACCAGGACGGTGCCCTCGAACTCGGCCAGCGTGGCATCCGCGAGGGCACACTGCACGGCATGGCCGGTGCCGTTCTGCTCCTCCTGGTGGGCGATGCCCACGCCGTTGGGCAGGGACCCCTCGGGCTGGTCGGCGGTCCAGCCGGAGATGGCGTCGATGACCTTCTCGCGCTGGTGCCCGACGACGACCGCGATCTCGGCCGGGCCGACGCCGTGGGCGGCATACAGGGCATGCTCCAGCATCGTGCGCCCGCCGATCGCGTGCAGCATCTTCGGGGTGTCCGACTTCATGCGGGTGCCCTGGCCTGCGGCCAGGATGACGACGGCGGTCGGCGTGCCGGTGCCGTTGCTCATGTGAGCCTCCTCGTGCGGTTCGTCGTGGGACGTGCGGTTCGTCGTGGATCCTCCGGAAACCCTACCCGCCGCGCCGTCCCGCCACGGGTCAGGCGTTGGCCGACACTTCCGGCAGTGCGCTGGCCATGGCGACGCCGATGAATCCGAGCAGGGCGAAGAAGCCGAGCGCCCACATGGTGCCCAGTGTCGCCAGGCCGCCCGAGATCGCGCCGGTGGCCAGCAAAATGACGCCCATCGCGGAGTTCGCCACGGCGACGTAGGTGGTGCGCTGGTCGCCTTCGGCCATGTCCACGACGTAGGTTTTGCGGGCCACGCGCACGCCGGTGTGCGTCAGGGTGATCAGGAAGTACGCGACCGGCAGCGCCCAGCCGGACCAGCTCTCGGCGAAGGTCACCTGCGCCATCACGGCGAGCAGGATCACGGAGGCCAGGCCCGCGCCCCAGGTCATGGTGCTTTTCGACGACTTATCGCTCAGCTTGCCGGAGACCTCGCCGCCCAAGATGGCCGCGGCGCCGGAGGCGATGAGGAAGGGGCCCAGCCCGGAGAGCTCCCCGCCGCCGCGTTCGGCCGACAGCGACACGAAGAACGCAGGAGACAGCGCGGAGACGAGCAGCAGCGAGCGGACGATGACGAAGTTGCGGAATGGCGCGTCGCCGGCGAGCAGTTCCCACGAGTCCTTCACCCACGATCCCGCGGATTCCTCGGACGTCTCGCCCGCCGGTTCGGTGACGCGGTGGAAGATGACCGCGCCGATGAACCACGTCAGGGCGGAGGCGGCGATCATCCACGTCAGCACCGACTTCGGCAGGTCGTCGCCGCCGAGCCAGCGGATGCCCAGTCCGAGGGTGATGGCGACGACGCCGGACAGGACCGTCGCCAAGCCCGTGATCTGTCCGCGCTGGCCCTTCGGGATGGTGCGGCCCTGGACGTCCTTCGAGCCGATCGAGCACATGGAGCGCCCGAGCGCGAAGACGGCCAGCGCCGCGAGGATGGCCACCGCGGCGACCGTGCCGTCGAGCACCGCCGCCGACAACGCAATGATCAGCGCCATCGCGCCCTGCGTCACCGAACCGGCGACCCACACCGACTTCCGGTGGGCGCGGCGCTTCACCCACGGCGTCATCGCGGCCTGGGGCAGCATCGACAGTGACTCGCGGATGGGGACCAGCAGCGCGATGGCCAGCCCCGGCGCGCCCTGGGCCGTCAGCAGCCACGGCAGCACCGTCTTGGGGTTGATCACCTGATCGCCGGCGTTCTGCAGGCCGTTGGCGGCGATGAACTTCATGCCGTTGGCCGGGATGTCGCGGGCGACCTCGTCGGGCATGTCGGAGGTGTCGGCGGGGGAGACCAGTTTGTCGTAGAGCGCCATGCCTGCAGGTTATCGGCCTGCACCCCAACATTTCGACCGAGTGTTCCCTAAGTCGAATCGGATTTGACGGGTTCGCGTGGCGCGCGCGGGCGCGGTGCGGCGGAAAGAAGGCGCGCCTTGTGAGATGGGAAAAAGTGGGCCCGGTGCGGCGGAAAGAAGAGGGCCTGGTGCGATGGATGGAAAAGCGCCTCCGCCAGGACTCGAAGTCGGATGTGATCGGGCCAAATAGTGCCCCTGAGCAGCATGCGAGCTAGAAGAACATTGGCTCGTGGCTCACTTTGCTACGCGAGTTTCGCCTCTTCGGGTGCCGGCCGCAGGGCGCCGAGCCCGTTGTGGTTCTCCTCCATCGTGTCGGCGACAGCGTCAAGGTCACCGTCGAAAAGGTCCGCGTACACGTCCAGCGTCATCGCCGCCGACGAGTGCCCCAGCTGCCTCTGGGCGAACTTCACGCTCGCCCCCCGCCGACACCAGCAGCCCCGCGGCGACGTGCCCCAGCCCGTGGATTGTCACCCGCGGGAAATCCGGGTCATCGACCAACGTCCGATCACGGGCCCCGTGGAACCACGTCTTCTTGCCGATCAGGACCAGCGGCCCACCGCTCGCCCGTTCCCACACCCACGCGCCCCGTGGGCGCCCCGCCATGAGAGGGGCGAGCATGTTGCACACGAAGGCGGGGATAGCCACGCTCCGCGCCTCGTGGGACTTCAGCGTGCCCACCTCGACGCGCCCGTTGACGGTCACGGCCGCGCGCTGCAACCGCGCCTGCCGCCGCTCGAGGTCAAGAAAACCGACCTACAGCCCCGCCAACTCCGACCACCGCATCCCCGTCGTCGCCAGCACCCAGAAGATCTCCGACTCCACCGTGCAGTGCTGCGCCAACGACCGAACCTGCTCCATCGTCAGGAACACCTTCACGCCTTTCGACCGCCGCGGGAGCGTGACCCCGCGCCGGATTCACCGACAGACACCCATCAGCCACCGCCATGTCCAGCACCTGCGCGAGGCAGGAGTGGGCGCGCCGGGCGGTGGAGGCGGAGGTGTCGAGGCCGGCGACCCATTCCTGGACTTCGGAGCGCCTGATGCTGCCTACTGTGCGGGCTCCCCATCGTGGCTGCACGCGGATTCGCCACGCCTGCTCGGTCATCGGCGCCGTGGAGGGCTTGAGGTGGGTCCGTGCGGCGAGCCATCGGGTGCCGATGGCTTCTGCGGGGTCTACCCAGGTGCCCGTGCGTATTGCGCCCAGGAGCCCGTCGGTGCCGCGGGCGCTTATGCCGGTGACGACGCCCTCCTGCCATTCGTCGGCGGTGAGTCCGAATGCGGCGGCAGGGCCGTCGGCGGAATCGACCGCCGACGCATCCTTTGACGCGGCGGCCGCATTGTTCTGCGCGGTTGCCGCGACGTCGCCGGGCGTCGCGGAGTTGGTGGCGGGATTGTTCTGGGTACCCATTACTCCTCCTGGAAGTCATCGAGTGCCGGATATGACAAAACCCCGCCACTAACCAGGGGTGCGGCGTTCGGGGAAGGCCGAGGAATCGAACCCTGACGCGGTGACGTTCCATCCCGGTTTTCGAAACCGGTTGCCCACCATGGGCGGGGCCTTCCATGACGAAGCCCGGTGCGCCCCGTGGTGGGGCGGCCGGGCTGCGATTTCGTTTAGCTAGTACGGGTCCGCGCCAACGAGCTCGGCGACGTCCTCATATGCGTCGAATGGCTCAAGCAACCGGATGTTCGCGCGAACGGTACTGACGATGTCGTCGTCATCCAAGCTCTCGGGGACCGCCAGCATGTACCAGTCGAGAACGTGGGCATACTGCTCGCACCTCAGGAAGCCATCCACGACCCGTGCAGCGTCGTCATCTGGCTTGGGCCCGTTTTCCAGCACGTAGGAGATGAGTGATTGTGCATCTTCGAATTTCTGAGCTGCCATCGTCTTCAACTCCTTTCTGGTTAGGCCTAGCACTGCAGGGCCACATCGTCTATCACCGTGTATCTAACCCATATTTTTGTGCCGTCGATTGTACCGTTTGCGGTCACCTTGTAGTCGTAATCCGGTTGCCAGTAGCTTCCGTCGCTCATGGTGGAGGCTCGTGGCCATCCCCGGCGCGGAGGACGATCAGCAGCAGCCGAAGCTTGACTAGTTCGACCGGATGAGCCCGGATCCGTACCTGGACCAGATGAATGCAGAAGCGGGGCATTGTCTGCCTCGCGTTTGGCTCACCTTTGTCTCACAATGCCGCAGAATCAGGCAGAACCAGGCGTAAAGAAACCCCCCCGCCTAAAAACGAAAAGACCCCCTCTGGCCAACGTTTATGTAGACCAGCGGGGTGTCCTCCTGGCTCCCCCGCCAGGACTCGAACCTGGAATGCCTGAACCAAAATCAGGAGTGTTGCCATTACACCACGGGGGACCGGCGCCGCCTTGCGTCGTGCGCCCGCTCCCGCGCCCGCATCGGGGCGCCCCGGGGCCGGCGCGCCGGACGCGCATGCACCGCCGATCAGATTAGCAACACCGGCGGCGCAATCCGGCAACGCCGCCCATGGACCGCGCTCGTGCCTCGCATCGGTCCGCCCACGGACCGCGCCCACGCCCCGCAATGACCCCGCGAGGACCGCGCTCGGGCCGTGCGGCGCGGTCGCGATAGGCTCGGGTGCATGGGAAATCCGGGAAACGTCGTACGCCGGCGCATGAGCGGGCCGGAGCGTCGCAGGCAACTCCTCGACATCGGCCGCGCCACTTTCGCCGAGCGGGGCCTCGATGGCACGTCGATGGAGGAGATCGCCTCCCGGGCGGGGGTGTCCAAACCCGTGGTGTACGAGCACTTCGGCACGAAGGACGGCCTGTACCGCGAGGTCGTGGCCGAGGAGATGGAGCGCCTGGAGCGCGTCATCGCCGAGTCGATCTCCAAGGGCCGGTCGCGCGCCCGCATCGAGCGGGCGGTCATCGGGCTGCTGACCTACGTCGAGGAGCACACCGACGGGTTCACCATCCTGGCCCGCGATCCCGGTTCGAACACGGGCTTGGCGACGCTGCTGGGCAACGCCACCGGCCGGGTGTCGCACATTTTGGGCGCCGCCTTCACCCGCGCGGGGCTCGACGAGGCTCCGGCGGTGCTGTACTCGCAGGCCCTGGTGGGCATGGTGTCGCAGACGGCGCAGTGGTGGCTGGACGAGCGCACCGGCGACGGCGCGGGCGGGGAACAGACGCTGGCGCGGACGCCGGACGGTGAGCAGCTGGACCGCGAGACCGTCGCCGCGCACATCGTGAACCTGTGCTGGAACGGTCTGGCCGGCATGGAGGCGCACCCCGTCCTGCGCGGTGACGTCGAGGGCCCGGCCGCCGAGGAGGGCGCGGTGTTCGGCGCCGGCCCCGAGGCGGATCCCGCCGACCGCGTGCGCCGCGAAGGGCGGCGCGGCTGATGGCGGGTACGAAGGTGGCGGGCCCGATGGTGGCCCCGCTGTCGGGTTTGGCCCAGGTGGTGGCGGGGGAGCCGCAGCTGCGGGGCGTCGTCAAGCATCTCGGTGACGCGGAGCTGCACCTGACCGGCAACGACCGCGTCCGCCCCCACCTGATTGCGGCGATGGCCGCGAAGGTCCCCGTGCTCGCGGTGACCGCGACGGGGCGCGAGGCGGAGGATCTGACGGCGGAGCTGCGCGCGATGCTCGGCGACGGCGCGGCGATGTTCCCGTCGTGGGAGACGCTGCCGCACGAGCGCCTGTCGCCCGCGGTCGACACCGTGGCCACGCGCCGGGCGGTGCTGTCCGGGGTGAAGTCGGGGAAGGTGCGCGTCGTCGTCGCGGCGGTGCGCTCGCTGGTGCAGCCGGTGCTCGACGACGGCGCGGGGCCGATCCGCATCGCCGTCGACGAAGAGGTCCCGGATCTGCCGGAGAAGCTCGAGCGCCACGGGTACTCGCGCGTCGACATGGTCGGCCGGCGCGGGCAGTTCGCCGTGCGCGGCGGCATCGTCGACGTGTTCCCGGCGACGGCGGACAACCCGGTCCGCGTGGAGCTGTGGGGCGACGAGGTCACCGAGCTGCGCCTGTTCTCCGTCGGCGACCAGCGCACCATCCCGGAGCAGGAGGGCGCCGGGCCGATCGAGGTCGTGGAGGTCCACGCCTGCCGGGCCCTGCTTCTCGACGACGCCGTCCGCGCACGCGCCGGGGAACTGGCGAAGGAGCGTTCGGGTGACGTCCAGGAGATGCTCGTGCGCATTTCCGATGGGCAGTGGGTCGACGGCATGGAGGCCCTCATCCCGCTGCTGACCGACCGCCCGCTGGTGCCGCTGCCCGAACTGATGCCCGAAAACGCCCACACCCTGCTGTGCGGGCCCGAGCGCATCCGGTCGCGCGCGGCGGATCTGATCGTCACCGGCGACGAGTTCATGGCCGCTGCCTGGGAGACCGCGGCGATGGGCGGCGGCGCGCCGATCCCGGCCGACGGGCTGGAGGCCAGCGCCTACCGCGACCTCGACGACGTGCGACGCTCCCCCTGGTGGTCGATTTCCCCGCCCGGCATGCTCGACGGCGGCATCACCGAAGACGACGTGCTGCCGCTGACCTACGAGCCCGGCCCCGAACCGCGCGGCGACCTCAAGGCCATCGGCGCGATGATGGCCCAGTTGCGCGAGGCCACGGTCGACGGGCAGCGCGTGGCCTACATCGCCGGGACGCCGGCCGGCGTGCGCCGCCAGGCGGAGAAGTTCCGCGAAGCGGGCATCGCCTGCCGCATCGCCACCGGCCCGGAACAGCCCGAGCCGGGGCGCATCACCGTCTACCAGGGCGTCAGCCACGGCGGCCTGGTGTTCCCGCGCACCGACGGCGGGGCGCTGACGCTCATCGCCGAAGCCGACGTCACGGGAAACCGCGTCACCGACATCGGCGGCGGCCGCCGCAAGCCGTCCAAGCGGCGCAACCGCGTCGACCCGCTGGCGCTGGAGGCCGGCGACTACGTCGTGCACGACACCCACGGCATCGGGCGCTTCGTCAAACTCACCGAACGCACCATCGGCACCGGCGACGACCAGGCGCGGCGGGAATACGTCGTGCTCGAGTACGCCTCCGGCAAGCGCGGCGGGCCGCCCGACCAGCTCTACGTGCCCATGGAGAGCCTGGACCAGCTGACCCGCTACGTCGGCGGCGAGAAGCCCACCCTGTCGAAGATGGGCGGCTCCGACTGGAAGACCACCAAGCGCAAGGCCCGCGGGGCGGTGCGCGAAATCGCCGAGGAGCTGGTCAAGCTCTACGCCGAGCGGCAGGCCGCGCCGGGCCACGCCTTCGCGCCGGACTCGCCGTGGCAGACGGAGATGGAGGACAACTTCCCCTTCGCCGAAACCGAGGACCAGCTCACCGCCATCGCCGAGATCAAGGCGGACATGGAGAAGCCGGCGCCGATGGACCGCGTGCTCATCGGCGACGTCGGCTACGGCAAGACCGAGGTCGCCCTGCGCGCCGCGTTCAAGGCGGTGCAGGACGGCCGCCAGGTCGCCGTGCTCGTGCCCACCACGCTGCTGGCGCAGCAGCACCTGGCCACGTTCACCGAGCGAATGGAGGGCTTCCCCGTCACCATCCGGGGCCTGAGCCGCTTCACTCCCGCGCGCGAGTCGAAGGAGATCATCAAGGGGCTGGCCGAGGGCACGGTCGACATCGTCATCGGCACCCACCGACTGCTGCAGACGGGCGTGTCGTGGAAGCAGCTGGGCCTGGTCATCGTCGACGAGGAGCAGCGCTTCGGCGTCGAGCACAAGGAGCACATCAAGGCGCTGCGCAATCACGTCGACGTGCTGACCATGTCGGCGACGCCGATCCCGCGCACGCTGGAGATGTCGATGGCCGGCATCCGCGAGATGAGCCAGATCCTCACTCCACCCGAGGACCGCCACCCGGTGCTGACGTACGTCGGCGCGCAGTCCGACAAGCAGATCGCCGCGGCGATCCGACGCGAGCTGCTTCGCGACGGCCAGGTGTTCTACCTGCACAACAAGGTCAGCACCATCGACAAGGCCGCGCAGAAGGTCCGCGACCTGGTGCCCGAGGCGCGCGTGGTGGTGGCCCACGGCCAAATGGGCGAGGAAATGCTCGAGCGCACGGTCCAGGGTTTCTGGGACCGCGAATTCGACGTGCTCGTGTGCACGACCATCGTGGAAACCGGCCTGGACATCGCCAACGCCAACACCCTGATCGTGGAAAACGCCCACCACATGGGCCTTTCGCAGCTGCACCAGCTGCGCGGCCGCGTGGGCCGGTCCCGCGAGCGCGCGTACGCGTATTTCCTGTATCCGGCGGATCAGACTCTGACGGAGAATTCCTACGACCGGTTGGCCACCATCGCGCAGAACAATGATCTCGGCGCCGGAATGGCCGTCGCGATGAAGGATCTGGAAATGCGCGGGGCGGGAAATGTGCTCGGCGCGGAACAATCCGGACACATTTCCGGCGTCGGTTTCGACATGTACGTCCGATTGGTCGGCGAAGCCGTCGCGGCGATGAAGGCCGTCGCCGACGGCGAAACGCCCGACGCTTCCGCGCAGGAACCGAAGGAAATCCGCATCGATTTGCCGGTTGACGCGAACATCCCGGCCTCCTACGTCGATTCCGAGCGGTTGCGCCTGGAGGCGTACCGGAAATTCGCGTCGGCGCAGGCCATGGAGGACATCGACGTCGTCCTGGACGAGCTGGTCGACCGTTATGGAGAGCCGCCGATCGAGGTGCAGCGCCTCGCGGCGATTTCGCGCCTGCGAATCATTTGCCGCGAGTTCGGCGTGCATGAAGTTCAAACGGCCGGTTCTCACATTAGGATAGGTCCCATGGAGCTCGCCGATTCGAAACAGGTGCGGTTGAAGCGCCTGCATCCGCAATCGACGTATCGGGCCGCATCGCGGACCGTTTCCGTGGCGGTTCCGAAGGAAGGGAAGGGTTTGCGGGCCAAGCCCGTGCGCGATGTCGCGCTCGTGCAATGGGTCGCCGATTTCCTGACCGGGATGGCGGGCATCCCCGTCATGGACATCGTCGGCGGCGCCCCCGGCGGAAAGGATCGGAAATGACCATCATCGTGTTGGACCCGCGGTTCCCCACCGCCATCCCGCTCGAGGCGGCGGGCCTGCTGACGGGGCAGGTGGCGTACACCGAGGAGGTGCCGATCCGCGTCCGATGGGCCATCGCCGACGCCGGCGGGCATTCCGTGGCCGACGCCGAGGTGCTGGTCACCACCGACGTGGAGAACGACGAGGTGCTGGACCGAATGGCCGCGGGGGAGAAGGTCTACGACGTCGGGCTCGGCGTCGCCCCGAATCCGCCGGCGGCGATCGAGGCCGCCGCACCGGCCGCGGCCATCGGAACCGGGGCCGGGGCGCCGTCGCAAAGCAATGGCCCGGGGGAGGCGGAGGAACCCGCGGCCGCCGCCCAGCCGGGGGACTGGGCACAGCCGGGGCCCGATCAGCGGGCGGAGGCCGCGTCCCAGTGGCAGGAGACCCCGCGGGAGGCGACGGGCCCGGGAGCCGCAGGGGAGCGGTTCCCGCGGTTGGCCGAGGCCATCGACGTCATGGCCGCCGCCCGCCGCACCGGCGAATGGGAGGCCGGGCAGACCCACGCCAGCCTGCTGCCGTACCTCATCGAGGAAGCCTTCGAGTTCATCGACGCCGTCGGCGAGGGCGGCGACATCCGCGGCGAACTGTCGGATCTGCTGCTGCAGGTGCTGTTCCAGGCGGAGGTCGCCGAGGACTTCGACATCGAGGACGTCGCCGCGGCCTTCGTGGACAAGATGCGCCGCCGCAAGCCCTACCTCTTCGACGGCTCGCGCGACACCGGCGAGGGCGCGGAACTGATGCCGCTGGAGGAGCAGGAGGCCGCCTGGGACGCCGGCCGCGGCGGCCCGCGCTCGCAGCCCGCCCAGTACCTGCCGGCGCTGTCGCTGGCGGAGGAGGCCATCCGCCGCGCCCGTCGCATGGGCCTGGCCGACTCGGACATCCCGGTCGATCTCATGTGCCCGACTCCGGGGTTGGAGCTGGAGTCCGGCTCGGAGGCCCGCACCCGCTTCGTCGCCCGCGAATTCCTGGCGTACCTGGACACCCTCGATACCGACGAAACGCCGGAGTGACCAGCTAGTTCCCCACTTGGCGGGCTGATCCGTAGGATTGGCTCCCGTGTCCGACTTCGCTGATTCACGTGGCGGCGGCCGACGCGGCCGGAGCCGCGCCGTGCCGTCCTGGTCCGGCGATCCCCGGGGGAGGTCGGGGCGGAAGGGCGGCAAGGATCGGCGGTCCAGGGGCTGCGGCTGCCTCGGCTTCACGACGATCGCCGTGATCGCCGTCATCGCGATGGTCGGGGCGATGACCATGTTCGCGGGCCCGGTGAAGCTGCCCTTCACCATGCAGCCGATCCCGGACAACGTGCCGCCCGCCGCCGCCGAGCCCGCACCGCGCATCGACGTCCACGCCCCGGGCCGCACCGCCGACCAGCTGACCGAATGGGCGAAGCCCATCGCGGCGTCGACCCGCATCCCCTCCGCGGCGCTGCGCGCCTACGGCAACGCCGAGGTCCTCGCCGCCGAATCGTGGCCGGGATGCCACCTGTCGTGGAACACGCTGGCCGGGCTCGGCCAGGTGGAGACGCGCCACGGCACGTACACCGGCGACTGGCTCAAGCCCGCCGAAATCCAGGCCGACGGCGTCGTCCGCCCGTCGATCATCGGCGTGCCGCTCGACGGATCGCCCGGCTTCGCGGAGATCCGGGACACCGACGGCGGCGAACTCGACGGTGATTCCGAACACGATCGGGCCGTGGGACCGATGCAGTTCATCCCGGAAACGTGGCGCCGGTACGGAATCGACGCCAGCGGCGACGGCGTCGCCGACCCGCACAACATCGACGACGCCGCGGCCTCCGCCGCCCGCCTGCTGTGCTCCGGCGGCCGGGATTTGTCCACGCCGGAGGACTGGACGTCGGCGATCCGGTCCTACAACCAGTCCGACGAATACGTCCGCGACGTCCGCGACGCCGCCGCCAACTACGCGCTGAACCAGCCGGCCTGACCGCGGCGGCGCCCGCGGCGGCCGGGCCGTCGCAAAGCGGCCCCCGATCCGGGGCTCCGGGCGCCGGTTCCCGCAGCGGCGCGATCCGCGCAAACGTGCCACAATCTATGTCATGTGGCCGGAACGGTTCCGGCGGAAAGGTGACATATGGCTGCCCCCATCATCGGACTGAACGCGCTCGAGATCCTGGACTCCCGCGGCAACCCGACCGTCGAGGTCGAGGTCGCGCTGGAAGACGGCTCGATCGGCCGCGCCATGGTGCCGTCCGGCGCCTCCACCGGCGAGCACGAGGCCTACGAGCTTCGCGACGGCGGCGACCGCTACCAGGGCAAGGGCTGCCGCCAGGCGGTCGACAACGTCCTGGACGCCATCCAGGAGGAGCTGATCGGAGAGTTCGCCGATGACCAGCGCAAGATCGACAAGCTGATGATCGACCTGGACGGCACCCCGAACAAGAAGAAGCTGGGCGCCAACGCCATCCTGGGCGTGTCCATGGCCGTCGCCGACGCCGCCGCGCAGTCCGCCGGCCTGGAGCTGTACCAGTACGTCGGCGGCCCCAACGGCCACGTCCTGCCGGTTCCGATGATGAACATCCTCAACGGCGGCGCCCACGCCGACTCCGGCGTCGACGTCCAGGAATTCATGATCGCCCCGATCGGCGCGGAGTCCTTCTCCGAGGCCCTGCGCACCGGCGCCGAGGTCTACCACGCCCTGAAGAAGGTCATCAAGGACAAGGGCCTGTCCACCGGCCTGGGCGACGAGGGCGGCTTCGCCCCGTCCGTCGACTCCACCCGCGCCGCGCTGGACCTGATCAACGAGGCCATCGAGGCCGCCGGCTACAAGCTGGGCGAGGACGTCGCGCTGGCGCTCGACGTCGCGTCGTCGGAGTTCTACGAGGACGGCGTCTACAGCTTCGAGGGCGGCAAGCACTCCGCCGAGGAGATGGCGAAGGTCTACGCCGAGCTCGTCGAGGAGTACGCCATCGTGTCCATCGAGGACCCGCTGGACGAGAACGACTGGGACGGCTGGGTCGAGCTGACCAAGCAGATCGGCGACAAGGTCCAGCTGGTCGGCGACGACTTCTTCGTCACCAACCCGGCCCGCCTGTCGGAGGGCATCGAGAAGGGCGCCGCCAACGCCCTGCTGGTCAAGGTCAACCAGATCGGCACCCTGGCCGAGACCTTCGAGGCCGTCGCCATGGCGCACAACAACGGCTACAAGACCATGATGTCGCACCGCTCGGGCGAGACCGAGGACACCACCATCGCCGACCTGGCCGTCGCCCTGAACTGCGGCCAGATCAAGACCGGTGCCCCGGCCCGCTCCGAGCGCGTGGCCAAGTACAACCGCCTGTTGCGCATCGAGCAGCAGCTCGGCGACGCCGCGGTCTACGCCGGCCGTTCCGCGTTCCCGCGCTTCAAGAAGTAAGCCGCTCCGCCGCCCCCCCCGCCGCGTGACGGTGGGGGCGGGCACGGCGGAATCCGGCCGAGTGACGGCCGCCGCCCCAACCGCGTGACGGTGGGGCGGGCACGGCGGAATCCGGTCGGAAAAGGGGCCGGGTCGTTCATCGACCCGGCCCCTTTTCGCGTGGGCCGCCGGGTATGCTTCCGGGCATGGGAACAACAGCGCGTGGCCGCCGAGGGCGAGGGGGAAGCGCCGCGACTGCGTCGGATCGGCGGGGCGCCGGGGGGTTGTCGTCGCTGACGACGGGCCAGACGCTGACCATGGCCCTGCTGCTGGTGTTCCTGGTGCTGACGTTGGCCATGCCGCTGCGGACCTTCGCCGAACAGCGCGCCGAACTGGCGAAGACCAGGGAGAACATCGCGCGGATGGAGGAGCGGACTCGCCAGCTGCAGGCGGAGAAGGACCGTTTCTCCGACCCGGGGTACGTGAAGGAGCAGGCGCGGATCCGACTCGGGCTGGTCGAGGAGGGCGAAACCCCGTTCCGCATCATCGACCCGGCGCTGGGGGCGGGCCCGGGCGAGGAACCGGTGGGCACCGAGGCGCCGCCGGCGAAGCCGTGGTACGCGCAGTTGTGGGATTCGGTGTCGGTGCCCCCGCAAAAGGAGAAGCCGGCGAACCCCGCGCGCGACGAGGCGACGCGGCCGGATCGGCTGCCCACCGTGCCCGAGCCCGCGCCGGAGCCGCAACCCGACGCCGGGCCACCGCCGCAGTGACCGTATTTTTGAAATGACCGTGAACAATCGTGACACACCCCGGCCGTCCGCGGCGGGGACAGGAGGATCCGCCATGACCGTCGACCCCGCCGATTTGGAGGCCGTGGCCGAACAGCTGGGCCGCACCCCGCGTGGCGTGCTGGAGATCTCCTACCGGTGCCCGGACGGCGCGCCCGGCGTGGTGAAGACCGCGCCGCGCCTGGATGACGGCACGCCGTTTCCGACCCTGCACTACTTGACCGATCCGCGCCTGACCGCCGAAGCCTCGCGCCTGGAGGTCGCCGGCGTGATGCGCGACATGTCGGCGCGCCTGCTGGAGGACGAGGAGCTGGCGGCGGATTACCGCGCCGCCCACGAGCATTACCTGCGCGAGCGCAACGCCATCGAGGATCTGGGCACGGATTTCTCGGGCGGCGGCATGCCCGATCGGGTGAAGTGCCTGCACGTGCTCATCGCGTACGCGCTGGCGGAGGGCCCGGAGCATTTCCGGCTGGGCACCGAGGCCGTGGCGCTGGCGGCCGAGGGCACCGGCCTGCGCGGCACGGCGATCCCGGCGGATTGGCCGACGTGCGCCGAGCTCGGCATCGAGAGGGGCGACGGATGACCCGCTTCGGGGCCGTGGACTGCGGCACGAACTCGATCCGCATGCTCATCACCGACGTGCGCCGCGGCGACGACGGCGTGCTGGAGCTGACCGAGCTGCACCGCGTGATGGAGATCGTCCGCCTGGGCGAGGGCGTGGACGCCACGGGCCGGTTGGCGGATGCCGCGCTGGAGCGCGTCCGCGGGGCCCTGACGCATTACGCCGACCTGATGCGCGCCGAGGGCGTGGAGGCCGTGCGCATGGTGGCGACCTCCGCCTCGCGCGATGCGTCGAACCGCGACGAGTTCTTCGCCATGACCCGCGAGATCCTCTCCGATTGGGGAGTGGAGGCGCAGGTCATCTCCGGCGACGAGGAGGCGGCGCTGTCCTTCCGCGGGGCGGTCGACGACTTCCACCCGGAGGAGGGCCCGTTCTGCGTCATCGACGTCGGCGGCGGGTCGACGGAGGTGATCGTCGGCGATTACGACGGCACGGTGCACGGGGCGCTGTCGGTGCCGATGGGCAGCGTCCGCCTGACGGAGCGGTTCCTGGTCGATTCCCCGCCGCCGCCGGACCAGGTGGAGGCGGCGCGGCGCTACGTCGCGGACCAGACCAAGCGGGTGCTGGAGTCCGTGCCGCTGGCCGGCGCCCGCACGATCGTCGGCTGCGCGGGCACGTTCACCACGCTGACGGCGCTGGCGCAGGGCCTGGAGACCTACGACCCCTCCGCGATCCACCTGTCCACGCTGCGTTTCGGCGCGCTGCGGTCGCTGAACCAGTCGGTGCTGGACACCGACCGCCGGACGCTGGCGGAGAACCCCGTCATGCACCCGGGCCGCGCCGACGTCTTCGCCGGCGGCGTCGTGGTCATCGACGGCCTGATGGACATGTTCGAGGCCGCCAACGCCGAGGCGAAGGAGAAGGGCACCCGCGACGCCGTGCCCCTCGAATTCCACGTGAGCGAGAAGGATATCCTGGATGGCATCGTCGCCGGCCTGGTCGACGAGCGCCTGGCCCGCGCGCAGGGTTAGGCCCCGTCCGGCGCCGCGCGGGCGCCCGCTTTCCGGCCCGGTCGGACGGGTTCCCCGCGACTTCTTGCTTTGCGACGGCCCGCGTTGGGCGTGGGACGTCGTCAAGCCCCCGTGGCCCAATTGGCAGAGGCAGCGGATTTAAAATCCGCGAGTTGCGAGTTCGAGTCTCGCCGGGGGCACCGCGCGCGAAAGCCCCGGACCGGTGCGATGTCACCGGGCCGGGGCTTTCGTGCGTGGGCCGGGCGGGCGTCAGCCCGGGGCGGGGGCGGACGTCAACTGCGCGGGGCGAGCGTGCGCACGAACCGCCCGCGGTCGACGCCGCGCCCGCCTACGGCAGGATGCCGAACTTCTTGCCCAGCTTCAGGGCGGTGGTGAAGACCTTCGCGTAGGTCTCGCGCTCCAGCACCGGCATCGAAATCGGCGAGAGGCGCTGGACGGTGACGGTCTGGGCGTCGGTGTACTTCAGCAGGCCCTCGGCGCCCTGGCGGCGGCCGACGCCGGACTCCTTGAAGCCGCCCATCGGGGCGTCGACGGAGGCGAAGGTGGCTGCGAAGCCGTCGTTGACGTTGACGGAACCGGCGTGGATCTTCGGCGCCAGATCCTTCGCGCGCGACGGCGAGCACCACAGCGAGGCGTTGAGGCCGTAGCGGGAGTCGTTGGCGCGGCGGATGGCCTCCTCGGCGTCGGCGACGCGCTGCACCACGACCACCGGGCCGAAGACCTCCTCGGTGAGCAGCTCGACGCCCTCGGGGACGTCGGTGAGCACGGTCGGCTCGTAGAACAGGGGGCCCAGGTCCGGGCGGGCGCGTCCGCCGGCCAGCACGGTGGCGCCGGCCTCGACGGCGTCGTGGACCATCTTCTGCACGATGTCGAACTGGCCCTGCGACTGCAGCGACCCCATCTCGACGTCCCAGCCGTAGCCGGGGCCCAGGCTCATGGCCTTGGTGCGGTCGGCGAAGGCCGGCACGAACTCGTCCCACACGGCGTCGGCGACGTAGATGCGCTCGATGGACACGCACAGGTGGCCGGAGTTGGTGAAGCACGCGATGCGGGCGCCCTCCACGGCCTGGCCGACGTTGGCGTCCTCGGCGACGATCATCGGGTTCTTGCCGCCGAGCTCCGCGGAGAAGCCGATCAGGCGCTCGCCGCACTGCTTGGCCAGCGAGCGGCCGGTCTCGGAGGAGCCGGTGAACATGAGGTAATCGGCGTTGGCGACGATCGCCTGGCCCACGACGGAGCCGGGGCCGGGCACGACCTGGACCACGTCCTCGGGCAGGCCCGCGCGGTAGAGCAGGTCGACGGCCATCAGCGCGGAGAACGGCGTGGTGGAGTCGGGCTTGAGCACGATCGCGTTGCCCGCCATGACCGCGGCGACGGCGTCGGAGACCGCCAGCGTCAGCGGGTAATTCCACGGGCTGATCACGCCGACGACGCCCTTGGGGTGGTGGTGCACCGTGGTCGGGCTGAGCACCGGCAGCGCGCCGTGGGCCTTCGCCGGCTTGAGCAGGTCCTCCGCCTGGTTGCCGTAGTAGCGGGCGGTGATGGCCACGTGGAGGACTTCCTCGAACGCCGAGGCGCGGTTCTTGCCGGTCTCCGCCTGCACGACGTCCATCAGCTGGTCCTGGTGGGTGAGCACCAGGTCGTGGAAGCGGTGCAGGACCTCGCGGCGCGAGGCGACGGGCACGCGCGCCCATGCGGCCTGCGCGAACCGGGCGCGGTCGAAGGCCCGCTCGACGTCGGCGGCGTCGCCGACGGGGATGTCCGCCAGCGGTTCGCCGGTGAAGGGGGAGGAGATGGTGCGGGTTTCGGACCCCGCGACGGAGGCGCGCTTGAGCAGCCGTTCGACGACGTCGGGCGTCAGGGGATTGCGGATGTCCTGCGCGCCGGTGGCGCGCTCGGTCTCGGTCGTGGTCGCGTTCATGGCCGCGATGGTACGCGGCGACGGCCCCGCCGGGGCCGTTTCGCTTTACGACGTATCGCGCACAGCCGTCAGTTCTCCGTGTGGCCGAGGCGGCGTCCCGTTTGGCGCCGTCAGTTCTCCGTGTGGCCGAGGCGGCGGCTGCGGTCGGGGTCGCGGTTGCCGCTTTCGCCGAATTCGAAGGGCTCGTGGCCGTCGACGTCGCCGTAGCGCATTTCGGGGTCGACGTCCGGATCGTCGTCGGGATCGACGTCGGGCTTCTCTTCGGCGAGCCTGCGGTCGAGCGTGTCGTGGGGTTCGGCGCCGCGCCAGCGTTCCGGCGGGTCCATCACGTAGTTTTCGCCGTCGCCGGTCATGTGGTCCGCGTCGAGGCCTTCGGAGCCGTCGAGGGTGTTTTCGTCGAAGTCGCCGGTGGTGTCGGCGTCGTAATCGCCGGGCATGTCGTCCTCCTCGCCGTCGGTTTCTGCGTTTTTCGTTGTCGTTCCGATCCTACGCTCCGGGGTGGGGGATGAGGCCGGAATGTCCCGCTGCGAAATGCCCCGGCGTCGGGAACAATCGAGGGGGTTCAACCGTTATACGTCTCGTAAGACAATTCACACTCGGCCGTAAGAAGGCCGGAAGGAAGGACGACGTGCGCGAAAGCAGTAACCCCGCATTCAGCTCGCTCACCAAGACCGTCGCCCGCGGCCAGGCCGGAGCCCACCACTACGGGCAGCAGCAGTACGGCCCGGGTGGCTACGGTCCGGGCGGTTATGGCCAGGACCCGTACGGTCAGGGTGCTTATGGCCAGGAGCAGTACGGCGCCCCGCAGCAGATGCAGGACGCCCGCCCGATGACGGTCGACGACGTCGTGTCGAAGACCGGCATCACGCTGGCGGTCATCGTGGCGCTCGCCGCGGTGAACTTCGCCATCGCCCAGTTCGTCAGCCTCGGCCTCTCCATGATGCTCACCATCGTCGGTGCGATCGGCGGCCTGATCATGGTGCTGATCTCCACCTTCGGCAAGAAGTTCGGCTCCGCCCCAGTCACCCTGACCTACGCGGTGTTCGAGGGCCTCCTCGTCGGCGGCGTCAGTTTCCTCTTCGCCGGCTTCAACGTCGCGGGCTCCAACGGTTTCGCCCTGATTTCGCAGGCGGTCATCGCGACCATCGGCGTGTTCGCGGGCATGCTGTGGGTCTACAAGTCGGGTGCCATCCGCGTCACCCCGAAGTTCACGCGCTTCATGATGGCCGCCCTCATCGGCGTCGTGGTCCTGATGGTGGGCAACTTTTTGCTGGCCTTCTTCACCGGCATGTCCCCGCTGCGCGACGGCGGCCCGATCGCGATCATCTTCTCGCTGGTCTGCATCGGTCTGGCGGCGTTCAGTTTCCTCCTCGACTTCGATCAGGCGGACAAGCTGGTCCGCGCCGGCGCGCCCGCCACCTACGCGTGGGGCGTTGCGCTGGGTCTGGCCGTCACCCTGGTGTGGCTGTACATCGAGATTCTGCGTCTGCTGTCCTACTTCAGGGATTAGCGCCGTGCCCCCGAAGGTTGGCGTCGGGACTTGATGCATTGGCGCCCAACCTTCTGGGATCGGCGCTCGGTCCGCCGGACTTTCGAGTCCGGCGCCGAAAGATGCGTACCGGCGGAGATGATCCGCCGAAAGGTCGAAGGGCCCCGGTTCACGCCGGGGCCCTTTCCCGTGCCCGCACTCGCCGCCGCCCCGTTGCTCCCACTCGCGCCCCCACTCGGCTCCGCAGATGCGCCAGTTACAGGCAGATGCGCCCGTTGCAACAGGCGCATCTGCACGGAACTGGCGCATCTGGGCCGTGGTGGAGGTGGTGCTCGACGTGGGCGGCCATTGCGGGTGGGTTTGGCGCCGATATGCGCCGTCGAGCAGCTGCAGCCGGATGCCGGGGCGTAGTTGCGCCACGAATTGCCGCGGCGCCGTTCCATTTCGGGGGCGGCGAACGCGGGGGAGGTGGGCGTCGCAAAGCAGAAGCGGCGGAGGAATGAACCTCCGCCGCTCGTATCGATGCCGACCGCAGCTCAATGCCGACCTCAGCCGGCCTCACAACGCCGCGATATGTGCCTCGTCGCGGAACCGCGGAACCGCGGAACCGCGTAGCCGCCCCCGATGCCGCTGATGCACAGATGCGCCAGTTCCAGGCAGATACACCCGTTGCAACGGGCGCACCTGCCTGGAACTGGCGCATCTGGAGGTGTGGGGCCGGAACGGCCGACCGAACCGGAACCTAGTCCTGGAACTCCGGGTCGTACGGCTCGGCCTTGATCAGGGTGACCTCGACCTCGTCGCCGGTGGGGGACTTGTAGGTGCGGGTCTCGCCCTCCTTCGCGCCGACCAGGGCGCGGCCGAGCGGCGAATCGGTGGAGTAGGTCTCCAGGTTCGGGTTGGACGAATCCGCGCCGCGGGTGCCGATGAGGAAGGTCTCCTTGTCGTCCTCGTCGCCGTCGTAGTAGACGTGCACGACGGTGCCGACCAGCGCAACGCCCGATTCCTGCGGGGTCTCGCCGACGGTGGCGCGCTGCAGCAGGTCCTCGAGGTAGCGGATGCGCGCCTCCTCCTGGCCCTGCTGCTCGCGGGCGGCGTCGTAACCGGCGTTCTCCTTCAGGTCGCCCTCTTCGCGGCGTTCGTTGATCTCGGCGGCGATGATGGGGCGGTTCTCGTACAGGGCGTCAAGCTCGGACTTCAGCTTGTCGTAGGACTCCTGCGTGAGCCACGGGTTGTTGGAGTCGGTCATGGTGCCTCCTTGGTCTGCATCGCCGTCGACGGGTCGTCGATCGGCGGAAAAGCTGGGCTGGCCAGCCCGGAATATGAAAAATCGGCCCCAGCCGGGGCCGTGAACGGGGTCAGGATACCACCGGGCGGTCATGTGGCGTTAACCGCGCGCCGTTCGGCGGGGCGGCGGGGGATTTCGGGCGGCGGCGCGTGGAAGCGTCGTTCACCCGGGGCCCGGTGGATGGGGCCGCTTTACGACGCCTTGCGGTCCAGGAACGCGGGCATTTCGGTGGAGCAGCCGTAGACGTCTCCGGCGACGGCCTGCTCGCGGGTCTGGATGGGCACGTCGATGCGGACGGTCTTGGGGCCGCCGGCGGGGACGAAGACGTCGCGGCGGCCGACTTCGGCGACGTCGTAGTTGAGGGCGTAGATGATGCAGTACGCGTCGCGCGACGGGTCTTCGCGGGTGACGTCGAGGGTGAAGATGAACACGTCGTCCTCGCGGCCCTTTTCCCGCGCCCAGCCGGCCTGCGTGGCGGTGACGTCGGGCGTGGACACGCGGTTCATCTGGACGAAGACGTAGACCATGGCGATGACCAGCATGCCCACGATGCCCACGACGAGCAGCTTGCCCGGCAGGCGGCGGTTGGTGTCGCCGTAGCGGGCGCTGCGTTTGGCGGCGGTGGCTCGGTTGTCGCGACCGCGACCGCGGTCGGCGTTGGAGGCCTTCGTGTCCGACATGCCCCCAACTGTATCGGACGTTTGGCCGCGACCCGCGTCGGGGGCGGCGGATCGGCCCCGTAGACTGTACGGGACGTCGGAACAGGTACCGGACTGGAAGGACACCGCATGAGCCTGCGTTTGATGGCGGTCCACGCCCATCCCGATGACGAGTCGAGCAAGGGCGCGGCGACGATGGCGCGCTATGCCGCGGAGGGCCATGAGGTCATGGTCGTGACGCTGACGGGCGGGGAGCGCGGCAGCATCCTCAACCCGGCGATGGATCGCCCGGAGGTCGTGGACAACATCGCGGAGGTGCGCGTCGCCGAGATGGCGGAGGCCGCGCGAGTGCTCGGGGTGCAGCACCGGTGGCTGGGCTTCGTCGATTCCGGTCTGCCGTCGGGTTCCCCGACGCCGGTGCTTCCCGACGGCTGCTTCGCCCGCGAGAACGTCGAGGAGGCGGTCAAGCCGCTGATCCGGGTGATCCGCGAGTTCCGCCCGCACGTCCTGATCACCTACGACGAAAACGGCGGCTACCCGCATCCGGACCACATCATGACCCACATCGTGTCGGTGCGGGCGTGGACGGAGGCGGCGGCCGACGCGTACCCGGAGCTGGGGGAGCCGTGGGAGATCAAGAAGATGTACTACACGCACGGTTTCGTGCGGCGCCGCCTGCTGGCCCTCGACGCCTACTACGTGGAGCGGAATCTGCCGAGTCCGTTGGGCGAGCCTCTGAAGCGCTGGGTGTCGACGCGCGGCGACATCATGGAGCGGGTGACCACGCAGATCCCGTGCGCCGACTTCTTCGACGCCCGCGACGATGCGCTGCGGGCCCACGCCACGCAGATCGACCCCAACGGGCCTTTCTTTGCGGTGCCCACGGACGTGCAGCGTAAGGTATGGCCGACGGAAGAATTCGAGTTGGCGCGCACGAGGGTGCGCACTTCCCTGCCGGAGGATGACCTGTTCGCGGGCATCGAACCGGACGATTCCACCGAGTGACGGATCCGCGGCCGACCCCGCCGCAGAGCATTAAGGAATGATGGCTGACATGCCCCAGGCAATGGAACTCTGGAACGCCGCCGCGGCCGACGCCGCCTTGGACGTGACCCTGCTGGCGCAGAACCCGGTCGGCCCGATGGGCGCCGATTTCGGCAAGGCGTCGCCGATCGGCCTGCTCGTCATCGTGCTGCTGCTGGTCACCATTCTGCTGATCGGTTTCGATCTGACCCGCCGCATGAAGCGGTTGCGCCGCCGGCGCGCCTTCGCGGAGGAGCACGGCATGGATCCGTTCGACGTCGAGGCGATCGACCGGGCGATGGCCGAGCACGGGCGTTCGGGTGGCGTCGACGGCGAGGCGATCGTCGAGGACCGCTTCTCGGGGGAGCCCGAATTGCGGGAACGTCGTTCCAAGGATTAGGATTCGCGGCATGCGCAACTGGCGATTTTATTTTACGAGGGGCTCCGGCAGCTGACCCCGTCAGTCATGCATCCCTGAAATCGCCACGCGCAAGCCGGAGCCCCGAAGGCAGCACCCGTATTCCACGGGTAGCTGCCTTTCGTCGTATCCGGCCCATTGCCGGAGGGCGGCGACCGGCGCAGACAATCACCGAAACCCCCGAAAGGCACTGGCCATGACGCCCCCGACTTCCCTGGAAAACCCGGCTTCGACTTCGAATCAGCGCGTCGTCGCGTTCCACGATCTCCCGTCCCCGAGGCAGTTGCGTTCCGACGTCCCGCTCGGCGATGAGCTGGCGAATGACGTGGAGGTCGCCCGCCGCGCGATCGCCGACGTCATCGCCAACGAGGATGACCGCCTGCTGGTCGTCGTCGGCCCCTGCTCGGTCCACGACGCCGAGGCCGCGGTCGATTACGCGCGCCGCCTCAAGGCCGTGGCGGACGAACTGAAGGACGACCTGCTCGTCGTCATGCGCGTGTACTTCGAGAAGCCGCGCACCACGGTCGGGTGGAAGGGCCTGATCAACGACCCGCACATGGACGGCTCCTTCGCCATCCTCGACGGCCTGCGCATGGCGCGCGAGCTGCTGATCGAGGTGCTGCAGGTCGGTCTGCCGGTCGGCGCGGAGTTCCTCGAGCCCAACAGCCCGCAGTACATCGCCGACGCGGTGGCGTGGGGCGCGATCGGCGCGCGGACCACCGAGTCCCAGGTGCACCGCCAGCTGGCGTCGGGGCTGTCCATGCCCATCGGGTTCAAGAACGGCACCGACGGCAACGTGCAGGTCGCGGTCGATTCGCTGGTGTCGGCGGCCAACCCGCACTTCTTCTTCGGCATGAACGACGACGGCGGCGCGGCGGTCGTGGAGACCGCCGGCAACGCCAACTGCCACATCATCCTGCGCGGCGGGACGGGCGGCCCGAATTACGGCCCCGAGCACGTCGCCGAGGCGAAGGACCGCCTGGAGAAGTCCGGCATGCCGCGGTCGCTGATGGTCGACGCCAGCCACGCCAACTCCGGCAAGTCGGAGGTCCGCCAGGCGGAGGTCGTCCGCGAGATCGCCGGGCAGATCGCGTCGGGCGACGACGGCATCGACGGCATCATGATCGAGTCGTTCATCGAGGGCGGCAACCAGAAGGTGGTCAACGGCCGCGAGGGCCTGAAGTACGGCCAGTCCGTCACCGATGCGTGCATCGACTGGGGCACGACGGACGTGCTGCTCCACGAGCTGGCCGACGCCGTCCGCGCGCGCCGCGAAGCCCGGGGCGGCGGCCCGCAGCGGGCCTGACCCGAGACATCGGGCGATCGCACGCGCCCGGTAGACTCGGCGGCGTGAAACCGTTCCAAGTTCCGCGGGTGCTCGCGCGCCTGGCGTATCCGCTCTACGAGCGCCGGCTGGCCCGTTCGCTCGTGGGCCTGCCGCGCCCGAACCACGTGGCCGTGATGGCCGACGGCAATCGCCGGTGGGCCCGCGAGGCCGGGTTCACCGACGTCAGCCACGGGCATCGGGTGGGCGCCCGCAAGATCGCGGAATTCGTGTCCTGGTGTTCGGAGCAGGACGTCGATCTGGTGACCATCTACTTGCTGTCGACGGAGAACTTGCGCCGGTCGGCCGACGAGCTGGAGCTGCTGTTCGGCATCATCGGCGACGTCGCCGATGAGCTCGCCGACGCGGGGCAGGACATCCGGCTGCGGATGGTGGGCCACCTGGAGCTGCTTCCCGACGACATGGCGGACCGCCTGCGCCGGGACGAGAAGCTCACGGCGGGCAACACGGGCATCCAGGTCAACATCGCGGTCGGCTACGGCGGCCGGCAGGAGATCGTCGACGCCGTGCGGCGGATCATCGGCGACGCCGTGGACGAGGGGGCCGAGGCCGCCGACATCGTCGAGCGGATCACGCCGGAGGCCATCGGCCGCCACCTGTACACCTCGGGGCAGCCGGACCCGGACCTGGTCATCCGCACCTCGGGGGAGCAGCGGCTCAGCGGTTTCCTGCTGTGGCAGTCGGCCTATTCGGAGATCTGGTTCACCGACACCTACTGGCCGGAGTTCCGCCGCATCGACTTCCTCCGCGCCCTGCGGGACTTTTCGCAGCGCAGCCGCCGCTTCGGCCGCTGAGTCCGCTTCGGCCGCCGTAAGCCCGTGGCCCCGCCTTTCGCGGGGTCCCCGCGGGCGAAGGCTCGCGATTGGGGGCACAATTGGGCTCATGTCGAACTCCGCGCACGTCCAGCCCATCGTCGTCGTGTCGAACACCCGGTACGGGTCGACCACGGAGTATGCCGAGGAATTCGCGCGCCGCACCGGGGGAATGCTGGTCGGAGGGGGCAAGGCCGACTCCCCGTACGCCGACGACGAGCTGGATTCGATGCTCGCCGATCGCCCCGACGCCCCGCTGATCGTGTTCACCCCGAACTACGCGGGCACCTTCGGCGGCGCCAACTTGATGAAGGCGGCCGCGCGGAAGAACCCGGACCGCAAGATGGCGCTGGCGGTGATCGGCATGACGTTGCTGGACGAGGTCCGCGAGAAGGATCCCGCCCGCGCGGCCCTCGACGACGTGTCCGAGCGGGTCCACCGCCACTACCTGCCGGGGCGGCTGATGTTCTCGGTGATGTCGCGCAAGCACCGCGCGGTGCTGTGGACGATGACGCGGATGATCAAGGGGAAGAAGAACCCGTCGCCGAACGAGCGGCAGATGATCGACTCCTACGGCGTCGACACCGACCGCGTGGACTTCGCCGAACTCGACGCGCTGGTCGAATGGCTCGACGCGCCGGCGTCGTAAAGCGGGCTCACAGCTTGCGCATGCGCACCCGGTCGATGGTGTGGTCGCTGGACTTGCGCAGCACCAGCGACGCGCGGACGCGCGTGGGCAGGATGTTCTCCATGAGGTTCGGCAGGTTGACGGTCTGCCAGATGCGGCGGGCCTCGATGGCCGCGGCTTCGTCGTCCAGGCCGGCGTAATCGGCGAAGTGCGCGCCCGGCGCCCGGAACGCGGTGTGGCGCAGCTTCAGGAAGCGCTCGATGTACCAGCGCTCGATGTCCTCGCGGCGGGCGTCGACGTAGACGGAGAAGTCGAACAGGTCGCTGACCATCAGCATCGGGCCGGTCTGCAGGACGTTGAGTCCCTCGACGATGAGGATGTCCGGCTGGTCGACGACCTCGTACTCGCCGGGCACGCGGTCGTAGGCGGTGTGCGAGTACACCGGGGCCTTCACGTCGCGCACGCCGGCCTTCACCGAGGTGACGAAGCGCATGAGCGCCCGCTGGTCGTAGGACTCGGGGAAGCCCTTGCGGTTCATGATCCCGCGCCGGTTGAGCTCGGCGGAGGGGTGCAGGAAACCGTCGGTGGTGATCAGGTCCACGCGCGGGTTGGTGTCCCAGCGTTCCAGCAGCACCTGCAGCAGGCGGGCGGTGGTGGACTTGCCGACGGCCACCGATCCCGCGACGCCGATGATGAACGGCACGCCGTGGTACTCCTCGCCGAGGAAGGTGGCGGTGGCGCGGTTGAGTTCGCGGTGCGCCTGCACGCGCAGGTGGATGAGGCGCGACAGGGGGAGGTAGACCTCCGCGACCTCGTCGAGGTCGATGTTTTCGCCGATGCCGGAGAGCCGTTCGGCTTCCTCGGCGGTGAGCACCTGCGGCATCGACTCGCGGAGCTCGCGCCATTGGCGCCTGTCGAACTCCAGGTACGGGCCGGGTGCCTGCGCGCGGGTCATGCTTCCATCATGCCAAGCGCCGGTGCTGCGGAGGAGTATCGGGTGCCATAACATCTCTGTCATGGTCGAACAGTCGTCTGAGGGAAATGCCGTCTCGGCGGGGGAAACGCCCGCCGCTGCCGCCGGGGGAGAACCCGGCGGGAAGAGGGGCTCCGTCGGCGAGGTGTTCTCCGCGTTCGGGCTGCTGGGCCTGACGTCCTTCGGCGGCCCGGTCGCGCACCTGGGCTACTTCCGCGAGGAGTTCGTGGGCAAGCGCCGGTGGCTCACCGACTCCGAGTACGCCGACGTCGTCGCCCTGTGCCAGTTCCTGCCGGGGCCGGCGTCGTCGCAGGTCGGCATGGCGCTGGGCTGGCGCCGCGCGGGGCTGCCGGGCATGTTGGCGGCCTTCATCGGCTTTACGACGCCTTCCGCGGTCGTTTTGGCGCTGGCCGCCGTGGGAGTGGCGTACTTCGGTGATCTGGACGGGCCGATCGCGGGATTGAAGGCGGCGGCGGTCGCCGTCGTGGCGGTGGCCCTGTGGGGGATGGCGAAGAACCTGGTGACGTCGCGGTTGACCGCCGCGCTGGCGCTCGGCGCGATGGCCCTGACGCTGTTGGCGCCCGGCGGTTGGGGCGCGTGGGCGCAAGTCGGGGCGATCGTCGTCGCGGGCGTGATCGGGCTGGCGTTCATCCGCGGCGGGGGCCGGGGGAGCGGCGGCAAGACAGGAAAAGAAGGTGGCGACGGCGAAGACGGCGGCAGCGGCAAGGGCGGCGGGAGTGACGAGTCCGCCGCCGAGCCCGCGCACCTCGCCTACAGCGTCCCCGCGTGGGCGTCGATTGGCGCGGCCGTGGCGTTCTTCGCCGTCATGGCCCTGGCCGTGACGCAGTGGTGGGGCACCTACTACTGGGCCGGTGCGCTCGTCTTCGGCGGCGGCCACGTGGTGCTGCCGCTGCTGGAGGGCGGTCTGGTCCCCGGCGCCGTCGACGCCGACACCTTCCTGGCCGGGTACGGCCTGGCCCAGGCCGTGCCGGGCCCGCTGTTCACCTTCGCGTCCTACCTGGGCATGGCCTCCGGCGGGATGCTCGGGGCGCTGATCGCCACGCTGGCCATCTTCCTGCCGTCGATGCTGCTGCTCATCGCCGTCATGCCCGTATGGGCCAAGCAGGCGGCCAACCCCAAGGCGCGCGGTGCGGTGGCGGCGATCAACGCCGCCGTCGTCGGGCTGCTCGCCGCCGCGTTCTACGACCCCGTCTGGACGCACGGCATCTCCGGGCCCGGCACCTTCGTCGTCGCCGTCGCCGCGTTGGCCGCGCTGACCAAGTTCAAGTTGCCCGCGTGGGCCGTCGTGCTCGCGGCCGGCGCGATCGGCTGGGTCGCGTTCTAGGACGGGCGCCGCGCCATACGTTGGCCCCGTCACCGCGCGGTACCCCCGGACACCGATGCCGGGGGAGGTGTCCGGGACCGAATCGGCCCCGCCGGGGGTGGGGGACTACGATGGCCTTTCGAACCCGTAGCTTCCTTTCGAAAGGTTGTTGGCCACCCATGACCGGTATCCCCAGCGATGACGTCCGCTACCAGTCCCTCAGCGAACTCGACCCGGCAGTCGCCGAGGCCATGGCCGGCGAGCTGGCCCGCCAGCGCGACACGCTGGAGATGATCGCCAGCGAGAACTTCGTCCCCCGCGCCGTCCTGCAGGCGCAGGGTTCGGTGCTGACCAACAAGTACGCCGAGGGCTACCCGGGCCGCCGCTACTACGGCGGCTGCGAGAACGTCGACGTCGTCGAGGATCTCGCCCGCGACCGCGCCAAGGAGCTCTTCGGCGCCGAGTTCGCCAACGTCCAGCCGCACGCCGGCGCCCAGGCCAACGCCGCCGTCCTGCACGCGCTGATCAACGCCGGCGACCGCATCCTGGGCCTTGATCTGGCCCACGGCGGCCACCTGACCCACGGCATGAAGCTCAACTTCTCGGGCAAGCTCTACGAGGTCGGCGCGTACGGCGTCGACCCGGACACCATGCGCATCGACATGGACAAGGTCCGCGAGCAGGCGCTGGCGGAGAAGCCGGACGTCATCATCGCCGGTTGGTCCGCCTACCCGCGCCACCTCGACTTCGACGCGTTCCGCTCCATCGCCGACGAGGTCGGCGCGAAGCTGTGGACCGACATGGCCCACTTCGCCGGCCTGGTCGCCGCCGGCCTGCACCCGTCGCCGGTCGCCGCGTCCGACGTCGTGTCCACCACCGTGCACAAGACCCTCGGCGGCCCCCGCTCGGGCATGATCCTGGCCAAGCAGGACTACGCCAAGAAGCTCAACTCCGCCGTCTTCCCGGGCCAGCAGGGCGGGCCGCTGATGCACGCCGTCGCCGCCAAGGCCGTGGCCCTGAAGATCGCCGGCACCGAGCAGTTCAAGGAGCGCCAGGAGCGCACCCTCACCGGCGCCCGCCTGCTGGCCGAGCGCCTGACCGCCTCCGACTGCAAGGACGCCGGCGTCGACGTCCTCACCGGCGGCACCGACGTCCACCTGGTGCTGGCGGACCTGCGCAACTCCGAGATGAACGGCCAGGAGGCCGAGGACCTGCTGCACGAGGTCGGCATCACCGTCAACCGCAACGCCGTGCCGTTCGACCCGCGCCCGCCGATGGTCACCTCCGGCCTGCGCATCGGCACCCCGGCGCTGGCCACCCGCGGCTTCGACGAGAAGGCGTTCGGCGAGGTCGCCGACATCATCGGCACCGCCCTGGCCGCCGGCAAGAACGCCGACACCCAGGCTCTGCGCGCCCGCGTGGCCAAGCTGGCCGAGGACTTCCCGCTGTACGAGGGCCTCGAGGACTGGACGATCGTCTAGCCTCCCGGCATTCGTCCCCGACGGCCCCGCACCATTCCGGTGCGGGGCCGTTCGCCGTCCCCGGGTAAACGCGCGAACCCGGTCCGCGGCGGCGTGCGCGCGGATAGCGTGGGGGCATGGATTTCGTTTCGATGCACCGCGACGGCGGGCTGCTGACCATCACCATCGACCGTCCCGAGGGGCACAATTCCCTCAACCGCGCGCTGCGCCTCGAGCTCCGCGAGGCCTTCGAGGCGGCGGCCCGCGATGCCGATCCCGCGACCGTGCCGGCGGGCGAGGGCGATGCGGACCAGCTGGTGCGCGCGGTGCTGCTCAAGGGCGGCAAGAAGGTGTTCTGCACGGGGCAGGATCTGAAGGAGCACCTGACCGAGATGCGCGACGAATCGGCCATGGACAAGGTCGACGTCGAGTACAACCCGATGGTGGCGGCGCTGGCGGCGATTCCGGTGCCGGTCGTCGCGGCGATCAACGGGGCGGCGGCGGGCGCGGGGTGGTCGCTCGCCCTCAACTGCGATTTCCGGGTGGCGGCGCGCACGGCGACGTTCAAGGCCGCGTTCCCGTCGATCGGCCTGGCCACGGACTGCGGCATCAGCTACTTGCTCCCGCAGCTGGTGGGGCAGGCGAAGGCGCTGCAGTTGCTTTTCGACGACCTGCCGGTCCCCGCCGAGACGGCGCACGAGTTGGGTTTGGTCACCGAGGTCGTCGACGGGGATGACGCCGATGAGGCGGCCGAGGAACTTGCGCGGAAGCTGGCGTCGGGGCCGACGGGGTCCTACCGCGAGATCAAGGCGCTGGTGCGGGATGCCTCGGCGATGCTGGCCATCGCCGACCGGGAATCCGGCGCGCAGAAGCGCCTGGTGGTCACCGGCGACCATGCGGAGGCCGTCGACGCCTTCCTGAACAAGCGCGCCCCGGAGTTCACGGGGCGTTAGTCGTCCATGACCTCCATGAAGGTCGATGGATTCCCGGTCGCGTGCCATCTCGGTCACGTACCATCTCCGTCATGGCACTCGATTCGGGTTTTGCGGAGTTTCTCGAGGATGAATTTGGCAGGATGCTGCCCGAACCGCAGGAGCGGACCAGGGAGGCGTTCGCCGATCTCGGGTTCGGCGAGCGCAATGCCGAGTTCGTCGAATTCTGGTCCACTTTCTCCGAAGAAATGTACGGAACAGTTGGCTATACAAGCGATGTGAGCCTCGATGTCCTGAATTTCGACGGCAGTCGGACGGCCGCTCTGCGGCAACACGACGGACTCGCCGAAAACTATTACGAGTTCTTCAACCCGGAGCTCGACGACTTCCTCTTTTATGATCGCGCGACGGATGAGGTTCTTCTCGTGGAGGCCGGAGGCTACGGCGACTTCCTCGAAAATCGGTCTGCGGCGCAAACATGGCCGACTTTCTTGGCCTTCATCAAGGAGTTCCTGGAATTCGACGAGGAGTAGGGGCCGTCAGCCGGCGTTGAAGCCGCCGGCGACCCCCAGCGGCCTTCCGCCTCGGTTTTCCGCCGCGCCGGCCTCCCGCCGTACCCGGTTGCCCGGCGAAACCACTGCTCAGAGGGGGTGATGTGGCCGGGAACACATCCAATTCCGATGCGGGTGGGGGTAATCTCCAAATGGAGGGAGAAGCCGGGCCGATCGCCGGGCGGGACCCGCATGCGGCGCCGCAGAAGTGGCCTCTCCCGCGACGGAGAGGACCGACAATGACGCGCCTGCTCATTCTCGGCGGCGGCACCGCCGGCACCATCGCGGCGAACAAGCTGCGCAAGGCCGTGCCCGCCGAGAAGCTATCCATCACGGTCGTCGACGCCGACGACCGCCACCCCTACCAGCCGGGGTACCTGTTCCTGCCTTTCGGCAAGACCTCCGAAAAGGGGATCGCCAAACCACGCTCGCGGCAATTCGCCAAGGGCATCGATTTCATCCTCGGCGACATCGACCGCGTGGACGTGGACGCCCACGAGGTGACCCTGGCGGACGGCCGGACCCTCGGCTACGACAAGCTTGTCATCGCCACGGGAACCTCGCCCCGGCCGGACATGACGCCGGGCATGGATTCCGATGATGTCCACCACTTCTACGACCTCGACGGCGCCATCGCCCTGAAGGAGGCCCTCCGCTACTTCCGCGGCGGCCGCATGGTCGTGCACATCGCCGAAATGCCCATCAAATGCCCCGTGGCCCCGATGGAATTCGCGTTCCTCGCCGATTCCTGGCTGCGGGAAAAGGGCCTGCGCGAGCGCACGGCGTTGACGTACATCACGCCATTGGACGGGGCGTTCACCAAGCCGGTCGCCAGCCGCGAACTCGGCGGTGCGCTGGACGAGAGGCAGATCGAAGTCGAGACGGACTTCGCCGTCGAGCGCATCGACGGCGACCGCAAGATGCTCGTCGGCTTCGACGGCCGGGAGATCCCCTTCGACCTCCTGGTCACGGTGCCGGTGAACATGGGCGCCGAGTTCATCGCGCGCTCCGGCATCGGCGACGAGGGCAACTACGTCCCCTGCGACCCCCACACCATGCGCGCCGACGCGTCCCCGGACGTGTACGTGCTCGGCGACGCCGGCACGCTGCCGACGTCCAAGGCGGGTGCGGTGGCGCACTTCTCCATCGACGTGTTCACCGAGAACTTCCTCGCTGAGCTCGAGGGGCGCGAACCGACCGCGAAGTTCGACGGCCACGCCAACTGCTTCGTGGAAACCGGCGACGGCATGGGCATGCTGCTCGACTTCAACTACGAGGTCGAACCGCTGACCGGCACGTTCCCCGTGCCCCGCGTCGGCCCGATGCGCCTGCTCGGGGAATCGCGGCTGAACCACTGGGGCAAGCTGGCGTTCGAGTGGATCTACTGGAACATCCTGCTCAAGGGCCGCCCGCTGCCGCTGCCGCCGGACCTGTCCATGCGCGGCAAGATTCCCGCCGGACAGTCCACCGGGCGAGGGGCGACCCGCCCCGACGCTCACGGCCCGCGCCTGGACATCAGCCCCCGGGCGATCCCCCGCAACGCGCCGGTGGCGAGCGCCGCCCCCGCCTCCGCGGCCCCGGCCTCGGCCGCTCCGGTTGCGGCTACAGCGGCTCCCGCGGCTCCGGCAACCGCCGGCGAGGCGGCTCCGCATGGCGATGGCGCCGTGGCCACGGACGCGGCGCCCGCGGCTCCCGCGCCGACTGCGGCCGTCGACGTGCCGTCGGAAAGCGCCCCGAACCCGGACTGGACGCCCGAGCTCGCCGCGCAGCGCGCGGCGGACCTGGGCATCGACGCCGGCGACACCGTCCTGGCCATCGCCGAATTCCTGCGCGACGACTACGCCGCCCGCAGGCAAACCCCCACGCTGCGCCGCGTGGCCACCGTCGGCGGCTACGAGGTCAAGCAGCTGTTCACCATCTTCCCCGGCAAGCCCGCCAAGAAAATGGCGTGGATCGCCGGTCTGCCGAAGCCCAAGGGCTGCGTGTAAGGAGCACCCATGTCACAGCGCAAACTCGCGATCATCTGCAGCAAGGGCAACCTCGACATGGCGTACCCGGGGTTGATCCTGGGCAACGCCGCCCTCAGCGAAGGGCTGGAGCTGCACCTGTTCTTCACCTTCTGGGGGCTGGACATAGTCACCAAGGAGCACATGGACGACCTGAAGTTCACCCTGGTCGGCAACACGGCCATGCACATGCCGCAGGCGCCGAAGGCATCCGTGCCCCACATGCTCGGGGCGCTGCCCGGCATGACCGGCTTCGCCACCCGCATGATGAAGGGCCAGATCGCCGACCTCGAAGTGCCGACGGTCCCCGAAATGCTTGATCAGATCGTCGCGGCCGGCGGCCACCTGTGGGCGTGCCGCATGAGCTTCGACATGAACAACCTGGCCATCGCCGACCTGTACGACGGAGTGGAGAACGTCATCAGCGCCAACGACTTCATCGAGCTGACCGACGGCGCCCAGCTGCTGTTCATCTGAGCCGCTCGGGAGCCCGCGCAGCAGGGGAGGCGTGAAGCCGGGGAGCCGTGAAGCCGGGGAGCCGTGAAGCCGGGGATCCGGTGAACTGGGGATCCGGCCACCCGGTCGCCCGTGCTCAGCCGACGGCGCACTCGCCGTCGGCGCACGGGTTGCGGCGCCATGCCCACACGACGGCCGCGAGCAGGGCGGCGAGGGAGATCGCGGCGAGGAAGGGCTGCAGCGGCTGCCAGAAACCCAGCGCCCCGGATGTCCCCAGGGCGAGCAGCACGACCTTGTTGCACACCGGGCACGCCACGGCGAACATGGCCAGTCCCGCGCCGCCGATCGCCGGAGCGGACTTCTCTGAACCGGGGCGCTGCAGGCCGAAGTACAGGCCGGTGAGCACCGCCGTCACGGCGAGCACGGGCAGCTCCCACGGGCGCACGGGCACGTCCCGGCCGAAGACCGGGTTGGGGATGATGTCCGTCGGCAGGCCGATGATCAGGAACGTAGCCAGCGCGGCGCCGACGGCGACGAGCACGCGGAACGTGCGGCCCCCGACCAGAACCGTCCCGCGGCCGGCGGCGCCGACGGCCCCGACAGTCCCGGCGGCCGCCCGGGAATGATCCGCGGTCACGGCCTTCCCGTTCGGGGCGTCGTTCCGGGTTTCGTCGGTCGTCGGCGAAGTCTGCATGCCCCAGAGGGTACAGGCGCCCCACCGAATGCCCCACCGAACGCGACGACGGCCCGCTCCCACGAGGGGAACGGGCCGTCGTCAAGCGAAAATGCGCGGGGCACGGCAACCGTGCCGCGGACCCCCGCCAGGAGGAGCGGAGGCGCCCGCCGGAACGCGGACGTTACGCGGCGCCGCCCTTGGCGATGCGGCGGAAGATGATCTCCTTCATGATCTCGTTGGTGCCGCCGTAGATGGTCTGCACCTTCGAGTCCAGGTAGTGCGTCGAGATCGGGTACTCCAGCATGAAGCCGTAGCCGCCGAACATCTGCAGGCAGCGAGTGACGATGTCCTGCTGCTCCTCGGTGGTCCAGAACTTCGCCATCGACGCGGCGGTCTCATCGAGATTGCCGGCGTTGTGCGCCATGACGCACTGGTCGACGAACGCCTGCAGCGCCGTGATGCGCGTGGCGATGTCCGCCAGGTAGTGGCCGTGGACCTGGTGCTGGATCAGCGGCTTGCCGAAGGTCTCGCGCTCCTGGGCGTAGTTGTACGCCAGGGTCCAGGCGCGGCGGGACGTGGCCACCGAACCGACCGCCAGGGTCAGGCGCTCGTGGGCCAGGTTGGTGCGCAGGTAGCCGAAGGCGGCTCCCTCCTCGCCGAGGAGGTTCTCCGCCGGCACGCGCACGTTGTCGAAGTGCAGCTCGGCGGTGTCCTGGGCCTTCAGGCCGACCTTCTTCAGCGGGCCGGTCTTGGAGTAGCCCTCCAGGCCGGTGTCCACGACGAACATGGACACGCCCGCGCGGCCCTTCGACGGGTCGGTGATGGCCGCGACCAGTGCGAAGTCGGACAGCATGCCGTTGGAGATGAACGTCTTCGCGCCGTTGAGGACCCAGTGGTCGCCGTCCTTCTTGGCGAAGGTGCGCATGCCCGCGAGGTCGGAGCCGGCGCCCGGCTCGGTCATGGCCAGGCAGCCGATCAGGTCGCCGGCGTTCATCGGCGCGAGGTACTTCTGCTTGAGCTCCTCGGACGCGAACTTGGCCAGGTACGGGGCGACCAGGTCGTTGAGGGTGCCGAAGGACACCACGATGGAGCCGCAGTCGGAGGCGGTGAGCTCCTCGTTGAGGACCTGGTTGTAGCGGAAGTCCATCTCGCCGCCGCCGCCGTACTCCTCCGGCGTCGACATGCCGATCAGGCCGAGCTCGCCGGCCTTCTTGAAGATTTCGCGGTCCGGCATGCCCGACTCGTGCCAGCGCTCGACGTTGGGGGTGATCTCCTTCTCGACGAAGCCGCGGACCATGTCGCGGAACATCTCGTGCTCTTCGGCGAAGTGGGTGCGGGGCAGGAAGTCCTTCATGGGGGCGTCTCCTCGTGCTCGATTGAGAGTGGCTGGGATGCCGTGCGAGGCGCGTGCGGTCCGTCCGGTGCGGGGTGGTGGCGCCGTCGTGGGGCCGGGGCCATGTTCCCATCCCGGGCGGCGTCGCGCTCGCCGGTATGTCTGTCTCAACCATTATGCATAAATATGTGACCGAGGCCACCGGGTGCCGTGGCATTGCCCCCGTTTTTGCCAAACCTGAGGGGTCGGTCACGTTCGCGGGGCGGGTGCGACGGTGGGGAGGGCTGCATCTCTCTCGGTGGAACATGCAGGTTGGGGCGCTTTTCGACGGGTTGGCGCTACCCCCGTTCCCTCGCGCGCGCCGCAACTTAGGGCAACCTAAAAAAGCGGGATTCACCTGCGTCGACATTGCGTCGTCATCGGGGCCCGTCGCCGTCGCGCGGGGGTGATTAACGCAAGCATTTCGTTCTTTTAATCGCGTCATCGCTGGTCGCTGATTATCGTGACGCTCAGTGGTCAACTGCCACGACAGTCACGACAGTCAGTCACACGCAACCTCCAATTGCACACGAAAAGCGAGGCGGCCATCCCTTGGAACAGGATGGCCGCCTCGCTTTTTGCGTGCGTGGGGATGGGTCGGTTGTTGTGCCCCGGCCGGTTCGGTTGTTGTGCCCCGGTAGTTTGCGAACGCTGTCGACCGCAACCGGCCATGCCGGCGGACGCAGCACACACGCGCGCGCCAACCCACCCCGAATGCGCAACCCCACCCGTTAGAGCAGGTGGGTCTGCGCTTTCGGGGTGGGTTTGCAGAGGAGGGGACGGTGCCCGGGTCCATTCGGGGTGGGTTTGCAGAGGAGGGGACAGTGCCCGGGTCCACTCGGGGTGGGTCAGCTGTCGCGTACCGGCAGGTTGCGATGACTGGGCGCCTCCGTTCCCGCGAAAGCCGTTCCCGACCTGCCGGGGAACGACGTGACGGGCGGCCGGTCAACGTAAGTGACGACCAGCCGTTCCCGACCTGCCGAGGCACGACAGTCAGGCCGTCAGTCCCCACTGCTCGGCGAGCACGCGGTTGACGTCGGCCGGGCGCTCGACGTTGACCAGGTGCTTGGCCGGCGAAATCTTGGTGAAGCGGGAGCCGGGGATGCCGTCGTGAAGCGACGCCACCACCGGAAGGGGAGTGGAGGTGTCCTCCTCGCCCGCGATGACCCACGTGGGCACGGTGATGTCCGCCAGACGCGCGCGGGCGTCGAAGCCGGCGATGGCATGGCAGCAACCGGCGTACCCGTCGTCGGAGGTGGTGCGGATGCCGTCGGCGAAACGCCGGGGCAGCGCCGGGTTCGACGCGAAGCACTCGTCGGTGAACCAGTTGCCCACCACGGTGTCGGCCAGCACGCCGGTACCCTGCTCGCGCACCTTCTCGGCCTTGTCCAGCCACGTCTGCGTCTCGCCGAACTTCGGGGCGGTGGAGATCAGCGTCAGGGTCTCCAGGCGCTCGGGGTGGTCCAGGGCGATGGTCTGCGCCACCGCGCCGCCCAGCGACAGTCCGACCAGGTGGGCGCGGTCGATGCCCAGCGAATCCATCAGCGCCAGCACGTCCGCGGCGAGGTCCTCCATCGCGTACTCGCCGGTCGGGGCGGGGGACTGGCCGTGGCCGCGCAGGTCGGCGGCGACGATGCGGGCCGACCCCGACAGCGCCTCCACCTGGGCGTCCCACATGCCCCGCGAGGCACCCAGCGATCCGAGCAGGACCGCGGTGGGCGTTCCGGCGGCGTCCGGGCCGTGGACGTCGTGGGCGAGGGTCACGGTGCCGGTCATCGCGCGCCCCCGTCCTCCCGCTCGGCGGCTTCGGCGCGCTGCTCCGCCAGCGACGTCCGCGCCGCGCGCAGCCAGTCCGGCTGATCGGCCAGGAGCGCCTTGATGTCCTCGGTGGTCAGCGGCTTGTCCATGTCGTTGGCCTTCAGGGCCGTGATGGTGATGCCCAGGCGCCGGGCCACCTCGGGCCGCGGGTGCGGGCCCGTGCGGCGCAACTCGGCGAGCCACTCCGGCGGGTTCTTCTGCAGCTCCACGAACTCCTCGTGGCTCAAGTCCGACTGCTGGAATTCTTCGGGGGTCGCGGGCAGGTAGACGCCCAGTTTCTTGGCCGCGGTCAGGGGTTTCATGGGCCCCACGGTAGCACCGGGACGTAGCATGGCGTTCATGTCGACCGACCCTTCCGGCCACGCCGGCGCCGCCGGCAACGCGGCCGCGAACCCCGGCGCGAGCGCCGATTCGGGCCCCGGCGCGGGCGCTGAATCGGACCCCGTCGCGGAGTCCCCCGATCGGGCCCGTGACCGGGTGCTTCGCGTGGCGTTTGTGCCGGGTGCGATGCCGGAGAAGTGGTTCCGCCGTTACCGCGAGCGCACGGGGCTGGCGCTGACGGCATTTTCCGCCGACGACCCCGTGCTCGAGGTGCACGCGGGCCGGGCGGACATGGCGCTGGCGAGGGATCCCCGGGAGGACGATTCGCTCCACCGCATCCGGCTTTACGACGAAGCACCGGGCATCGCCGTCGAACGTGAACATGTGCTTTCGCTGGTGGGGGACGGCGACGTCGTCGATCGCGGGGACCTGGAGGGCGAGACCGTGCTTCTCGACGCCTCCGTCGGCGCGGAACCGGGCGCGGTCCGCGACATGCTGCAGGTCGTGGCCACCGGGGCGGGAGTGCTGCTGGCGCCGCGGCCGCTGCTGCGCGCGCTCAACGCCCGCGGCACGACCCACCGCGAAATCGCCCCGGCTCCCGGCGCCGAGCCGACGACCCTCTGGCTGACCTGGCCCAAAGCCGCCGACGACGAACTGACCCAGGAACTCGCCGGGATCGTGCGCGGCCGCCGCGAGGGCTCCCGCCGCTCGGCGCTCGCCGACGACGCCGCCCCGAAGAAGAAGCTCACCGCCAGAGAGAAGACGCTGGCCAAACAGGCGCGTCGTCAAGCCGAAGCCGGGGGCGCGAACCGGACCGGAAAGTCGGGCGGCAAGCGGGGCGGGAAGCCCGGCGCCCCCGGCGGCCGGGGAAAAGGTGTGCCGCGTAAACCCCGCCGACGGCGCTGAACTGGGTTTTCGCCGGTTCATTCGACGCGGCCCGACAAATCCGACAGACTGGACGCATGGCTGACGGAAACCGCGGATTCAGCATCCGGTTGATGCGCGAAGACGACTACCCGCAGGTGCAGGTGATCTACGAGATCGGCCTCGACACCGGGCACGCGTCCTGGGAGCACTCGGCACCGGATTGGGAGGGGTTCAGCGCGTTGAAGCGGCTGGACCTGTGTTACGTCGCGACATCCGACGAAGACCCCTCCAAGATCCTGGCCTGGGCTTCGGCGTCGTCCGTGTCGAAGCGGCACATCCTGCGCGGGGTCATCGAGGACTCGATCTACGTGCACCCCGACGGGCAGGGGATGGGCATCGCCGGGGCGCTGCTCGAGCACCTCATCACCGAGGCGACCGAGAAGGGCTGCTGGTCCATCCACTCCTGGGTCTTCCCCGAAAACGTCGGGTCGCTGAAGCTGCACCGTAAGCTCGGCTTCCGCGAGGTCGGCGTCTACCACCACATGGCCAAGATGACCTACGGGCCGATGGCCGGCCAGTGGCGCGACATCATCATCCTCGAGCGCCTGCTGGAGAAGCCCGAGGAACGCGCCGAAAAGCGCGCCATCAAGGAGGCCGAGGAATCCGGCGACCCGGTGCGGCCGGTGCTGGAGAAGCTCGACAACGCCGCCGACCAGGTCGGCGCCTGACCACGCTGCACGACGCCACGAGACTGCACGACACAACGAGCCGGGCCGATCGGAATGATCCGATCGACCCGGCTCCTTTTGATTTCGGCGGCTGTTACTCCACCGACTCCTTGAGCTTGTCCTCGCGGACGAACAACAGGATGACCGCCGCGATGATCATCAGCGGCACGAGCATGAGCAGCACCGGCGTGAAGCCGTCGTTGTAGCTGCTCACGACGACGTCGTGGATGGGGGCGGGCAGGCTCTCCAGGAGCTTGGGGGTGAGCTTGGCGGCGCCTCCGCCGGCGGAGAAGTCGACGCCGGCGGGCATGCGCTCGGCCAGCAGGTCCTGCATGCGGTGGATGAAGATCGCGCCCACCACGGACGAGCCGACGGCGCCGCCGATCTGGCGGAAGAAGTTGTTCGACGCCGTCGCGGTGCCGACGACGCGCACCGGGAACGAGTTCTGCACGATCAGCACCAGCACCTGCATGACCAGGCCCAGGCCGAAGCCCATGAGGAACAGGTTGGCGCCGACGACCTGGATGGTGGTCTGGGGCGTCAGGTTGGACATCAGCGTCAGCGCCGCGGCGACGAAGACCATGCCGACCACGGGGTACCACTTGTAGCGGCCGGTTCGGCTGATGATCCAGCCGACGGCGATGGAGGTGCCGAGCATGCCGATCATCATCGGGATCATCATCAGGCCGGCCGCCGTCGGCGACAGGCCGTGGACCATCTGCAGGTACGTGGGCAGGTAGGCCATCGTGCCGAACATGCCGACGCCCATGGCCAGGCCGGCGAGGGTGGTGAGCACGAAGTTGCGGTTGGCGAACAGGGTCATGGGCACCAGGGGGTTCTTCGCCCGCTTTTCGACGACGACGAACCCGATCCACGCGACGGCGGACACCACGATGAGCGAGAGGATCATCGGCGACCCCCACTCGTACTGGGTGCCGCCCCACGTGGCGGTGAGGATGAGCGTCGAAGTGGCGACGACCATCAGCGCGGTGCCCGCCCAGTCGAAGTCGCCGGTGGCGGGGCGCTTGGTCAGGTGCAGGTAGCGCCAGGCGGTGGCCAGGGCGATGAGGCCCAGCGGGACGTTGATCCACAGGCCCCAGCGCCAGCCGGGGCCGTCGGTGAACCAGCCGCCGAGCACCGGGCCGAGGACGGAGCTCAGCCCGAAGACCGCGCCGAACAGGCCCATGTACTTGCCGCGTTCGCGGGCGGAGACGACCTCGGCCATGATCGCCTGCGAGGTCACCATCAGCGTGCCGCCGGCGAGGCCCTGGGCGCCGCGGGCGACGATGAGCAGCGTCATGTCCTGCGCCAGCGCGCCGATGATCGAGCCGGCGATGAACGCGGCGATGCCGAAGAGGAACAGGCCCTTGCGGCCGATCATGTCGCCGAGCTTGCCGGCGATGGGCAGCGCGATCGTCTGCATGAGCAGGAAGGCGGTGATCACCCACGACATGTGCTCCACGCCGCCGAGTTCACCGACGATGGTCGGCAGGGCGGAGGAGAAGATCATCTGGCCCAGCGAGCTCATGAGCATGGCCAGGATCAGGGAAGTGAGGATGAGCCCCAGGTTGCCGTGGTTGTCTTCGACGGTCCTGGCGTGTTCGGAGACCGCGGCGGAGGCGGCGGTGGCGGTGGTGCCCGGGGCGGCGGTGGTGGTCCCGGCGTCGCCGCCCATGGTGGTGGCGGTGTTCGCGGATTCGGGCGTCGCGGTCACTTGTTCAACTCCTTCGAGAATCGGGTGATGAGGTCTGCCGCGTCGTGGATCGGGGTGCCGTCGACGTCGACGCGGTCGTGGAAGACGGCGAACCACAGGGCCTCGCGGACGAGGCCGGTGATCAGCCCGGCTTCCTCGTCGACGGTCAGCTCCGGCATGACGCGGGCGTCGTCGTGGGCGGCCAGGTGGTCGGCGACGACGGCGCGCATGCGGCGCAGGGCCGCGGCCTGGCTGGTCATGGAGATGGTCAGCAGGCTCGGGGTGGCGTTGATGATCTCCCGGCGCAGCGCGCGCAGGCGGCGGTGCCGCGCGGAGCGTTCCTCCGCGGGCAGGTCATCGTCTTCCTGCGACGGGCTGGCGACTCCGGCTTCGATGATGTCGAGCAGCGCCGAATGCGGGCTCGCGCCCGGGCGTGACGCGGCCTCGGAGAACGCCTCGGCTTCGGCGTCGCCGAAAGACAGCATGCCGCGGCCGAAGATCGCGTCGTCCTTCGTAGAAAAGTAGTTGAAGAAGGTGCGGCGGCTGATTTCGGCGGCGGCGCAGATGTCCTCGATGGTGACGTCGTCGAAACCGCGGTCGGCGATGAGGGTGATCGCCGCGTCCTCGATTCCGCGCCGGGTGCGCCGGCGCTTGAGTTCGCGCAGGCCGCAGTCTGGGTTCACGTTTGGTTCCACGAGGTGCAAACGTACACCCCGTGCAACTTTGCGCGCAATGCAGGATTTCTAGCCGCGCACCGAATCCGTCGCGCCCGCCCACTGGTTGATGCCGCGGTCGACCGCCCATTCGTCGATTTTCCGCAGCTCATCGTCGGTGAACGCGGCGGCGCCGGCGGCGTCGAGGTTCGCGTCGAGCTGTTCGACGGAGCTGGCGCCAATGAGCGCGGAGGTCACCTCGGGGCGGCGCAGCACCCAGGAGATGGCCATCTGCGCGAGGCTCTGGCCGCGTTCGGCGGCGATCCCGTTCAGGGCGCGGATGGCGGCGAGGGTGTCCTCGGTGAGGAAACCGGAGTCCATCTTCCCGTCGCCGAGGCGCGAGTGCTCCGGGATGCCGTCGAGGTAGCGGTCGGTGAGCAGGCCCTGCGCCAGCGCGGAGAACGCGACGACGCCGATGCCCTCGTCCGCGGCGACCTCCAGGAGGCTGGGGGAGTCGGTGGCGCCCGTCCCGCCTGCGCCGACCCCGGCATCCGCCCCGTCTTCGGCTCCGGCGGCGCTGCCGGGCCGCTCGATCCAGCGGTTGAACATGGAGTAGCTCGGCTGGTGCAGCACCAGCGGCGTGCCCAGCTCGCGGGCGATGGCCTGCGCGCGGCGGGTCGTCGCAGGCGAGTAGCTGGAAATGCCGGCGTAGAGCGCGCGGCCCGACCGGACGATGAAGTCCAGGGCCGCCATGGTCTCCTCGAGCGGGGTGTCCGGGTCGGGGCGGTGGTGGTAGAACACGTCGACGTAGTCCAGTCCCATGCGCGCCAGCGAGGCGTCGCAGCTGGCCACCAGGTACTTGCGTGACCCGCCGAATCCGTGCGGGCCCTCCTGCATCCACCAGCCGGCCTTGCTGGTGACGGTGATTTCGTCGCGGTAGGGCGCCAGGTCCTTGGCCACCAGGCGGCCGAAGTTCTCTTCGGCGGAGCCGGGCGGCGGGCCGTAGTTGTTGGCGAGGTCGAAGTGGGTGACGCCCCTGTCGAAGGCCCGGCGCACGATGGCGCGCATGCCGTCGAAGGGGCGGTCGTCGCCGAAGTTGTGCCACAGGCCCAGCGAGACTTCCGGCAGCTTCAGTCCGGAGGATCCCGCACGGCGGTGGGGCATGGCGTCGTTGTGGTTCGGGGCGGCGGAGTAGACGTCCGGGTACATGTCAACCAGCATGCGCCCGTTCGGTGCGGCTTCGCCACCGTCCCCGCCGGGGGCGGGCCCCGCCGGGCAGCGGGAGCGGGTGCTTTACGACGAACTTTACGACGCCGCCGTGGCCCGCTTTTCGGCGTCGGCGCGCTCGTTCGGCGGCTTCGACGGCCACCACATGCGGTCGCCGAGCACGTTGAACAGGGCGGGGACGACGAGCGTGCGCACCAGGAAGGTGTCCAGCAGGATGCCGAGGCCGACGACGATGCCGATCTGGCCGAGGGTGATCAGCGGCAGCACGCCGAGGACGGCGAAGACGGCCGCCAGCACGATGCCGGCCGCGGTGATCACGCCGCCGGTCAGCCCGACGGCGCGGGACATGCCTTCGGCGGTGCCGTGCCCGGCGGCTTCTTCCTTGGCGCGCAGCACCAGGAACACCGTGTAGTCGATGCCGAGCGCGATGAGGAAGATCAGCGAGTACAACGGCACGGAGACGTCGAGGGCCGGGAACCCGAAGATGTGCTCGGAGGCCAGCGCGCCGGCGCCGAGGGCGGCCCCGGCGGACAGCGTGGTGGCCATGAGCAGGAAAATCGGCGCGACCACGGCTCGGATGACGAGCATGAGCAGGACCAGGATTACCACCAGGATGATCGGGATGATCAGCAGGGTGTCGCGCGCCGTGCCTTCCCGGGTGTCCAGCGTCTCGGCGGACTGGCCGCCGACCAGCGCGTTCGCGTCGGCGCCGTGAGTGGCTTCCCTCAGCGCCCTGATGTCGCGGAAGGACTCGTCGCCGGCGGGCTCGGAATCGGTGACCACGGTGAAGCGGGTGAGCGCTCCGTCGGTGGATTCGGTCGGCGGTCCCTGGATCTCCGCGCCCTCGACGGTGCCGATGGCCTCGGCCACGCGGTCGGCGGATTCCGTCGGCGCCATCACCGACAGCGGTGCGGCGGCGCCCGCGGAGGTGTACTCGGAGATGGTGGCCAGGCCGTCGACGGCCTCGGACTCGGTGCGGAACTGCGCGGTGGTGGACAGCCCGATGTTCGCGCCGAACAGGCCGGTGCCCAGCCCGATGAGCAGCACTAGCATGCCGGCCAGGTAGGCGGCGGGGCGCTTGGACACGACGTCGGCGACGCGGTACCAGCCGGAGGACTTGGCGGTCCGCGATTCATCCTCCACCCGCGGGATCTTCGGCCAGAACAGGCCGCGGCCGCACAGCGACAGCGCGGCGGGCAGGACGAACAGGGCGAAGGCCAGCACGAGCAGCAGGCCGATGGACAGGGAGATGCCCAGGTAGCGGTAGGCGGGCACGACGGCCAGCGCCAGCGACAGCAGGGCGAAGACGACGGTGAGGTTCGACGACACGATCGCCGACGTCGATGCCCGGGTGGCCACGGACAGGGCCTCCCGGTGGTCGTCGTAACGCCGCAGTTCCTCGCGGTAGCGGCTGATCAGCAGCAGCGCGTAGTTGGTGCCGGCGCCGAAGACGAGCACGGACATGATGCCGGAGGTCGAGCCATCGAACTCCAGCGGCGTCTTCGCCGCGATGAGCTCGACCAGCAGCGAGGCGGCGCGGTCGGCGACGACCACCGTCAGCAGCGGCACCAGCCACAGGATCGGGGAGCGGTAGGTCAGGATCAGCAGCACGGCGACCACGAGCGCGGAGATGCCCAGCAGCGCGAAGTTCGCGCCGTCGAAGGCCGAGGCGGTGTCGGCGGCGAATCCGGCGGGACCGGTGACCTGGAGCTTCAGGCCGTCCGGCAGGCTTTCCCCGCCGGTCTCGCGCATCTCCTTGATGGCGTCGGCCAGGCCCGTTCCGTTGAGGTCCCCCGGCAACGTGAGCACGGTCTGCGCGGCCTCGGGGGCCAGCGGGACGGCGGGGGAGAGCTGCCGGACGGTCTTGTCGCCTTCCCAGTCGCCGAGCTGCTCGAGCGCGGATTCGGGCAGTTCGATGCCGGCCATCGCCTTCGCGGAGGCTTGGGCGGCGCCGATGTCGGGCGGTCCCAGCGGTTCGCCGTCCTCCCGCGAGAACACGGCGATGGCGGTGAGCTGGTCGCCGCCGGGGAACTCGGACTCGAGGTCGCGGACCTTCGCCGACTCGGAGTCCTTCGGCAGTGTCGCCGGTGCGGAGGCTCCGGGCTCGAGGTTCGCCGTCAGCGCCGTCAGCCCGCCGACGAGCAGCAGGCCGACCAAGATGACCACGGCCGCGACGGCTTTGGACGTGATGTGCTTTACGGGGAGACGCGATGAAATCCGGCTCGTGCTCATGCCCCCACTGTGGCACGGTTCCCCGTCTCCGTCAGCCGTTGCGCAGCAGTTCGTGCCGCAGCGCCGCCCCGAGGTCCGGGAATCGGAACACGTGGCCGGCGTCCTCCAGCGCGCGGGGGACCACGCGCTGGTTGGCGAATGCGAGCTCCTCCGCGCCCCGGCCGCCGAGCAGGATCGACGGCGCGGCCTTGGGCACCGGGATGACCGCCGGGCGGCGCAGCACCGCCGCCAGCGTTTCCGTGAACTCGGCGTTGTCCACGCCGCCGGGCGACACGGCGTTGACCGGCCCCGACCACGCGGGTTCCAGCGCCGCCCGGTGGTAGATGTCCAGCAGGTCGTCGAGGCCGATCCACGGGAACCACTGGTCGCCGTCGCCGAGCCTGCCGCCGAGTCCCGTGGCGGTCAGGCGCGCCAGGAGGGGCAGCACGCCGCCGCCCCCGGCCTGGACGATGCCGGTGCGGATGCACGCGACGCGGATGCCCGCCTCCCGAGCCGGATCCCACGCCGCCTCCCAGTCCCGGACGATGTCGGCGAGGGGGCCGTCCCCGGAAGACGCGTCCTCGTCGAGAAGCTCCGAGCCCCGATCCGCCCCGTAGTAGCCGACCGCCGACGCCGACACGATGGCCTCCACCCCGGAGCCGGCCGCGAGCTCGGCGAGCGCGCGGCTGGGGCCCACGCGCGAATCGCGGACCTTGGCCAGGTGCCGGTCGGTGAACCGGCCGGCGATCGGCGCGCCGGCCAGGTGAATGAGCACGTCGATCCCGTCGAGCAGTCCCGGCGCCGGCGCCCCGGGGCTCCACGTGCGGGTGCCCGGCTCGGCGGAGGGCGAGCGGGTGAGCTTGACGACGTCATGGCCCGACGTCGACAGCAGCGCGCAGAGCATGGAACCCACCGTGCCCGTGGCGCCGGTGACCGCGATGGTCTTCCGGGGATGCTCCGCCAACCGGGCGGCGGCCGACATGTCGCCCTCGAGGATCGCCGCCCGGTAGGCGAAGACGCCCGCGATGGAGCGCCGGGGCAGGCGGGAGGTGACCTCGTCGATGACGTTCGTCCACCAGGCGGGATGGTCCTCGCCGGGGCCGCGGACATCCTCGAACCGGTGGATGTGGCGCCATGCCAAAGTGCGGCGGAACGGCTGGTTGGCCACGTAATCGGCGAAGCGGTGGCCCGGCACGTACTCCCCGCGGTCGTGCCGCGCCACCCACTTCGCGCCCGCCGGCATGGAGAACACCGTCGTCCCGTCCGCGAGATTGTCCGCTTCCCGCACCGGCGTCAGCGGCAACAGCCCGGGCGTCAGGCGCCGCACCGCGCCGGGCCGCGCGAACCACTCGGCGACCCGCTCACGCGGATGGAACAGCAGGTGGGTGAAGCGGTCGGTGGATGGTGCGGGCATCGGCCAGGCCATGGGGCGTCCTCTCTCGCGGGGGCGTGGCGGGGATCTTTCGGGGCACTATGGGCGCGGCGCCCCGCCCCCCGGGATGACCGGGGACGGGGCGCCGCAGGTGAAACGGGGACCGGAGACTAGTCGCGATCGGTGTTGGCCATGGCCAGCACGTCGAGGCGCTTGTCCAGCTCCTCCTCCGTCAGCTTCTCGCCGTCGACGAAGCCCATGTCGATGACGGTCTGGCGGATGGTCTTGCCCTCCTTGAGGGCGGTCTTGGCCACCTTGGCGGCGTTCTCGTAGCCGATGGCGGAGTTCAGCGGCGTCACGATGGACGGCGAGGACTCGGCCAGGGTGCGCATGTGCTCCTCGTTCGGCTCGATGCCGTCGACCAGCTTCTCGGCGAACACGCGGGCGGTGTTGGCCAGCAGTCGCGAGGACTCCAGCACGTTGCGGGCCATGACCGGGATGAACACGTTCAGCTCGAACTGGCCCTGGGTGCCGGCGAAGGCGACGGCGGCGTCGTTGCCGATGACCTGAGCGGAAACCTGCGTGGCGGTCTCGCACAGGACCGGGTTGACCTTGCCCGGCATGATGGACGAACCCGGCTGCAGGTCCGGCAGGCGGATCTCGCCCAGACCGGTCAGCGGGCCGGAGCCCATCAGGCGGATGTCGTTGGCGATCTTGTACAGCGACACGGCGACGCCGCGCATGGCGCCCGAGAACTCGACCAGCGCGTCGCGGTTGGCCTGCGCCTCGAAGTGGTTGGCGGCCTCGGACAGCTGCTCGACGCCCGTGAGCTTCTTCAGCTCGTCGGTGACCTTCGCGCCGAAGTCGGCCGGGGTGTTCAGGCCGGTGCCCACGGCGGTGCCGCCGATGGGCAGCTCGCCCAGGCGGCCGACGGTGGCCTCGATGCGCTCGATGCCCAGCTCGATCTGGCGGGCGTAGCCGCCGAACTCCTGGCCCAGGGTCACCGGGACGGCGTCCATCAGGTGGGTGCGGCCGGACTTGACCACGGTCTTCCACTCGGCGGCCTTCTTGGCCAGCGACTCCTGCAGGACCTTCAGGCCCGGGATCAGATCGCCCACGGCGGCCTCGGTGGCGGCGACGTGGGTGGCGGTCGGGAACGTGTCGTTCGACGACTGGCCCATGTTGACGTGGTCGTTCGGGTGGACCTCGACGCCGTTGGCCTTCGCGATGGACGCGATGACCTCGTTGGTGTTCATGTTGGAGGACGTGCCCGAGCCGGTCTGGAACACGTCGATGGGGAACTCGGCGTCGTGCTTGCCGTCCGCGATCTCCTTCGCGGCGGCGACGATGGCGTCGGCCTGCTCGGCCGGCAGGAGACCGCGGTCCTTGTTCACGATCGCGCACGCGGCCTTCAGCAGGCCCATCGCGCGGATCTGGGCGGACTCGAGGCCGCGGCCGGAGATCGGGAAGTTCTCGACGGCACGCTGGGTCTGGGCGCGCCACAGGGCGTCGACGGGCACCTTGACCTCGCCCATGGTGTCGTGCTCGATGCGGTACTGCTGCTCGGTCATGTATTCCTCTTTCGTCTCGGGTCCATCTGAGGTGTGAAAGGTGGATGGATTCCACCGACAAGTATGGCGCACCCGCCGGGGGTCCGTGGCGACCGCCACCCCCGGCGGGTGCGCGTGATCCTCGTGGCCGGGCCACCACAGCCGACCCCGAAGTTTTCCGGCGGCGGCCCGGGCCTTCCCGGGTCGCCGAACGGCGTTGAGCGGGTCCTAGAGATCCATGTCCGGGAAGCCGTCCTTGCCGTAGTCCACGGAGGAGAATTCGCGCAGCTTCTCCATCGAGTGGAAGGCCTCGATGTTGCGGATCGTGCCGGACTTCGAGCGCATGACCAGCGAGCGGGTCCAGGCGCCCTTGCCGCGGTAGGCGACGCCGCGCAGCATGTCGCCGTTGGTGACGCCGGTGGCGACGAAGTAGCAGTTGTCCGAGCGCACCAGGTCGTCGGTGGTCAGGACGGTGTCCAGCACCAGGCCGGCGTCGAGGGCCTTCTTGATCTCGGCCTCGTCGCGCGGGTGCAGCTTGCCCTGGATCTCGCCGCCCATGCACTTCATGGCGCAGGCGGTGATGACGCCCTCGGGCGTGCCGCCGATGCCCATCATGATGTCGACGGAGTTGGAGTTCTGGGCGGCGGCGACGGCACCGGCGACGTCGCCGTCGCCGATCAGGCGGATCTTCGCGCCGGACTCGCGGATCTGGCGGATCATCTCCTCGTGGCGCGGGCGGTCCAGCACGACGACGGTGACGTCTTCCTTGCGCAGGCCCTTGGCCTTGGCGACGACGCCGATGTTGTGGTCGACCGGCGCCTCGATGTCGATCTTGCCCGCGGCTTCGGGGCCCACGGCGAGCTTGTCCATGTAGAACACCGCCGACGGGTCGTACATGGTGCCGCGCTCGGCGGCGGCCAGCACGGCGATGGAGTTCGGGCGGCCCTCGGCCATCAGCGTGGTGCCGTCGATCGGGTCGACGGCGATGTCGATGTCCGGGCCCTGGCCGTTGCCGACCTTCTCGCCGTTGAACAGCATCGGGGCTTCGTCCTTCTCGCCTTCGCCGATCACGACGACGCCGTTCATGGCCACCGTGTTGATGAGCTTCCGCATCGCGTCGACGGCGGCGCCGTCGCCCTTTTCCTTCTGACCGCGTCCCACCCACTGGCCGGCGGCGAGTGCCGCTGCCTCGGTGACGCGGACCAGCTCCATGGCGAGGTTCCGGTCGGGGATTTCGGGGTTGGCAGCGTTCATGTTCGGGGGGCCTCCGTCTGTGATGATGAAGCGTCTGAGGATCGTCGCGTGGGGGATCGCCGCACCCCGGTTCCGGGGTCCGGCGGCCGTGCGGGACGCGCCCCGCACGGTCTCCCCCCAAGTGTTCCATTTTTTCGGGGAACACGGTGGGTGGGGCACTCGTGTTCGGGGGTGGCGGCCCCTGGTGGCATACTCGATCGCGTGAAATCCGAGAAGCCCAGGATCCTGCAAGATGGCCGCGACATGACCATGACGCTTTTGGTCATGGGGTTCGCGATGCTCCTCACCATCGGTTTCACCGGCCTGTGCAGTTTCAATCCGGGTGAGCCGGAAAATGGGCGGGTCCGGGAGGTCGATTCCGCCGCCTTCCTGCAGATGGAGACCCAGCGCGCCGATTACCCGGTGCGTGAGCCGGCGACTCCCGAGGGCTGGAAGCCGAACTCGGTGCGCGCCGGGAACGCGGGCGGCCACACGACGACCATCCTCGGGTTCGTCACGCCCAACGGCGATTACGTCCATGCGCTGCAGACCAGCGCCCCGGCCGATGCGCTGCCCGCCGACGGCAAGGCCCGGCTCAGCGACGGCACGGTCGACGTCGATGGCGTGACGTGGGTCAAGAAGGTCGGCGCAGACGCCAACACCCGCCGCACCTGGGTGGCCGACTTCGGCGACTCCCGTGTGCTGCTCGAGGGCTCTGCCAACGACGACGAGTACCGCACGCTGGCGAAGGCCATGCAGGACGCGAAGATCCTGGAGAAGCGGACCAACTAGAACATGGCGGCGCCTTCCGGTTCACAGCCGCCGGAGTCGCCCGATGGCCGGGGCATCGCGGTGCCGGGCGCAACGCACCCGCTCCGCAACTCGGTGCGCTTCGTGGGCACGTGGCTCGACCTCGAAGTCGTTGGAAGTTGAATGCAGCTTGGAGCCACATCCCGCTGGAAGCTAAATGCCGCTCGGAGTTAGGCCGAAAATGCAGCCACTGGCCAAGTAAACGGCGATAAAAGACCAGGTGGCCAAATCGAGTGGCTGCAGTTCGGGGCTACCGCAGCCCATGCACCGGCTGGGGCGGGGAGGAAGGGTAAGGATTCGGGCGAGTCCCCGCCGCTTGCGGGGGGCGTGACCGTGCCGGGGTAGCGCACCTGCGGTCCCACGGTCGGCGTTGTTCCAGCTGGCCCCGTTTCAGCTGGGCACGTTCCAACCTGCCCCGTTCCAACTGGGCCCGGTCTACCCGGGGCCGTTCCAGCCGACCCCGCCCCAACTGGGCCCGGTCTACCCGGGGCCGTTCCAGCCGGCCCCGCCCCAACCGGCCCCGCCCCAACCGGTCTATTCCGCGGCGTCCCCGCCGTCGGCGCCATCGGCCGCGCCGCGCGCCAGCGCCGCCTCCACCTTCGCCTTCGCGCCGTCGAGATGCTCCTCGCAGCGCCGCGCCAGCGCCTCGCCGCGCTCCCAGAGGGCCAGCGAGTCGTCCAGGCCCATCTGCCCCAGCTCGAGCAGCTTCACGGTTTCCACCAGCTCGTCGCGGGCCTCTTCGTAGCCGAGCTTTTCGACGGGCACCTGCTCGTTGGCACGGCCGTCACCTGCGCCGAAAACGTCCTGGTTCATGTGCGTTCCCTCTCATGTTCCGGCGGGGAGCCGGGGTTGGTCCATGGTCCGGCAGGTAGCCGGGCCCGATGGAAATGGTGCCGTGATTGAAATCGTGCCGCGACCGAAATGGTGCCGCCGCGTTCGGGGACGGTCAGTCGGCGGGCTTTACGCCCATGGCCGCCGCAGTAATGGAACCGTCGGCGACGCGGATGCGCAACTGCGAACCCGGGGGAGCCTGCTCGATGGTCGTGACCACCTGGTCCCCGGAGCCGTCGCGCGGCTGCACCTGCACCACGGAGTACCCGCGGGCGAGGGTCGCCGCCGGCCCCAGCGCGGAGACCTTGCCCCGCAATCCCGCGACCATGGATTCCTCGCGCTCGAGGCGCCGGGAAATGGCGCCGCGCAGGCGATCGCGGCCCCGCCCGATGTCCTCGGCCCGGGCCCTGATCGGGGTCATCGGATCCGCCAGCACCGGACGCGAGCGCAGGTCGGAAATGATCCGCGCCTCCCGGTCGACCCACCTGCGCAACGCGGCGGCGGAGCGCGCCCGCAGTTCGTTCAGCCGGTGGCGCTCCTCCTTCACGTCCGGCACCACCCGCTTCGCCGCGTCCGTAGGGGTCGCGGCGCGCAGGTCGGCGACGTGATCGAGCAGCGGATTGTCCGGCTCGTGGCCGATCGCCGAGACCACCGGCGTGGTCGCCCGGCTGACCGCGCGGACCAGGGCCTCGTCCGAAAACGGCAGCAGATCCTCCACGGATCCGCCGCCGCGAGCGATGATGATGACGTCGATGGTCGGGTCCGCATCCAGCCGCTCCAGCGCCGGGATGATCTCGGACACCGCCTTGCCGCCCTGGACGATGGTGTTGACCACCTCGAAATCCACCTCGGGCCAGCGGGCCTGCGACACCGACAGCACATCGCGCTCGGCGGCGGAACCGCGGCCGGTGATCAACCCGATCCTGCGCGGCAGGAACGGCAGAGGACGTTTCAGGCGGGCGTCGAAAAGCCCCTCCGCGGCCAGGGCCACCCGCAACCGCTCGATGCGCGCGAGCAGTTCGCCCACGCCCACCGGCCGCCACTGCGTCGCCCACAGGGAAAAGGAACCGCGCCCGGCGTAGAACGCCGGCTTGCCCAGCATGACCACCCGGTCGCCGGTGCTCAGCGGATGCGCCCGCAGCGACGCGGTGGAACACGTCACCGAGACCGAAGCGTCGGCCTGGGTGTCGCGGAGCGTCAGATAGGACAGCTTCCAGGTCGGCTTGGAACTGATCTGCGCGATCTCGCCCTCGACCCAGATCTGGCCGAGCTGCTCGATCCAGTCCTTGATCATCTGGTTCAGGCGGCGGACCTGGACCGGAGCCTCCGGCGTGGTGGTCAACTTCGACATGCGGTGATCGTGCCCCCGGATCCCGTCAGCCGCGCAGGGCGTTGTCGAGGAGCGTGCGGAACGCCGGGCGGTCGCCGAGAGTCCGCTCGTGGCGGCTCAGCGCCGACAACTGGACGGCGTCGAGCGTCGGGATCAGGTCCTCCAGGTCTTCCGCGTCCATCTCGGCGTAACCGACGTCGGCGGCGACCTGGGCGGGCGTCGGCATCTCGTCGGCATGCGCCGCCCTGGCATCCGCCGCGGCCGATGCCGACCGGCCGGCCGCCGCGCCCGGCTCGACGTCCTCGTCGAACGTCGCCCACGCGGGCTGCTCTTCCACGGGCGTGGACAATTCCTCCAGCACCATGTCGCCGCGCGCCACCAAGTCCGTGACGTTCTGGCGCGCCCGCATCGCCGACCCGGCGGCCGACGTCAGCGCCTGGCCCGCCAACTGGCCCGGCAGGCGGCGAAGGCGGTAGGGGAGGCGGAACGCCTCTTCCACGGTGGCGGCGGCGATGCCCGCCGCCAGGCGGATGGGCAACGGTGCGGGCATGTCAACACTCCTGCTGTACGGGAAAGGATCGCTGTTCGTAGATTGTAGGTGCCTTTGGCTAGGGTGGTGCGCATGACGACAACCTCAACCGACGCAACCGCCGCCGAGAAGAAGGTGCTGCTGGCCGCCCCGCGCGGGTACTGCGCCGGCGTCGACCGCGCCGTCGAGACCGTGGAAAAGGCGCTCGCCATGCACGGCGCCCCTCTGTACGTGCGCAAGGAAATCGTGCACAACAAGTACGTGGTCGAGACCCTGGAGGACCAGGGAGTCATCTTCGTGGACGAGACCGACGAGGTCCCCCACGGCGCCAACCTGGTGTTTTCCGCCCACGGCGTCTCGCCTGCGGTGCACGCCCAGGCCAAGGCGCTGGACCTGCACACCTTCGACGCGACCTGCCCGCTGGTGACGAAGGTCCACAACGAAGTCAAGCGCTTCGCCCGCGACGGCTACCAGATCCTCCTCATCGGCCACGAGGGCCACGAGGAAGTCGAGGGCACCGCGGGCGAGGCCCCGGAGCGCGTGCACCTCATCGACGGCGCCGAGTCGGTCGAGGCCCTCGACTTCGGCCCCGACGACAAGCTCGTGTGGCTGTCGCAGACCACCCTGTCGGTCGACGAGACCATGGAGATGGTCGACCTGCTCAAGCGGAAGTTCCCCCACATCCAGGACCCGCCGAGCGACGACATCTGCTACGCCACCCAGAACCGCCAGGTCGCCGTGAAGGCCCTGGCCCCCGAGTGCGACCTGGTCATCGTGGTCGGCTCGCAGAACTCCTCGAACTCCAAGCGCCTGGTCGAGGTCGCGCTGCAGGCCGGCGCCCGCGACGCGCACCTGGTGGATTACGCGCACCAGATCCAGGAGGAGTGGTTCGACGGCGTCACCACCGTCGGACTGACCTCGGGTGCCTCGGTGCCGGAGATCCTGGTCAAGGGCGCCCTCGATCACCTCGCCGAGCGCGGTTACGCCGACGTGCGGGAAGTCCGCACCGCCAGCGAGAAGATCGTGTTCTCCCTGCCCCGCGAGCTGCGCGAGGCCCGCGTCCAGCGCTAGTTGTTATGTCCCGGTCGGTTGCGAACGCTGCCTACCGGGGCATCGCGGGTCCTGGGGCGGTCCAGTGCCGGTCGGTGCACCGCCCCTTTACGTAGACCCACCCCGAATGCGCAGACCCACCTGTTACAGCGGGTGGGTCTGCGCATTCGGGGTGGGTTAGCTGCGAAGGTTGCGCCGGCCGGGCCCGATTCGGGGTGGGTTAGCTGCGAAGGTTGCGCCGGCCGGGCCCATTCGGGGTGGGTTAACCGGTGCGTCCAGGCGGGTTGCGGTGGCAGGGCGGCTCAACCGCCGCAGAAGCCAGTCGCAACGTCACGGAACACGACGGCTAGTCGCGCTCGCCGCGCGTGTGGCGCGGGCGTTCGTGGCGCGGCGGCCATTCCTGCACGGGCCGGCGGCGGGGCGCCGCTTCACGACGCCCATCGCGCCGTTCCGCCTGCCGGTACCGGTCGTCGCGGCGCATGTCTTCCCGGCCGGGGCGATCGCGCGGATCCATCCGGCGGTCCGCCCGCGGATCTTCGCGGCGGACGGCACGGCGGTCATCGAAGCGGTAATCGCGCATGCCCCGGTCATCGGCGCGGCCGCGGCGCGGGTCCTCGCGGCGGCGCGCATCACGATGCACGTCGCGGTGATCGGATCGGCCGAAATCCCGGCGATCGTCGATGCGCCGCGGGTCCTCCCGACGGCGCTGGGGCGGGCGACCGGCGGCCGCGCGCTGCTCCATCATCCGCTGCTCGGCACGGGGATCGCGCCGCCGGACCGGCCGCTCGGGTGCCTGCGCCGGTTCGCGTTCGGGGCGGCGGCGCTCCTCGGCGGCCGGACGCGGCGGCGGCTCCGGTGCACGCCGGTGTTCCTGCGTGCGGCGGGCCTCCTGTGCGGCGCGGGCCCGCTCGGCGGCGCGACGGCGCCTCTCCTCGGCGGCCTGGATGATCTCGGACGCGGGCCGTCGTGAAGCGCCCTCGCCCCGCGCATGGCGCACGCGCGCTTCGGTCTCCACGTCACGGGCGTGGCGCACTCGGGCTTCCGCCTCCGCGTCTCGCGCGTGGCGTACCCGAGCTTCCGGCGCTCGGGCTTCCGACATCCGAGTTTCCGACTCCGCACCCCGGGCGTTCCTCACCCGCGCATCCGACTCCGCGACCCGCTTGCGGGCGCGCGTGGCGGAAACCTTCGTGGACTCCTCGGCCTTCTGCAGGCGGGCGTTGCCGCGGCGGGTTTCCTTCTCCGTCTTGGCGTTGACGCGCGTGATGTCCAGGTACCGCCAGATGGCGATGGCCGTGCACACCACCGGGATCGCCGCCATCCAGGGGAAATACTGGACGATGGGATACGCGGCGGTGATCAACCTGGTCTTCGTCGGCGTCGAATCGAGGGCGCCTCCCACGGACGGATCCGACCAGGAGCCGATCAACCACGCGACGATCGGCGTGAAGATGGTGAACATCAGCGGCTGCTGCGCGACGGTGACGACCAGGCCCCGGGGATCGACCAGCATCGTGCCGATCACCGCCGCAGCGGCGAAGGCGAGGAGGTACGGCAGGCCGATGTTGCCGGTGGGCAGCGCCGCGACGATGCCGATGATCGCGGCCACCACATACAGCAACGGCGGCGCCCAAATGGGCAGCCGCCGTGGCCCGGAACGTCGCGCGGCGTTCGGGTGAGCGGAGGTTGCGGTATCGGACACGCCTCCAGACCTTACCGCCTGCCGTCCCCCGCGACCGGCAATGGGCGAGAGGCGCGCCGCGGGAATCGCCCCCGGCTGCGGTCAGCGGCGGCGGAAACGTCCCGTCACCGCGTCACCGAGGCGGCCGAAGGCGGTCGTCGTCGGCCCGTCGCCCGGCTTGCCGGCCAGCGGATCGTTCGCCGTCGCGGTAGTGGGCGCGGGAGCGTCGCCGTCCTTCGGGCCCTCGGCGTCGTCATCGTCGCGCTTGCCGCCCAACCGCAGCGACGCCAGGCGATCGCGCATGGCGCGGCCGGCGGCCTCGGTCTGCAGGCCGGAGATCGACCCGGCTTCGGTGGCGAACTTGATGTCCGCGGCGGTCTTGTCGCCCGTGCGCAGATCCGTCAGATCGCCCAGGTAGCGCAGCCACACCGCGAGCACCGCGGCGACCGGCACCGCGAGGAACGCGCCGACGATGCCGAACAGCGTGCCGCCCAACGTCACGGCAAGCAGCACGATGGCGGCGTGCAGGTTCATGGCGCGGGACTGCAGCATCGGGGAGAGGATGTTGCCCTCGACCTGCTGGACCACGACGATCAGCGCCAGAACCAGCAGCGCGGTGGTCAGGCCGTTGGCCATCAGCGCCACGACGACGGCGATGAAGCCGGCGGAGACCGCACCGATGATCGGGATGAAGCCCGCGAAGAACGTGATCACGGCCAGCACCAGCGCCAGCGGCACGTTGAGCAGCCACAGGCCCAGGCCGATGAAGATCGCGTCGATGAAGGACACGAGCGCCTGGGTGCGGATGAATCCGCCCAGGGTGTCCCACGAGCGGGTCAGGACCTCGGTGAGGTGCCAGCCCAGGCGGCGGCCGGCGATGGAACGCAGCCACGGCAGGAACTTGCGGCCGTCCTTGATGAAGAAGAACGTGAGCACCAGCATGACGAGCAGAGTCACCGTGACGTTGCCGACGACCGTGATGCCCTGCAACACGGTGTTGGCGATGTCGCCGGAGCGGCGCTGCACCCACGAGGTGGCCTGGTCGAGCAAATCGAGCAGCTGCTCGTCGCGCACGTTGAAGGGCGGCCCCTGCAGCACCTTCTGCAGCTCCATGATGCCCTGGGTGAACTGGTCCTTCAGGTGGGGCAGCTGGGAGCGCACGGTCGGGGCGATGATGGCGATGACGCCGCTGACGATGGCCACCGCGCCGAGCAGCGACACCGCCGCGGCGGCGGCATCCGGCCACTTGTGGCGGATGAGGTACGCCGCCGGCGGCCCGAGGACGGTCGCGACGATCAGCGCCAGCAGCACGGGCAGGAGCCCGGCCCACACCTTGCCCAGCGCCGTGAAGGCGACGAACAGGGCGGCGCAGACGATGAGGAAGCGCAGGCACCAGCCGGCGAACCAGCGGGCGCCTTCGCCGATGACGTCGGCGCGGTCGATGGTCTCGCTCTCCGACTCCTCGATCAGGTCGCCGAGCTCCTTCCCGCCCTCCTTGAGGTCCGGGGTGGACGCGCGGTGCTCGTGCGCGTCGTCCGGCACGGACAGCGCCTGGTCAACGCGCATGGGTTCGGTGCCCAGGACCTCGTCGATCATGTCGCGATCGTCTCGGGCGTGATTGTCGCCGCGGGTTCCTTCGTCTTTGTTCACTCTTCCATTATGGGGCAATTCGAACGTCAGTGTCGGGCGCATCGCGACGTTTCACTCGTTCGTTGAGCAAAATTCACCCCGCACGGGGCCGGGTGACGGCGAAAGGGCCGCCGGCGCATGCATCGCGCATGCTCCGGCGGCCCTTTCTGGGACCGTGGCCGGCGCTTCCGCCGACCGTTCGGCGAATCGGGGCCGACACTCGGTCGGCGCTCCGGTGTCCCCGGCTACTGCTGCTCGAGCGCGGCGAGTTCCTCGTTGCTCGTGGCGGCGTACTGGCCGAGTTCGCCGGCGGATTCATCGGGGTTGTTGGACAGGTTGACCAGGGCGGTGACGAAGCCTCCCCAGATGATCACGATGAACAGGACCATCATGATGATTGCGATTCCGGACATTGCGCTACACCTTCCCGCCGCGGTCGATGGGGGAATCCGGCGATGACGCGGCGGTCGCCGTTCCGGGGGAGCCGCCGACGGTGACGGGGGCACCGTCGGCGTGGGAATTGCCGTCGGCGGGCGAGTTGCCGTTGACGATCGTGTTGCCGTTGGAGCGGTCCTTCTCTCGGGAGGAGAAACCGACCGGCACGCCGAAGTCCGAGCCGGGCGGGCCGGAAAGGGAGTGGGTGCCGCGCCAGGGGGCGACCGCCATGATGACCGACGACACCAGGATGAAGCCGATGACGCCCCAGCCGAAGACGTTGATCTGGATGTCCGAGTAGCCCTCGTAGTTCTCGGCGAGCAGGCCCTTCAGCTCGTTGAACAGGGTGATGGCGAGCACGATCGGCGTGATGATGAACGTGCAGACCTTCCACAGGACGCCGACGCGGAACGACGAGACGGCGTTGATGTGCAGCGCCAGCTCGTCGCCGCGGCGGAGGATCCACCCCAGCGAGATCAGCGAGATGATGGCCACGCCGACGATGCCGACGTTGTTGGTGAATTTGTCCATGACGTCCAGGGTCACCAGGCCCGAGGTGGTCGGGAACAGGAGCACCGACACGACCGCCATGACGCCGCCGACGGCGAGCACCGCGGGCACGCGCGGCAGGTGCAGCTTGTCCTGCACGGCGGAGATGACGACCTCCACCAGCGAGACCAGCGAAGTCAGGCCGGCGATGGCCAGCGAGAGGAAGAACGCCACGCCGAAGATCGGGCCGATGGCGTCGGGCATCTGCGAGATGACCGCGGGGAACGCGATGAACGCCAGGCCGATGCCGCCGGTGACGACCTCTCCGACCCCGACTCCGGTCTGGGCGGCCATGAAGCCGAGGGCGGCGAAGACGCCGACGCCGGCGAGGACCTCGAAGGAGGAGTTGGCGAAGCCGGCCACCAGCGCCGAGCCGGTCAGGTTCGAGCGCGGCTTCAGGTAGGAGGCGTAGGTGAGCATGATGCCGAAGGCGATGGACAGCGAGAAGAAGATCTGGCCGTAGGCGGCGATCCACACCGAGGTGTCCTTAAGGGCGGCCCAGTTCGGCGTGAAGAAGGCGTCGAGGCCGGCGGTCGCGCCGTCGAGGGTCAGGGTGTAAACGACCACGCCGACGAACAGCACGGCGAGCAGGGGGATGAAGACCAGCGCGGTGCGGCCGATGCCCTTGTCCACGCCCAGCGCCAGGATCCCGATGACGATCAGCCACACCACGGCCAGCATGATCGTGATGGGCACCACGAAGTCGAAGGACGACAGCGCGTTGGCGTCGAGCTGCAGGAAGTCGCCCATGAAGTGGGTCTCGGGGTCGCTGCCCCACGCCTTGTCGATCGACTTGAACGCGTAAATGGCCGCGTAGGCGATGATCACCGCGTAGTAGATGGTGATGAAGAATGCGACGCCGACCTGGATCCAGCCGATCGTCTCCGCCCACGGCTTGATGCGGCGGAAAACCTTGGGGGCGGAGCCGCGGTAGCGGTGGCCCAGCGCGTAGTCGAGGAACAGCAGCGGGATGCCGGCGGACATCAGCGCGACGATGTAGGGGATCAGGAAGGCGCCGCCGCCGGATTCGTAGGCGACGTAGGGGAATCGCCAGATGTTGCCCAGCCCGACGGCGGAGCCGATCGCGGCGAAGATGAACGCCGCCCGGGTGGAAAACACCTCCCGACCCTGCTTCGTGCCGGCGTGGCCGGTCTTCTGGTTGCTCATGGTGTCTCCATTTGCCAAGGGGGATAGTTGGCTGTGATTTTATCAGCCAGACTTAAGGTTGCTGACCTTTTGCCCGGTCGCCCGGGTAAGGACAGCATATGGTTTCGGCGGCCATATTGTAACCCCCGTCACACTTTCCGTTCATCTGGCGGTGCGTTTGCGTCCATCCGTGCGTCGTCCCCGGCGTCGGCTTTCGCTTGACGACGCCCACGCGCCACCCCGCAACCGGGATCCGGAGTGGGTGGGGGAGACCGGATCGTCGTAAAGCGAAACCGGGGCCGTAGGATGGGGCGCGTGAGCCTTACTCTTGGAATCGTCGGTCTGCCCAACGTCGGCAAGTCAACCCTGTTCAATGCGCTGACCCGCAATGACGTGCTCGCCGCGAACTACCCGTTCGCCACCATCGAGCCCAACGTCGGCGTGGTCGAGCTTCCGGACCCGCGGCTGGAGAAGCTCGCCGAGATCTTCGGCTCCGAGCGGATCCTGCCGGCGACGGTGTCCTTCGTGGACATCGCCGGCATCGTCAAGGGTGCGTCGGAAGGCGAGGGCCTGGGCAACAAGTTCCTGGCCAACATCCGCGAAGCCGACGCGATCTGCCAGGTCGTGCGCGTCTTCGCCGACGACGACGTCGTGCACGTCGACGGCAAGGTCGATCCCGCCAGCGACATCGGCGTCATCGAAACCGAGCTGATCCTCGCCGACATCCAGACCATCGAGAAGGCCATCCCGCGCCTGGAGAAGGAAGCGAAGAAGGACAAGGAGAAGGCCGGCGAGGTCGAGGCCGTCAAGAACGCGCTGGCCGTGCTGGAGGAGGGGCGCACCCTCTTCGCCGCCAAGGGCGACGTCAACATGGCGGCGCTGCGCGAACTGCACCTGCTCACCGCCAAGCCGTTCCTCTACGTGTTCAACGCCGATGAAGAGGTGCTGGCCGACGAGGACAAGCGCGCCGAGCTGGCCTCTGCCGTCGAGCCCGCCGACTGCGTGTTCCTCGACGCGAAGGCCGAGTCCGACCTGCTGGAGCTGGACGAGGAGTCCCGCAACGAGCTGCTCGCCGAGATCGGCCAGACCGAGCCCGGCCTGAACTCCCTGGCCCGCGCCGGTTTCCGCACCCTGGGCCTGCAGACCTACCTGACCGCCGGGCCGAAGGAATCCCGCGCGTGGACGATCCCGAAGGGCGCCACCGCCCCGCAGGCCGCCGGCGTGATCCACACGGACTTCGAGCGTGGCTTCATCAAGGCGGAGATCGTGTCGTTCAACGACCTCGTCGAGTGCGGCTCCATGGCCGAGGCGAAGGCGAAGGGCAAGATCCGCCAGGAGGGCAAGGACTACATCATGCACGACGGCGACGTGGTGGAGTTCCGTTTTAACGTGTAGCGGACTCGCCGCGGCGGATAAGAAATAGCGGGTCTCAGCGGATAGGTCGCCTCGGGCGTCAATACGACCCGTGATTACACCGCGGAGTCTGCCATGTCCGTCGATCCCAACGCCCGATCCCGCGCCGATGCCCATCGCCGTCGGTGCGCCGAGCCGGCAATCGATGAGATCGAGGCTGGGCCTCGTGACGTCGAGGCCCTTTCATGATGCCGTCACTGAAGTTGTCCGAAGGGCGTTCTGACTCGCTCGGTCGATGGCTTTCAGATCGGTGGCACTTGGTAACATCAAGAGATGATCGATCCTAAGCTTCAGGGCAAGACCGTACTTGTGACCGGTGGAGCCATGAACATTGGAGCCGCGATCTCCAGGGCGTTCGCTGTGCAAGGCGCGCGAGTGGCAGTTCACCATGTAGGCGGTGAGACGCCGGGCGGAACGCTGGAACACCAGCGGTCATCAGGCGATCAGGTAGAAGCCTTTGTCGAGTCGCTGCCGGGTGCCATCTCCGTTGAGGGCGACTTCCTGGAACACGGGGTGGCCTCCCGCGTATTCGACGAGGTCTATGAACGAATGGGGTCGGTCGATGTTCTTGTGAACAACGCGGGATATACCGACGCCGACGATACTTACGCGACTATCGACGATGCCAGCTTAGAGCGCAGCTACAGGGTCAATGTGATTGCTCCGGCCATGATGATGGCTGAGCTCTCTCGTCGACTGCCTGAGGAAGCGGCGCCGGGAAGTATTGCCGTCATCAACATCTCCACTGACGCCGCACGTGCGTTCCCTGGACAAGTGGGCTACGGCACCTCAAAGGCGGCTCTGGAGTCACTCACGAGAGGGGCGGCACTAGATTTAGGGCCACAGATCAGGGTCAACGCGATTGCCCCAGGGCCAGTTCAGACCGGTTGGATGACTGAAGAGCTGATTGAGTCGGTGTTGCCTGACATTCCACTTGGCCGGGTCGGTACTCCTGACGACATTGCGGAGGCAGCCGTGTTCCTCGCTTCATATCAAGCGCGGTGGATCAGCGGCCAGATTATTCAGGTCGCAGGCGGACACTCGCTCTGACAAGGACCGTCGTGGCCGCTGACGAGCACCGTAAGAGCTCGTTCGAGATTCTTGCTGACCTCGTCAACCCCGACGGCATCGCAGGCGCATGACGGTGACGGTCCGGCCCCTGACAAGTCCGGTATGTGCGGTCAAGGCTAGGACGGGATTCCGGGATCTGGAACCCTACAATCGAGCGCAGCCCCCTGCACGGCTCGGCGATCACCAGGCTTGCCGAATGATCCCCGCGAGTAGAGCTGTCAGTTGCAGGTGCGGATACCCAGGGTGTTTCGGATCGAAATGTTCGTACCGTGCGGAACTCAGTGGAGTTCCGGTTCAACGTGTAGCCGCCGACCGGAATTCGGCCGGGATCTCCCGGACGTGATTGGCCGCGTGGGGACTTCCCCACTCGAAGCCGAGGGGCGCAAGGGCCGGTCACTCGTCCTGCGGGCCGTGGAGGCGCCACGTATCGTTCTTCCATGGCTTTTCCCACCGATGAATCACGTATCCGCGCTGCTGAGGAAGCATTGGGGCGCACCTTCCCGGACGCTTTGCGGCAGCGCCTGATGTCGGAGAACGGCGGCGAAATCGACGACGCCGACGAGGGATACTGGTTCCTCTACCCGGTGTATGGCAATTCCGACCGCCGCCGTCTCGCCCGCTCGGCGAATCACGTGGTCAAGGAAACCGAAACGTGGCGCTCCGAGGCCCACGGATTCCCACAGGACGCCGTCGCCGTCGCCGACGATCAGGAGGGCAACGCGATCATTCTCCTGCCCGGCGACGACCGCTTTTACGTCTGGGACCACGAACAGCCGGAACCGGAGCCGATCGAGCTGATCTTCGACGAGTGACGCTCGTCTGAATCCGGGGCGGATCCGCGGCTCAGATGCGCCATTTCCGTTTCAGGCCCGGCCGCTGCGGCTACGGGTGGTCGAGGGCATCGCGCCGCGCCCGGGCGATGCTGTGCGACGTGTGCCCCAACTGCAGCAGAGCCAGCACCAATCGCGAGTACCGGTGCGTGCCGACGGCTACGTTCATCACAATCCGGTCGCGGGAGTCGTCCATGTCGATGGCCGACCCCGAGATCGCATCGACGGCGCCGGCGATGACGGCGAGGTGATCCTCGTCGACGTCGAGGCCGAGCCTCATCAGCTCATCGACCACCGCCACCGCCGCGTTCCGGGCGATGCTGGGGGAGTCGGGCCACTTTTGCCCGGCGACGACGCCGTCGATCAGCGCCTCGGCCGCCGGATTCTCGACCTCGGGCAAACCGTCGGCATCGGGTATCAGGCCGCCGCCGAGGACCTGGGCGGTCTGCATGATCGTCAGAATCCCGGTGCCCGGGTCGTCGATTGCGGTGGTCAAGGTGCGGATCTGGTTGATCGAGAGGCCGACGAGGCGTCGTAAAGCGGAAATCAATTCGAGGCGCTCGCGGTGCGCGGGGCCGTAGACGGACGTGGTCTGGTTCTTCTTCGCCCCGGGCGGAAGCAGGCCCTCGCGGATGTAGTACTTGATGGTCGCGGTCGACGTGTCCGTGGCCGCCGCCAGCTCGCCGAGCTTCATCCGTCGCCCTTTCGATCGTGGATGGCCGCATTGGGCAGTGGCGCTATCTTACCGATGGCCGGGCCCAATGGAACCCTTCACATACTTAGGCTAGGCTGCCCTTTAACTGTCTACGTCGGTCCCGTGCGCTTTGCGACGGGACCCATCCTCGAAAGGTGAGTGGTCGATGGCGAAGGGGTTTGAGGCCGTCGTACTCCGCGGCCTGGGCGCCAAGGAACATGCGGTGACCGTGATCGGGAAACGCCGGCTCGCGCCGCACTTCATCCGGGTCACGTGCCGCTCGGAAGGGCTGCTCGATCCGAAGGGGGAAGCGCCGGCGAACTGGCTGCGCCTCTGGTTCCCCGACCCCGACGGCGGCCCGAAGGAGTTCCAGCGCGGCTACACGCTCGTCGATCCCGATCCGGCGACCGGCGAGTTCTCCATCGATTTCGTCATCCACGAGCCCGCCGGGCCCGCCTCGCACTGGGCGGTGAACTGCGAGGAGGGCGACCGGATCGTCGCCATGCGCTACGGCGAGCAACCCTTCGCCCCGCCCGAGCCGCCCCCGGCGGGGTACTTGCTGCTCGGGGACCTCGCCGGCTATCCGGCGATCCGCGCTCTGGTCGCCGCCATCCCCGAGGACAGCCCAGTGGTCGTCTACCTGGAGCGGCACAGCCCCGACGACGACCGCATCGCCCTGCCCGAGGGCCCGAACATCACCGCGTCCTGGGTCGACGAGCTTCCCGACGGGCAGGCGCTGGTCCAGGCGATCAGCGACGGGGACTGGGCCGGCTGGTACGCCTGGGTGACCGCGGAAACCGCGTCGACCCGGCACGCGAAGACTCTGCTGCAGAGGAAATTCGGACTCAACCGAGCGACCTTGCACGCGCATGCCTACTGGGTCCGCGGACGCCAGATGGGCAAGACGCAGACCATCGATTCGGCGGGTCCGGAGGCAACCGGGGCGAAGGGCGCGCCGGCTGCGCCCGCTGCTCCCGCTGCGCGCGCAGTCGCCGACGCTTCAGCCGCCGCCTCTGCCGCCGGTTCCGCTGTCAACGCCACGGCGGCTGCCTCCGGTGCCGGCGCCACCGGCTCCACCGACGCTCCCGCACCCCGGCAAACCCCCGCCGCCGACGCCTCCGAGGACGGTGTGCTCCGGCCGCTCAAGCGTCCGCTCATCGTCGCCGGCATCGTCGAGGGGGTGCTGTCCCTGCTGCAGCTGATCCCCTTCATCCTGTTCGCGGAGCTTGCGCGGCTGTTCGTCGAAGGGGCCCCGGCGGAAGCCTTCGCCCAGCCGGCGATCTGGGCCGTGGTCGCGGTGGCCATCTCGGCCGTGGGAACGTCGCTGTTGGTGCTGTGGCTGCACCACCTGGACGCCAACTTCGCCACGGCGCTGCGGCATCGCCTCATGGCGAAATTCTCCCGGCTGCCGCTGGGCTGGTTCATGCGCGGCCGGGCGGCCGACGTCAAGAAGATCGCCGGCGACGACGTCAGGTCGCTGCACTACCTGGTCACCCACGCGGTGCCCGACATCGTCGGCGCCGTCGTCGCGGCACTGGGCAGCCTGATCTACCTGTTCGCCGTCCAATGGCGATTGGGGCTGGTCCTGCTCCTGCCGATCGTCGCGTACATCTACGTCCTCAAGGGGATCCAGCGCCGCGACAAGGAAAAGGTGCTGCAGAACCAGAGGTACGAGGTGCTGGCGGCGGGCCAGACGCAGGCCTTCATCGGCTCGCGCGGGACCTCCGCGGTCTTCGGGCCGAAGGCGGTCGTCGACCTCGAGGGCACGCTGCGGGAATCCGGTGACTTCATGGCGGATTGGCAGCGCGACACCGGCCCCCGCAAGATCATCGCGGTGATGACCAACCGCCCCACCACGGTGCTGGGCGTGCTTCTGGTGGCGGGATTCGCCATGGTCGTGGCGGGCTGGATGCCGGCGACGGATCTGATCCCCTTCCTCATCCTGGGCACGTCGTTCGGCGGCCGGCTGCTGAACCTCGGGTTGGGCGCGGCGAGCCTGTCGGGCGGACTCGATGCGAAGGCCGGCGTCGAGCTGTTCCTGGCGACGCCGGAGCTCGCGCCGCCGGTGGAACGGCCCGCGCCCCCGGGCCACGTGCGCTTCGACCACGTCGATTTCACCTACGGCGGCGGCCGGAAGGTCATCGACGATCTTTCCCTCACCCTGGAGCCCGGCAGCGTCACCGCGCTGGTGGGCCCGTCGGGGGCGGGCAAGTCGACGGTGGCGGCGTTGCTGGCCCGGCTGTGGGACGTCACCGGCGGTTCCGTCAGCATCGACGGCGTCGACGTGCGCGATCTCACCCAGGAGCAGCTGTATTCCTCGGTGTCGGTGCTGCTGCAGGACGCCCAGCTGGTGCACGCGAGCATCCGCGACAACATCGCGCTGAACCGCCCCGAAGCGACCGACGCCCAGATCCGCGAAGCCGCGGAGGCGGCGGACGTGCACCGGGTCATCGAAGCGCTTCCCGACGGCTACGACACCGTGGTCGAACCGAACCGTCTTTCCGGCGGTGAGCGCCAGAGGGTGGCCATCGCCCGCGCGCTGCTGGCGAATACCCCGATCGTCGTGTTGGACGAGGCCACTGCCGCGGCCGACCCGGACTCCGAGGCCGCGATCCACCGGGGGCTCGAACGCCTGCTGGCGGGCAAGACGGTGCTGATGATCGCCCATCGGTTGCACACGATCAGGAACGCATCGCGGATCCTCGTCCTCGACGAGGGGAAAGTGGTGGAAGAGGGCACGCATTCCCGGCTCGTCGCGGCGGGCGGGGCTTATCGGCGGATGTGGGATGCGCATTGCGGCGCACCCGTGGCCGTCGCCGTTGAATCGGAGGAGAACTGATGTTGCGGGATCTGCACTTCGTCGTCGGGGGCGGTCGTCCCCTGTGGTCCTTCTTTGGTGCGGTCGCCGTGTCGGCGCTGCTTCAGGTGGCGGCCGTCGTCACCCTCTACCCGCTGCTGGGTGAGCTGTTCTCGGCGGATCCGGGGGGCGCGCTGCCGTGGCTGGCGCTGTTGCTGCTGTTCGTGGTCTGCAGCTGGGGCGTCGACATCTTCGCCGCCCACCGGGGGCTCGATCTGGGCATCGCCGTCATGCGCGAGATCCACGGCAACGCCCCGGGCGCCGTGCTCTCGTGGCCGGATGCTCGCCTGACTTCCGAAAAGGAAGGTGCGATCCGCGATTTGATCACCAAGGCCAGCACGGTCACTTCAGCGGTGATCCTGCTGATCGGGCCCCTGATCACCTCCATCGTGTTCATCTTCGGGCTTGGCGTCGGGCTGCTGCTCGTCTCGCCCGCCCTCGGCGCGGTGACGTTCCTCGGCGGCATCGCGTGCCTGGGTTCGCTGTGGGCGTCGGCGAAGCTGGAGGACAGGTCCACGGCGGAATACGCGGCGGCCAATGCCGCCCTCGATGACAGGCTTTTCGAGTTCGCGCTCGTGCAGCCGACCCTGCGCACCGCGCGCCGGGTGGACGCGAGCACTCGGTTGGTCGACCGGGCCATCGCCGAAGCGCGGCGGAAGACGCGCCGGGTCCTGCTGTGGCAGATCCCCGGGCAGCAGGTGTTCACGGTCGTGGTGCAGCTGGTGCTGTTGGCGTTCGGGTTCACGGTGTGGTGGTCCTACGACCGTTCGGCGCTGACCGGGGCCGCGGCCGCCGCGTCGATCGTGGTGCTGCTGCGCGTCGTCGAGCAGGCCAACGTCCAGGCGGGATCGGTGGGTGCCGTCGTCGATCTGCGGCGTTCCCTGACCGAGGTGCGCGAGTTGATGGAAGTCGAGCGGGTCCGCGCCGGCGGCCCGGGCGAGGGCCCGGCCACGGTGGAGCTCCGGGGCGTGGACGTCACGTTCCCCGACGGCACCACGGGGCTCGACGGCATCGACGTCGACTTCGCGCCGGGCACGATCACGGCCGTCGTCGGCCCGTCCGGCAGCGGCAAATCGACGCTGGTGTCGCTGTTGGCGGGGCTGACCGTCCCCGACGCGGGCACGGTCGACGTCGACGGGAAAACGGCTTCCCCCGGCGACCTGCGCGGCCGCGCCGCGATGGTGTTCCAGCGCACCGTCCTGCACACGGGGTCGATCCGCGAGAACCTGCTCGCAGTGAATCCGGATCTGACGCAGCCGGAATTGGACGCGATCGCGGTCAATTGCGGTCTGGCCGAGGCGATCGAGCGATTGCCCGAAGGCTGGGACACTCCCGTCGGCGAGCTGGGCAATCGGCTGTCCGGGGGTGAGCGGCAGCGGCTGGGCCTGGCCCGGGCCCTCGCCAAGCCGGCATCGGTCCTGCTCGTCGACGAAGGCACATCGGCCCTGGATGGACGCAGCGAGCGGACGGTGACCGATGCCCTGTCCGGGCTGCGCGGCTCGTACACGACCGTGGTCGTCGCCCACCGACCGGCGATGGTGGAGATCGCCGATCGCGTCATCGTCATGGAATCGGGGCGCGTGGTGGAAGCCGGCCCCATCGACGAGCTCGAAAGGGCCGATGGTCCCTTTGCCCGCATCGCCGAGCAGTGGCGGGAAGCGGCGACGTGGGGGATCGGCGAGGCGCAGAGCGTCGGCGGGTAGCGGTCCCGGGCCCCGGGCCGGTGGCAGGCCCGGCTGCCGGTCGGTTGCGTGACGACGGCCGTCGTAAAGCATCGAGGGGCCGTCGGATAGTGGAAATCGGCGCCGCTATCCACGTTGAGGCACTTTGGACAGCCGCACTATCTTGGCGGCCATGGGAACCATTCCAGCGGTCATCCTGGTTCACGCCGGCGCCGCATTCCTCGTCCTTCTCATTGGCCCCATCAACATCTTCCGCCCGCGACGCGACGCCGTGCACCGCACGCTCGGCCGCACCTGGGTGGCGCTCATGTACATCACGTGCGGCTCCAGCTTCTTCTTCGGCCTGGAGGACGGATTCACGCTCCTGCATGGCCTGTCCGTGTTCACCATCATCACCGTCAGCCTCGGCGTGCTCGTCATCGTGCGCGGGAACCGGCGGGCGCACGCGGGCAACATGATCGGCTCGTACATCGGCACCGTGGTCGCCTTCGGGTTCGCCGCGCTGCTGCCCAACCGGCTCATCTGGACCACGGCCGTCACCAATCCGGTCGCGCTGTTCCTCTTCGCCGCCGCCCTGACCGCGGTCGCCGCTTCCTGGTTCGCCGTGGTCAGGGCGAGGGGCGGTGCCATCTCCCGCCGCGCCCCTTCGCCGGCCCGGTGAGCTGACCGGCGCCGGTGGCGGTAAGCGCCACGACGAAGCCGACCAGCTGCGTCGCCGTCAGGTTTTCGCCGGCGACGAACGCGCCGAGCAGTGCGGCCACCAGCGGCGACAGGAGCCCGAGCAGTGCCGCCGCGGTCACGGGCAAGCGGCGGATCCCCGCGAACCACAGGCTGTAGGTGATCAGCGCCCCGAACAATCCGAGCCACAGGTAGCCCGCGGCGGCACGGGCGTCAATGCCGGGCGGGATGCCGTCGACGAGCAATGCGGGCACCAGCAGCACGACACCGGCGGCGGTGAGCTGCCATCCGGCGAGGCCCACGGCCGAAACCCCTTCGGGGCGCCCCCACTTTTTCGTGAGCACCACGCCGGTGCCCATCGACGCCACGCCGCCGAGGCAGGCGAGAACGCCGACCGGATCGAGCGCCGCGTCCGGGCCGAGGACCACGAGCGCCACGCCGAGCATCCCGAGCACGCCCCACGCCACGCGCCACGTCGACAACCGTTCGTGCAAAATCGCCACGGCGAGGAACGCCACCACGATCGGCTGCGCGGACAGCAGCGTCGCCGCGACGCCGCCCGGTAGGCGCTGGGCCGCGACGAACAGCAGCGGAAAGAACGCGCCCATGTTCAGGGTGCCCAGCACCAGGCTCTTCCACCACCACGAGCCGCTCGGCAGGCGCCGGGCCAGCAGCAGCGCGAGGAGACCCGCCGGCAGCGAACGCATCATCGCGGCGAACAGCGGGTGTCCCTCGGGGAGCATGTGCGTGGTGACGATGTACGTCGTGCCCCAGATCATCGGCACCACGGCGGTGATGGCGGTCAGCCCCGCGAGGCGCGTGCCCGTTGGCTGGGTCGCGGCGATCGGCGCGGGCGAGGGGGAGGACGGAGAAGGGGAGGTCGGAGAGGAGGAGGCCGTGGTGTTAGCGGTGGCCGTGGTGGCGCCGGTGTCCGTGGTGTTGGTCGTCGTTGTCATGCCTTCATGGTCGGCGGGCGGCACCGATGAGTCCAACACATTGTTGTCATCTCACCGATGAGCGCGCATCATGTATGCATGGAGCTCCAGCAAATGCGCTACGCCGTCGCCGTCGCCGAGGAACGCAGCTTCACCCGGGCCGCGAAGCGATGCCACGTCGTCCAATCGGCGCTGAGCCACCAGATCAAGGCGCTGGAGCGGGAACTGGGGGTCGAGCTTTTCGCCCGCACCAGCAGGCGCGTCGAGATCACCGCCGCCGGGGAGGCTTTTCTCGGTGCCGCGCGGGCGAGCATCGACGCCGCGGAGCGGGCGGTGGCCGACGCCTCCGCCGCGACGGGCGAAATCCGCGGCACCCTGACCGTCGGTCTCATCCCGACGGTGACGGCCTTCGACGTCCCGGCCGCGATCGCCGCATTCCATCGCGCTCATCCGCGGGTGGGGATCCGCCTGCGCGGCGGCGGCAGCGACCGGTTCATGGACGCCATCGCCGCGGGAAGCATGGACGTCGCCGTCCTCGGCCTGCCCGATGCGATGCCGCCGAAGAACGTGGCCACCCGCGCGCTGTCGCGTGAGCGCCTGGTCGCCGTCGTCGCGGCGGGTCACCGGCTGGCGCATCGCCGCAGGTTGCGGTTGCGGGAGCTTGCCGACGAAGCATTCGTCGATTTTCCGGCGGGGAGCCCCGCGAGAATTCAATCGGACACGGCGTTCGACGCCGCCGGATTGCGCCGGGACGTGCCCTTCGAATCCGTGAGCGTCGATCTGATGCTGGGGCTGGTCGGGAACAACCTGGCCGTCGCGATGTTGTCGGGCACCGTCGTCCCCGAGGACGGTGGCCTGCGGGCGATTCCAGTCACCGACGGGCCGACCCGCGTCGAGTATCTGGCGTGGAGCGATTTCAATCCGTCGCCGGCGGCGCGGGCGTTCGTGGACTCGGTTGCCGCCGCCGGTTAGCCCTGATGCCAGTTGCTTCGATCCCACAGCTGGATGGGCTCGTTGCGCGCCGGGTACCGGAGCACCGGGTCGACGACTTCGTCGACGTCGTCGAACTCGAGGAAACCCATCGAGTCGTCGTCGCGCTCGATGAGCGGCCGACCGAACACGTCGCGCACCGTGGCGGCCTGCTCGTCGGTGAGCAGGTGCTCGTGCGAGCGCAGCCAGTCCGCGGCGTTGCGTTCGGGGTCGTCCTCGCCCAGGAGGTCGTCGTCGTAGAACTCGGCGGCCGACTCGATCATGTCGGCGAAAACGAAGCCCGCCAGGTCCGGGGCCAGGCGCAGGTCTTCGTCATCGTCGTTCTGCAGGAGAACCACCGGAACGGAACCGCCCTCGGCGGCGCCGGTGTGGAAGCAGTAGAGGTTGCCGTCGGCCTGCATCCCGAAAGGCAGCAGCCCGGCGGCCGGATCGATGCGCCACATGTCATCCGGTTCGGCGAGACGCGCCAAATGGTCGGCGATCTGCGCGGGACCGAGGGTCTCGAACGACGTGCTGAAGTGGAGCAGTGGATGGCACGGAGACTCTTCGGAATCCCCGTCGGGCTGAGGCTCCGAACCCGGCGAAACGGTCTGCAACCCCGCTTCGGCGAGAGCCAGGTATTCCTCGGGCCACGTGAGCGAATGCTTGGCCGCGATGTCCCGCAGTTCCGTCGCCATCGACATGTCAAAACTCCTTCGTCCTGATGAATGTGAATCGGAGCCTACTCAGGTGCGGGTGGTTCCGTCGCGTGGAATTTCGGGCGACGTCGCGAGTCTCCTCGGCGCTCTCGCGTCCCGATCGCACAACCGCCGCTGAACGCGATCGATGCGGGCCACTCGGGTATGGTGCGCCGATGAACGGGGGAGGTGCGGGGGCACATCCAAGTTTCAGTGAAGGAGTAATCGGCCATGAGCTTCAACGTCTACCTTTCGGGTGAGATCCACACCGATTGGCGCGAGGAGATCCAGCGGGGCGCGGAAGCCGCCGGGCTGGACGTGGTGTTCACCGCCCCGGTGACGGACCATCCCGCGAGCGACGCCGCCGGAGATCACCTGGCCGAGACGTCGAGCCAGTTCTGGCGCGACCATCAGTCGTCGAAGGTCAATTCCATTCGCACCCGCACGCTGATCGAGAAGGCGGACATGGTGGTCGTGCGTTTCGGCGACCAGTACAAGCAGTGGAACGCCGCCTTCGACGCCGGGTACTGCGCCGCGTTGGGCAAGCAGTACGTGACGCTTCACGACGAAGGGATCGTCCACCCCCTCAAGGAGGTCGACGCGGCGGCGCAGGCGTGGTGCACCGCCACGGATCAGGTCGTGGAAATCCTGCGCTACGTGCTCCAGGGGTAATCGACGTGGCCACGGTCAAGCAGAAACTCGGCACGGCGGGCGAGAAACTCGTCGCAGACCATGCGCGTTGCCCCGGATGCAAACGGACGGACAAGACGTTCAAACTGTTGCCCGCCAATTTCAAATGCGCGGATCTCGTCTGCGACTTCTGCGGGTACCTCGCCCAAGTGAAGACCAAGAGAATCAAAGGCGAATTGCCCGAGACCATCACGGGGACCATTCCGGGAGCGGCGCGGGGTCCGCAGCGCGAACGAATGGAAGCGGGGATCTACTTCAGCTTGTACGTGGTCTTGGTGAGCGAGGCGGGGTGGGCGAGCATCTATTTCCTTCCCCGGGATTTGCAGACCGAGGCGATGTTCGTTCCCCGCAAGCCATTGGGGCCGGAGGCGCGGAGAGCGGGTTGGCAGGGGTTCATGATCGACATGGACAAGGCGATGGCCGATGTCGTGCGGATCGACGACGCCGGCGTCGACAGGTTCCCCTTGGCCGTCTGACGTTTCATTCGGCACTGTTTCGGCGGCCGCGCCCCTACCAGCCGAAATACCCCTTCGCCACAAGGAGGGCGGCCGTCGTGCCGAAACCCGAGATGGCCGCGATGGCGCCACCGAGGACGGCCTGATCCGTGCTTTTCCGGGACATTTCCCGGCCGTTGACGGGGGCGATGAAGATCTCGGGCTGATCGGGGTCGTAGTAGACGGTGACCGAATGGCCCTGCCGGTTGGCCATCCCGATGTCGGAGTGGGCCGGCGTGGCCAGGCATTCTTCGCCGCGCAGGGTGGTGAACTTGATGGTTTCGATCAGATGGTCGCGGACCCGATTGCTGTCGTCGACGGAACTGTACGTGTCCACGGCAACGACCTGTCCCGTTGTCCGCTGCCCTCTTTCCACGAGGCGCGCGGAGAGCCGGCTTTTCCGGGTGGCGAGAATCGTGCTGACCAACCCGGATACTCCGGTCACCGCGGACATGAAAATGAACGTGGAAAAGATGAGCGGCATCGGATCGGACATGTCGAACATTGGAGTGCCTAACGGGTGCGGGAATCCGAGGCCGCGAGCCGACGGATCCGGTGGGAGGTGGTCGCCTCCGAAGGGGCGATGATCGCTCAATGTAGACGCCGCCGACGGCTACCGATCACGGATCCGCGCGCGCTGCGTCCGCAACTCCTGCTGGTCACCTGGGCCTGGCACCTCTGCCCGTCACTTGGGCCTGGGCCCCTATGCGCGTACCCTCGCCCCGTCACATCGGATCGGGGCGCCGCCTCGCCGACTTGATCTCCGAGCGCCGCTTCTTCGCCGCGAGCCGGCGCCGCACCGAACCCCGGGTCGGTTTGGTGGCGCGCCGGGGTGGCGGCGGCGGGGCGAGCGCCTCCCGCAGCATGGCGGCCATCCGCTCGCGGGCTTCGGCGCGGTTGCGGATCTGCGACCTCCGGGTGGTCACGGCCACCGTGAGCACCGTGCCATCCAGCCGGCTCCGGAGGTTGCGCAGGACACGGCGGCGCTGGGCGTCGGAAAGCGCGCCGACGGCGGCGATGTCGATGGAGAGCTGAACCTTGCTGTCCGTCGTGTTGACGCCCTGGCCGCCGGGGCCGGACGACCGCGCGAACCGCTCCGTCAGATCCCCCGCGGGAATGACCAGACCGCCGGGGATCCCCGGGCCCGGTGCGATGGTCAATCCGTCCATGGCGACAACCCTAATCGGGCCTGTCCTGGTCGGGCGCGTCTGGATCGTGTTGATCGGGCGCGTCTGGATCGGGCCGGGCTAGCTCCCACCCGTTCGGCGCTCGCCGGGACATCACCGCCGCGGCGAGCATCGCCGCGGGCACGGCGGCCGCCGCGATCACCGCGCCCGGTTCCCACAGCCAGAAGTACCGCGGCGGCACGCCCATCAGCAGCGGAGCCCCGACGAGCGCCACGGCCGTCACCGCCACGGCGATCACCGCCCACACCACGGGCCGGACGGTCCGCCGCGCGAACCACCCGGCGACCAGGACCACCAGCGCCAGCCCGAGCAACGCGGCGGGCACGATGACCGCCAACCTTCCCACGCCGGAATCGCTCGGCTCCGAGTCGCGCGATGTGGCCCCGGTGAACTCGTCGAACGCCAGCCGCGTCAGGCCCGCGAGCTGCTCCTCGCTCAGGTACCCCGAGGCGTTGAGCAGCACCGCAACCCCGTCGCGGCGGGAGGGGTCGAGGTAGACGGCCGAGAAGTAGCCGGGCACGGTGCCGGTGTGCCACACGGTGGTTCGGCCGTCCGATTCTTCGGTGATGCGCCACCCCGGCCCGTACCGTTGCCGCGGCTGCGACGTCGGTTGCGCGTCCGCTTGTTTCGCGGCGATTTCTGCGGCCGCGTCCAACTGCGACACCGCGAACTCGGCGAGGTCGTCGATGCCGCCGCAGGAGTACCCGTAGGCGGCGCCTGCGCCGTCGTATCCGGTGGTCATCGGCCACGCGAAGGGGCCGGCGAGCCGGTGCCCCCGGGGCACGCCGGCGCATTCGCCCGCCGACGCGCCCACACCGGTCGCGCCGGGCGTTGCCCGCACCGCGTCCTGGTACGTGCTGCCCGTGGCGGATTCGACGACGGCCTGCAGGACCAGATAGCCCAGGCTCGAGTACCGGTGGGCGCCGCGTTCGCCGTCGGCGGCGGCGATCTCGCCGGCGGCGTCGGCGACGACCTCGGTGGCGGTGGTGCCGGGCCGGTCGACGTCGAGAAGCTCCGCCCCGAAACCCAGGCCCGCCGTGTGATCGAGCAGGGACCGCACCGGCGCGTCGGGCGCGCCGTCGACGTACCGGCTCGCGGGCGCGTCGAGGTCGAGCGCCTTTTCCTCGGCGAGCCGCTTGACGACGGCCGCCGCCACCGGTTTATACACCGAACCCCACAGCATCGGCGTGGTGTCGTCGATCGGGTCGCCGTCGCCGTCGTGGCCGAAGGTTTCCGTGCGGGCGACGCCGTCTTCGATGCGGGCGACCGCGCCGCCCGGCACGCCGAGTTCGGCGGCCTCGGCGGCGAAGCGGGAGTCCCCGTCGGCGGCGTGGGCGATGTCGGCGGAGTGGGCGGCCTGGGCGACGGGGACGGCGTGCGAGACGTGGGCGGGATCGGCGACGTGGATCCGTGCGACGGCGAGCAGGATCAGGACGATCAGGGTCGAGGCGGATGGTTTCGCGGGCGAACGTGCCTCCATGGTGTTTTTTATACGGCACGGCCGGGGGGCGCCGCTATCGTCGGCACGGTGAAACGACTGCGCGTGGAGAAGCATGAACACCTGGGAACGCCATCCGATCCGTCGCCGGCGGCCATCGACGCCGCCCGCGTGTGGGAGGCGGCGGAGACGGCGATCCTCGGCCACGCCGACTTCTCCTACGGCGCCGGCGAGATCGCCGCTTACGCCGCGGAGGACGCCGACGAGGCGATGGTGCTCTTCCTGGTCCGCGACGGCGATCGCTGCGTCGGGTTCTTGCACGCCGATCTTCCGCTGCGCGACAACGTGCACCTGGCGCACGTCGAACTTCGTGCCATGCCCGACGTCGACGCCGTGGCGGTCCTCGATGCCGCATGGCCCGAGTTCGCGGCGTTCTGCCGGGAGAAGGGGCGCACGGCGATCACCTTCTGGGAGTTGTCGGGCACGGATGGGGCGACGATCCGGGCGGTCAACGGCGACGGGGCGGTGGCGCCGACTCCGGTGACGGAATGGTTGGCCGCCCGCGGCTTCTTCCTGGACCAGGTCGAGGTGGCCAGTACGGCGACGGTCGATTCCGCGCCGGTTGGCGTGCCCGACGCCGCGACCGACACTGCACCCGACGCCGGGATCGCGGACGGTTACCGCGTGCGCACCTGGGAAGGGCCCACGCCGCCGGACCTCGTGGATGGCCTGGTGCGGCTGCGGGCCCGCATGTACGTCGATGCGCCGCACGGCAGCCGAACCCAGGAAGAAGGCAACTGGGACGCCGACCGCGTCCGCCGGGTCGATGCGCAGATCGCCGAGGCCGGGCGGACGGCGTTGTGGGCGGTCGCCCTCGACGAATCCGATGAACCCGTCGCGTACACGTGCCTCGAATGCCCGGGTTTCCGGCCCGACGTCGCGTTCCAGCAGGACACGTTCGTTCGCCGCGATGATCGGGGACACGGTCTCGGCATGGCAGTGAAAGCCGCCAACCTGCGGCAACTCCGCCGCGTGCGCCCGCAGGTGGCCAGGGTGCACACCTGGAACGCCGGGGAGAACGAGTGGATGCTCGCGATCAACCGCGAGCTCGGTTACGTGCCGACGTGCGTCGTCGGTGCCTGGGAGTTGGGCACCGCCGGAATGGGAGCCACGGAAGTCGGCACGGCGGAAACGGCCACGGCGGAAACTGGGGCGGCGGGGGAGTAGCCCACCCCCTTCCCTGGCGGGCGCCGCACCGCTTCACGTGCGGGGCCACGGGAGCCCCGCACGTGGCGGAGACACCGGTTACGACGCGCTGCCCGGCACGTCGAACGCCCACATGACCCCGAACTTGTCGAACGCCTGGCCATAGTGGTCGCCCCACGGGGCTTCCTCGAACGGCATGGCCACGGAACCGCCGTCCTCGGCGAGACGGGCGATCAATTCCTTCGCCCGTCCGACGTCGTCAAGCTGGTACAGCAGCGAGTACGCGCTGCCGCGGATGGGGAAGTCCTCGCCGGGCATGGCGTCGCCGCCCGTGATGGTGCCGCCCGGCAGATCGAGGGTCGCATGCGCCACGTGCGCGGGATCCGGCTCGAAGGGCATGCCCTCCATCGGAGGCATGTCGCCGTACTTCATCATGTTCAGCGAACCGCCGAAAACGTCGGCGTAGTAGGCGAACGCCTCGGCGGCGTTGCCGGGAAAAGCGATGTAGGTGGACAGGTTGGCCATGACGGTCAGCTCCTAGAGGTGGGGCCGGCGGACGCCGGTCTCGGTGAGCCCGCACCACGACGATTGCGGGTGCCCACGACGCTATTCGCCGGTCCCCGCTGGCGCTTGTCCCGGATTGCCCACTTCGATGTCGAGGTTTCCCGCCGCCGCGTCGACGAGGAGCTTCGGCAGGTTCAGCGTGATCGGCGGGTCCGACGGCACCGCGCCGCGCAACTCCAGCGTCACCTCCGCCGGGGCATCGAGCGGGAAGGACACCGGTTCGCGCAGCAGTTGCCGGCGATTGCCGCCCATGTGGAAGTACCCGCGCACGTCGCCCGACCGGGGGACCTCGACGACCATCGGGTAATAGTCGCCGTCCGGGATGGCGGAGACGGAATGCTCACACGTCCCGAACATTGCGATCCCCAGCACCGGCGAGCCCTTGACCAGCGGATCCGGGTGGAGCGCGGCGAAAAGTGCACTGCCCGGGCGCGCACCCGCGACGCGGAGGTTCAGCGGGTGCGGCTGGGCGTGCGGCTCCGGCTCGAAGTCCCGGTGCAGGACGATCGTCGGCCGCCGCACGTCCTGGTGGCGCATCACATGGGCGGCCAGCGCCCGCATTTCGGAGCGGTACCGCGACGGGGCGACGCCCGTGTGCCGCCGGAAAGCGCGGTGGAAACTCGACGGCGAGTCATGCCCGGCATCGGTCTGGGACCGCGTCACGGTGTGCCCGGCGACCAGCCCTTCGATGCTGCGGTCGACCTTCGCCGCGGCGATGAAATCCCGCAGCGGGAAACCCAGGTGCTTCTTCAGCAGCCGGGACAGGTGAAAACGGCTGAAGTGCGCCGCGGCCGCCAAGTCTTCGAGTGATCGGGCCTCGCCGCGCCGGGCGGCCTCCAGCAACCGGTCGAGGTCCCCGCCCCGCGGGTTCGTCGATGGTGACATGGGTCACATTATGCGCCGGATCGCCGGAACGCGCCCGCGCGCGGCCTCAGAACTGGCCCCGCCACGCCATCTCCAGCGCGCCGTCGAGGAACCTGGCGAACTCCGCCCTTTTCATTTCCTTCATGACGGGGATGCGGATCATGGTCGGCTTGTCCTTGCCGAAAACCGTCTTCCGGAGCCCCGGATCCAGGGCTCTCCCGGCCTCCGGCGGCAGTGCCGCGGCGCGCCGCATCCCCGCCTCGTTGAGCGGCATGACCAGGGTGAGCGTGCGCCCTTCGTCGTGAAGCGCGCGTTCCATCCGCCGCGTCGTCGGCTCGACGTCGGACCAGGGCACCGGCCCGACGCCGTCGACGGTGATGCCTCGCCGATCGATCGTCCACCACGACCCCCGCGCCCGCCGGCGGGACTGGCGCACCACCGCCACGGCGACGAGTCCGAGGCCGAGGATGACGGTCGCGATGAAGCCGGGGCCGATCACCGACTTCCGGTCGGCGAAAACCGACGTGGTGTGATTGGCGAACACCATGGTGGTGGAGATCATGACCAGGACGGCAATCGCCAACACCGCCATGCCCGCGACGGTGTGGCCCGGGATTCTGGCCTCGAGCGTCACGCTCCCTCGCGTACGCAGTTCGTGCCACAGATCTTCCGGGGTCCTGTCCCGCTGCCCGGTTCCGGTCCCTGCGGCCGGTCGGTTTCCCCGCCCCATCACGCCCTCCCCGGCACCGCGACGGTCACCGTGTCGCCGCCGTACCCGTTGGCCATGTCGCGGCCTTCGACGACGACTTCGGTGACGCCCTCCGGGATCTTGAACGGTCCGCGGGAGCGGGTGAAGGGCTGCTCGTTCGCGTGGTCGTGGGCGAGGTCGTGTTCGGCCAGGACGTCGCCGTCCGTCGTCTTCACGCGCCACCCGTCGGCGTATCGCTCCGGGGTGTCGTATGGCGAGGAGATGGTCACGGCAATCCGGTACCCGTCGCCGTCCGCCGTCAGTTCCGCCTCGAGGACATCGGGGAACTTCCGGTCGCCCGCGTCGGCTGCGCCGGACGTGCCCGCGCCGGCGTCGTCACGCACGGCCGTCGACGGCTCCCGCCCCGCGTCGCCCCCGGGTTCGCTGTCACCGTCGGGCTCGCCGCCGCAGCCGGCCAGCGCCGTGGCCCCCAGAATCCCGGCGGCGAGCAGTGCGGCGGCGTGTGAGCGTCGTCTCATGCGGTCGACCGTAGCAACGGCGCCGCTGCTTCGCGACGGGTCCGCGCCTACCCCCGAAACGGCGGCGCGTGGGTCAGGGTGTCGTCCAGCCCGCGTCGCCGCAGCTCGGCGCGTGCGCGCTCCAGGCCCCCGTGCTCGAGTGCCGCCAGCGACGTCGTGCCCGTCCAAACGTGCCGGCCGAACCGGGACACCGTCACCTTCAGGTCGCCGACCAGGTGCTCGAGATCGCCCGGCGTGTTCCGGTGCTCGCTGGGCAGCGGCACCGGCAGCACGAACGCCTGGTCCAGCGGCGCCGAAGCCTCCACCTCGATGCGCCACCCGAAGCCGCGGCCCGAGAGCCGCCATTCTTCGTCCGACGTGGTCGTGCTCACGGGGCTGACGACGGGATCGCCGAGCCGGATGACGCGGCCGTCGGGAAGCATGACCACCAGGGCCGTGACCTCCACCCGCAACGGGCCGGAGGTGACCAGGCCGCCCGCGAAGGCCAGCGACGCCCCGGGCTCCGCAAAGCCCTGGGCCTGGCCCCACCACCACGCTTCGGGGAAACCCTCGCGGCCCCAGTTCTTCTCCGAATACACCTGTGCGCCGTCGAACTCCCACGTCTCGCCGCCGACCGTCGCGGTCCCCGACGCACGGCCGCCCGGCAGCCACGGGTGCCAATACTGGTTGAGGGCGGGGATGGTCTGGAAGATGCTCGACCCGCCGACCGCGCGGTGCGGCCACGGGGCGAGGTCATGGAAGGTGACGTCGAGTTTCGCGTCGGCGCCGAGGTCGACGTGCAACTCGCGGTCGTCGCCCCGGAACGCCGGAGTCGAGCGGCCCTTGGTTCCGCCCCGGACGCCGAGACCGTCCGGATCGGTCCACGAACCGTCGAGGGCCTCCGTGCGCACGAATCCATTGGGCCACGACGCCAGGCCAATCGTCGACCACGTGCCTTCCGGTCCTTCGTTCGCGCCGCACAACGCGATGACCACCCGGCCCGTCGCCGGATCCGTGATCCGCCAGAAGTAGCCCTCCATCGCGACGCCGCGGTGCGCGCGCCGGGGATCGCCGAAAAAGGGATCGGCTCCGGTGGAACGGTATCGGCGCAGGATGCTCATGCGGCCAGTGAAACACAGCCGGCGGATTCGAGGGGCGGGCGGAGGAGAAGCCGCCCGCAGCCTCGTCAGCGCCGGGCACGGTGTTCGTGAAGCGGTGACCCGAATTCGCGATGCGCGCGATCGAGGAGTTGATGGAGCGCTTTCGGGCCCCCGGTGAAACTCCGCATGGGCACGTCGCGTTTTCCGTACAGGTTCTGCAACACTCGGCGATTCGCCGGAGGGAGCGTGTCCACGTACCGGGCATAACGATCGGGGGTCAGGGCCAGGAACACGTTGTAGAAGCCCCTGTGAGGCCAACGCTCGCCCAAGTACCGGCCGGAGACGGACTCGATGTCGCTCCAGGAGAACTCCCAGAGCATGGTGCGTTTGCCGTCTTTCACGTGGTATTCGCCGATGCCATCCCAGGTAATGACCAGGGCCGAGGTATGCAAGAGAATCTGGACCACCATCGGAACGAGCACACCCCCGAAGACCAGGGCGAATCCCAGGCCAAGCCACGTGTAAGGCTCGGTGACGACATCCGTCCAGTCGTCGGACTCGAAGATCACCGTGGCGATCACCGCCACACCGAGCCCCGCCAACAGCACGAGCACGATCAACGCGACGCTGTAGACCATGACGGAGAGGGGGATGTCGACGCGCCCCGTCGTCCGCAACTGCCCGAGGCGTTTCTCGGCGATCTTTTTCATGCGAACAGACTACGGCCCGCCCGCCCCGAACTCAGTATGTCGCCTGCATCAGCACGAACATCCCGGCCAGCACGAACGCCACGCCCGCGGCGGCGAGGAGCGCGTTGAGGATGAACGTGGGGTTGGTCTGCCGGGGCACGCGGACGCGGCCCGGTTCGCCGTCGCCGGCGGGGCGCTCGATCTCCACCTCGACGAGCTGCCCCACCCGGCCGGCGGCGAAGTTGCTGTAGAAGGTGTCGGTGATGGTGCGGGTGGTGCCGTCGCGGTCGGTGACCTTCAGCACCATCGCCCGCAGGTCGTCGTCGGGCCGGCCCATCGAGCCGACGACGACGGCGTCGGTGCGGTATCGCCGCCCCGCCCTCCGTTGGCGCAGCGCGAACCATGCGATGGCGGCGGCGATGGCCAGCGCGCCGATCGCGATGAAGATGGACGCCACGAGCATCCCGATCACCTCCAGGTGGTGACCACGCTACCGCCGCCCACCGGCCGGCTACGAAATGCTGAACCCGGCGGCCGGTCCCGGCTTGTCGACGGGATTGCCGTCACCGTCGACGTTCCACTTGATCTCCAGCTCCAGTTCCCGTTCGATGCTGGCGCGCTTGGCGGAGTCGGTGACCTCCATCGTCGTGCGGAACGACGGCGGCATGGGCATGGTCACGGCTGCGTCGCCGGTGCCGAGCGTCATCTCTCCGGCGCGGATGCGTTCGGCGAGGTTCTCCAGCAGCCCGGCGAGTTCGTCGGGGCCGAAGGTGGCTTTGCTCTTGACCAGCTTCTCGTTTTTCCTCGGCGCCTTCGGTGCCTGTTTCATGGCGTTCTCCTTTCATTCGATGTGGCTCTTTGTCTCCATCATCTCATGAATAAGTGCCGTTGAACAGGGCATAAGGGAGTAATGCCTGGCGTTGACGAGCGGTCACCGTCCGGCGAAAACCGACGGTCACCGTCCGGCGAAGACGCCCGCGCGCAGCTGGACGGACCGCACCAGCGCCGACCCGACTGCCACCGCCGCGAGGACGAGCAGCGGGATGGTCGGCCCCGCGATGGGCAGCAGGGCCTCCAACAGCACGGGCAGCCCGAAACCCAGGTACGTGAACACGTAATAGATGCCGATCGCCGTGCCGCGGTGCTCGGGCGGCGAGAACGTCTCGATGTCCAGCAGCCCTTCGCGCAGGCACAGCCCGTAGGCGGTGCCCAACGCCATCGATGCGGCGATGAACAGCCACACGGGAGGGGTCTGCGCGCCGAGTCCCGCCAGCGTCATGCCGGCGGCGGCGAACAGGGCGCCGGCGATGCCGGATTTCGGGCCGAAGCCGTGCTTGCGGCCGAGGGCCTGCGCGGTGAGCCCGGAGCCGAACGCGAACACCGCCGCGACGCCGGGCAGCAGCACGCCGGATTCGAAGTGCGTGCTGACCCGCCCCGCCAGCACCAGGAAGGCGGTGGTCACGCACGCGAACACCCACAGCGCCATGGGCAGGGAGGTCATCAGCGCGATGCCCATCCCGCGCGGGTGGTCGTGGCCCGGGCCCGGTTGCTTTGCGACGCCCGCCGCCCCATCGGAGGCCACCCCTTCATTGGCGGCCCCTGCTCCGGCCGCCTCATCGGCCGTCCCTTCTTCGGCCGTGGCGGGGCTGAGCCGCACGGGTTCATGGCGTGCGTCGCCGATGACGGCGGACGCGGCCACCGCGGCCAGGGAGAAGACCACGGTGACGATGAACGGGACGGCGATGGTGGCGGACTCCGGCAACGCGAAGGCCAGCAGGCCCGAGGCGATCGGCCCGGTGGCGAAGCCGGAGGTGAGCATGATGCCGGCCAGGGTCACGCCGCTCGCGCCGCGCAGCTTGCCCGCCCAGGCGGTGCCCGCGCTCATGGCCAGGCCGACGCCGAGGCCGACGATGAAACGGCCGATCATCAGCCCTGCAGCGCCGTGCCACAGCAGCAGGGCGAGGTTGCCCAGCGCCGCGACCACGCCGCCGACGAGGACCACGGGCCGTGCGCCGACGCGGTCGGCGAGGGCGCCGCCGAAGAGCAGGCACGGCACGAGCCCCAGCGCGTAGATGCCGAAGGCGGCGTTGACCAGGACGGGGGAGTAGTTCTGCTGGTCGCGCAGGACCACGAGGACGGACGCGAAATGGTTGGCGGCCCACCCGGAGCTGAGCAGCAGCGCCGCGACGGTGGCGAAAACCAGCCCCGTCGGGGCGTGCCTGTCCGTCGGGCGTTGGGCCACGGCGTCGTTCATCGGGCGTGCTCCCTTCCGGTGTTTTCGGGCACGGTGATCGGGGGAAACGTTACGCCAGTGTCGCGTGGGTCACAGCGGGGTGGTCGGCTTGGCCGCGATCACCGCCGCCCCGGCCCGGTCCGCCCGTAGCCTGGAGGTGCGATCCGCCGGCGAATCGCGCCGGCGGCGGGTCCGGAGGGAGCGGCCGATGGCGGGCGACGGTGGAGCGGGGGCGTCGCGGGAGCGCATCCGCGAGGCGATGGGGCGGATGCGGCGCACGGAGTTCTTGCCGGGCGACGTCAAACGCCTGGCGCGCATGGATTCCGCGTTGCCCATCGGATTCGGCCAGACGAACTCGCAGCCCTCGACGGTCGCCGCGATGATGGAGCTCCTCGACGTCCCCGAGGGCGCGCGGGTCCTCGACGTGGGTTCCGGGTCGGGGTGGTCGACGGCGATCCTGGCCGACCTCGTCGGGCCGGGCGGCGAGGTCCACGGCGTCGAGCTCGTGCCGGAGCTGGTGGAGCGCGGCCGCCGCAACGTCGCCGCGTTCGACGTGCCGTGGGCCGTCATCCACCCGGCCGAACCCGGGGTGCTGGGTTTGCCGGGCCTCGCGCCCTTCGACCGGATCCTCGTCTCCGCCATGGCGGAGACGCTGCCGGAGGAGCTCATCGCCCAGCTCGGGCCCGGCGGGATCATGGTCGCGCCGGCCGATGGCCAGATGTACCGCGTGCGAAGGGGAGTCGCCGATCCGGCGGACGGCGATCCGCGTGACGACGCCCCGGTGATCACCTCCCACGGCGCCTACGTGTTCGTGCCGCTCAGGTGATTCGGCGGGCGTCGTAAAGCGCAAGTGCCGGCAGGGGGGCGCGGGAAAGCCCCGACGAACGGCCCGTGACCTGGGCTAATCTGGATGCGTGAGCATCTTCGCGAGCTTCGCCTGGGTCATGGCCTTCATCCTGGTCGGCGGAACCTTCGCCGCCACGGAGATGGCCCTGGTCAGCCTGCGCGAATCACAGATCTCGCAGCTGTCCCGCGGGCGCGGTGCGGGCAAGAAGGTCGCGGCGCTGGCGAAGGATTCCGGGCGGTTCCTGTCGGCGGTGCAGATCGGCGTCACCTTCGCCGGCTTCCTGTCCTCGGCGTTCGGCGCCTCGGCGATCGCGCCGCAGATCGCGCCCGTCCTGGAGCGGTGGGGGATGCCCGACGGCCTGGCCGCGGGCGTGTCGCTGGTGGCCATGACCGTGCTGGTGTCCTACCTGAGCCTGGTGTTCGGCGAACTCGTGCCCAAGCGCATCGCCATGCAGAAGGCCAAGCGGGTGGCGGTCATCGTCGCGCCGCCGCTGGACCTGTTCGCGAAACTGATGACGCCCGTCATCTGGGTCATCGACACCTCGTCGAGCCTCATCCTGCGGGGCCTCGGCTTCGACCCGAAAATGCGTACCTCGGCGATGACCACCGAGGAGATCCGGGAAATCGTCAGCTCCCACAAGGGCTTCGGGCTCGGCGAGCGCGAACTGGTCACCGAGGTCTTCGAGGCCGGCGCGCACACGCTGGCGGAGCTGATGCGCCACCGCAGCGAGATGCAGGCGTTTTCCGCCGACCGCACCATCGGCGACGTGCTTCCCGACGTCGTCGAGGGGCCGTACTCGCGTTACCCGATCTACCGCGGCACGGTCGACCAGATGATCGGGTTCTTCCACGTCCGCGACCTGCTGGAGGCCGTGGTCTCCGGCCGCGCGGAGGAACCCATCCCGTCGATCTGCCGCGACATCCCGCACCTGCCCAGCTCGCTCGGCCTGCCCGCGGCGCTGCGGCGCATGCGGCAATCGGGGCAGCACATCGCCATCGTCGTCGACGAATACGGCGGCACCGACGGCATGGTGACCCTCGAGGACCTCATCGAGGAACTGGTCGGCGAGATCTGGGACGAGTACGACGACGAGGAGCGCCGCATCTACCTGGGCCTGCACGAAAGCCGCATCCTGGATGGGGCGACGAACCTGCAGGACTTCGCCGCCCGCACCGGCATCCACCTTCCCGAGGGGCCGTACGAGACCGTCGCCGGCTGGATGCTCGCCCGCCTGGGCCGCCTGGGACGCGCCGGCGACGTGGTGGAGATCCCCCACGAATGCACCGAGGACGTGGAGGACGACGACATCGCCGGCGGCGTCTTCTACCGGTTGGAGGCCGTCGGGGTGGAGGGCACGCGGATCGTGTCGGTGCGCCTGTCCAAGTCCGCGATCAAGGGCTCCGGAGAGTAAGCCGCGAGGCCGCCGCGCCACCTTGCGCCACCTCGCGCCGCGCGGTTGATCCGGGCCCGCGTCTACCCTGGCGGCCATGCGATTCCTCGATGACGCGAAGCCCCCGTACGAGCTCACCTACGACGACGTGTTCATGGTCCCGTCGCGGTCTGCCGTGGGTTCGCGCATGTCCGTCGACCTGTCCACCTCCGACGGCACCGGGACGACGATCCCGCTGGTCGTGGCGAACATGACCGCGGTGTCCGGCCGCCGCATGGCCGAGACCATCGCCCGCCGCGGCGGCATGGCGATCCTGCCGCAGGACGTGCCGGCCGACATCGCCGCGGAGACGATCCGGAAGGTGAAGTCGGCGCACCTGATCTTCGAGACGCCCATCACCGTCAAGCCGCACCACACCGTCGGCTACGCCCGGAACCTGCTGCCCAAGCGCGCGCACGGGGCGGCGGTCGTCGTCGACGGCGACGTGCCGGTGGGCATGCTCACCGAGAAGGACATGCGCGGCTCCGACAACTTCGCGCAGGTGGGCACGCTGATGAGCGGGAATCTGCTCACGCTGCCCGACGACGTCGAACCGGAGGATGCGTTCGAGCGGCTGGTGGCGGCCAGCCGCAAGCTCGCGCCGGTCGTCGGCGCGGACGGAAAGCTGGTGGGCATCCTCACCCGGCGCGGCGCCCTGCGCGCCACCGTGTACCGGCCGGCCGTCGACGGCGAGGGGCGGCTGCGGGTGGGCGCCGCCGTGGGCATCAACGGCGACGTCGAGGGCCGCGTTCGGGCCCTGGTCGCGGCCGGCGCCGACACCCTGGTCATCGACACCGCGCACGGCCACCAGGAATCGATGATTTCGGTCCTGCGGCGCGTGCGGGCGCTGGAGCCGGGAGTGCCCATCGTCGCCGGCAACGTGGTCACGGCCGACGGCGTGCGCGATCTGGTGGAGGCCGGCGCGGACATCATCAAGGTCGGCGTCGGCCCCGGCGCGATGTGCACCACCCGCATGCAGACCGGCGTCGGCCGCCCGCAGTTCTCGGCGGTGCTCGAATGCGCCGCGGCGGCGAAGGAGCTCGGCGCCCACGTGTGGGCCGACGGCGGCGTCCGCCATCCCCGCGACGTCGCGCTGGCGCTGGCCGCCGGCGCGTCGAACGTCATGGTCGGGTCCTGGTTCGCCGGCACCCACGAATCCCCGGGCGACCTGAAGACCGACGCCGACGGGCAGCTGTACAAGGACTCCTACGGCATGGCGTCGCACCGGGCGGTGGAAAGCCGCAATGCCGGCGTCGGCGCGTTCGAGCGGGCGCGCCGGGCGATGTTCGAGGAGGGCATCTCCTCGGCCCGCATCCGCCTGGAGCCGGACCGCGGGGGAGTGGAGGACCTCGTCGACGGCATCGTCTCGGGCGTGCGGTCGTCGTTCACCTACGCCGGCGCCGCCGACATCCCCTCCTTCGCCGAGCGCGCCGTCGTCGGCGTCCAGTCGGCGGCGGGCTTCGCGGAGGGCGAGCCGAGACCAGGGGTGCGCTGAGACCGAACCCGGCGCCGGCAACGACGCCGACTCCGACGCCCACTCCGACTCCGCCGCCGAGGCGCCGGGGTATCGTTTTCGTGGGCGCCGGCGGGCATCGGCCGGGCCGGACGATGCGAGCGAGGAGGCGGCTGACCCGACGTGGATAACCTGTGGTTCGCCTTCGGCCTGACCATGGCCGCGGGCCTGTCGACCGGCATCGGCGGCTTGATCTCCGTTCGCCGCCGCAATCCCGGCCCCCGGTTCATGGCCGGGGCGCTCGGCTTTTCCGCGGGCGTCATGCTCTACGTCTCCATGATGGAGATCCTGCCCAAGGGCGTCGATCAGCTCACCGAGGCGTGGGGCAAGGTCAACGGGAACTGGGCGGCGGTCGGGGCCTTTTTCGCCGGCATCGCGCTGATCGCGATCATCGACCGCCTGGTCCCCGAGCCGATCAACCCGCATGAGCCGGGCACCATCGACGACCCGGAGGTCTCCGCGCAGCGCCGCCGGATGATGAAGATGGGCACGATGACGGCCCTGGCCATCGGCATCCACAATTTCCCGGAGGGCTTCGCCACCTTCATCTCCGCGATGGAAGACCCGCAGCTGGCCATCCCGGTGGCCGTGGCCATCGCGATCCACAACATCCCGGAGGGCATCGCCGTGGCCGTGCCCATCCACCAGGCCACGGGAAGCCGTCGCAAAGCCCTGAGCTGGACGTTCCTGTCCGGCCTGGCCGAGCCCGCGGGCGCGCTGGTCGGGTTCCTGGTGCTCATGCCTTTCCTCGGCCCGGTCACCATGGGCGTCGCGTTCGGGATGGTCGCGGGCGTCATGGTCTTCATCTCGCTCGATGAGCTGCTGCCCGCGGCGGAGGCGACGGGCCGCCACCACACGTCGGTCTACGGCCTCATCGCGGGCATGGCCACCATGGCCGTGAGCCTGCTGCTTTTCCTGTGATGCGTTACCGTGACCGGGAGGAACCGGGCCCGGGGAGCCCGGGGAGGGGAGAAGGACGATGAAGGGTGGGGCGCTTTTCACCCGCATCCGGCTTGACGACGCCGCTCCGTGCCCGTGCGGCGGCGCGGCCCGCGGGCAAGGGGCGGAACCGCCGCGCTACGGGGACTGCTGCGCGCCCCTGCATCGGCGCGAACGTCTGCCGGAGACCGCGGCGGAGCTGATGGCCGCGCGCTACAGCGCCTACGCGGCGCATGAGGCGGACTTCATCTGGATGACGTGGCACCCGCGCCGCCGCCCGGATGCGGTCACCTTCGACCCGGACGTGGAATGGCTGGGCCTGGAGATCATCGACGTCGTCGACGGCGCCGAGGGCGACCGCGAGGGGATCGTCGAGTTCCGGGCCCGCTACCGCGACGCGGACGGCCGCGGGGAACTGTGGGAACGGTCGACGTTCATGCTTCGCTCGAGGCGCTGGATGTACGTCGACGGCGAGTTCAAGTAGGGGCCTTCGCCCGGAGGCGGGGAGCCTCAGCGGCGGGTCTTCTTCGCGTCGCGGTCGGCCATGAAGCCGCCCGGCGTGGCCGAGCCCGCCGACGCGCGGATGTGCGAGGTGCGCGCGCCGGTGGCGTGGGCGTCGCCCGCGTGCTTTTCCCCGGCAACCGCGCCATGATCCGCTCCGTGATCCGCGCCCTCGTCCCCGTCCGCGCCATGTTCTCCGTCGCGGTCCGCACCGTGGTCGTCGCCGTGCCCGAAGGGCAGGACGTGCAGCACGGCGACGAGGATCGCGCCCCAGATGGCGCCGATGATCAGCGAGCACACGGTGTTGACCACCCAGGCCAGGAAGCCCGCGGGGACCATGGTCTCCAGGTGGTGGACGAAGTCATGCGGCGCGTGCCAGCCCAGTTCGTTGACGCCGACGAGGAGGATGTGGCCGCCGACCCAGAGCATGGCGAAGGTGCCGATGACCCCGATGACGGTCAGCACGATGGGCATCGCCTTGACCATGCCCATGCCGAACTTCCCCGCGAACCCGTCGCTGCGGTCGGCCATGGCCATGCCGATGTCGTCGATCTTCACCAGCAGCCCCACGACGCCGTAGACCAGCAGCGTGATGGCCAGCCCGACGACGACCAGGATCAGCGCGCGGCGCAGGAACGGCTGATTCGCCACCTCGTTGAGGCTGATCACCATGATCTCGGCCGAGAGGATGAGGTCGGTGAAGATCGCGGATTTCACCAGGGAGTCCTCGTCCGCGGGCTCCCGGTCGACGACGGCGGACTCGCGGGCGGCGCGTTCCTCGTCGGTTTCGCGGGACAGCTTGTGCGAGATCTTCTCCCACACCTTCTCCATGCCCTCGAAGCACAGGTAGGAGCCGCCGAGCATGAGAATCGGCGTGAGCAGCCACGGCAGGAACTGCGACAGCAGCAGGGCGATCGGCAGGATGATCACGAGCTTGTTGACCAGCGACCCCTTCGCGATGCGCCAGATCATGGGCAGCTCGCGCTTGGGCTGGATGCCCGTGACGTACTGCGGGGTCACCGCGGCGTCGTCGATGACGACGCCGGCGGCCTTCGCGCCCGCCTTGCCCGTCGCCGCGGCGATGTCGTCCGTCGAGGCGGCGGCCGCGCGGGCCAGCGCGGCGACGTCGTCGAGCAGGGCCGCGAGACCGCCGCTCATCGGGCCGCCCCCCGGGACTCGGTGGGGCCGGTGCTCGTGCGTTGATCCATGGAACGGATTCTATGCGGGTGCACCGGCATCTTCCCGATATCGGCGCGTGGCGCGGTGCCCGGCGGTAACGTTTCCGGGCATGCGAATGACCCCCCGACGACTCACCAGGTTCATGTGGATGTGGCCGCCGTTCCTCGGCGCCGGCGTGCGCGTGGCGGAGGCCGACGACGACGGCACGCGGGTCGTCGTCAAGCACCGCCTGCGCCCGTGGAACGCCAACGCCGTCGGGACCGTCTTCGGCGGCACACTGCAGTCGATGACGGACCCGTTCTTCATGATCCTCGCGATGCACCAGCTCGGCCGCGGTTACCGCGTGTGGGACACCGAGGCGTCGATCGAGTTCATCAAGCCGGGCCGGGGCCCCGTCACCGCGGAGATCAGGATGCCGGCCGAGGTCATCGAGGAGATCCGCGCCGAAACGGCCGGCGGCGACAAGCACCTGCGCTGGTTCGAATGCGACATCGTCGACGAGGACGGCGACGTGGTGGCGAAGGTCCGCAAGCGCCTGTATTTCCGCAAGGCGAAGCCGAAGGCCTGACCCCGGCGGCCGCGGTGCTCCGCCGTCCGCGGGCCATGGCATGATCGGGAACCATGAACGAGCAGGAGAACCAGCCCGGACGCCGCCCGGAGCGGCTCGATCTGCAGCCCGGCCGGCAGCCCGACCCGGCGGGCGATCCCGCGGCGTCCCCGCAGGCCGACCCGTCGCAGATCCCGAATGATCCGTCGCAGATGACCTCGCGCCGGCCGTCGTTCGCCGACACCTACCGATCCGTGCGGACGGCCAACGAGGAGCAGGCGGTCGAGGACCCGGAAGAGCGCCCCACCACGGCGTTCGTGGTCGTCGACGCGCAAAACGACTTTTCCGAGGGCGGCTCGCTGGCCGTCGACGGCGCCATCGCCGCCTACCGCGCCACGCACATGCACCTGGCCGGCCGCGCCGGGAAGTACGCCGTGCTGGTGACCACCCGCGACAACCACATCGACCCGGGCGACCACTGGTCCGAGAACCCCGATTACGCGGACACGTGGCCCCGGCACTGCGCGGCGGGGGAGCCCGGCTCGGAACTCCACCCCGAGATGGTCCGCGCCCTGGATTACTTCGCCGCGACCAACCCGCAGGCGGTGCGCATCGACGTCACCAAGGGCGAGTTCGAGGCCGCCTACTCCGGTTTCGAGGGCAGGACGGAGGCCGGGGTCCTGCTCGCCGACGCCCTGCGCGCCGCCGACGTGACGCACCTCGAGGTCGTCGGCGTGGCCACCGACCACTGCGTCCGGGCCACGGTGCTCGATGCGCTGCGGGAGGGATTCGAGGTCACCGTGCACGCCAACCAGATCGCCGCCGTCGACGCCGAGCGCGGGGCGAAGGCCCTTCGGGAGATGGCGGACGCCGGGGCCGAGATCGCCTCGGCGAAATGAGCGCGGGCGCCGGGGTCCACGGGGGAGATGCCGCCTGCGCGTGCGGCGGTTCTCATGCGGACGATGCCGCCTGCGCGGGCGGCGGGCCCCACACCGGCGACGGGGCCCATGCGGGCGTGAGCGAGCGGGCCGCGTCCTGGCTGGCCACCACGCCCGCCGGGCCGCTGCTCGTGGCCGGTGGCGCGGCCTGCGGGTGCGCGGTACTGGCCGTCGCCGATCCCACGAACCCGGGCGGTCCGATTCCGGTGTGCCCGACGAAGGCCCTGTTGGGGGTCACCTGCCCCGTCTGCGGCACGACGCGGATGCTGTACTCGCTGTCCCACTTCGACCTCACCGGTGCGATCCGCTACAACGCCGTCGCCCTGGTGGCGGTGGTCATGCTCGCGTGGCTCTGGGTGGTCTGGTTGGGCCGGACCGTCGGCAAGCGCCTGCCCACGTGGACGACGTGGCGGTGGCTGACGCACGTCATCGTCGGGGTGCTGGTGGCGTGGACGGTCATCCGCCTGCTGCCCTTCGCGCCCTTCACCGCCCTGCACGTGTAGTCGGCCGCACCCGCCGTCCATCCGGTCGGTATCCCGCACCCCTCCGACCGCCCGTCCAGCATCGCGCCCCCGCAACGTCACGGGGACGCGACTCCTAGTCGAACAGCACGTCCGACAGCGGGACGGGCGAGATGCCGTCGTGCATGCGCGCGGTGTCCACGTACTTTGCGGCGTGGTGGACGAAGCCCCGCACGGTCTCGTCGTCGAGCTCGCGGCGCACCTTCGCGGGCACGCCGGCGGCCAGGGAACGCGCGGGGATCTCCTGGTTCTCCAGGACCACGGCGCCGGCGGCGATGAGGCAGCCCTCGCCGATGACGGAGTGCGACAGCAGCGCCGACTTCATGCCCACCAGGGTGCCGTCGCCGACCCGCGTTCCGTGGATCAGCGCCATGTGGCCGACGGTGACGTCGTCGCCCAGCACGGTTTCGGCGTCGGAGTCGACGTGGATGGTGGAGTTGTCCTGGATGTTCGTCCGCGCGCCGATGGTGATGGAGTTGACGTCGGCGCGCAGCACGGACCCGTAGAACACCGAGGAGTCGGGGCCGATCTCCACGTCGCCGATGATCACCGCGCCGGGGGCGATCCACGCCGACCGGTGGATGCGGGGAGTCTTTCCGTTGCAGGGGAAGATCAGCGGGGCCAGATTGATTGGGTTCGCGTCCATGCCGACCATTTTGCCCAAGAACGCGTCGGCACGGGGCCGAACCGCCCGTTCCGGGCCCCTGCTTTGCGACGGCCCGCGTCCCCGCATCACACGTGCAGGCCGGCTTTCCGGCGGCGTTCCCGATTGGCCAGCGCCACGGCGGTGCCCGCGACGATCATCGCGGTGACCACCCACACCGCCTTGAGGCCGACCGTCGTGAAGCACCAGCCGCCGAAGACCGCGCCGAGCGCGAGCGACGCCCACAGCAGGAAGTAGTTGATCCAGTCGCGGTGGGATCCGCCGAAGAAGGCGCCGACGAAGCGCTGGGACATCTTCACCAGGGTGCCGGTCATGTAGGTCAGCGAGATGGAGACTTCGCCGTCGCGCTCGAAGATGCTGTTCATCGCGCCGACGGTGAAGGAAAGGCTGAGCACCGCCGGCAGCTCCGAACCCGTGACCACCCAGATCGAGGCGATGGTGGCGGTGAGGCACGTGAACAGCAGCACCGCCTCGCGCGGCCGCGTCGGCGGCAGGTGGCGGTGGCCGAGGCGGCTGATCAGCGCGCCGATCATCACCCCGACCAGGAAGAGCGCCATCACCCCGGCGGCCTTGCCGGCGACGTCCCAGGCGCCCTCGGCGAACGCGGCGGTCAGTCGCGTGGTGTTGCCCGACATGAAGGACAGGAAGAAGCCGCCGAGGTACAGGAACCCCAGAGCGTCGATGAACCCCGTGATGGATGACAGGTACACGGCGAGCGCGCGCTCGCCCGGGCGGTAACCCTCCACTCGAACCTCCTCGAACACCGTTTGGCCAGGCCACGCAAGTGAACGAGGTTGCCCAGGCGCTATTATGATTATGTCAGCGTCAACCAGACACGGAAGGCACTCAGGATGAATCCCCAGGATTCGATTCCCGAAAAGCAATCTACCGGCACCGCGGACGGCTCCACGGGCGCGGACGCCGACGAGAAACCGCGGTCCATCACGGAAGTCGGCGCAGACGGGAAGAAGAGGACCCGGTTCCGCTGGCTGAAGACCGACCCCCTCATTTTCTTCGCCTCGGTCGGTTTCATCCTGGTTTTCGTCGCATTCACGGTCTTCATGGGCGACACCGCCCGCCAGGCGTACTCCACCGCCTCGACCTGGGTGACCGGCAACCTCGGCTGGCTGTTCATCGGAGGCGTGTCCGCGGCCCTGATCTTCCTGATCGGCGTCTTCGTGTCGAGGTACGGCAACCTCAAGCTCGGCGATGACGACGAGGACCCCGAGTTCACCGTCGCCGAGTGGTTCGGCATGCTCTTCGCCGGCGGCACCGGCTCGATGCTGATGTTCTGGGGCGTCGCCGAGCCCATGAACCACGCCATCAATTCGCCCCGCAACTTCGAGCCGATGAGCATCGAGGCGCGCCAGGAGGCGATGGCCTTCACCACCTACCACCTGGGCATCCACATGTGGGTGATCATGGCGCTGCCGGGGCTGGCGCTGGGGTACTTCATCTACAAGCGCAAGCTGCCGCCGCGCGTGTCGTCGATTTTCGCGCCGCTGCTGGGCGAGAAGATCTACGCCTGGCCGGGCAAGCTCATCGACGCGGTGGCCATCATCGGAACCGTGTTCGGCATCGCGGTGTCGGTGGGCATGGGCGCCATGCAGATCAACTCCGGCGCCTCCCGCGTCCTGGGCCTGGCGGAGAATTCGATGGTCCAGCTGCTGCTCATCGCGGCGATCATCATCGTCGCCTCCATCTCCGTGGCCCGCGGCCTGGACAAGGGCATCAAGCTGCTGTCCAACATCAACATCTGGATGGCCGTGGCGCTGATGGTCTTCGTGCTGCTGATGGGCCCGACGCTGACGCTGCTCAAGCAGGTGGTCGACACCGTCGGCATCTACGCCGGCGAGCTGCCGCGGATCATGTTCTGGACCGACTCGTACAACCTCAACCCGGAGTGGTCGCAGGGCACGTGGACGGTGTTCTACTGGGCGTGGACCATCTGCTGGTCGCCGTTCGTGGGCATGTTCGTCGCCCGCATCTCCCGCGGCCGGACGGTGCGCCAGTTCATCGCGGGCGTCATCGCGCTGCCGACGATCTTCGTCATCATCTGGTTCTCGGTATTCGGGCGCGCCGGCTTCGAGCTGGAGGCCGCCGACCCGGGCGTCCTGTCGGAGCCGGTGGTGAAGGGCGGCGACCCGTCGCCCGCCCTGTTCATTCTGCTGGAGCAGTACCCGCTGGCCACCGCGATGAGCGTGATCGCGCTGCTGGTGATCATGATCTTCTTCGTCACGTCCATCGACTCCGCGGCGATGGTCACCGACATGATGTCGACCGGCGAGGAGAACAAGGCGCCCACGTCCTACCGGATCCTGTGGGGCGTGATGATCGGCGCGGTCGCCGGCGCCATGCTGGTGATTTCCGGCGAGTCGGGCATCCTCGCGCTGCAGGAGGTGGTGATCCTCATCGGCGTGCCGTTCTTCTTCATGCACTTCGTGATGATGTGGTCGCTGATCAAGGGCATGAGCGACGACCACATGGCCGTGCGCCGGCCGCGGACCCGCTCGTGGGAGAAGACCGATACGCCCGAGAAGCTCGCCGCCCACGAGGCCGCCCCGGCGCCGGGGTACGACGAAGAAGGCAACGAGCTGCCGCCGATCGAGTACTCCTACGACGAGGACGGGACGTTGGTCATCTCCGGCGACGTCCGCGTCGACGGCGAGTTCATCGACGACGACCGCGAGGGCGATGCATCGTCGGGCGCGTCCGCCACGATGCCCGCCGATGACCGCGGCACGCCCCCGTCGGGGACGAACGAGGGCCCCCGGAAGTAGATTTCGCGGGCCGCTCGGCGAGCGGGAGGCCGGATTCCCGGTTACGTTGCGTTGCGTGCGCACGATCACCGCGACCGAACCCCTGCTTGCCGACGGCGTCCCGTTCGACGTCCGAGCTCGCGTCGCCGCGGGCATGATCGCGCGGTTGCCGGACACGGCGCGGTTCGCCCAGATCAAGCGGCACGCGCGCGATTCCGAGGGCCTGCGGCCGGTCCTGGTGGGGCCGGGGCACCGATATGCGGCGATGGACCTGATCGGCCGGAAGGCCGATGCCACGGTCGTGTTCGTGCCGGGGGCGCGGGCGTTCATCTCGGACATCGACCGCTATTCGGAGAACATCTTTTCCGTGCGCCGCTCGCTGCGCCGCGACGCCGGGCCGGGTGTCCGCACCATCGTGTGGGCGGGCCATGACGTGCCGGGGACGTCGTTCATGTGGACCCACGACGGCATGCGGGTGTGCACCGGCGGCGTGGCGCTGGCCGATTTCGTCGCCGCCATCCGGGCCGAGGAGGGCGAGGGGCACCGCATCATCGTCGACGGGTTCAGCCTGGGCGCGTCGATCGCCGCGATGGCGGCGATGGTGCTCCACGCCCGCGGCGAGGCGCCCGTCGATGCGCTGATCATGGGCGGGTGCCCGGGGGTGCCCTACGACGACGTCGCCCAGCTGGGCATGCCCGTCGAGCGGGTCTTCGCCCACCGCAGCGCCAACGACGTGTGCGGGTGCGGGGTCCTGGGCCACGATCCGCACGTCGACGAGCTGTCCTCCTGCCTGCACATCCCGATCCACGGCATCCGGCACGTCCCGCCGCGCGCGATCCCGGGCACGCCCTTCGACCGCTACGTCGATTTCCTCTGCGCGCTGATCGCCGACGGCGAAGCCGGCGGGTTCGTGGCCAAGCACCGCAAGCGCAGCCGCGTCGAACTCGGCGGCGTCGGATTCCGGCAGCTCAGGCGCTCGCGCACCCGGAATCTGGCGTTGTACCGGCCCTTCCTCGATGCGGTGCCGGCGCCCGTTCCGGAGCCCGCCGAACCCCTCGCGAAGGTGCGCCGCGCGCGTATGCTGGCCTCATGATTTTCATCGTCGTCAAGTTCCCCGTGAAGCCCGAGTACGCCGACGAGTGGATGACCCACGTCGCCGATTTCACGTCCGCCACCCGCACGGAGGCCGGAAACAAGTGGTTCGAGTGGTCCCGCTCGGTCGAGGACCCCAACGAGTACGTCCTGGTCGAGGCCTTCGAGGACGACGCCGCCGAGGCGCACGTCACCTCCGACCACTTCAAGGCGGCGCTGGAGACCATGCAGCCGCTGCTCACCGAGACCCCGCGCATCGTCTCGCAGACGATCGAGGGCATGGACGGCTGGGACCGCATGGGCGAGCTGGAGGTCAATTGATGCGCATCGGCCGAAGCCGGGCGGGGTTCCGGCGTGGCTTCGCGGCGGCCGGCGTCGCCGCCGCTCTCGCGTTGACCGGCTGCGGATACGATCCGAGCACCGCCGGAAAGCAGGAACCGCCGACCGGTTCGGCGCCGTCGGTGGGGGACGTGGACGTCGCAAAGCAGCGCGCCGCCCACCTCGTCGCCGACGCGGGGCAGCTGCTCCGCGCCACCGAGCACGTCCAGGGCGACGGTGCGGTGCCCGGTGAAATCAAGGATCTGGCCGGCCAGGTGCGCGGCCTGCTGGAGATGCAGACCGGGCGGCTCGATTCCGACGGCGGGGCATCCATGCTCACCGACGGCGAGCTCCAATCCGTGCTCGGCGCGTCGGGTCAGCAGGCCGGGGACGCCTACGTCGCCATGCTGCGCACCCACGTGCCCCGATTGAAGAGCGGTTGGGAGGGCCTGGTGGAAGCGGGCGATCCCGACGTCGCCGGCGTCGCCCGGGACTCGGTCGAGCGCCTCGGTGCCCTCGAGGCGAAGCTCGCGGAGCTGCCCGGGAACTGACCCGGAAGGCCCGGCGGCGGCAGCGGTTCGGCTGGCGGTTGCGGCGGTGCGGCCGGCCCTGGGTAATCCGCGGTTCGGCCGGCGGCATCGGCGGTTCGGCGGGCCCGGGGCAATCGGCGGTTGCGGCCGTTCGGCCGGCCCCGGGTAAATCGACGGTGTTGGCGCATCGGCGCGCCCGTTCCGGCCCGCAAACCGTGAATGGCGGGTAACGTGGGCAAATGTCAGTGAGCGCGATCACCGAGGCGGCCCGCCGGCCGCCGCGACCGGGGCGCAAACGCCCCCGGGCGGGTGATCGCCACGCACCGAAATCCACGGGAGTGAACCTAAACATGGCGAATGAAATCACCCGCGTCGGCGTCGTCGGCGCCGGTCAGATGGGCTCCGGCATCATCGAGGTCTGCGCGAAGGCGGGCAGCGACGTGCTGGTGTGGGAGGCCAAGCAGGAGTACCTCGACGGCGGCAAGGACCGCATCGAGAAGTCCCTGGACAAGGCCGTGTCCCGCGGCAAGCTGGAAGAATCCGCCCGCGACGAGATCCTCGGCCGCATCTCCTGGACCACCTCCTTCTCCGATTTCGCCGACCGCCAGTTGGTCATCGAGGCCATCGTGGAGAACCCCGAGGTCAAGGCCAGCGTCTTCGCCCAGCTCGACGAGGTCGTCGAGGATCCGAACGCGATTCTGGCGTCGAACACCTCCTCGCTGCCGATCCAGTCGATCGCCGCGGCCACGAAGCGCCCGGAGCGCGTCATGGGCCTGCACTTCTTCAACCCCGTGCCGGTTCTGCCGCTCGTCGAGCACGTGGCCACCCTGTCCACCGGCGAGGTGCAGTCCGAGCGCGCCTACGCCTACGCCTCCGAGGCCCTGGGCAAGACCGTCATCAAGGCGACGGACCGCTCCGGCTTCATCGTCAACGCGCTGCTCGTGCCGTACATGCTCGGCGCGATCCGCATGCTGCAGGACGGCGTCGCCACCAAGGAAGACATCGACGCCGGCATGGTCAACGGCTGCGCCCACCCGATGGGCCCGCTGACCCTGGCCGACATGGTGGGCCTGGACACCATCAAGTTCATCGCCGACGCGATGTTCGACGAGTACTCCGACCCGATGTACGCCGCCCCGCCGCTGCTCAAGCGCATGGTGGAGGCCGGCCGATTCGGCCGCAAGTCCGGCATCGGCTTCTACGACTACTCCTCGAAGTAGAAGCGGGAGCGGGAGCAGGGGCGGGGCCGCGGCGAGGGGGACACAGTAGTTCGCCGCGGTGAGGCGGCCACGGGAATCGGCCGCCGTAAGTGTCCGCCGTGAATGGCCGCGCAGAGCCGGCCACGGGAACCAATCGCGGGGCGAGGCGCCCGCATCCACGCATCGGGGCCGGAAGATTTCTTCCGGCCCCGAAAGCATGGCCTGCAATTAACCTATCGTTTACTCCGACTTTGACGATTTGCCCCCAAGTGGCAAGGGGGTCGGGATAGCGTTCATTCGATCTCGGATCGACGACGGCCGCAGCAACGGCGCCGTGCGTCGCCGCCGTCGAATTAACGAACCCCGCATCAGGAGTACCCGCACCGTGAAGATCGGTTCCCGCCGTTTCGCGCGCGCCGGATTGCGTTCCGCCGCCGCCGTCACCGCCCTCGCCATCACCCTTCCGTTGGCGCCGGCCGCCATCGCCCAGGAGCTCCCGGGCCTGCCCTCCCGCGAGTCCGCCCAGGGCACCGGTGGCCTCCCGCCGATGGGCGCGCCGAGCTTCCTCCAGGGGCAGGAGGCCGTCGCCGTCGACGAAAACGGCGCGCCCGTCCCGCAGCCGTTCCCGGCCGACCTCGTCGCCCGCGCGTTCAAGTCCGATGCGTCGGACGAGGGCGGGTTCTACCATTCCGTGGTCGATCCGTTCCGTGACCTGCAGCAGAACCATCCCGAGGTCATGGACGAGAACCTCGAGATCGTCGTTCGCATCAACAACGCCGCGAAGGACGACCGCGCGGCCCAGCTGCTCGCGCTGCAGGACGATCACGACGACCCGCTGGTGAACCTCTCCGCCGGGTTCGGCGAGAACCTCGGCGCCCACTTCCGGGCCGCGGTCGAGGAGGGACGGCTGCCCAAGATGACCGCGCTGATGTCCGGGAACCTCGCCCGTGCCGGCGGAGTGGCGTCGTCGTCGTTCGCGGAGAAGTACACGTACAACTACGACCGCCCCTTCGTGGTCGCGCCCGACCGCATCGAGCGCTACTACCGCGACAACCCGGGCGACGACGACCCGTACTCGCAGACCCCGTCCTACCCGTCGGGCCACACCAACAAGGCCGCCTGGACCGCGACGCTGATGGCCATGATGCTGCCGGAGGTCGCCCCGCAGATCCAGGCCCGTTCCTCCGAGGCCGGCCAGTCCCGCCTGGTCATGGGCGTCCACTACCCGCTCGACGTCGTGGGCGGCCGCATGATGGGCAACCAGGCCGCCGCCGACCGCTGGGCGGACGCGGAGTTCCGCCCGCTCATCCAGGCCGCCGCCGCCGAGGTGCGCGCCGAGCTGGAGTGGCGCTGTGGCGCGACGCTGGCCGAGTGCGTCGCCAACGACACCCCGTACCTGCCCGACGACGCCGCGGTGGCGCAGTACACCGAGCGCATGTCCTACGGTTTCGAGCGCGTCGGCGAGGCCGGCGCCCCGGTGTCGGTGCCGAAGGGCTACGCGGGCCTGCTGGCGACGACGCACCCCGACCTCACCGACGAGCAGCGCGTCAAGGTCCTCGAGGCCACCGCCATCGATTCGGGTTACCCGCTCGACCGCACGGATGGCCGCGGCTCGCACATGCGCATGAACATGGCGGCCGCGATGGCCGCCGACGTCACGGTCAACGCCGACGGTTCCCTGACCGTCAACGGCGTCCGGGTCTAGCGGTTGCGCCCCGTGGGGTCGTGAGCGGCCTCCGCGGGGTTTGCCCGCCCGGCCACCGCACCTTCGCCGGGACGCGCCGGCAAACCCACCCCGAATGCGCAGACCCACCTGTTGCAGCGGGTGGGGTTGCGCATTCGGGGTGGGTTTACGTGAGGGGGCGGTGCGCCGACCGGATAGGCGGAGGGTGCGCTGAGCCGGCTGCCGTAGCGCGCCCAGGGGAGGAGTGCGGTGCGCCCCAGGGGAGGAGTGCCGTGCCGGCCGCAGCGGCGTCCATGCCTACTTCGCCAGCGCCGCGCCGATCCGGTCGAGGGCCTCGTTCAGGATCTCGGGCGACGTGGCGAAATTCAGGCGTACATGGCCCTCGCCGCCTTCGCCGAATGCGGGCCCCGGGTTGAGCGCGACCTTGGCGTTGTCCAGCAGCCACTTCTGCGGCTCCACCGGATTTCCGTCGCCGTCGACCATGCCGTCGACGCCCCGGAAGTCGATCCATGCCAGGTAGGACGCCTGCGGGCGCGTGAACGCCGCGCCCGGGGCGACCTCCGGAAGACGCCGCTCGATGATGTCGAGGTTGCCGCGCAGAACGTCCTTCAGCTCGTCGAGCCAGGCCCGCCCGTCGCGGTAGGCCGCGGTCGCCGCGACCATGCCCAGCGTGGACACGCCTTCCTTGATCACGGGCGACAGCCCCCGCCACGTTTCGTCGTCGGCTTCGTTGAGCAGCAGCTGCGCGCACTTCAGGCCCGCCGTATTCCAGCCCTTCGACGTGGCGGTGACGGTGATGGTGACGGCGTCGGCGACGTCGGACACCGACGCCGCCGGGACGTGCCGGCCCTCGAGCACCACCGGCGCGTGGATCTCGTCGGAGATGATCCGCGCGCCGTACTTGGCCGCGATGTCGGCGAGTTCGCGCAGCCGCTCGGCGGTGAACGTGAAGCCCAGGGGATTGTTGGGGTTGCACAGGATCAGGCTTCCCGCCCCGTCGGCGAACGCCTTCTCCACGGCCGCAGGATCGGGGCCGTCGGCAAGCGTGGGAACGTGCACGGTGTCGCGGTCCGCGGCGGGCCCGACCTCGAAGAAGGGCATGTATGCGGGCACGGGGAGCACGATCGCGGAGTCCGGCTCGGTCAGGTACCGGACGGCCAAGGTCACGCCCCGCACGACATCGGCGACGGGGTGGATGCGGTCGGGGTCGGGCCGCCAGCCGTACTCGTCGGCGTACCAATCCGACGTGGCCTCCGCGAGCTCCGCGACGCTGCGGCGCGGGTACCCGAAGTACTCGCGGTCGACCGCACCGCGCACGGCGTCGAGGACGGCCGGGCAGGTGGCGGCGTCGGATTCGGCGACCCACAGCGGCAGGACGTCGTCCGGGTAGGCCGTCCATTTCAGGGTTCCGCGGGCGCGCAGGGTGTCGATGTCGGGGAAGATCACGTCGGGCATGCGGCACACGATACACCCGGCGGCGCACCCAAAGTAGACAGAGGTGTCTATAAGCCGCCGCGGCCGCCGGAAGGCCGTGCGTGCGGCTCGAAATCACATGGGGCAAAACCGCGATCGGCCCCCGCGCGGCACCCGAATCCTGGCACACTGGAGCCGTGACGTTTGATCCTGAAAAGTATCCCATGGACTGGGTGGACATCGGGGCCGTCGCCCTGGTCACCAACCCGCGCGCCGGCCATGGCCGCGCGTCGCATGCCGCCGAGCGGGCGATGGCGCGGTTCACCGAGCGCGGCGTGACGGTCGTCGCCGTGCAGGGCCGCGACGAAGCCGCGTCGCGCGACCTGTTGGCCGAGGTCGCGGCCGATGAGCGCGTCGATGCGCTCGTGGTCGTCGGCGGCGACGGCATGATCAACCTGGCGCTGCAGGTCCAGGCGGGGACGGGGCTGCCGTTGGGCATCATTCCCGCCGGCACGGGCAACGACCATGCCCGCGAGTACCGTCTGCCCACTTCGCCGGAGGCCGCGGCCGACGTCGTCGCCGACGGGTTCGCGATCACCACCGACCTCGGCCGCATCACGGCCGAGGACGGCACGTCGCGGTGGTTCGGCACGGTCATGTGCTCCGGCTTCGACTCGCTGGTGTCGGACCGGGTCAACAACATGTCCTGGCCGCACGGCCGCATGCGGTACAACCTGGCCATCGTCGCGGAATTCCTCAACTTCCGCGCCCTGCCGTTCCGCATCACGCTTGACGACGGCACCGTGCTCGACGATCCCGTGACCTTGGCGGCGTTCGGCAATACCCGCAGCTACGGCGGCGGGATGAAGATCTGCCCGGCGGCGGATCACGCCGACGGCCTGCTCGATGTCACGGTGATCGGCAAGGCGTCGCGCACGAAGGCGGCGATGACGTTCTCCAAGGTCTTCACGGGGGAGCACGTCGAGGTCGACGAGGTCACCGTCCACCGGACCCGCAGCGCACGAGTGGAGTTTCTCGGCGGCGGAGCCCACCGGGCCTACGCCGACGGCGACGTCATGGCGACGCTGCCGGTCACCGTCGAGGCGGTGCCGGCGGTCGGGCGCTACATCGTGCCCCGGCCCTGATCGTCCCGGTTCGGGGGAGGTAGGCGGTCCCGCCGAAGAACCCCTCCGTCCCGCTTCGGAGAAGGTCGGCCGTCCCGCCGGTGAATCCCATCCGTCCCGTTTCCGGAAAAACGTTGGCCCCGGCGCCAAAATAGACTAAGCTGTCCATTAGTCGCCGGAAAGCATCCGGCCGCCCGCCGGATGCCCGGCCCGGGCCACGCCACATCGACGGAAGGGAGCACCCGATGGTCCACGCGAACATTCATCGTGCGGTTCCGTCGTCGTCGATGCGCCGCTGTCATCCGTCCGCGCCGCGACCGTAGCGCGCCCCTTCTCGGGTCCCACGGTTGCCGCGCGGACGTCGCCGTCGCAAAGCGAAAGACAGCCCGCCGCACCGATGACCCGGAGACCTCCCCATGACCGCCGCACTGGCCGCCCCCGACACCCTCGAGCACGACGCCGCCGATTCCTTCACCTTCGCCGACTACGTCACCCTCTTCGCCTACGACGGACCACGCCGGCCCGTGATCCTGGGCGACGAGCTGGTGACCTGGGTCGACGGGGCCTCGTAGCCGTCCGCTCGCCCCGCGCCGGCGCGGAGACGCTCCGCGTCCGTACCGCGCCCCGGCCGGTGTCGCCTAGACCTCCAGGCCGTACTTCTTCAGCCGCCTGCGGTCGGCCGCCGACGCCGACGCGGTGAGCTTGAGCAGCTCGGCGTAGATGCCGCCCGACACCGCCAGCTCGGCGGGGGAGCCGACCTCGCCGACGCGGCCGCGGTCCAGCGTGACGATCGTGTCGACGTTGGAGATCGTGGACAGGCGGTGGGCGATGATGATGGTCGTCCGGCCCTCCATGAGCTGCTCAAGGCCGCGTTGCACCTCCCGCTCGGCCTTCGTGTCCAGGGCGGAGGTCGCCTCGTCGAGGAGCAGCACGGGCGCGTCCTTCAGGATCGCCCTGGCGATGGCCACGCGCTGCTTCTGCCCGCCGGACAGCTTCAGTCCGCGTTCGCCGATGGTGGTGTCGTAGCCGTCGGGGAAGCGGCGGATGAACCCGTCGGCGTTGGCGCGGCGGGCGGCGTCGCGGATCTGCTCGTCGGTGGCGTCGGGGCGGCCGTAGGCGATGTTCTCGCGGATGGTGCCGGAGAAAAGCGCGGCGTCCTGGAAGACCACGCCCACCGAGTCGCGCAGCGCGTCGGTGTCCACGTCGCGGACGTCGGCGCCGCAGACCTCCAGCGTGCCGCCGGTGGGCTGGTAGAACCCGAGGATCAGGTTGACCAGCGTGGACTTGCCGCCGCCGGATTCGCCGACGAGCGCGACCTTTTCGCCGCGGTCGGCGTGGAAGGTCACGCCCTCGAGGACGGGGTTGCCTTCCTCGTAGGCGAAGGAGACGTCGTCGAGCGAGATGACCGGCGAGCCGTCCTCCGGCGGGGCCAGGCGCTTCGGCGCGCGGGCGGGGTCGGCGCCGGCCGTGGTGGCGCCGCGTTCGGCTCGCGTGCTTTGCGACGTCCCGGCGCCCCTCTTCGCCCCGCCATCCGTGGCGGCGGCCGCGACGAGTTCCTTCGGGGCGGACTCCTCGGAATCCAATGCCATGACGTCGAAGTAGTCGCGGGAACCGGCGACGGCGCGCTGGGCGGCGTCGACGAGGAAGCTCATCATCGTCGCCGGCTGGCGGGCCATGTTGACCAGCTGAATGAGCATGACCATCGTGCCGATGGAGAAGTCGCCGTGCAGGGTGCGCAGGAACAGCAGCAGGTAGATGCCGAAGAAGATGGCGTTGAGGATGCCCCCGCGCAGCGCGTCCATCCGGTGCCACCAGGTCGATTGCTCGCGGGTGAGGTCGACCGTGGCGTCGTAGTGCGCGGCGAAGTCGCGGACCTCGCGGGTCTCGGCGGTGAAGGAGCGGACCACCTTGACCTGGCCGACGACCTCGGCGAAGCGGCCGCCGGCGACGTCGATGCGGGCGTTCTTCCGGCCCTCGATCTTCTGCCAGCGCTTCGACGTCAGCGCCGTCAGCCACATGTACGTGGGGAAGACCAGCGCCAGCAGCAGCGCCAGCGGCCAGTAATGCCAGCCCGTGATGCCGAGCACCGCGAAGACGGTGAGCAGCATGGGGAAGAAGTTGTTGGAGAACGACTGCAGGAACTGCGTGACGTTGGTGATCGACCGTTCCAGGCGGGCGATGATCGTGCCCGTCACCTGGTCGTCGAAGTACCTCTGGGGCAGCGACAGGAGCTTGGCGAAGTAGCGGGTGGACAGGATCTCGCGCATGCGCGCCGTCATGACGTCGCCGAGGTAGCCGCCGATGTTGTGCACGATCGTCTGCACCAGGTCGGCGACGAGCAGGCCGATGCCCAGCCAGATGATCGCGGTCGCCGCCCGCGAGATGGTGTCCGGGTCGCCGGCGCCGACGGCGTCGACGATGGTGTCCGTGGCATCGCGGATGAGGAACGGGCTGACCAGCGCCGCGATGGCGGTGGCGATCGAACTGACGATGATGCCCACGTAGAAGGGCCACAGCACCTTCGTGGTGCCGAGGATGCGGGCCAGATAATGCACGGGGTTCTCCTTGTTGGGTGGGCAAGGTCGCCAATTCAATGCAACCCCGCGGACGCCCCGGGTATTCCGTCCGGGGGTCTCCCGGGCGAGTTCAGAGCGCCTGCGGCACCGTCTTCGCCCGCGCCGCGCGGAGCCCGTTGAGGATGACCACGACCTCGGCGACCTCGTGGATGAGCACCACCGCCGCCAGGCCCAGCACCCCGGTCAGCGCCAACGGCAGCAGCCCGCCGATGATGAGCAGCGACAGGCCGATGTTCTGCTCCATGATCCGCCGGCCGCGGCGGGCGTGCGCCAGAGCCTGGGGGAGCAGGCGCAGGTCATGGCCCGTGAAGGCGACGTCGGCGGATTCCACGGCGGCGTCGGAGCCGGTGGTGCCCACCGCGATGCCGACGTCGGCCGAGGCGAGGGCCGGGGCGTCGTTGATGCCGTCGCCGATCATGGCGACGCCGCCGCGCCGGCCGCGCCGGCCGCGCCGATGGGGCCGATCGGACCCGCCCAGTTCCGCCACGGCGTCGGACTTGTCGCGCGGGGCGAGTTCGGCGCGGACGTCGTCGATGCCGGCGGCCGCCGCCAGCGCCCGTGCCGCGCGGCGGTTGTCTCCGGTGAGCATGGTGACCCCGATGCCCGCCCGCTTCAGCGCGGCGATCGCGCCGGCGGCCTCCGGGCGCAGTTCGTCGCGCACCGCGATCGCGCCGACCGGGGCACCGTCGCGGTGGACGATGACCACGGTGTTGCCCTCGGCTTCGAGGCGGGCGACGTCGTCGCCGAGGTCGCCGGGATCGAGGCTGCGCGGATTGCCGACGGCGATGGCCGCGCCGCCGACGGTTCCCGTGAGCCCGATGCCGGGGCGCTCCTCGACATCGACCGCCGCCGGGAGAGCAGGGTCTTCCGCGGTGGCGCCCACGATGGATCCCGCGTCGGAGATCGTGATCCGCGCCGCCGCACCTGCATCCCGCGCCGCCGCACCGGCCATGATCGCCGCCGCGAGCGGATGCGAGGAATGCCGTTCCAGGGCGGCCGCCCACCCGAGCACGTCGGCGGCGCCGTAGCCGCCGTCGACTGCCGGCGACACCGCCACCTCGGTGACGGTCGGCTCATTGCGGGTGAGCGTGCCCGTCTTGTCGATGGCGACGTGCCCGACCGCCCCCAGTCGCTCGAAGGCGGCGCCGGACTTCACCACGACGCCGAAGCGGCTGGCCGCGCCGATCGCGGAGATCACCGTCACCGGAACGGAGATGGCCAGCGCGCACGGCGACGCCGCGACCAGCACCACCAGCGCGCGGGTGATCCACTCGAGCGGGTCGCCGAACGCCGCGCCGAGGATCGCCACCGCGGCGGCGAGCACCAGCACGCCGGGCACCAGCGGCCGGGCGATGCGGTCGGCGATCCTGGCGCGCCGGCCCTTCTCCGCCTGGGCGTTTTCCACCAGCGCCACCACGGCCGTCAGCGAGTTGTCGTCGCCGGGCGCGGTCGCCGTCACCGAGATGGGGGAGCCGACCGCGATGACGCCGGCCATCACCGCGTCGCCCGCGGCCAGCTCCACCGGGATGGACTCTCCGGTGACGGACGACGAATCGATGGTCGCGTGGGCGTCGTCAAGCACGGAATCGGTGGGCACCCGCCCACCCGCCGGCACCGCCAGCCGCATGCCGGGCCGGACCCGGCGGGCGGGGATCGTGCGGCGCGAGCCGCAACCCGGATCGACGACGGTGGCGGTGTCGGGGATGAGGGACAGCAGCGAGCGCAGGCCGCGGCGGGCGCGATCCATCGCCTTGTCCTCGAGGGCCTCCGAAATCGAATAGAGGAACGCCAGGGCGGCGGCCTCGGCGACGTAACCCAGGGCGACCGCGCCGACGGCGCTGATGGTCATGAGCAGGCCGATGCCCGCGCGGCGATGCCGGACGAGGCCGGTCAGCGCGCCGGGCACGAACGTCGACGCGCCGAGCAGCAGCGCGGCCCAGTACAGGGCGAGCGGGGCAATTCCGGAGGTGGGATCGGCGTGGCCGAATGCGAACGCCGCGACCAGGGCGACGCCGGAGAACACGGGGACCAGCACCTCGCGGTCGCGCCACCACGGGGTCGGCGGGGCCTCGGGCTCCGAGAAATCGAGCGGTTCCGGGGCGTCGTGGGAGCAGCCGCACGCGGAGGTCATCGGCGGGCCTCCGCCTGCGCTGCTGCGTTGCTCGTTGCGGTGGCGTCGTCCGCGCCGGGCGCAGCGGCAGATCCGGCGCCGTCGTCGAATTGTGCGTCGTCACCGTCGCCCGTGCCCCCGCAGCCGCTCACCGTGCACCCGGGATCGAGGCAGGGCGCGTCGGCGTCGACGGCGAGCGTGACGTCGAGGAGGTCGTTGAGCGCCTGCCGCAGGTGCGGATCGGCGATGTCGTACCTGGTCCGGCGGCCTTCCGGGGTCGCGAAGATGATGCCGCAATCCCTCAGGCAGGCCAGATGGTTGGACACGTTGGTGCGCGTCAGCCCGAGCTCTTCGGCGAGCTCGCCGGTGTAGGCGGGGCCGTCGAGCAGGGTCATGAGGATGCGCGACCTCGTCGGATCGGCCATGGCGCGGCCGAGCCGGTGCATGACGTCGAGGCGCGGGGCAATGGTCAGCATGCGCTGACCGTAGCACCCGTCAGCATTTGCTGACCTATCGCGGTCGGCGGCCCGTGGCGAGCCCCCGCTCAGTCGTCCGTGGCGAGCCCCCGCTCAGTCGATGATGTGGCACACCGCCGAATCGGTCCACCACGTCCCGTTGCCCGGATGCCGGACCCATAGGCGGCGCGGGGCCGGCCCGGGCGCGACATCCCCGTCGAGCAGGACGTCGGTGGCGGTGCGCGTCGACCAGCGGAACAGTCCCTCGCGGAAGAAGTGCAGGCGGCGGCCGCCGGCGTCGCGCAGGATCAGGGTCTCGCCGTCCCCGGAACTCGTGAGTCCCTCGACCGTCGCGTGCAGCGCCCCGGCCGGGGGAGCCTCCGGCGCGACGATCGGCTCCGGGTAGGCGGGGCGCAGGGCGGGATCGCTTGACGACGTCCCGCCGCCCGGATGGGCGCCGCCGTTGCGCCGGTGCCACGTTGCGGCGAATCGGAGCCTGCGGGCATCGGGGCCGTCTTTGGGTGAATCCGCGGCTGCGGCGGGATCGTGCGGCGAGTCCGCGGCTGCGGCGGGGTCGTGCGGATGGGTGGCGTGGATGGTCGTGCGCATGTCGGGCGTCCTCCCGGTCGAGTTCTTCCGACCGCCGCAAGTCGCGGCGGTGGCCGGTCTTCCCGGGAGGGCACCGTGGCTCGGACCGCGGTTGCCGTGCGGCGATGAAGTCCCGGGGCCTTGTGAAGCCCGCCGCAACTCTGGACCTGCCGCCACTATAGACCAAGCGGTCTATAAAGTGTCAAGGGCGACGCTACACCGCGTCCCCGGGCTCGAGCAGCCGCGCCACCGCGGCCAGCGGCAGTTCCAGCCACCCCGGCCGGTTCTGCGCCTCGTACAGGCACTCGTAGATGGCCTTGTCCAGGATGAACGCATCCAACAGCGCGGCCTCGTCCCGCGGGTCGCGGCCCGACGTCGACGCATAGCCGTCCAGGAACGCCCCGACGTTGCGCTCCGCCCACTCGTGGACGCGGTAGCGCTGCTGGCGGGAATCCTCGCGGCCCGTCAACAGCGGGTAATGCGCCGCGTAATCGAAGGAGCGCACCATGCCCGCGACGTCGCGCAGCGGATGGTCCGGCAGCCGGCGCTCGTCCCACGGCCGCGACGGCTCGCCCTCGAAGTCGATGAGCAGCCAATGCCGCGGCGTGCGCAGCACCTGACCCAGGTGCAGGTCGCCGTGGATGCGCTGCACCGGCACGCCATCCGCGTCGACCGAGGCGGCCGCCTTGGCGAAGATCTCTTCCGCGGCGTCGTAAAGCTCCTTGACCTGGGGGACGAGCCCCGCCACGTGCTCCAGTCGCGCCCGCATCGGCGCGACCAGCTCCTCGCCCGACACCCGGCGGCGCACCGGCACGGTCGCCGCGAGGTTGTCGTGGACCTCCGCCACCGCGGCGCCCAGCGCCGCGGACTCGACGCCGAAATCGGTGCCCAGGTCCTCCGGCTGGAGGTCGCCCTCGCGAATGATGTCGCGCACCGACGTCAGGGCCATCGACCAGCCGTCGGCGGAATTCGGCACGAACTCCTGCAGCATCGACGTCGTGTACGCCTCGCCGCCGACCTCCAGCTCCGTCCACCCGTACAGGTGCGGGACCGACCAGCACTCGGCCGCCGACAGCGCCGCCAGCAGCTCGACGTCGGCGTTCGTGCCCGGGTGGAGGCGGCGGAAGAACTTCACCATCACCACGTCGTCGTAGATGACGGAGGTGTTCGACTGCTCCACGCCCATCGGCCGGCCCTTTTCCGGCGCGGCCAGCTCGGCGCCCGGCACGCGGTGGAGCGTCATCGGCCCCAGCGCGCCCTCGGCCGCCAGCGTCGTGCCCAGCGCCGTCACGGCCGCGGGGTCGACCAGGGCGTCGTAGCCGAGCACGCCCTCGCCGGCGACGAGCAGCGCGTCCTCGTGGCCCTCGGGCAGCGAGTCGCCCCACGCGATGGGCAGCAGGTACGCGGGGGCGGCGTCGCCGCAATGCACCCGCACGAACAGGATGTCCACGTCCGGGGACTCCGCGTCGCCGCGGACGGCCGGTTCGCGCACCAGGATCTCCAGCCGGTCGATCCCGGTGGCCTTGTCGGCGAAGAACCGCTGCGCGGGCAGCGTCCGGACCAGCTCCGAGGCGATCAGGTCGACGTCGGGCAACTCGATGCCGGAAGCGTCCGGGCCGGCCGACGCGCCGCCGCGGGCGCCCTGGGTGGGGTTAGCGTTTCCGTTGTCGTTCATCGATTCGCCTCTCGCTCGTCGGAATCATCGGCCCTGCCGGCGGTCGCCGCCACCGGAGCGTCGGAAATGGCCTGCGCCACGGGCACCGTCGGGGCCGCCGACGACGCGGTGATCACCGGCGCCTCCGGCGGGGTCTGCAGCTCGAACCAGTAAAAGCCGTGGCCCGGCAGCGTGACCTGGTACGGTTCCGCGCCGATCTCGGGGAACGGCACGGAGCCGGTCAGCTCCACCGGCGTGGCGTCGGCGAACTCCGACAGGTCGAGCTTCACGGCCTGCGGGTACTTGGACAGGTTGTTGACGCACAGCAGCCGCTCGTCGTCGTGCTCGCGCAGGTACGTGAGCACCGACGGGTTGTCGTTGTCTAGCTCGCGGAAATCGCCCAGCCCGAAGGCCCGGTACTTCTTGCGCACGTGCACCATCCGCCGCACCCAGTTGAGCAGGGAGTTCGACGAGCTCATCTGGCTTTCGACGTTGATGCCCTGGTAGCCGTACGTCGGGTCCTGGATGGCCGGCAGGTACAGGCGGCCGGGATCGCAGCGGGAGAATCCGGCGTTGCGGTCCGGCGACCACTGCATCGGGGTGCGCACCGCGTCGCGGTCGCCGAGCCAGATGTTGTCGCCCATGCCGATCTCGTCGCCGTAGTACAGCACCGGCGAACCGGGCAGCGACAGCAGCAGGGCGTTGAACAGTTCCAGCTGGTTGCGGTCGTTTTCCAGCAGGGGCGCCAGCCGGCGGCGGATGCCGATGTTCGCCTTCATCCGCGGGTCCTTCGCGTACTCGGCGTACATGAAGTCGCGCTCGGCGTCGGTGACCATCTCCAGCGTCAGCTCGTCGTGGTTGCGCAGGAAGATGCCCCACTGCGCCGACGACGGGATGTCGGGCGTCGAGTCGAGGATCTCCGAGATGGGGAAGCGCGACTCGCGGCGCACGGCCATGAAAATGCGCGGCATCAACGGGAAGTGGAACGCCATGTGGCATTCGTCGCCGCCGACCTCCGGGTCGCCGAAGTACTCGACCACGTCCTCCGGCCACTGGTTGGCTTCCGCCAGCAGCACGCAGCCGGGGTATTCCTCGTCCATGACGGCGCGGCACTTCTTCAGGAACTCGTGCGTCTCCGGCAGGTTCTCGCAGTTGGTGCCCTCGCGTTCGTAGAGGTAGGGCACGGCGTCGAGGCGGAAGCCGTCGATGCCCAGGTCGGACCAGAAGCGCAGGACGTCGATCATGGCCTCCTGCACGGCCGGGTTGTCGTAGTTGAGGTCCGGCTGGTGCGAGAAGAACCGGTGCCAGTAGTACTGGCCGCGCACGGGGTCGTAGGTCCAGTTGGAGTCCTCGGTGTCCACGAAGATGATGCGCGCGCCCGAATAGGTGTCGGGGTCGTCGGTCCACACGTAGAAGTCGCCGTAGGGTCCGTCGGGGTCCATGCGGGACTGCTGGAACCATTCGTGGGTGTCCGAGGTGTGGTTCATCACCAGGTCGGTGATCACGCGGATGCCGCGGGCGTGGGCTTCCTCCAGCAGCAGGCGGAAGTCCTCGACGGTGCCGAACTCCGGCAACACGGCCCGGAAGTCGCGGATGTCGTAGCCGCCGTCGCGCAGCGGCGAGTCGTAGAACGGCGGGAGCCACAGGCAGTCCACGCCGAGCCACTGCAGGTAGTCGAGTTTTTCCCGCAGTCCGTTCAGGTCTCCCGAACCGTTGTGGTCGGAGTCGTTGAACGCGCGCACGAGAACCTCGTAGAACACTGCGCTTCGATACCAGTCATGCATGATGACCAGCGTAGGGAAACGCCGGTCAACTCGCAGACGGCCGATGCCGGGCCGTCCCGGACCGCTTTGCGACGGCTATGCGCCGCGCCGTTCGTCCAGCACCCGGACCAGGCGCGCGGCGTCGTCCGGCGCGAGCTGCGCCGCGGTGACGGAGACGGGGCCGCCGACGAGGTCGATGCGGACGTCGACGAGCGACAGCGCCCGCGACAGGGGCCCCTGCCGCAGGGTGCGGCCCTGGATGCGCGACCAGGGGAGGACCGCCCGGCGGCGGTGCAGCCGGCCGGAGGTGACCACCAGCGCCCGCGGGGTGATGCGCACGGTCTGGTTGCGCCAGTCGATGGGGGACAGCCACACGGCGCGCCGCGGCGACGCCCACCGGGCTTCGGAAGGCTGGTGGCGCTGCCCCGTGATGCGGCCGATGAGGCCGTCGACCACGGCATCGGCTTCGGCCAGCGGCGCGACCGGCAGGAGGGTCGTGGATACGTCCGAGCCTTCGCCGGCGTAACCGGCGACGTTGATGCGCACGGTCGCCCAGTGCAGCGGCCGCCACCAGGCGGGTTCGACGATCTGCATCGCGTGGATCCGTCGGACGGGGATGGTCTGGCGGCGCGTCGACGTCAGGCCGGCGCTGATGTGGAGGCGACCGGCGGCGTCGTCGGCGGACAGGGTGAAACCGTGGAATTTGTTCCACCTCTGCCACGCCGACGCGACGATGCCGGCGAAAAACACCGCGATGCCGATGAACGACGTGCCGGCGACGGCGCCGATGGCCAGTGCCACGGCTTCGCCGAGCGTGACGCCCCCGCCGAGGCCGAAAGCGGTCGTCGCCGCGAAGGCGGCGCCGACGAAGACCACGGGCAACGCCAGCAACAGCAGTCCGGGGCCGATGATCGCCGACCCGAACAGGCGCGGCGGCGGGACCGGGCCGTGGAGGACCGTCGTGGAGCCGGGGGCCGGGCTCGCGGCCGCGCCCCAGTCGCCGGTGGTGAACGGGTCGTCGTCCGTGTCGTGGAAGTGCGTGTCGTGGATTCGCGCGGCCGTGTCTCCCGCGTCGCCCGCGGTGTCCCGTTTCGCCTCGAGCACCGCGGCGCGCACCGCCCGGCAGTCGTCCAGGGGGAGGAAGCGGATGGTCAGGTCCGAGTGGTCGCCGCCGGCGGTTTCCACCTTCACTTCGCCGAGCCCCGCCAGTCGCGCCAGCAGCGGCTGGTTGACGTCGACCGCCTGCACGCGGTCGAACCGGGCGGTGCGGCGCGACCTGATCAGCCATCCCGAGCCGATCCGGACCTCGTCGTCGGCGAGCTCGAAGAACCGGTGGCGCCAGGACACCCAGGACGCGACTGCGGTGATGGCGAGGACCAGCACCGAGACGCCGGTGACCGACAGCCAGAGGAGGGGGCCCGAACCCGTGGCCAGTTCGATCAGCTCGCCCGCGAAGGTCGCCTGCTGGACGACGTTGAACGCGATGACGGCGATGATCGCCGCCAGCGCCCGTGCGCCGGCCAGCAGCGGGGTGAGGGGGTGGACCCGGCGGCGGCCGGGCCCGATCGGGCCCCCGTGGCCGGCGGAATGGCCCGCGGGCCGGGGTTCGGGGTGGGTCACAGCCCCGCCATTCTCTCGCGGGCGCGGCCGGAGAGGCGCTCGCGCAGGGCGCGGGCTTCGTCGCGGGGGATTCCCGACAGCTGAGCGTCGGATGACGCCGACGCGGTGTTCAGCTTCACGGTGGCCAGGCCGAACGCGCGCAGGAGCGGGCCCTCGTCGATGTCGATGAACTGGATGCGCCCGTAGGGGACCACCGTGACCGAGCGCCACCACCGGCCGCGGGCGACGATCATGTCCTCCGCGTCCTCCCGGTAGCGGTGGGCCGACACCTGGCGGCCGATGATCCAGAGGGTCCACGCGAACGCCGCCGCGACCAACGCCACGGCGATCCACGACAGCGGGTGCAGGAACACGGCCGCCGCCGTCGCCGCGATGAGCGGCGGGAGGAACCAGATGGCCGCCGAGATGCGGCGCACGGCCGCGAGTTTCGGGGACACTGGGGTCAATTCGGGATCATCCGGATCCAGCAGGTCGAGCGCCATGGGATTGAAGCTAGCAGCAGCCGGGGATCGGCGGCGGGTGAGTGGAGGCCGCTCGATTTCGGCATGATGGGGGCATGGAACCGCAGCGACGAGACGACGATCCCGCCCCGCGATGGGACGGCAGCCCCGATCCGCGCCCGATGCATGAGCGCGGCGGGCCCGATGGCGATCCGCACGGCGACAACCTCTTCATGAAGTACCGCGGCCTGTGGGCCGTGCTGATCACGCTGATCACCCTGCTGGCGTGCTGGCAGATCCTGCAGATCGCCCTCGACGCGGGGTTCTGATCGGCTCCGCGGATTCGGCGCCTCCGGCGGTGCACCGCGAAAACGCCCCCATCGCGGGCCCGCGGATATAACGTCTCTAACGTCGACCCGCAGATCTAACGGATCTAACGGAGAAATGAAGATCTAACGGATCTAACAAAACGTCGCCAAGCACAACCCAACCGACGACCCCGGGGCGCGTCGACGCCCCGACGACAGGAGCGCCGACGATGGCCGAGCACCCGCGCCCACGCAATCCCTTCCGCCCGACGTTCGGGGTGTCGCCGCAGGTCCTGGCCGGTCGTGACCGGCTTCTCGAGGATTTCGAGCTCGCCCTGGCCGAGGGACCGGGCAGCCCCTACCGGGCGATTCTCGTCAGCGGGTCGAGGGGCATCGGCAAGACCGTCCTGCTCAACGAGCTCGAGGACGTCGCCCGTGGCCGGGGATGGGTGATCGCGCGGGCGCACGTGGGCGAATCGCTCGTCGACGACCTCGTGCGCACCACGTTGCCGGCGCTCATCGCGGACATCGCGGATGAGCCGCCCCGCCGCGCGGTCACCGGCGCGTCGATCACCGGGCTCGGCTCCATCACCGTGTCCGCGCCCGCCGACGACCGGCCGGCGCCGACCCTCATCGGCCGCCTGCGCGAGGTCTCGGAGCTGCTCCGCGCCCGCGGCACGGGACTGCTGATCACCGTCGACGAGGTCCAGAGCGCCGACCCGGCGGCCATGAAGACGCTGGCGATCGCCTACCAGGACCTGATCCGCGACGATTTCGACGTCGCCTTCGCCGCCGCCGGCCTGCCGCGCGGCATCGACGAATTGCTCCAGCTGGAGGGCACGACCTTCCTCCGCCGCGCCGAACGCCTCGAGCTCGGCCCCGTCGACCGCGACGCCGCCATCGACGCCCTCGCGCGCACTTCCGCCGACGGCGGCATCCCCATGGACGGCGACGCCGCGGCCGCGGCGGCGGACATCTCGCGCGGGTACCCGTACCTGATCCAGCTGGTGGGCTCGCTGGCGTGGGCGCGGGCTTCGCTTGACGACGGCACGGCGATCACCCGGTCCGACGTAGCCGCGATCCGCGACCGCGCCATCGAGCGCATGGGCGCCCAAGTGCACAGGCCCTCCCTGCGGGAGGTGCCCGACGGCGAGCGCATCGTGCTGGAGGCGATGGCCGACATCATGGCGGAGACCGGGGAAGATTCCGCGGCAACCGGCGAGATCGCCGAGCGGCTCGGCCTGACTCCGCAGGGGTTGTCGCCCCGGCGGGCGCGGCTCATCGAACGGGAACTGGTCCGGGCCCCGCAGTTCGGCCGGCTCGAGTTCGCGCTGCCGTACTTCGCCGAGTACCTGCTGTCGCTGCGCTGAGGAATCCGGGCTTCGGCTCGGGAACCCCGGGGCCGAATCGGGGCCGGTACCGGGTGCCCGAATCCGGTGCCGGAATCCGTTTCCGCAATCCGGCGTCAGCGTGTGCCGAACATGGCCCGGACCCCGCCCCACGGGTCGGACGCGTCGGCTTCGACGGCCTCGTGGCCGCCGCCGTACCAGATGCGGCCGGTGCGCTCGGGCGCCGAATACCGGGGCCAGCCGGGGTCGCCCGTCCGGATGAACGACAGGACCTCGCCGTGGTACGGGTGGCCGTTCTCGCGGCCGAAGAAGCGCGTGAGGTCGACGCAATGCGGCGCGCCGTCGGTCACCTTCCCATCGGGACCGATGCCCGTGCCGCGCCCGGGCCGGAACTCGCCCACCCACGTCGGCGTCCCCGCGGCGGCGGAGGAATCCGCGACCGCCACCGCACTGGCCCGGATGGAGGCATCGGAGATGACCCCGCCGATCGGCCGGTCGCCGGCCTCCGGCGGCAGCGGCCCCGTCCCGCCGTGCGCCGCGCCGATGATCCTGGCCAGGAACCTCTTTCCCGGCAGCCGATCGGCCGCGACGAGGGGCGGCGCGAAGTGGAACTCCTCGCTCGTGGCGGTCACCAGCAACGGCAGCCGAGGCCGGATCTCGCGGATGCGCGGTCCCACGGCCGTGTCCGTCGGCGCCACGGCCGCGAGGAGCCGGTAGGCGCGGTCGGTGATCTCCGGCGACGGAGCCCCGTCCGGGCCGATTCCTCCGATGCGGCCGAGGGCCCGTCGCAAAGCACCGCCCGAACCCCTGGACAACCCGGGCGACATGGCGATGACCCGGTGCACGAGGCCCTCCGACCGCGGGTCCGAGGCCAGCGCCAGGGCCAGGCCCGCGCCCGCCGACTGCCCGGTCAGCGTCACGTTGCCCGGGTCCGCGCCGAACGCGGGGGCGTTGTCGCGCACCCACCGAAGCGCCAGGATCAGATCATCGACCGCCCGGTAGGGGGCGGCGCCGGGTTCGCCGACGCGGCCCTCGCCGGCCTTCCGCCAGAATCCGTCGAGCCGCTTGCGGTAACCCAGGGACACGGTGACGATGCCCTCCTCGGAGAAACGGCGGCCGCTGCACCACGGCTCGGAGGGGTGGCCCTCCTCGAAACGGCCGCCGTGGATCCACAGGAGGATCGGGCGGGAACCCCACGGGTGCGGGTCGGCGGCGGTCCGGCCGACGTCCCCCGCGGCCTCTTCGCCCCCGGGTGCGCGGAGCCCCGCGAGCGGCGCGGTGACGGTCAGCTGCATGTGGCCGACGCCCTCGCGAAGAGGGGTGCCGGACCCGTCGCCGACGGGATCGCCGATGGGGGCGCGGCCGTCGTGGGGGCCCGGGGGCACCCGCGACGACGGGCCGAAGGGGGCGGCGGTGGCGTAGGGGATCGTGTGGATCTGCAGCACCCCGCCGCGCACCCGCCCCGTCAGCGGCCCGGCCGGGGCATCGACGGTGAACGTGTCGGAGGCGGCGCCGGAAACGGGCGCGGCGCCGGGGGAGGTGCGGGATTCGTCCATGGATTCAGGGTAGGACCTCGGCGCGGGCGACGGGCGGCACTTACCATCGGCGACCATGGCATTGTTTTCGCGCTTGAAGAACGGCGGCCCCCCGCGCACGACGATGTTCCTCGGCGAGGACCCGCGCGGTCCGGACGAGGAGATGGAATTCACCTGGTCCGGCGCCCCGCTCGACGACGAATCGATCCGCGCCCTGGCCACCGGCCTGCAATTCGCCTTCTCCTGGCGCGCGGACAACGATCGGCTGCACATGCTGCCGGGCACCCGCGAACGTGAGGCGGAGATCTCCGCGTGGATCGACATGCTCCACGAATGGTGGGGAGCCACCGACGGGGAGTCGATCCGCGCCACGGTGCGCAATCTCCAGTCCGGGTTGAACTCCCCGTTCTACGAGGTGGTCAACCCACTGGTCACGGAAGCGCTCGCCGACGACGTCCACCCGACGCACCGCAACAGCCTCCAGGCGAGGCACCTGGATTTCCTGGCCGGGGTCGAACGGTTCCACGGCCGCCCGCCGGGCTTCTTCGCCGACGATTACCGCGCCTGGATCCAGGTGCTGCGCGCGGGAGGCGCCGAGTGCGTCGGCGGGGAATTGCCGTCGCACATCATGGGGTGGGACCTCATGCGCGCGGCCATGCTCGCCCGCGGCGGGGCGACGGTCGGCTACATCGAGGACGCCGAAGCATGGGACATGCTCGCGCAGAACCTGGAGCTCGCGCGCAGCTACTACGCCAACTGGGGCCAGTACGCCCGCGGGTACGTCGTCGGGCACATGTTCTGGGCGTCGCAGACCGACGTCGCCACGGCCATCGGCGACACGAGGGGGCGCGCGGAAAGCATGGTGCGGTGCCTGGAAACCGCCCTGAGCCCGTGGCGGCGCGTGGCACTGCACGAGGGGACGCCGTTCCACGGGGTCGACGAATGGACGTCGTTCGAGCCGACGCGGCAGTGACGGCGGCGCGGCAGTGACGGCGGCGGGGCGGTAACGGCGGCGGGGCGGAGACAGCATCGGTGACGGCGGCGCGGCGTCAGAATCCGGCGGTCCAGTAGACGCCGGACATCTTCGCGTCGAATTCCTCCTCGCCGATGGTCCCGGCGCGTGCCGCCAGCACGAGTTCCTCCCACGTGCGGAACGCGTCCGCGGGCGACGGCTCGGACTGCAGGGTCGCCCCGACCCGCCTGCGGCGCCGGACGGCGTAGCGCAGTGCCGCGACGATCCGCTCGACGTCACGCCAGTGGGCGTGGCCGACGCCGATGAAATGGTCCTCCTGCGTGGTCTGCAGGATTTTCACGGCCGACGCCCGTTCGCCTTCGTTGGCCACCGGTTCCACGGAATGGACGGCATCGACGGGGAACTCGTGGGCGGCGGGCCTGCCGGAGATCGCGTGGACGAAAAGCACCCGGGTGGTGGTCACGGCCAGGATCCCCGGGTTGTCCGCGTGGGTGGCGGCCATGACCTCGAGGACCACTTCGTCCGGCCGGGGATAGTGGCGCAGGTGGGCCAGACCCGCCGTCGCGTGGGCGTCCCCGTGCGCCATCCGCTCGATCGCGGCGGCGAGATCGGCGCGCGGAGCCTTCGGGCGGGCCGAGTCCGGCGGCGGGGGAACGGTGGGCACGGTGTCGCCGGCGTCCGGCTGCGCGACCCGCAGCCGTGCCGACCCGGCGTGGATGGCGGAGCGGATCGCGCGGACGTCGTCGACGGCGTCCGGCGGCAGGTGCATGCGCAGCGGCGACCAGCCGGAGGGGCCGGCGCCGACGTCGGCCTCCGGATCGCGCAGGATGATGTCCAGCGCCAGCACGTGCTCGGGAGCGGCCGCTCCGTCGCCGTCGCCGTCGTGGCCGCCCGTCTCGGAGGGCAGTTCGTGCATGGTCCACGCCGTGCGCAGCACCTCGTCGACGCGCACGTCGAGGACGATGTCCGGGCCCTCCATGTCGGGGTCGCCCAGCCGGATCATCCGCAGCCGATCGCCCCGCACCTCCACGAGGGCGTCGCGTGCGTGTGCGACGATGCCGTCGGAAAGCGGTCGTCTGCGGTAGCGGTTCCCGTCGCCCATGGTTCGGTCGGACTCCCGTCGGTCGGCGTTCGATTCGCGGCCAACGATAGCGGCGAGGCGCCGCGGGCGTCGGCGCTATGGTGGGTGCCCATGAACCCAACGTCCCCGAACACCGCAGCCGACAATCCGCTGCTCGCCCCCTCGGACCTGCCCTACGGTCTGCCGGACTTCGCCGCCATCCGCGACGAGCACGTCATTCCCGCGTTCCGCACCGCGTTCGTGGACCATGACGCGGAGATCGCCGCGATCGTCGGCAACCCCGAGGCGCCGACCTTCGCCAACACCCTGGAGGCGCTCGAGGCGTCGGGCCGTCTGCTGGAGCGGGTGGCCGCGTATTTCTTCAACGTCGCCGGGACCGATGCGACCGACGAGCGCCTGGCCATCGAGGCGACGATCGCCCCCGAGCTGGCCGCGCACCTGGACGGGGTGCGGCTCAACGAGGGACTGTGGGCGCGGATCAAGCGGGTCGCGGAGCTTTGCGACGGCCCGGCCGACGCCGAATCCGGCGTGCCGGAGCTCGACGACGAGGCGCGCCGGTTGCTGGACAAGGTCGTCCGCGACTTCCGGCGGGCCGGCGCGGATCTCGATGACGAGGGCAAGAAGCGCCTGAAGGAGATCAACTCCCGCCTGTCCGAGCTGTCGACGGCGTTCGGCGAGAACCTGCTGGCGGACACCAACGATCGCGCCGTCGTGGTCACCGAGGAAGCCGACCTGGCCGGGCTGTCGCAGTCCGCGAAGGACAACCTCGCCCGGGCCGCCCGCAAGGCCGGCCGCGAAGACGGCTGGCTGATCCCGCTGGACCTGCCCAGCGTGCAGGCGATCCTCTCCGAGCTGGAGTCCCCGGACACCCGCGCCCGCGTCTACGCAGCCTCCATCGCGCGCGGCACCGGCGAGGGCCACGACAACCGCCCGGTGCTGCTGGAGGAGGTGCGCCTGCGGGCCGAGCGCGCGCGGCTGCTGGGGTACGGCACCCACGCCGACTACGTCATCGACGACGAGACCGCGGGCGACGCGGCGGCCGCCAAGAAGTTGATCACCGACCTGGCCCCGGCGGCCGTCGCCAATGCCGAAGGCGAGTACAAGCGCATCGCCGACCTGGCCGCGGAGGAGGCGGGCTCGGATGTCGAGGGCGCCGGCGACGTCGGCGCACCGGATTGGCCGTACTGGGCGGAGCGGCGCCGGGCCGAGGAGTTCGCCGTCGACGGCGAGAAGCTCAAGGCGTACTTCCCGCTGGACCGGGTGCTGCGCGACGGCGTCTTCCACGCGGCGAAGAAGCTCTACGGCATCGACGTGGTCCCGCGCGAGGACCTCGTCGGCTACGCCCCGGGCGTGACCGTGTGGGAGGTGCGCGACGAGGGTTCCGCGGCCGCGACCTCGGCTGAGACTGCGACTGCGGCTGCTGAAACCGGCACCGGCACCGACGCGGACACTGGCACCGACACCGGCATCGGTCTCATCCTCACCGACTTCTTCGCCCGCCCGACCAAGCGCGGCGGCGCGTGGATGAGCTCCTTCGTCGACCAGTCGCATCTGCTGGGGACCAAGCCGGTGGTGGTCAACGTGCTCAACATCGCCGAACCGGCGGAGGGGGAGCAGGCGCTGCTGACGCTCGACGAGGTCACCACCCTCTTCCACGAGTTCGGCCACGCGCTCCACGGCCTGCTGTCCGACGTCCGTTACCCGCGTTTCTCCGGCACCAACGTGCCGCGCGACTTCGTCGAGTTCCCCTCGCAGATCAACGAGAACTGGGCGCTGGAGCCGTCGATCCTGGCCAACTACGCATTCCACGTGGACACCGGCGAGCCCATCCCCGGCGAGCTGGTCGAGGCGGTCAAGCGCGCCCGCACGGCCGGCGAGGGCTTCGCGACGACGGAGTACCTCGCCGCATCCGCCCTGGATCTGGCCTGGCACTCGCTGTCTCCCGAGGAAGCGGAGGCGATCACCGACGTCGGGGAGTTCGAGCAGAACGCGCTGGAGGAGTTCGGCCTCGACGTGGCCAACCTCGCCCCGCGGTACCGCTCGACGTACTTCAACCACATCTTCGCGGGCGGCTACTCGGCGGGCTACTACTCCTACCTGTGGGCCGAGGCCCTCGACGCCGACGGTTTCGGCTGGTTCGCCGACAACGGCGGGGCCACCCGGGAGGGCGGCGACCGGTTCCGCGGCGCGATCCTCTCGCGCGGCGGCGCCATCGACTTCGCGGAGGCCTACCGCGAGTTCCGCGGCCGCGACAAGGACATCCGCCCGCTGCTCGAGCGCCGGGGCCTGGCCGGCGCCGACGTCTCCGCCGGGGGCGTCGGGTAAGGTGATCCGCCGTGTACGAAGCGCTCGAGGGAACCGTTGACGCGATCGGCCAGTGGCTGACGCAGTTGCCGGTGTTCGGGCAGACCATCGTGCTGCTGGCGTTCCTCGTGCCCGTCGGCGGGGCGGTGGCGTTCGCGTTCATCGGCCTGATCGACGTCGTCGTCGGCCGGATCTCCGGGCGCTGGGCCAAAAAGCGCCCGGGCCGAGGGGGCCGGGCGCGAATCGAATTGGCGGAGCACGACCCCGGCCGCTAACCGGAGCGCGGCAGCTCCGGCGCACGGCCCGGGCACGGAATCCCCCGCGTCGGGCGGGGCAGTCGAAGAGGAGATCCCCACATGCGGAAGTCACCGGTCAAGATCGCGCTCATCGTGCTGATCCTCCTTGTGATCGTCGCGGGCATCCTGTCGCAGATGTGAGCGTCAGGCGTGGACGTCGGCCGCCCGCGCGCCCTCCAACCCGGTTGACGCCGCCGGCTCGCCGGGCTCCGGCGCCGGCAGGCGATTGCGGAAGTCCGTGACCAGGCAGATGGCCAGCGCGATGACGGTGGGCAGGACCCACGACAGCGATTCCGCGTACAGCGGCAGATCCGCCAGGGCGGGCATCGCCGCGGCGGGGTCGACGTCCAGCGCGCGGGCCAGGTCGATGAGGGCGAACACGCCGGCCACGGCGACGGGCACCCGGTAGGACCACACCAGCCGGAACGGCAGCGCGGCCTGCAGCAGCGTCAGGAACACCAGCGCCACCGCCATCGGGTACAGGAAAACGTTGAGCGGGATGGCGATGCCGATGATCGTCTCCAGCCCCAGGTTCGACATCAGCAGCCCCGCCAGGGTGAACGCGATGGCCCACGCGCGGAACCCGATGCGCGGCGTCAGCGACGAGAAGAACGCCGCCGTCGACGTGATCAGGCCCACCGCCGTCGTCAGGCAGGCGAGCAGCACGATGAGGGCGAAGACCCACGCGCCGGCCGCGCCGAATGCCCGGGTGGCGGCGTCGGAAAGCAGCAGCGCGCCATTGGTGTACTCGCCGTCGATGCCCTGGCCCAGGCGGCCCAGTCCCAGATAGACGAGCCCCAGCAGAACCACGGCGACGACGCCCGCCAGGATCGACGAGGTGACCACCTGGCGCTGCCGGCGGATGCCCCGCGAACGCAGCGAATCGATGACCACGATGCCGAAGACCAGGGCGGCCAGGGAGTCCATGGTCAGGTACCCCTCCAGGAAGCCCGCCGCGTACGGCGATCCCGCCCACTTCTGCGTCGGTTCGCCCGGCTCCGCGCCGAGCACCATCGAACCGACGACGACCAGCGCGACGATGAGGATCAGCAGCGCCGGCGTCAGCCACCGGCCCAGCGAATCGACGATGCCGCCGGGGCGCAGCGACAGCCACAGCGACAGCGCGAAGAACGCCGCGGTGAACGCGAACAGCGCCCACGCCGACGACGTCCCGGCCACGCCGGCGACGCCCGTCTCGAAGGCCACGTTGGCCGTGCGGGGGATCGCGTAGAGCGCGCCGATGGACAGGTAGACGGCGACGGAGAACACGAGGCCGAATGCGCGGCCCGCCCTCGATGCGATGTCGACGATGCCGTTGCCGGACACCGACACGGCGATGACCGCCAGCGCCGGCAGCAGCACCGCCGTGGACAGGAAGCCGGCCATCGCCGGGCCGTAGGCGGTGCCCGCCTCGGTGCCCAGCTGCGGCGGGAAGATGAGGTTGCCCGCGCCGAAGAACATGGCGAACAACATGAGCCCCACGACGATGATCGTCGGGCCCGTGGAACGGGAGTCGTTGGTGGTCACGGGCCAATTGTCCCAGGGCGCCCGCGGCCCGCGACCCGGGGGTCGGCCCCAGGGGGTCGGGCGGCCGGCGATCGGGCGCCCGGGGCGGACCCGCTGACCGTCAACGCCTGGCGGATGCGGCGGCGACCGCCCCGAACAGGGGCAGATCGGGGAGGTCGGAGACGAGCAGTGCGCGCCCCTCGCCGTCGGTCAGCGGCACGCACCAGTTCGGGTACTGGTCGTGCGTCGTGCCCGGCTGGTTCTGGGTGCGGCGGTCGCCGACCATGTCCACCAGCGCCATGCACGTCAGCGCCGAGGGGGTGCGGGCGAGGTAGCGGTGCAGGCCGACGACGAGCGGGGCCGCGTCCGGCAGTTCGTCGCGGGTGAGGTTCGCCCAGTCGCGGCCCGACACGGGTTCGCCGCCGTCCTCGAGCCCCTCGAAGCAGCCGGCGGCGTCCACGGCCGCGAGGTTGCGGGTCACCCACTCGAGATCGCGGGCCTCCTCGTCGGCGACGTCGGTGTGGAAGAGGCCGAGGCGGTCGCGCAGCTTGATGTGCTCGCCGTCCAGGTAGCCGGCCGTCGGCGGCAGGTCGTGCGTGGTCACCGAGGACAGGCACAGGCTGCGGTAGTTCGACGGCTGCTTGGGCACGCCCGGGCCGTCGGATTCGAACCACAGGATCGAGGTGCCCATGATGCCGCGCTGCGCCAGGTACTCCTGCACCCACGGCTCGAAGGTGCCCAGGTCCTCGCCGATGACGACGGCCCCGGCGAGCTCGGCCTCCAGCGCCAGGATGCCGACCATGGCCTCGTGGTCGAAGTGGACGTAGGTGCCGTTCGCCGGCGACTCCATCCGCGGCATCACCCACAGGCGGAACAGCCCGAGGATGTGGTCGACGCGGATGCCGCCCGAGTGGCGCAGCACCGTGCGCAGCATGTCGCGCCACGGCTTGTAGGAGGCCTCCGCCAGCTTGTGCGGATTCCACGGCGGCTGGGACCAGTCCTGGCCGCGCTGGTTGAACCCGTCCGGCGGCGCGCCCACGGACGCATCCGGGGCCATCCACTCGGCCAGGTTGCGGGCGTCGGAACCGCCCGGGTGCACGCCCACGGCCAGGTCGGCCATGATGCCGATGCGCATGCCAGCCTCGGTGGCGGCGCGCTGGGCGTCGCGGAGCTGCTCGTCGAGGACCCACTGCAGCCAGCAGTGGAAATCGACCAGCTCCTCGCGCAGCTCGTCGACGTCCTCGTGGGCGCCCAGCGGCATGACCAGCCCGGGGAACTCGCCGTTGTCGCGGGCGGCGGTGCGCATCTCGATGTCGCGGTCGGCGCACCAGCGGGCGTAGTCCAGGATACCGCGGCCCTGCTCCCGGAGGAACCTCTCGTAATCGGCGCGGCGCACCTCGGACAGCGGGATGTGGTGGAGGGCGTGGAGGGCGCGCAGCTTGGCGGCGTAGATCGGGTCGCGGTCGATCTCGTCGGCGGAGCGGTTGAGCGCGCGGAACTCCTCGGCCAACTCGCGCAGCTCCGCGGCGTCGGCCTCGTCGAGGTAGGAGAACTCCGGGATCATCTCCACGCGGATGTACAGCGGGTTGGCGTAGCGGCGGGTGGTGGGCAGATAGGGGGAGTCCTCCACCGGCGGGCACGGCTCCGCGGCGTGGAGGGGGTTGATCAACACGAAGTCCGCGCCCGCCTCGCGCGCCGCGACGCTGGCCAGGTCGCCGAGGGTGGTCAGGTCGCCGATGCCCCAGGACCGCTCGGAGCGCACCGAATACAGCTGGGCCATGACGCCGGTCGCGGGCTTTTCGACGAAGCCGTCGGCCGTCGACAAGCGGCCCGGGGTCACCGCGAGCTCGCACTCCGCGACCGCGTCGCCGTTGACCGCGCGCAGCCGGTGCCAGCCCAGGGGCAGATCCTCCGGCACCGCGAAGGCGGCCTCGCCCATCGGCGCGCCGTCGACCACGTGGGCCGGGACGTTGTGCTCGACCTGCGCCAGCGGCCACTCCGACCCGTCCGCGAGGATCGCCGTGACGGAGACGTCGGTGCCGTCGGGGACGTGGACCAGAACCTCCTTGCGGCGGCCGCCCGTGCTGACCACGACGGGCGGCAGCAGCCTGCGCCAGCGGGAATCGGCCCACGCCTCTCGGGCGGCGCGGATGTCCTCGTCGGAGGGGTCCTCGGGGGTGGGGCCGAGGTCGACGTCGAGCGCGGCGAGGATCTTCAGGATCGTCTCCCTGGACACCGTGGTCTCTTTGCCGTCATGCGCGGTGTAGCGTGCGGCGACGCCGAGATCGGCGGCGAGGTCGGCGAGAGGGGCGGTCACTGGCAGCTGCGCATCGTCGTTGGTCACGCGTCCCATCATGCCAGCGAGCCCGACTGCGCACCTGTTCGGAGGAAAAGGCACTTCCATCGAAATAACGATTCCGTTTTTATGAGCGGTTCCCGCACCGCCGCCGCATGCGTGTCGTAAGTTGGGTGCCGAAGTAATTGCTGTCACACGGGATATCCGGGGCTCTCCGCCGCCGGTCCCGGATGGGCAGGCGGCGCACGCGCGTAGCCTCGGCGGCACGCGGACGAAAAGCCGATGGACGACCATAAGGAGACGGAAAGCACCATGCGGGAGTACAGCACCGAAGCGCAGTATGCGGTGGGCGACAAGGAAACGGTCATCACCGCCATGCAGGAGTTGGTGTCCAAGCGCCCGAAACTGGTCATGTTCACCCGCCCCAAGAACTTCGAGTGGGTGAACGTCACGGCCCAGGAGTTCCATGACGAGGCGCTCGCCGTGGCCAAGGGTCTCATCGCCAATGGCGTCCAGAAGGGCGATCGCGTCGCCCTGCTGTCCGAGACCCGCTACGAGTGGAACCTGATCAACATCGCCATCTGGATGGCGGGCGCGACCATCGTGCCGATCTACGGCTCCTCCTCCGCCGGCCAGATCCGCTGGATCATCGAAGATTCCGGCGCCGTCTTCGCCATCACCGAGGGCCGCCAGCACACCGAGCGGATGAAGAACCTCATCGTCGACGACTCCGGCCGCGCCCCGCTGTCGGATTCCCCGTCGCAGCTGCGCCGCGTGCTGGAGATCAACGCCGCGGCCGTGGACACCCTCATGTACGAGGGCCGCGACGTCGACGACGCCGAGGTCCAGTCGCGCATCGACGCGACCACCGCCGACGATCTGGCGTCGGTCATCTACACCTCCGGCACCACCGGCCGCCCGAAGGGCTGCATGCTGGCCCACAGCAACTGGCTGGCCGAGGTCCGCGCGATCCTCACCAACGACATCGGCGTCATCGCCCGCCCGGGCAACCGCATCCTGACCTTCCTGCCGCTGGCGCACGTCCTGGCCAACGCGGTGTCCCTGGCCTCCATCGTCGGCGGCGCGACCCAGTCGCACTGGGCCGACACCAGCACCGTCACCCTGGAGTTCCAGCGCTCCCGCCCGCACCTGATCCTCGGCGTGCCGCGCGTGTTCGAGAAGGTGCGCGATTCGGCGCTGGCCGGCGCCAAGGAGAAGGGCGCCTTCGGCCTGGCCATGTTCGAGCGCGCCGAGGCCGCCGCCATCGAGTACTCCAAGGCCCTGGACACCCCGTCCGGCCCGTCGACGGCGCAGAAGCTGCGCCTGAAGATGTACGACAAGCTGCTCTTCGGCAAGATCAAGGCCGCCATGGGCGAGGCCGTGCAGTACACCATCTCCGGTGGCTCGGCGCTGTCCTCCGACCTGGGCCACTTCTTCCGCGGCCTGGGCGTGACGGTCTACGAGGGCTACGGCCTGACCGAGTCCACCGCCGCCATCACGGTGAACTCGCCGACCGACCAGGTCATCGGCACCGTCGGCCGCCCGGTCGGCGGCTGCGCGGTGAAGATCGCCGACGACGGCGAGATCCTGCTCAAGGGCCCGGTGGTGTTCAAGGGCTACTGGCAGAACGAGGAGGCCACGAAGGGCACCTTCGACGGCGAGTGGTTCAAGACCGGCGACCTCGGCGAGCTCGACGAGACCGGCCACCTGCGCGTCACGGGCCGCAAGAAGGACCTCATCGTCACCGCCGGCGGCAAGAACGTCTCGCCGGGCCCGATGGAGGACCGCATGCGTTCGCACCCGCTGGTGTCGCAGGCCGTGGTCATCGGCGACGGCCGCCCGTTCATCTCCGTGCTGGTCACCCTCGACGAGGAGGCCGTGGCCAAGTGGAAGGCCGAGCACAACGTGCCGGAGCAGACCTCCGTGCGCGATCTGGCCGCCAACGCCGTGCTGCGCGCGGAGATCCAGGACGCGGTCAACTCCGCCAACGAGCTCGTCTCGCACGCGGAGGCCATCAAGAAGTTCCACATCCTCCCGCGCGACCTCACCGAGGACGACGGCGAGCTGACCCCGACCATGAAGGTCAAGCGCAACGTCGTCGTGGACAAGTTCTCCCGCGAGGTCGAGGACATGTACCACCGCTGATCCGCATCCCGCCGCGCGCCGGCCACGGCTTCCGCTTTGCGACGGCCGCCGGTTTCCGCGCAGCGGCGTCGTGAAGCGAAGGAGCGAAACCCGCGCCGAGCCGGTGTCGCTCCACCTGGACCGCCCCCCGCACCCTTAAGGTTGGGGGCGGTCCGAGGTTTTCGGGGGAGCCCATGGGCGGCCCGGGACCCTCGGGGAGATGGCCGGCGAGCGCCGGCCCGACGATGAGCCCCGCAGGGGCGCGACCGGCGAGGAGGACCGCGGTGGAGCATTACGACGCGCGCCTCCGTCTCCGGGAAGTCACCCAGGAGCTGTACGACATCGGCGACGAGGTCGCCGAGCACATCGAGCATCTGGCGCAGGCCATCGCCGACGTCGACCGCGAGCTGGTCGACGAATGCGTGCTGGAGCTGGCCGACATCGTCGACGAAGCCGTGGAGGACGCCCGCCCGCTGGTCGGCGAACTGGCCGGCCTGCGTCAGGCGTTCACGTCCGGCATCCGCCGCGGCGAGCTGGGGCCGATGCCCGACCGCGAGCCCGGCCCGGAGCCGAAGCCCGTGGACGTCGCGGAACTGTCCGCGATCCCCGCGCCGCTGCGCCACCCCGTCGCGGTGCCGACGGTGGCTCAGGCGCTGCAGGCCAGGTCCGACAGCGCCGCCGCGTACCTGGAGGAGCTGGCCGACTGGGTGTCGGCGGAGAACATCCGCGGCGTCGAGGTGCTCGGTTCCGTGCAGATCCCCGCGCTGTACGCCCGCTGCGGCCGCCGCGCGCTCGGCGCCGCCGCGGCGTGGTGCGTCACCGTGCCCGAAACCCACCCCGCCGTGGCCAAGTCGCTGCGCGGGCGCAAGCCCCCGGCGTTCCTCATGGAGCGGATCCGGATCGACGAGGTCGTGCGCAAGGTCGCGCGGCGGCGCGCATCGGAGCGCGTGTGACGGGCCCGGTTTCCGGCGGGGCGCCCTCCGATTCGGGCGAGCCCGCCTTCGGCGTCTACCTGCACGTGCCGTTTTGCGCGACGCGGTGCGGGTACTGCGACTTCAACACGTACACGGCCGGTGAGCTGGGTTCGGCGGCGTCGACGGGCACCTACCTCGACGCCATCGCCCGCGAGCTGGAGCTCGGCGCGGAGGCGTTGGGTGCGGGATCGGTTGGTGGCGCGGGCGTCCGGTCGGCCGAGACGGTCTTCATCGGCGGCGGCACCCCGTCGCTGCTGGGCGCCTCCGGCCTGGCGCGCCTGCTCGACGCGGTGCGCGGCACGTTCGGGTTGGCGCCCGGCGCCGAGGTGACCACGGAGTCCAACCCCGAGTCGACGTCGCCGGAGTTCTTCGAGGGCATCCGCGAGGCAGGTTTCACCCGCGTCAGCCTGGGCATGCAATCCGTCGCGCCGCACGTGCTGGCCACTCTGGACCGCGTGCACACCCCCGGCCGCCCGGTGGAGGCGGCCCGCGAAGCGCGCGCGGCCGGGTTCGACCACGTCAACCTCGACCTCATCTACGGCACGCCGGGGGAGTCGATGTCCGACCTCGACGCATCGCTGGACGCGGTGCTGTCGGCGGGCGTCGACCACGTGTCGGCGTACTCGCTCATCGTGGAGGAGGGCACCGCCATGGCGCGGAAGGTCCGCCGCGGCGAGCTGCCCATGCCGGACGACGACGACCTCGCCGACCGCTACGAGCGCATCGACGCCGCCCTGCGCGGCGCGGGTTTCGGCTGGTACGAGGTCTCCAACTGGTCGCGGCCGGGCGGGGAGTGCCGCCACAACATGATCTACTGGCGCGACGGGGATTGGTGGGGCGCGGGCCCCGGCGCGCACTCGCACATCGGCGGGCGGCGCTTCCACAACGTCAAGCACCCGGCCCGCTACGCGTCGGTCGTGTCGGGCGGCGAGTTGCCGATCCGCGATTCGGAATCGCTTTCCGACGATGACCGCCACATCGAGAGGGTCATGCTGCGCCTCCGTCTGGCCGAGGGCATGCCCGCGTCCGAGCTGCGCCCCGGGGAGTTGGAGCGCGCCCGCGCCCAGGAGGCGGCGGGGATGCTGGCGATCGCCGACGGTCGCGTGCGTCTGACCGACGCCGGACGCCTGCTGGCCGACGCGATCATCGTCGACATCCTGAGCTGATCCGGCTGACCGGGTGATCGGCGGACCGGATGGCCAGGTGATTGGGCGACTCGGCCGGCTGACTGACCGGCCCCGGGCCAGGGGAGGGGTACCCGGGTGGGGCGGCGTCCCCGGATCCGCTTTTCGGCCCGCGAGCCGGCGCCGGCGCGTTTATGCTTCCGGCATGCAAATGATCACGACGGGGACGCGGGCGAAGCTCATCCTCATGCTCATGGCCGGGCACATCATCGGAGGGTTTGGCGTCGCCGTCGCGTCCGGCTTCGGCGCGATGATGGTCGATGAGTTCACTGGTTCGATGGAATTGGCGCGAACGATGGGGATGCTGCCCCTCGTCGGCGCAGTTCTCGCCGCGCTGCCGCTCGCCGCGGTCGCGAAAGCCCGAGGCCGGGCCGTGTCGCTCGCCGGGGGCTCCGCGGTCGCCGCGGCCGGTGCGTTCGTGGCCGTCGTCGCCGGGCCGATGGAATCGGTGGCCCTCGTCGCCGTCGGACTTCTCCTCTTCGGGACGGCGACCGCCGTCGCCCTGCAGAGCAGGTTCGCGGCCGCCGATGCGGCATCGCCGCGCCACCGGGGACTGATGCTGTCGCTGGTGATGACGCCGATGTTCATCGGTTTGGCGTTCGGGCCGGATCTCATGGATTGGGCGGCCGAGATCTCCGAAGGCTGGGGGCTGCCGCAATTCGCCGCCCCCTTCCTCTTGGCCGCCGCCGCGCAGGTGTTCGCCGGCCTGGTCTACTTCGCCAGCCTGCGCCCGGACCCGCTGGCCGTCGCCCACGCCAGTGAAGGTGACTGGGCCGTCCACGGCGCGGCGCCGAACTGGACCGGGCCCGCGCACCCGCATGGTGCCGCACCTAACTTGTACGGGCCCGCGCCCCTCCGGCGCCTGTCCCCGGGAGTTTTGCGGGCCCAGGTCGCCATCGCCGTCGCCGAGTTCGTGATGGTGATCATCATGGTGCTCGCCCCGATGCACATGATCTACGCCGACGTGCCCTTCGAGTTGCTCACGCTGGCCTTCACCCTGCGCATCGCCGCGACGTGGGGGTTGTCGCCGCTATTCGGCTGGTTGGCGGACATCCTCGGGCCGCGGCCGGTCATCCTGGGCGGGCAGGTGCTGTTCGTCCTCGCCATCGCCGCCATCGTCGTCTTTCCGGAGGACGGTACGGTGCTCACCGCCGCCCACGTGCTGGCCGGTCTCGGCTGGTCGGCGACGGTGGTGGCCGCATCGACCGTCATCGCGAACGCGGACCCCGCCGAAACGCGGCCGATGGTGCAGGGGCGCACCGACCTCGGCATGAACCTCGCTTCGCTTGGCGCCGGCTTCATCGCCATGGTGGTGTTCGAGGAAAACATTTTGCCGCCCCTGGCCCTCGTGATGCTCCTCCCGGTCGCAGTCGTCGTCGGCACGCATCTTTCCCGGGGACGGGCGGTGGCCGGGTAACATCAACCGGCGACCACCGATCATCCCCCGGCACGGCCGCCCGCCCCACCGCGAGGCCCGCCCCCGCCGGGCCCGGAAGAGAAGGGAGCGCCCGATGTCCAGCCAGACCGAATTGCGCCGCCGCGAGGTGCTGCGCGCGATCGTCGCCGACTACGTCGCCTCCCAGGAGCCGGTGGGGTCGAAGGCGCTGGTCGACCGCCACAACCTCGGCGTCTCCTCCGCGACCATCCGCAACGACATGGCGGTGCTGGAGGCCGAGGGCTTCATCACCCAGGAGCACGCGTCATCGGGGCGCATCCCCACCGAAAAGGGCTACCGGCTGTTCGTCGACTCGATCTCGCAGGTCAAGCCGCTGTCGAAGGCCGAGCACCGCGCCATCCTCGAATTTCTGGAAGGCGGCGTCGACCTGGAGGACGTGCTGCGCCGTTCGGTGCAGCTTCTCAGTCAGCTCACCCGCCAGGTGGCCGTCGTCCAGCTGCCCACCCTGCAGTCGTCGCGCGTGCGGCACTGCGAGGTCGTCCAGCTCGCCGACGTGCGGCTGCTGCTGGTCATCATCACCGACACCGGCCGCGTCGAGCAGCGCAACGTCGAACTCTCCGCGCCCATCGACCCCAACCAGGTGCCGCCGCTGCGCGACATGCTCAACCGCACGATGGCGGGCAAGACGCTGTCCGACGCCTCGGCGTCCATCGCGGACCTGGCGGCCAACGCGCCCGCCGACGTGCGCGACGTGGTCATCCGGTGCTCGACCGTCATCATCGAGTCGCTGATCGACAAGCCGAACGACCGCCTGATCCTCGCCGGTGCGTCGAACCTGACCCGCTCCGGCCTGCATGGCCGCCTGCCGTCGACCCTGCCGACGGTGCTCGACGCCCTGGAGGAGCAGGTGGTCGTGCTCAAGCTGCTGTCCGCCGTTCAGGACCTGCACCAGGTGCGGGTGTCCATCGGCGAGGAAAACGAGGACGAGGAGCTGCGCGGGACGTCGGTGGTCTCCACGGGATACGGCACGTCGGGGGAGATCCTCGGCGGCCTCGGCGTCGTCGGCCCCACCTACATGGACTACCCGGGAACAATCGCGTCGGTCGCCGCCGTTGCACAGTACGTCGGTCGGGTCCTCGGTGACGGGTGAACGGCCCTGCGCTGGTACATTCTTCCGACGGTTCCATTCATTGATTTTCGACAGATGCATAAGGAAGTAACTGACGTTGGCTCGTGACTACTACGGCATCCTCGGCGTGTCCAAGGACGCCTCCGACGCGGAGATCAAGAAGGCCTACCGCAAGCTGGCGCTGAAGTATCACCCGGACCGCAACCCGGATGACGACGAGGCGGCGGAGAAGTTCCGCGAGGCCTCCGTCGCCCACGAGGTGCTCTCCGACCCGGAGAAGCGGCGCATCGTCGATCTCGGCGGCGACCCGATGGACCAGGGCGCCGGTGCCGGCGGGTTCGGCGGCGGCTTCGGTGGTTTCGGCGGCGGCGGTCTCGGCGACGTCTTCGAGGCGTTCTTCGGCGGGGCCGGCGGCGGCCCGCGCCAGCGCCGGTCGCGCGTCCAGCCCGGTTCGGATGCGCTGCTGCGCATTTCGCTGGGCCTCGACGAGTGCTTCACGGGCGTGCGCAAGCCGATCACCGTCGACACGGCGGTGCTGTGCGACGTGTGCGAGGGCACGGGCTCGAAGTCGAAGCAGAAGCCGAAGGTGTGCCCGGACTGCAACGGCACCGGCGAGATCCAGCAGGTGCAGCGTTCTTTCCTGGGCAACGTCATGACGTCGCGCCCCTGCGGCCGATGCCAGGGCACCGGCGAGATCATCGTCGACCCGTGCAACAACTGCGGCGGCGACGGCCGCGTGAAGTCGCGCCGCGATCTGACCGTCAACGTCCCGGCGGGCATCGCCGACGGCATGCGCATCCGCATGGCGGGCCAGGGCGAGGTCGGCCCGGGCGGTGGGCCGGCGGGCGACCTGTACGTCGAGGTCCACGCCGAGCCGCACCCGGTGTTCACCCGCGAGGGCGATGACCTGCACGTGACCATCCACGTCCCGATGGTCGACGCCGCGCTGGGCACGTCGATGGAGATCGACGACCTGGTCGGCGAGAAGATCGAGGTCGGCGTCGAGGCGGGCACGCAGCCCGCGGAGACCCTGCGCGTGGAGGGCCGCGGCATGCCGCGCCTGCGCGGCGAGGGCTCTGGCGATCTGATCGCCCACGTCGACGTCACCGTGCCCACCAAGCTCGACGGCAAGTCCCGCGAGATGCTGGAGAAGTTGCGCGACCACCGCGGCGAGGACACCCGCCTGGCCGAGGGGCAGGCCGCAGACCGCGGTTTCTTCTCCCGCTTCCGCAGCCGCCGCTAGACCGCCATGGGACTGCCCGTTTTCCTCGCCGATTTCGGCGACGCGCTGCCCGAGCCCGGTGCGACCGTCGAATTGGGCGGGCCGGAGGCCAAGCACGTGAAGGTGCAGCGCCTGGGGGCGGGCGACGAGGTCTTCCTCGTCGACGGCGCGGATCGGCGGGCCCTGGCCCGCATTTCGCTTGCCGACGGTTCCCGCGTGGCGTGCGAGGTCATTTCCGCCGGGGTCGTCGAGAGGCCGGCCCCGCATGTGACGGTGGTCCAGGCGCTGCCGAAGTCCGACCGCGCCGAGTTGGCGGTGGATTTGATGACGGAAGCCGGCGTCGACGCGATCGTCCCGTGGGCGGCGCGGCGGTGCGTGGCCAAGTGGACCGGCGCGAAGGCGGGCAAGGCCCGGGAGAAGTGGGCGTCGACCGCCCGCGAGGCGGCGAAGCAGGCCCGCCGCGCCTGGATTCCGCCGGTGGCGGAGCTGCATTCGACGAAGGACGTCGTCGCGCTGGTCGAGGACGTGGTCGGCCGCGGGGGAGTGGCCGCCGTGCTCCACGAGGCCGAGCGCCGGCCCTTCGCCGAGGTTGCCGCGGCGGCGGCCGACGCCGGCGAGATCGTCTTCGTCGTCGGGCCCGAGGGCGGCGTAGACGACGATGAGCTCGAGCTGTTCCGCGCCGCCGGCGCGACGCCGGTGGTGCTGGGACCGACCGTGCTGCGCACCGCGCTGGCCGGCGCCGCCGCGACCTCGGCGCTGGGGCCGCTGACGCGGCGCTGGAGCTGATGCGGCGTTGGGGTTGATGCGGCGCTGGTGCTGGGGCTGATGCGGGCGAGGGTTGATGCGGCGCGGGAGTTGGCGCCCCGCCGCGATCGGGGTGGCCGCCGGCGCCTCCCGCGCAGCGCCGGTGCACGCCGGATCCGCGCCACGACCTAAGATCGTGGCAAGCCCGGCAGCGCCCCACCACGGCGCGCCATTCCAGCAGCCACGTTAAGGAAACGAGGTTCCACCCGGCGTGACGGATCCGACCCGACAGCCCGAACGACACAGCGTCGACCACCGCACCCAGGCGATCGTCGAACTCGACCCCGCGCATGCGCCGACGGTGTTCGGCCACGCCGACCGCAACCTGCGCCTGCTGGAGAACCTCCTGGGCGCGGACATCCACGCGCGCGGCGCGACCGTCACCGTCTCCGGGCGCCCGTCGCAGGTGGCCACCGCCGCCCGGGCGTTCAAGGAGCTGGAATCCATGGCCCGCCGCGGCCATGAGCTGTCCTCGGACTCCGTGACGCGGGCCGTGGGACTGGTCGGCGCCGACACCCGGGGCGGTGTGGCGGGCGGCCCCGGCAGCGCGTCCGACGTCCTCGGCGGCGAGATCATCGCCCGCCGCGGCAGGGTCGTGCGCCCCAAGTCGCAGGGGCAGAAGGACTACGTCGACGCCATCGACCGCAACACCATCGTCTTCGGCATCGGGCCCGCCGGCACCGGCAAGACCTACCTGGCCATGGCCAAGGCGGTCCAGGCGCTGCAGCGCAAGGAGGTCGAGCGGATCATCCTGACCCGCCCGGCCGTCGAAGCCGGCGAGAACCTCGGCTTCCTGCCCGGCACGCTGCACGAGAAGATCGACCCCTACCTGCGCCCGCTGCACGACGCGCTGCGGGACATGATGGACCCGGAGCTGATCCCCAAGCTCATGGAGTCCGGCGTCATCGAGGTCGCGCCGCTGGCGTACATGCGCGGGCGGACGCTGAACAACGCGTTCATCATCCTCGACGAGGCGCAGAACACCACCCCCGCGCAGATGAAGATGTTCCTGACCCGCCTGGGCTTCGGCGCGAAGATGGTGGTCACCGGCGACGCCACGCAGGTGGACCTGCCCCGCGGGCAGCGTTCCGGCCTGGACGTGGTGCGCCGCATCCTGGGCAACATCGACGGCATCGCGTTCCCGCACCTGGGTGCGGCCGACGTCGTGCGGCACTCCCTGGTCTCCGCGATCGTGGAGGCGTACGACGACCACGACGCCGCCGAGAAGGAGCGCGCCGAGCGGAAGAAGGGCGACGGGAAGAAGCGGTCCCACGGCGTCCGCGACGCCGGCGGGGACTGGAAGTGGCGGCCGGAGGACGACGGGAAAGCATGAGCATGTACCTGAACACGAGCGCGGGCGCGCGCGAGACGCACGGGAGCGGGAACCGATGAGCATCGAGGTATTCAACGAATCCGGCCGCGGCGTCAGCGAGGAGTCGCTCATCGACGTCGCCCGCTACGCCCTGGGGCGGATGGACGTCCACCCGGCCGCGGAGCTGTCGATTCACCTGGTCGACGAGCCGACCATCGAGGACCTGCACATCCGCTGGCTGGATCTGCCCGGCCCGACGGACGTCATGAGCTTTCCCATGGACGAGCTCACGCCCGGCTCCGGCCACCCCGAGGCGCCGCAGCCCGGGCCGTCGATGCTCGGCGACATCGTGCTGTGCCCCGACTTCGCCGCCCGCCAGGCGGAGAAGGCCGGGCACCCGCTCAGCCATGAGCTGGTGCTGCTGACGGTCCACGGGCTGCTGCACCTGCTGGGCTACGACCACATCGAGCCCGACGAAGAGCGCCGCATGTTCGCGCTGCAGAACGGTCTGCTGGCGGACTGGTACGACGACGTCGAGCGGCGCGGAGCGGACTTCCCCGCGAAGCCGATCAACCCCGGCGCGTTCCCGTCGGCGGCCGACCGCGAGAGGCTCGACGAGAAGCTCGGCGGCGACGGCACCGTGGGCGGCTCCGGCGAGGGCACCGGCTCCGGCGATGACGCCGGCGGCGATCGCGGAGCGGGCGCCGGGCGATGACCGCATCGGCGTGGATGATCCTCGCGGTCATCCTCCTCATGGCGATCGCGGGGCTGCTCAGCACCGTGGAAACCGCCGTGGCCGCCATTTCCCGCGCGCGGGTCACCGAGATGGTCCGCGACGAGGTCCCCGGCGCGAAGGCGCTGGTCCGCGTCCTGGATTACCGGGCCCGCAACGTCAATGTCCTGGTGCTGCTGCGCACCCTGTGCGAGGTTTCGGGGTCCGTGCTCGTGGCGGTCATCGCGACGCATTACATCGGATCCGCCGGGTGGGCCATCACGGCGGCGATCGTGGTCATGACGCTGTTCAGCTACCTCGTCCTCGGCGTGACGTCGCGGACGTTGGGTCGCCGCAACCCGTATTCGGTGTCGCTGGCCTCGGCCGTCATCCTCGGCGGGGTGTCCCGGCTGCTCGGGCCCGTCGAAAAGCTGCTGATCTGGGTGGGCAACGTGCTCACCCCCGGCGGCGGTTTCCGCGACGGACCGTTTTCCACGGAAGTCGAGCTGCGCGAGATGGTCGACATCGCCCGCGAGCGCGGCATCGTGGAGCACGACGAGCGCCGCATGATCCAGTCGGTGTTCGACCTGGCGTCGACGTCGGCGCGCTCGGTGATGGTGCCGCGGCCGGAGATGGTGTGGATCGAATCGGAGAAGCACGCCGGCCAGGCCGTCGCGCTGTGCGTGCGGTCGGGGCATTCGCGCATCCCGGTCATCGGCGACGGGGCCGACGACATCGTCGGCGTCGTCTACCTGAAGGATCTGGTGCACCAGACGTATTCGCTGACCGACGGCGGCCGCAGCGTGCCGGTCACCGACGTCATGCGCCCGGCGACGTTCGTGCCGGACTCCAAGCCGCTGGACGACCTGCTCGACGAGATGCAGCGCGACCGCAACCACATCGCCATCCTCGTCGACGAGTACGGGGGCGTGGCGGGGCTGATCTCCATCGAGGACATCCTGGAGGAAATCGTCGGCGAGATCGCCGACGAATACGATGAAGGCGAACGCGCGCCCATCGAACCGCTCGGCGACGGACGGTACCGGGTCGTGGCCAGGTTGTCGCTCGGCGAGCTCGTCGAGCTTTACGACGAAGCCGAGGGGCGCGAGATCCGCTTCGACGACGGCGTCGACGATGAAGTCGACACGGTGTCGGGGCTGCTGGCCTTCGGCCTGGGCCGCGTGCCGCTGCCCGGCGCCGAGGTGGAGGCCGCCGGACTGCGGTTCACCGCCGAAGGCGCGCGCGACCGGCGCGGCCGCATGCGGGTTCACGCCGTCGTGGTGGAACCCGCCGAACCGCAGCCGGCGGATGCCGGTGCGGGACACGAATCAGAGGAGAACTGACATGGGAAACCTGGACGACATGCTGGCGGGCGCCGGGATCGGCGGCGATTCCGACGATTACGCCACCCCGCCGGGCCACCGCTCCGGCTTCGTGTCCATCGTGGGCCGCCCCAACACCGGCAAGTCCACGCTGACCAACGCCCTGGTGGGCGAGAAGATCGCCATCACGGCCGACCAGCCCGAGACCACCCGCCACCCCGTGCGCGGCGTGGTGCACCGCGACGACTGCCAGATCGTGGTGGTGGACACCCCGGGCCTGCACAAGCCGCGCAAGCTGCTGGGGCACCGCCTCAACGACATGGTCGCCGAGGCGTACGCGGACGTCGACCTCATCGCCATGTCCGTGCCGGCCGACGAGAAGATCGGGCCGGGCGACCGGTGGATCCTCGAGTCCGTCCGCGAGGCCTGCCCGAAGACGACGCTGATGGGCATCGTGACCAAGACCGACAAGGTCGCCCGCGACGTCGTCGCCGAACGGCTCATGGAGCTGCACGATCTGCTCGGCCCCGACGCCGAGCTGGTGCCGGTGTCGTCGGAATCCGGCGAGAACCTGGACACCCTGGTGAAGGTCATGGCGTCCCTGCTGCCCGAGGGGCCCAAGTACTACCCGGCGGGCCACGTCACCGACGAGGACCGCGACACCCGCATGGCCGAGCTCATCCGCGAGGCGGCGCTGGGCGGCCTGCGGGAGGAGCTGCCGCACTCGGTGGCCGTCCAGATCGACGAGGTCCTGCCCAACGCGGACCGCGAGGGCGTCACCGACGTCCACGCCGTCATCTACGTCGAGCGCCCCGGCCAGAAGCACATCCTGATGGGCAAGGACGGCGGCCGCATGCGCGTCACCGTGCAGAAGGCCCGGAAGTCCCTGATCGAGCTGCTCGGCGAGAACGTGTACCTGGATCTGCGCATCAAGGTGCTCAAGGATTGGCAGTCGGACCCCAAGCAGCTCGGCCGCCTGGGATTCTAGGGATCCGCCGGCCGCCGACCGGCCGACTGGGATTTTAGGAGTCCGCCGACCGCAGCCCGGCCGACCGCCGGAGAAACCGGAACCCCGGCCGACCGCCGGAGAGACCAGAAAGGCACCCGCCATGCCCGACCCGAACGCCGCCCGCCCATCCCGGCGCCCACCCGGCTTCTTTGCCTCGCTGTTCGACTTCTCCTTCACCACGTACGCGACGCCGGTGCTGGTGCGGGTCGTCTACCCGGTGATGGCCGTGCTGGTGGCGATCGCCGGCGTCATCTGGTTGATCGCGGCCTTTTTGCAGGCCTTCGGCGCGGGGGCCGTCGCCGGACTGGCGTTCACGGTCATCGGACTCCCCATCTTCGTCCTCGCCATGGTCCTGCAGCTCGCGATCCTCCGGCTGTTCCTCGAAGCCGCCCTGGCGCTGACCAGCGCCGCGAAATCGCTGCGCAACCTCGAACAGCGCTAGCCCGGGCGGCGAATCCGACGATGGCGGAAAGTTATCGGGATCGGGCGGTCGTCGTCAGGCGGCACGACCTGGGGGAGGCCGACCGGATCATCGTGCTGTTCACCCGGGAACACGGGATCGTGCGCGCGGTGGCCAAGGGCGTGCGGCGCGCGAAGTCCCGGTTCGGTTCGCGGCTGGCGCCCTTCGTCGACGTCGACGTGCAGATCCACCCCGGCCGCAACCTGGGCACCATCACCGGCGCCGACGCGGTGCGGACGTGGGCCGCGCCGATCGTCGACGACTACGCCCGCTACACCTGCGCGTGCGGCGTCCTGGAGACCGCCGAGCGGCTGGCCGGCGAAGAAGGCACGCCCGCGCCCGGCCTGTGGGACCTGACCGTCGCCGCGCTCGACGCGCTGGCGAAATCCGACTCCGGCTCCGACGGCACCGGCCGCCTGCCGGGCCTGCTCCTGACCGCCTACCTGCTCAAGGCCATGGCCGAGGCGGGCTGGGCACCGAGCCTGTTCGACTGCGCCCAGTGCGGCAAACCCGGCCCCCACAGGGCGTTCGCGCCGGCGGCGGGCGGCGCCGTGTGCGTCGAATGCCGGCCGCCCGGTGCCGCGACGCCGCCCACCGACGTCCTGCGCCTGATGTGGTGGCTCGCCCACGACCGCTGGGACTACGTCGCCGCGGTGGCGGGCAGCCGGGGGTTCCGCGCCATGGCCGCCCAGGCGCGCGGCTTGGCGACGGCCCACCTGCAATACCACCTCGGCCGGCGCGTCGCGGCGCTGTCGTTGGTCGACGCCAGATGGGGAGACGACGGGGCGTCGTGAAGCCCGGGGCGGCCGGGGGTGGGTTCAGCCGGGGCGGTGGGGCATGATGGGGAGGTGACTTCGCCGAAGCCGAACCCGATCCCGCACGACTCGCCGGTGCCCGAGGAATTCCTGCCCCGGCACATCGCCCTGGTCATGGACGGAAACGGCCGGTGGGCGCAGGAACGCGGCATGAAGCGCACCGAGGGGCACAAGCGCGGCGAGGCCGTCCTGATGGACTGCGTCGACGCCTGCCTGGAGATGGGCGTGCCGCACCTGTCCGCCTACGCCTTTTCCACCGAGAACTGGCGGCGGTCGACCGACGAGGTGCGGTTCCTCATGGGCTTCAACCGCGACGTGCTGCGCCGCCGCCGCGACGAACTCGACGCCAAGGGCGTGCGCGTGCGCTGGGCCGGGCGCCGCCCGCGGCTGTGGCGGTCGGTGATCAAGGAACTGGAGATCGCCGAGCGCCAGACGGCGGGCAACGACAACCTGACGCTGTACATGTGCGTCAACTACGGTGGCCGCGCCGAAATCGCCGACGCCGCCCGCGAAATCGCGCAGCAGGTGGCCGACGGGAAGCTCAAGCCCGGCGACATCGACGAGAAGAGCTTCGGCCGTTTCCTCGACGAGCCCGACATGCCGGACGTCGACCTTTTCCTGCGCCCGTCGGGCGAGCAGCGCACGTCGAACTTCCTGCCCTGGCAGTCGGCCTACGCCGAGCTGGTCTTCCAGGATCGCCTGTTCCCGGACTTCACGCGCGAGGACCTGCGCGCCGCCGTCGTCGAGTACGCGAAGCGGGACCGGCGCTTCGGCGGGGTCAAGTAGGCGTCAAGCAGGGGAGCGCGGCGCCCCGGTGGAGTGGCACCGCCGGGGCCGTATTGGAAACGTCTGCCAATAAGGTTTAGCCTGGCGGCCATGACCCATCCCACCCAGCGGGACTTGCACGAGCTGCTCGCCGAGTTCTCCGCCGCCGATGCCATGACCGTCGCCCACGGCCTCATTTCTCTGCGTCCCACTGCGCACCTCGCGGAATTGGCCAACGGGACGCGCGTCCACACCTGGTGCGCCCTGGACACGCTCATCGTCGCGCACCTTCTCGAAACCGACGTCGAGGTGCGCAGCCGGACCCCGATCGAGTCGGCCGGCGACCCGATCCTGAACGTCGCCATCCGCGGTGGCGAGCTCGTGGCGGATCCCGGGTTCATCCTGTCTTTCCCGCACGTCACCGATGGGGAGGGCCGCCACTTCACCGAGGCCTTCTGCCCCTACGCGAACCTGTTCGCGTCGATGGACGCCTACCGTGACTGGGCCGCGGGGCAGCCGCGCCCGACCACGCCTCTCACCGTCGCGGAAGCCGACGACATCGCCCGCGCGTACGCCCTCGACGTCCTCGGCCGGGGCGCGGCGGAGGCGTCGTGCGGCGCCGCGGCCACGGGCTGCGCGTCGTAGCGTTCTCCGTCGCGCTCCGCTTTGGTGCCCTTCGCGGTGCCCTCGTGACTTGCGCCGCTCAGCCGCCACAACCGCCCCGGCCCGGCTAACCCACCCCGAATCGCGTCCGGCCGCCGCAATCGCCCGAGACACAACGGCAAACCCACCCCGAATCGCGTCCGGCCGCTGCAATCGCCCGAGACACAACGGCAAACCCACCCCGAATGCGCAGACCCACCCGCTGTAACGGGTGGGGTTGCGCATTCAGGGTGGGTTTGCGTCGGGTTAGGGGGGTGCTCCGCCGGCCGGAGTGATGGCCCGGCATGAAACGGTGGGGAGCGCTGCGTCGGATCGAGCGGCGGATGGAGCGAGGCCCCGAGATCAAGCGCTCGCAAACTACCGGGACATGACGCCGGGCGCCCTCCGCCCCGGCCCGTTCCGGTCCCTCGCCGACAGGCACGCCCGGCCCTCATCGCCGCCCCTCACGGTCCCGTCGCGTTTTGACCCGCTACCGCCCCTCACGGCCCCGTCGTGGTCTGACCCGCTACCGGCTCTCCCGGCCCTTCACAGTGTCCTCGCCGTTGCCGGCCCGCCCGGCCCCGTCGCCGCGCGTCCTGGTCTCATCGCCGGAATCGGACTGGCAGTCCGCGCAGACGCCGAAGATCTCCGCGGTGTGGCCCGTCAGGCGGAACCCGTGCTCGTGCGCCAGATCCCCGGCCCATTCCTCGACCGGGCCGCCGCCGATCTCCACGGTCTCGCCGCAGTCGGTGCACACCAGGTGATGGTGGTGGTGATCCCCGCACAGGCGGTACAGCGCCTCGCCCGCGTCGGTGTGCAGCACGTCGACGGCCTTGACCTCCGACAGCGACTGCAGCGTCCGGTACACGGTAGTCAGGCCGACCTTGTCGCCGCGCTCCACGAGCGTCCGGTGGATGTCCCGGGCGGAGCTGAACTTGGTGATGTCGTTCATCGCCGCGATGACGGCCTTGCGCTGCCTGGTGGTGCGCACGCCGATCTTCGGGGACTGGACGGGGGCGCCGTCGGGCTTCGCGGAGCCGTTCGGCCCCGCCGCAGCGGCCCCGGAGCCCTTCGTTGATGACATCGCCGACCTCTCCAATCCCGGCACGGTCCGCGCCCCTCCCGACGAGTCGCGGAGGGCCGGGGCGGTGCCGTCGCAAAGCCTGTTTCGCATACCGACATTACCCGCGGCGATTTCCCGGGGCCGATGGGCATTAATCCGCTTGCGGCGGTTAGAGTGGGGGACACTTGGCGACGGCCCGACCGGGTCGTCGATTGCACGGGGCGGCGATCCACGCCGCCCACCGTCATCCCGTGCCCCCGGATCCACCGCGGGGCGGGACACCGTAACAAGGAGCGTTTGAGGCAGTGGCCCCGAAGTCTGTCGTCGATACCGTCGCGAACCTGTGCAAGCGCAGGGGTTTCGTCTACCCCTGCGGTGAGATCTACGGCGGTACGCGCTCCGCGTGGGACTACGGTCCGCTGGGCGTGGAGCTGAAGGAGAACATCAAGCGCCAGTGGTGGAAGACCTTCGTCACCGGCCGCAAGGACGTCGTCGGCCTTGACTCGTCCATCATCCTGCCGCGCCAGGTGTGGGAGGCCTCGGGCCACGTGGCCACGTTCACCGACCCGCTGGTCGAGTCGCTGCACACCCACAAGCGCTACCGCGCCGACCACCTCATCGAGGCCTACGAGGCCAAGCACGGCCACCCGCCGGCCAACGGCCTGGCCGACGTCCCGGACCCGGAGACCGGCCAGCCGGGCAAGTGGACCGAGCCGCAGATGTTCTCGGGCCTGCTCAAGACCTTCCTCGGCCCCGTGGACAACGAGGTCGGCCTGCACTACATGCGCCCCGAGACCGCGCAGGGCATTTTCGTGAACTTCAAGAACGTCATGACCACCGCGCGCATGAAGCCGCCGTTCGGCATCGGCCAGACCGGCAAGGCGTTCCGCAACGAGATCACCCCGGGCAACTTCATCTTCCGCACCCGCGAGTTCGAGCAGATGGAGATCGAGTACTTCACCGCCCCCGAGGACGCGCCGGCGAAGTTCGACGAGTGGGTCGAGGCCTGCTGGAACTGGTTCATCGACCTGGGCATCAACCCGGAGAACATGCGCCAGTTCGACGTGCCCGACGACGAGCGCGCGCACTACTCCGCCCGCACCATCGACTTCGAGTACCGCTTCCACTTCCAGGGCAACGAGTGGGGCGAGCTGATGGGCGTGGCCAACCGCACCGACTACGACCTCGGCTGCCACATCGAGCACTCCGGCGAGGATCTGCGCTACCACGACCAGGTGACCGGCGAGAAGTACGTGCCCTACGTCATCGAGCCGTCGTTCGGCCTGACCCGCGCCCTGATGGCCTTCCTGTGCGACGCCTACGTCGAGGAGGAGGTGCCCAACGCCAAGGGCGGCACCGACACCCGCACGGTGCTCAAGCTCGACCCGCGCCTGTCGCCGGTCAAGGTCGCCGTGCTGCCGCTGTCGAAGAAGGACACGCTGACCCCGACCGCCGAGGCCGTCGCCGACAAGCTCCGCGGCCTGTGGGCGATCGACTACGACACCTCGGGCGCCATCGGCCGCCGCTACCGCCGCCAGGACGAGATCGGCACGCCGTTCTGCGTCACCGTCGACTTCGACACCCTCGAGGACGACGCCGTGACCGTGCGCGACCGCGACACCATGGAGCAGGAGCGCGTGAAGATCGACGAGCTCGAGGGCTACCTCGCGCAGCGCCTGGTCGGGTGCTAAACCGGGCGTACGACGCTTTTCCGCCAGCTAGGAGACAAGCCATGAGCGATCAGAACGATCGTCCCCGGATCGACCCCGAGGGCATTTCCCGCGAACCGACCGTGACGCCCGCCGAGGACGTCGAGGCCCCGGCCGCGCCGGCCGCCGATCCCGTCGGCGCCGCGGAGCCCGCCGCGCCCGCCCCGTCCGAGGAGGCGCCGGCCCCGAAGGCGGAGGCGGCGTCGGCCCCGGCTGCCGCGGAGCAGGCCGGGACGTCCCCGGAGGCTCCGTCGGCCGAGGCCCCGGCGCCGGCCGCCCCGCAGCTGCGCGAGATCGACGAGTCCCACGCGGCGACCATGGACGACGGTTCCGTCGTGCGGTGGGAGAGCTGGAGCCTGGGCGAGGAAACCAAGAAGGGCAACGAGGTCCGCATCCCCGTGATCGCCGAGGGCGCCGAGGTCGCGGAGTACGTCCGCATCGGCCCCGAGGAGGCCATCGCGACCGCGCAGGGCGCGTGGGACCTCGACGTCGTCGGCGACGGCCGCCTGGTGGCGACCCTGCCGGACGGCCGCGTGTTCACCGCCGGCGGCAAGGACCGCCCCAAGCTGTCGCGCGCGAAGAAGATCGACGTCGATCTCGGCGGCGACCGCCGCCTGTACGTGGTGTGCGAGGGCGCGCAGAACTACGTCATCGAGGATGAGCGCGGCGGCAAGCTGGGCCAGTTCACGGGCGCCAACCGCGGCGTCCGCTCGGCCGAGATCCAGTACGACACCGACGCCGGCCGCGCCCTGCCGGACGAGGAGAAGATCTTCCTGTCCTGGGTCGCCCGCCGGGTGCTCGAGTTCCGGATGATCAGCTCGACGTGGATCCTGACCATCTGCCTGCTGCTGCTGATCGCCTACCTCGTGTGGGTCTGGGTGTCGTAGGCGATCATGGTTGGCGAGAATCGGCCCGGGAGCGCGCCGGGGGAGGGCATCGGGCCCGTCCCCGGTGACGCGCCCGGGCCGTGGCGCGTGTCGGGCCCGCCGCCGGCCGGGGGTTTCCCGGGGCGGACGGGCGGCAAGCCCGGTTCGGGCCCCGACGCCACGTCGCTTTACGACGCCGCCGGGAACCTCATCGCCCCGGATTGGCGGGTCACGCCGTCCGGCCTGACGGGGCGGTCGTTCACCGTGTCGTCTCCCGATGACTGGTGGCGCGCCCGAGCCGTGGGTCTCACCGTGGCGCACGTGGTGCTCTCGGGGCCGGGCGGCGAGCTCAGCCTCAACCGGCGCGACGGCGGCCGCGGCCGCGAAATCGTCGACGTGGGGGAGCGGCGGCTGGTGGCGCGGACGAAGCTGGACCGCGGGCTCGTGGTCGTTGAGATCGTCGGGGGCAGCCCCGATGCGGCGGGCGTCGATGCCGGGCTGTTGGCCGCGGCGGCGTTCGCCTGCGCGCACCTGGACGGTCCCGCCCGCCTGATGGGCTGAATTGCGCCGGTTGAATTGCGACGGTTGAACCGCGCCGGCTGAACTGCGAAACGGCCGCCCCGGTGGGGCGGCCGTTTTTGCGTCGATGGGAGTCGCGGTGGGAATCGCGGTGGGAGGAGTGCGGTCAGAAGCTGCCGGAGCCGCCGCTGAACCCGCCGCCCCCGCCGAACCCGCCTCCGCCGCCGAAGCCACCGCCCCCGCCGAACCCGCCGCCGAAGCCGCCTCCGCCGCTCATCATGCCGCCGAGGACCATGCCGGCGATCATGGCGCCGGAGTTGCCGCCGCCGCGGTACTGGTTCATGCGCTGGTTGTGTCGGTTGACGTCGTCGCGCGCGGCCTTCGCGGCCTGCCGGCCCAACTGGGCGGCGGTGCGCGCCTCCTGGATGCCGCGGCGCGGATGGCTCGCCCGGTCATTGCCCGGCTTGGCGGCGATCTGCTCGGCGATGGCCAGGTGCCGCTCGGCCTCGGCCAGGCGGGTGCGCGCGGTGGAACCGACGATGCTGCGGCGGGTGCCGATGATGTCGCGCGCGCCCATCACCTGGGCCCGCGCATCCGTCAGGGCGTTGTGCAGCGTCTGCATCTTCTGGGCGAAGGCGTTCGCGGCGTCGCGGGCGTCCTCCAGTTCGTCGTCGAGCGCGGCGTCGGCGTCGGTGAGCGCCGTCCAAGCGCCGAGCGGATCCGTCGCGCCCTTGGCCTCGGCCGTCGCGAGCGCGGCGCGGCCGGCCTCCACTGCCTTGGCCAGGTCGTCCCGGTCGATGTTCGCGGCGTCGGGGGCGGCCAGCAGATTCGTGGCCTCGCCGATCTCGCCGCGCACCTCCTCAGCCAGCGCGTCGAGGTCCGACAGCGCCTGGGCGATGTTTCCGTCGGCGTGCTCGATGCCCTCGACGAGTTTTTCGGCCTGGTCCAGGGCGAGGTCGGTGGCGCGGAGGGCGTCGATGAGCCCGGCCTGCTCGCCGGCGGGCTTGGCCAGCAGCGCTCGGGCCTCGTCCCGGGAGCGTTCCGCCATGTTGACGTGCTCGGTGGCCATGTCGACGTTGTCCGAAATCGACGCCAGGGCCTCCTCGTCGTAACGCGCGCGCAGGCCGTCGAGGGTCGTGGCCGCATTGGGGATCCGCGTGCGCAGGTCGACGCCCCGCTGGGTCAGCCGATCCAGGGTCTCCGGGGCGTTGAGCAGTTGCTCGCGCATCTCGGCGTAGCGCGACACCTCCCCGTCGAGCCGGTCGTCGGCCGTGCCGCAGGAAGAGATGATGTCCAGCAGCATCCCGCGGCGCTCGCCCTCGCCCAGGGAAGGGCCGTCGTCGATGCGCTGGCGCAGCTCGAAGGCGCGGTTGAGGGTGCGCTGCGAGTGCTCCAGGGCCTGGGCGAGGTCGCGGACGCGGGCATCGCCGAATTCGGCGCGGGCCAGGTCGAGTTCGGTGGCCGCCAGGCGGATGGACTCGTCGGTGGAGACCAGCTCCTCCCGGGCCAGTTCGTCGAGCGCGTCGGTGGACAGGCGCTCGTGGGACTCGATGTCGTCGGGGCGCAGCGTCTTCCCCTCCTCGACTTCGGTCGAGGTGCGCTTCTTCCGGTTGCGCCGCGACCACGCGACGGCGCCGCCGCCGAGCACCGCGGCACCCGCCGCGCCGGCGCCGAGGACGCCGAGGCCCGCGGCCGCCGACGCCGGCGTGGCCTCGTCGATGGCGGCCAGGGCCGCGGCTTCCCAGTCGTCCCGGCCCAGCGCCGGGGAGGCGGCCTCGATCATCTTCTGGCCGGTGGTCGGGACGTTGTCGCCGCCACCGCCGCCGGCGTTGCGGTCCTTCACCGCCACGGCGAACACCGCGAGGTTGGGCGTGCCGCCGAGCTCCCGCCACATCTGCGTGGCCCACTGCTCGGGCTGGACGCCGTCGAAGGAATCGACGAACACGATGCGCATGACGGTGCCGTGCTCCTGCTGGAGCTGGGCGGCGCGCTCGTTGATCTTCGCCTCCTGCGCGTCGGTGAGCACGTCCGCGGCGTCCCAGATGCGGCCCTCGAATCGCTGCGGGGCCTCGGCGCGTGCGGCGGGCAGCGCGGTCGGCGCCGGTCCGGAGGCGAGCAGCACGCCGGTGAGCGGCCCGGACAGCGCGACGAGGGCGCCGGCTCCGATCGCCGCGGCGATGCGGTGGGTGCGGTTGGTGTGGCGGGGACGGTCGTGCTCGGTCATGCCCCGAGGATACGTGCGCGCCGTGGACCCCACAGCGCGACGCCGGGCGGACGCGCGGGCCTTCCGTACAGCGCGCCTACCGGCGGTGACGCGGAATCGGCGGCATGATGGGCGCGTGGCCGCCCGATTCCGTTATTCAGCATCCGATCTCGACCGCATCCTGCACGAGGGTGCGAAACAGTCGCTGCTGCCCGGGGCCGAGGCCGTGGAGGCGCACCGCACCGCCTTCTCCCGCGACCGGGCCCGCGTCCTCCATTCGGCCGCCTTGCGCCGGCTGGCGGACAAGACCCAGGTGGTGGGGCCCCACGACGGTGACACCCCGCGCACCCGGCTGACGCACTCGCTGGAGGTCGCGCAGATCGCCCGCGGCATCGCCGCCGACCTCGGCGCCGACGAGGACCTGGCGGAGCTGGCGGGCCTGACCCACGACATCGGGCACCCGCCCTACGGGCACAACGGCGAACGCGCGCTGAACGAGATCGCGGCCGAGTGCGGCGGTTTCGAGGGCAACGCGCAGACGCTGCGCATCCTCGCCCGGCTGGAGCCGAAGACCCTCGACGACACCGGTCACCCGTGCGGCCTCAACCTCACGCGCGCGGCGCTCGACGCGGCGTGCAAGTACCCGTGGACCCCGATCGCCCCCGACGGCACGCGGCGCACCAAGTACGGCGCGTACCAGGAGGACGCCCCGATCCTCCAGTGGATCCGCGCCGGCGCGCCCCACGGCCGCCAATGCCTGGAGGCCCAGATCATGGACTGGGCCGACGACGTCGCGTACTCGGTCCACGACGTCGAGGACGGCATCGTCTCCGGCCGCATCGACCTCGGCGTCCTGTGGGACACCGTGGAGCTCGCGGCGCTGGCCGACAAGGGCGCCCGCGCGTTCGGCGGCGACCCCGCGGAGCTCGTCGAAGCCGCCGGCCGGCTGGCCAGCCTGCCCGTCGTCTCCGCCGCCGCCTCCTACGACGGTTCGCTGCACTCGATGGTCGCGCTGAAGCGGATGACGTCGGAGCTTGTCGGCAGATTCGTCACCGCCTCGGTCGCCGGCACGAGGCGGGCGGCACGGGCCGCGTGGGCGTCGTCAAGCGAAGCCGAGGGGTTCTTCGGGCCGAAGCAGCCCATCGACCGGGCCCTCGGGCGCTACGAGGCAGACCTCGCCGTGCCCGCGGGGATTCTCGCGGAGGTGACCATGCTCAAGTCCATCGCGGTGCTGTACGTGATGGACCTGCCGCGGCACATCCGCAGGCAGGACCGCGAGCGCGACCGGCTGTTCCGCGTCGCCGACTACCTGAGGGAAGGCGCGCCCGGATCGCTGGACCCGGTCTACCGCTGGATGTACGACCAGGCGGAATCCGATGCCGGGCGGCTGCGCGTGATCGTCGACCAGATCGCGTCGATGACGGAGTCCCGGGTGGAGAGGCTCGACCGGAAGATCGCCGGGGTCTCCGCGGCCCGCGGCTGACCGGCATATCCTTCCGGCATGGCGAAGCCCTTTTCCCGTGCGGTCCTCGAACAGGTCGATCGGCTCGGCGGCACGTGGCGGGAGGTCCCGGACGATGCCGGCCCCGTCGGCCGCGTCGGGGCGATCTCCTTCCCGAAGCGGCTCATCGGCGACGCGGAAGTGGGGTTCCTGCTGCCCGCGGAATGCGGCTTGCCCGACGCCGACGCCGTCATCGCGCTCGATGGGCCGCTTCCCGACGTCCCCGTCACCGACGAACTGCCGGAAGGAGTGCGTTGGTGCGGCAACGAGTGGCAGGCGGGCGAGATCGCATTCGAGTGGGATGAGGGGATCGGAAAGGACTTCCCCCTCGTGGACCTGGGCGCGGAAGGCGAGGATTCGCCGGAACTGAAGGCGTTCCGCGAAGCCGTCGGTGATCCGGCCGCAGCCCGCGCCGTCCTGCTGACCTACGGCGACGGGTACCCGAACTACCACTTGATCAACGCCGACGACCCGCGGCCGGGGGATCCCGCCGTGTGGTCGACGGACCATGAGGGGATGTTCCGCCACATTGAATCGGAGGCCCCGTCGCTGAGCGCGTGGCTCGCCGGGCAATTGACCGACGCGGAGATCCACGCGCGGCTGCGTCGGGGGTGACGCCGGACGCGCGGCCGCCTCCGGGTCAGTCCTCCGCGTCGGGGATCTTGCAGAACGACCCGTAATGGTCGTCGGTGTAGTACCAGACGTCCGGGTCGTCTTCGGTGCCGCCGCCGACGACGATGCGACGGGCCCCGCGGTGGTTCAGCCCCGGGGTCTCCACGGTGTACTCGCGGTAGTAGTCGCCCTTCTGCCTAGGCAGCACGCCTTCGTAGTTGCCGAAGTGCTTGCCGTCGTGGGGCGAGTGGATGTGGTGTTGGTTGGTCAGGATGCGGTCGACGACCTCGTCCGCCTGCGGCGGCAGCGTGTCGATGGGGCACTCGTCCCCGCGCGCGCCGTCCTTTGCGCCATCGCGTGATTGCCCGGCGCCGGTTTTCCCGCCGCCATTCGTGCCGGACCCGTCGTTCGGGCGGGCTCCCGCGCCGGATCCGGAGCCACCCGAACCCGCGTCGCCGGGGGAACCGTTCCCGGCACCGGTGCCGCCGTCGATGCCGAACCACGCACCGGCCAATGCGAGCAGCAGGGCGCCGCCCGCGGCGAGGAGCCCCTTGCCCTTCTTCCCGTCCATTCCTGACATGCGGACAGTTTCCCACGCGGCGGCCCGTCGCAAAGCAAGGGGAGGCGGGAAAACCCGGCGAACTGCACCTTTCCCGCCCACCACAAATACGGTCGACGGTGCTGGCTACCATGGTGGCCATGGCCAGAGGACGAATCCCCGACAGCGACATCGCGGCGATCCGCGAACGTACGCCGATCGAGGAAATCGTCGCCGAGTACGTGCAGCTCAAACCGGGCGGCGCGGACTCGATGAAGGGGCTGTCGCCGTTCAAGGACGAGCGCACCCCCAGCTTCCACGTGCGGCCGAATCACGGCTACTACCACTGCTTTTCGACGGGCAAGGGCGGGGACGTCTTCAGCTTCCTCATGGAGATGGAGCACCTGACGTTCCCCGAGGCCGTGGAGGCGTGCGCGGAGAAAATCGGCTACCGCATCAACTACGAGGGCGGCGGCACCGGGCGGCGCGAGGAACCGGGCACCCGCCAGCGGCTCATCGCCGCCAACCGCGAGGCGCAGAAGTTCTACGCCATGCAGCTGGGCAAGCCGGAGGCGGAGACCGCGCGGACGTTCCTCACCGACCGCGGTTTCACCATCGAGCAGGCCAAGCACTTCGGCTGCGGCTACGCGCCGGCGGGCTGGGACACGCTGACCAAGCACCTGCAGCGCCTGGGCTTCACCTTCGAGGAATTGGAGAAGGCGGGGCTGGCGCGGATGGGCCGCAAGGGCCCCATCGACCGCTTCCACCGACGCCTGCTGTGGCCGATCCGCAACATCAGCGGCGACGTCATCGGCTTCGGGGCCCGCAAGCTTTACGACGACGACAACCTGGGCAAGTACATGAACACGCCCGAGACGATGCTGTACAAGAAGTCGAAGGTGCTGTTCGGCCTGGACCATGCGAAGAAGTCGATCGCGGAGGGCCACCGGGCGGTCATCGTCGAGGGCTACACCGACGTCATGGCCATGCACGCCGCCGGCGTGACCACGGCCGTCGCCGCCTGCGGCACGGCGTTCGGCGACGAGCACCTGCAGCTGCTGCGTCGCCTGATGCTGGACGACAGCTTCTTCCGCGGTGAGCTGATCTACACCTTCGACGGCGACGAGGCCGGGCAGAAGGCGGCCATGCGCGCGTTCGAGGGCGAGCAGCAGTTCACGGGGCAGAGCTACGTCGCCGTCGCGCCCGAGGGAATGGACCCCTGCGATCTGCGGATGGCCAAGGGCGATGCGGCCGTGCGCGATCTGGTGGCGCAGCGGACGCCGCTGGTGGAGTTCGTGCTGCGGACGCTGCTGGCCGACTACGACATGACCACGCCCAACGGCCGCGTGGACGGTCTGCGCCGCGTGGTGCCCGTGCTGGGCCAGATTCGGGATGCGTCGCTGCGCGACGAGTACGCCCGCGAGGTCGCCGGCTGGGTCGGGTGGAACGACGAGGCGGAATTCGTCCGCCGCGTGCGCGACGAGGCCCGCAATCCCAAGCGCGACGACGGGCCGCGGCGCAGGCCCGTGCGCCAACGGGACGGCGACGCCGACGTCGGCCCGGGTTCCCCGGGGTTCGGCGGCGGTTCCGGCGGCAAGGGCCCCGGCGCGGCACCCGCCCGGCCGATGCTGCCGTACCCCGACGCGCGCGACCCGGAGCTGCACGTGCAGCGTGAGGCGATGAAGCTGGCCATCCAGGAGCCCGTGATCACCGGGCCGATGTTCGATGCGCTCGCCCCGGAGACGTTCTCGCACCCGACGTACCGGGCGCTTTTCGACGCCACGCAGAAGGCCGGCGGGGTGTCCGGGGCACGCGGCGGAGCCGAATGGGTGGCCGCGCTGCTGGGGCAGCTCGATGACGCCGTCGGCCGCGCCCTGGTCACCGAGCTCGGTGTGGAGGAAATCCGCGTCGACGCCGAGATGCTGCGCGCGTACTCGTCGTCGGTGCTGGCCCGCCTGCAGGAAGTGTGGGTCGGCGGGCAGGTGGCGCAGGTGAAGTCGATGCTCGCCCGGATGCGCCCCTCCGACGACGAAGCCGCGTACCGGCAGTTGTTCGCCGACCTGCTGGCCCTGGAGGACTACCGCCGCGAACTGTTGGCCGAGTCGCTCAAGGTGCAGGTGGACTGAAGTCCCGCGGGCACGCCGGGGCGGCTGCGTGTGCGGGGTCGGTGGGGTCAGTACCCCCTGCGGATCCACTCCTCCAGGTGCGGCGCCTCGCGGCCGATGGTCGTGTGGTCGCCGTGGCCGGTGCGGACGATGGTCTCCTCCGGCAGGGTCAGCAGGTTGTCGCGGATGGAATCGATGATGGTGTCGAAGTCCGAGAACGACCGCCCGGTCGCGCCGGGGCCGCCCGAGAACAGCGTGTCGCCGGAGAACAGCTCGCCGGCCTCCGGCACGTACAGGCAGCACGAACCGGGGGAATGGCCCGGGGTGTTGACCACCATGACCTCGGTGCCCGCGACCTCGAGCTTCTGGCCGTGCTCCAGGGTGTCGTGGCCGAGGTCGCCCCACGTCTGCTCCCACAGCATCTGGTCGCCGGGGTGGACGAGGATCGGCGCGTCGAGCTTCTCGGACAGCTCCGGGGCGACGGTGATGTGGTCGTTGTGCGCGTGGGTGCACACGATGGCCTTCACGCGGCGCCCGCCGACGGCGTCGATGATCGGCTGGGCCGTGTGCGCGGCGTCGACGACGATGACCTCGTTTTCGTCGCCGAAGACCCAGATGTTGTTGTCCACGTCCCATTCGCCGCCGTCGAGGGCGAACGTGCCGGACGTGACCACGTGGTCGATGATCAGATCGCCCTGCTTGCGGATGCGCTCCGCGGCGTCGTGCGATTCGGTGCTCATTGGTGCTCTCTCCTGGTGGTGGAAGGGGGCCGGTGGAAGTCGGTGGGTTGGAGAAGGTGGGTGGGAGTCGGGCGGTGGCCCGGTGGGCGGTGGCCGTCGTCAAGCGCGGTTCGTCGTCAAGCGCCGTCCGTCGTCAAGCAAGATGCCGCCCCGCCGCGCCTACAGCGTGACCACGGAACGCAGGACCTTGCCCGCCTTCATGGTGTCGAACGCCTCCTCGACGTCGTCGAGGCCGATGCGCTCGCTGACGAAGTCCGCCAGCGGCAGGCGATCCTCCAGCGACAGGTCGACGAGCATGGGGAAGTCGCGCTCGGGCAGGCAATCGCCGTACCAGCTGGACTTCAGCGAGCCGCCGCGGCCGAAGACGTCGAGCAGCGGCACCTCCAGCTTCATCGTCGGCGAGGGCACGCCGACCAGCACGACGCGCCCGGCGAGGTCGCGCGCGTAGAACGACTGCACGTAAGTCTCGGGGCGGCCGACTGCGTCGATGACGACGTCGGCCCCGAAGCCCCCGGTCAGTTCACGGATTTGCTTGACGACGGGATCGTCCTCGCCCGTCGCGCCGGGTGCGCCGGCGGCGAGTTCCTTCGAATTGATGGTGTGGGTCGCCCCGAAGTCGCGGGCGGTGTCCAGCTTCTCGTCGGAGATGTCCACCGCGATGATCGTCGTCGCGCCGGCCAGCTTCGCGCCGGCGATGGCCGCGGTGCCGACGCCGCCGCAGCCGATCACCGCGACGGACTCGCCGCGGGTGATCTCGCCGGTGTTGATGGCCGCGCCGATGCCCGCCATCACGCCGCAGCCCAGCAGACCGGCGACGGCCGGGTCGGCGTCGGGGGAAACCTTGGTGCACTGGCCCTCGTGGACCAGCGTGGCGTCGCAGAACGCGCCGATGCCCAGGGCGGGCGTCAGCTCGGTGCCGTCGGCGAGCGTCATGGGCTTGGAGGCGTTGTGAGTGGCGAAGCAGTACTTCGGCTCGCCCTTCTTGCAGGCGCGGCACTGGCCGCACACCGCGCGCCAGTTGAGCACCACGAAGTCGCCGACCTCGACGTGGGTGACGGCGTCGCCGACTTCGGAGACGACGCCGGCGGTCTCGTGGCCGAGGAGGAAGGGGTAATCGTCGTTGATGTCGCCGTCGCGGTAGGCGAGGTCGGTGTGGCAGACGCCGCAGGCCTGGACGTCGACGATGACGTCGTTGGGGCCGGGGGCGGGGAGGACGACGTCCACCATCTCCACGGGGGCGCCCTTGGAGCGGGCGATGATGCCCCGGACGGTGCGGTGGGCGTCGGCGGCGCCGCTGTCGGGCTGGTTCTGGGTGGCGTTGTTTTCCGTCATGCCTCCCAGCGTAGGGAGACTTTCCGCTTTGCGCCCCGGATTCAGCCGCGCAGCGGATCCGCGAAGAACTCCACCTCGTGCCAGGACGACAGCCGGAAGGCCCGGTCCATGGCCGCGCGCTCCGTGGTCGTGGCGGTGGTGGCGTACTTCGAGCAGATGTCGATCGCCCGGTTGGTGTCCGAGTCGAAGGCGTCGTCGGCGTAGGTGTCCAGCCACCGCGCGTACGGGTGGGCGTCGTGGTTGCGGGCGATCAGCCGGTGGCCGATGTCGCGGTAGAGCCAGAAGCAGGGGAGAACCGCGGCGATGAGTTCGCCGTAGGAGCCGCGGGCGGCGGTGGCGACCAGGTGGTCGACGTAGGCGCGGGTGACCGGCGACGCCTCGATGGCGCCTGCGCCCTCGTCGCCGGCGTCGTCGCCGAGGAAGCTGCGGTGCAGTTCCATCTCGCCGGCCAGGGCGCCGTGGGCGGCGTAGGACCAGAACATCTGCTCCTCCTGCGTCGGCGCCAGCGAGGACGCCGCAGCCAGCGCGCGGGAGTAGCCGTTGAGGTACAGCGCGTCCTGGGCCAGGTAGCGGCGGAAGGCTTCCTGGGGCAGCGTGCCGGAGCCGAGGCCCTTGACGAAGTCGAGGTCGTCGATCGCCTCGCGCAGGTCCGCGATCGATTCCCACCACTGGTCGGCGATGGTCGCCGCGTCCGCGGACAGCCCCCGTTCCCACAGCTGCGCGAAGTGATGGACGGGCCCGTTGCCTTCGCCGACCTCCAGCTCGTCGGCGTGGCGCAGCGCGGACGTCAGCCACTCCTTGGCAACCCCGACGGAGCGGAAGGGGTCGCCGATGCGGGGCCACAGGGCGGCGATGGCCGCGGAGATGGAGCAGCCCGTGCCGTGGGTGTTGCGGGTGTCGATGCGCGGTCCGGTGAACCGCTCGGCGGATCCGTCGGGGCGGACCAGCGAGTCCACGACGATATCGTCGCGCAGGTGCCCGCCCTTGGCCAGCACAAGGACGTCGTGTTCGGCGGCCACCGCGTGGGCCTGGTCGAGGGCTTCGCCGGGCGTCGTCGCCGGCTGGGTGCCCGCGAGCACGGCCAGCTCGGGGATGTTCGGGGTGACCAGGTCGACGTGGCGCAGCAGGCCGCGCAGGGCTTCCTCGGCCTCGGGCTTGAGCAGCCGGTCGCCGGAGGTCGCCACCATGACGGGGTCCAGGACGACGATCGGGGAGGGCGCGCCCTCGAGGAACTCGGCGTCGGAGTCTTCGTCCGCGGCGGTGTCGGCGGAGTCGGTAGCGCCGGTGTCGGCGGCACCCGCGCCGGTGTCGCCTGCGCCGGTGCCGGAGGCATCGTCGGCCCCCGCGTTGCGGCTGCGCAGCGCATCCAGCCAGTCGGCGACTTCGGCGATGGTCGGCGCGTCGAAAAGCATGCCGATCTTCACCGCATCGATGGCCACGTCATCCGACACCGCATCGAGCTGCGAGCGGAGGAACTCCACTGGGGGCACGTGGACATCGCGCACGCCGCGGGTGTTCTGGCTGACCAGTGCGGTGACCACCGCCATGCCGTACGCGCCGTGCGCGGAGAACGACTTCAGGTCGGCCTGCACGCCGGCGCCGCCGGTGGGGTCGGTGCCCGCGATGGACAGCACCCGCGGGATCCGGCCGGTGCGCTGGACGCCGCACGCGACGCATCCTCCGTTCCAGTCCTCCGGGTACTGCCGGTATGCGGAACGTGGTGCGTCGCCCATTGCAACATCCTTTCGCCGGTGCCAGCCGGATCAAGTTCGGCGGGTGTGCTCTCAGCCCGGGCGGCCCGGGCACCCCGTGTTGCGCGAAACGTTAGCAAACGCGCCGGTTGCTTCGCGACGGCCCGGCCAGCGCCCGTCCGCCCTGTCTGATGGAGTCCGGCCGGTGCTCGTCCGCCCTGCCGGATGGGGTCCGGCCGGGTGGCTTCCGGCGCGGGCGGCTGCGCGGCCGAAATATGGTGTGACCTGCTGATTTGGCGTCCATATGGGTACTGGGTAGAGTAATGATCCGTCGCACGGAGACGTGCCGGAGACATTCCTCCATAGCTCAATGGCAGAGCATTCGACTGTTAATCGAAGGGTTGCTGGTTCGAGTCCAGCTGGAGGAGCAAAAGCAGCGGGCCAGGGAGATTTTCCCTGGCCCGTTTTTCGTGCGCTGACCAGAATGCAGGAAAAATGCAGGAGGAATCACCGGAGGCTTATTATTCAGACCGGATGGATCAGGCATGATTCGAGTCTGGTGCCGAGGGGGTACTCGTGGGTGGGACCATGCCAGTCTGGGGAGCGGTGGCGCTCGCCGTATCGGTGGCGTTGATCACGCAGATCGGGACTTTCCTCGTCCAGTACCTGCAGCGGCATCACGACCGGGAGCGACGCCGTAATGAGGAATGGCATCGCAATCTCCGTTGGGCAGTCGATCTGATCACGGACGGTGATGATGCGTCACTCGTGCTTGGCGTCCATGCGTTGGATGCACTCGATGATGACGACGCACTGTCCGAGAACGACCAGCGTTTGATTGATGCGATCTTGACGGCCATCCTCGCCGGTTTCGACCATGACGACGGGGCCACTGGCAACGAACACGGATACACTGAAGTAGACAAGGATGACGGAGGTGACTCGGAATGAAGGTGCGACACTCAGCTCGCAAGGCTTCACCCGGCCAGGTGGCCGCCGCAAAGCTGCTCGTCAAGCGCGAACGCGAAGGAAAGGTCACGGTCACCGTCAGTCCACGCATCCGCGCGATCGCTGAACAGGGGAAGCCCGACAAGGTCGCTTGACCAAGGCGAAAAGCTGCTGGCTCTAGCCGTTGCGCCCCGAGGGGTAATGATTGGTTTCTGACGGAGTCGATCCGTCCGGCCACCGCGCCTTCGGTGTAAACCCACCCCGAATCGCGTCCGGCCACCGCGCCTTCGTCGTTAACCCACCCCGAATGCGCAGACCCACCCGCTGTAACGGGTGGGGCTGCGCATTCGGGGTGGGTCTGTGTGCGTGTCGGTCGACGGTGCCCATGGAAACCTGCACAGACGGACCGCGCCCACGGCAGTCGGCACAAAAGAACCCCGCACCGGCAATCGGTGCGGGGTTCCGGTCCTGCAAAGTTGCGGACGTTGTTTAGCCCACGCCGAGGATCAGATCGATGAGCTCGAGGATGGGGGTAACCGACTGGAAAAGGTCGAGGCTGGACTCAAACATGCGTTCTCCTTTGTGGGGATTGATGGTGCCGCGGCAGGTCCGGGCGTCACTGGAGTATGTGCGCCGCCTAGTCGCGGCGGTTATGTCCGGAGTAACGCCGCTGGTCGGCGACATCGCGCCCCGGTCGCCCCGACAGTAACCGAGGATTACGGGTCAAATCAATGGTCCCGACAATCATTTTCGGATGGCGGGGGTAATGGCCGGCGAGCCTTTTCGGGGAGTCCGGGTCAGGCCTCTCGGATCTTGATTTCGCCGAACATGACGATGCCGTCCAGGACCACCGTCAGCCCGTTGGGCTGGGCATTCGGGTTCAGATGGTTGATCACTTCGGTCATCGGGGTGGTCATGTCCATGATGACGCGCGTGCCGGACGGGACCGTGATCTCGATCTCGGAGAAGAACGATTGCAAATCCAGAACGATGTTGTCGCTGGGCAATTCGGCCCTGGAAAGATCCAGCTTCAATTCGCCGAAAACGGACCACCACGTCGTTTCATTCTTCGGCGACCACCAACCGGACATCTCCTTTGATCCGAAAACCGTCGCGGTGCCGTTTTGCCGCGGGGTGTCGGGTGAATTGGAGATGGTGAATCGTGCGGGCGCGCCGCCGCGGCCGAAGGAGGACTCATACGGTTGGTCGGTGCCGCGCGCCACGGCGCCGTGCGGGGTCGGGCCGTACGGGTTGCCCGAACTTCCCCCGGTGCCGTGCTCCCCGCCGGCCCCCGGCACTCCATGTCCGTGCCCCGGGACGCCATGTCCGTGCCCCGCCACTCCATGTCCGGGGACACCGCCGGGGCCGCCGTTGCCGGGGGCACCGTATCCACCCGGCCCATGATGCGGACGGTTCTGCTCGATCCGCTCCAGGCGCCCCGCGATGGCGTCGAGTTCCGGCGAATCGTCGTCGCGGCCGGCGTCCCACACCTGGGCGCAGAGGGAGTCGTACTCCTCGATGCTCAATTCCCCGAGTCCGACGGCGACTTCCAGCCTGGCCTGAAGTCGGTCGCGTCGTCCGTGGGGCTTTCCGGGATAGGCCATGGCGCCAAATTACCCGCTTTCGCGTGCCCCCGTAAGGGCGGGCGGTGACAGCGCACACGGCGTCGTAAAGCAGCCGACCAGCGGTGATGCTTCCGAGACCGCAATTTAACGGGTTGTTCATCTTCCACCAATGTGATTTCCACGTTGGTTACCTACTCTGGCGGTTGTCCGGCAGGGGGAAGCTGCCGGACGGAACAGGAGCCACGTTGCGTACCACGACCGCGACCACTGACCGAACCCCTCTGATCCGGGATGGGGAGGTGGTGGACGCGGGCGCGACGACGCGCGGCGACACCACCGACTCCACCCGCACCGCAGGCGGGGCCGACGACGCAGGACGCCGGGGCACGGCGCTGCGCACCTACGTGCTGGACACGTCGGTGCTGCTGTCCGACCCCCACGCGCTGCGGAAATTCGCCGAGCACTCCGTCGTGCTGCCTCTGGTGGTGATCAACGAACTGGAGGCAAAGCGACACCACCCCGAACTCGGGTGGTTCGCCCGGACGGCGTTGCGCCAGCTGGAGGAGCTGAGGCACCGCCACGAACGCCTGGACCTGCCGGTGACCGCCAACGAAGACGGCGGCACGGTGCAGGTCGAGCTCAATCACACGGACCCGTCGGTATTGCCGGCGGGTTTTCGCAATGATGCCAACGATCACCGCATCCTGGCCTGCGCCCTGAACTTCAAGGCCGAGGGCCACGACACCGTGCTCGTGACCAAGGACATCCCGCTGCGCGTGAAAGCGGGCGCGGTGGGCCTGCCCGCCGACGAGTACCACGCGCAGGACGTGGTGGTCACCGGGTACACGGGGCTGGCGGAGATCGGCGTCGCGTCGGAGGACATCGACGCGTTGTTCCGCAACGGCTTCACGCAGCTTCGCGACGACGCCGTCACCGCCGACGGCGAGCCCGCCGCGGAGCTGCCGGTGCATTGCGGAGTGCAGCTCACCTCCGGCACGCAGTCGGCGCTCGGCCGCATTCTGCCGGGCGGGGGCGTCCGCCTGGTGCGCGGCGATCTGGAGGCCTTCGGCCTGCGGGGCCGTTCCGCCGAGCAGCGCATCGCGCTGGATCTGCTTCTCGACGACGAGGTGGGCATCGTTTCGCTCGGCGGCCGCGCCGGCACCGGCAAATCCGCGCTGGCGTTGTGCGCCGGCCTGGAGGCCGTGATGGAGCATGGCAGGCACCGCAAGATCGTGGTGTTCCGCCCTCTCTACGCCGTCGGCGGGCAGAACCTCGGGTACCTGCCGGGGTCGGAGAGCGAGAAGATGAACCCCTGGGCCCAGGCCGTGTACGACACGCTGGAAGGCCTGGTCAGCCCGAACGTCATGGAGGAGATCCAGTCGCGCGGGATGCTCGAGGTGCTGCCGCTGACGCACATCCGCGGACGCAGCCTCCACGACAGCTTCGTCATCGTGGACGAGGCCCAGTCGCTGGAGCGCAACGTGCTGCTGACGGTGCTGTCCCGCCTGGGCGCGAATTCGCGGGTGGTGCTCACCCATGACGTCGCACAGCGCGACAACCTGCGCGTGGGCCGGCACGACGGCGTGGCGGCGATCATCGAGAAGTTGAAGGGCAACGACCTTTTCGGGCACGTCACCCTGCAGCGGTCGGAGCGTTCGCGCATCGCGGAGCTGGTGACCAACCTCCTGGAGGAAGGCTAGGGAGCGGACGGGACGCGGGGCGGGAGAGGGCCCGGGTTGGTGCGCCGGACCCGCACCCGCTCCGCGTTCGGCCGTGCGGTCGTCGGTCGCACCTTCGCCGGCCGGGCCGCCTCGGCCCGGGGCGGGCTGGGCCGCGCGGTGCGCCGCTGCAAGGCGTTCCGGTTCCGCAACATTTGATAAACCGGCTTCGAAAAACCCCCACGCGGCCGCCGCCCGAGGGCTATCGTTCGGCCCATGAATAATTCCGTGCAAGAAATTGGCGTTCTCATCGTCGGCGCGGGCTTCTCCGGCCTCGCCGCCGGCACTCGCCTGCGAAAGGCGGGGATCGAGGATTTCCGCATCATCGACCGCGGCCACGACGTCGGCGGCACCTGGCGCGACAACACCTACCCGGGCGCGGCGTGCGACGTGCCCAGCCACCTGTACTCCCTGTCCTTCGCCCAGGAATTCGACTGGTCCCGCAGCTTCGGCACCCAGCCGGAAATCGCGGAGTACCAGCGCAGCGTCGCCGTCGAGCAGGGCCTGTACCCGCACCTGCTGTTCCGCACCGAAATGATCGACGCCCGGTGGGACGAGGCCGCCGGCCGCTGGCTGGTCAAGACCCGCGAGGTCCCGCAGCATGACGACGACCGCCGCACGGTCGTCGCCACCTCCGGGGAAATGGCGGACAAGGTGTTCGGCGGCGGCTCGGCGCAGGAGTCCGGCGAGGAGGCCGCCGCCGCGGCCGAGCCGGAGATCACCACCTGGTCGGCGCGCGACCTGATCCTCGGCGTCGGCGCCCTGTGCGAGCCGCGCCTGCCCGACATCGAGGGCATTGAGGAGTTCGAGGGCACGATCTTCCACTCGGCCCGCTGGGACCACGACGTCGACCTGCGCGGCAAGCGCGTGGCGGTCATCGGCACCGGCGCGTCGGCCATCCAGATCGTCCCGCAGATCGCCCCGATCGCCGGCCACCTGGACGTCTACCAGCGCACCGCCCCCTACGTGATCCCGCGCCTCGACCGCGCGTACATGGGTTGGGAGCGCGCGGCGCTGCGCAACGTGCCGGGCCTGCGCCGCGTGGTCCGCGCCCAGGACTACTTCTTCCGCGAGCTGCAGGTCCCGGGCCTGACCAAGAACGAAAAGCTCATGGCCCCGATCAAGTTCGTGGCGCTGCAGCAGCTGCGCCGTCAGGTCCGCGACCGCGAATTGCGCGAGAAGCTGACCCCGAACTTCACCATCGGCTGCAAGCGCATGCTGATCTCGAACAACTACTACCCGGCGATCGCCAGCGACAACGTCGATCTGGTCACCGATCCGATCCAGCGGGTCAACGCCCACTCGATCACCACGGCCGACGGCACGGAGCGCCCGATCGACGTGCTCATCGTCTGCACCGGCTTCCACGTCACCGACTCGCCGACGTTCGCGCTGGTCCACGGCCGCAGCGGCGAATCGCTGGCGGAGATGTGGGGCCGCAACGGCATGGCCGCCCACAAGGGCACCACGATCCACGGCTTCCCGAACCTGTCGGTGCTCATGGGCCCGGCCACCGGCCTGGGCCACACGTCGATGATCTACATGATCGAGTCGCAGATGAACTACGTCATGGAGATGCTGAAGACCAAGCGCCGCCACGGCGCCGACGTCGCCGAGGTGTCCGAGCGCGCCCAGGAGGAGTGGAACGACTGGGTCCGCGAGCGCCTGCCCGGCACGGTGTGGGTCAGCGGCTGCGGTTCCTGGTACCTCGACGAGCACGGCAACGCCCCGGCGGTGTGGCCGAGCTGGACGTGGAAGTTCCGCGCGAAGACCAAGAAGTTCGATGCGTCGTCGTATGACCTGCGCGTGGCCAAGCCGGTCGCGGCGGTGAGCGGCTAGCACCCGGGAAACCGGCGCCGGGTGAATCGGCGCCGGGAAACCAGCGCCCGTTAACCCGGCACCCGTAAACCCGGCACCCGGGAAACCGGACCCATTGATCCGGAAAACGCCCGGTGGCCCCGGCCGACGAAAGTCGGCCGGGGCCACCGGGTTTTCTCGCGCCCGCTACACTCCGGCGCTGCGGCGGATGCAGTCGGCGATGGTCCTGCCGTCGTCGATCATCGGCACGTGCCCGAGGCCGGGCAGGAGGTGCAGCGGCACGTCGGGCAGCACCTCGTGGTGCCGCTTCCAGCCGCGGATCAGGGTGAGGTCGGAGGTGCCCCAGTAGCTCGTCTGGGGAGCGCCGGCGACGTCGGGGGAGAAGGTGAAGCTCGCGCGCAGGCCGTGGTCGATGACCTTGTTGCCCAGCATGTTCTTCGCGTCGCGTTCGACGGCCGCGGGATCGAGGCGCCACGGTTTCGCCGAGAACATCCCGAACATCGACGTGCGCCCGAAGGCGGTCTTCGACATCGCCGGGAGCATCGGCCGCAGCACCCGGCCGATGCCGCGCAACGCCAGGAACTGGGCGACGGTGCGGCGCTGGTCCCACGGGCCGTGGAAGAATCCGGCCGGGTTGAAGGCGGTCGCGGACGCCGCATGCCCCCGCCGGGCCAGCTCCAGCGCGAAATAACCGCCCAGCGAGTTGCCCGCCACGTGCGGCTTTTCGCCGTCGACCGCCACTTCGCGCAGGAACGCGGCGAGTTGGTCGATCATGTGCTCGACGATGTCGTCGTCAAGCGAATCGGGATCCGGAGACGCGGCATGGCCCGGAAGGTCGATGGCCACCACGCGGAAGTGGTCGACGAGCCCGGGCAGCACGTCGTCCCAGGCGTGGCGCGAATGGCAGATGCCGTGGATGAGCACCAGCGTCGGGCCCGCGCCGTGGATGGAATGGGCGATGGCGGACGGCGTGGCGTCGCTGGGGACGTCGCGGCCGGTCACGGGGGTTGCGTCGGGATTCTGCGTCATGCGCAACAGGCTATTGCAGGCGAAACCATGCCGCGGCCGTTCCGGGGAAATCGGCGGAGGACCGGCTGGGCCGGCGTGACGGGCCCGGTTCAGTCGCCCTTGGTCGTCTCCGCCAGTCGGCGGCGCGCGGGGAAGTCCGGGGCGGCGACGGTCGCCTCGAGGGTGGCCTGGTCGGCGTAGGACGACGTCGCCCCCAGCGACCGCACCGCCAGCGAACCGGCGGCGGTGCCCAGCGCGACGGCGCGTTCGGCGGTGCCGCCGCGGGCGAGTTCCGCGGCGATGGTGCCCGCGAAGGCGTCGCCGGCGCCGGTGGTGTCGACGATCTCCTCCGCCGGGACCTTCAGCGACGGCTGGTGCCACACGATGCCGTCGCCGCCGTCGACCTCCGCGCGGGCGTAGACGGAGCCCTCGTCGCCCATGGAGATGACCACCGACGCGCAGTACTCCAGCAGCGCGTCGATCTGCGTGACGATGTCCCCGCGGCGGATGCCTTCGGCGGCGCCGAGCTTGCGCAGGACCTCCCAGGCTTCGGTGCGGTTGACGATCAGCGGGTCGGCGGTGTCGATGAGCGTCGGCGTCACCACGGTCACCGGCGCGAGGTTGAGGATGAACCGCGTGCCGTGCAGGTTGGCGATCATGCCGAGCTGCTCGGTGGCCTCCGGGCGCAGCTCGCCCTGGGCGAGGAGGATGTCGGCCTCCGAGATTTCGGCGGTGAACTCCATCGGGTCGGTGATGGCGTTGGCGCCGCTGGTGACGAACACCATGTGGTCGCCGTCGGGCTTCGTGGCGATGAACGCGGAGCCGGTCGGTTCGTCCCAGGTGGTCTGAATCGAGTGGGCGTCGACGCCGTTGGCGGCGAGCTCCGACAGGACGAGGTCTGCGGCCGGATCCTCGCCGACGGTGCCGGCCATGATGGCGCGCACGCCCGCGTGGGCGACGGCGGAGGCCTGGTTGGCGCCCTTGCCGCCGAGCGCCTGGGCGGAGCTTTCGACGATCGCGGCCTCGCCCGGCACCGGGAATTCGGCGACTTGCGCGAGGGTGTCCTGGTGCAGCGAACCGCAGATCACGACCGCGGGCTCACCGGGGTCGGAATCCGGCATCAGGCGCTCGACGGTGGCGTCGATGGGCTGGATGGTGCGGTGGGTCCCGGGGGCGTTGCGGTGGTGGGGCTGCATGCCATCAACTCTGCCATGAGCGGCGAAAACGTGTCGGTTCGTGCACCCGAATGACGGTCGCGGGGCGGCGTCGGGAGTGGGGTTGCGGGGTGGCGGGCGCGGGGATGCGGCCGCTTTGCGACGGCCATGTCCCGGTGATTCGCCGGCGCTTGCTAAATTGAGCCGGTGCGCGATGGACGCGGCGGTGACGCCGGGGGTCGCGGACACCGGGGAGCCGGTCGGCTGCCTCGCCCCTGTAGCTCAGTCGGTTAGAGCCGCGGACTCATAATCCGTAGGTCGCGGGTTCGAGCCCCGCCGGGGGCACGTGAAGAGCATCCCCGCCGGGCCCCGCCCGGTGGGGATGCGTCGTTTTCGGGTGGGGGTTCACTCGGCGTTTGCGGCAGAGGATTCTTCGGCGCTGCGGCGGACCATGAACGCGCACAGGAACCCGATGGCCAGGGCGGCGACCGTGGCGAAGAGGGACAGCCTGGTGGCGTCGGCGAAAAGCTGGGACAGCGCTGCGACGGTCTCATCCGGCGTGCCCTGGGCGCGGAGCATCGGCAGGAGGCCGCCCGCCGACTCCGTGAGGGGATCGGCGAAGGGGGCGGCATCCGCCGGAAGGTTGCCCGAGTAGGTGCGGATGCCCACCGTCAGCATGGCGCCTGCGAGGGCCGCGCCCAGCGCCGACCCGACCTGGCGGATGGTCGACTGCGTCGCCGAGGCTTGGCCGGACAGCGCGTCCGGTATGTCGCCGAGCACCAGCGACGTCAGCTGGGCCGACGCCAGGCCGAGCCCCAGCCCGTAGATGACCAGCGCCACGACGATAAGCCACAACGGCTGCTCCGGGCGTTCCTCGGCCGCCAGCTGGAGGGCGCCGAAGACTTCGAGACCGAGGCCGAGCAGGACGACTCCCGGTGCGCCGATGCGGGCGGCGAGGTGCCGCGCCATCGCGCCGGACAGAAATGCGCCGAACGCCATGCCCGCGAGAATGAGGCCGGTGACCACCGTCGACAGGCCGACCGCGGAAATGAGGTAGAGGGGCAGGACGAAGACGAGGGCGAACTCGCCCACGGCGACGAGCAGCGCCGTCGCGTTGCCCCAGCTGAACGTCGGGTAGCGGAACATGTCCAGCTCGAGCAGCACCGGGGCATCCGCCTTCGCCCGCGAGCTTTCCACCGCCACGAACGCGATGAGCGCTACCGCGCCGACGAACAGCGCGATCCCCGCCGCGGAGGGCAGCGCCGCCGGCCAGTCGAGCGGGCCGATGGAGAAGGGGCGGATCTGCGACCAAAAGCCGATCTTGGGGCCCTCGATGATGCCGAATACCAAGGTGCCGAAGCCGAGGGAGGACAGGAAGAACCCGGCCCTGTCGAACTGGGGGGACCGGCCGCCGGCCCCGGTGTCCGGCACCACCGCGAGGCTCGCCGCGAAGAGGATGGCGGCGATGGGGACGTTGACCCAGAAGATCGATTCCCATCCGATGTTCTCGGTGAGCAGTCCGCCGGCCAGGGGGCCGATGGCCGCCGCACCGGCCATCACGGCACCCCACACGCCGAAGGCAGCCGCGCGTTCCTTGCCGCGGAAGACGACGTTGACGGTCGACAGCGTCGAGGGCAGGATCGCCGCGCCGCCGAGGCCCTGCACCACGCGTGCGCCGATGAGGGCGCCGCCGCCGGTGGACAGCGCCGCCATCACCGATCCCGCCGCGAACAGGGCCAGGCCCGCCAGGAACAGTTTCCGGCGGCCGAAGAGGTCGCCGATCCGTCCGGCGGTCAGCAGGAATGCGGCGAAGACCACCGAGTACAGACTGGTGACCCATTGGGCGCCGGCGAGGTCCAGGCCGACCTCGCGGATGATGGTGGGCATGGAAACGCCGACGATGGTGCCGTCGAGGACGACCATCCCGAGCCCCGCGGCGAGAACGCCGAGTGCCGCCCAGCGGCGGGGATGATTCGCGGCCGCGTCGTCCGCGCGCCCGGACCGATGGGCGGCCGGATGGTCACCCGAACCTGATGTCGTGCTCATGAATCCACGGTACGTCCGGCACAAACGTGCGGCATCGGTGAAAAGTCGGAGGTTTCCCCGGCCGAGGGCGCCTCAGCGGTCGTCGGTTCCCCTGTGGTCGCCACCGGTGGGTAACCCCGCCGCTGCGACCTCAGGCGCCCTCGCGCTCATGTCCTTCGCGACCGTTGCCGTCGCCACCGGGGTTTCGGTTGCCCCAGCGGAAGAAGTTCCACAGGCGGTGGCTGGGATCGCGGTCGTACTCGCGCTCCTGATAGTCGAAGACGGGCAGCCGCCATTGCCGCCAGATGGACAGCAGGCGGGTGACGAAGGCGACCGTGACCGACGCGATGATGGTCACGCTCTCAGACGCGCCCATCCAGTCGAGTGCGAAGTAGACGACCGTGGCCAGCAGGGCGATGGAGGCGTACAGCTCCTTCTGGAACACCAGCGGCACGCGGTCGCACAGCAGGTCGCGCAGCACGCCACCGAAGACGCCGGTGAGCACCGCCGCGACGACGGCGATGATGAACCCGTAGCCCATCTCCAGGGCGATGCGGATGCCGATCACGGCGAAGGCGGACAGGCCCACGGCGTCGAGCACCAGGAACAGCACCCGGAAGTGCTCCATGAGGAAGGAAATGGACACCGTCAGAATCGCGGCGCCGATGATGAGCAGCAGATACTGCGGGTCCTCGACCCACACCAGCGGGTAGTGGCCGAGGACGAGGTCGCGGATGGTGCCGCCGCCGATGGCGGTGACGCAGGCGATGGTGGACACGCCGAAGAGGTCCATTTTCTGGCGACCGGCGGCCAGGGCGCCGGTCATCCCCTCGGCGGTGATGCCGATGACCCACAACACATGGAGCAGCATGGCTCAACGGTAGACCATCGGCCGGTCGGATCAGGCGTCGAGCAGCTTCTTCATCTGCTCGATCTCGGCCTTCTGGGCGGAGACGATGCTCTCGGCGAGCTCGCGGGTCGGCTTGTTCTCGCCGTCCCGGATGACGGATTCGGCCATGTCGATCGCGCCCCCGTGGTGCTCGATCATGCCCTCGAGGAACAGGCGGTCGAACTCCGGCCCCTTCGCCTCGGCGAGCTTCTTCATGGCGTCGTCGGAAAGCATGCCCTTCATGTCCTCCGGGGAATCGCCGTGGCCCCCGTGCCCGTCGTGCGACTCGTGGATGGCCGGGGCGGCCGGATCCTCGCCCCAGGCGGCCAGGCGGGCGCTCATCTGCTCGATCTCGCGGCCCTGCGACTCCGCGATCTTCTTGCCCAGATCGATGATGTCGGAGTTTTCGGTGCGGCCGTCGATGAGGCCGACCATGGTCACCGCCTGCTGGTGGTGGGCCATCATCATGCGGTTGAAGGCCACGTCGGCGTCGTTGTGGGGGCCGGAATCCTCGGCCTCTGGCATTTCGGTCTCGGGCTGGGAGGACGCCCCGGCGGCGCCCGGGGTCCGGTCCCCGTCGGCGGACTTGCCGTCCGAGGCGGCGGGCCGGTCGATCCCGCCGTTGCCGTCGTCGGATCCGCAGGCGGCCATGGTCAGCGACAGGGCGACCGTGCCGGCCAGCGCCATACCGCGGAGAAATCGCTTCGCTTTCATACGCTCACCTTGCCACCCGAAGCGGCGGCGGCGAAAGCGCCGCGCCCCGGCGGGCGGACGTGATTTCCGCCGCCTCCCGTGCAGCCCCTTCCGCGCCTCTTCCGCGGACTTTGTTGACAGACCAATCAGTCTGGTTCTAGCGTATCGGTCATGTCGATGATGCTCACGCGCAGGCTCTGGCTGGACCAGGGCCACTACCACGGGGACATGTGTCCGCGCCCCGTGGTTCCCGCCTGATCGACCCAACGGCCGCCACCCCGGACCGCGGGTCGCCTCCTCCTTCCGTTCACCCGCGCACCTCGCGCGCCACAAGGAAAGGCTCGACCGTGAGCACCTCTTCTCCGGCGGCCGAACGCCGCCGCATCGCACCCTCCCGGATCCCCGACTGGGCCACCGGTTTCGGCGCCCAGGTCATCTACGGCCTGATCATCGGCCTCATCCTCGGCTTCGTCGCCCGCGGCACCGCCGAAGGCTCGGGCCTGCGCGCCGTCCTCGACTCCGTCGGCGGCGCCTACGTCCAGCTGCTGAAGCTGATGGTCCCGCCGCTGGTGGTCACCGCGGTGATCACCTCGGTGGCCAACCTGCGCAAGGTCACCAACGCCGCGCGCCTGGCGTTGTCCACGCTGCTGTGGTTCGCCGCCACCGCCTTCGCCTCCGTCGTCGCGGGCCTGCTCATCGGCCTGTGGCTCAAGCCGGGCCTCGGCTCCGGCGTCGATGCCGCCGCCGCGGAAGCCCCGTCGTCGACGGGCTCGTGGTGGGCGTTCCTGGCGGGCATCGTGCCCGAGAACATCCTCGGCCTGGGCGTCAAGGTCGCCGAGGACGGCGCTTCCCCGACGTTCAACGTCCTGCAGCTGCTGGTCATCTCCATCGCCCTGGGCATCGCGGCGGTGAAGGTCGGCGAACCGGCCGAGCCGTTCCTGCGGGGCACGGAGTCGTTGCTGCAGATCATCCAGAAGGTCCTGTGGTGGATCATCCGCCTGGCGCCGATCGGCACCGCGGCGTTGATCGGCCGCGCCGTCGCCGAGTACGGCTGGGAGGCCCTGGGGTCGCTGGGCAAGTTCACCCTGGCCATCTACGTGGGCCTGCTGGTGGTCATCGGCATCATTTACCCGGTGGTGCTGAAGGCCAACGGGCTGCCGGTGGGCGCGTTCTTCCGCCGCGTGTGGCCGGTGACGTCCTTGGGCTTCGTCACCCGCTCGTCGATGGGCGTCATGCCGGTGACCCAGCGCGTCACGGAGCGCCGCCTGGGCGTGCCCCGCGAGTACTCGTCCTTCGCCGTGCCGCTGGGCGCGACGACGAAGATGGACGGCTGCGCCGCGATTTACCCCGCCATCGCCGCCCTGTTCGTGGCGCGGTTCTACGGGGTGCAGCTGGGAGTGACCGATTACCTGCTCGTGGTCATCGTTTCGGTGCTGGGGTCGGCCGCGACGGCCGGCACGACGGGTGCGACGGTGATGCTGACCCTGACGCTGTCGACCCTGGGCCTGCCCCTGGAGGGCGTCGGCCTGCTGCTGGCCGTCGAGCCGATCCTGGACATGGGCCGCACCGCCGTCAACGTCACCGGCCAGGCGCTGGTTCCGGCGATCGTCGCCAAGCGCGCGGGCATCCTCGACGCGTCGGCCTTCGAGGGCGAACCGCGTCCGCTTGACGACGACGCCGCAGCCGCCGAATCCGGTTCCGCCGCCGCCGAGCCGGACGCAACCCAATCTGCCGCAACCGAACCGGCCGCTTCGGAGGTCCGGCCGGACGCGGACGCGCGGTCGTCGCAAAGCGATGCGGCGCAGGAGTGCACCGGGGCCGGGGTTTCCCTCCCGCGTTAGCCTTGGGGCATGACCGAGCTTTCCAACGCCCTGTCCAGCCAGCTCGCCGCCGTCGACGAGTGGCCCGTGAAGTCCGTGTGCGCCGCCGCCCGCGGCGCCGATGGCCGGTGGGTCGTCCACGGCGACGAATCGCGGGTGTACGGCCTGGCCAGCGTGACCAAGCTGCTGTCCGCCCACGCGATGCTGGTGGCGGTGGAGGAGGGCGTGTTCGAGCTCGACGATGAGCTGGAGCCGCCCGGGGCGACCGTGCGCCACCTGCTGTCGCATGCCGGTGGCGTCGGGTTCGCGTCGCCGAAGCCGGAGAAGGCGCCGGGGGAGCGGCGGCTGTATTCCTCGGCGGGGTTCGACATCATCGCCGACCGCATTGCGGAGGAGACCGGCATGAGCTTCCCGCAGTACCTGCGCGCGGCGACGTTCGAGCCGCTGGGCATGGGGTCGGCCGTGCTGCACGGTTCAGCGGGGCACGGCGGCGAGGGCTCGGTGGCGGATCTGATGAAGTTCGCCGACGAGATCCTCGACCCCGCGATCCTGCACCCGGACACCGTCGCCGAGGCCCTGACCGTGCAGTTTCCGGGGCTCGACGGCGTGGTGCCGGGCTACGGGCCGCAGAAGCCGGCGGATTGGGGGCTGGGCTTCGAGATTTTCTCCCGCCCCGAGTCGCGCCAGGGCCTGTGGTTCGGCGAGTCGATGCCCGCGGACGTGGCCGGGCATTTCGGCCAGGCCGGCACGTTCCTGTGGGTGCACGCGGACACCGGGCGCGCGTGCGTGGTGCTCACCGACCGGCCGTTCGGCGATTGGGCGAAGCCGCTGTGGAGCGACTTCAACGACGAACTGTGGTCGGTGTTCGGGGACGCGGAGTAGGGTCGTTCTTATCCGCCAATTGATTGTTTCCGTGATGGAGGCAAGGCTGCCGTGCCCCAATCAATGCACAAGCTAGGAAGGAGCAAGGAAACAATGCGTCTAGTCAACCGCGTACCTTGGGTTTTCCGGAAGGATTCGGTGATCCGAAAGTGCTCTTTCCAGCTTGGGAATGTCGTTTGCATCCACGGAACCGAGGAATCGGTTGAACGAGGATTGTGAGAGACTAACCGATTTGTTGATACGCGCCCAGCTGCGGGGCTGCCGGGATTCGGCCGGCCCCAGATCCCAATTGAGGGCCGAAATCCCTCGAAAGTTCGGGTCAAAATCTTTGTCTTTGCTGGTTACGTACAAGCACTCGATCATGTCCTCGTGCCCCAACTTTGATGTCCCAACGGTGATGACGGGTCTCATCTTCGAATCGTCCTTTTCTTCGAAAGGAACGTCAGCTTGCCAAACATCGAATAGCTTGAACTTCGGAATCTTCGTTCCGAGATAGATGACGAACAGTGCTGGTGCGAAAACGAGTACGAATGAAATGGGGTCGAGAATTGCCGGGATGAGCAAGCCGAGGGGGTTGAAAGCAAGGATGCCAACCGGAATTGCGATCGTTGCGATGCGCAAATTACGTCGTTGTTCGTCCGAGATTAGTGCTTCTTTGCTTGGGCCAAATAGTGAATATACCCCCTGAAATATAGCAAAATAAGCGATAATGGCTACAAACTCAGACAGGCTGGAATGTCCGAAAATCTCGCTGATGGCTACTATTATGATGAGGGTTGCCACGAATACCAGGGTGGCGTTTCCGAGGATTGAATTGAATAGCCATGCGACTACTCTCACTTCTTTGTTCCTTTCGTTTTCTGGTTCATGCCCCGGGGTTAAGTCGGGGGTTCGAACGGAGATTTCCGTGCTTCTGAGGCTGATGCAGGTGCTTTCGCGTGGGAGGGCTAGTAGACTTCGTCGTCGTCGACGTTGATTTCAACGGCCTCGGGCCCACTCCAGAACCGTTCCACCTTGAAGCAAACTGTCGCGCGGTTTCCCCAGCCGCCATGTGTGACTACACCTTTAGTGCCTGCGGGCACCGAAGCTCGCCACAATCCGCCGATATCTTTCGCTGCGACGACGGTGTCTCCCTTAGAAAACTTTGACACGATGGCCCCTTAGTTTGGATTGGTGCATGGGAAACTGTGTTGGGAACCTACACGGAGTTAAATCTTCGTGCATTCCCGAAAGTAAGTTTCCCGGAGTGGTCGGAGGGAGTCAAGGTGAAGATTTCTGGACGTCATTTGCGGGGGTAAATTTTCCGATGCAAGTAGGAACATGGTTTTCCGGGGGTACCGGGGCGTGCCTCCTTTTGCTGCCTAACCCCGCACGTTCGCCCCGATGACGGCGGGCACCGTCGTGGGTTCGTCGCCGAAGAGTTCCCGCTGGTATTCGTCCTGCTCGAAGTCGTGGCCGGTGCCGCGGATCGCCCCGACGTTCGCGTCGGGACGGGGCTGGTGCCGGTGGACGGCGGCGTGTCCCGGGCCATTTTTGCTTGACGACGCCCCGTTCGCCGCGGAACCGCCCGCCGGGCCGGTGCGTGCCACGGCGACCGTCGACGGCGTCCTGCCGGAACCGGCGCCCGTGCCGTTGACGCCCGGGCCGCCGATGCCGCCGCGACCGCGGGCAACCGGATTGCCCGGACCGGACGAGCCGCCGGAACCGATGCCGCCGGGTCGACCGCCGAACGAACCGGTGCCGAGCCCGCCGATGTTGCCGATGCCCGACGCGCCGCGCGATCCCGCTCCGCTGGCGCCTGCCCCGCTTGTCGAGGCGGCGGGCGACATTCCCGTCGGCGTGGGAGGCATGGCCCCGGTTCCGATCGACGTCGGTGCGGTGGCACCGGCCGGGGTCATCGGGGCGGCGGCCGCGCCGGGGATGGTGGGGACCGGGCCGGACGTCGCCGGCGCGGCAGGTGTGCTGGCGGGAGCGCTGCCCATGGGGTTCATTCCGTTGGGCCCGGTGATGGGGGCGGAGGAGGCCGGGGCCATTGACGATGCCGCCGCGCCGGGCGCGGAGGCGGCTGTGGTCATGCCGGCAGGGGATAGTCCGGTTTGGGATGCTCCGGCGGCGCCGTGGCCGCCGGCGATGCCGGCGGCGACGAGGTCCGGGGCGCTGACGGAGAAGTCGGGTTGCGTCAGGTTCGGCAGGGTGGGGACGGCGGACTGGAGTTGCCCGAGGTAGGGGCCGTTGATGAAGGCGGAGATCTCGGCGCGTTCGAAGGATTCGCGGGCGGCGGCGTCGGGGATGGTCTGGGCCTGGGCTTCGATGGAGCCGAGGGTGTTGACCGCCATGGCCTTCACCGCGGGCAGCGCACCCAGGTGCGAGACCAGGATGGAGGCGGATGCGGCGACGTTGCCGACGCGCGCGGCGAGGCCGGTGAGGCTGGCCGCAGCGGCGTCGAAGGCGGCGCCTTCGTTGTCGGCGGCGAGTTTGAGGGCGGCGTCGCCGAGGGTCGTGGCCAGGTCGGTCATGCGGGTGGCGTACCCGGTCCAGTAGGTGATGGCCTCGCCGACGGCGGCGTCGTTGGTGGCGACGAACTTGCCCAGGAGAGATTCGGCGGATTCGGACAGTTCGGGGCCGACGACGGCCGGGGAGAATACGAGGGTGCCCGGGTTGAAGGGCGGCCGGGCGCCGAAGGCGTGGTGCACGATGCCGTCGGCGACTTGGAGCTTCTTGGGGGTGTGGAGGGGATCGATGCCGGTGAATGCGCCCGCGGTGTCGGCTTCGTGGGACTGCAGGGCGGTGATCATCGATTTGAGGTTGGCGGCGGACCACTGGATTTCGTGGTCGATGGCCGCGGAGGCGACCACGGAGCAGCCGGAAGAACCGACGATTGCCGAGGAATGCTGCGTGGCGACCATTTGCATGGACGGCACGGGGGAGTACCCCGAGAGCGAGACAGACGGTGCTTGTTGATTGGATCCGAACTCGAACTGAAGACTTCCATGAACTTGCAAGAGGCCAGAAAGGTTCGTTCTAAATTGCATTATTCCCCCGGAATAGTTCGAAATACTGCTGAGTGGCGAAGCTGCAGGCTTCTTTAGGTGAGTTGTAGAAGGAGAATGCACCCATGCTGATTCCAACTCCTGTTCCGCCTCGTGGGCCGAAAGCGCCTGCAAAACAGGAACTGCCAAAGTCTCCTGGAATTACCGCTGTGTACCAGGTATTTTCTCTGGACTTGTGGAATTGAAGGTCGATGGATAGTTCTCTCAGTTCTTCATGGTTGAGGCTAAGGGAGTGGATGGAGATACCAGTTCCGTCCTTTATGATGCCGCAGTGCTGAATTTGTCCAAGATTTTTGAACTGTTTTCCGATGACAGGCGGCTCCCATCCCTTTTCAAGCGCGACTCCGTAGGCGTCCGTGTCGCACGGGTTCTTCAGCACGAAGTCCGGCGCCGAGTAGTCGTAGTGCCCATCTGGGCCGAGCCGGGCGTCGCCGGGTTGCGGCGGATCGTTCGGCGGCAGCACCCCCGGTTGAAGCGCGTTGTCCCCGGCCTCTTTCCCGGCGGTGGCGGCATTCGCGTCATCTGGCCCGACGGCGCCGCACCCCGTCGTCCCCAGCGTGGCGGCGGCTACGACGGCGAGCGCCGTCGCGGTGGCACCGCGAGCGCGCCACCGCCCGGCCAACGCCCGGCGCATGCGTGGTCCCTTCACTGGATTCCCCCCGAATCTCAAGAATCGATCGTGCGGCGGTCGTGTCCTTCGCGCACGAGAAGAGTTCTAACACCGCCGACCTCTTTCCGCCCGGCGAGCGTCCGCAGCCCGATCCCGGCGGCCCCGGCGGCCGCTTCCCGCAGCGCATGAACGGGGCGCGGCCCGCCTGTGGGCTGCACGTCGGCTGCCCGGCAAGGCGCCCCACAAACCTCAACCGCAACTTCAGCCTTCGGGGGTGTCAACCTCAACTTGACCCTTGTCGCACCCCGGTCCCGTAGCCACACTGGCCCCATCGGTACACGTGGGCATCGCCACTCGGGCCGTCGACAAGCACAAAGCCGCACCGCGGCCGACCGCGACCCGACGACCCGCCGCAGAGTGGCGAGGCCCCGGCGACGAGGGCGTAGGGGAAGACGAGCCTCGTCTTGAGGCGGAGCGCCACCGGTACCGGCACCACCGGTGGCGCCCCGTCTCTTCCGCCGACACCTCAGGTGATCATGTCCCGACACGACTCCACCGGAGTGCTGTGGATCCACGCAGCGCGCCCGGCCCTCACGCCTCACGTCGCGTGGGCACTCGCCCGCGCCGGTCTCACGCTGCCCGACGGCACCCGCCCCGCAGCGTCGATGTGGCATGCCCGCCCCGAGGACGACACCCGCGTCTGCGCGGAGATCGAGTGGCGCGGCCCGGCGGGCGCCGCCGCGCGCCTCGTCGGCGACCTCGCACGCTGGCCCGACCTCGTCTTCGAAATCACCGAGGACCCCGCCGCCGACGTCCCCGGCGCCCAGGGCGAGCGCCACTGCCACGTCCCCGCGCTGGGCACATGGTCGGGCGTCACCGACGCCGCGGGGGACATCCAGATCGGCGAGCAGCGACTCCGCGCCATCATGGCCGCCCACCGGGGCGACGCCGCCGGCATGGCGAGCGCGCTCGACGCCGAGCTGGGCACCGCCTGGGACGCCGCCCTGGAACCCCTGCGTCCCGGCACCGCCGGCTTCGAGCCGTGGGATGCGGCCGGCTTCGGGCAGGGCACGCCGATGCTTGACGACGCCAACCCGGACCCGTCCGCTGCCTCAGCCGACATCACCGGTGCCCAGGGCACCGTGGACGACGGCGCCGTGCAGTCGGCGGCGGGGGAGTACGAGGGCACCGCCTGCGACGTCGTCGAGCTCCTGTCGCGGCGCGCGGTGATGTAGCGGCTCGGGAGGGGCCGTCGGTTCAGACGGGTCGGGCGGTTCGGGCGGGCCGGCTCACGAGGCTCAGTCGGAGCGCCCGGCTTCGACGTGGGAGACCACGTCGCCGAGCGTCTTCATGGCGGTGACGTGTTCGTCTTCGAAACGCACGCCGGTTTCCTCTTCGCACCGCACCAGCAGTTCCACCACGCCGAGGCGGTCGAGCCCGATGTCGCCGCGCAGCGTGGAGTCCAGGCCCGGCGCCTCCTCCGGTGCGTCGTCGCCGAGCACGCGGAAGAGCACGTCGGTGACTTCTGCCCGGGCGCCCGACAAACCGTCCAGGGCGTTGCCGCCCGAACCCCGGCCGCCGGAAGAGTCGGAGGAGGAGTCACCCGCGGTGCCGGCGCCGTCGCCAAGCAAAGCGCTGAGGGCATCGCCCAAACTGCTGGTCATGTCCGCTCCGATCCGTCGGGCCCGAAAATGGTCATGTCCCAGGCTACAGGCGGGGATCCACAGGGTCGGACTCGAAGGCGAGCACTCCCGCGGCAGCCTGATACACCTCATCGACGGGTTTGCCCGCACACCAGCGCGACAACGCTTCGATCCCGAGGGCGTACTCCGTCAGGGCGTTGCCCATCTTGCGGTTGGCGTTCCGGCGCCGGAGGCGTTCCAACCGTTCGGGGCGCAGGTAATCGGGCCCGTAGATGATGCGCAGATACTCGCGCCCGCGGACCTTCATACCCGGTTGCACCAGTTTGCCGCCGTGACGGGAGACGGTTTCCGCGGGCTTCATCACCATGCCCTCACCGCCGGCCGACGTCAGGTCGAGCCACCAGGCGGTCACCGGGTCCACGGAGTCCGGGTCCGTGGATGCGAACATCCGCCGGGTCTCCCGGAACGGCGAGTCCTGGGGCGATCCATCGCAGACTTCGGAGGATGCCGAGATCAGACGGTCGATGACCCCCAGGTGCCACCGGTGCGGCCGAGTTGCCGTCAAGCGTGACCCAACGGCGAGAACCGCGAACGGGGCCAACTGCACGGGAGCCTCGGCGGGAGCGCTGTAGCTGCGGTAGGCGTCGCGGAACGCCCCCAGTTCACCGAGCCGTTCCTCGATTTGCCCGGCGACGGCTGCGGCTTTCCCGGCGTCGGGTCCATCAATGACGTGATTGGCCTCGGAGAAAGCGGCGGCCGCCAGCGACAGCGACGACTCTCCTGCGGCGGCCGGCCCCGCGAAGTCGTCGCGAATCAGGTCCATCGCGGTGAATGACCAGGGGAGCAACTCGCAGTCGAGCACGGCAACGTCCGCGGGTTCGTCGTGTGGAGGGTGCCCTGCGGTGCCACCGTCTTCGTTGCCTTCGGTCCACAGACCCGAGGCGTCGGCGGAGGCCAGCACGGACGTGATCAGCTCCCGGACGCGAGGTCCATCGATCGACCGGCCCGTGCGCGTGTACAGGTACGACGATTCCGGCGAGCCCCGGTGCAGGACGGCCACGGCCCGCGAGCCCATGTGCTTTTCCTCGCAGACGACCTCCTTCACGCCATGTGAGCGGAAATGCGCGAGAGCCTCCGACGGATGCTCGAGGTAGCCCGCAACGGATGAGGAGGGCGCGGGGGCCATCGTCGGCGGAAGATAGATGATCTTCGCCGGCGGCATGGCGAATCTGCTCAACGGTTCGAGTGCGCCCGCGGCCCGCTCGGCCGACACCTTGACGTGCCCGAACAGACCGGTCGAAATCCGGTGATCTCCCAGGATGCTCGAAGCCGCCACCGCACCTTCGGGAAGCGCCGCGACCTCGGACGCGGACTGGGACCGAGTCGCGGAGCTCTCCGGTCGAGCGATCGTCACGGGAAGGTCGGGCTTCGTCTGGTCCGCGCGGCCGGAGCAATCGGTTTCGCCGGCCTGCTCCGCGGACGGGCGTCCGTCATGTGAACTCGCGTCGCTTGCGGGTTCGCGGGAAGGGGCACTGGGCTCGGTCCACATCCGATGGGCCGGCACCGACATGATGTCCCGTTCGGGGTACCGGAGGGCCGTAAGCTCACCGCCGAAGACGCACCCGGTGTCCAGGCAGAGCGTGTTGTTGACCCATTCGGCCCGGGTGGTGGGCACGTGTCCGTAGACGACCGCCGCCGACCCGGCGTAGTCGCGTTCCCATTCGCCTCTGACGGGCAGCCCGTGCTCCGTCTTTTCGCCGGTCACATCGCCGTACAGACCGAACGCACGCACCTTCGCGGAGGCTCGGCCATGAAAGGCCTCCGGCAAGCCGGCGTGGGCGACCACGAGCCGGCCATCGTCGAGGACGAAGTGCCCGATCAATCCGGCCAGGAACTCGCGGGCGCGATCGATGAACCCGGGGTCTTCGTCGGCGATCCCCTCGAGCTGCTCCATCGACTCGGCCAGCCCGTGGGTTCGGCGAACCTTCGCGCCGCCCAACGCGCGGGCCAGTTTGACGTCGTGGTTGCCGGCCACGCACAGCGCATCGCCGGAATCCACCATCGCAATCACAAGGCGCAGCACCCCCGGCGTATCGGGGCCGCGATCGACCAGATCGCCGACGAAGACGACCGTCCGGCCATGCGGGTGACGGGCACCGATCGGCCTGCGCCGTTCATCGAAGTCGATGACGTACCCGAGCGCCCCCAACAGCTCGACGAGTTCAGCCATGCACCCGTGGACGTCGCCGATGAGGTCGAAGGGGCCGTGCAGATCCCGCTTGTCGCAGAAGAGCTTCGTGCGCTCCACCGTCGCTTCGCCCAACCGCAGGCCGTCGAGCAGGTAGACCTTGCCGAACCCCTCTTTTCGGGCGGCCCGGGCCGCTCCCGACAATGTCCGGGACATGCCGCGCACGATGCTTTCCGGCACATCGCGCCCACCCGCGGCCACCCGGGCGCCGATGCGTTCGAGCGCGGCATCCACGGGTACGTCGACGATGATCAACGAAGCGAGGCAATTGTTGTCGCGGGCGATTTCGACCCACCGCCGCCGGTCTTCCACCCTGCAATTCGTCGCGTCCACGACGGTGAACAGATTCCGCTTCAGCCGCGCGGCCACCACCGCCTCCAAGATGGCGAAGGCGTCACCCGTCGCATCCTGGTCGGACGCATCGCCGCTGACCATTTCGCGGAAATCGTCGGATGCGAAGACTTCGCCCTCGCCGAACACCGACGAGGCATACGTCGACTTGCCGGCGCCGGGGACGCCGGCCAGGACCACGAGGCCCGCTTCGGGAACTGACACGTGGGTGAGCCGTCTCATTCCGTTCGTCCTTTCTCCGGGGCGCAATCTGTGGTGGTGGTAGCGGTGCGGGTGAACACTGCCACCTGGGATTCGTGTCCCGTCGCCGCATCGAGCTTTCCGGTACCGCCGATGTCGACGGAGTACCCGTGGGCATCCGCCACCTTTCCACACCAGCGGGCGAAGCCCTCGCGGTCCAGTTCGACGCGGTGGTCGGGATGTCGCTTCTCGCCCGGGGCCAGCCCCGGGTAGTTGACGTTGTATTCGGCGTTCGGAGTGGTCACGATGACGGCTCGGGGGCGAGCGTGCCCCCAGATGGCCTGCTCGGCCTCCGGCCACCGGATCGGGTCCAGGTGCTCGAGCACTTCCGAGAACACGATCGCGTCCTTGCCCGGGAAACGCGTGTCGCACAGCAGCGCCGAACCGTGGCCCAGTTCGATGGGCGCGCCCCACCGGTCGGGCTCTTCATCGATGCCCAGCTTGTTTTTCGCCCTCTCCAGGACCACCGGGGCGGGATCGATGCCCACCACGTGCCTGACGCTGGGCCGCCCCGCGATGGCGGCGAGAATCCTGCCTTCGCCGCAGCCGATCTCCAGGACGCTTTGGGCCCCCAGGTCATCGATTGCCGCAGTTATCGCATCGATCCGATCATCGCGCAGCCGGTGGGGAGTCGTGCCGGCCGTCCCAGCTTCTCCGTCTCCTCCGGCAGCGCCGTTCGTCAAATTCGTCGGCCGATCACCTGCCTTCTCTCCGGCGCCGAGCCGGCGGCGGGCTTCGTCGACGAGTTCCCGCTGCCGAGCCAGCCCCCGGAACAAGATGGTGTCGAGTTCCGGGTGCCCGGCCAGCCAACCGCCGCCGAAAGACGCCATCTTCTCCGCTTCCTCGGGGCCCACCCAGAAATGCTTCCGCCCCTCCAGAACGGGGAGCAGGACGTAGAGCTGCGAGATGGCCGACGCGATCGTTGATCGCCCGGACAAGCGCAAGACTGCTGTCGGGGCATCGCCCCACTCCGGAAACCGTTCATCGGCCAGCGAGCTCTCGACCCGGACACGCCACCCCATCGGTGAAAACATCGCTTCCGCCAGTTCCGGGCTCCCCACGGCGGCGACGGTGAGCTCCAACGGCAGAGGCGTTTCGGCGAGCCCGGCGTACTCGGCCGATACGCCGTCGGCCCCCGCCATCGCACTCCTGAACACCCGCGACAACGCCGTGGACATCAGAGATCCGGCCACGTGCGGGCGCGACGATACGTATCCCGACGTCGCCAGTTCGCGGGCACGCGATCGCTTGTCCTTGATCTCGTCGGCGGGGGAGACGTCGACCCACATCGCGATGCGGAGACGGTCGTCGTCGGCACGCGGCGCGGCGACCGTCGCGATTCCGAACGGCAACGTGAACGAATTGACCCGTTGGGGATGCTTGCCCAGAAGAAAACCGGCGTCGGTGGCGACCGGGAACCCGGCGTCCGGATCGGCGTGGACGGTCAATTCGAAGTACATGCCGCCACTATCTCATGCACGCCGGATCGGATTGCCGCGCTTCCGGCCCCGGCGCTCCCGGTCTCCGCGGTCGCCGAACCAGCATCTCCCGAGCCAGCAATTCCGGATCCCGCCAACCAGAACTGGCGAGCGGGGAGCCCGCCCACGAAAAACGGCGAAGCCGCGGCGGGAGGCATCGTCTCCTCCCGCCGCGGCTTCGCCTTCCGCGGCTTCGCTCCCGCAACGGTCTCGCGGGTGGCTCGGGCGCGTCGGCCGATCATCCGACCGGCCTGCGTCGCAAAGCCGGACTACATCACCGTCGGGTCGGTGATCTGGTACTTCTCGGCGGCCTTCTGTGCCACCGACGCCGGCAGCTTGCCCTCGCGGGCCAGGCCGGCCAGCGCCGCGACGACGATCGACTCGGCGTCGATGTTGAAGTAGCGGCGGGCGGCCTCGCGGGTGTCGGAGAAGCCGAAGCCGTCGCAGCCCAGCACCGTGTAGTCGCCCGGCACCCACTGGCGGATCTGCTCCGGGATGGCGCGCTGGAAGTCGGACACGGCGATGAACGGGCCATCGGCGTCCTCCAGCACGCGCTGCACGAACGGGCGCTCGTGGAACTCCGCCGGGTTGTGCAGCACCTCGGTCTCGCGGGCCAGGCCGTCGCGGGCCAGCTCGTTCCACGAGGTCACCGAGTAGATCGACGACGGGATGCCGTACTCCTCCTCCAGCATCTCGGCGGCCTTCAGCGCGCCCTGCATGCCGATGCCCGACGCCAGCAGGTTGACGTGGTTCTCGCCCTTGGACTCCTTGAAGGCGTAGATGCCCTTGAGCAGTCCCTTGACGTCCAGGTCCTCCGCCGCGGCCGGCTGCGGGGTCGGCTCGTTGTAGATGGTCAGGTAGTACATGACGTCCTCGCCGCGGCCCTCGCCGTACATGCGGTCGATGCCCTCGCGGATGATGTACGCGGCCTCGTAGGCAAATGCCGGGTCGTAGGTCACCACCGCGGGGTTCGTCGCCGCCAGCAGCGGGGAGTGGCCGTCCATGTGCTGCAGGCCCTCGCCGGTCAGCGTGGTGCGGCCGGCGGTGGCGCCGAGCAGGAAGCCGCGGCACTTCTGGTCCCCGGCCTGCCACATCTGGTCGCCGGTGCGCTGGAAGCCGAACATCGAGTAGAAGATGTACAGCGGGATCATCGCCTCGCCGTGGGTGGCGTAGGACGTGCCGGCGGCGATGAACGACGCCATCGACCCGGCCTCCGAAATGCCCTCGTGGAGGATCTGGCCCTGCTCGGATTCCTTGTAGGACAGCATCAGGTCATGGTCGACCGGGGTGTACTGCTGGCCGTGCGGGTTGTAGATCTTCAGCGTCGGGAACCACGAGTCCATGCCGAAGGTGCGGGCCTCGTCCGGGATGATCGGCACGAAACGCTTGCCCAGCTCCTTGTCGCGCATGAGCTCCTTGAAGATGCGCACCACGGCCATCGTCGTGGCCACCTGCTGCTTGCCCGATCCCTTCAAAATGGACTTCAGCGAGTCCATCTCGGGCACGACCAGCGGCTCGTACGTCTCGCGGCGCTCCGGCACGAAACCGCCCAGTTCCTTGCGGCGCTCCTTGAGGTACTGCAGCTCCTCGGAGTCCTCGCCCGGGTGGTAGTACGGCGGCAGGTACGGGTCCTTCTCCAGGACCTCGTCGGAGATCGGGATCTCCTGCTTGTCGCGGAAGCGCTTCAGATCGTCGAGCGTCAGCTTCTTCATCTGGTGCGTGGCGTTGCGGCCCTCGAAGTTGTGGCCCAGGCCGTAGCCCTTGATGGTGTGCGCCAGGATGACGGTCGGCTGGTCCTTGGTCTCCAGCGCCTTCGCGTAGGCGGCGTAGATCTTGCGGTAGTCGTGGCCGCCGCGCGACAGGCTCCAGATCTCCTCGTCCGTCATGTCCTCCACGAGCTTGGCGGTGCGCGGGTCGCGGCCGAAGAAGTGCTCGCGGACGAATGCGCCGTCGTTGGCCTTGAGGGTCTGGTAGTCGCCGTCGCGGAAGCCGTTCATCAGCTCCACCAGCGCGCCCTCGTGGTCCTTCTCGAACAGGGCGTCCCAGTCGCGGCCCCACACGACCTTGATCACGTTCCAGCCGGCGCCGCGGAAGAAGCTCTCCAGCTCCTGGATGATCTTGGTGTTGCCGCGCACCGGGCCGTCGAGGCGCTGCAGGTTGCAGTTGACCACGAAGGTCAGGTTGTCCAGGTTGTTGATCGCGGCGGTCTGGATCAGGCCGCGCGACTCCGGCTCGTCCATCTCGCCGTCGCCGAGGAACGCCCAGACGTGCTGCTGGGAGGTGTCGGCCAGTCCGCGGTCGTGGAGGTAGCGGTTGAAGCGGGCCTGGTAGATCGCGCCCATCGGGCCGAGGCCCATGGAGACGGTCGGGAACTCCCAGAAGTCCGGCATGCCGTGCGGGTGCGGGTAGGACGGGATGCCGCCCTGGGGGCGCGAGACCTCCTGGCGGAAGCCGTCGAGGTCGTCCTCGTCCAGGCGGCCCTCGAGGAACGCGCGGGCGTATACGCCGGGGGAGGCGTGGCCCTGGAAGAAGACGTGGTCGCCGCCGCCGGGGTGGTCCTTGCCGCGGAAGAAGTGGTTGAAGCCGACCTCGTACAGCGGGGCGGAGGAGGCGTAGGTGGAGATGTGCCCGCCGACCCCGATGCCCGGCCGCTGCGCGCGGTGGACCATGATCGCGGCGTTCCAGCGGATCCACTTGCGGTAGCGGCGCTCGACGGCCTCGTCGCCCGGGAATTCGGGCTCCATCGACGTGGGGATGGTGTTGACGTAGTCCGTGGAGGTCAGCGGCGGCAGCGCGACGCGGCGGGCGGTGGCGCGCTCGAGCAGACGGAGCATGAGGAAGCGGGCGCGGTCGGGCCCGGCCTCCTCCAGCAGCGCGTCGAGCGACTCCAGCCATTCGCGGGTCTCCTCCGGGTCGATGTCCTTCAGGTAGGACTCGACGCCGTCTCGGATGAGCGCGAAGTTGGAATCGTCGACATGTCGGTCCGCCTTGTCGGCCATGTGTTTCCTCTCGGATCGTGGGGCGGTCGGCCCCTGTGGTGCGGGGCTGGTTTTCGCCCGGATTGTTTTCTACATCACTCTACTTCCGTTTGGGTTGCGGTGGCGGGGAGTGTCCGCGTCACTTTTGCTTGACGACGCATCGTCCGCCCGCACCGCGACTAACGGCGTTGAGCGCCGCTCGGCCCGACGCCGCCGGAGGGGGCGGAGGCGGGCCGTCGTCACGCCCCCGCGACCGCCTGTCCGGCTCCGATGACCACCGTTTCCGCGGCCGCGGCGAGGACGCGGGGGTCGTGGCTCGTCAGAACCTGGGCCATGCCGCCGGCCCGTGCGTCGGCCAACGCCGCGAGCACGAGCTCCGCCGACCGGTGGTCGAGGGCGGAGGTCGGTTCGTCGCACAGCAGCACGCGCGGATTGCGCAGGAGGGAGAGCGCGATGCTCACCCGCTGGCGCTGGCCGCCGGAAAGATCGCCTGGCCGGCTGCGGCGGATCGCGTGGAAGCCGGGCAGCTGCAGGCGGTCGAGCATCGCCGCGATGTCGTCGTCGGGTGCTCCCGTCCGCCGCAGTTGCGAGCCCACCGTCACCGAGGGGTTGAGGGCGAGCTCCGATTCCTGCGGCACCCAGCCGAACCCCGACCGCACGTGGCGTGGGCGGTGCCCCAGGTCGGGTGCGAGGTCGGAGCCGTCGAAGGAGATGCGGCCCTCCGTCGCCGGCGCAAGACCGAGGATGGACCGCAGGACGGTCGTCTTCCCCGCGCCCGAGGGGCCGGACAGTGCCACCGCGCCGCCGGCGTCCACGGCGAGGGATACGCCTTCGACGATGCGGCTGCCGTTGCGGTGGACCACCAGATCGCGCACGTCCAGAAGGGGACGTTGCGTGGCGCCGGAGTCGGGGACGGGGGCGGAGGCGGAGGCGGGTGCGGGAGCCGCTGGAGCGGCGGAGGCGATGCCGGCGTCGGCGGGGCCCGAAACGGCGGAGTCCGGCTCGGCGGTCTTCGGGCCGGAAAGGCCCGCGCAGGCGCCGTCGAACGCGAAGGTGACGTCGGCGAGCGCATCGGCCACCGCATGGTCGTGGGTGATGACCAGGAACGTCGCCTTCGTCCGCTCGCGGGCCCGGCAAAGCGTGTCCATCATCAGCTCCACCGCCGCGGCGTCGACGCCGGCGGTCGGCTCATCGATGATCAGCAGCTCCGGGGCCGCCGCGAGGCCCGCGGCCACCCCGACCCGGCGGCGCTGCCCGCCCGACAACTCCGATGGGCGCCGGTCGAGGATGCCCGTCACGCCGGAGAGCCCCAAATCCTCGAGGAGGCGGAGCATGGCGTCGTCGGAAAGCACCGGGGCCCGGCCCCCGCGCGACGGCGAGCCATGCGCGATGCGGGCGCGTTCGCCCAGGATGCGGCGCACCGTCAGATGCGGCGGCAGCGACGCCCCGGGGTCCTGGTCCACGTAGGCGCAGCGGCGGCGCAGGGTCCGCAGCTGCCGCGGGGACATGGCCAACGGATCGAGGCCGTCGACCGCGATGGCACCGGCGGTGACCGTCAGTCCGTCGGGGACGTCGCCGAGCAGCGCGTGCGCCAGCGTCGACTTGCCGGACCCCGAGGGGCCGACGAGCGCGATGGCGGAGCCCGCCGGCACCTCCAGGTCGAGGTCGCGGAAAACGGCGCCGCCGCGGGAGGCGACGGACAGGCCGCGCACGGACACGGGGATCATCGGCGACCTCCCGTGGCCAGGTCGGTGAGCAGGGCCGGCGGTGCAGTCAGCGCGATGATCGCCGCCACCGGGGCCACCACCGACCACGGGTTCAGGTCGATGCCGGAAATGCCCGCGCCGACCATCGCCGCCCACGTTTCGCCGCCGGAGCCGGACGCGCCGCCCAGGAACGAGGCGGTGGCCGTCATGAAGACGACCGCGACGTAGCGGATGCCGGCGTCGGCCAGGATCGGCCGGCGCATGGCGGGCAGCACGTCGCGGACGATGATCGAGGGCCACGACGCGCCCGTGGCGCGGGAGATCTCCACGAACCCGGAGGACAGCACCGGCCGCGCCGCCGCATCGAGGTACTTCGCGGACATCGGCAGCGAGACCAGCACCGCCATCGCGGCCACCGCCGCGATGTTGCCGCCCGTCGCCGCGATGACCGCCAACAGGATCACCATCGCGGGGATGACCAGCAGCGTTTCGGTGAACCACCGGAACACCGGCCGCCACCTCGGCAGCGCCGCGGAGGCCAGGCCGACGGCCAGGCCGGCGGCAGTCGACGCCAGGGCCGCGATGGCGGGCGGAATGACCAGAGCCGCGTTGCCCATGAGCATGCGGGCGAGCAGATCGCGGCCCAGCCGGTCGGTGCCCAGCGGATGACCCGGCTGCGGCTCGTCGAACGGCCGGCCGACGGGTTCGCCGGGATCGGGCGCGCCCAGCCACCCCGCGATCAGCGGGCCGGCGATGGCGCAGGCCAGCACGGCGCACCAAATGAGGGCCAGCGCCCAGGCGTAGGTCCTCCGCGGACCGCGGCCGCGGGGGCCGGGGACGCGGAACCGGGCGAAACGGGACCGCGTTGCCGGCGTCGCGTCGGCTGAAGGGGGCGGCGTCGCGTCGGTTGCGGGGGCGGACGCCGGGTCAGCTGAAGGGGCGCGTGTCCCGTCGGCTGCGGCGGCCCGGGGATCGGCGGGGCCCGTGAAAAGAGTGGGGCGGATCATCGGCGGGCCCTCCGATCATTGACCTCGTCGCCGAGGCCGGACATGCGCTCCGCCATGGCGAAGGCGGCGACCGTGATGGCCGCGAAAACCACGACGAGGGACGACACGGCGACCGTCTCCCGGGCCGACACGAGCCCGGCGACGAGCGTGCCCGCGCCCGGGTACCCGACGACGTTCTCGATGACCACCGTGCCGGTGACCGCATAGGGGACCGTGGCCGCGCACGCTTGCGCGATCGGTCCCGCGGCGGCGGGCAGGGTGTGGCGGAGCATCACCGCCGCCGGATGCATCCCGGCGAGTGCGGCGGCCCGGACGTGCGGCCGCAGGGAAGCGTCCACCACCGCGGCGCGGACCATCCGCTGCAACCATGCACCGCCCGTCAACGCGATGCCGAGCACCGGGACGATGAGCGCCGCCGGCCGGTCCAGGGGAGTGCCGCCGGGCGGAACCAGCGACACCGCCGGAGCCACGCGGAGCAGTCCCGCCAGCACGACGAGCAGCAGGGTCGCCAGGGCGAACTCGGGAACGGCCAACGTGGCCTGGGCGCCGGTGGACACGGCGCCGTCGCGCGCCGATCCGGGGCGCGCCCCGGCTACCGCGCCGGTGACCACGCCGAGCAGGATCAGCGACGGCAGGGCGAAGGCGACGAGGATCGCAGAATTGCGCGCGGGGACGGCCGCCGCCTCCCACACCGGCGCACCGGATGAGAACAGCGAACCGCCGTCGCCATGCAGCACGAGGGCCGACGCCCATTCGGCCAGGCGCACCACCAGGGGCCTGTCCAGACCGAGGTCGGCGCGCACCTGCTCGATGCGCGCCGAATCCGACGTGCGGGCGATGATCGTCGCGGCGTCGCCGGGCAGCCAGTCCATCAGCACGAAGGTCAGCGCCGACGCGCCGGCGAGAACCGACAGCCACCGCACGGCGCCGGCGAAGGCGGAACGGGCCGGCTGCGGCCCGAACCTCACTTCTTCTCCGGCAGCGGAACCGACAAGGACACGGGCATGTCCGGCACTCCTTCGGCCCGGCCGTGGACGGCGTTGGCGTAACCCCACAGCAACTCGCCGCCGTCCTCGTGCATCTCTTCGGCGAGGTCGGCGATCATGCCGGCGCGGCGGCCGTCGTCGGTTTCGGCCTGCGCCGCGGCGAGCTTCCCGTCCCACTCGGGGTTCGAGCCGAAGCCGGACAGGTTGAACATCGCCTTCGAGCCGGTCAGGAACGACAGGCCGGATTCCAGGGGGCGGTTGACGAAGTACGAGGCGAACACGGGCAGCTTCTTCAGCGCGCCCATGTCGGCGAAGTAGGTGGTCGGGTCCCGCTTGTCGACGGTGACCTTCACGCCGGCCTCCTCGAACTGGCGCGCGGCCAGCTCGGCGCCGTCGTTCATGCCCGGGGAGAAGTCCGCGGTGACGATGGTGAACTCCTTGACGCCCTTCTTCTCGAAGATGCGGCGGGCCTCCTCGATATCCCGCTTGGGGGCCTTGATCTTCTCCGGGTAGCCCGGGAAGCCCAGGCCCGGGATGTCCGCGCCCGGCTCGCCGGCGCCGTCGAGCGCCTGGTCCACCAGCGCCCGGCGATCGAGCGCGATCTTGGCCGCGCGGCGGACGTCGGGATCGTCGAACGGGGCGACGGTCGTGTTGAGGATGAACATCAGCCCCTTCGAGTCGGCGGTGCCCGGGACCCACGCCTCGGCGGTCCGCAGGCTGCGCCGGGCCGTGGCCGGGAGATCGACGGCCAGATCGACGGCGCCGGAATCGACCGCCCTGCTCCGTGCGTCGGCGTCGGCGATGACCTGCACCTCGAGGTTGTCGGAGATGCGCTTTTCGGCCGGGTACTCCGGGTTGGCGGTGAGCTTCCACCCCTGGCCCGAGTCGCCGGAGTCCACCACGTAGGGGCCCGAACCGATGCCGTTGGACGGGTCGCCGCCCTTGAACACCAGGCTGGACAGGCCCAGGACGGCCCCGACGAAATCGGCCCGCGGCCGGGACAGCGTGAACTCGACGGTGGAGTCGTCCTTCGCGGAGGACGCCCCGAGGTCGATGTCGGCGAGGGTCATGCCCTTCATCGGATCCTTGGCCGTCTCGCGGAACGACGCCAGCACGTCTTCGGCGGTCACGGGAGAGCCGTCGGAGAACTTCGCGCCGTCGCGCAGGGACACCGTCCAGACCGTGGCGTCGTCGTTCGGCTCGGCTTTCGCCGCGAGCTGGAACAGCGCGCCGTCGTCGCCGGCGATGACCAGCGATTCGTAGACCGCGTACAGCACCGCCCAGGTGGCGGTCGACATCGCCTCGGCGGGGCTCAGGCCCTCGCCGGGGGCGCCGATGGCGGCGATGCGGAGGGTGTCCAGCTTCTTTCCGGGCTCCTTGCCGTTGCCGCCGTCGGAGGGGTCGGACGAGCAGGCCGCGAGGACGGGGCCGGCGGTCGCGGCGGCTGCGGCGGTGGCCAGGATGCGGAGGAAGGTACGGCGTTGCATGTGGGTCTCTTCTCTGTGATTCGTTTGTGGTTCGGGAGCCCGGGGGTCCGGGTGGTCGGTGGCCGGTGGTCGGTGGTCGGTGGCCGGGGCCACGGGGCCACGGGGCTACTGGGCCGTCGGGACGGGGATGCGGGGATCGGACATGAACAGGTCCTGATCCGCCCACACCGCGACCTTCTGTCCTTCGCCGATCGCCTGGGCGACGAAGGTCAGCGGTTCCGGTTCGCCGCGGCGCACGGCGCAGTCGCCGGCGGCGAACACCTGCGGGACCGAAGACCTGCCGTGGTCGTCGACGACGATGCAGCCGCCGTTCATCTCCGCGCCGAGCCGTTCGCCGAGGTCTCCGCCCGCGACGGTCGGCGGCACGGCGAAGACGACCTCGCACTGGAGCGGTCCCGGCGAGGTCGACGTCACCTCGACCGTCCCCGGCTCGCCGGAGATTCCGGTGGCGGCGCCGTCGATGAGCTCTACGCCCGTTTCGGGCAGCGCGGCCAGCAGATCCTCGGGGATCGAGGAGCGTTCCGCGAGCAGCCGCACGCGGTCCGAGATGCGGTCGCGGAGGTAAAGGGCCTGATACGCGGCTTTCATCGGCGGCGTCCCGGGGACGGAGACGACGACGATGTCCTTGCCCCGTGCTTCGTGGCCGTGGCAGTACGGGCAGTGGAACGAATATCGGCCGTGCGATTCCGACAGGCCGGGCAGTCCGTCGATGACGTCGCGAAGCCCGGATCCGACGATGACGCGGCGGGCGAAGATTGCCGTGCCGTCGTCGCAGGCCAGCTCGACCCCGTCGCGTTCCGCATCCGCCCGCCCGTCCGTGACGGCGGCGCGGCGGTAGCGGACCGTGTCCAGTGCGGCGAGCTCGTCGCGCGCCCGCGCGCGGATGTCGGCCGGCGGCGTGCCCTCGATCCCGATGAGCATGTGGGCCCCGGTGGACCGCGCGTTCCGGTAATCGCCGGAGTCGAACACGATGACGGATCGGCCCTGGCGGCCCAGGACGAGCGCGGACTCCAGGCCCGCGGCCCCGCCTCCGACGATGGCGACGTCGCATGTTTCCGGGCCCGGATTCGGGGGTGATTGTCTGCCGGTCAAGGTAGCTCCTCGGAGTCGATGGCGGTGCGTTTCACACCACGTGGAAATCAACTTATCGTATAGTCCCGGTGATGCCTATCTGTAGGCAAGCCTAGCCTTTAGCATTCGCCCCGGAGGGTGCGTCGGGCATCGTTGCAAATCAAAGAAAATGCGCATCTAACTGTGTGAATGGAAATGTGTGAGGTGTGACACAGGAAATGGTGGGCGAAGCCCGCGTGATGTAGCGTGTCCCACATTTGGCGCCTATTGGAAACCATTGGCAATTAGAATACATGTCACCTTGGATGGTGCAGAAGGAGACCGGTGATCGAATCCAAGAAGCTGCAGGAACTGCTCGCGGGGGTGCTGGGGGATTTCGATCCGGGGAAGTCGTTGATCGACCAGGGGTTGGATTCCTTCGGTGCGGTGCGGGTGCAGCGGGAAATCGCCAATCAGTTTGACGTCGACGTCCCGTTGTCGGAATTCCTCCGGGACGCGCCCGCCGCCGAGCTGGCCGACACCGTTTCGCGCACCGTCGGCGGCGCCGCGCCGTCACCGGAATCGCAGGTGCGTGCGGAGGTCGCGCCGGGCCCCGTGGACCGGGACTCGTCGCCGCTGACCCCGGTTCAGGCCACGTACTGGGTCGGCCGCCACGGGGACTACCTCCTCGGCGGGATTTCGACCCGCTTCTACCTGGAGTTCGATCTGCTTCACGACGGTGACCGCACCGCCTTCGTCGGGCATCTGGAAGAGGCGTGGAACCGCGTGGTCGACCGCCACGGGATGCTCCGCGCCATCGTGGGCCGCGACGGGCTCCAGCGTCTTCCGGAGGAGCGCGGGGTGCACCGCATCGCGGTGAGCGATGAGCCGACGGAGGCGATCCGGGAGCGCCTCGCCCGGCGTGTGCCCGATCCCGCGCAATGGCCGGTCCACGATGTCGAAGTGGGCGTCATCGATGATCGGACGGTGCGCGTGCATGTGGGATTCGAGGTGGTGCTCATCGATTTCCCGGGCATCGTCAGGGTGCTCGACGACTGGGGCAGGGCCCTCGAGGGCGCCGATCTGGGCGAGGAGACGACCACGTTCCCGGAAATCGTCAACGGCCTGCCCGGGGCGCCGGCCCCCGCCGATCTCGCGCACTGGGAGAAGAAGGCTCCGCAGCTGCACCCGGGGCCGTTGACCGACGAGCAAGTCGATGCCGATGCCGCGCGGCCGCCGCGGTTCCACCGCCATGAAGCGACCATCCCCGCGCCGGAGTGGGCCAAGTTCCGCGACAACGCGCGGGCGCACGGCGCCAGCCCGTCGGGCGCTCTGTTGGCGGTGGCGGCGCATGCGTTGCGCTGCGCGGGAACGCGGGAACGGTTCAGCCTGGGGGCCACGTTCTTCTCTCCCGACGGCACCGGCGACGCCCCGGTGGGCGACTACACCCGCACCGGCGTCGTGGACGCGGGCGAACCGGGCGGTGCCATGGGGCCGCGGGCGGCCGCCGCGACCCGGGAATTGTGGGATGCGCTGGAGCACGCCACGGTCACGTCCGCGGACATCATGAGGATGCGCGCGGCCGCGGCGTCCGGGGAAGGGGCTCCCGCGGACGACGCGGCGGCCCTGCCCGAGTTCCCCGTGGTGTTCACCTCCGCCATCGGCCACGGCGGCGGTCCCGCCCACTGGCCCGGGATTCCCCGCTGGGGCGTCAGCCAGACCCCGCAGGTGCTCGCCGATCTGCTGCATTGGGAACGCGACGGCGACCTGGTGCTGGCCTGGGACTGCGTGGACGCGGCGTTGCCGGAGGGATTCGGCGACACGGCGCTGGGCGTGGCCGTCGCCGCCATCCGGGCGCTGGCCGACGCCGCCGCCTGGGACGACGCCGCCCTCGCGACCGATCCGTGGTTCCGCCACCCCGATGAGGTGCAGCGCCCCCGGTCGGCCACGGCCGGGGATCCCGCCATCGACGCCCTGCTCCGCGAGCGCGCCGGTGCGGCGCCGGAGGCCACGGCCGTCATCGACGCCGAGGGCACGTGGAGCAGGGCGGAACTGGACCTGTGCGCCGACGCCGTCGCCGCCGCGGTGTCCGCCGCCGCCCGGGACATCGGCGAATACCGGACGGGTGCCCCGGTGCTGGTCCAGATGGGCAAGTCGAGGGATCAAATCGCCGCCGTGACCGGCATCGTCCGGGCCGGCCTGGCCTACATCCCCGTCGATCCCTCGTGGCCCTCCCGCCGCGTCGCCGCCGTCGCGGCGAGGTCCGGCGCGAAACTGTGCATCGCCGACGACGGGGTCGAGCTCGCGGAAGGCGTCGCGCGCATCGACCTCGGCACGGAGAACCTCGGCTCGGGGGACCTCGGCACGGAGAACCTCGGCTCGGGGGACGTTGGCACGGAGAAGCCCGGTGGCGAGGGCGGCTCCGCGCCGGATGATGCGGCCGACCGAATCGAACCCGGACCGGAGGATCTCGCGTACGTGATCTTCACGTCCGGTTCCACCGGCGAACCGAAGGGCGTCGCCATCGAGCATGACCAGGCCCGCACCACCATCGACGACGTCAACGTGCGCTTCGGGCTCGCCGATTCCGACGTCGTGCTCGGGTTGTCGGCGTTGAGCTTCGACCTGTCCGTGTGGGACATCTTCGGCGTCCTGGGGGCCGGCGGCGCGCTGCTGCTGCCCGACGGAGAGAAGCTCCGGGATCCGTCGCACTGGCTCGAACTGTGTTCGCGGCACCGGGTCAGCGTGTGGAACTCGGCGCAGCCGCTGCTCGAAATGCTGGTGGAATACGCGGAGATCGATCCCGAGCCGGCGAAGGAAGCCCTGCGGCACCTCCGCCTGGTCATGTTGTCCGGCGACTGGATTCCCGTCACGCTGGCCCGGCGCCTGTGGGAGCTCGCGCCGAACGCGCGGGTTTACAGCCTGGGCGGGGCGACGGAGGCGTCGATCTGGTCCATCCACCACCCCGTGGCGCCGGGCGACGAGTTCCAGCCGTCGATCCCGTACGGCGCCGCGCTGGGCGGCCAGTGGTTCCGGATCCTCGATGACGACGGCGATCCCGCCCCGATCGGCGTCCCCGGCCATCTGCACATCGGCGGTGCCGGGGTGGCCCGCGGGTACATCGGCGACCCCGGGCGCACGGCCGAGCGCTTCCGCGTGCATCCGCGCACGGGCGAGCGGCTCTACGACACCGGTGACATGGGCGAGTGGCTCCCGAACGGGGAGATCCGTTTCCTGGGCCGGGTTGACCGGCAGGTGAAGATCAACGGTTTCCGCATCGAACTCGGCGAGGTGGATGCCGCGCTGTCCCGGTGCGCGTCGGTGCGCGCCGCCGTTTCCGCCGCGCCCGAGGACGCCTCGGGCCGCAAGCGCCTGATCTCCCACGTGGTGCCGGCCGATCCGGAGAACTTCGACGACGGCGCGCTGCGGGCGGAACTCGGGCGGCTGCTGCCGACGTACATGATCCCCTCCCGGTTCATGGTCCACGACCGGCTGCCGGTGACCGCCAACGGGAAGATCGACCACAAGGCGCTGCCGAATCCGTGGGAGAAGGGGGCCGCCGCTCCGGCTGCACCGGCCGCTCCCGCTGCGCCGGACATTCCGGCCGCTCCGACCGCTCCGCCCGCGCCGGCTGGGCCTGCACCCGCCGTCGCCGGAACCCCGGCCGATATCCTCCCCTCCGCTCCGGTCCCCGCTGCCGCCGCCGAGCCCGCACCCGCCGCCGACGATCACGGGGATCTGACCCCCACCCAGTTGGGCATCGGTTCCCTCGAACTGGTGCGCATGGCCAACGTCATCGAGGACCGGACCGGGCAGCGGCCCCCGCTGGCGCAACTGCTGTCGCGCCCGTGGCGGCGGACGCTCGAGGCCGCCGGGCTCGTTGACGAGCAGCCGGCGGTCCCGGCCCCCGCCGCCGAGCGGCGCAACGTCGGGGATACGGAAGAGTCCGGCGGCGGGGTCGTCGCCGAGCAGCCGCCGGAAGGGGATCTCCTCGCCGCGGGCGTGGCCGCCGGGGGGCGCTTCCGCGCCGAGTTCCCGCGAACGGGGGAGCATCTGGAGGAGCAGTTCCTCAGGGTCGGCCACTGGCTGCGGTCCGTGCGCGCGAGCGTCGCCGACGGCGTGGACGTGATCGCCGAGCCCGGGACGGGGGAGACCCTGTGCACCGTGGAGCTGTCGGCCGGGATCGTCGCGCCGACCGTCCCCGAGCCGGACCTCCGCCCGGCCCCGCTGACGCCGCTGCAGCTGGGATACCTGGTCGGTCGCGCGGACGAGTGGCTCGTCGACCCCGTGACCCCGCACTACTACACCGAGGTCGCGATGGAATCGCTCGACGTCGCGGCGCTGCGGGCCGCCCTCGATGAGGTGGTCGCCGCCCATCCGGCGCTGTCGCTGACCGTCCGCGCCGACGGATCGCAGATCATCGATACGGCGTGTCGCCCGCACGTGGCGTACCGCGATTTCCGCGGCAGCGCGGATCCGGAGCGCGACCTCGCCGCGGTGCGCGCGGAAGGCCGCCGCGGCGTGGCCGAGCCCTTCGGCGAGCCGTGGCTCCGGCTCGCCGCCAGTCGGCTCGACGACGGTTGGCGCCTGCACATGTCCATCGACATGCTCTTCTGCGACGTGATCGGGGCCCGCGTCCTCGCGGAGGATCTGCTGCGGGCCTACCGCGGCGAGCGCCTCGATCCGCCGGCGGCGTCCTTCCTCGGGCATGCGCGGGCACTGGCGTCGGCGCCCGTGCGCGGCACCCGCGCCATCGGCGGTGCCTCGGAGCGATCCGTCGGGGGATCCGCCGGGCCGGCGCCCGTGCTGTTGCCCGCGGCCGCGCCGACGTCCGGACGCTTCGCCCGCTCGCGTGCGTTCGTCGATTCCGCGGCCGCCGACGCGCTGGCCGCTCGCGCCCGCGAAGCATCCGCGACGCTCGACGGTCTGATCGCCGCGGCGGTTTCCGCCGTCGCGGGCGCGGTGACCGGTTCCCCCGCCCAACCCATCGTCGCCACGGTGCTGTCGCGGCCCCGCGGACACGAGCGGGTCATCGGCGAGTACACGTCGACCGTCGTCCTGCCCGCGCTGGATGGCCCGATGGCCGCCCGGGCGCGGGACCTCACCGGGATCCTCGTCGACGCCGCGGACCGGGCGCACGCGGGCGCCGCCGATCCGGCAACCGCCGCCGAGCGCGGCGCCGGGGCGGGCGGGGGCCCGGTGGATGGCCCGGTGCCGCCCATCGTCTACTCCTCGGGGCTCGGTTCCGGGGGAGACCAGTCCGAGGTGCTGGGCGCTTTCGGCCGCACGGTCGACGCGATCTCGTCCACCCCGCAGGTGCTCGTCGACGTGCAGGTGTTCCGGCGCGACGGCGGGTTGGCCATCATCGTCGATCATGCCGCCGATGCGCTCCAGGCGGGTGCCGGCGACGCCATCGCCGAGGGCATGGCCGCCGCGCTGGGGGCCATCGCCGATGGGGCGCTGCGGCTTTCCGACGCCCTGGTCCGGCCCTCGTCGTTCCTCCCGGATGGAGCTTCCGTGCTGCGGCCGGTGGACGTTTCCCGCGGCAATTTCGAGACGCCGGCATTCACGGGAACCGCCCGCGTCGCGCCGCCGACCGCGGGCGCGCCGGCACCGGGGTCCGCGCCCGCGGAACCTCGTGCGGGCGGGGCCGGCGGTGCCGCGCGGATCGAGCGCGTCATCGCGGAGGGGCTCGGCAGCATCCTCGGCACCGCCATCGGCGCGGCCGATCGGTCCCGCGGCTTCTTCGACGTCGGCGCGGCGTCGGCGGACCTCGTCCGGCTGCGCAACCATCTCGTCGCCGCGGGCCATGAACTGACGCTTCTCGACGTCTTCGCGCACCCGAGCATCGCGGAACTCGCCGCGTTCCTGGCCGGGGCGGCACCGGCACCGGCACCTGAATCGGCGGCGGAACCGGCGCGGGCGCCCGAACCGGATCCCGTCGTCCGCTCCGTCGCAAAGCCCGTGGGCGGCGAGCCTTCCGGGGCGCCGCTCGACGCCGCCCGCCTGCGCGGCGGGTCGCGCCGCCGCAATGCAATCGACCTCATCACAGCGGACCCGGCCACCGGGTCCGCGCCGGTCCCCGCGAACGTGACCGGCACCGACATGAATGGAGCACGGCGATGACCGCCAACCCCGCAATCGCACCGACCGATGTTGCGATCGTCGCGGCCGAATGCCGGTTCCCCGGAATAGACGGGTTGGATGACCTGCACCGCCGCATCCGCGCGGGAGCACCGGTTACCGGCCCCGTCGACGGCGAAGCCCCCGGCGATCCCGTGGACGCGCCGGGCTACCTTCCGGTCGGTTCGGACCCGGGCCCCGTCGAGGAGTTCGACCCCGCGGTGTTCGGCATGTCCGACCGGGAAGCCGAGCTGCTCGAACCGCAGGCTCGCGTCCTGCACGAACTGTGCCTGCGGGCGCTCGACTCCTGCGGCCACGGGTTCGGTGCCGGCATCGGGCGGGCCGGGGTGGTGCTCGGCGCCACCCACCCGTCGTTCCTCCACGACCGTTTCCCGGAATTCGATCCGGTGGGCGGGGCGGACCCCGTGTCCGTCATGGAGCAGTCCCTCGGTTCCTACCTCGATTACCTGGCCACGGGCGTCGCGCACCGGCTGAAGCTGACCGGCCCGAGCTACACGGTGCAGACCGCGTGCTCCACGTCGCTGGTCGCCGTGCACCTGGGCATCCAGCAGCTGCTGTCCGGGGAATCGGATCTGGTCCTGGCCGGCGGAGCCACCATCCGGACCCCTTCGGGCCGCGGATACGTCCATGTGCCGGACGGCCCCTTCTCCGCCGACGGCCGCACCCGCCCGTACTCGGCCGACGCCACGGGCGCGGTGTTCACGCAGGGCGCCGGAGTCGTCGCGCTGCGCCGGGCCACCGACGCGATCGCCGACGGAGACCCCATCCTCGCGATCATCCGCGGGTCTGCGGTCAACAACGACGGCGGCCGCTCCGCCGGGCTCATCGCCCCGTCGAGCTCCGCCCACGCGGAGGTCATCGCCGAAGCGCAGGCGATGGCGGGCGTCGACCCTCGCGACGTCACGTACCTCGAGGGCCATGGCACGGGCACCATCCTCGGCGATCCGCTGGAAATCGCCGCCATGGCCGGGGCCTTCGGCCCGGCGGAGCGCCCCTGGTGCACCGTCGGATCGGTGAAGTCCGTCCTCGGGCACTCGGAGGCGGCGTCCGGCATCGCCGGTCTGCTCGCCGTCGTCGCCGCCCTGCGGAACCGCGAGCTTCCCGGGCTGATCGACACGGGGGCGCCGTCGCCGGCGCTTCCGGTGGAAGGCTCCGCGCTGCGAATCGCGGATCGCCCGCGGACCTGGGGCAAGCCCGACGACGTCCTCGTCGCCGGCGTCAGTTCGCTCGGTTTCGGGGGAACCAACTGCCACGTCGTCGTCGCCCAAGCGCCGAATGCGGCCGGGGCGAGTGGACATGGGGGAGCGGCCGACACCGGATTGCCGGCGGTGCTGCCGCATTCGGCGGCCACCCGCCGCTCCGCGAAAACATTCGCCGACGCCCTCTCCGACTGGGCCGCCCGCCACCCGGGCGAGGCCGCCGACGCCGCGTGGACGCTCGCGGACGGGCGGGCGCGGCTGCCGTACCGCGGCGCGGTCGTCGTCGATTCCACGGGGCGCACCCTCGACGTCGTCCGCCCGCGGGAATGCTCCGCCGACGCCCGGGTGGTCTTCGCGTTCCCCGGCGGCGGCGCCCAGCGCGCGGGCATGCTCGAGGACCTGGTCTCCGCGCACCCGCGGTGGCGCCGGGAACTCGATGAGCTTTCCGACGTCGTCGCCCCGCACGTCGGCGGGGACATCCGGGCGATCTGCGCGCCGCGTGCGTACGGCCTCGACCCGGTGCCGGCGGAGGACCCGCTGCTGGGCCTGCCTGCGCTCGTCGCCGCGGAGATCATCTGCGCGAAGGCGCTCATCGACGCGGGCGTGCGCCCCGCCGCGCTCATCGGCCACTCCACCGGCGAGTACGCCGCCGCGGTCGTATCCGGTGCCCTGACCTTCCGGGACATCGCGCCGCTGCTCGGCGCCCGGTCCCGCGCACTCGCGTCGACTGCGGCGGGGGCGATGGCCCGCGTCCGCGGCGGGGCGGACATGGCGGAAAACCTGCGCGCGGAGTTCCCGTCCCTGGAGATCAGCGCCCTCAATTCGCCCGCTTCGACGGTCGTGGCCGGCGATGCCGCGACCATTTCCGATCTGGTGGCCTCCCTCGGCGACGCCGCCGACGTGGTGCCGGTGACCGTCGCCGCGCATTCCTCGTTCGTGGAGCCGGCGCTGCCGCGGGTGCTCCGCGCCGCCGAAGGGCTGCGGGCCGGCGATCCGGCGCTTCCGGCGTACTCCGCGGCCACCGCGGGGCCGGTGGACCGGCATGAGCTTTCCGACGCCCGACATTGGGCCGGCCACCTGCGCAATCCCGTGCGCTTCCATGAAACGCTGGTCGCCCTCGTCCGCGATGCCGGCGGCCCCGTGGCCGTGGTCAACGTCGGCCCCGGGGCGTCGTTGGCGGCGCTCGCGCGTGAAGCCGGCGATCCCGGCATCATCGCCACCGTCACCGCGGCCGGCGACGATGGCGCGGTGTCGGACGCCTCCGTGGCCGCTGCCGCCGCCGAGCTGTGGACCGCCGGCGCCGAACTCGATGTGCCGCGCGGCCGCCGGGTGCCGCTGCCCCCGTACCCGTTCGACCGCAGGAAGCTGTGGCCCGCGGACTCGGACACCTCCCCGCGACGCGGGAACTCGCCCGGTGGATCCGGTGGATCCGGTGGCGCCGCCGGGTCCGGCGGGGCGGTTCGCTCCGGAGCGGCAGGTGCGGAGGCGGGACCGTTCCACCGCATCAGAGAGGTCCCGTTGCCGCCGATCGGGCGCCGGGCCCCCGGGCCCCGGACGGCCGTCTCACTCGCCGCCGACGCGGAGTCCGCCGTGGCTGCGCTGCCGGGCATCCTCGCCCGCCACGCCGCGGCCGATCGGATCCTGGAGCTGAGGTGCGCGTCCCCGGACATCGCCCGTCTCGTCGGGGCCGCGCTGCGTTCCCTGCTCGCCGAGATCCCGGCGCGGGCCATCGCGGTCGCCGGCGACGTCGACGTCACCGCCGTCGATGCGGCGGCCGCCGCCGGGGCCATGGCCGTCTTCGATGACGGGCGCGGCCCCCGGGTGGAAATGCCGGTGCCGGCCGCCGGCGTCGCCGCCGATGCTCCCGGCGCCCTCGATGCGGGGGAGTGGGAGCTGCCGGACGTCGCCGTCATCCTCGGCGGTGGCGGGCGCGTCGGCCGCGCCCTCGGTTCCGCGTTGGCGGAGTCGGGGGTCCGCGTCCTCGTCGGCACCCGCGGCGAAGGCCCCGGGCACGTCGATCCGGCGAACGCCGACGACGTCGCGCGGCTGCTAAGGGGAGCCGGCTGCGGTCCGGATTCCACCGTGATCGTGTCCACGGGCGTCGTCGGCGAGAAGGCGTTCTCCGAGGCCTCCGAGATCGACGAGAACACGGTGCGCGAGCATTTCGCGGCGAAATCCGACGTCGTCGGCGCGGTCGCGGACGCCTGCACCATGCTCGGCGCCGACGCGCCGGGCCGCGTGCTGGTGATGTCGTCGCTCGCCGCGCACGTCGGCGGGCTGGGCCTCGCCCCCTACGCCGCGGCGAACCGCGCGGCCGAGCTGGTGCCGCCCCCGTCGACCCGGACCACCTGGACCGTGATCGCCTCGGATGGCTGGATGCTGGGCGGGGCCAATTCCTTCGGCGACCGGCTTCTCGACGGCGCCCTCCCCGCCGACCGCGCCGTGCGCCACGTCGTCGGGCTGCTCCGCCATCCCGTCGATGGCACGGTGCTGCTGACCCGCAGGGATCCCCGCGCCGCGCTGCCGGGCCGGCCCGCCGCCGGCTCGGGCGACGTGGGCGGCGACCGGCTCCTCGGCACCGGAGACGGCCCATCGGCTGACGCCGCCGGTTCCGCGGACGGAAGCGAGACCGACGAAACGGCGTCCCCGGAACACCGCGTCGAGGGCATCCGATCGGCGTGGCGGCGGGCATTGGGCCGCGACATCCCCGACGACGCCGACTTCTTCGCCCTCGGCGGCAGTTCGCTGCAGGCCACGAAACTCCTCGCGGAGGTCCGCGATCGCCACGGCCTGGACATGCGGCTGCGGGATCTCCTGGCCGACCCGACGTTCGCGGGGATGGCCGGACGGGTCGCGGCCGCCCCCACGGCCCCCGACGCCGACGCGCGTGGCACCGACGCCGTCTCCGCGGCGGAGACGGCGGATGGTTACGCCGCCACCGCCGCCGGCGGTCCCGCGGACCGGGCGGGAGCGGGCGACGCCGAACCGGCGCCGTCGCAAAGCAATCGGACCTGGCCGTTGACGCCGGTGCAGCGGGCCTACCTGACCGGGCGGACCCGATCCTTCGGCATCGCGGCCGCCGCCTGCCACAGTTTCGTGGAAACCGTCGTCCCCGACCTCGACGTCGAGCGACTCGGCGCGGCGGTGACCGCCGTGATCGGCCGGCATCCGATGCTGCGGGCCATCGTCGATGCCGAGGGGCACCACGCGGTCGAGCCCGGCGACTACATCGTCCCCGTCACCGACTGCCGACGCGGGGGCGACTCCGCGGCGGCCCTGGATCGCTGGCGCGAGCGCAATGCGACACGGACGACGCCCGCCGACCGGTGGCCCCTGGTGTCGGTGTCCGTGGCGCTGGCCGACGACGGCGCGCACATCGGCTGGTCGGTCGACGTCCTCGTCTGCGATGCGGCGAGTTTCGGCGTCCTCTTCGACGAGGTGTCCCGCGCCTACCGCGGCGAGGCCCTGCCGCCGGCGCCGTCCGTCCACTTCGGCGATCACGTCCGGAGCCTGCGCACCACCGGCGCGGACGCCGCCTACTGGGAGGAACGTGCGGAGCTGCTGCCTCCCGCACCCGACCTCGGCGACCCGGGCGACGGCGCGGCCGCGGAGTTCATCCGTGCCACCCACCGGCTCGACGCCGGCCTCGACGAGGAGCTCACCCTCGCGGCGGCCCGGCTGGGCGTCACGCCCACGACGGTGCTGCTGACCGCCTACGCCGCCACGCTCGCCGCGGAAAGCGGGGCGGCGGAGCTGTCGGTCGTCCTGACCGTGTTCGACCGCCCGGCCGGGTTCGGGGGCGTGATCGGCGACTTCACCACCCTCGTGCCGTGCGCGCTGGAGGTCACGGGGAACTCCCGCGTAGACGTCCGGTCCACGGGCGCCGCGATGTTCGAGGTCCTCGATCACGCGACGGTGCCGGCGCCGGAGATCCTCGCGACGAGGTCCGCGCTGGACGGGGAACCGTTCCGACTGCCGGTCGTGTTCACGTCGACGCTGGGCACCCAAGTCGACGGCGGCGCCGGCGGGCGCGGGCTCGGGTCGCTGGTCGGCGGCGCCAGCCAGACGCCGCAGGTGATCCTCGACCACCAGGTCTTCCTGTGGGAGGGCGCGACCCACGTGCAGTTCGACGCGCTGGCGTCCGTCTTCGACGCGGCGCGCCTGGACGGGTTCCTCGCCGCCTACCTGGACAACCTCGCCGCCATCGTCGCCGCGGGGGAGGGCCGTCCCGACGGTCCGGCCGCCCGTGCGGACGGGCCCGCCGGGCCGGAGCCCGACGACGCCGACCGGGCGCCCGAAGACGCCGGGGCATCGCCCGACGCCGACCCCGTGCCCGGCGATGGTCCGGTGCCCGAAGAATCCGACCCGGTGCTCGCCACCTGGGCGCGGATCTTGGGCGTCGACCGCGCCGGCGTCGACCCCGATTCCACGTGGGCGGAATCCGGCGGCGACTCGCTCGACGCCATCCGCCTGGTCGCGGCCTTGCGGGCCCTCGGCATCGACGCCGACGTCGACGAGATCATCGGCGGAGCGACGCCCGCCACGTTGTCCCGCCGCGTGGCCGATGCAGACCTCCCGGCCGTCCCCGCCGCCATCGTGCGGCACCCGGCCGGTGAGCCGTTCCCGCTCACGCCGCTGCAGCAGGCCTACCTGGTCGGCTCCCGCGGCGGGTGGGCCTTCGGCCATGATTCGGCCCACTTCTACGTCGACTACTTCGACCCGGACGTCACCGGCGACGCATTGCGCCGCGCGGTGCGCGCGCTCATCCGGCACCAGCCGATGCTCCGGGCCGTCGTGCTGGACGACGGCAACCAGGTCGTCCTCGATCCGCGGGACCCGGCTCTCGACGAACCTCCGGTGGAGGTCATCGACCTGCGCGACGCCGACGACGGCGCCGTCTCCGGGGCCATCGACGGCATCCGCCGCACCTGGCCGGACGAGCCGGTCGATCCGACCCGCTGGCCGAGCTTCCGGGTGCTGGCCCACCTGCTCCCCGGCGGCGGCGCGCGGGTCCACGTGCAGGCCAGCCTGCTGTTCGTCGACGGCTGGTCCTTCTACCTGTTCTTCGATCAGCTGCTGACCTTCGCCGACGACCCGAACGTCGTGCTGCCGCAGCCGTCGCTGACGTTCGCGGATTACACGGCCACCGTCGCCGAGCTCGACGGGGCGAAGCGCGACGCGGACGCCGAGTGGTGGCGCGGCGAATTGCCCGCGCTGCCGGCCCCGCCGGCGCTGCCGCTGGTCTCGGCCAGCGGGCACGGCATGGTCCGCGAGGCCAGGCGCCTCGACGCGGCCCGGGCCCGGGAGCTGTTCGACCGGTGCCGGGAACGGTCGACCACGCCGACCGCCGTCATCGGCGCCGCATGGGCGCGCGCGGTGTGCGCGCTCACGGGGGACGAGGAGCTGCTGCTGACGGTCCTGTATTTCAACCGCCGCCCGGTGGCGGAGGACATCGACCGGGTGCTCGGCCCGTTCTCGACGACGACGCTGATCACCTGCGCCCCGCGGGCGTGGGGTTCCGGTGCGCCGGATGGATTCACCGGTGCCCTGGCCCGTTCCCTGGCCCACGGCGCGGTGACCGGGGTCGAGGTGGCGCGCATGCTGTTGCGACATCGCGCCTCCCGAGAGGTCGTGGCGCCGGTGGTGTTCACGTCCACGCTCGGCTTCGGCGACGGGGCCAGCGAAGCCGCCACCGCGCGCATCGACGAATCCGACGTGCATGAACGCGTGGTGACGCCGCAGGTGCTCCTGGACCTGCAGGCCTCCGCCGAAAACGGGTCCATCGCGGTCAACCTCGATTCCCCCGCGGGCGCATTTCGCCCCGAGGTGACGGAGTGGCTGATGGAGCGCGTCCTCGCCGACGTCGACGGGTTCATCGACGGAGAAGGGTTCGCGAAGATGGAAGAAACGGAGGAACCCGCAATCTCCGGCGGGCCGTCGGAAAGCGGCGTCGATCCCATGGATCCGGAAAATTCCGCGGCCCCGCGCGGTGCCGGCGCGGCGGCGGGCACCGGCGCGACCGATGCCGCCGGTGCGGTCCGTGCCGCGCCGCCGACCGCCGCAACCGCGGCGTGGAACGAGGGCACGTGTTCTCCCGAGGCGCTGGCGGCGGTGGCGGAGGAGTTCGCCGCGGCGCTGGGCCGCCCGGTTCCCGCCGATGCCGACCTGTACCGGGAAGGCGGCGATTCGTTGACGATGATCCGCATCGTCGCCGGGTTGCGGAGCCGCCGCGACCTGGAGATCCTGCCGGAGGACTTCCTCGCCGACCCCACCCCGGCCGGAGTGGCCGCCCGGGTCCGGCCGCGGCTCGATCCGGCGTCGCATGTGCTGCCGCTGTGCGGCGGCACCGGCGAACCGCTGTACCTCCTGCATCCGTCCGGCGGGGACGTCCTCTGCTACATGGGGCTCGCCCGAGGTTTGGGCGACCGCCCCGTGTACGCGATCTCCGACCCCGGCCTGGAGGGAACGCCGATGCCCGTGGACATTGCCGCGGTGGCCGACGCCTATGCGGCGGTCATCGTCGCCCATCGCCGGGAACTCGGCGAGCGCGGCACCCACGGCCTCGACGGCGACGGCGATGGCCTGCTGCTCGGCGGCTGGTCGATGGGCGGCACCGTCGCCCACACCCTGGCCGTGCTGTTGAAGGGCCGCGGCGTCCGCGTCGCCGGCCTGATCCTGCTCGATTCGAACTCGCCCGACCTCATCCGGGCCCTGACCGGCATGGACGAGGCCGAGGTCGACGCCGAATTCGCGCGCCGGTATCTGCAGTCGCTCCAGGCCTTCGCCGACGGCGACGTCGACGCGTCGTCCGTGACCGCCGAGCGACCGGCGGCGTCGGTGGCCCGCGCCCTGGACGCCCGGGGGCTATCCGCCGGCGAAGTCGAACGGCGGCTGTCCGTGTTCACCCGGCATCTGGCGGGTCTCGCGGAGCTGAGCGCACCGACGCTCTCCGGCGTGCCCGCGTTGCTGGTCGAGGCCGGCGAGAAGAGCCCCGCGAACTCCGGCGTGGGGATGGGCGTGGATGATGCGGTGGGCGTCGAAAAGCTCGGTTGGGGCGACGCCCTCCCGGCCGCCACCGAGGTGGCGACCGTCGCCGCGCACCACTATTCGATTCTGAAGGACCCCGCGCTGCAGGACGTCGTCCGCCTGGTCGGGGGCTTCCTGGCCCGGATCGGCGATGAACTCGATGCCGGGCGCGAGGAAGTTGCACGACCCGCCGGGGACGATCGTCCCGGCGCAGACCATGGATCCGGCGGGCGGCCGACGCCCGCGGAATCCCGAACGAAGGAGCCCGTCGATGGCGGAGAATGATTTGCCCGGTTCAAAGGAGACGCAGGCTCCGCCCCAGGAGGAGCGGCGTCCGCAGGGCCCGGATTACCGGTCCGCGCCGCGCCTGCTGTCGCGGTTCATCGGCCGCCGCGCCCCGGTGATGGCCGCGGCGATCGCGTGCGGCATCGTCGCCGGCGTGTGCGAGGTCCTGCCGGCGTGGGCCGTGTGGCGTTTGGTGTCGGCCATCGTCGACGGCGGCGCCGACATGGGCGACGTGACGTCCGCGGCGTTCATCGCGCTGGCGGGCGTGGTCGGCAAGGCGGTGTTCTTCGCGGCGTCGACGGCCCTGGCCCATCTGGTCGCGTTCGGCGTCATCGCCGACATCCGCATGGAGCTGGGCCGGGTGTGGACGTCGACGTCCGTCGGCGCGCTGGCCCGCGTGCATTCCTCGCGGGCGAAGACCATCGCGCTCGACCATTGCGAGAAGCTCGAGCTGTTCATCGCGCACGCCGTGCCGGAGGCCGCCGCGGCGATCACGATGTGGTCGGCGGTGACCATCTGGCTTTTCGCCGTCGATTGGCGGCTGGCGCTGGCGACCGTCTTCCTGGTGCCGTTCGCGTTCGCCACGATGATCCATGCGATGCGCTCCAACGGGCACCGCATGGGGGAGTGGGTCGCCGCCAACGGCCGCATGGGCGCGGCGATCCTCGATTTCATCACCGCCATGCCGGTCATCCGCGTGTTCAACCGCACCGGCGAGGACCATCGCCGCACCTCCGACGCAGTCCGCCGCAATGCGGAGCTGCAGTCGGCGTGGGGCAAGGCGTTCGTCACGTGGGGTGCGCCGTTTTCCACGCTGGTCGCCTCCGGCATCGCGGTCATCGCGCCCGTCGCGGCGTGGCTGCTGTCGCGGGGCGAGGTGGAGCCCGCGGTGGTGCTGCTGTTCATCATCCTCGGCCCCACGTACCCGGTGCCGCTGGTGACGCTGTTCTACCGCATGGTGGTGCTGCCGATGCTGGCCACGGGAGCCGCCGAGATCGAGGCGCAGCTCGCGTCCGTGCCGGCGGTCGGATCCGGCGACGCCACGTCGGAGCCGCGCGACGCCGGAGAGGCGCCGGGCCGACGCGACGTCGACGTCCGCTTCGAGGGCGTGACCTTCTCCTACGAACCCGGCGTCCCGGTGCTCCACGACATCTCGTTCACCGCGCCCGCCGGCGGGGTGACGGCACTGGTGGGGGTGAGCGGTTCGGGCAAGTCGACGATCGGCGAGCTGGCGCTCGGGTTCCACCGGCCGGATTCCGGCCGGGTGCTCATCGGGGGCCGCGACGTCTCGCGGCTTTCCGACGCCGACCTCTACCCGATGGTGTCGGCGGTATTCCAGCGACCGCACCTGCTGGCCGGGACGATCCGCGAGAACATCCTGCTGGGGCGCCCCGATGCATCTCCGGCGGAGATCACCGCCGCGTTGGACGCCGCCGCGGTGACCGGTTTCGCCGATGAGCTCGACGACGGCCTGGACACGCGGCTGGGCGAATCCGGTTCGGGATTGTCCGGCGGCGAACGCCAGCGGACGTCCATCGCCAGGGCGCTGCTGGCCGACCGGCCGGTGCTGATCCTCGACGAGGCCACCGCCGCCACCGACCCCGACAACGAGGCGCTGATCCAAAACGGCCTCGCCGAATTGACGGCCGACGGGACGGTGCTGGTCATCGCCCACCGGTTGCACACGATCCGCCGCGCCGACGCGATCCTCGTCATGTCCGGCGGGCGCATCGTCGAACGCGGCACCCACGAGGAACTCATGGCCACCGACGGCGAATACGCGCGCCTGTGGAGGCGCCAGGAGGAAACCATGACCCCGATCCGCCGAGGAGACGACCGATGAAGCAGTTGATGGTTCTGTGGAGGCTGACCGGCCCGCACCGGTGGGCGGTCGCCGGCGGCGCACTGCTGAGGGTGGTGCAGTCCCTGTTCCTCGGCGTCGCATTCGGCGCGGCGATTTCCATCGTCGTCCAGCTGGTGCGCGGGGAAACCCCCGATGGCTCCGATGTGACCCGCGTCCTCATCATGTGCCTGGCATCCCTGGCGGGGCAGCTGGTCACCGGGTGGTTCGCGGCGCGCCTGTCCTGGCTGGCGTCCTACCGGGCGGTGGCGCACATGCGGTTGCGCGTGCTGGGCCACCTCCGGGAGATCCCGGTCGCGGTGCTCGGCGAGCGTTCCCGGGGCGATACGGCGGCGCTGCTCAGCTCCGATCTGCAGCTCGTGGAGGATTTCCTGTCCGAGGGGCTGCCGCGGCTGGGGCAGGCGCTGGGTCTGCCGGTGCTGGTGATCGTCGCCGTCGGCATGCAGGATCCCCTGCTCGCCGCCACGCTGGCGCTGCCCATCGTCGCCATGCTGCCGGTCATGTCCTGGTCGGGGCGCAAGCTCACGGCGCTGGGCGACGTGCGGCAGGCGAAGCAGGCCGGCGCGTCGGCCCGCATGATCGACACGGTCTCCGCGATGCCGGCGCTGCGCGTCTTCTCCACCCGCGACCGCACGCTGAATTGGTACGGCTCGGCCGTCGAGGAGTTCCGGGCGATCAGCGTGACCATGGTGCACCGGCTGCTCGTGCCGGTGTCGGCCGCGGGACTGGTGCTGATGGCCGGCATCCCGCTGACCGTCGCGGTGGCCGGGCGCGCCGCCGTGGCGGACACCGCGAACGCCGCGCTGGCCGCGGTGGTGCTCGTGTTGGCGCTCAACGTGTACCAGCCGGTGCAGGGGCTGCTGTCCACCAACGAGTCCTGGCAGATGGCGCAGGCGTCGCTGCGCAGGGTCATGGCCGTGCTCGGCATCGAGCGTCTGCACGATCTTCCGGCGTCGGACGCGGACCGTCCCGGCCGGGGCGCGGAAGTGCGCCTCGATGCGGTGAGCTACCGCTACCCGGACGGCACTCCCGGCATCGACGGGGTGAGCCTGGTCGCGGAGGCCGGGAAGATGACCGCCATCGTCGGCCCGTCGGGCGCGGGCAAGTCGACCATCCTCAACCTGATCGCGCGTTTCGACGACCCGCAGTCGGGCACCGTGTCCATCGGGGGAACCGATCTGCGGCGATTGACCCCGGACGCCCGTTCCGGCTTGGTCACCGTCGTCTTCCAGGACGTGCATCTGTTCCCGGGCACCATCGCCGAGAACATCGCCGTGGGCGACCCGGATGCGACGGACGCCGAAATCCGCGCCGCCGCCGAGCTGGCCTGCGCCGATGAGTTCATCCGCGAGCTGCCCGACGGTTACGCGACGGTCTTGGGCGAGGACGGCGCGGGGCTGTCCGGCGGCCAGCGCCAGCGGTTGTCCATCGCGCGTGCGGCGCTGAAGGATGCGCCGGTGGTGCTCCTCGACGAGGCCACCGCCGCCCTGGACCCGGTCAACGAGGCCGCCGTCCACCGCGGTTTGGCGGCGCTGCTGGAGGGCCGCACGGCCATCGTGGTGGCGCACAAGCTGGGCACGATCTCGTCGGCGGACCGCATCGTCGTCCTCGACGGGGGACGGGTCGCGGAGGAGGGCGACCATGAATCCCTGCTCGCCGGCGGTGGGCTGTACGCGCGTCTGTGGGAGACGCTGCGGGGCGCGGCGGAGTGGACGCTGGGCTGATCTGGGCCGGTGGCGGCGGGCCTTGATGGCCCCAATCCCTGTACAAGGCCCCCCGGGGCGGTAAACTCCCCGGAGAAAGGATCGTGGGTCATTGACGGGACCCGCGGCATTCTCGAGATATGGAGGACCGGAGAAGTGGTCGACGCCACTGGCGCTGTGCAGGATTACGCGGATTCGCTGGGCATTGAGAAGGGCCTGCGGGTTCAGGAAGTCGGTTGGGACGAAGACTGCGACACCGCCATCAGCGAGTCCGTCGAGGAATTCCTCGGCGAGGATCTGCTGGACGAGGAAACCGATGAGGTCGTCGACGTCGTGCTGCTGTGGTGGCGCGAGGACGACGGTGATCTGGTCGACGGTCTCGTCGACGCCGCCCGCCCCATGAACGACAACGGCCGCATCTGGCTGCTCACCCCGGGCGCCGGCCGCCCCGGTTTCGTGGATCCGGGCCTGATCGACGAGTCGGCGCAGCTGGCCGGGCTGACCGGCACCTCCGCGATCCGCCTGGGACAGTGGCAGGGCAACTGCCTGGTCCAGCGGGGCGTCAAGCGCCAGTAGCGCGCTCCGCGCCGGTGGCTTTGCGACGCTGGCGCCGAACGTGGAGCGGCCCTCCGGCCCGTGCCGGGTGGAACCGCGTGCCGCGTCCTCGGCGCCGTACCCGTCACAGTTGCGCACCGGTGCATCGGCCTCCCGTCAGCGCAGTCGGAACGGCGTGAGCCACCCCGGCCCGAAGAACGGTCGTCCGAAACGGGTGTGTTACCGTTTTCGGCGACGTCGCCCAAGCGGCATCAGCGGCGATAGCTCAGTGGTAGAGCTCTGGTCTTACACACCAGCGGTCGGGGGTTCGAAACCCTCTCGCCGCACGCGAAAAGTGCGCCGATCACGGCACCTCGACCCCGTCCCGGACCGTCACCGGGGCGGGGTTTCGCCGTATTCCGGCCCGGCATGATCGGACGGGGCCCGACTTCTTTCCGGCCCGGCATGATCGGGCGAACCCCCGACGCGAGATCGCGCGGCCCCGGAATGGGCCCGCGGTCCCCGAGCAAGGAGCAGCGATGACGTCCACCCTTCGACGCCGAATCCTCGGCCGCGCCGCGGCTCTGGCGGCGGGTTTCGCGGCGGACCGGGTTTTCGGGGACCCCGCCCGCCATCACCCGGTGGCCTGGTTCGGCACTGCGGCACACCGGCTGGAGCAGCGGATGTGGGCCGACTCGAAGCCGCGGGGGACGGCGTATGCGGCGGTGCTCGTCGGCGCCCCGACTCTCGCGGCCGCCCTGATCGCCCGCCGCACCCCGAACATCGCCCTGGCCGCCGCGACGTGGGCGGCGCTCGGCGGCACGACGCTGGCGCGCACCGGGGAGCGGATGGCCGACCGCCTGGAAGCCCGGGACCTCGCCGCCTCCCGCGAGTTGGTGCCGTGGCTGTGCTCGCGTGACCCGGCGAAACTCGACCTGGACGGCGTGGCCCGCGCGACCGTGGAGTCGCTGGCGGAGAACACCTCCGATGCGGTGTCCGGCACGCTGCTGTGGGGCGCGGTCTTCGGCGCCCCCGGCGTGGTGGCGCACCGCTGCGGGAACACCCTCGACGCGATGGTCGGCTACCGCACGCCGAAGTGGGCGAACTTCGGGTGGGCGTCGGCGAAATTCGACGACCTGATCAACTGGGTGCCGGCCCGCCTCACCGGCGCCGCGACCGTCATCGCCGGCCCCGATCGCGCGGGCGCGTGGCGGGCCTGGCGCGAGGATGCGCCCGGTCACCCCAGCCCCAACGCCGGCGTGCCCGAGGCGTCCGCCGCCGGAGCCCTGGGGGTGCGGCTCGGCGGTGCCACCGCCTACGAGGGCGGCGTGGAGCACCGCGCGGTTCTGGGGAACGGGTCATCTCCGACGGTCGCCGACGTGCGCCGCGCCGTGACCCTGACGCGGCGCGTCCAGGACATCACCGCCGCGATCTGCGTCGGCGGCCTGCTGGTCGCCGCGATCGCCGCCCGCTGACCCGGAACCGGCGCGTCGGGCACGGCCGCATCGGATTCGGCGGGCCGGAATCGCCCGGTCGGAAACGGTCCGGTCAGAACCGTTCGTCGTCGAGGCCGTGGCCCTTGCGGCGGCGGCCCTTGTGCCCGGAATCGCCGTAGCGGGCGGCCAGCCTCCGAGCCCGCTCCGCGGCGGGATCCGGAGCCGGTGCACTCGCCGGCGGTGCGGAGGCCTCCCGCGCCTCCCCATCCGCCACGCCATTAGTCGCCCGCTCCTTCGTCGCGACTCCCGCGCCATCGTCGACCGCCGCTCCACCTTCCGCGGCGCCCGCACGAGGCTCGGCGGGGGACGGGGCCGCCGCGCCGTCGTCAAGCGAAGCCCGCAGGGCCGACTCCTGTTCCTCCCGGTCCCGGCGCCGCTCCCGGGCCTCCGCGACGATGAACCACACCAGCGCGGCGGGGGCCATGATGCCGAAGAAGATCCACTGGATGCCGTACGCCAGGTACGGGCCGGACTCGAGCGTCGGCAGGGGGATGGGGCGCAGGCCGCCGGGCTGGCCCTCGGCGAGCTGGATGTAATCCTGGTGCAGGTCCAGGCCCATGATCCCGCCGATCTGGTCGATGTTCAGGCCGTAGACCTGCGTCGGCTCGCCGGCGGCGCCCTCCAGCGGCGGGCGCTCCGGCGGGATTTCGCCGCGGCGCGCGTAGCCGAGGATGGTCACCTTCCCCTTCGGCGCCGCCTCCATCGCCGGGATGCCGCCGTCGGACGGCGACTCGAAACCGCGGTTGACCAGGTACAACGTGCCATCATCGGCGCGGAAGGCGGTCAGCGCGTGCGTCGCCGGAGTGCCGTCGACCGGGCGGTTGCGCAGCAGCACGTCCGAATCGGGCAGGAACTCGCCCTGCGCGGTGACCCGCCGCCACTCCGTGCCCTCCGCCAACTCGCCCTCGGCGGGGAACAGCTCGGACGCGTCCACGGGATCGACCTCGAAGGCGTGGCGGAGCTGCTCGTTGCGCTCCTGGCGGGCCTCGTTCTTCCCGAGCTGCCACGGCGCGAGCACCGTGAACGCGATGTAGGCGAACGCGACGCAGACCACGGCGGTGAGCACCCAGCCGGGGGTCAGGAACTGGCGGATTCGGGATTTCACGCCGCCCACCTTACTCACCCGCCCGGATCGCCCCGGACGCGGAAGGGGGTTGGGCGGGCGGTTGCCGCGGGGCGGCGGTGTGGGCCGGCCGCCGCTTTGCGACGCACCGTGACGTTCATCATCGGCGGGCACGTTCGGGCACGGTCGTGGAGTAGAATCGGCCGTTATCCCACATGTTCGCAAGTCGGAAGGTGCCCGTGTCCTCAACCGCCGCTACGCCGCCGTCGCGTTCGCGCTATGGCGCGGTCTTCCGCCAGTTCCTCAAGTTCGGGATGGTCGGCGGCACCGGCGTGCTGGTCAACACCGCGGTGGCGGTCGGCGCACGCAAGCTGGGCCTGGAGTGGGGCATCAACGAGCACGAGGTGTTCGCCAACCTGCTGGGCACCCGCTGGAACATCCGCTGGTCGCACGTTTACGCGACGTTGGCGTTCCTCATCGCCAACGTGTGGAACTTCCAGCTCAACCGTTCGTGGACCTTCCGCACCGACAATCGCCCCAACTGGTTCCGCCAGTTCGGGCCGTTCCTGCTCGCCGGGCTGTCGGGGCTCCTCGTCAGCTTGATCACCATCACGGCGCTGACCAACCCGACGTCGCCGCTGGCGCTGCCGGACCACATCTTCGACGACTCCAGCGGCCTGCGCACCAAGTTCTACTGGGCCAACCTGATCGGCGTGCTGCTGGGCACGCCGGCGAACTTCCTGATCAACAAGATCTGGACCTTCCGCGTGCGCACGCTGGCAGGCAAGGATCCCCGCCCGAAGGACCGCGAGCGCATCGAACTCAAGGAGTTCTAGGGGGCCGGGGACCGGGGCGCGCAGTCAACCTGGCCACCGGCCCTGCGCGCAGACCTGCCGCAGCGCGCGGACGGGCGCAGGGCGCGGACGGGCCCAGCGCACGGACCGGCAGCAGCGCGCGGACCGGCCCATCGCGACCGTGGACCTACCGCGTCGACGAGTCCACGAGGAACCCGCTCACCGCGGCGAGGAGCCCCGGCGTGGCGGCCTCGATCTCGCGGCGGGTGCGGGCGAAACCGGACGCGTCGCCGTAGTAGGGATCGGCGACTTCGGCGTCGGAGGGGGAGTCCGGGTCGAAGGACCGCATCAGGCGGATCTTCTCGGCCGGGATGCCGCGGGCGATCAGCTGGGAGACGTGGCCGTTGTCCATGGCGATGTAGAGCGTCGCGTCGATGTGCTCGGCGCCGAGCTGCGCGGCGACGTGCGCCGAGTCGTGGCCGGAGCGCTCCAGCTCGGCGCGGGCGCGTGAGTCGGCGGGCTGGCCGACGTGCCAGGCGCCGATGCCGCACGACGCGACGAGCACGTCGTCGGCCATCCCGGCATCCTCGAGGGCATCGCGGACGATGATCTCCGCCATCGGGGAGCGGCAGATGTTGCCGCTGCACACGAAGACGAGGTACACGGACTCGGTGCGGCCAGGGGCGGACATGGGATCTCCTCGGTGACGGGACCGGCAGATGGCGCCGGAACACGCGGCGGCCCGGTCACGGGGTCCGGTCGGGGACCTCGGCGAAGGGGCGCGCCGCAACGGCCGCCCGGCTCGGTCGCCGACCCGGCCGGGTCGCCGCCCGAGAGGCGGATTTTTCCGAATGACAAGGTATAACGGCGGCGCCGCCGGAGCCAATTCCCGGATCAGAGCCCGAGCAGCTCCCGCGCCAACCGGTCGAGCTCCGCCGGGTCGTGGGCGACGGCGTCGGCGCGGGCGCGTTCGTCGTCGGGCCCGTAGCCCCAGCCGACGAGGATGCACGGGATGCCGAAGCGGTGCGCGCCCTCGATGTCGTGGACGCGGTCGCCGATCATGACGACGCCGGAGAGCGCGTCGTCCCCGGGGCCGTCGCCGTCGATCTCCCGCCGGTCCGCGGGCAACCCCAGCACCCGCAGCGTGTGCTCGATGACGTCGTCCTTCTGCCGCCGGTCCCCGCCGTCGTCGGCGGCGCCGATGAAGTCGAACCGGTCGAGGATCCCGAATTTCGCCAGCACCTTCCGGGCGAAGTGCCCGCCCTTCGACGTAGCCGTCGCCAAGCGGATGCCGTCGGACCGCCAGCCGTCGAGAAGCTCCGGCCAGCCCGGGAACATGCTCGTCTCCGCCCAGCCGCCGCCGGTCTGCCGCGCGCCGTAGACGCGCATGGCTTCCTCGAGCTCATCGCCCTCCAGCCCGACCCGCACCATCGAATCCCGCATGGGCGGCCCGGCGAGGGGGGCCAGGAACGCGTCGTCGGGCAGCGGGTGATCGATCGCGGCCAGCGCGGTGCGGAAACTCTTCTGGATGCCCGCGAGGGAATCGCTGATGGTGCCGTCGACGTCGATGAGCAAGGTGGGGGCCATGCCCTCCAGTATGGCTCCGCGGGCCCGTGGTGGGCGATCCGGGCGGTGTGGCAATGTGAAGGGCATGGAGATGGGGGATGACGCCGGGACCGCGTTCGCGGAGACCGGGTTCGCCGGCGATCTGAACTATCACGGCGACGTCGCCGCCCGCGGGGCGCTGGTCGACTTCGCGGTCAACGTTCGCGGGGCGACGCCGCGGTGGCTTCTCGACGGCGTGGGCGGCCACCTCAACGAGTTGTCCGCCTACCCCGACCCGATGCTGGATCGGCGCGTGCGCAGACTCATCGCGGCGCGGCACGGTCGCACGGCCGACGAGGTGCTGCTGCTCGCCGGCGTGGCGGAGGGCTTCGCGCTGTTGCCGAACCTGTGCGAGCGCCCGGCGGTGATCCACCCCCAGTTCACCGAGCCGGAGGCCGCCATGCGCGCCGCCGGAGTGCCCGTCGAGCGTGTCATCCTGCGCCGCCCGTGGGACGTGGCCCAGGTGCGCGACGAGGGGCGGTCGGGTGCCGGGGCGCCGCGGATCTCCGATGACGCCGACCTCGTGGTCGTGGGCAACCCGACCAACCCGACGTCGGTGCTGCATTCGCGCGAGGACATCCTGGCGTTGCGCGCGCCGGGGCGGATCGTGGTGGTCGACGAGGCGTTCATGGACGTCGTCGCCGCCGAGGACCACGACGCCAGCGAGGTGGCCTCCGTGCGCGACCCCGGCGTGCTGGTCTTCCGCAGCCTGACCAAGACGTGGGCCCTGGCGGGCCTGCGCTGCGGCTACGCGCTCGGCGCGCCGGAGGTGCTGGCGAAGCTCGCGCGGCGGCGCCCGTCGTGGCCGGTGGGCACGCTGCAGCTCCACGCCATGCGGCTGGTCGCCGAACACGGCATGGACCGCCCGCTGGAGCTGGAGCGGGAGAGCATCGCCCGCGAGCGGGCGGCCATGATCGCTTCGCTCGACGACGCCGGGTGGAGCGTCGAACCGGCATCCGGCCCCTTCGTGCTCGCCCGGCCGCCGGTGGCCGATCCCGAGGCGGCGCGCCTGGCGCTGGCCAATCGTGGCGTGGCGGTGCGCCGGTGCGACACGTTTCCCGGCCTGGGGACGTCGTGGTGGCGCCTGGCGGTGCGGGGCGCCGCCGACGTCGGCACACTGGTGGGGGAGGTCGCCCGCATCGCCGCCGTCCACCGCCCAACAGTCCACATGACCCGAGAGGAACGCAGATGAACGTGACCGTCGCCGACGTGCGCCGAGTTCTCGATGCCGCCTACCCGCCCGAGCTCGCCGAAGAGTGGGACCGGGTCGGATTGATCTGCGGCGACCCCGAGCATCCCGTCTCGCGCGTGGCGGTGGCGCTGGACTGCACCGACGCCGTCGCCGATGCCGCGGTGGCGGCGGGCGCCCAGATGCTCGTGGTGCACCATCCGCTGCTGCTGCGCGGGGTGTCCTCCGTGGCGGCGGACACGCCGAAGGGGCGGATCCTGCACAAGCTCATCCGCGGCGGCGTGGCGTTGTTCGCGGCGCACACCAACGCCGATTCCGCGCGGCCGGGCGTCAACGACCGCCTCGCCGAGATCCTCGGCGTCACCCCGGGTGCGCCGCTGGCGCCGAAGCCGGGCCAGCACCTCGACGCATGGGTGGTCCGCGTGCCGGCGTCCCACGCCGACGCAGTGAAGGAGGCCGTCTTCGCAGCCGGCGCCGGATCCGTCGGCGATTACGACTCCTGCGCCTACGAGCTCTCCGGCCGGGGCCAGTTCCGCCCGGGCGACGACGCCGACCCGTTCATCGGCGAGCGCGGTGCGGTCGAGCACGTCGAGGAAGAGCGCATCGAGTTCGTCGCCGAACCCGCGCTGCGGTCGCGCGTCCACGCTGCGCTGCTGGAGGCGCACCCGTACGAGGAGCCGAGCTTCGACATCCTCGAATCCCTCGTCGGCGATCTCGACCCCGGCACCGCGCTGGGCATCGGGCGCGTCGGAGACCTCGACGAGCCGATGCCTTTCCGCGATTTCGTCGATCGCGTCGCAAAGCGCCTGCCGGCCACGGAGTGGGGCGTGCGCGGCGCCGGCGACCCGGACCGGATGATCCGCCGCGTGGCGGTGGCCTCCGGCTCCGGCGATTCCTTCCTGAACACCGCGCGCAAGCTGGGCGTCGACGCGTTCGTCACGTCCGACCTGCGGCACCACCCCGTCGACGAGGCGCTGCGCGACGGCGGCCCCTGCATCGTCGACACCGCGCACTGGGCCAGCGAATTCCCCTGGTGCGGCCAGGCCGCGGAGCTGCTGGGCGACGCGCTGGGCATCGAGGCGGAGGTCCTGGACATCCGCACCGACCCGTGGACCGTCGCCGCCCGCACCACCACCGACACCACCGAGGAGAAACGATGAAACTCGACCCCGTCACGCAGGTGACGATCCTGGAGCTGTCCGAAGCCCAGGCGCGCATGGACGGGCTCGAAGCGCGGCGCCAGTCGTCGCCCGAGCGGGCCGAGCTGACGTCGCTGCTCGCCGAGCGCGCCGCCCAGCGGACCAGTTCCGCCCGGTCGAGGTTGTCGGCGCGGGATCTGGGCGTGGACGTCAAGAAGCTGGAGTCGGACCTGGACAAGCTGCGCCGCCGCGAGGACGAGGACCGCCGCAGCCTGGGCGCCGCCGAAGACCCCGAGGTGCGGCGCGACCTGGAGCATGATCTGGCGTCCACGAGGCGGCGCCGCGAGGAGCTCGAGCACCACATCGCCGACGTCCGCGACATCCGCGACGCCCACGAGATCAACACCGGCGCCGACGCCGACGAGCTGGAGGAGCGCATCCGCGGCGCCGAAAAGCGCGTTGCCGACGCCGATCTGGACGTGCAAGCCCAGGTCGACGGGCTGAAGCGGCGCATGGAGGAGCTGCGCGGCAAGGTCGACCCGACGCTGCTGTCGCGCTACGACAAGATCACCGCCGAAACCGGCATCGGCGTCGCCCGCCTCGAGGGGCGCACCTGCCTGAGCTGCTACATGGAGCTCGATGCGTCGACCATGCGCGACTTCGAGCGGCTTCCGCCCGAGGTGGTGGTCAACTGCCCCGAGTGCCGGGCGTGGCTGGTGCGGCCGGTGACCCTCAACGCCGCGGGCAAGGGAGGCGGCCGATGAGCGGCGATGCGGGGTCGGCGGAGCGAGGCGCGGGCCAGTCCGCGCGCGGCGGCGCGGGCCAGGCCGGAACCGGAGACGCGGGTTTGGTTTCCACGACGTCGGGTTCGGGGTCGGCGCGCGAAGCGTCGTCGGCGAGCCCGGGGTGGACCGGCGCCGTCGGCGAACCCACGAGGCTGCTTCTGCTGCGCCACGGGCAGACGCCCATGAGCATCGACCGCCGGTACAGCGGGTCGACGTCGAACCCGTCGCTGACCGACTTCGGTCGTCGCCAAGCCCGCGCCGCCGCCGACCGGTTGGCGCTGGGGGACTGGGAAATCGGCGGGATCATCGCGTCGCCGCAGGCCCGCGCCCTGGAAACCGCGGAGTACGCCTCCGCGGAACTCGGCCTGGACATCTGCGTGGACGACGACCTGCGGGAAACCGACTTCGGCACGTGGGAGGGCCTGACCTTCGGCGAGGCCGCCGCACGTGACGCCGACATCCACGCCCGCTGGCTCTCCGATCCCGAGCTGCCGCCGCCGGGTGGCGAGGCGTTCCGCGCCGTCGACGACCGCGTCGCCGCCGCCCGCCGACGGATCGCCGAGAGCTTCGGCCCCGGCACGTTCCTGGTGGTCAGCCACGTGACGCCGGTGAAGGCGATCATCCGGCAGGGCCTCGGTGCCGGGTTCGAGTTGTACACCCGCCTGCACCTGGATCTCGCGTCTCTGTCGGTCGCCGAGTTCTACGCCGACGGCCCGACGTCGGTCACACTCGTCAACGACACCGCGCACCTGAGGTAGCTCGCCGCTGGCCGGGTAGTTCGCGGCTCGCCAGATAGTGCGCCGCTCGCCGTCCGCCTCTCGCCGGGTAGTTCGCCGTTCGCCGCTCGCCGTCCGCCTCGTGTCCGCCTCGTATTCGGCTCGGGCGGCGGATGGCGGGGACGTGGGCGTCGCAAAGCACAGCGCGCAGACAAACCCGCGGACGGGAATCCCGCCGACGTGCTGTAAAGTTCCACCACGTGAGCGAGCCGGCCGGATGACCGCGGCACGGGGACCAGCGCACCGCAAGGTGGGCCCGGCCCGGCGCCGAGGAAAGTCCGGACTCCACAGGGCACGGTGGTTGCTAACGGCAACCCGGGGCGACCCGCGGGAAAGTGCCACAGAAAACAAACCGCCCGGGCGGCGCGGATTCGTCCGCGACGCACCGGGTAAGGGTGAAAAGGTGCGGTAAGAGCGCACCAGCGCCGCAGGTGACTGCGGCGGCTCGGTAAACCCCACCGGGAGCAAGGCAAGAGGGCGCACCACGTTCGCGCGGTGTGCCTGCTCGGACGATCGAGGGCGCCCGCCCGAGTCCGAGGGTAAGCCGCTTCAGGCGCCCAGCAATGGTGCGTCGAGATGGATGGTCATCGCCCGCCGGCGCCGAAAGGACCGGCGGGAACAGAATCCGGCTCACAGGCCGGCTCGTTCACCGTTACTTCGGGTACTTCGGGGGTTGTCCACCCCGGACTCTTCGGGGGTTGACTACCTCGGGGGCGTTTTGGTTGTGCGGGTAGGGCGGCGGCTGTTTCCGGCTGCGGCCCGCCACTTTGGCCGCTCGCGTTACTTCGATTGCGCGCGTCGCGTCGATCGAGTGGCCGCGCCGGCTCTTCCGGCCGATTCCGTTGCTCCGGTCGCGTGATTGTTTCGGCAAACTCGGTCGCGCCGACGTATTCCGCCCAACGTCGCGCAGGCGTGGCCGCCGACCACGTGCAGGGAGGGGACTTCGTCACACCAGCCCCAACGTCGGTCGTTTGCGTTCAAATTGAAACACCGGGCCGGCAAATGACCAGGTGTTTTGCCGCGCGCGTGTTTCAGTTTGAACGCGATGACGGGGACTTGTGGCGCAAGTGACTGGCGTTGCGTGGGTCGCGATCGCCTCAGCGGCGACGAGCGGGTACGCGACTCCTCGGGCCGCGGCTCGAGGCCGCAGAGGCGATTTCCGCGACAGTTGGCCCGCCGTCGAGCCGGTGATCCGGCTACGGCGTCAGCTGTCCCGACGTCGCGCCTCGAAATCCTGCTTCCGCGTCCGGAACCCCTCCGGCCACCGCTCGCCGAACCGGACGAACGACCCCCGGAACGTCTCGCCGCGGGCCAGCGCCTTCTCGCCGCGCTTCAGGGCCTCGAGGGCTTTGACCACGGCGTTTTCCGTCATCAGGTCGATCCAGTCGATGCGCACGGGGGTCAGGCCGACGTCGATGAGTTCCTTCTCGCGCCGCCATTCGCGCCGCACCCGGTCGCGGGGGTCGCCGTAGGCCCCGGTGAATTTCTCCTCGCCGTGGACCTCGAAGATGACGGGCCAGTCGCGGTAGGCCATGTCGACGCGGCAGATCAGGACGCCGCGTTCGTCGAAAACCCAGGTCTGCAGCTCGGGCGCGGGCAACCCGGCCTCGATGAACTGTGCCCGCGCGAGGTCGATATTCGAATGCCCGAGGCGCAGGGCGGAGTCCGCCGCCGTAAGGCCCTGCCGGAACCCGTGGCGCAGCCGAATGTCCGCGACGGTAGCGCCGACGCCGGTGACCAGACGGCCATCGACCCGGACCAGGTCGCCGGGACCCCAGGTCAGTCGGCTTTCGCGTACATCGCCGATGGTCGCCGACCGCCTGCGGGTGGGGTGGGCGAGCTCGATGACATCGTGCGCCGGGTCACGGTGCGGCCCGCCGCCCCGGAGGCCGTCCGCGTCCGGCCCGTCGCCCCAGCCGCCGTCGGCGTCGAGCACGTCCAGGCCGTGCATCAGCACGGCGCTTCGACCCATCAACACCATGCCGGTGTGAGCGTCGGCGGCGGCGATGTGCCGGAGCCGCCGTTTGCCCTGATCGTCGAGCGCGTTCCACTGGTCGGCGGGGTAGAAGCTGTTGGGGCGGATGCGGTGCAGGTCGCCGGCCCGGTGCCCGCGCGACAGTGCGACGCGGTCGGCGTCGGTGATTCCTCGAATGGGGTTCATGCCCCTTTGGACGCCGCCCGGCGCGCCCCGGTTCCGTCGAATTTCCCGGCACCCGAGGGCGGGGGTGGGCGCGGGTCACGCGGTTGGGCCCGGCCGAGCCCGGCCGCGCACGAGCTTTACGACGGACGAGCCTGGCCCGCGCACCTGCTTTGCGACGGCCCGAACCCGGCCGCGCCTTCCCCGGGACCCGGCGGAAAACCCGCGCCCCGAGCCGCGTGGCCTCTTACAGGAACTGCGAGTACGCGGGCAGATCCAGGAAGCCGTTGCCCGACAGGCCGATCAGGATGACGGGGCCGGTGCCCGGCTCGCCCTTGTGCTTCTCCGCCTCGACGCACGCCGCCGCGATGGCGTGGTTGGACTCGGGCGCGGGGACGGTGCCCTCGCAGCGCGCGAACCGCACTCCCGCGGCGAACGCGTCCTCCTGCTCGACGGTGGTGGTCTCCATCAGGCCCAGCTCCACGGCGTGCGACACCATCGGCGCCATCGCGTGGTAGCGCAGGCCGCCCGCGTGGATCGGGTCCGGCACGAAATCCTGGCCCAGGGTGTGCATCCTCAGCAGCGGCGTCAGGCCCGCGACGTCGCCATGGTCGTAGCGGTATTCGCCCTCCGTCAGCGACGGGCACTTCGCGGGCTCGGCGGCGACGATGCGGGGCGCGCCGTCGCGCAGGAACTCCGACGGATCCCGGCGGGTCCCCGACCGGTCGGTCGGGGAGGAGGAACGGCCGCCGTCGTCAAGCACGGAACCGGTCAGCGAATGCCCGATGAACGGGAACGTCAGGCCGGCCAGGTTCGACCCGCCGCCCGCGCAGCCCACCACCACGTCCGGCCCGGACTCGCCGAACATGGCCAGCTGCGCGGCGGCCTCCTGGCCGATGATCGTCTGGTGCAGCATCACGTGGTTGAGCACGCTGCCCAGCGCATAACGCGAATTGTCGCCCTTGACGGCGACCTCGATGGCCTCCGACACGGCCATGCCCAGCGAACCCGGGGTGCCGGGGTCCTTCTCCAGCATCGCGCGGCCGGCCTCCGTCAGGTTCGACGGCGACGGGTGCACCGACCCGCCGTAGACCTCCATGAGCATGCGGCGGTACGGCTTCGAGTCGTACGACGCGCGGACCTGCCACACCTCGACGCCCAGGCCGAAGAACCCGGCCGCGAAGGACAGCGACGCGCCCCACTGGCCGGCGCCGGTCTCGGTGGTCAGGTTCGAGATGCCGTCGAGCTTGTTGTAGTACGCCTGCGCCACCGACGTGTTCGGCTTGTGCGAACCGATCGGGGAGACGGACTCGTTCTTGTAGTAGATGCGGGCGGAGGTGCCCAGCTCCTTCTCCAGGCGGCGGGCGCGGGCCAGCGGGGCGGGCCTCCACAGTCGGTAGATTTCGCGGATCGGTTCGGGGATCTCGATCCACCGGTCGGTGGAGAACTCCTGCTCGACCAGTCCGGACGCGAAGATCGGCTCCATTTCCTCCGGCTTCAGCGGCTCGCGCGTCCCCGGGTGCAGGTGCGGCGGCAGCGGCTCGGGGAAGTCGGCGGCGAGGTTGTACCAGTGGGTCGGCAGCGCCGAATCGGGGAGGATGGCCTTGGTCATCTCGTTTGCGGGCGTGGCCTGCGCGGTCATGTGTGCTCCTGTGTAGTGCGAAGTGAACCCCCACAGGCTATCCGGCGCCGTCGGCGGCGTTCGCCATTAGGCTCGGCGGACATGAAGCTCTATGCAGCGGCCCTCGATTTCCGCGCCGTCGCCCGCGAGTTCGGGGTGCCGGAGACGTTCGCCCCGGAGGTCCACGCCGATGCGGCCGCGGCGGCCGATCGCCGTGCGTCGCGGAAGGACATGCGCGACGTTCCCTTCGTCACCATCGACCCGCCCGGTTCGATGGATCTGGATCAGGCGATGCATTTGAGCGAGCTCGGGGGCGGCGGCTGGCGCGTCCTGTACGCCATCGCGGACGTCGGCGGGCTGCTCGAACCGGACTCGCCGACTGCGCGCGAGGCCATGCGCCGCGGCCAGACCATCTATCTGCCGGACGAGCCGACGCGCCTGCACCCGGCGGCCCTGTCGGAGGGCCTGGGCAGCTTGCTTCCCGACGTCGACCGCCCCGCCATCGTGTGGGACATCGTCGTCGGCGCCGACGGCGAACCGGCCGAATGCGACGTGTATCCCGCGCTGGTGCGGTCGGTGGCGCGGCTGGAGTACGTGGAGGTGCAGGAGTCGCTCGACGCGGGTGAGCCGCACCCCTCCATTGCGGCGTTGCCCGAGGTCGGCCGGGCGAGGCAGGGGTCGGCGCTGCGTCGTGAAGCGATCAACCTCCGCCTGCCCTCGCAGACCGTCGCGCCGACGGGCGACGGGCGGTGGGAGCTGCACCTGGACGCGCGGCCGCCGGCGATGGACCACAATTCGGAGATTTCGCTGCTGGCGGGCATGGTCGCGGGCCGGATGATGGCGGAGGCCGGGGTCGGCGTGCTGCGGACCCTGCGGCCGGCGGGGGAGGAGGCGCTGGCCGAGTTCCGCGTCGCCGCGCGGGCGCTGGGCTACGACCTGCCCGACGACGCCGGGATCGCCGAGGTCAGCGCGTTCCTCGCGGGCGTCGACGCCGAATCTGCGCGGGGGATGGCCGTGATGAAGGACGCCACGCGCCTGTTGCGCGGGTCCGGCTACGAGCGGTTGGGGTCGCTTGACGACGGCCCGGCCGCCGATCCGTCCGTCGCGCCCGTGCATTCCGGCGTCGGAGGGCCATATGCGCACGTGACGGCGCCGCTGCGCAGGCTCATCGACAGGTTCGGGCTGGAGTACTGCCTGGCCATCGCCGCCCACCGGCGCGGGGAGACCGAGACCGTGGAGGTGCCGGAGTGGGTGGGCGCCGGAGTCGACGAGGCGATCTCGACGATGGCGACGTCGGGCCAGCTGTCCTCGCGCGTCGACCGGGCGTGCCTCGATCTGACGGAGGCCGTCGTGCTCGAGCCGTGGGTGGGCATGGCCTTCGATTCGGCGGTGCTCCACGACCGCGGCGAGGAAGTCGAGGTGTTCGTGTTCGAGCCGCCGGTGTTCGCGACGTGCCGCGCCACCGCAGGGGAGGGCGTGCCCGTCGAGGGCACCTCCCAGCGGATCAGTCTGGTCACCGCGGATCCGTCGAACCCATTGGAGCCGCGGGTGGTCTTCGGCTGGCCGGCGGATTAGCGGGGAGTCGGCCGGGCGGGGCCGGAGGGGCCGGGGAAGCAGTCCAGGCGAGTGCTTGCCTGGTCGGCGGACTACTGGTCGGCGGATTAGCCGGCATGACCCGTGAGGTTGCGGACGGCGCGTGCTGGGGTGATGACGCCCGGAAAATCGCGGCCACGGAAGCACCGCGCCCCGTCCACCCGGTCGGGGTGTCGAGCCCCGTCCGCCTGGTTGGTGCACCGCACCCCGTTCACCCGGTCGGTGCACCACTCTTCACCTAAACCCACCCCGAATGCGCAGACCCACCTGTTACAGCGGGTGGGTCTGCGCATTCGGGGTGGGTTAGCCGCGAAGGTAGCGGCGGCCGGCGCTATTCGGGGTGGGTTAGCCGTTTCGTCCCGGGAGGTCGCGGTGGCGGGACGGCTCGACCACCGCAGAAGCCGATCGCAACGTCACGGGACACGACACCCAGACGATGCCGGTCGCGCTTGACAGGCCGGCGGCGGGAACTCAGCCCTGGAACGGCGAATCGACGGCGTCGCCGGCGTCGGTGCCCTCGATGCGCATCACCGATCCGCCGCGGCGGAGGGCGGCTTCGACGTCGTCGGCGTCGTCGGCATGCGCCCACACGACCACGGCGGCACCGCGGGCGGGGCAGCACCGGGCCACGGCGTCGAAACCATCCAGTGCCTCGACCAGGCGACCGAGCGGCGAATCGCACGACGGGGCGGTATCGCGCACCGACACGTCGTGGGCGACGCCGGCCATCGCGGCGGCGGCGTCGCCGTGGCGCAGGTGCGCGGACACGGCGCGGGCGCGGTCGGAGCAGCCCGAGGCGTCGTCGAGCCACTGGGTGGCGCGGCCCACCGTCGGGGCGTCGTCATCGGGGTTGACCTCCCGGCGGGCGCGGACCCACTCGAGCACGCGCGGCTGGGCCTCGGGCAGGCCGTGGAGGGTGGGCACCCCGAAGGCGGAGCAGGCCTCCGCGAAGAACTCGTGGCGCTCCACCTGCGGCGACGCGCCGGTGATGTCGGGGGAGTAGGCGACCATCAGCGCCAGGTTGTCCGGGCGCGGGGTCTGGGTGACGGCCTCGTCGGAGTGATTGCAGGTCAGCACCGAATCCGGGCGGCTGCGCAGCGCCGCGGTGTACGGGTGCAGCGGCCAGTGGGCGCCGTAGTGCGCGGCGGAGGCCTCGTGGAGGGCGGCGGCCAGCCGGGCGCGGGTGGGCACGTCGTCGCGGTCGCCCCACCTGGCATTGGCCGCCAGCGCCACCGCGGACTGCAGCGCGGCGATCTCGCCGAGGCCCCGCCCGCCCGGGATGTTCGACGCCCAGCGCACCGTGATTCCCGAATCGGTGCGGGGGATCAGATGCATGGTGTGCTGCAGCGCCACGATGGCCGCCGCGACCGCGGTGACCTCCGCCGGGTACGCCTCCGGCACGGAATCGGGCATGGGCAGCGAGGTTTCCTCGCCCGTCTTCGCGGAGATGACCGTCAGCTCGCCGGAGTCGTTCGGTTCCAGGGCCACGGCGACGGAAGCGGGCAGCGCGGTGGCCAGCAGCATGCCGCCGGTGGCGGCGCAGGTCTCGCCGAGCAGCTCCACCGATCCCGGCGCATGCGCGATCGTCGCGTCCGGCCCCGCGGACTCGCGGACTCGTTCGACGGCGGCGGGGACGGGCATCGGGGACCTTTCGACGGGGATGGTGGACGGGCGCGGCGGCGCCGCGGCCACCGTCGGATCCGGGGTCCCTCCCGCCACCGCTCGCTCGTGCGGGCGGAGGCGGACACAGCCGCGGGCACGGGGTGCCGGAGGGGTGGGGCGGATCATCGTCGGGGCCGCGTCGCCGCGAGCCATGTCCAGAGATAGTACCCGCGGGTAACCTGGACACAACCGGCCCGTCGGCCGCGGCGACCCCGATGCCGGGCACGCGGCCGCCGCGCCACCGCGACGATCCCAGGAGGATGACATGGCCGACGACGCCAAGGATTGGTACTACAAGCCCTCGACCGGCGAAGTGACCCGCGGGAAGCAGAGCGGCTGGGACGACCGGATGGGCCCCTATGCGACGGAGGCCGAGGCCCGCGCCGCGATGGAGCGCGTCGCCGCCCGCAACGAGGCCGCCGACGATTGGGACGAGGAAGACGACGACTGGGGCAAGCCCCCGGCCGACGCTTAGGCCTCGGCGGCGGTGTGGCGGGCCCGTCGCGAAGCAAGAACCGCATCCACCGAGAAGCGGCCCGATCCGAACGCCGCCAGGAACAGCGCGCCGGCACCGATGACGATGACCAGCTCCGGACCGCCGTTCGCGACGAACAGGCCGTTGCCGGTGTGGGCGATGGCCCAGGCCCCGGACATCAGCAGAGCGACGACGATGCCCACGATCGCCTGGAACGCGCCGATCAGGATCAGCAGGCCGCCGCCGAATTCGACGATCGCCGCGATCCAGGCGGACAGCGCCGGGACGGGCGCGCCCATCTTCTCGAACCCGGCCTGCGTGCCGGCCATGGTCCAGTCGAACAGCTTCTGCCAGCCGTGGGCGAGCAGAACGACGCCGAGGCCGATGCGGGCGATGAGGCCCAGAACGTCGCGGGCGACGGCGGGCAGCTGGGGGATGGTCATGATTCTCCTTAGTCCATGGATCTCGCCGGGGATCTCGCCGGTCGATTTCGAGGGTGGTTTCGGTGATGGTCATCGGCGGCGATCGACGCCGGATGATGACGTATCAACGTCGGAGAATAAGAGAAAGCCGGCGCGCACACAAGACCCGTGCGCGCCGGTTTTTCGCGGCGGTTGCGAGCGGCGGGCCCGGTCGCCGATGCTGCCCCGGCAGGGCCCGGCCGCCCGTTCCATCCGGTTCGGCGCGGCCGCCCGGCCGTCAATCCCGCTTGGTGCGGACCTTGCGCGCCTTCTTCGCCTTCTCCCGGGTCTTCTCCATCTTCGACTCGAGCTTGGCGTAGGACTTCAGCACGCCCTTGACGTCGTCGTCGTACGCCTCCAGCGCCTTCAGGCCGTCCATCCGCTCGATCTGGTACAGCACGCCGTAGCCGAAGGTGTCCTGGTCATGCGAGTGCGCGCGGCGGGCCTTCTGCAGCAGCACGTGGCGGGCGGTGCAGGTGTCCTGGAAATCGCCCAGCGACGACTGCAGCTGCTTGCACGCCGCGTACAGCTTCTTCGTGGGCAGTCCGGACGCCTGCGCGGCCTCCGCGGAGTAACGCACCTTCTTCGCCGCCTTGCGCACGTCGTGGAACCGCTCCTCGCGCTCGGCGACGGGCAGCGACGTGTCGCCGCGGCCCTCGACGGCCTTGCGGTGGCGCCGCTCGAACTTCCGGAACGCCTTCGCCAGATGGATCGCCAGCACCGCGTTGGTTTCCGCGCGGATCTGCTCGGGGGTCTTCTCCGGCGCGGGAGCGGGCTCGGGCGCGGTCTCGGCGTCCGGCGTCTCGGCCGGTTCCGGCTCGCCCTCGCTTTCCGACGCCCCGGCGCCGGCATCCCCGCCGTGTGCCTCGGTGGCGCCGTACCCGTCATCGGCGGCGTCCGACTCGTCAACGATCCGCTCCGCCGTCTCGGCGGGGGAGAGGTCATCGTCCTCGGGCTCCTCGTCGGAGGCGTCGGCGTCGTCAAGCCCAGCCGCGGCGGACGCGGCGGCAGCGGTGCCGTCCTTCTCCTCCGCCGGCTCATCGGGCTCGCCGGCCCGCTCGGTTTCCTTGGCCGCTTCCTCGGCGGCCTCCTCGGCCGCCTTCTTTTCGGCGGCCTCGCGCTCGGCTTCCTCCGCGTCCTCGGCGGCGTTCGGGTTCACCGGCGGGTCGGCCAGCAGCTCGTCGAGCTGGTCGAGGATGGTCAGGTACCGGCTCGAATCCAGGGCGGCGACGACGCGGCGGTGGGCGCGATCGTAATCGCGGCGAATGTCGGCGATGAGCTCTTCGCGCATCTCGCCGCCGATGACGTCGGCCTCGTCGCGCTTGAGCTGGTTTTCGAACCGCTCGGCCACGACCTCCGCGTCGCGGGCCACGCCCAGCACGCCGGCCAGCAGCTTCAGCTCCGACTCCATGTGCGCGATCTGGTCGCCCACCAGGATGCCGTGGAACGTCTGCATGTGGCTGCGCAGCTCACGGGTGGCCACGCGCATCTGGTGCACCGAATCCCACTCGTCGCGGCGGACCTTCGGGTCCCACTCGACCATCTTCGCCACGTTCGCCGCCAGCGCGTCGACGACCGCGCGGCCCGGCGTGCCCTCCGGCAGATCGGCCGGCGTCGGCGGCACCGGGGCGGCGTCCTTCGAATCGCCCAGCGCCGTGGCCAACTTCGACGGGCTGTCCGACGGCGTCGCGCCGGCGATGCGCAGCACCGCGCCGAGGCGCTCGAGCAGCTCCGCGCCCTCTGGCTGCGTGGCGATGTCGCCGATCAGCTCGATCTCCCACTCGCGCCACGACGTCTCCTCGCCGCCGGACAGCAGCGACACCGCGGTGACGTGGTCGTCGCAGAACTCCGCGATCGGCTCGCCGTCGGCGTTCTTCAGCGTGGAGACGTGGCGGACGTTGTCCACCCGCGCGATGGGGCGCAGCGGGTGCTCGCGCACGATGGAGCGGACCGGCGCCAGCAGCGCGTCCGGGACGACGTAGGTGGCGTCCTCGCCCTCACCCTCGACGGAGCCCTCATCGAGGGCGGCGCCGTACTCCATGCGGCCGGCTTCGGCCGGGGTCTTCAGGTGCCAACCCTCGTCGGGGCCGCCCAGGCGGCGGCGCAGGGTGCGCTTCGCGCGGGTGAGCCGAAGATCGGGGGTGTCCACGTACGTCGCCGACATTTCGCGGACCTCGACCTCGACGTCGGCGACGCCGGGGACGAAATCGAACCCGGGGACCACCGCCTGTTCGGGGGCTGAGAACTTCACCTCCACCTCGAGGGACGCGGACGGCTCGGTCCGCTCCTTCTTGCCGTCGGAACGGTTCTTCTCGGGGGAGGTGTCGGATGCGCTCATGACCTTGACCTTACCCCCGGATTGGAGGGGTCGGCACAGCCGGTCGTGCCCGTTTCGCGCGCCCGCCGACCCACCCGCGGGCGGGCCCGGCGGAGGTGCCTCGGAGCGCCCGCGGGCGGGGTCGGCGGAAGCGCCGCGGAGCGCTGCCTCAGGGCCGTCGATCAGCCCTTGAAATCCTTGTCGACGGGCGGGAAATCACGCGACTCGACCTGCGCGACGTAATCGCGGGCGCCCTTTTCCAGCAGCTCCCCGACCTCGCCGAACACGGTCGCGAACGACGGGCGGCGGCCGTCGGACGGCACGGCGAAGGCGTCGTGCCACACCAGCACCTGGCCGTCGCAGTCCTTGCCGGCGCCGATGCCGCACGTGGGGATCGGCGACTCGGCGGTGATCTCCTTGGCCAGCTCGGCCGGCACCATCTCCAGCACCACGGCGTGCGCCCCGGCCTCGGCGACGGCGCGGGCGTCGCGGCGCAGCTGCTCGGCGCCCTCGCCGCGGCCCTGGACCTTGAAGCCGGACAGCGCGTTGACGGACTGCGGCGTGAAGCCGATGTGCGCCATCACGGGGATGCCGGCGTTGACCAGCGCGCGGATGCGCGGGGCGATGCGCTCGCCGCCCTCGATCTTGACCATGTGCGCACCGGTCTCGCGCATCATGCGCGCGGCGCTGAGCACGGCCTGCTCGTCGGAGGCCTCGTAGACGCCGAAGGGCAGGTCGGCGACGACCAGGGCGTTCGGGGCGCCGCGGACCACGGCGCGGGCCAGCGGGATCAGCTCGTCGAGGGACACCTCGGTGGTGGTGTCGTATCCGTACATGACGTTGGCGGCGGAATCGCCCACCAGCAGAACTTCGACGCCGGCGTTGGAGAACGCGCGGGCGGTGGAGTAGTCGTAGCAGGTCAACATCGCCCAGGGCCGACCTTCGGCCTTGCGGGTCGCGAGATCGTTCAGACGCATCTTCCGGGTGCTCATGTTCGCCAAGCATGCCACACGGAGACGGCACACGAACCCGGGTCGCCCGCGTAACTTGGGGGGCATGAATCGCCAACAGGAATTCGTCCTGCGCGCCATCGAGGAGCGCGACATCCGCTTCATCCGCCTGTGGTTCACGGACATCCTCGGCTACCTGAAATCGGTGGCCGTCGCCCCCGCCGAGCTGGAGGGCGCCTTCGAGGAGGGGATCGGCTTCGATGGCTCGGCCATCGAGGGCTTCTCCCGCGTGTCGGAGGCGGACACCATCGCCCGCCCCGACCCTTCGACGTTCCAGATCCTGCCGTGGCGCCACGACGACCAGGAGCTGCACACCGCCCGGATGTTCTGCGACATCTCGATGCCCGACGGCCAGGCGAGCTGGGCGGACCCGCGCCACGTGCTCCGCCGCCAGGTGCAGGCCGCCGCGGACCAGGGCTTCACGTCCTACATCCACCCGGAGATCGAGTTCTTCCTGGTCGATTCCCTCGACACCGACGGCCAGCCCCCGGTGCCCACGGACAACGGCGGCTATTTCGATCAGGCGGTGCACGACAAGGCGCCGGATTTCCGTCGTCACGCGATCAATGCCCTCGAGGCGATGGGCATTCCCGTGGAGTTCTCGCACCACGAAAACGCGCCCGGCCAGCAGGAAATCGACCTGCGGTACGCCGACGCGCTGAGCATGGCGGACAACGTGATGACGTTCCGCTACCTGATCAAGGAAGTGGCCATGCGCAACGGCGTGCGCGCCACCTTCATGCCCAAGCCGTTCGCGGATCAGCCGGGCAGCGCGATGCACACGCACATCTCGCTGTTCGAGGGCGACGACAACGCCTTCCACGACCCCGACGACGAGCATCAGCTGTCGACGACGGCCCGCAGCTTCATCGCGGGCATCCTCACCCACGCGCCGGAGATTTCCGCGGTGACCAACCAGTGGGTGAACTCCTACAAGCGCACGGTCTTCGGCGACGAGGCGCCGACCGCCGCGACGTGGGGCCTGGCCAACCGGTCCGCGCTGGTGCGGGTGCCCATGTACTCGCCGGGCAAGGCGGCTTCGCGACGGGTCGAGATACGTTCCGTCGATTCGGCCTGCAACCCGTACCTGGCGTACTCCGTCATCCTCGCCGCCGGCATGCGCGGCATCCAGGACGGCTACGAGTTGCCGCCGCAGGCGGAGGACAACATCTCGGAGCTGACCCGCCGCGAGCGCCGGGCCATGGGCTACCGCGATCTGCCGACGTCGCTGGAGGAGGCGCTGCGCGAGATGGAGCGCTCCGACCTGGTGGCCGATACCCTCGGCGACCACGTCCACGAGTTCTTCCTGCGCAACAAGTGGCGCGAGTGGCGCGAGTACCAGAGCCAGGTCACGGCATGGGAGCTGCGCACGAACCTGGATTATTAGGCACCCGGATAACCGGGCCCCGAATGGCAGAACGGCATAGCAGAACGGCGAGCACGACATGGTGATGAGGAACCGCCCCCGCACGTCCCGGCAGACGGTGCCGACCCCGGCCGCACTCGGGTTGGCGGACTCGGAGCGTGCGGCGGCAGACCTGAAGGACCTCGGCTGGTACGACGAAGACGGCCTCGAGCTGTTGTGGGGCCTGGCGGGCGCCGCCGATCCGGAGCTGGCCCTGACGTCGCTGGTGCGGCTGAAGGAGAAGCTCGACGCGGGCGTCGGGTCGGGGGAGCTGCCGCAGTGGGCGTCGTGGTCCGCGCTCGACGCCGCGATGCGCCAGCAGGTGCTCATGCGCACCCGCGTGTTCGCGCTGCTGGGCGGGTCGTCGATGCTCGGCGACCACATGGTGGCCAATCCGACGACGTGGTCGCTGCTGCTGGCGGATCTGCCGACGCGCGCGGACATGTTCCGCGACATGCTCACCGCGGTGGAGGCGCGGCCGGAGACCCCGGTGCGCACCGACGATGAGTCGGTGAAGGAGGTCGCGGATCTGGAATACCGCGAGCCGACGGCGTCGTCGCCGGATCTGGAGGAGGCCGGCCTGTACCGGGCGGGCGTCACCGGCCGCGACGCCGACGTCGCCATGAAGCGGACGTACCGCAACCTGATCATGCGCGTGGCGGCGGCGGACCTGGCGGGGACGTACCCGCGTGGCCCGCGCCGCCCGGGGCAGCCGCCGGTGCCGTTCACCCGCGTCGCGGAGGCGCTGTCCGATCTGGCCGACGCGGCCCTCACCGCCGCGCTGTCCGTAGCGGTGGCCACGACGTACCCGGATGCGCCGGTGTCGACCCGCCTGGCGGTGGTGGCGATGGGCAAGTGCGGTGCCCGGGAGCTGAACTACATCTCCGACGTCGACGTCATCTTCGTCGCCGAGCCCGCCGATGCCCGCGCCACGCGCCTGGCCTCGGAGTTCATCCGGGTGGCGTGCCGCTGCTTCTTCGAGGTCGACGCCGCGCTGCGCCCGGAGGGCAAGTCCGGGGCGCTGGTGCGCACGCTCGATTCGCATAAGGCGTACTACAAGCGGTGGGCGCAGACGTGGGAGTTCCAGGCCCAGCTCAAGGCCCGTCCCATGACCGGCGATCTGGATCTGGGCAAGGACTACGTCGAGGCGCTGTCGCCGCTGGTGTGGACGGCGTCGCAGCGCGACTCCTTCGTCGAGGACGTCCAGGCCATGCGCGACCGGGTCATCGAGAACGTCCCCGATGACCTGAAGAAGCGCGAGCTCAAGCTCGGGCGCGGCGGGCTGCGGGACGTGGAGTTCGCGGTGCAGCTCCTGCAGCTGGTGCACGGGCGTTACGACGAGACGCTGCGCGTGCTGCCCACCGTGCAAGCCCTGGATGCGCTGGTGGAGGCCGGTTACGTCGGCCGCGAAGACGGGCGCATCCTCATCGAGTGCTACGAGTTCATGCGGTTGCTGGAGCATCGCCTGCAGCTGCAGAAGATGCGCCGCACGCACACGCTGCCGCCGGACGAGGACGTCGGCGCCCGCCGGTGGCTGGGCCGCGCCGCCGGCGTCACCCCGGCGGGCTCGGAGAATTCGGCGGACGCGCTGGCCAAGCGGATCCGCGCCACGGGGCGGCAGATCCGGACGCTGCACAACAAGCTGTTCTTCCGTCCGCTGCTCAACTCCGTCGTCGAGCAGGACATCGGCACGATGCAGCTGTCCGCCGACGCGGCGAAGCGGCAGCTGGCGGCGCTGGGTTACCGCTACCCCGACCGGGCGTACGACCACCTCTCGGCGCTGGCGTCGGGAAGCAGCCGCAAGGCGCGCATCCAGGCGATGCTGCTGCCGACGCTGATGGAGTGGTTGTCCGACACGGCGGAGCCGGATGCGGGCCTGCTCAACTACCGCAAGCTCTCCGACGTGCTGGTGGACAAGACGTGGTTCCTGCGCACGCTGCGCGACGAGGGCGTCGTCGGCGAGCGCCTGATGCACATCCTGGGCACGTCGCCGTACGTCTCGGGGCTGCTGGTGTCCTCGCCGGACACCATCAAGCTCTACGGCGACGGTGCGGCCGGGCCGAAGCTGCTGGACACCGATCCCGGCACCGTCGGTCGGTCGCTGGTGGCGTCGGCCAACCGCCACACGGATCCGGATCGGGCGATCGCGGTGGCCCGTGCGCTGCGCCGCGCGGAACTCGCGCGCGTGGCGTCGGCGGACTTGTTGGGCCTCATGGACGTCGAGGACGTGTGCACGTCGCTGTCGCTGGTGTGGGACAACGTGCTCGAAGCCGCGCTGGCCGCCGAGATCCGGGGATGGAAGGAGCAGCACCCGGATGAGCCGGTGCCGGCGATCATCTCGGTGATCGGCATGGGCCGCCTCGGCGGCGGCGAGCTCGGCTACGGGTCGGATGCGGACGTGATGTTCGTGTGCGAGCCGGCCGTGGGCGACGACGGCGAACCGGTGGTCGACGACAACGACGCGGTGCGCTGGTCGATCGGCATCTGCGACGCGCTGCGCCGCCGCCTGGCCAAGCCGAGTCAGGATCCGCCGCTGGAGGTCGACCTGGATCTGCGCCCGGAGGGGCGGTCGGGTCCGCCTGTGCGCACGCTGGACTCCTACTTGGCGTACTACGAGAGGTGGGGCGAGACCTGGGAGATCCAGGCTCTGCTGCGCGCGACGTGGATCGCCGGCGACAGGGATCTGGGGGAGCGGTTCCTCCACGGCATCGATAAGTTCCGGTACCCGGAGGGCGGGGCGTCGGAGGAGGTCGTGCGCGACGTGCGCCGCATGAAGGCGCGCGTGGACAACGAACGGCTGCCCCGCGGAGCCAACCGCCGCACGCACACCAAGCTCGGGTCGGGCGCGCTGACCGACATCGAGTGGACGGTGCAGTTGCTGACGTTCATGCACGCCCACGAAGTGCCGGCGCTGCACAACACGTCGACCCTGCAGTGCCTGAAGGCGCTTGCCGACGAGGAGATCCTCTCCAAGGAAGACGCCGACACGCTGCGCACGGCGTGGTTGACCGCCACCAACGCCCGCAATGCGCTGGTGCTCACCCGCGGCAAGCGGACCGACGAGCTGCCGCAGCCGGGGCCGCATTTGGCGCAGGTGGCCGGCGCGGCCGGGTGGGATCCGGACGACAACACCGGGTTCATGGAGAACTACCTCCGCGTCACCCGGCACTCCCGCCGCGTGGTGGACCGGGTGTTCTGGGGCGAGGAGAATCCGGCGCACGACTGACGGGCCGGCCCGAGGGCGGGCCCGGCGCAGCCTCGGTCTCGCCCAGGCCGGCCCCTGACCGGCCCCGCACCGGCCCCAAGGAGGGGGAAACTCCCCAAGACCGGGGCCGATGGGCCATAATGACCCGAATGGAGAGCAGGGTCGATTACGCATCCCGCCCGGACTTCGGCGCACACGTCGGACGTCTGGGCGAGGCGGAGCTGCGGAGGCTCCTGCGCGTCGCCTGCCCGGGCGTTCCCGTCCCGGGGTCGCGGACCGAAACCGCCGAGTTGCTGATGACGCGCGAAGCCGCGCAGACCGCCGTGTCCGCCGCGACGCCGGATGTCCTCGCCGCGGTGAAACTCGTGCATGTCCTGGAGGATTCCGCCGCCGTCGACGACATCGCGGCCGTCGCCGTCTGGGGGTCGGAAGCCGACGCGATGCCGCACGACGGCGATCAGCCGCCGTCGAGCGTCCGCGCCCCCGCCACCCGCGCCGACGTCGCCGGCCTGATGGGCCGCGCCGAGGATCTCGGTCTGGCGTGGCAGGAGCCGAAGGGCGTGTGGAACGTGCCGCCGCACGTGTCGGAGGTCCTGGTCCAGGATCCGACGATGGCGACGCCGGTCGAGTGCCTGCTGGAATTCAACTCCCGCGCGGAGCTGCTGCGGAAGATGGAGAACCTGGGACTCGTCGACGCCGCGGAGTTCGACCGCGAATCGGTCGCCGGCCGGGTGGCCGACCAGCTGGACGGGACGGTGCTGCGCTCGAAGGGGCCCGGGGTCCCGTCGGACGCCGAGCTCCTGGCCCGGCTGCGCGAGTTCCTGTGCTCGCCGCGGCGGGTCCGCGCCCTGGTGGCGACCGCGCCGCATGCGATCCAGAAGTCGCTGCTCCTGTTCGCCCGCGAGGGCATTTTCCTCGACGCCCGCGAATGGGGCGACCGCCGCGCCGACGCCGTCGAGTGGGCGGTCGAGCATCTGCTGGCCGTCACCTTCGAGATGCCCACCGCCATCGACGGCGGCGGCAACCCGGAGATTCCCGGGACGGCAGGTGCCACCGATGCTGCAGGTGCCACCGATGCTGCGGGTGCCGCCGAGGCTCCCGGGTCAGCGGAAGCCGCCGAGTCTTCCGGGGTGGCGGACGCACCCGGCATTGCCGAGACCGACGAATCTTCCCGGGCAGCCGAGACGCCGGAGGTCGACCTCAATGCGTCGCTGATTTCGCCCGTCGCGCTGGCGCTGAAGCTGGGCCGGCTGTACCTGCCCACCCCGCACCCGGAGGAGCCGCGCCCGGCGTGGGCGGTTCCGGAGGCCCAGGTCGACGCCGCCACCTCGGCGGTCGCCGTCGCCACGGCCATCATGCAGCGCTGGGAGGACGGCGGTTACCTGGGCGCGGGCGGGCTCCACGAGTTCACCGGCGCCGTCGCCGTCCACGACTTCGCCGCGTCCATCGGCGCGGATGATGCGGTGGTGCACGAGGTCGTCGGCATGCTCGCCGCCGCGGGCTTCATGCACCCGGTCAGCGGCCAGCCGACCGCCCGTTCGGCGCAGAAGTGGTTCTCCGCCGACGCCTCGCGCCGCTGGGCGTGGCTGGTCGCCGGCTGGCTGCGCGGCCCCGACCGCTGGGTCGCGGATGAGGCGCCGGAAAGCTGGATGCCCGCTCCGGAGTTGATGGCCGACGTGGCCAAGCGCGTTCGTCGTGAAGCGGTCATGTTCGCCGCCCGGCTCGACGAGGGGATGATGTGGTATCCGTGCTGCATCGAATCGCACCTGGGCTGGACGTGCGGCGCGCTGTTCGAGGGCCTCGAGGACATGTGGGGCATGCTCCTCCACCGCGTGATGCAGGGCATGCGCGTGCTGGGGCTGCTGGTCGACGGCGCGGCGGGGATGCCGGTGCGCGCGGTCGCGGCCGCGATGGGGCACGCGTGGCTGTCGGGGCAGGACCCGCTCGTCGACGAGGCCGTGGACATGATCGCCGGGGAGACCGGCGACTTCGTCCCCGTCACGCGCCGGGCGCAGCTGGTGACCCCGCCGAACGTGCTGGTCGCCGACCGCGTCGAGCTGGTCGCGATGGTCCGCGGCGTGCCCGGCCATGACCTGGCGGTGACGCTGGATTCCGTCGCGCACCGCGAGAAGTGCGGCACGACGTCGCTGTGGGTGTTCACCGAGGAGTCGCTGGCCGCGGCGCTCGAGGACTACGAGGGCGACGTCCCCGCGATCCTCGAGGCCGTCGGCCACGCCACCGCCGCCGGCCCGTGGCTGCGGATCCTGCGGCACCGGCTGCGGGCCGTCGAGGAAAGCGCCGGCATGGAGCTCCTGCTTCCCGACGACCCGGCCGACGAGTGGTTCGGCCCCGACGTGGCGGATGACGCGGACGATGAGGAGCCGCAGCACGGCCCCGTCCGCGAAGATGCCGCCGAGGAGGCCGCGCTGTTCGACGTCGTCGGCGTCGATGACGTCGTCGTGGGCGAAAACGGCGTGGTCGAGCCGCCGCTGTTCGACATTCCCGGGGTACGGCCGTCGGCGTCCCTGCTGGGCGAGTCCGCCGATGGGGAGGACGGCGGTGCCCGCGACGGGGATGGCGGTGCCCGCGACGGAGGTGCCGGTCATGACGATGGCGATGCCGATGCCGGTGCCGGTGCCCGTGATGGGGCCGATGGTCTCGGTGACGCGGCCGGTGCGGCCCGTGCGGGCGACGAGGCCGGCGAGAACGGCGACGTCACCGATGGTTTCGGCGGGTCCGGTTCGGCGGACGCGTCTTACATCGAGGATCCGCTGCGCCGCCCCGATTCCGGCAGCGGCCCCGGCGTGCCCACGCAGCCCCCGCTGTTCTGATCCCCGCCTTTTCGCCCTGCGGCCCGTAGCGGGCGGAGGGGGCGACGTTCGGGGCGCCCGGTGCGGTTCGGGCCGAGGGTGAAAACCGCGCTCGGAGTTGAGTTCGAGGTGACCCTTACGGCCGTTTCGGCGCCGTGGCGTTCATGATCAGCGGCGTGGCGATCTCATCCGCGAACGCGATCTGCTCCTCCTCCGTCGCGAGGCTGAGCGGCCCGCCGGGGGAGACCACGATCGATTGGGTCATGCGGGTGAGCATCGCCGCGACCGTCGCGGCATCGAAGTCCGGCTCCTCGTCCGGGGCCAGGTGGCTCGCGCGGATGTCGTCGATGAGCAACCGCAGTGTCAGCGTTCCCAGCTCCACGACCTCGGCGGCGTCCGTGGTCAGGGCCTTGCGCGTCTCATCCGCATCGGCGCGCTGGAGCCGGTGCAGCAGGGCGTTGCCGTGCAGCTCCGACATCGCCGCGATGATGATCGCCCGGATCTTCTCCCGTGCCGTCGACGGTTCCGGGGTGTTCAGCGCGGCGACGAGCCGGCCGAGCGCGCGGTGGCTTTCACGGCGGTACGCGGCGGAAATGATCTTCTTGCGTGGCCCCAGGTGCCGGTAGAGGGTCGCTCTGTTGACCCCGGCGGCGCGGGCGATCTCGTCGGTGGTGGTCCGCCGCACGCCCGTGATGCAGAACTGCTCCACCGCGGCGTCGAGGAGTTCGTTGGCCGCCGGGTCGAGCTCGTCGCCGAGGCCCAAGAGCTCGAAAAGGCCGGCGGTGGTGCTGTTCGTCTGCATCCTGGAACTCCTTAGCGGGGGTGAAGTGCGGCGGTGGCCACGGAAACACGCTATCCGATCCGGTCTTTGACCGGCGCCCGGGCGGGCCGGGGAACGGCCCGTAAATTTCCGGTGAAAAATCATCTCGGCTATGCAACAATGCAATCACAACAGTTGAACTGTTGTTTCATGTTTTTCATAGTTTGCATCCGTGGCCGGGTTCCCGAGCCGTCACGGTGCAGGTTCCGGGGCAGGGACCCGCAGGTCACGCCCTCGGGGAAAGGTGGGCCGAAGAGATGGCCGTTGACACGAACGCCGCGGGACATCGCGCGCCGGACTTGCCCGGGGCGCCCGCGTCACGCAGCCCCCGGCGCATCGCGGGCGCCATCGCGCGGCGCAATGGCGCGGGCCGCGAGTACCGCGCGCTGGCGGACTTCATCGGCGAAAGCGGCATTTACGCCGGCGCCGGTGCGACCGTGATCTACCAGTTGGCGCTGTACGGCGTCGGCAAGGGAGTCGCCGAGCATTCCACCACGACGGACCGCCCGCTGGATCGGCTCCGCACCACCATGCAATACGTATACGCGGTGAGCCTGGGCACCGAGGAGGAAAAGCGCAAGATCGTGCGCCTCGTCAACAAGGCCCATGTGCCCGTGCGGAGCGAACGCCACGGTTACACCGCCTTCGACCCCGAACTGCAGCTCTGGGTCGGGGCGACCCTCGTGCGCAACACCAGGTGGTTCCGCGACTGGATCTGGGGGCCGGAGAACGCCGCGGCCGAGGAGAACCTCTACCGCGAGGCGCAGATCTTCGGCAACGCCCTCCAGGTCAAGGAGGAAATGTGGCCCGGCGATTTCGAGTCGTTCGAGGAGTACTGGGACGACATGCTGGACAACCGCATCAGCACCGACCCGGAAATCGTGCGGTACGTCCACCGGCTCGTCGGCGGCCGCGACGCCCCGTGGCCGGTGCGGCTGCTCATGCCGCTCAACGCCTTCATCACCACCGGCATCCTCGACCGGAGGGTGCGGGACCTGTTCGAGCTTCCCTGGAGCCCCGTCGACGAACGCCGCTTCCGCCTGCTCATGAAGACGGTCGCCTTCGTGTACCGCCTGGTGCCCGCGCCGCTCCGCACGGTGCCGGCCCGCCTGTACATGGCCGATCTGCGCCGCCGCTTCAAGGGCGGGAAGCACGTCATCTGACCGGCGGACTCCGGCTCGGCGGCGTCGCAAAGCGACCCCGACCGCCGGAGCGCCACCGCGCCAGGGAAGTCCGGCCGCACCCGACACCCCTCCGCACCCGAAGCTCAACCGAGCCCCACGTGGCGCACCGCAAATCACATGGCGCACCCCAAATAGAAGGAACGACGAAAGGAACCGACATGACCACCGCAACCCCGGAGAACACCGACGTGAAAACCACCTTCGCCAGCCTCGACCCGCGCGACGGATCCGTCATCGCGGAATACCCCCAGCATGGGCCGCAGGAGGTCGGCGCCGCCGTCGACCGCGCCAGGCAGGCCCAGAAGTGGTGGTGGAACCAGGGCCCGCGCGGCCGCAAGCGCTGGCTGCTCGAATTCAAGAAGGCGCTGGCGGCGCGGTCCGAGGAACTCGCCTCGGTGATCGCGCGCGAAACCGGGAAGCCGCATGACGACGCCCTGCTCGAAGTCCTCCTGGCCATCGAGCACCTGGATTGGGCGGCCAAGAACGCGCCCAAGGTCCTGGAGCGCGAGAAGGTCGGCACCGGCGTGCTAATGAGCAACCAGAAGGCCTACGTCGACCGCATCCCCTTCGGCGTCGTCGGCGTCATCGGCCCGTGGAACTACCCGGTGTACACCCCGATGGGCTCGATCTCGCATGCGCTGGCCGCCGGCAACGCCGTGGTGTTCAAGCCGTCCGAGATGACGCCGGGCGCCGGCGAATTCCTCGCGGACACCTGGCGCTCGCTCGGGGCCTCCGGCCAGATCATCGAGGTGGTCACCGGTTACGGCGACACGGGCGCGGCGCTGGTGGAGTCCGGCGTGGACAAGGTCGCGTTCACCGGTTCGCCGCGCACGGCCCGCAAGATCATGGAGTCCTGCTCCAAGAACCTGACGCCGCTGGTCATCGAGGGCGGCGGCAAGGACGCGATGATCGTGCTCGACGACGCCGACCTCAAGGCCGCCGCCCAGGCCGCCGCCTTCGGCGCCTTCGGCAATGCCGGCCAGACCTGCGTCGGCATCGAGCGCGTCTACGTCGTGGAGAAGGTCGCGGACGCCTTCATCGACGAGCTGCTGCGCGCCATCGACGGGGTCCGCCCCGGCGCCGGCGAGGGCTGCCATTACGGGCCGATGACCCTGCCCGGCCAGGTAGACATCATCCGCCGCCACATCGACGACGCCCTGGCGCACGGCGGCGTCGCGCTGCGCGGCGGCCCCGATTCCGTCGGCGAACGCTACGTCGAGCCGGTGGTCATCTCCGGCGTCGACGAGCACGCCGCCGCGATGCGCGAGGAGACCTTCGGCCCCGTCATCGTGATCAACCGGGTCGCAGACGAAGATGACGCGGTCGCCCGGACCAACGACTCGACCTACGGCCTCGGGGGCTCCATCTACACCGGCGACACGCGCCGCGGCGAGGAGATCGCCTCGCGCCTGGTGTCCGGTGCCGTGAGCGTCAACGGGATCATCGCCTTCGGCGGCGTCGGCTCGCTGCCGCTGGGCGGCGTGCGCGATTCCGGCTTCGGCCGGATCCACGGCGCCGACGGCCTGCGCGAGTTCACCCGTCCGCGCGCGGTCACGGTGGAGCGGTTCAAGGCCCCGCTCGACCTGATGAACCTCAAGCGCGACCCCAAGGCGATGAAGACCGTCCGCCAGGTCATCCGTTACATGCACGGCGGGGGCAAGCGATGAAGCGGGGCGGCATGGTTACGGCGAAGCGCAACGGAGCCGACGTGAAGCGCAACGGTGCCAACGCGAAGCGCAACGGTGCGGGCATCCGCGCGGAGTCGAAGGCGCAGCGCCTCGAGCGGCTCAAGGGCCTGGATCCGGAGCGCGACGCCGAGGAGATCCACTACACCACGGTGTGCTTCGACTTTCCGTGGGATTACCAGCGGGCCTTGGAGTTCGCGCTGTTCCGGACGTACTGCGTGCCGTCGATCGCCGACGTCCTGGTGCAGAGCGACCAGTTCCGGCGCGAACCGCAGAAGCGCTACGACGACACGTCGCTGCTGATGGTCCTCCCGCTGGAGCATGGCCTGGATTCGCGGCGCGGCAAGGATGCGCTGAAGGTGATCAACGCGCAGCACGCGCGGTACGACATCACCAACGACGACATGCTCTACGTGTTGGGCGCCTTCATCTTCGAGCCGCTGGAATGGATCGACCGTTTCGGCTGGCGCCGGCTGCTGCCGGTGGAGCGCGAGGCGGCGTTCCATTACTACCGGGCGTTCGGCAGGCGCCTGGGCATCCGGGACATCCCGGAGACGATGGGGGAGTTCCGCGGCTGGTACGACGCCTACGAGGAGCGCAACTTCCGCGCGAACCCGAGCAGTGCGGTGATCGGCAAGTACACCGTCGACTTGTACTGCTCGTGGTTTCCCGGGTTCCTGGCTCCCGTCGTCAAGCGCAGCGTCGAGTCGCTGATCGGCCCGTCCATGGCGCGGTGCTTCGGTTTCCGCCGCGCCAACCCGGTGCTGCGCGAGGCGCTGGAGCTCGGCCTGCGGATCCGCGGGATGGCCCTGCGCCCGACGCCGTCGCGGAAGAAGTCGAAGTTCCCGCACACCGCCGCGAACACGCTCACGTACCCCGGTTTCGACGATGACTCGAACGTGCTGGCAATGGGCGCCGTCCCGCTGCGCGAGGGGGCCGTGGTGGGCGGCCGGGGGTGCCCGGTGCACTGACCGCACCGGTTGATCAGGGGGGGGAGCTCCGCCGCCGGCCGGGGGTCGGCCGGCGGCGGAGCGCTCATGCAGGTCGTCGGTGCTTTCCGACGGAGCCCGTCGGTGTCATTCGCCGCAGTTCGAGGAGCGGCCGCGTCATTCCCGGAAAAAGTCCGCCGAACCGTATGACCTGTGTCACATATATGATATGTTATCGCCAACCAAAGCAGGATTGGCCGGCCGAACCCTGCGCCACTGCGATCGCCAGTGCACCAACGGAAGAGGAGAACTTCCATGTCAAGCCCCGAAAACGCCTCGGCGGCGACGATGGATCCCATCGCCCCGCCCGAGCGTCCGCCCCGAGCCGCACAGGGCGGCGCGGCGAAGCTCATCGAGCCGTTCAAGGAGTTCGCCTCCGAGATGGGCAACCTCGTCGGCTTCTCGGTCTACGCGATTTACCGCATGATCGTCGTCTGCCTGACGTTCCGCCTGTCCCTGAGCGAAGTCCACGATCAGTCGCGCTTCATCTCCCGCGTGTGCTCCGTGCCCGCGCTGCTGCTGACCATCCCGGTCGGCGCCCTGATCGCGATCTCCGTCGGCAACCTCGCCGGCAAGCTCGGCGCCGAAGGGTACTCGGGCGCCGCGACCGGCATGGTCATCGTCGGCCAGGCGGCCGCCCTCGTGTGCGCGCTGATGCTCGCCGGCGTCGCGGGTTCGGCCATCACCGCCGACCTCGGCGCCCGCAAGATCCGCGAGGAAATCGACGCGATGGAGGTCATGGGCGTCGATCCCGTCGACCGCCTCGTGGTCCCGCGCCTGATCGCGACCATGCTCGTGGCGGTGGCCATGTGCTCGCTGGTCGCCTTCGCCGGCGTGATCGCCACGATGCTCTACCAGGTCTATTACCTGAAGGGCAACGGCGGCGAGTTCCTGGCGACGTTCTCCGCGTACTCGCGCTCCTCCGACCTCATCGCGTCGTTGGTCAAGGCGCTGTTCTTCGGCCTGGCTTCGGCGCTGGTGTGCACGTTCAAGGGTCTCATCGCCAAGGAAGGCGCCTCGGGCGTCGCCGACGCGGTCAACGAGGCCGTCGTCATCGCCTTCGTCGTGGCCTTCGTGGTCAACACCGTGCTCAGCCAGCTGTACTCGGTGCTCGTTCCGGCAGTGGGGAATTACGTATGAGCGCCCGCGAACACGACGCGTCGGCCACCGACGCCATGAGCACCGGGGCGGCGACCGCCCCCGAGAAGAAGGCGCCCACGGGCGCGGCCGCGACCGGCGGGGGATCGGCCGTCGGCAAGCCGATCCGCGCGGGCCTGGAGTCCCTGGCCTCCGCCGGCGACTACATGGTCTTCGCCGGCCGCACCATCGCCGGCATCCCGCGGGCGATCAAGCACCACCCGAAGGACATCTTCCGCCAGGTCATCGACATCAGCTTCGGCACCGCATCGGTGGCCTCGGGCGGTGGCACGCTGACCATCGTCGCCGCCATGTCCGTCATCGCCGCGATGATGGTCGGCGTCGAAAGCTACCGCGGCCTCGACCTGATCGGCCTGTCGTCGCTGTCCGGCGTGCTGTCCGGCGTGGTCAACACGCGCGAACTCGCTCCGGTCATCGCCGGCATCGCCATCGCCGCCAAGGTGGGCACCGGATTCACCGCGCGGCTCGGGTCGATGCGCATCTCCGATGAGATCGACGCCCTGGAGAGCATGGGCATCCCGCCCATCCCGTACCTTGCCAGCACCCGCACGGTCGCGGCGCTCATCTGCGTCGTCCCGCTGTACCTGATCGGCCTGCTGTGCTCCTACGTCACCACCCGCCTGGTGGTGGTGTGGTTCAACAACGGCTCGGCCGGCACCTACGACCATTACTTCCAGCTCACCGTCACGGTGGGCGACGTCTTCTACTCGCTGCTGAAGGTGATCATCTTCGCGCTGCTCGTGGTGATGATCCACTGCGCCTACGGCTACTTCGCCTCCGGCGGGCCGGAGGGCGTGGGCCGGGCCGCCGGCCGCGCCCTGCGCACGACGATCCTGGCCATCGGCTTCGCCGACCTGATTCTCACCTTCACCTTCTGGGGACTCATTCCCCGCGTCCCGGGATTGGGGTTGACATGACCGAAAAGCACGGAACCCCGTCCTCGGGGCAGGGAACGCGCGCGGCCGGATCGCCGACCATCGAGCTGTCGCCGATCCGCGGGCCCTTCGCCCGCAGGAAGCCCGTCGCGCAGCGCTCGGTGCTCGGCCGCGCCGCCACCGGCGTGCTCGGGCTGATCGTCGCGGTGGCCACCGCCGTCACGGCGATCCAGTGGGGCAACGGCGCCTTCGACCCGACCATCAGCGTCAACGCCGTCCTCCCGGCCAACGCCGGAAAGGTGCTGAGGGGGTCCGAGGTGCGGTACGCCGGCGTCGCCGTCGGCGAGGTCGGCGGCGTGGACGCCGACCCGCGCGAGACCCAGCTGGAGCTCGACATCCACAGGGACCAGGCCGACGCCATCCCGGCGAACGCCGTGGCCCGCGTCGTGCCCAGGACCTTCTTCGGCGACGTCGCGGTGGAGCTGTCGGCCCCGCACGATGCCGCGGCCGCGGACGGCGCGATCTCCGAGGGGATCCAGCTCACCGCGGACACGTCCCCGGACGCCGTCCAGCTGTACAACATCTACACGTCGATGGTGCGGCTGATGAACGCCGCGAAACCGGATCAGGTGAACAGCATCCTCGACGCGTCGGCCACCGCACTGCGCGGAAACGGCGACGCGCTGGGCGCCAGCGTCGACCGGCTCGCGGGCCCCGTCCACGACGCCGTGGGCGACGTCCGCGCGCTGATGGCGGCCGTGCCCGAGATGCGTGGGCTCGTCGACGAACTGAACGCGGCATCGCCGAGCGTCCGGCAACTCATCCGCAACGCCATCACGCTCTCGGAGACCGCGAACGAGCATCCCGACGGCATTGGGTCCCTGTTCGCGGCCGCCGTGGAAACCGGAGACGCCAACGCCGGGCTGTTCCTGGGACGCGAAGAGCAGCTGGTCACGTTCATCGACCACGCCGGGGCGCTGACCCAGACCCTCGGCGGCAACACCCCGAACATCCGCACCTCGCTGGAGTCGATGGACCGATTCGCCCAGGCCGGCTACACGGTCATGCGCACCGGCCACTTCACCATCACCGCGGTGCCCAGCTTCGCGGACCCGATGCCGTACACCTCCGCCGACTGCCCGAGCTACGGGGACACCCCCGGCGTCTGCGGCGGCGCGCTGCCGCCGTCCGCCGGAGGCGCCCCCTCCCCGGCGGGGCAGGGGACGGAAGGCTCCGGCTCCGGAGGCAGCGGCGACTCGCTCGGCGCGAAGCCGGCGGCGTACGTCGTCGACCCGGCCGGGAACAAGAACCTCGCGAAGATGGAGAAGTCCGTCGGCGGCGACCCCCGCCGCGGCCCGTCGCCGGCCATGGCCCTGATGGCCGGCCCCATCGTCCGCGGCACGATCGTGGAGGTGCACTGATCATGGATACGACGATGACCAATACCCGCCCCTTCCGGGGCAAGGGAATTTCCTGGGGGCTCTTCGGTTTCGCCCTCTCCGCCGTGATCTGCCTCGTCCTGATGCTCAACACGCTGGACCAGCCGGTCGCCGGCGGCGACCGGGAGTACCACGCAGAATTCACGGACATCGCCGGCCTGGCCAAGGGCGATGCGGTGAACATCGCCGGCGTTCGCGTCGGCAAGGTCACCGGCATCGAAGTCGAGCCGGGGCCGGATGGCACGAGCATCGCCCGGGTGGACTTCATCGTGGACAAGAACGTCCCGGTCCCCGGCGAGGCCCATGCCGCGGTGCTCCACGGGGACATGCTCGGCCTGCGCTACCTGTCCCTTTCCGCCGATACGCCGAGGACCGGCCCCGCGCCCTTCGGCGATGACCGCGACGTGGTCCAGGTGGCCGATCAGCGTCCGCAGGGCGCCGATTCGTACATGGCGGAAGGATCGACGATCCCACTGAACCGGACCGTGCCGCCGGTCGACCTCGCGGATCTCTTCAACGGTTTCAAGCCCCTGTTCGAGGCGCTCGAACCGTCGCAGATGAATCAGATGAACCGCACCATCGTCGAAGCCTTCGAAGGAAGACAGGGCGCGATCGAGGAACTCGTGCGCGCGGTGGGCGACGTCGCCGGACCGTTCCTCCGCGAGGAGCAGGTCGTCACGGAACTCGTGGGCAACCTGCGGGAAGTGGCCGGCACGACGAAGGACAACAAGGAAGAGATCAAGCGAATGAGCGACGCGCTCGCGACGAGCCTCGGCGGGATCACCCAGAGGAACGAGCAGCTGGGCACCCTCCTCGACCAGGCGGGGCCGTCCATCCTGTCGATCGGCGCGATGGTCCAGAACAACGGCGGCCGCATCCAGGCGACGCCCGGCGAGCTCAACCGCATCGGCGACACCTACAACGCCAACGACGAGCAGTTCACGCAGGCGCTGACCGGAGGCTCCGAACTCACCCTGAGCCTGGAGAACATGGCGTCCTACGGAGGCATGGCGATGCTGTACATGTGCAATTTCACCGTCAGCGAGGGGTCGGTCGAAGCCAACCTCTTCGGTGACCGGTACACGCCGATCTGCAGGGGGATGAAGCAGTGAACGCAGTCAAATCCCTGAAGGACGCATTCGCCGGCCTCTTCGAGGACCCGCGGCACCGCACGCGCGGCAACCCGCTGTTCATCGGCGTCGTCGGCATCGTCCTGATCATCTCGCTGTTGGCCATGGTCGCCATCGTGCCGATGGCCAGCTACATGTTGCGCTCCGCCTCGTGGCGCGCCGGCTTCACCAACGTCGGCAACCTCCGCGTCGGAGCCCCGGTGCTGATCGCCGGCGTCCCGCAGGGGCGCGTCGAAAAGCTGCACATGGCGGGCGACCACGTCGACGTGGAATTCCGCGTCGACCGCAGCCTGGAACTGGGCGACCAGACCACCGCGAAGATCGGCCTGAAGTCGATCCTGGGCAACTCCTACCTCGACGTCACCCCCAGGGGAATCGCCGACGAGGACCAGCCGCGGACCATCCCCACGTCGCGGACGCTGCCCCCGTACACCCCGGACAACCTCGGCGCCGACATGCAGAAGGTCCACGAGGAGTTCGACCCGGAGCTGATGCAGCGGATGATCCGGACGCTGCAGGAGGCGATGCCGGAGGATACGCCGGAGAACCGGCAGTCCATCGAAGCCGGCGCCGCGGCACTCGAGTCGCTGGCGGGGCAGTCGGGCAACTTCGACGCCCTGCTGAAGACGGCGACCGAGCTGTCGGTCACCGCCGTCGAGCAGAAGACGACCATCGAATCGGTGCGCGGCCAGTCCGCGGCGCTCATGCACGTGCTCGCGGCGCGCAGGGCCAAGCTGGGCGAACTCATCCGAGCGCTGGAGACGCTGCTGAGCAACTATTCCGCGCTGACGCGCGACCATGGCTCGGAAATCGCCGCGCTCATGCCGAAGTACAGGAAGGTGACCGAAACCCTCAAGAAAAACCGGGACAACATCGACGCCATCCTCAACCAGCTGGCCCCGGGCGCGCGCAACATCACCTCCGCTTCCGGCAACGGCCCGTGGTTCGACGTGACCACGCCGACCGGTCCGATCCCCGACAACTTCCTGTGCACCCTGGGTGCTTTGAGTGGGTGTGAATATGAAAAGCAGTATTAAGAACATCGTTCTCGGAGCGGGGCTGTTCGCCCTGGTGGCCGTGGTCATCATCGGGCTCATCGCCGTCGTCGGCGGAAACAGCCGCGAAGTGACCGCCAAGTTCAGCAGCACGTCCGGCCTCTTCGAGGGATCGCCCGTGCGCATCATGGGCGTCGAGGTCGGCACCGTGACGGAGATCAAGCCGGTCGGGGACCAGGCGGAGGTCGTCATGAGCCTCGACGACGACATCCAGCTGCCCGCCGACGTCGGCGCGTACGTGATGACGCCGTCGGTGGTCGCCGAGCGTTTCGTCGAGCTCAGCCCCGCCTACCAGGGCGGCCAGGAGCTCGGCGCCGACGAGGCGATCCCGCTGGAGCGCACGCACGCGCCCCTGGACTTCGGAAAGATGATCGACAGCATCGACGTGATCACGCAGGGCCTGTCGCAGGCCGGGTCCGAGGAAGGCGGCGCCGCGCTGAACGATCTGGCCGGCGGCATGTCCGCGAACTCGGAGGAAATGGCCCGCAGCCTCGACGCCATGATGAGGGCCACCTCCGTCGTCGGCGCCCGCAGCGAGGACATCGGCACACTGCTGGAGAACCTGCAGCTGATCATGGAAGCCGCGGGAGCCAACAACGGCGAGCTGACGCAGCTGCTGCGCGACTCCAACAGCGTGGCGAAGGCGATCCAAGCCAGCGAGACGGACATCGGCACGTCGATGGCCGACCTGAAGACCCTGCTGGAGGAATCTTCCAAGATCGCCTCTGAGCATGGCGAAGACGTGGCGGCGACCGTCGACGCCAGCGCGGCGCTCGGTGGCGCGCTCGCCGATCAGAAGGTCAACCTGGCCGAGCTGATCGACACCCTTCCCCTGGGCATGCAGAACATCACCAGGTCCAGGTCGGAAGACGGGCGCATCCGCATCCGCCTGAACGTTTCCACGGCGCTGGAGCAGTTCCCGGCGTTCAAGGAAGTCTGCGCCCAGCACCCGCTGCCGATGTGCCTGGCGCCGGGCGTCACCAACCCGATCCCGGTTCCGTTCGCGGACCCGAGGACGCCGAACATCATTGACGGGCTGAATTCCGCGGCCGCCGGAGGTGGACGATGAGCGACGAAAACCGCAAGACCGACTCGAAGAAGAACGAGCGCCGCGCCAAGCGCGACGCCCGCAAGGCGGGTGCCACGGCCGTCTCCGGCCCGGGCCCGTCGATGGGCGGCGGTTCGTCGGTCTGGCACAGGATCACCGAATCCCCGTTGATCCTGGCGACGCTGTCGTTGAGCGCCATGCTGCTCACCGTCATCCTGCTGTGGAACACGTCCCTGTATTCGATCCCGATGGGCCGCAACAACGGGCCCGACACCTACCAGGTCACGGCGAACTTCACGCGCGTCGACCGTCTGATGGAGGGCGCGGAGGTCCGCTGGGGCGAGCAGGTCATCGGCCGCGTGTCGGACCTGGGCACCGAGGGCGGTCTGGGCCAGGTGACCCTGAACCTCGACGAGGGGATCGACGTCCCGGCCAACGTTTCTGCGACCCTGGAGGTCCCCTCCGCTCTGGGCGCCCCGTTCGTGCGGATCCGCGACCGCGAGTACGACGAGCAGGCCCGGCTGGCGGGCGCGTCCGGCCAGCCCGGCATCCTGTTCCACGATCCGATCCTGGAGCTGAGCTCCCAGCCGTCCAAGGCGACGGGTTCGCTTCGCGACGGGGCCGTGATCCCGGAATCGCGGACCGCCACAGGCCTCGACGTCGCCCAGCAGCTCGCCGCGATGGCGGAGCTGTTGAACGGGTCGACGATCGACAAGATGCGGACGTCCCTCGACGAGTTGAGCAAGGCCATGGACGGCCGCGGCGAGAAGGTCGGCACGCTCACGGATGACGCCCTCGCCATCACGGGCGACATGCGTGCCAACTCCGGCGATTTCACCACCATGATCCGCTCGGCCAACGAGCTGACCCGCACCCTGAAGGAATCGCAGGGCGACATGGAGCGGCTGACGAAGTCGGCCACCCCGGTCCTGGAGTCCCTGGCCGGCCAGCGCGACCGGATGGGGCGCCTGGTGGATCAGGCGAACTACTTCTCCGGCCTGGCCAACGCCGCCCTGCAGGCGTCGGACGGCGATTTCGGCCCGCCCGCCGAGAATCTGCTGTCCATCATCGAGGCGACGGATGCCTTCAACGGCCAGGTCGGCCCGCTGCTGGGGAACATCAACTCGCTGGTTCCCGCGTTCGTGTCCTCCGTCAAGGGCGACTACCTGACCTTCGATGGCGCCCTGCTGATCCCGGAGAGCATCGATCAGATCATCACGGGCGGCCGCGGTCCCGAGTCCCTGCTGCCCGGGGGCGGCGACATCGACCCCGAGCGTCCCGATCGCCCGGGTGTGCCGCCGCGCACCGGTGGTTTCCCGCCGATCGACCGGATCCTCTCCGGCGGCCTGGCGATCGAACCTCCGGGGCCGGAGCTTTCCCCGCAGCCTCCCAACCAGAACGGACAGTGACATGGGTGGAACGAACAATCGCGTCCTCATGTGGGCGCAGGCCGTCGCCATCGCCTTGATCAGCATCGTGGCGCTGGTGCTCGGCTACGCGATCATCGCGCCGACGAACCCCCTGGCCGGTGGCAAGACCCTCACGGCGCGTCCCGACGACGCCGAGGGAGTCGTCTCCGGCACCGAGGTGACCCTGCACGGGATCCCGGTGGGCAAGGTCACGGACGTCAAGGCCCGCCGCGACGGCGCCGACATCGACATTCGCCTGGATCCGGGCATCGAGGTTCCCGCCGACGCCATCGGCGTCGTCGAGGCGGTCGGTGCCATGGGCGGCGTCAGCCTGTCCCTGGTCAGCGGCGCGGCCGCGACCGAGGTCAAGCAGCGCCGGCTGTCGTACGGCGAACGGCAGGCGGCTCCCGCGGCACCGGACTTCTCGCACGCCTCCGGGTCGCTTGACGACGGCGCCGAGTTGCCGATGCCCGCCGACGCGCAGGCAGTCACGCTGGACGAGTTGCTGCTCCGGGCCCAGTCGACGCTGCGGACCGTCGATCCGAAGGACGTCGGCCAGGTCGTCACCGCGACCGAGCAGATCATCGGCGGACGCGGCGAGGAGCTGGCGGGCTTCATCCGCAATGCGGACGTCATCACGCAGATGCTCGCCGAGCAGGCGCCGACGTTCCGTTCGCTGGTCACGGGGACACTGCCCGCGCTCCACGAGCTCGGCGGGCCCGACTACGACATTCCGGGCACGGCCGAATGGTTGCAGCGCATGACCGGGCAGCTGGTGCAGAACTCGGATTCGTGGGTGTACATGCTCGAGGAGGGCGCCGGCGACATGGAGGACATCGCCGGTATGTCCGAGGCCCTGACCGAGCCGTTCGGCCCCTTGCTGGTCAACGGGGCGACGGTGGCCAAGGTGGCCGCGGATCGCGATCCCGCGATGAACAGCATGTTCGTGGATCTTCCGGATGCCCTGAACACTATTTCGGGGACCGTGCGGGGCGATCGCGCCGACTTCATCCTGATCGGTGCCCAGGGGCCCGTGTGCTTCTACGAGGTTCCCCGGCGGGCGCTTGACGAACCCGGCCCGAAGCCGCCGAACGTGAACCGGTACTGCCCGACGACGGAGCAGTCGGGTCAGCGTGGCCCGGCGACCGCGCCGAGGCCGGACTCGCTGGGCATGTCCAACTGGACCCAGCCCGGTTCGATTTCGGGCCCCACAATTCCCCCGAACCCGCTGATCATTCCCGATGGGGATGAGATCATTGGTTATTGGCAGAATCTACTCGAAGGAATCAGAAGGTAATGAGCAGCAATTCATCCGGCATCGACCACAACGGCCCCGTGGGGGATTCCTCGGGTGATGCAGCCCGTGACTCCTCCGATGAGGTCAAGAACGAAGTCGAGTCCATCGGCGGCGGCACGGTGAAGACCACGGCCAAGCACGAGGACGAAGCCAGAAGCGCCGAACCGTACGTGACCGGGAAGAAGGACGGGCGACGTTCCTCGCCGGCGGTCTGGATCGCCATCGCGTTGGTCGCGACGTTGGCGGCCATCGGACTCGGGGTGATGGCCTTCATGCAGAACCGCGCGGAAGACCGCCGCGACCAGGCCCGGGACGCGGCGGTGGAGTACACCACGGCGATGGCGACGTACAGCTTCGATGACCTGGAGGGCAACAAGAAGAAGATCATGGAGAACTCCACCGACGAGTTCTCTTCGAGGTACGAGGAGACCGTCGGCAAGCTCAACGAGCTGATCACGAAGGGCGAGGGATCGTCGACCGCCAAGGTCCCGCATGCCGCGGTGAAGGAGATCGACGGGGAAACGGCAACGGTGCTGGTCTTCCTCAACCAGGAGGTCAAGAACGTCGTGGCCCCCGAAGGCCGCGTCGAGCTGAGCCGCATGGTGGTGACCCTGAAGTGGGGCGACGGCAGGTGGTTGCTGGACAACGCCGAGGTCGCCTGACCGAAGGCCTCTGACTGAGGTGGCTCACTCCGAGTCGCCTCGCCGAGGCGGCTCCATCCGAGCCACCCGAGCCCAGCAGCCCGAATAGTGCCACCCGAGCCCAGCCGCCCGACCGGGATCCTCCCGGTCGGGCGGTTCCGTCTCCGACGAAGAAGCCGCGCGGCCCGGGAACCGACGAAGTAGATGCCCGGGCACCGACGAAGAAGTCACCGACGGCGAATGTGAAGAGGGCAAAACGCCGGCGGCCCCCGGAATTCCGGGGGCCGCCGGCGTTTCTCGCGTTTTGCGCGTGCGCGTCAGAGACGGTGTCGGTGATGGAGCGGTGGCGGTGGCTCAGTGGCGGTGACTCAGCGGCGGCGGGCGGGAAACCCCGCGCCGCTGCCGGCCGTCACCGTGAGAGACCCGCGCCGCCGCCGGCCGTCACCGTGAGAGACTCGGCTGCTGGCCGGTGCGGAGGCAGTTCTCGATGGCGTCACGGGCCGCCGGGGAGATGCCGTTGCCCTGCAGGAGGCGCTGCATGCGCTCGCGGCGGCGCAGCGCGCCCTGGCGCGGGGGAAGGCCCGGAGAGGGCTCCATCTGCGGTTCGACGGGCACGTCGAGGTCCCGGATCATGTTCGGGTCGTCGGTGATGCGGGCGGTGAAGTCCGTGGCGTCCTTCTCCTCGGACATGCCGATGGGCCCGAATCGCGAGCCGGCCAGGAACTGGCGGACGGCCGGCTTGTCGGAGGTGAGCAGAAGCTCGCGCGGCCCGAATTCCACGAGCTTGCGGGCGTAGAGCATGCCCAGGTTGTCCGGAACGCTCCGCGCGATGCCGATGTTGTGCGTCACGATGAGCACCGTCGCATCGGTCTGCGCGTTGATGTCGATGATCGTCTGCGAGAGGTTCGCGGTGCGCACGGGGTCCAGGCCGGAGTCCGGCTCGTCGCACAGGATGATCTCCGGCTCGAGGACGAGGGCCCGCGCCAGGCCGGCGCGCTTGCGCATGCCGCCGGAGATCTGGCCCGGGAGCTTGTCCCAGGCGTCGGCCAGGCCGTTGATCTCCAGCTTCTCCATGACGATGGAGCGGATCTCGGTCTCGGTCTTGTTGGTGTGCTCGCGCAGCGGGAATGCCACGTTGTCGTAGAGGCTCATCGAGCCGAACAGTGCGCCGTCCTGGAAGAGGACGCCGAAGTAGCGGCGGATGTCGTAGAGGTGCCGCGGGGCGCACGTGGTCAGGTCGACGCCGCCGACGTAGATGTGGCCCTCGTCGGGCCGGATCAGGCCGAGCAGCACTTTGAGGAACACGGATTTGCCGGTGCCCGACGGGCCGAGCAGGGCGCTGACCTCCCCTGCGGGGAGGGTGAGGGACACATCTTCGCAGATGCTTTGCTTGCCAAAGGACTTTCCGAGGCCTTCGACGGAAACTTCGATGCCCATGCCGTGATTCCTTCGAGTTGGGGGAGGGGGGTGATGCAAAAAGCGTTGAAGTTTTGTATATCACATATGTGACAGCGATCACTTGTAAGATGAAAGAATCCACCCCCGCGAGTGATTTTTGCAACGCTGCAACGAAAGGTGTTGTAGTGTTGCGAGCAGTGACGGGTTGAGCCGCTCACCAGGCTCCAACGATCGCCCGCATGAAACCCCGGAAGGATCTCATCCACATGAAACGAGCAGGATTGAAGGCGGAAGGTCTGTCGGATCTGCTGACCATGGTCGGCATGACGAACCAGGCGGCGAACCTCGTGATGCAGCTGGCCAACCCCGGAGTGGGGTACGGCGTCGCGGAAAGCCGCGTCACGTCGGGCAGCGCGTTCCACCGTCCCCTCAAGCGGACGCGCACCACGGCGATGTTCCTGGCCGTCGCCACCGACGGCACCAAGGAAGACATGGACTACTTCCGCGAGGTCGTCCGCGAGGTGCACTCGCACGTGCGGTCCAGGCCCGGCGGAAGCCCGGTCAAGTACTCGGCGAACAGCCCGGAGCTGCAGCTGTGGGTGGCCATGTGCCTCATGCGGTTCTACCTGGACCAGTGGCAGCTGCTCTACGGCGATCTCCCCGAGGACGTCCGTGACCGCATGATCCGCGAGGCCGCCCCGCTGGGCACCGCGCTGAACGTCCGCGAGTCGATGTGGCCGCAGTCCTACGCGGAGTACGTCGACCGCTGGAACGGGATGGTCGCCGACATGACCATCGACGAGCCGATCCGCGAGAAGCTGGAGGAGCTGGCCAGCCTGCGCTTCGTCAACGACGCGTGGGGGCCCATCGGCAAGCTGATCAGCTCGACCGCCGGGCCGCTGTACCGGTGGCTGACCATCGCGTCGACGCCCGCCGACATCCGCCACCTGATGGGCTGGGAGTGGACCGAGAAGGATGCGCGGCTGTACCGGGCGTTCCTCGTCCCGATGCGCATCGCCGACGCCATCACCCAGCCGTGGATGGGCAAGCTGTTCCAGCGCGTCATCCTCTGGGATCTGCGCTGGCACATGAAGCGCGGCAAGAATCCGCTGTGGGAGCTGCGGCTCGAGCCCGAGCGCGGCGTGCTCACCGAGAATCCGTCGATGCCCTCGTGCCCGTCGGGCATGCACCGCGTCGAGGCCGGCGACGCGCCGCGGTCCTAGCGGCCGGGGGAGCCCCGGCAGGGAGCCCCATGTGCCCGCGCGACGGTCGTCGCGCGGGCGTTTTTCATGCCTGCGTCATGCCGGCTCGATGCCCGCTAGTCGCGACCGTTCAGTGCCGCGAGTTCGTCGACGAGCTTCTGCAGCTCGTCGGCCCTGCCCTCGGCCGGGGTGAGCACGCCGTCGGGGTACTCGTCGCCGAGGTAGATGTTCACGGTGGCGTCGGCGGGCTTGAGCTTCACGTTGGCGGTGATGTCGCGCCAGTGCTTGATGGCCCGTTCCCCGCCGTGGAAGCCGTAGCCGACGAAGCCCACCGGCTTGTCCGCCCATTCCACGAAGAGAAGGTCGACGGCGTTCTTGAACGCCGCCGGGGGAGCGGCGTTGTACTCGGCGGTGACGAAGATGAAGGCGTCGCACGCCGTGATCGCCTCGGCCCACTTGGTGGTCCGCGCGCTCTCGTACTTGCCGTTGGCCTGGCCCGGGATGATGGCCTCGGACACGAAGTCGAGGTCGAAGTCCGCGACCCTGAGGTCCGCGATCTCGATGTCGGTGCGGGCGGAGAGGTTCTCGACGACCCAGTCGCCGACGGCGGCGCCCACGTTGCCGGTGCGGGTGCTTCCGGTGATGATGCCGAGCTTCATGTGTGACGTGACCCTTCGCTAGTTGATGTCACGTCAACGGTATAGCTCCCTCGCCGCCCCCGCAATCGCTGCGCCGCTTGACGACGCCCCACGTTGGAGCCGGAAGCGGCGGGCGTCGTCAAGCACGGGGCGCAAGCCCCCGCAGCGCGGGAGGAAGACGCCGCTGCCGGGACCCCGGGGACGTGCGGAAGCCCGCGCCGCGGGGACGGCGCGGTGGTGCGGAGACGGGGTCAGCGCTTGCGGCGCGAATCGGAACCCTTGGCCGTCGATTTGGCCGCCGGCTTGCGCCCGGGGCCGGGCTTGCGCGCGTCCCGGCGGCGCAGCAGCTTGCGGGGAGGGCGGCGCTCCGGCTGATCGGAGCGGTACTCGCGGATCTCGGCCTGGTCCACCCACTGCGGCGCCGAGCACGCGGCGTGGTCCAGCAGATTCGCCGGATCGTGGACGTAGGTGGTGGTCTTCTCGCCGGCCGCCATCAGCAGCTCCTCGAGCAGTTCCTTCGCCTTCGGCGCCAGCGACCGGACCTCCACCAGGTTGACGAACAACCCCGTGCCGGAGGCGGCGCCGCGGGTGACTTCGCGGTCGATGGCCTCGTAGGAGCAGAAATCGATGTCGCCGTACAGGCGCAGCAGCGTCGTGTCCTGGATGCCGTCCTCGTCGAAGTCGACCACCGCCCGATGGCGCAGCGCACCGTGCGGGCGGCCGGTCACGCGCATCATGTGCAGGCCGAGCTCCGACGACGCGCGGTGGAAGAAGGCGTTGCCCCGCACCGAATGGCCGTGCTCGTCCAGCCGCGGCGAAAACGACGCCAGCGACAGCTCGCCCGGGATGACGCCGAACAAGCCGCCGGAGACCCCCGACTTGGCGGGCACTCCGACGTAGTTCATCCAGTTGCCGGCCGAGTCGTACATGCCCGACGTCGACATCACCGACAGGATCCACTGCACGGTCTCCTCGCGGAACACCCGGTCGCCGGTCACGGGATGCACGCCGCCGGTGGTCAGCGTCGCGCCGATGGTCGCCAGGTCGCACACGTTGAGCTTGATCGAGCACTGCCAGCTGTAGCCGTCGAAGACCTGCAGCGGATCGCACGTGATGGTCTCGGTGGAGCGCAGGAGGTTGGCGATGGCCCGATTGCGGAAGCCCGTGTCGCGCTCGCCCTCGCCGACCTCCCGGTCCGAGTCGAGGCGGCGGCCGGCCAGCCGCGACAGGCCATCGAGGATGAGGTCGTCGGCGCGGCCGCCCACCTTCTCCTGCAGCAGGCCGTGGACCGTCAGCGCGCCCGCGTTGATCATCGGGTTGACCGGGCGGCCGTTCGCATCCAAGGAGATCTCGTTGAAGGCGTCGCCGGAGGGCTCGACGCCCACGCGCTCGAGGACGGTGTCCAGGCCCAGCTCCTCGATGGCCAGGCCATAGACCAGCGGCTTGGAGATCGACTGGATGGTGAACTCGTGGTCGACGTCGCCGAAGGCGTACAGGTCACCCTCGGGGCTCATCACCGCCGTCGCCCACAGGTCCGGATCGACATCCGCCAGAGACGGGATGTACGAGGCGTTCTCGCCGTCGGTGACCGGGCGGCAGTCCTCGGTCAGGCGGTGGAGCGTCTCGCGGAAGGGTGAACGGATGTCAATCGGGTTCATGCGCCCCAGACTAACGGCCCCGGCGCAGGTATCCGCGCCGCGTCGCCGGACGACGGACGAACGACTGGGTATTGTCATCGACGACGTTTTCCGCCGAAAGGACCCACATGAACGACGACAACCGCCGGCATGGCGACGCCGGCCCCGAATCCGGATTCGGCGAGGGCGCCGGCGGGGCCTCCGGAAGTGGTTACCCGGGCTACCCCGGGCATTCCGGCTATCCCGGGCACTCCGGCTACCCCGGTTCCGCCGGGGCGGCGGGTTCCACCGGTTCCGCAGGTTCCGCAGGACCGGCGGGTTCCACCGGTTCCCCCGGTTCCGCAGGGCCGGCGGGGGCTCCGGGCGCTCACGGGACTCCCGGAGCGCCCCAGGGCGGCTGGTACGGGTCGGCCGGCAACGGCTGGGGCGATGGTCTCGACGGAGACGCCCCGACGCATCAGTTCGGCGGGCCCAACCCTTACGGCCGGACGGCGGATGGCGGCGAGGGGCCGACGGGTGACGACTCGCAGCCCCAGACCCCGTATGGCGGGGCTCCGGCGCCGGCATCGGCGCAGCCGCAGGGTGACGGGCCCGCATCGGGCGGCGGCGCGTCGAAGGGGCTGCTGCTCGGCGGCATCGGCCTGGTCGCGGGTCTGCTGCTCGGCGGCCTCGGCGGCTATTTCGGGGCGTCCGCGACGCAGGCCGAGCCGACGCCGGTGACGGAAACGACGACGGCGACCACCACCGTCGAGTCGACGGTCGAGGTCCCCGCGTCCGAGGAGCCCGCCCCGCCGGAGGGTGAGAACCCGGATGCCCCGAAGATCGAAGGCGACGGCATCTTCCAGGTGGGCACCGACGTCGAGCCCGGCACGTACCGGACCGAGGGGTCCGACTCGTGCTACTGGGCGCGGCTGTCCGGGACGTCCGGGAACTTCGAGGAGATCATCGCCAACAACTTCGGCGGCGGCCAGCAGATCGTGACCATCTCGGACACGGACGCCTCGTTCCAGACCACCGAATGCGGGACGTGGGTGAAGGACCAGTAAGAGGGTCTTGCATCGGCTCGGGCAGCGGGCCGGACACCGGCCGGGGCAGCGGGCCGGACACCGACTGGGAACCCGCCTCGCGCGCCGAACCCGCCGACCGGCCCGTCACCGGAGTTCGACGCCGTGGCGGCCTTCCCGCTTTTCGGCGCGTCGCCGCAGCGCCATCGACGTGATCAGGCCGGTCATGCCGAGCGCCCACACGGCCACGATCGCCGCCCAGGCCACGCGGAAATCGGCCCATTGGTAACCGTCGCCGCCGGACGAGGCGTCGAGAAGCACGCCGATGCCCTGCGCCGCCATCATCGCGGCCAGGAAGCCGCCCATGTTCGCGAGCCCCGTGCCGGTGGCCAGGGCGCGGCGGTCGACGGATTCGCGCACGGAGTCGAAGCCCAGGCTGGAGGCCGAGGACAGCGCGGCCATGGCGATGTTCAGGGCGATGATCGCCGCCAACCCGCGCGGGGCGCCGGGCAGCAAGAACACCACCCACATGCCCATCAGCACAACGGAAATGACGACGGTCAGCGTGCCACGCCGGGCCGCGAACCGCGCCGACGCCATGCCCATCAGCGGCCCGGCGGCCACCGCGGCGATGGTGTTGACCACCAGCACGCCGCCCGCCGTCGCCGGGTCGAGGCCCATGGCCAGCGTCATCAGGGGCATGCCCCACAGCAGGGTGAACGTGGCCTGGTGCATCAGCCCGACCCAGTGCGTGAAGAACCCCTGCCAGCACACCGGGTGCCGCAGCACGATCCCGAGCATTTCGCCCACGGTCGCGCGCGGCCCTTCGCTTGACGACGCCCCGGCGTGCGGCGCGTCATGCCCCTGCGGTTCGGCAGGGGCCTTGGGCACGTCGGCGATGGCGACGGCGGCGGCGATGCCCACCAGCGCGATGCCCGAGCCCAATGCCAGGAACGACGCGGTCCATCCCTGCGCGTGGAGCAGCAGCAGGAAGGGCACGGCCGAGATGAACTGGCCGATCTGCCCGAGGCCGGCGGTGAGCTGGGTGAACAGCGGCGTGACCTTCAGCGGGAACCAGGCCGGCAGCAGGCGCATCGCCGACAGGAATGCGCTGGCGTCGCCGGCGCCGATGAGCACGCGGGCGAGGATGGCGATGGGGTAGGACGCCGTCAGCGCCAGGATGATCTGGCCGACGGCCATCACCAGCGCGCCGACGACCATCGTGCGCCGCGCGCCGAAGCGGTCGATGGCCAGGCCCACCGGGATCTGCGCCAGGGCGTAGACGCCGACCTGCACGGCGGTGAACACGGCCAGCCGCGAGGCGTCGACGCCGAACCGGTCGAGCGCCTCGACGCCGGCGACGCCGAAGGACGTCCGCCCGGTGATCGCGGCCAGGTACACGAGCACCGCCGCGGCCCACACGGTGAGGGCTCGGGCGGTGATTCGGCTGCGGGGATCGACGGTCATTCCCGGCAGTCTAGGCCCCGGGTGCCGCGCGTATCGTCGCGGGCATGAGACAACCGGACCGGGCCCCGTACGTCAGGGCGCTGCGCATCGCCGGCGTCGACGCGGCCTTCGGGGACGGCGGTCCCGGGGCGGGGGAGGACTGGGTGCTGCGGCTGCCCGTCGTCAAGCACCTGCGTGACCTGGGGAAACTGCCGCTGCCGACGCCCGTGACGCTCTTCGCCGGCGACAACGGGATGGGAAAGTCGACGCTGATGGAGGCCATCGCCCGACTGGCGGGCTGCAATCCCGACGGCGGGTCGCGGCACATGCGGTTCTCGGGGCTCGACGACGCCTCGCCGCTGCACCATGCAATGGGGCTGGTGCGGCGCCGCAATCCTCCCGACGCCTATTTCCTGCGGGCGGAAAGCCATCTGCGGCTGTTGCAGGAGATCGACGAGAATCCGCCGGAGACCCCGATCTACGGGCCGGATGATCTGCACCGGTTGTCGCACGGCGAATCGGTGTGGGCGATGGTGACCCATCGTTTCGCCGACGGCCTGTACCTGCTCGACGAGCCGGAGTCGGGGCTGTCGCCCGTGCGGCAGATGGCGCTGCTGGCGCAGATCGACGAGCTGGCGAAAGGCGGGGCGCAGTTCATCATCGCGACGCATTCGCCGATCCTCCTGGCGATCCCCGGCGCGACCATCTTCGAGCTGACCGAGGAGGGCATCCGCGTCGCGGAATGGAGCGACTGCGCTGCCGTGGCGGACATGCGCGAGTTCCTGGAGGCGCCCGAGGAAACCGTGGCGTACCTGACCGCCGGTGAGGAGCCGGATGGCCGATGATCGGGGGCGCCGCCTGATGGGGACGATTCCCGTTTTCAAGTGTGCATTTCTGTCATAGGGTGGCCTAACCTGTGGGCATGGGGAACGACGCAGCAGGGCATGCGCATGGGCAGGGCCACGCACACGGCCACGATCACTCGCACGGTCATGACCACGCGCACGGCCATGACCACGCGCACGGCCATGACCACGCGCACGATCACTCCCACGGGCTCTTCGGCGCCCACGAGCACGATCATTCGGGCACAGGGGTCGGCAGGCTGGCGCTGGCGTTCGGCCTGACGGCGACGATCCTGCTCGCGGAGGTCGTCGGCGGCATCATCGCCAATTCGCTGGCTCTGCTCGCCGACGCCGCGCACATGGCATCCGACGCGCTCGGCCTGCTGGTGGCGCTGGGGGCCGCCTGGATCGGGTCGCGCCCGGCGACCCGCAGCGCGTCCTACGGTTTCCGGCGGGCGGAGGTCCTCGCCGCGCTGTTCAACGCCGTGCTGGTCGGCGCGGCGGGCGTGTGGATCCTCATCGAGGCGTTCCGCCGCTGGACCGAGCCGGTGGAAGTCGCCTCGGGGACGGTGCTGATCATCGCGGTGATCGGCCTGGCCGCCAACGTGATCGCGGCGGTGGTGCTCGCCGGCGGCGACAAGAGCAACATGAACGTGCGGGCGGCGCTGCTCCACGTGATGGTCGACGCCCTCGGGTCGGTGGGAGTGCTCGTCTCGGCGCTGGTGGTGCGGTGGACCGGATTCGCGCGCGCCGACGTCGTCGCCGCGGTGCTCATCGCGGTGCTCGTGGTTCCGCAGGCGGTCGCGCTGATCCGCCGCGCGGGCACGGTGCTGCTGGAGCTGGCGCCTTCGGGGGTCGACGCCGGCGCGGTGGAGGAGTGGATGATCGCCCGGCCCGGCGTCCGCGACGTCCATGACCTGCACGTGTGGTCGATCCACGGCACGGATGCCTTGCTCACCGCGCACGTGACGGTCGAGGACGGCGTCGGCTTCGACGACGCCTGCTCGATCTTGTGCGACATGGAATCGGGCCTCGCCGGCGAGTTCGGGATCGGCCACGCGACGCTGCAGCTGGAGACCGCCGCCCACCACGCGCACGAGCGCCCGCGCACCATCTGACACGCCGCCCGAAACACCGCCCAAATCGCCGCCGCCGAGTGATTCGAAACACACGATCGGTGAAATACGTGTACACCCGAAGGTAACGCCCGAGGCTACCGAGGGGAGCGCACCATGAAGATCACCATCATCCGGGGCGACATCACGGAGGTGGAGGCCGATGCGGTGGTCAACGCCGCGAACTCCACTCTGCTCGGCGGAGGTGGCGTCGACGGCGCCATTCACCGGGCGGCCGGGCCGGGGCTGCTGGAGGACTGCCGCAAGCTGCGGGCGGATTCGCTTGGCGACGGCCTGCCGGCGGGAGGTGCCGCCATCACCCCGGCCCACGGCCTGCCCGCCAAATGGGTGATCCATGCCGTGGGGCCCAACAAGCATGCGGGTCAGAACGACGTCGCCGTGCTGGAGTCGGCGTTCCGCAGCGCCCTCGACGCGGCGGACCGGGTCGGAGCCCATGTGGTGGCCATGCCCGCGATCGGCGCGGGCGCCTACGGGTGGAGCGGGGAAGAGGTCGCCGGTGCGGCGCGCCGGGCGATCGAGTCGCGGAGCGAAGACACCCGCGATGACGTCGCCGAGGTGATTTTCGTGCTGTTCGGCGAGGACCTCGAGTCCGTCTTCCGCGCGGAGTTCGATGACTGGAATGCCCCGGGCGCGGGCGATGCGCCGGCCGGGGGAAGCGATGGCGGACCCGGCGACGGGTGAGCCGACGAATCAGGAGGGATCCACGATGCGTTACGCGAAGGGTTTGACAAGCAAGGCGCCGAAGGCGGGATTCGCCGCGGCGTGCGCGCTGGCACTGGCGCTGGCGGGGTGCGGCGACGGCGGCGGGAGCGGGAACGGCGGCGAAGAGGTCGTGACCGAGACGACGACCGTCACCGGAACCGACGGCGCCGAGGGGAAGCCGAATCCGACGACGGAGACCGAGACGACCACGACCGGTGGCGGAGGGGGCTCGGGCGGCGATTGCGGCGTCGACCGGAATGCGCGGGTCATCTCCGACTCCATCAAGAAGGTGGACCCTCCGGCCTCGGGCGACCGCTGGGAACTCGAGTCGACCAACTTCGACCCGTGCGGCGAGTTGACGTACGCGCTGTTCCATCAGATGCCGCAGGGCAACGCGCAGTTCGCCACTAAGATCCTGATGTTCCACGATGGCGAGTACCTCGGCGTCGACGCCCTCAATCCGCAGCAGGGGTGGATCATCGGCGAGGGCGACGGATGGTTCGAGGTCGAGTACAAGGACTGGAAGGCTCTGGAGGAATCCGGCGAGCCCAACGCCGCGGCCCCGAAGTACACGACCAAGGTGAAGTTCACCTGGAGCGAGTCGGAGGGCAAGGTCGTCCTCGACGGCGAGCTGCCCAACCAGGACAGCTGACGGACCGCTGACGGGGCGCCGGCGGACGGCTGCCCGGGGCTCCCGGGCGCTTCCGGCGGTCACCGGCACATGCGCCGGCCACCGGAGTCGCGCGAACGCGGCCGCCGCACCCCGGCCCCGCGCGGTGCGCCCCGCTACTGCTTCTTCAGCACCTCGGCGATGAAGTCCGCGATGACCTCGCGGGAGATCTTCACGTCGATGACCAGGACGCCGGAGTCGTCCTCGGCGAGCATCTTGCGGACCCTCTCGAAGTCGGACATCTCCGCGACGGTGACGCCACGGGCACCGAGAGAGCGGCCGACGGCGGCGAAATCGATGTCGTCGATGACCATCGAGGCGGTGTCCAGGCCCTCGGCGCGGTACTGGTGCAGCTCCGCGCCGTAGGCGGCGTCGTTCATCACGATGACCGCGCCGCGGCGCACGGTCCGGAAAACCGTTTCCGCGTCGGACAGCGCCATCAGGCCGCCGCCGTCGCCGGTGACCAGCACGTTGAAATCGCCGGGGCGGGCGGCGGCGACGCCGATGGCCGTCGGAAAGCCGAGTCCGATGGTCTGGATCGCCGTGCCCACCAGCACCTGCGCCCGCGGATCCGGGCTGTTCAGGTACATGGGCACCCAGCCGAGGAAGTGGCCCCCGTCGGTGCACACGGTGCGCTGCGCGGGCAGGATGCGGTCCAGCTCGCGCAGGGCGGCGCGGGGGTCGAGGCGGCCGTCGGCGCCGCGCTCGTGGAACAGCTCCGGCTGCGTGGCGGGATCCTCGGCCGGGGGCAGCGCGCCGAGTTCGTCGCGCCACGTGCGCCGCGCGCCGGCGGACTCGCCGCCGTCGCGGGCGGCGAGCCGCTCCGCGACCATCTCGTCGAGCACCGGCAGAACGGGGCCAAGGTCGCACAGGATGCGCTCGTCGACGTCCCGGTTCGACGGGTGCTCCTCCAGCGTGAGGTGGATGACCGTCGCATCCGGGGCGAACAGCGAACCGCCGCGGGCCTGGAAGGCGTTGAAGCTGGCGCCGAGGACGAGCACGACGTCGGCGTCGCGGGCGATGGGCACGTGGGCGCGGTGCGTGAAGCCGCCGGCGGTGCCCATGCACCACTCGCCGCCGATGACGTTGCGCGCCATCGCCGAGTGCATGTGCAGCGCGCCGATGCGGTCGCCGAGCGCGGCCACGCGGTCGGCCACCTTCGCGCGGACGACGCCCCGGCCCGACAGGATCAGCGGTCGGCGCGCGGAGGCCAGGGCGTCGGCGACGCCGGAAAGCTCGGCGCGCAGGGCATCGGACATCGGGCGCGTCGGGGTGGCGTGGGCCGGGCGCAGCAGCTCCGGGCGCGAGAGGACGTCGCCGCCGTCGACGAGCGGCGCGGTCTGCAGGTCGAAGGGCAGCAGCAGCACAACCGGCTCCTGGTGCGTCTGCGCCAGCGCGAACGCCGCGTGCGCGTCGGCCGCGGCGGTCTCCGGGGTGGGGGTGAAGTGGTCGATGCCCAGCGCGTCGAGCAGCGCGGCCTGGTCGAGGTCGAAGTGGCGGGCGCCGGCGGCGGGCGCGGCGCCGGTGACGTAGACCATGGGCACGCGGGCGGCCTTGGCCTCGGCGAGCGCCGTGATGGTGTTGGTGAAGCCCGCGCCGCAGGTCGTGGTGGCCACGGCGATGCCGCCGCCGGCGCGGAAGAACGCGTCCGCCGCGGCGACGGCGCCGGCTTCGTGGCGGGTGGCGGTGTACGGGAAGCCCGAGGCCGTCAAGTGGCTGACGACGTGCGAGTTGGCGTTGCCCACCAGGCCGAAGACGTGGTCGGCGCGGGCGAGGATGACGTCGGCGATGGCGGTCGACACCGTGGCGCCGGCGGCGGTGTCCACGGCGCGGGCGGAGGTGCGCTTCGCGGGGGACGTGGTCGCGTCGACGGCGACCGTGGCCCCGTGTCCGATTGTGTTGGATTCGGGGGTCGCGGTTTCGGCGGAATATCGCTGCACGGATGGTCTCCTTCGACGGCGGACGGGCGCTGCTGGCAAGTGCAGGGGCCGATTCTTGCCGATGTCGCTGGTACGCGAAAGGGGAAATTCCGAGATAACGGATTGATCACGCGTTTTGCCGAAACGTTGGGGGTGAAAAGCGGGGGTATATCGCGCTTCGGGACGGATTGGGCTGCGCGTTTCACGGGGGTGGTGCGAGGGGGTGGATACGGGATGGGGTGGGGGTAACGGGGGTGAAAAAAGCGGCGCCCCGGCCGAGTGGCCGGGGCGCGGGAAGGCGGGCGTCGCAAAGCGATCCGGCGGTGCGGCGCAGTGCCGCACCGCCGGCCGGAGCGTGCCGGGCCCTACTTCGTGGCGATGTTGTCCAGGATGAAATCCTTGACCGCGTCGACGTCGTTGGGCAGGTCCACCACGCGGCGCGGGGCGTCCATGATCCCCGCGAAACGCTCCGGCATCTCCGGCTCCGTGCCCGTCGCCTCCTTGATGGTGTCGGCGAACTTCACCGGCAGGGCCGTCTCCAGGCACACGATCGGCGTGGCCACCTGATCGCGCAGGCCCCGGGCGACGTGGATGCCGTCGGCGGTGTGCGGGTCGACCATGACGCCGAGGCGCTCCCAGCAGTCGCGGATCGTCTCGATGCGGTCGGCGTGGGTGGAGCGGCCCGACAGGAAGCCGTGCACGGACGACGCCTCGGGGAACGCCGGATCGCCGGTGAGCGTGAACCCGCCCTGCTTGACCTTGACGCCGAACTTCTCGGCAATCCGCTCCGCGTCGCGGCCGAGCAGGTCGAAGATGAACCGCTCGAAGTTGGAGGCGCGGGAGATATCCATCGACGGGCTCGACGTCTCGTGGGTCTCCGCGGAGGTGCGCACGCGGTAGGCGCCGGTGCGGAAGAACTCGTCGAGGACGTCGTTTTCGTTGGTCGCGACGATCAGGCGGTCGATGGGCACGCCCATCGACTTGGCGATGTGCCCCGCGCAGACGTCGCCGAAGTTGCCGGTGGGCACCGAGAAGCTGACTTCCTGGTCGTTCGTCTCGGTCATGCGGATCCAGGAGGACACGTAGTACACGATCTGCGCCATCAGACGCGCCCAGTTGATCGAGTTGACCGCGCCGATGCGGTTGGCGGCCTTGTACTCCAGATCGCCGGACACGGCCTTGACCACGTCCTGGCAGTCGTCGAAGACGCCGTCGAGGGCGATGTTGTGGATGTTCGGGTCCTCGAGGCCGAACATCTGCGCCTGCTGGAACGGCGTCATGCGGCCCGCCGGGGTCAGCATGAACACCGAGATGCCGGTGCGGCCGCGCATGGCGTACTCGGCGGACGAACCGGTGTCGCCGGAGGTGGCGCCGAGGATGTTCAGGGTTTCGCCGCGGCGGCCGAGCTCGTACTCGAACAGCTCGCCGAGCAGCTGCATGGCCATGTCCTTGAACGCCGCGGTGGGGCCCATGGACAGGTGGCCGATGTGGAGGCCGTCCTCCAGCTCGGTGACGGGGACGATGTCCGGGTCGGAGAACTTCGGCGTGGTGTACGCGCGGGCGCAGATGGCCTTGAGGTCATCCGCCGGGATGTCGTCGACGAACAGCTGGAGCACCTCGGCGGCCAGGGCGGCGTAGCCCTCGTCGGCGAGGATGCCGCGCCAGCGCGTCAGCGTCGCGTCGTCGATCCGCGGGTACTCGACCGGCAGGTACAGGCCGCCGTCGGGCGCCAGCCCGCCGAGCAGGATGTCCGAGAACTTGGCCGGGGTTCGCTTCGGGTCGCGCGTCGAAATGTATTCCACGGGCCCAACCTTACTGAAGGGCCCGCTTGACGACGGCCACCGCCCGCACGTCATGCCCGGCTGTCCGGAAACGGCGCGACCCGCACCCACCGGGAGCGGTGATGGTGCGGGTCGGGGCGTCGCGGGCGGAGCGCCCGGTGCGTGCGTCAGCGCGCGTGGCGGCCGTCGCGGCCCTCGAGGCCGTCGGCGTCGATCTGCTCCTTGCGCACTTCCTCGGTGTGGGTCTCGGTGTCGCGCACGGTTTCCTTGTCCAGGCGGACCTTCTCCACCGGCACGGACTCCTTGGACACGTTGACGCGCTCCTCGTGGAGGGTCACCGAAGCCTCGTCCTCGCCGATGGCGGCGTCGCGGCGGGAGAGATCGCGGGCGTCGGCGTCGGTGATGGGCTCGCGCTCGACGCGGACCTCTTCGCGGGTGACGGGGACCTCGACGGTCTCGGTGTCGGTGACCACGTGCTTGCGCAGTCGGACCTCGCCGGTCTCCACGTTCTGCTTGTCTACGTTCAGGCGCTCCTCCGAGCGGATCATCGCGTCGTCGCCGGCGTGGTCGCGGTGGCCGTGATCCGGGTGGTCGTGGACCTGGCCCGGGCGGCTCTCGGCGCGCCCGCCGGCGGCGCCGAGCCCGGCACCTGCCGCTGCACCCGCACCCGCACCGGCGGCGGCCTCGCGGCGGCCATGGTCGCGGTCGCGGCGGTCGTCGGAGGCGTAGCGCTCCTCGTCGCGGGCGTCGGTGAGGCGGTAGTGCTCGTAGATGCGGCGCTGATCCTCGGGGGTCAGGTGCTCGTCGGCGTCGAGGTTCGGCGCGTCCTTGATGCGGTCCTTGTCGAAGGCGAGCTTCAGCTCGTCGCCCGACAGACGGTGGCCGCGCATCGGGACCAGGCTGCTGGCCATTCCGAACAGCCCGTGGCCGACCTCGATGAAGGTGGGCTGGCCAGTGTTGTCGTCGACGAAAACTTCCTTGATCGAGCCCAGCTTGTCGCCGTTGCGGTCGTACGCGGTGGCGTTGAAGAGATCCTTGATGTTCTTCTCGGTGGTCATGTCGAGCTTCCTTCCGTTGACTGCTTTCACATCGCGGTCGCCGGGGTTTCGGCGGCCGCCGTATTCGTGCGGTCTGGCTCGGGCTCGTGCCCGTCCGGCCACCGCGGCGGCGGGGCCGGGGTGCGTCCCGCCGATCTCGGGTGACCGACATGAACCACGGTAAGGAAAATGACGTTCACGCACAGTGTGGGCGACCGACCGAATGCGTGACGGATGGGATGTGCGTGGCATGTGGGGTCGCCCGTGTCTGAAACGTGATCCCCGCCACCACCGGCGAATGTCCAGGCAGGTCGAATGCTGCGGCCCGAAACGAGGTGAATGTCGTTGCCGGATGTATCAATCGGGTCACGATTCACCCGGGCGCCCGACCCGGAGCCCGAATCGTCGTGAAGCGATGCCGTGGGCGTCGTCCAAGCCGTCCGTCATCGGCGGGGGACCGACCATCAGCGAAGGCCCGATGACGCGCAGCGCCGGGGTCGCCGCGGCGAAACCGGCCATCGCCGCGACCTGGTCGGGGCGGCCCGTGATGAAGGCGATGTGGCAGGCGAGTTCGATGGCCGACGTCACGTGGGCGTCGGCGTGCGCGCGCCTGGCCGCCGGTGTGTCGCCGGCCAGCGCGGCGTGGCGCAGGGCAATCGCCGCCGCCTGCACATCGGGCAGCAGCTCCCGGTAGTCGTCGTGGGTGGTGTACGGCCATTGGGTCGCCAGCGCGGCGCGCAGCACGGTCAGGCCGGCGGCGAATTGGGGATCGTCCGCGGCGAGGGCGTCGGCGTCGTCGAGCAGCGACAGCGCGCGAGACCGGGCTGCGGCATCAACCGTCGCAACCGCCCCCGCATGCGCGGCCTCGGCGGCCCGCGCGGTCAGCAGCGCCCGGTGCGCCCGCGTCGCCGCCCGTTCGGCGAGATCGAGGAACTGGCGTGCGGCGGTTTCGTGATCGCCCGACTGCCGCGCCGCCAACGCCGTGCCGGAGGCGGCTTCGGTCAGATACGTGCGGTGGATGGCCCCGGCGTGCTCGGCGGCCAATTCCAGGTAGTCGTCGGAGACGGCGGCCAGTGCGTCCTCGTCGCCGCACAGAGCGGCGATGGCGCGTTTCGCCTCCCGCAGCCGGGCCACTTGGTCCGGCAGGCCCGCGACCAGGGCCTCGGCCCGGGCCACCGTGCGCGCGGCCGCCCGAGCATCGCCCGCCGCGGCCTCCGCCCCGGCGAGGCTCACCAGAGCGGGGCCCAGCAGCTCCGGGCGTTTGCGGCCGGCCCGCACCGCCTCCCGGTACGCGGCGATGGCGGAATGGGGGTCATGGCGGTCCCGGGCCAGATCACCGGCGATGAGCAGCAGACGGATGCCGCGATCGTCGTTGCCGCCGTCCGTGCCCCCGCTCGAGCCGGCGGCCGCCTCTCCGGCGATGGCGATCAGCCGCGCATGCTCCGCGTCGACGGCCTCCTTCTCGCCGATGTGGTGCAGCACCGCCAAGCGCGCCGACCGGAGGTCGAATTCGACGTCGGCGAACATGGCGCGCGGCAGCCCGGACCGCAGGCGGTGCCGTTCGAAATGGGAAATCGCCGCATCGACGTGGGCCAGCGCTCCGGGGCCGTCGCCGTCGAGCATGGCCACGTGCGAGTCGAACAGGCCCAGGCGCATCGAGGCGTCGTCGCTCACCGACTGGTCGATCCCGGGATCCGAATCGAACCCGGCGGCCATGCGCCGGGCATCCCGCAGAAGCTCCCGCCACCCGGGTTCACCCCGTTCAAGCAGGCTTTCCGCGCGGGTGAGCAGAGCACGGAACCGGTGATGCGCGTCTAGGGTGGTCACGAAGGAAACGATTCCACGGAAAGGACGCGCGCGGTGGTCGATGTCGCCGTCGGGGGGAGGCCCCGGACGCTCGTGCTGGCGGAATGCTGGGCCCGCGCGGGGATCGACGCCCCGGCGCTGTGCAATAAGCAGGGTGTCCCGGTGGCGCGGGCGGTGAAGTGCCTCATCGACCCGCTGATCATCCGGCCGCGGTTGCGCCCGCACCTGGCGGCGCCGCTTCTCGACGCCCCCGCCGCCGCGGACCTCGCCGCCCTGCTCGAGGAGCACCGCGACCGGCTTTCCGACGCCTCGGCGTGGTTCGTGGAACTGCGCCGCGCGCGGAGGCGCCGGGGCATCACCGACGGCAACGCCCAGGAGCTGTATTTCCCCCGCGCCCACGAGCTGGCGGTCATGCGGGGCGCGCCGGGCGGCCTCGCCGCGGAGGAGATCGCCGAGGTCTGCGACGGGGTGCTCACCGAGATCCACGACGCCGACATCACCGCCGCCGACGTCGCGGCGCATCTCGCCTCCCCGGGCGTCGGCCAGTCGATCGCGGCCGACTTCGCCGACGGGTGGGCGACCGGCGACGAGGCGACGACCGAACCGGACTTCGACGTCCTCGCCGACGAATTGTGGATGCTCCTCGACGAACCCGAATCGGCCGGCCCGTCGTGGGACGCCCTGCTGGAGACGGGGGAGTGCACGGCGGCCGGGCTCGCGATGCGGGTGCGCGGCGGCGTGGTCGCGGAGCTGCTGGCGGCGTTCGAGTCGCCGACGCCCGACATGGCCCTGGCCTCAGTCGATCCGGTCGCCCCGCCGCCGTTGACGGGCGACGGCGAGCACGTGCTCGAACGGTCGCTGGATTCGCGGTGCCGGTCCGCGCTGCGCCGCATCCGCGAGCATGGTGATGCGGCGCTCGTGGGCGATGTCGCGGCGCTGGTCGCCGACGAGGTCGCGCGCGTGCTGGCGCCGTTCGGCGTCGCCGGCATCGGCGCCCGCACCACGTTCGTCGCGGGCATCGCGGTGGCAGGCGGCCTGCAGCCCCTCAATCGGGGACTGCCGGAGGGCCCGCGCCTGATCAGGGAGCTGCAGGCGCGCCTGCGCAAGGAGGCGTACATCATGCACGTGCGCAGGCTGCTGGTGCAGGGCGGCGCCATCCACGCGCGGCAGGAAAAGGTCGTCGAGCAGCTGCGCGGCTTCCACTCGCCGTATCTCAACCGACTCTGGCCGCGGTTGCACGGGCTCGACGTCCTCGGCCAGGAACCGATCGACGCCGACGGGGCGCGCGAGTTGCTGTCCGGCGTGACCCGCTCGGTCGTCTACGACCACCGGCAGCTCATCCGCACGGCATTGGAGGCCTCGGCATGACCGGATCACGCGATCTCCCCGCCGCGGCGCCCCTGTCGCACGCGGATGCGCTGCACGTGCTCGGCGATCCCGAGGCCGGGCCGCCGCCGCTGATCCAGGTGGTCCAGGCCCGCGGGGCGGTCCTGGAATGGCTCGTCGGCGGGTCCCGCTTTCCGACGCTGACCGTCACCGACGCCGCCGCCTGCGATTGGCTGTGGCGGCTGATCGGGGAACGCGGGCACGCCGCCGTCGTGTCCGCCATGTCGGGGGAGCCGGGGCCCGCCCTGCCCGAGGGAGCGCCGGCGATGGCCGTCGACGTGGAATGGGAGCCCGAGCTGCTCGGCGACCTGCGCCGGCTGGCCCATGGCCATTGGTTGCGCGCGTGGTGGCCGGCCAGCCCGATCGACGGGGTGGCGGCTTTGGACGGCGTCCTGCTCCATGCGGAGCTCGCGGTCGTGGCCGCCGATCTGGACGACCTCCTGTCCGATGGCGCCGACGCCGTCGACGGGCCGGAGCTCGCCGGTCTGCGCGCCCACGCGGAGGGTCTGCGCCGCAGGGCGGGTTCCGTTGATCCCGAGGTCCGCGACGTGGCGCTCGCCGCGCTCGAGTTGATCGAGGAACCGGCGCCCGAGCGCTCCGGCGGATGGCGGGACGACTATGCCCTGGTGGCCGGCGGGCGCGCGGACGCGGATGAGGACGCCGTCGCTTCCGGGACCGCCGCCCATGACTGGCACGGAGTGCCCGCGGGGACGCTGGATGCCTCGGAAAGCGCCGTGACCTGGGCCCTCGACGCGGCCGGGGCAGTGGAGCTGACCGTGCGCGCCGCGGTCCTCGGCGGGGCCGATCCGTCGGGGATACCCGTGCGGGCGACCGTCGACGGGGTCGTGGCCACCGGCGAACTTGGCGCGGACGGCACGGCGGTGCTGCCGATCGCGATCGGCGCGGCCGAGGCGTGGGCGCTCGACGCCGACGACGTCGAGGTCCACGTGGGCCGGAGCGCGGGCGCGGCGAACGGAGTCGATGACGACGCCGTCGGGCCCGAAATGGCCGCCGATCGCGACCGGGTGCGGGCCTTCGCGGCGCGCCGCCTGGAACTCGCCCGCGGCGACGGGGGCACGGCGGACGAAGGTGCGCCGTTCGTCGTCGAAAAGCTCGCCGCCCGCCTGTCGCGGTGACGCGGGAATTCTCTGACCAGGGGATATGTGACTGCGGATCGCCGTTTTCGTGATCGGTAGGCCCCATGCGGGTCATACCTTCAGGTCACCGGCAACGCCAAGGGGGCCGGGAAAGAAACCGGAAGACCACCTGGGCTCCGGCAGACCTGAGGAGAGAAAATGTCCCGCACCATCATCAAGTACGCCGCTTCCGCCGCCGCCATCCTGGCCCTGGGCACCGGGCTCGTCGCCTGCTCCGGAGCCGGCGGTGACGCCGCCGAGAAGGCCCCGGGGGTCGACGCCTCCGGCAAGGCCGAGTGGTCGGTGTCCGTCGACGGCAAGCCCGTCGAGATCGCCGACGCCGCCGTGGTCTGCGCCGAGCAGGCCGGCAAGATGAACATCGCCATCGGCTCGCAGGACACCGCCGCCGCCACGGGCGTCAGCGCGGTCCTCGACGCCGGCAGCCTGGCGGTGGAGGCGGTCGGCCTGGGCTCGACCGAATCCGGCGAGGCGCTGGCCTACGCCCCGGGCGTGCCGGGCAACGAGGCGACCGCCACCAAGGACGGCAACACCTACCAGATCACCGGCAAGCTCACCGCCGCGGACATGAACAACCCGATGGCGGGCCCGAGCGAGAAGTCCTTCGAAATGAAGGTGGCCTGCCCGTAACCGGCGAGCCGCGGCCGACGCCGCGGCCACCGCGGCATAGGATTGCCGCGACGTACCGCCCGCGAGCCCGCGCTCGGCGGGCTTCGCGCGTTTATGGTTTGACCATGCACAGGCTGACGTATGCCGAGGCGGTCAACGCCTACGTGGCGTGGCGGGTAGACGATGAGGCGCCCGGCCCGCACCCGACCCCCGCGGAGGCCGGCGCGCGGGGCATCCCCGTTCCCGGGCACCCGGCGGCGATCCGCGTGACCGCGCCGACACTCGGGCTCATCCGCGATTCGTTGGACCGCTCGCTGCCCGATCCGGTCGGCGGCGAATCCGAGGAGCAGGCGGTGCGGCGCTGCCTGCGCGACGGCGCCTTCCGGTCGCCGGAGGACACCGCCACCTATTTCTCGCAGCTCGCCGACGTGCTCCTGCCGCCCGGGCTGCCGGCCCTGCTGCCCGGCCATGGGCGGCTGGTCATCGAGCCGAGCCCGTCGCTGGCCCGCATCCCGTGGTCGGCGCTGCGGGTGGGGCCGCGGCGGCGGATGCTCGGCGAGCTCGTCGACGTCGTCATCGGCGTGCCGGCGTCCATCGCGGACCGGGCCCGCGAGCCGCACGACGGCGACGGGGAGCTCGTGGCCATGGACCCGTCCGTCCCGGGGATGCGCCCGGTGCTGGGGCGGCCTTCCGGCCCGGGCGGGGAAGGTCCGCGCCTGGACCGGAAGTGGCTTTACGACGGCAGTGCGGCGGCGTCGTCGTTCCTGTTCGTCGGGCACGTCTCCGCCGCGGGCGAGGAGAAGGCGTCGGGTGAATCCACGGCCATGCACCTGACCGAGCCCGTCACCGCCGGGGATCTGCTGCGCGATGGGTGGCGGGCGCCTCGGCGCGTCGGGGTGATCGGTTGCGGGGCCGGCACCGACTTGCGCCACCCCGAACCGTTCGGCCTGGCCATGGCGGCGGTGGCGTGCGGCGCGGAAATGGTCGCCGCGAGCACGTGGACCCTGCCGACGCACGCGGCCCTGGCGGAGTTCGCCGGTGGGGCAGAGGGGTCCGCCAGCGCGGGAGGGTTCGGCGGTGCCGGCGGGTTCGGTGGTGCAGATGGTGGCGCGGAGCACGATCTCGGCGGCCGCAATCCGCTGCGGGAATTCGCCGACGCGATGGCGGAGGCTTTCCGCAGCGCGGACCCGGCCAGGCACCTGCTGGATTGGCAGGTGGAGCGGGCCCGGGCCTGGGACGCGAAGGGGCATCCGGCGGACAATCCCGCGGTGTGGGCGTCGCTGGCGGTGTTCGCGCGCGATCGGTGACGTGGCGCCTGCGCGGCGCCGGTGCGGCACCGGCCCGGTTGGGTGAAGCGGTGGGCCGGTGCCGTCGTCGTCACGCGTCCGAGACGGGGCTGCGCCGGGCCGCACGCGCCGCGAGATGCAGCGAGGCGGTCGCGGTGACGGCGCAGACGAGCATGACCGCGGCCATGGCGACGGGCTGCGACATGCCGGCGGCGGCCACCGCGCCCACGAGCGGGCTGAGCAGACCGGCGACGATGAACTGGCCCGAGCCCATGAACGCCGACGCGGAACCGGCGATGCCGGTGGCCCGCGACATCGCCAGCGCCGAGTTGTTCGGCATGTTCACGCCCATCGAGGCGACGGTGACGAAGAGGAGGGGAAGGATGACGGGGGCGGGGGCGTCGCAAAGCGTCGCCGCCACCAGCCCCGCGACCGCCGCGAGCAGCACCGCATTGCCGGCCACGGCGATGCGCAGCGGGCCCACCCGGCGCACGATGCGCGCGTTGATCAGCCCGACGACGAACAGTCCCGAGGTGTTCGCCGCGAAAATGGCGGAGTACTGGACCGGGGTGAACCCGAAGTGCTCCTGGAGCACGTACGCCGACGCCGCGACATAGGCGAACATCGTGCCGAAGGACGCGATGAACGCCACCGTGAACCCGACGTAGGCGCCGTCGGAGAACAGGGCGCGCGCTCCGGCGAGCATCGGGGCGAAGCCGGAGGCCTTGCGGCGCTCCGCGGGCAGGGTCTCCGGGACCGCGAAATACACGCCGGCGAGGATCACCGCGTTGACGGCGACGAGCACCCAGAAAATGCCGCGCCAGCCGACCGGCTCGACCAGCAGGCCGCCGATGATGGGCCCGAGCACCGGCGCGATGCCGCCGAGCAGCATGAGGATGGAGAAGATCCGGGCGACGTCGGGGCCGCGCACCAGGTCCACGACGGCGGCGCGGGCCAGCACGACGGCGGTGCCGCCGGCGAGGCCCTGCACCAGGCGGGCCAGGTAGAAGGTCCAGATGCCGGGGGCCAGGGCCGCGGCGGCCGTGGCGGCCAGCAGGCCCGCGGCGCCGATGAGGAACAGGCCGCGGCGGCCGCGGGAATCGGAGACGGGGCCTGCCACGAGCTGTCCCGCCGCCATGCCGGCCAGGAAGAAGGTGATGGTCAGCTGCGCCGCGGCCTGGTCGATGCCGAACTCCCGGCCCAGCTGCGGCAGGCCGGCCAGGTACATGTTGATGGACATCGGCTCCGCGGCCGTGGTGAGCGCGAGAACGCCCAGCAGCAGTGGCGGGATGAGGCCGCGGATCGGCGAGCGTGTGGCCGTGGCCGTGGCCGTGGCCGTGGCGGGGGCGGCGGACATGAGGGGACCTCCGGGAACGGGTATGGCCGCGCCCGATGGCGCGGCCCAATAGTTGACGTGGCAACTATAGCCCATATCCCCCAGGGGGGTATCAAAGGGGTGCGGCGCCGGATCCATCTGGATGGCCGGCGCCGCGGGGTTCGCTCAGAGGTGCGTGAGCTCGCTTTGGGCGTGCTCGACTCCGCTTACATGTACTTCGCGGAGAAGCCGCCGTCCTCGTCCTGCGTCCACTGGATCTTGCCCTTGGTGAACGTCTGCTCCCAGCCGCCCTCGATCTCGGTCTCGGCGTTGGTGGGCAGGCCCACCTTGTTGCCCAGCGCGCCGTCTTCCTTCCAGGTCTCGGCGATCTTGCCGATGATCGGGTGGGCGCCGCCGTCCGGCGAGGACGCGACCCAGCCGTTCTCGAACTCGGCGAGCATGTTGTCGCCGGCCTTCTGGGCCGACTTGAAGCCGCCCAGGTTCGCGGCCTCGGCGGCCTGCGTGATTTCGGCCGGCACGTCGCCCTCGGCGACGTCCTCGGTCTCGACGTCGGCCTCGCCCTCCTTGCCGTCGGCGTTCTCGCTCGCGGGGGCGCTGCTCGCGCCGTCGTTGCCGGCGGTGGCGTCGTCGACGGCCGACGACACGGCGTCGGTGGCCTTCGAGGCGTTGTCCTTGGCTTCATCGGTGGAGCAGGCGGCCGCCCCAAGCATCAGCGTCGCGCCGAAGATGGCGGCGGTGGCGCGGGTCATGGTGGTCTTGCGCATTTCGGACTCCTGAATTGTCGTGGGTGACGTCGGGGCTCCAGTGCGTGGCGACGGCAACCGTCCAACCGGCATCGCCGTCGGGGCTGCAAAGTTGCTCCCACCTCATGGTGTACGACGTGCACGCCATGTGCAAGAGATCGTGTGCACAACGAATCCTTTTCGTTACCGCTTCGTGTCCCCGCCGACATGCGGCGCATCGGCCGGGGCATCCGCGATCGCGCGGTCGTAGGCGCCGACGACCTCCCGGATGAACCGGTCGCGACCCCGGTCGCGGGCGCTGTCGCGGGCCTTCGCGGACATCCGGTCCCGCAGGTCGGGGTCCGTGAGCAGCGCGGACATGACCTCCCGGAAGTCCTCCGGGCCCCGGTACCGGTGGCCGTTGACGCCGTCGGCGATGACGCCCCGGAACGCCTCGTCGTCGGGGCACACGGCCGGCACCCCGGAGGAGAGGGCCTCCAGGCAAGTCAGGCCCTGCGTTTCGCTTCTCGACGACGTGACGAACACGTCGCCCAGCCCGTAGCAGCGGTGGACTTCGTCGGCCGGGACGGCGCCGATGATGTGCACGCGGTCGGACACCCCGAGCCGGGCCGCGTATTCGCGCAGCCGACCGGCGTCGGGACCGTCGCCGACGACGAGCCACTGCCAGGGAGTGTTCTCCAGCCCCACCAGCAGATCGAGGGTTTCGGGAAGGTTCTTCTCGGCGGCGAGGCGGCCGACGGTGAGGACGGTCGGCGTCGCGGGATCCAGTCCCAGCTCGGACATGCGGGCGGCCCGCGCCGCGGGATCGCGGCGGTCGTCGTCGGGGCGGAACCGGTCGAGGTCGACGCCGGTGCCCACGACTTCCAGCGGGTTGGTGACCCCGTAGCCGCGCAGGAGATCGGCGACCTTCTCGGTCGGTGCGATGACGCGGTCGGTGCGCCGCAGACGATCCCGGGTGAATGCCCTGGTCATGGCGCGGCCCACGCGGCGGCTGGGGCAGAAGTAATGCGTGTAGTCCTCGTATGCCGTGTGGTAGGTGTGCACGTGCGGCACCGAGGCCCGGCGGGAAACGGACCGGGCCCACAGGAACGCCGGGAATTCGGTGTGGCTGTGGACGACGTCGGGCGCCCATTTTTCGATGTGCCTCCGCACGCGGCGCCCGGAGGGGCGGCCGATGCGGGCATGCGGGTAGACGGCCCCCGCCGGGAGCGAACCCATCCGGTAGACGCCGTCGCGGAAGCTCGTGGCCAGGGAATCTCCGACGGTGAGCACGCGCACGTCATGGCCGGCTGCGGCCAACCCGTCGCGGAGATCGGAGACGGACCGGACGACGCCGTTGATCGTCGGGGACCAGCAATCGCTCAAGAGGAGCACCCGAAGGGATCGGGTGCCCTCGGCGGCGCGGACGGACTGCATGGGTCGATTGTGGGGCACCGGGCGGCCGTTGTCACGGCGAGTACGACATTCCTTCCGGGTGAACGGAATTGTCCCCCGATCAGGTGTCGGCCGACGGCTCATTTCACCGCCGAAACCCCGCCATGGCGGAAAACCGCCCATCCGAATGCCTCCCGCGCCCGGCCGTGCCCGCCAATCCCGACGGCCGCCGGTTCAGCTAGCCACCGAACCGGCGGCCACCGGTGCGGCAGACGCCGAACCGGCGGCGCCGGATCAGCAGTCGTAGTACATCTCGAATTCCTGCGGCGTCGGGCGCAGGCGGACGGGCTCGATCTCGTGCTCGTACTTGTAGGCGATGTAGGTGTCGATCAGATCCTCGGTGAACACGTCGCCCTCCAGGAGGAACTCGTGGTCCTCGCGCAGGGCCTTCAGCGACGCCTCCAGGGACGTCGGGGCCTGGGGGATGTCGGCGGCCTCCTCCGGCGGGAGCTCGTAGAGGTCCTTGTCCACGGGGGCGTGGGGCTCGATGCGGTTCTTGATGCCGTCGAGGCCGGCCATCATCATCGCGGCGAAGCCGAAGTAGGGGTTGCCCGACGGGTCCGGGGCGCGGAACTCGATGCGCTTTGCCTTCGGGTTGGAGCCGGTGATCGGGATGCGGACCGCGGCGGAGCGGTTGCGCTGCGAGTAGACGAGGTTGATCGGCGCCTCGAAGCCCTTGACCAGGCGGTGGTAGGAGTTCAGCGTCGGGTTGGTGAAGGCGAGCACGGAACCGGCGTGGGCCAGGATGCCGCCGATGTAGTACCGGGCGATGTCGGACAGCCCGCCGTAGCCGGACTCGTCGTGGAACAGTGGCTTGCCGTCCTTCCACAGCGACTGGTGGGCGTGCATGCCGGAGCCGTTGTCGCCGGACAGGGGCTTGGGCATGAAGGTGACGGACTTGCCGGCCCGCCAGGCGGTGGACTTGATGATGTACTTGAAGCTCTGCAGGTCGTCGGCGGCGTGCAGCAGGGTGTTGAACTTGTAGTTGATCTCCTGCTGGCCGCCGGTGCCGACCTCGTGGTG
>NZ_JVMD01000016.1:0-36863 GCF_001056295.1 Corynebacterium halotolerans
CCCGCCGTTTCGAAGGGTCGGATTTCAAATCCGACCCTTCCGAACTCCTCGAAGTCGGCGATGTTGTGGCGGATCAACTTGATGACGCTGGCGTGCTGCAGCCCGGTGCCGGCCGCGATGATCTCGGTGGTCGTCGTCGGTGTGCCGTCGGCATTGGCGTGAACGAGCTCGTTCATCACGCGGCCCCCGCTTCGTGCTTGCCGACACCCGGCGCGGCTTCGTCTTCGTCGGCCCACATGATGGCGACCTGGGGGACGTCGAGCGCCTCGGCGAGGGCGGCGAGGAGTTCGGGGCGGAGGCCGCGGTGGCCGAGTTCGATGTTGGTGAGGGTGGGCCGGGCGATGCCGACTCGGTGGGCGAGCTGGTCGGGGGTGGCGCCGATTTTCTGGCGGAGTGCGCGGATGGTGGCACCGACGCGACGCCTCTCCCGATCTGCCACGGTTAGCTGATTCATCATCGCTCCTTGTTTAGCCTTGTTGCCCTCAAGGTAGCGCAACACAGCTAAACACGTCAAGGGGAGCAAGCGAAACAGGCGATAATTGAACCAAAGTCGCAGGTGGCGCGAAACTCACACCGCGATAACTACAACCGTGTTTTTCGCTCTTTCTGGGCTTTTATTGCACTTTGTCGCGCTTGCTGTTTCGCTGTGTTTCCTGCCACTCTGGGGACATGAACGTTGGAAAGAGAGTCGTCGAACGCCGAACCACCCTCGGCATGAATCAGCGCGACCTCGCCATGCGTGCTGACGTAACACCGGCAACGCTCCGCTCGCTGGAGCAGGATCGCCGTTGGCCACAGGATGTGAACCGAGCGAAGATCGAGCAGGCTCTCGGCTGGGCGCCCGGATCCCTCGAGGCGATTCGCGACGGCGGCGAGCCGGCCGAACTGACCGATGACGAGCCGTCGCAAAGCACAATCCCCGGCCTCGACGACCTCACCGTCGGCGACGTGCGAGCCATGCCGACCGAGCGACGCCGCGAAGTGCTTCAGCAGCTCGCCCTGCCCGGCTTCGACGCGCACCTCCCCTCCCGTGATTCCTGGGCACTGGCCCGCGCCGCCGCCGGGGTCGGACCCACCCTGGCGGGAGCTACTGACTCCGATGCTCTGGCGTCGCTGCGACAGAGCATGCGAGAAATCGCCGGCATGCACGGCGCCGTCGCCGACGTCGTCCGCCGCGCAGCCAACGACCGGCTTCTCGACGTCGTCGCTCGACTCGACGCGCCGCGCCGTGACCTCGTGGTCACCTATGCCTTCGAGCTCCTGGACGAGCAGGAGGCGGAGGCCGAGGGCGAGAGCACGTTCGGACATCCCGAAAGGAACGAGGTCAGCGACCTGGCCGCCCGGCGCGATTCGAACAGTGAAGTCCGTTCGATCCGGAACGTGGTGGATGATGACGATCCGACCGCGGGCGTGGACTGGCGGGACTACGCCGCGCACCCGGCGACCGAACCGCTAGAAGAGGACAACCCGACGCCATGACGCATGCCTACTCAGCCGTTTCCCTCGCCGCAGCCGTGGCTCTCCTGCTCACCGGTTGCGCGCAAACCGACTTCCGGGACGAAGCGGACAAGCGCGAGGCGTTCGCCCAACGACAATGCCAGCGGTACCTCCAGGCTTGGGCCGATGGCGGTGAGACCTTTCGAACAAGCCATATCAACGCAACGGCGATCAACGTCATGACCGACGAGCGCAATGAACCGCGGGCGCGAAAGGACGCGCGGGAGATCTACTGGCAGAGCTTGCAACGCATCAAGGGCAGTCCTGCGCACCTGGACGTTGACGACCCTGGCTTTGAGATTCGCGCGGATTCCAGCCGAACCAGTGGGTGCGCAGACACATGGCTATGGGAATGGACCCTCCACTACGACTACGGCGGAGACAAATACGAGCGCTTTACCTGGAATGACGCCGTCGCCGACGGCATACGCCCATAGCTCACTCATCCAACCGAACGACACCCGGAACCGACAAGGAGGCCGCCATTGCTTGATGTCCCCGACCAGCTGGCTGCCGGCATGGGGCTGCGCGTCGACGAAGTGCCGCTCGATGACGGGTGGCCGCACGGGTTGTGGGTGCCCGAGCGGCGACAGATCATCCTACGATTCGGCCTCGACCGCGTCACCCGCCGATGCGTCCTCGCGCACGAGCTCGGGCACGCCCACCACCGCGACGTGCGTTCCGGCTTCGACTCGCTGGATTCGAGGGCGGAGCGGAGGGCCGACGCATTCGCCGCACTGCTACTGATCTCCCCGGCCGAGTACGCCCTAGCCGAAAAACTCCACGGCCCGTCCATCGCGGGCCTCGCCCACGCCCTCGACGTCACCCCTCACCTGATCCGCGTGTGGCGCGGAGAACACGAAAGGACCGGAGGATGACCAACACCTCGCCACCGTCAAACAACCGACCGGGCATGCATCCCCATCTCGCCCACGTGGCCCTGCCCGGTCAACCGAACCATAGCTGGCAAGAACGCTGGGAGATTCGCGACGAGGTGCAGGACCAACTGGACTGGCTCGAGGGATTCGACAAGCATGCCTACGACTACCTGCTCAGGAACCTGGAGAAGTGGGCCATCGATGGGTTCCCGAACTTCAACCCGCGCAACACCGACACCGATGGACTGAGCGCCCCCTGCGGAAGGCGACTCCGACGAAAGCTCGGCCCGCAGCGACCGTGGATGTGCGAAGCCAAGACCCACGAAACAGAGGTCGCAAAACGCCCCACACGCCCGCCGAAGGCCAAGCGCCAATGGAGGATGTATTTCATCGACGTCACAAGAGTGGACGGCGAGCCCGACCACGTGATGGCAGGAGTTCACTTTGCCGAGAAGTGGGTATCCAATAGGAAACAAGACGACAACAAAGTCACCAAGCGACAGGACCAGGACATGACGAAGGCCGCCACCCACGCCCTCCGGTGGTGCCCGGAAGTCAGCAGGGACTACCGCCGAGACGACGAGTTTCTTTAGCTAAAACACCCAATGTCCACTAAAGTGGACATTGAGGCGGGAGGAACATGACACGTCTCCCCGCCTTCGGCGACCCCGCCTCGTGTCAATCATCATCCGCCCCGCTTCCCCATCACCATTCCCGAAGAGAGCACCACCATGGCCAAGCTGAGAGTCTCCCCCCAGCGTCGGCTCGGCATCGACCTCGCAGGTTCGGAGTACGAACTCGTCCGCCAGCTCGTCGCCTTCCGCCGTCAGCGCGGTTACACCCAGGCCGAGGTCGCCAAACGCATGGGTGTGTCCCGCACCACGGTCAGCCAATTCGAAAACCTCAACGGCGGCCCCACGAAGAACCACACCCTGCTTACCGTCAAGCGCTACGCCGAAGCCGTCAACGCCTATGTCGACCACATCGCCGTCGACGCCGGAACCGCCGCCGAAGACGGCGACCGCGCCTCGTATGAGCCCCTGCGGAATGCCGTCATCGAGCACCGGAAGGCGCTCGAAGACACGTCCCACACCGACGCACCGACCTCCATCGACTCAGTTCTCACCGTCATCGGCGAAGCCACCTTCACGGAATCATTCGCGATGAATCCAGCCACGGTTCACGTCAGTTCGCCTTCCGCATGGGCCAACGCCGACACCCCCGACGCCTTCGTATACTTCGCCACCCGGCAGTGGGCAAACCCCAAAGACAAACTGGTTTCACTGTGAACACAACCCACGATCAGAACCTTCCCCCGGGCACAAGCCCCCGCTACTACCCCGGCGACCTCTCCGTCCGGCTACTTGCCCCCGAGACCGCCACCAATGAGGAGATCCCGCCGAGCCCCATCGAGATCTCCTTTCAGCCCCATGTCACGGACGATATGCTGCAGCTTTCGGGCACCGTCAATGCAACCCTGCCCGGAACCATCGACTACTCCGTGACCATGTATGCCATATGGCCACGAACATCCAGCTTCCTCAGCACGGAGCAGGAACTCCGCGAGCACATCCGCGACCGCGGTATCCGTGAGCTCGCTACCGTCCTGAATTACGAACTGCAGAGCCTCGGTCGCAAGTACGCCCTGCCGCATCCGGTCATCGACGACGCCGAACTCGAAAAGTTCGACGCCATGGTCATGAAAGACTCGCTGGGCCAGGGCCACACCGACCTCGGTTAAAGCAAGCTGCCATGCCCCAGAAACGAGTCCGCAATGGCGTGACCTACTGGGTCGCCCGATACCGTCGCCCAGACGGCTCCGAGGCCCCGCAGAAGATCTTCCCCACCCGCCGCGAAGCCAAGGCCTACGAGGACGAGAAGAAGGCCGAGGTACGCCGCGGCGACTGGATCGACCCCAGCGGCGGCGAGATCACCCTCGGGCAGCTCACGGATGACTGGATTCACCGCTCGCGCGTGGCCAACACCATCGCCGGCCGCAAGACCTTTCGCAAGCAGCTCGGCGACCTCGAAGACGTGCCCATCGGCGACCTGACCCCGATGCACTTCCGCGAGTGGGAGTACCAGCTGCGCAACGGCCGGCCCTGGCGCGACGGCAAGCCCCTGGCCGAGACCACCGTCAACGGCTACGTCCGCGAAATGCGGTCCATGCTCACCACCGCCGTCAACGAAGAACGCATCCGCCGTAACCCCGCCCGCAACCTCAAGGCCCGCAAAGTCACCCGACGCATCTCCCCCGACGAAGTGCTCACCGTCGACGACGTCAACGACATGATCGAGCGCTTCGAAACCGGGCGGCGCCGCATGACCAAGGCCGAACGCGCCGCCGCCCGGCGCGGCGAGCTCGACGCGTGGGCGGGGATGAATGCGGTGCCGGAGATGGCATACCTCGTGCGGATGGCGGCGGCGATGGGGCCGCGGCCGTCGGAGCTGCTCGACATTCGGTTGGAGGATATCGATGTTGCCCGGGGGACGGTGCATCTGCGGGGCACGAAGTCGGATGCGGCGCCGCGGACCATCGGGGTTCCGGCCGACGCCATCAAGGCGATGCGGCGGCGTGCGGCGGAGTACCCGACGAAGGAGGGCTTCGTGATGATGCGCTCGGATGGGCGGCGGATGACGCTGCAATGGATCGAGCAGCGTTTCCGGGCCGTCCGGGAGTCGATGGGGCTGCCGGATTCGATCACGCCGCATTCGCTGCGTCACTTCCACGCGACGGCGCTGATTGCCGCCGGGGTGGACGTCAAGGCGGTGCAGCATCGGCTGGGGCACAGCAGTGCGGCGGTGACGCTGGACATCTACGCGCACTGGTGGCCGACGCGGGAAAACTACGTTGTTGACGCGGCCGCGCGGATTCTTGAGGGGCATTTGAGGGGCAACCCCGATATTCGGATGGTTGATTCACCGTGATTGACCTGGTGAAACGCCCTTTTTAGACTTAATTGAACAATTCGTACCAGGGGTTATTCACGGTCGCTAACCTTACCCTCAGCTTCGGCGCGCGCGAGGTCGGCCGCGCCGATCATGCCGGCGTCCGCCCCCAGCCGGGCGACTTCGATGCGCGCGGTCGGGCGGTGGCCGGCTCCGGTGATCTCGGTGGCGAAGACGGCGCGGGCGCGTTCCAGGTACTGGTCGGCCGCCTGCGCGACGCCGCCGCCGATGACGATGAGCTCCGGGTCGAATACGTCGGCCACGAGCGCCAGGGCCCGGCCGAGCCAATCGGCGAAGTCCCCCACCGCGGCGACGGCCAGCGGGTCGCCGCCCTGCGCGGCGAGCATGACGTCGGAGCCGGTGGCGGTGCCGTCGATGCACGCCTGCGCCAGCGGTCCGCCGAACCGGCCGGTGGTGGCCAGCTCGCGCGCGGTGGCGGCCAGGGCCGTGCCGGAGCAGTAGCGCTCCAGGCACCCGCGCTTGCCGCAGGAGCATGGGCGACCGCCCGGCACCACGGTGAGGTGGCCGAATTCCGGGGCGGTGCCGTGGGCTCCGCGGTAGATGCGGCCGCCGCTCATCATCGCGCCGCCGATGCCGGTGCCCAGGGCGAACAGCACCCAGTCGTCGGCCCCGCGAGCGGCGCCGAAGCGGTATTCGCCCCAGGCGGCGGAGTTGGCGTCGTGCTCCAGGGTCACCGGCAGCGGCAGCCGCTCCCCGAGCCGCGCGGCGACGTCGGCGTCGCGCCAGGGCAGGTGCGGCGCGAAACGCACGACGCGGCGGGCGGAATCCAGGAACCCGGCCACGGCCAGGCCCACGGCCACCGCATCGGGGTGGTCGCGGAGCAGTTCGCCCGTCATGGCGACGATGCCGTCCTCGAGGTCCTCCGCCGTGCCGTCCGACGACCGCCGCATGCGGTCGATGACGTGCCCCTCCGCCGACACCACGGCGGCCCGGAGGTTGGTGCCGCCGATGTCGAAGCTGATGGTCGGCCCCGCTGTCGCGGTTTCGGGGGGCATCGTCACGGGTGGCTCCTCATGGGTGATGGCCGAAGATGGCCGGGGCCGGATTCGGGGTTGCGGCCCGGTCGGGGTCACGGAAGTCGCGCTGGGTCCGCGCGGAACCAAACAAGAATATCCCCCCAGCCGTCCGCCCACGTATCGGGCGGCGCGACGCGCACCTTCTCCATTTCGCAGACGCCCAGGACCGCGGGCGCCGCGAACCTCCTGGAGAACCCGGCGACCTGCACCACCACACCGCCATCCGAGACGTCCACGCCCACGGTGGATCCGGGGATATCCGCCGGATCAATGCCGTCGTCAAGCGAAAAAGCTTGACGACGGCCCTCCGACACCTCTTCGGCCGACCCGGCGCCGGCAGCCGCGCCCTCGTCCGCCCCGGACGTCTCCGGCAACGCGAGGTGCAGCGGGGCGTGGACGCGCATGCGGAACAGCCGGGCACCGTCGCCTCCGACGCCGAGGTCGGCGAGGGTCAGGCGGGGCTTCGGCGAATCGTCGGGAACGCCGTCGACGACGACGCCGGCCCACGCCGCCACGCCCGCGACGCGCGGGTCGGGCGGGCCGTCGCCGCGCAGATGCAGGCTCCCGGCGTCGACGGCGCGCTGCCACGCGCGTCCCCAGGACCACAGGGCCTCGAGAAGCCTCGCTCGCCGGGCGCGGTCGCCGAAGACGTCGGGCATCGCGCGGTGGCGATCGACGCGTGGGCTGATCAGGTCGAGCAGATCAGACAACTGCGCGGGCCCCTGGACCCTGCGCAACCAGGACAACTGCCGGTCCGGCGTCAGGCCGATGCGCACGCCCACCGGGCCCTCCTCCGCCATGGCCTGGGCCTTGGCCCACACCAGAAGACGCTCCAGCCCGGCGAAACCGGTCAATGCGTCAAGCGCCGAGGCGTCGGCATCCAGGCCCCGCAGCAGCCCGACGGCGTCGGCGATGGGATCCGGGCCGACCTCCGCCCACCTGAGGTCGGGCGGCAGGAAGCCCTCCGCCGTGCGGTCCCCGAAAGCGCCCGGCACCAGGTACACAGGGTGGTGCAGGGAGGACGATGGCCCGGGTTTCCGCTGCGGCCCGGTTTGCCGTGACTCGGTTTGCCGTGACTCGGTTTGCCGTGATTCGGTTTGCCGTGGCCCGGGCTCTCGCGGGGACTCGGCCGCCTGCTGCGATTCGGATTCCCGCGGCGCCCCGGCCTCGCCGGCGCCGCGCCCGTCGTGGTCGGCCGTCACTCAGACAGGCCCTCGACGCGGCGCTTCAGCGACTTCAGCGCCGTGTCCACGATGCGGTGCTCGGCCTTGCGGCGCAGCATGCCCAGCATCGGCACGGCGGTGACGATCTCCAGCTCGTAGCGCACCTTCGTCGCCCCATCGCCGGCATCGGACAGCGAGTAGCTTCCGGACTGCGACTTCTGCAGCTGCGAGGACAGCAGCGACCAGCTCACGCCGTCTTCGGTCCATTCGTAGGCGAGCTCGTACACGTCCCTGAGCACGGTCTCCAGCGTGAACTTGGCGCGCTTGGGCCGCAGCGGGCGGTCGCCCTCTTCCGTGACCACGGCGGCCGTGGTGCCGGTGGCCCACTCCGGGTACGCCGTCACGTCGCCGACGACGTCGAGGATCCGCTCCCGAGGGGCGTTGATCAGGATCTGTCCCTGCGTTCGGTCGCTCATGCCCTAAGAGGTTACCCGCGGGCCGCGCCGCCTGCGAGGATACGGCGCAGCCGGACGCCCATGACCTCCCAGGTCCAATGCTTCACGACGTGCCGGCGCCCCTCCTCCCCCATCCGTCGGGCACGTTCGGCGTCGGCGCAGATGCCGGTGACGGCGGCGGCCAGCGCATCGCGGTCGCGGCCGTCCACGACGACGCCCGTGACGCCGTCGACGACGGTTTCCGGGGCGCCTCCGGAGTCGCCCGCGATGACCGGCACGCCGCAGGCCTGCGCTTCGAGATAGACAATGCCCAGGCCTTCCACGTCGAGTCCGCCGCCGCGGGTGCGCGCGGGCATGGCGAAGACCGTGGCGGCGTTGTAATGGTCCGGCAGCTCCCCGTAGGGGACTGCGCCGGTGAAGATGACGTGGCCCGCCACCCCGGCCGCGTAGGCCAGCGCGCGCAGGCGGCCCTCGTACGGCCCGGAACCGACGATCATCAGGCGGGCATCGGGCAGACCCTCGAGAACCGCGGGCAGCGACGCGATGAGGGAGTCCTGGCCCTTGCGGGACACCAGGCGGGAGATGCAGACGATAAGCGGCTGATCTGCGGCGATGCCGTGGCGCGCGCGGATGCGGGCGCCGGCTTCCGGGTCGGGCCGGAAACGCTCGACGTCGACCCCGGAGGGCAGGCGCTCGAACGCCGTGCGCGGGCCGAACGCCGCCGCGAAGCGGTTGCGGGTGTACCGGGAGATGTAGGTGACCACGTCGGAGCCGTCGCCGATGATCCGCAGCGCGCGGCGCGAGAGCGGCAGCATGGACCAGCCGACTTCGTGGCCGTGGGTGGTGGAGATGATCCGCTTCGCGCCGGCCCTGCGGCACGCGCCCGCCACGAGGCCCATCGGAGCCGCGGCGCCGAACCAGACGACGTCGATGCCCTCGTCCGCGATGATCCGCGCCGCCGCCCGCGCCACGTGCGGCAACGGGAGCAGCACCCGGTCCCGCAATCGGTGGACCCGGTACGGCAGCGCCGCGTCATGCGCCCGGGTCTCCGCGGCCGACACGCGCGTGGACGCCAGCACGGTCAGCGAACCCGGGTCGAGCGTCCCGCAGAAGTCGCGCAGATACGACTCGATGCCGCCCTGGCGGGGCGGGAAGTCGTTGGTGATCAGGAGGACGCGCGGATGCGCGCCACGCGGGCCGTCGCAAAGCGGGCCGCCGTCGGCGGAAACGCCGTCAGCCCCGTCGCCGCCGAGCGGCGACGCGCTCCCCCGCCCCGCAGCCGTCATCGGGCGCCCACCGGCCCGCGCACGCCGATCAGTACCGGACGGCGCCCATGTAGGGGCCGCCCTGCTCGATCGGCACGACCTGGACGGGCACGCCGTAGGTCGACGCGTGGATGATCATGCCGTTGCCCACGTACATGCCCACGTGGGTGATGCCCTCGTAGAAGCCGATCAGGTCGCCCGGCCGCAGGTCCGCGCGGTCGACGGGCGTGCCGCCGGCCAGCTGCGCCTGCGAGGTGCGCGGGATTTCCTTGCCCAGCTGCTGGTACGCCCAGTACATCAGGCCCGAACAGTCGAACGAGTCCGGGCCCGCCGCGCCCCACGAGTACGGGGAGCCGACCTTGGTCATCGCCATGTCGACGGCCGCCGAGGAGCCGAGCAGCGCGGCGAGCCCCTCCGTGATCGGGTTATCCTTCGCGCGCCACGCCGCGAGCTCCTCCGGCGACAGCGAGTCGACGCGGTCGCGGACCTCGCGGGTGCGCTTTTCGAGTTCGGCTGACTTCTTCTCCAGCTCACCGCGCTGATGCTCGAGGGAGCCGAGCTGCACGCGGGCCGCGGCCCGGGCGGCCGCCGCGCGGGCGAAACCGTCGGCCGCCTCGCGCTGCCGCTTGGCGACCTCCGCCAGCGTCCCCTCCTTCTCCCGCGCGAAACGGTTGACGTACGACGACCGGTCGAGGGCGTCCTGCGCGTCGACCGAGCCGATGACCGCCGTGATCGGGTCGACGACGTCGCCTCGCATGCGCTGGCGGGCGAAGTCGGAGATGTCGCCTCGGTGCTGGTCCATCGCGCCGCGCGACGCCTCGGCGACCCGAGTCGCGGTCTCGACGTCGCCCTGCAGCTTCCGGACCACTTCCTCCTGCTTGACTACGTCGCCGTCGAGGCGCAGAACGTCCTGGGAGTTCTTTTCGGCGTCGCGCGCCAGCGTCTCCAGATCGGCGATGATGCCGTCGGCCGTCAATTCCTGCGCGGCGGCGGCCGGAACGAGGGATGCCGAAGCCGCGAAGGTCGCGGCCACTGCGGTGGATGCCACCAGGCTGCGGAAGTTGGTCCTGCGGTGCTGCACTGTGCGGGAAAGCCTTTCGAAAACGGGATGCCTGCGGTCCGGCGGCGCGGTTCGGGTACGCGGGGCACGGAAACGCGGGGGACGGATCCGCCGGCATCGTAATCATGCCCTGGTCGGGCGGGCGATCTGCGGTGAACTTTAACAACCGTTTACATCACGGTCGAATAACTCGGGCGTGATTGGGGCGACATTTCTGCACGCCGCGCGAAAAACTGAGGTGGCCCGTGACTGGAGTGAATGGCGGGGACCCCCGGAAACGCCATCGGGCGGGGCCCGGGAAGAATCCCGCGGCCCCGCCCTCGATGGCAGGAGTCGAGCGTCGCTTTAGTAGCGGACGACGGAGTGGACCGGCATGTAGTCGATGCTGGCCTCGTGAACGGTCTGGCCCTCCTGCGGCGCGTGGATGACGTTGTTGCCGCCGGAGAAGATGCCCACGTGGGTGGCGCCCGGGTAGAAGACGATGATGTCGCCGAGCTGCTTGCCGCCCATGCCGACCGACTGGCCGCCCTGGGCCTGGGCCTGGGAGGTGCGCGGGATGGACTTGCCGACCTGCTGGTAGGACCAGGAGGTCAGGCCCGAGCAGTCGAAGCCGCCCGGCTGGGTGCCGCCCCACACGTACGGGGTGCCGATCTGCGAGCGCGCGGCGTCGACGATCTTCTGGCCGGTGGAGACGGACGGAACCGCCGCCGGGGAGATGCCGCCGGAACGGTCGCCCAGGAAGTTGCCGCCCGGGATGGCGCCGGCAATGTTCTCCACGCCCGGAACGTCGAAGGAACCGACGCCCGGAACGGCGACCGGCGCGGCCGAGGCGGTCGGCGCGGTCAGGGCGGTGATGCCGGCGACGGTCGCGCCGAAGGCGGCGGCGTTGCGGGCGAGGTTGGAACGGCGCTGGTGCTTACCCATGTTGAAAAACTCCGTATTCTCTTCCAGTTTCGTGCCGACCGGGTTAGCTGTCGGGTTCGGGAGCAAAGGAAGTTCTCCCTACCCTCCGGCTTCCGCCGGTGGGATTCACCCCGGAAAGGAGTGGGTCCCCGGTTCGGTGCCCTCGCGGGCGCCGATTAGGCTTGGTTTCCTGCCATGAGCGGCACCTCTCGGAGGGGCCCCGCTTCAATGTCTCGGCAAGATTACGAAACGGGAACGGAACTTGTCCAGCGAACGCGCCAAGTCCGATTCGAAATCGACCCGTTATCGCCCCGCGCCCCGTTCCGTTACTGCCTTGTTATGAAACGGGGGCACCTTCGACATCAAGACTGTCACGCACCGATAACGTCCCGAGACCTGCGACTTTTACACATTTGCCCATGTTGCGTCACAGATTGCCCTGGTCGCCGAAACACTTCTGAAGGTACAGCTATGTGAATCGCGTCACATTTTGGCATTCACCCGATGGCGGCGGCACATCTTTCACATCCGTCACATGACCTCCGGCTGTTCGGCCGATCGGGCCTCCGACTGGTTGGGAGTTCGAGTCTCCGGCAGTTCGGGTGGTGCGCCCAGCCGACCATTCGGACCGTCCGGACGCCCGCCTACAATCAACCGGGTGACCGACCCCGACCCCCTCCAGCTTTCCTTCGCCGACGCAGCCGGCGGCGCGGGCGACGGTCGGGTGACGGAGGAGCTGGGCCTGGGCGAGACCACGTTCGTGGTCGTCGACCTGGAGACCACCGGCATGCGCGCCGGTGAAGACCACATCATCGAGATCGGCGCGGTGCGCGTGCGCGGGGGCATCGAAGAGGGCCGCTTCAGCGAATTGGTCGATCCCGGCATGCCCCTGCCCTCCGTCATCTCCGACCTCACGGGCATCACGGACGCCGACCTCGAGGGCGCTCCGCAATTGGGCACGGTCCTCCCCCGGTTCCTCGAGTTCGCCCGGGGCGCGGTCTGGGTCGCCCACAACGCACCATTCGACATGGGTTTCCTCCGCGCGTCCTGCGGGCAGCTGGGCCTGCGGTGGCCGGCGCCGACGGTCGTGGACACCCTGCAACTGGCGCGCCGGTTGCTCGACCGGAGAAGAACCGGCAGCTTCCGGCTCGGCGACCTCGCCGCATACGTCGGAGCGGACGTGACCCCGAACCACCGCGCGCTCGACGATGCGGCCGCGACCGTCGATGTCCTCCACCACCTGATCGAACGGCTGGCGGGGCATTCCGTGGAAACCGTGGGCGAGCTCGAGCACTTCACTCCCGACGTCGACCCCATGCTCCGCGAGAAGAAGGCGCTGATCGCCGATGCTCCCCATTCGCCGGGCGTCTACGTTTTCCGCGGCGCCGCCGGCGAGCCCCTATATATAGGCACCGCGGTGGATCTGCGCCGCCGCCTGCTGCAGTACTTCACCGGCGCCGATCCCCGTCGCCGGATGAAGGAGATGGTGATGCTCGCCGAATCCGTCGACGTCGCCGAATGCGCGCATGGCATGGACGCCGAGGTCCGCGAGGCCCGCATGCTCGCGGCCGCGCGGCCCCCGTACAACAGGCAGCGCAAGGAACCCGGCCGGGGCTGGTACCTCACCGCCCCGACGAAGAAGGCGGGGCCGCGCGTCTCCCGCACCGCCGTCGGCGATGACGCCATCGGCCCCTTCCGCACCCGCAACGCCGCCCAGGCGACCAAGGACGCCCTGTCGTTGGACTCTGAGTCGTTCCCCGCCATCGCCGAGGAGATGCGGGAGGGCGGCGCGGCGCTCATCGAGCGACTCATCGACGACGTCACGGCGGCCGCCGAAGCCGGCCGATACCGGAGAGCCGCTTTTCTCCGCGACATCACGGCGGATCTGATCATCGCCCTCGACTCGCGGCAGAAGCTCGGCGCGCTCGCGGCGGTCCCCCAATTGCAGGCGGCGTTCCCCGACGGGCGCGGCGGGTGGAACCTCGCCGTCGTCCGCCACGGCCGCCTCGCCGCCGCCGGTCGATCGCCGCGCGGCGCGAATGCCGCGCACGTCGCTTCCCTGCTCTGCGAGTCCGCGGAAACCGTCATCCCGGGCGACGGCCCCTACCTCGGCGCCAACCACCATGAACTGAGGGTCGTGCACAATTGGCTGCTCCGCGACGAAGTGCGGATCGGCCCGACCGACGCGCCCTGGACGTCCCCCGCGCAGGGCGCGGGCCGGTGGCGCGAATGGGCGCTGGCCGCCCTCGCCGCACGGAAGAGCTGAGGGCGCAGCCGAATCAGCGGCCGATCGCCGCCTCGACGATGTCGGCGCACCGGCCCGAGTCGAGCGTTTCGCGCACGACGTCGAGGGCACGGGACATCGCGGACTTCAGGTCCCCGCCCTCCAACCCGCGCGCGGCGACGAGCGCGGCCGCGGAATTGAGCAGCACGGCATCCCGGATGGGCCCGCGCAACTCGCCGTTCCACACCCTCCGCGCGACATCCGCGTTGTAGGCGGGCTCCCCGCCCCGCAGCGAATCGGCCGGGGCGTACTCCATGCCGTAATCGCGCGGGTCGATGACGTCTTCCGCCACCTCGCCGTTCTCCACGACGAAGACGCGGGTCGTGCCGGTGACCGTGATCTCGTCCAACCCGTCCGATCCGCGGACGACGAGCACCCGCTGGCCGCGCCGGGCGAAAGCGCCGGCCATCGTCTCCATCTGATCCTCGAAGGCACAGCCGATGAGGCTGCTGGCGGGCTGGGCGGGGTTCGTCAGCGGGCCGAGCAGATTGAACAGCGTCGGCACGCCCAGCTGCGACCGGACCGGCCCGGCGTAGCGCATGGCCGGGTGGTGGGTCGCCGCGAAGAGGAAACGAAGATTGAAATCGGGGTGCTCCGGGGAAGCCACGCGGCCGTCCGCGATGTCGATGCCGAGCGCCTCGAGCATGTCGGCGCCGCCCGACTTCGACGACGCGGCGCGGTTGCCGTGCTTGAGCACCGGAACGCCGGCCGCCGCGACGACGACGGAAGACATGGTCGAGATGTTGACCGTGTGCGCGCCGTCGCCGCCGGTGCCGACGATGTCGACCGCGCCCGAGGCATCCGGAACCCCGGCATCGGAGGCATGGGCGAGCATCCCGGTCGCCGCGGCATCGAGCTCGGCGGCGGTGATCCCCTTGGCGAAGATGCCGAACGCGAAGGCGGCGATGGTCGCGTCGACGGCCTGGCCCGTCATGATCTGGTCCATGGCGAACCGGATCCCGTCCGCGGGCACTTCCTCGCGCGCCCCGATGAGCCCCAGGACCCGGCGCCATTCTTCCTGGCTCGTGTGTGCGGTCTGCTGGGTCATCAGTCGCTCCTTACTGTTCGCCGATCGTCGCGGCGCCGGCCATCCGGCAGTCACTGTGCCTTGCCCGGTGAATATTACGGCGGAACCGGCGCGGGCGCGCCGCCGGGTGCTCACCGCCGCCGACGATTCTCCACCTCCGCCCCGCCGACCACCCGCGGACGGTGCCCGCCGGCGACTGTCCTCCGCCCGACCGAATGCCCTCCGCCCCGCCGAAACCTCTCCCCACCCCTCCGGGCCCCGGCATCGAACCCGGGGCGGTCATCCGCTATTATTGGCCTCATTCGCGGCATTGCTCAGCTACGCCTGAGCATCCGCACAGGAACGCGGTCCCCTCGGGGGATGCGGACCACGGAGCCGGAAAGGTCCCGCGAGGGGGAGGCGCGGCGGGCGTCGCAAAGCAACCGGATAAGTTCCCCGCGTCGGGAAAAATTAGTGGAACTCTCAGGAACTGCGATCAGCGACCTGGGACTTTGCAAAAAACTTTCCCAAAACGGGGGTTGCAACGTGACTCTTCCTTAAGAACAGGTCATACTGTCTAACGTGACGAGCGCAGTTGAAAACACAGGTATGACAGCACCACGTCGTGCCGCGACACTGAACCGACCGAACATGGTCAGTGTCGGCACGATCGTGTTCCTGTCTCAGGAATTGATGTTCTTCGCCGGCCTGTTCGCGATGTACTTCGTATCGCGCGCGAATGGCCAGGGAGAATCGTGGGAGTGGGGTACCGGCCACCTCAACGTCCCGTACGCACTGGTGATCACCGTGATCCTGGTGTCGTCTTCGTTCACCGCCCAGTGGGGCGTGTTCGCGGCCGAGCGGGGCGACGTGTTCGCCCTGCGCAGGTGGTATGCCCTTTCTACGCTGCTGGGAGCGATCTTCCTGATCGGCCAGGGCTACGAGTACTTCACCCTGGTCGGTCACGGGCTGACCATCCAGAACTCGATCTACGGTTCGGTCTTCTTCATCACCACCGGCTTCCACGCCGCGCACGTCCTCGCGGGCGCGCTGGCGTTCGTCGTGGTGCTGATCCGAACCTTCAAGTCGAAGTTCACCCCGGCGCAGGCGACGGCCGCCATCGTGGTCTCGTACTACTGGCACTTCGTCGACGTCGTGTGGATCGGCCTGTTCATCACCATCTACTTCATCCAGTAGGCCGTAACGGTCGCCACCCCCGGTGCGGCCTACTACAGCCATCCACTTTCCACGCACAACAAAGGGAAAACGATGGAAAACCATAACCCCGCAGCAGAGGACCGCACGTCCTCCGCGGCGGCCGGCCGCAAGGCCAAGGTCCGCCGCAAGATGCGCCGCACCGCCTCCGGTGTCATGGCGCTGGCCCTCGCCCTCACCGGCGCGGGTTTCCTGGCCAACGCCCTGACCCCGGACGCTCAGGTCGCCACCGCCCAGCAGGACGAAGCGGCGATGATCCAGCAGGGCAAGGAGATCTACGACGTCGCGTGCATCACCTGCCACGGCGCCAACCTCCAGGGCGTCAAGGACCGCGGCAAGTCCCTGATCGGCGTCGGCGAGGGCGCGGTGTACTTCCAGGTGCACTCCGGCCGCATGCCGATGCTCCGCAACGAGGCCCAGGCCGCCCGCAAGACCCCGCGCTACTCCGAGGAGCAGACCCTCGCCCTCGCCGCCTACGTTCAGTCCCACGGCGGCGGCGCCGGCATCGTCCGCGACGAGGACGGCTCCATCGCCATGGAGTCGCTCCGCGGCAAGAACGCCGGCCCGAACGGCGAGATCGATCCCCTCGACGTCGCCCGCGGTTCCGAGCTCTTCCGCCTGAACTGCGCCTCCTGCCACAACTTCACCGGTCGTGGCGGCGCGCTGTCCGGCGGCAAGTACGCCCCGGTCCTGGACCCTGCCAACGAGCAGGAGCTGTACCAGGCCATGCTCACCGGCCCCCAGAACATGCCCAAGTTCTCCGATCGCCAGCTCACCGCTGACGAGAAGAAGGACCTGATCGCTTACATCAAGAACTCGGCGGAGACCCCCGGCCCGTCCGGTTACCCGCTCGGCGGCCTCGGCCCCGTGACCGAGGGCCTGTTCATGTGGATTGCCGGCATCGTCGCCCTCGTGGCGGCCGCACTCTGGATTGGATCCCGACAGTGACCGACAACGTGAAGAAGAACTACAGCTCCGAAGAGCTGTCGAAGATGAGCAACGACGAGCTGGCCCGCCTGGGCACCGAGCTCGACGACGTGACCATCGCGTACCGCAAGGAGCGCTTCCCCATCGACGGCGACCCCGCCGAGAAGCGCGCCGCAGCCGGCGTGATCTTCTGGCTGGCCCTCGCGGTCGTGCTGGGACTGGCGTTCATCGCCGTGTACCTGTTCTGGCCGTGGGAGTACCGCGGCCACGGTCAGGAGGGTCTGTGGATCTACACCCTCTACACCCCGATGCTCGGCATCACCATCGGCGGATCCATCATCGCCCTGGGCGTCGGCGCCGTTAAGTACACCAAGCGCTTCGTGCCCGAGGAGATCTCGGTTCAGCGCCGCCACGACGGCCCCTCGTCCGAGACGGACCAGAAGACCATCGTCGCGCTGCTGAACGACTCCTGGGAGACGTCGACCCTCGGTCGCCGCTCCGCCATCAAGGGTCTGCTCGGCGCCGGCGCCGTCCTGGCCGGCATCGGCATGATCCTGCCGCTCGGCGGCATGATCAAGAACCCGTGGAAGCCGACCCACGACATGGACATCACCGGCGACGGCACCCTGTGGACCACCGGCTGGACCCTGGTCGAGCGCGGCAAGAAGGTTTACCTCGGCCGCGACACCGGCGCCATCGCCGAGGAGGGCCCGCACGGCTTTTCCTTCACCGGCGTGTCCCGCCTGGTTCGCCTGCGCCCGGAGGACCTGTCCGCCGGCGCCATGGAGACCGTCTTCCCCCTGCTGGAGGAGGACGTCAACGACGGCGAGAAGTACTCCCCGGATGCCGAGGTCTACGAGGCCCACATGCACTCGATCCACGGCTCGCGCAACGCCGTGATGCTGATCCGCCTGCGTTCGCAGGATGCCGCCCGCGCCACCCTGCGCGCCGGCCAGGAGGACTTCCACTACGGCGATTACTTCGCCTACTCCAAGATCTGCACGCACATCGGTTGCCCGACCTCGCTGTACGAGGCCCAGACCAACCGCATCCTGTGCCCCTGCCACCAGTCGCAGTTCGACGCCCTGCAGTACGGCAAGCCGGTCTTCGGCCCGGCCGCCCGTGCGCTGCCCGAGCTGCCCATCGATGTCGACGAGGACGGATTCCTCTACGCCAAGGGCAACTTCATTGAGCCCGTCGGCCCGGCCTTCTGGGAGCGTCAGTCATGAGCAAATCCAATAACCGCGTCGCCATGATGGCGCGCAACATGGACGACCGTTACACCATGTCGTCCGGCATCCGCCGCCAGATCAACAAGGTCTTCCCCACGCACTGGTCCTTCATGCTGGGCGAGATCGCGCTGTACAGCTTCATCGTGCTGTTGCTCTCCGGCGTCTACCTGACCCTCTTCTTCGATCCGTCGATGTCGAAGGTCATCTACGACGGCGCCTACGCGCCGCTCAACGGCGTCGAGATGTCCCGCGCCTACGAGACCGCCCTGCAGATCTCCTTCGAGGTCCGCGGCGGCCTGTTCATCCGCCAGGTCCACCACTGGGCCGCGCTGCTGTTCGCCATCTCGATCATGGCGCACATGTTCCGCATCTTCTTCACCGGTGCGTTCCGCAAGCCGCGCGAGGCCAACTGGGTCATCGGCTGCGTCCTGCTGCTGCTGTCCATCGCCGAGGGCTTCATGGGCTACTCGCTGCCGGACGACCTGCTCTCGGGCGTCGGCCTGCGAATCATGTCGGCCATCATCATCGGCCTGCCGGTCATCGGCACCTGGATGCACTGGATGATGTTCAACGGCGACTTCCCGGGCGACATCATCATCCCGCGCCTGTACATCGCCCACGTGCTCATCATCCCGGCCCTGCTGCTCGGCCTCATCGCCGCGCACCTGGCGCTGGTCTGGTACCAGAAGCACACCCAGTTCCCCGGCCCCGGCCGCACCGAGAACAACGTGGTCGGCGTCCGCATCATGCCGGTCTTCGCCGTCAAGGCGATGACCTTCGGCCTGATCAACATCGGCTTCATCGCCCTGCTGGCCGGCGCCTTCCAGATCAACGCGATCTGGAACCTGGGCCCGTACAACCCGTCGCAGGTCTCCGCCGGCTCGCAGCCCGACATCTACATGCTGTGGACCGACGGCGCCGCGCGAGTCATGCCCGCGTGGGAGCTGTACCTCTTCGGCTACACCATCCCGGCCGTGTTCTGGGTGGCGCTGCTGCTCGGCCTCCTGGTCGTGCTGCTCTTCGCCTACCCGTTCATCGAGGCCAAGATGACCGGCGACGAGGGCCACCACAACCTGCTCCAGCGTCCGCGCGACGTGCCGGTCCGCTCCGGCATCGGCGCCATGGCCCTGGTGTTCTACACGCTGCTGACCCTCTCGGGCGGCAACGACCTGATCGCCTACCACTTCCAGATCTCGCTGAACGCGATGACCTGGGTCGGCCGCATCGGTCTGATCCTGCTCCCGCCGATCGCGTACTTCGTCACGTACCGCATCTGCATCGGCCTGCAGCGTTCGGACCAGGCCGTCCTGGAGCACGGCATCGAGACCGGCATCATCGACCAGCTGCCCTCGGGCGCCTTCATCGAGGTGCACCAGCCGCTGGGCCCGGTGGACGAGCACGGTCACCCGATCCCGCTCGAGTACCAGGGCGCCTACGTGCCGAAGACGATGAATCAGCTCGGTGCCGCCGGCTCCCCGGGCCGCGGCGGCTGGTTCTTCCCCGACCCGCAGGACATCGCCGACGAGGCGAACCGCATCGAGGCGGAGAACCACCACGAGCAGGCTCAGATGTTCCGCGACCTCGAGGCCCAGCAGGCCGAAGAGCGTCGCCAGCTCGAAAAGTAATAATCGGCGCCTCAACTGCGCTCGACGAACCGCCCCGGCGGCGAGATGAAAATCTCGCCGGCGGGGCGGTTCCCCTTTTCCCGGCGGGAGCCTCTTGGTTCCCCACGAGGCCGGTTCCCGTTGTCCCCGCGGCCGATGCACCTTTTCCCGGCGGACCCGGTTCACCGTTTTTGGTGAGCCCGCACACGCGTAAGCTGGACACATGAACATCTGACGCCTCCAGTCGCGCACGCCGCCGTCGTAAAGCGATCCGCCCAACCGGGCCACCGCGCACCGACCACCCGACGGCCGCCCGCGACCACTCCCCTCCCCGACCCGTTTCACTACCGCAGGAGGCGCCGCCATGGCAGAATCCCCCCTTCCCTTCATCGACGGCTCCGCCACCCAGCTGGTGACCAATTCCGTCAACTACGACTACGAGGGCACGCCCGTGCTCCGGGACGTGAACATGACCGTCTCGGCCGGCGACGTGCTGGGGCTCGTGGGCGACAACGGCGCGGGCAAATCGACGCTGCTGTGGCTGCTGTCGGGCCGGCGGAAGCCGACGTCCGGGTCCGTGACGCACGTGGGCACGCGCGTGCTGGGTTCGCAGGAGCTGGAGGCGCCGTTCGAGTCGACGGCGCGGATGCTCGTCGATGAGGCGCTGGGGCCGTCGAAACGCCGCCTGCAGGCCCTCGAGGACGCCGCCGAGGCCATGTCCGCGGCGCAGACCCCCGAGGCCGCGGAAACCGCCGAGAAGGCCTACTCCGCGCTGTTTTCGGATGTGATGGCCCACGACGACTGGAACGCCGAGCACCACGCGGAAGTCGTCCTCGATTACCTCGGCCTGTCCGGCTACGGCCCCGACGGCCCCCTGCTCGACCAGAAATCCATCGAGCTCTCCGGAGGCCAGAGGGCCCGGCTGGGGCTGGCGCTGACGCTGATCCGCAAGCCGGAGATCCTGCTTCTCGACGAACCGACCAACCACCTCGACGACCGCGGCCGCCAGTTGGTCATAGACACGATCAACAACCACCCCGGCGTCGTGGTGGTGGCCACGCACGACCGCGATTTCCTCGACGCGGTGTGCACGATCATCGGCGATCTGGTGCCGGGCCGCGAGGGCATCGGCATGTTCCGCGGCAACTACACCGACTACGACAAGCACCGCCGGCATGAGCGCCAGCTGTGGGAGCACCAGTGGCGCACCGAGCAGCACGAGAAGACGCGGCTGGAGCAGACCATCGAGACCGCCAACGAGGACTCCGGGCCCGTGCGGGCAAAGCGCGACAACGAAAAGATGGGCTACGACCACGCGGGCGGCCGCGCCGACCGCCAGGTCGCCCGCCGCATCCGCTCGGCCCGCCAGCGTCTGGAGGAGCTCGAGGAGGACGGCGTGCCCAAGCCGCCGGCACTGCTGGGCTTCGATGCCCCGCTGACCAAGCCGCTGTCCACCAAACGCGCGCCGGCCGGCAGCGACGAGGATTTCCACGTCAAGCTCCGCGGCGTCGTCGTCCCCGACCGCCTGCACGTCGGGTCGCTGACCATCCGGCCGGGCGACACCATCGTGGTCACCGGCCCCAACGGCGCGGGCAAGTCGACGCTGCTGAAGGTGATGCTCGGCCAGGTCTCCCCCACCGCCGGCGAGATGCGCATCGGGCAGGAGGCCCGGGTGTCCATGCTCGCGCAGGAGCAGGATTGGGAGGACCCGACGCTGAGCCCCAACCAGCTCTACGACCTGAACCCGTCGCCGAAGGTCACCCTGGAGGATCTGGGGCTGCTCACGGCGCGCGACGCCAAGCGCCCCGTGGGCGACCTGTCGGTGGGCCAGCAGCGGCGCGTCGCCCTGGCGCTGGTGGTCGCCGATCCCCCGGACATCCTGCTTCTCGACGAGCCGACCAACCATTTGTCCGTCGACCTCATCGAAGAGGTGCAGGACGCGATCGCCGAGGCCGAGGGGACGGTCATCGTGGTCACCCATGACCGGCGGATGGTCGACCGCCTGGAGGCGCGGCATCTGGTGGTCGATGAGGGCGAGGTCACGGAGCTGCCGAAGGGCCGGAAGCCCGTCGAGTTCGCGTAGAGGCGCGGCCCGCAGGGTCACGAACTGCGGGCCCCGCCCTGACCGCGCGCTCGTGGCCGCGCCCGGGCCCCGGCCCGGACTGAGCCCCGCGACCTCCCCAGGGCACGCGAAAACCCCGCCACCGGAAGGCCGGGTGGCGGGGTCTTGTCGCGGCCGCGTCAGGTGATCGCGTGGATCACCGTCGCGGTCTGCCGGTGAGCTAGTGCTTCTCCGGCGGGGTGATGTACTGCGTGTTGAGCTTCGTGCCGGACACGATCAGGATGACCGCGCCGAGCACGATCAGCCAGTAGGCCATGAAGGCGATGCCGTAGCCCATCAGCAGGATGCCCATCGTCATGACGAACGGCCAGATGGAGCTGGCGGAGAAGAAGCCCAGGGTGCCCGCGCCATCCGCGACCTCGGCCTCCTCCCAGTCGGAGGGGGTGATGTCGGAGCGGACCTCGGTGAAGTGGAAGTACACGCCCAGGAACAGGGTCAGGAGGGTGGCCATGACCAGGCCGGTGGCGCCGGCCCACTCGAGGCGGCCGTGGTTCTCGTTGATGATGTTGCCGGTGTCCTGGAGGTACATCGTGCCGAAGATGTACACGACGGTCATAACGCCCAGGAACACGGTGAGGCCGTAAAACAGCTTGGCTGCGGACTTCATGTCTGACTTCTTTCTGGAGTCGTCGGGCGGTTAGTTCTGCGCGTTCAGGTCGACCGTGTTGGCGCCGCGGTCACCCAGATCGCGGGTGTCCTTGCGGCCGGAGTTGAACGGGCTGGTGGACACGGCGAAGGGCTCCTGGCCGATGTGCTTCAGGGCGTCGGCGTTGGAGGCCTGGGGGTTGTCCAGGCGGAACTTCATGTACTTCGTGAAGTCGTCGCGGGAGACCGCGCGGATCTCGAAGTTCATCATCGCGTGGTAGGTGCCGCACATCTCGGCGCAACGGCCGACGAAGGCGTTGGAGTAGCCGTCGCGCGGGTTGTCCTTCGGGCGGGCGTTGATCATGTCCGAGGAGATCGCCTCGATCTGGAAGCGACGGTTGGACTTGTTGGCCTCCGGGTGCGGGAAGGCGTCGCGCTTGAACAGGAACTCCGGGACCCAGAAGGAGTGGACGACGTCGGCGGAAGCCAGGTCGAACTCGATGGGGGTGTCGACCGGGAGAACCAGAACCGGGACCTCTTCGGTGGTGCCGAGGGTCTCGACCTCGTTGAAGTGGAGGTACGAGCGGTCCTGCTTGGACTGGCCGTGAACCGGGTAGTCGCGCTGGTTCGGGCCGTCGCCGTGGCCGTGCTCGTCGGTGAAGTACTGCTCGGGGCTCTGGCGGACGTCGCGGCCCTCGTAGGCCTGGCCGCCCATCAGGTCAGCGGAGACGTTGGCGTAACCGAACTTCCAGTTCCACTGGAACGCGGTGACGTCGACGACGACCTCCGGGTTCTTGTCCATCGCGGTGACCTTGTCCTGCGTCTGGACGGTGAAGAAGAACAGGGACATGACGATCAGGATCGGGATGATCGTCAGAACCAGCTCGAGGGGGACGTTGTAGGCGGTCTGGCGCGGGAACTCGCCCTTGCCGGCCTTTTCCGCCTTCTTCGCGGTGAAGCCGACCATCGAGTAGCTGGTCAGGCCCCACACGGCAATGCCGATGATCCAGGCGGCGACCCACACCCAGACCCAGAAATTGCCCATGACGTGCGCCTCGGGGGTGACGCCCATCGGCCAGCCGAAACGCAGCAGCTTGAAGAAGCCGTTGTCCGGCGGGGTGACGTCGCAACCGGCGAGCAGGGTCGCACTGCCGGCGAGGACGCCGAGCAGGCCGAGCTTACGGGCGGCTCCGTACTCTCTACGCTGATTCACGTGTGTCTGCCTTCCTGATCCACACAATTCCTTAAGAACCCATCAGAGTTCCGTCTTTCCCATGCAGGTTAGCCCATTCCTGTGAATTCTCCATACCGGACTGACCCCACGGGGTGTCATCCAGTATAGACGGCCTGATAAAACGCTGAGAAGGGGCATGGTCACGGGGGTGCCGCCCAAAATTGTGATCCCGGTCACGGTCGGCGGCGGGGGCGTGTCGCGGGTGGAGTGCTTTGCGACGGCGGCGTCGCGGAGGTCCGGCGCGGGAATTCGCGCATGCCCGAATGAAGACTAATGTCTTACCCGTCCCATTACCCCCCACGAAAGGTGTTCGCCCAAGCCATGTGCGGTCTCCTCGGAATTCTCACGGCCCGCTCCGATGCGGCGGACCTCGTGCCCGCCATCGAGCGCGCGCTGCCCTGCATGCGACACCGCGGCCCCGACGAAGCGGGCACCTGGAACGACTCCGACGTCGTGTTCGGATTCAACCGCCTGTCGATCATCGACCTCGAGCATTCGCACCAGCCGCTCGTGTGGGGGCCGGAGGATCAGCCCGAGCGCTACGCCATGACGTTCAACGGCGAGATCTACAACTACGTGGAACTGCGCGAGGAACTGACCGCGGCGGGCTATTCCTTCAACACTTCCGGCGACGGCGAGCCGATCGTCGTCGGCTTCCACCACTGGGGCGCCGACGTGGTCAAGCACCTGCGCGGCATGTTCGGCATCGCCATCTGGGACACCGTCGAAAAGAAGCTGTTCCTCGCCCGCGACCCCTTCGGCATCAAGCCCCTCTATTACGCCACCACCGACCGCGGCACCGCGTTCGCCTCGGAGAAGAAGACCATCCTGGAGATGGCGCCCGAACTCGGGGTGGACGCCAAGGACGTCGACAAGCGGGCCCTGGTCCACTACGTGGACCTGCAGTACGTGCCGGAGCCCGAGTCGCTGCACGCCGGCATCCGCCGCCTGGAGTCCGGCTGCACCGCCATCGTCGCCCCGGGCGGCGAGGTCGAGCAGACCCGCTACTTCCACCCCAACTTCCCCATCCGCCCCGTGCCCAAGGGCGGCGAGCAGGCGGTGTTCGACAAGATCGCCGAAGCGCTCGAGGATTCCGTCGCCAAGCACATGCGCGCCGACGTCACCGTGGGCTCCTTCCTCTCCGGCGGCATCGACTCCACGGCGATCGCCACGCTGGCCAAGCGCCACAACCCCAACCTGCTGACCTTCACCACGGGCTTCGAGCGCAAGGGCTTCTCCGAAGTCGACGTCGCCGCGGAGTCGGCGGCGGCGATCGGCGTGGAGCACATCGTCAAGGTGGTCTCCCCCGAGGAATTCGCCGCCGCCATCCCGAAGATCATCTGGTACCTCGACGACCCCGTCGCCGACCCCGCCCTGGTGCCGCTGTACTTCGTCGCCGCCGAAGCCCGCAAGCACGTCAAGGTCGTGCTCTCCGGCGAAGGCGCCGACGAACTCTTCGGCGGCTACACCATCTACAAGGAGCCCCTCTCCCTCGCCGGCTTCGACCGCATCCCCGGCCCGCTGAAGGCCGGCCTGGCCAAACTCGGCGACGCCCTTCCCGACGGCATGCGCGGCAAGTCCCTGCTCCAGCGCGGCACCACCCCGCTGGAGGACCGCTACTACGGCAACGCCCGCTCCTTCAACTGGGAGCAGCTGCAGCGCGTCCTGCCGTGGGCACAGCGCGAATGGGACCACCGCGAAGTCACCGCCCCCATCTACGCCCGCTCCGCGGGCATGGACCCCGTCACCCGCATGCAGCACCTGGACCTGTTCACCTGGCTGCGCGGCGACATCCTGGTCAAGGCCGACAAGATCACCATGGCCAACTCGCTGGAGCTGCGCGTGCCGTTCCTCGACCGCGAGGTGTTCAAGGTCGCCGAAACCCTGCCGGTGGACATGCGCATCGCCGAAGGCACCACCAAGTACGCCCTGCGCAAGGCGATGGAGCAGATCGTGCCCGCGCACGTGCTCAACCGCCGCAAGCTCGGCTTCCCCGTGCCCATCCGCCACTGGCTCGCCGGCGACGAACTGCGCGGCTGGGCCGAGGACGTCATCCGCGAGTCGCAGACCGACGCGCTGATCGACAAGGCGCAGGTGCTGCGGATGCTCGACGAGCACCACCCGACCGAGCGCGACCACTCCCGCCGCCTGTGGACGATCCTGGCGTTCATGGTGTGGCACGGCATCTTCATCGAGGGGCGCATCAAGCCCGACATCGAGGAGCGCGACTACCCCGTGCACCTGTAGGGGCGGGCTGTTGGGGGGGGGCGCGTCCGTCAGAAGCGCAGCCACGTAGAACGCGAAAAACCCGCCGCCGACGATGACGTCGGGGCGGGTTTTGGCGCATCCGAAGAGAAGATGCGACGTCCGCACGGCGGACCTCAGCGCACCCCCGGCGGGCATCGCCGCACCGGGGCGCGCGGGGCGCCCGCAACCGGGCGCCGGGTTCAACCGATCAGTTGAAGGAATCGCCGCAGGCGCAGGAGCCGGTGGCGTTCGGGTTGTCGATGGTGAAGCCCTGCTGCTCGATGGTGTCGGCGAAGTCGATGGTGGCGCCCATCAGGTACGGCACCGACTGGCGGTCGACGACGAGGCGCACGCCGCCGAACTCCTCGGACACGTCGCCGTCGAGGTTCCGGTCGTCGAAGTACAGCTGGTAGCGCAGGCCCGCGCAGCCGCCCGGGGCGACGGAGATGCGCAGCGACAGGTTGTTGGCGCCTTCCTGGTCGAGGAGGGCCTTGGCCTTGGCGGCGGCGGTGTCGGTCAGGGTCACGCCGGTGGTCTGTGCGGTGGTCATAGCGTGGTGCTCCTTGTATTGCGGTGCTGGGTTACTCCGGGGAACGCGTCTGCGGGTTGGGTTATTCCCCATCGCCCGCACGGATTTCCGGCGGCTGGTCCGGGGGCGTTCCGCGCCTGCCCTTTCTCGGGATGGCGAAACGCCCCGTCCGGTCGCCGATCCGCGTGGCCCGCGTTCCGGTATGGCCGAAGGATACCCGCAGCACCGTTCTCCCGTGGCTCAACCCCCGCCGGATACCCGCCGTTCTCCCGCCCGGCCCCCGCAGCACATCGCCCGGCGAACCTCGGCAGGCGGCACGACCGGCGCGCCACTTTGGGCCGTCGGCGCAGGCCCGATAGGGTGTTGGCCGTGAAGATGCCCTGGAAGAAGAACGAGTCCCCCGCCGCCGACGCCACGGACGCGGCCGCAGCCGATGCGGCAGGCGCCACCGCGTCCGGCGCAGCCGATGCCGCCGATCGCGGCCACGTCCCCGCCGCGGACGATGCCGACCATGCGCGGTCGGGCAAGGGCAAGGCGTATACGCCGAAGAAGGGCCGTCCGACTCCGAAGCGCAATGAAATCGAGCGCGCCCACGGCATTCGCCGCGGCCCGGTGACGCCGCCGAAGACCCGCAAGGAGGCCCGCGAGCAGCGCAAGCAGCAGAAGGCCTCCATGTCCAAGGAGGAGCTGAAGGAGCTGCGGGCCCGGGAGCGCGCGGAGCGCCGCGAGCAGCGCCGCATCGCCGATGAGCGCATGGCCGCCGGCGATCCGAAGTACATGCTGCCGCGCGATCAGGGCCCGGAGCGGGCGCTGGTGCGCGATTGGGTGGATTCGCGCCGGTTCTTCGCCAACATTTTCCTGCCGTTCGCGCTGGTGCTGCTGTTGATCATGTTCGTGGGCCAGGCGATGCCGCAGGTCGCGAACATTGCGTCGATCATTTCGATGCTCATGATCATCGGTCTGGTCGTCGAGGCGATCACCATCGGCAAGCGGGCGAACAAGGTCGTCCGCGAGCGTTTCCCGGACACCGACGCGGCGGGCGCGGGCCTGGGCTTCTACGCCTATTCGCGTGCTTCGCAGCCGCGCCGCCTGCGCACCCCGCGTCCGCGGAAGAACATCGGCGACGAGATTTAGGCCGCGCATGCGCACGCTTGTCCTGGGCGGGGCCCGATCGGGCAAGTCCGCGTGGGCGGAGTCGCTTTTCGACGCCAACGTTGACCCCGGTTCGCCGTCCGGGCGGGGTGCGGTGGATTACGTGGCCACGGCCCGGCCCTGGCCGGGGGCGGATGGGTTCGACGCCGATTTTTCCGCCCGCATCGACGGACACCGCCGGCGCCGGCCGGGGCATTGGCGCACCGTGGACGACGTCGACGCCGTGGAGGCCCTGCGCCGCCCGATCGGGCCGGAGGGGTCGGCGCCGCTGGTTCTCCTCGATGACGTCGGCACGTGGCTGACCGGCGTGTTCGACCGGGAGGGGCTCTGGGACGCGCCGCGCGGGTCGGTGGCGCCGTGGACGGATGAGTTCGTCGCGGCGGTGCGCGACTGGGGCGCCGGTCCGAGCGGAATTCCGGGTTCCGATCAGGGGGCGGACTTCCGGGATTCGGGCGTCGCCGCCACCGAAACCGGAACCCCGCCGCACCGGGACGGGCAGGCGTCCGACGAGGCGGCGGGCGTCGTCAAGCAAAAGCCGCACTTGGTCATCGTGACCCCGGAAGTGGGCATGGGCGTCATCCCCGAGCACCGCTCGGGGCGGCTGTTCCGCGACGAGATCGGCGAGCTCAACGGGCGCCTGGCCGAGGTGTGCGAGCGGGTCGTGCTGGTCGTCGCCGGCGTGCCGCTGACGCTGAAGTAAACCGCCGCCGCGCCGACTCCCATCCGGGGGCTGGGATAATCTTTTGAACCATGACCAACAATCGCTTCGGTACCGTCGTCGCCCCCGATGAGCACGTGGAGCAGCTCGCCCGCGAGCGCCACCTTCAGCTGACGAAGCCCGCCGGGTCGCTCGGGCGGCTCGAGGAACTGGGCATCTGGGTTTCCGCCTGCCAGGGCCAGTGCCCGCCGAAGCAGTTGGAGGATTGCCGCGTCGTCGTCTTCGCCGGCGATCACGGCGTGTCCGCCGGCGGCGTGTCGGCGTACCCCACCGAAGTGTCCATTCAGATGCACGCCAACATCAACGCCGGCGGCGCGGGGGTCAACGCCATCGCGGGAGTGGCCGGCGCGTCGGTGAAGTCCGTGGACATCTCGCTGGACCACGACGCCGAGGGGCCGTTCCGCGTGCGCCGGTCCTGCGGCTCCATCGACTCCGAGGACGCCATGACCCAGGCGGAGTGCGACCGCGCGATCGAGGTGGGCAAGAAGCTCGCCGACGACGCCATCGACGAAGGTGCCGACCTGCTCATCGCCGGCGACCTTGGCATCGGCAACACCACCCCGGCGGCGGTGCTCATCGGCGCGGTGACCGGGTCGGAGCCCGTGGTCGTGGTGGGCCGCGGCACCGGCATCGACGACGAGGGGTGGAAGCGCAAGACCGCCGCCGTGCGCGACGCGATGTTCCGCGTCCGCCGCCTGCGCAACGATCCGGTGGAGGTGCTGCGGCGCGCCTCCTCCCCCGACATCGCCGCGATGGCCGCGTTTTTGGCGCAGGCCGCGGTGCGTCGCACGCCGGTGATCCTCGATGGGGTGGTCGCCGCCTCCGCCGCGTTGCTGGCCGATCAGATGGCGCCGGGCGCCCGCGCCTGGTGGGTCGCCGGGCACCGCAGCGCCGAGCCCGCCCAGTCCATCGCGCTGCGGCACCTGGGGCTGGAGCCGCTGCTGGAGTACGGCATGCGCCTGGGCGAGGGCTCCGGCGCAGTGGCGGCGCTGCCGATTCTCAAGCATGCGGTGGCCGTGCTGTCCGAGATGGCGACCTTCGGCGACGCCGGGGTGTCCGAGAAGGACGGTGCCGCGCCCGCCGCGAGCGTTTCGGAGCTCCCCGCACCGCCGGTGGAGGAGCACGCTTCTGCGCCGCCGGCGGAGGACGTTCCCGCGGCGCCGGCGGAGGACGTTCCCGCGGCGTCGGCGGAGGACCGGCCCGGGCAACGCGAGGGCGGCGAGCAGCCGTCCCAGCGGGACTGACCGCCCCGGTGTCGGGCAAGGCCGGGCCCTCCGACGGGGCTCCCCTCGACGGTGACCGCGCGGCCCATGGCAATGCGGTCGCCGAGGGCGTCGCCACGGCGATTTCGTGGTTGACCATCGTGCCCATGCGCGGCGCGGCGGTGTTCGACCGCATCACCGGGCGCCGCGCACTTGCGGCCGCGCCGGTGGCCGGGCTCGTGCCGGGGCTCGGCGCCGTCGCCGTGGCGTTCGCGGTCACCGGCCTGGCATGGCTGTTCGGGGGCGCTGCGGCCGGGTGGTTGCCGACCTGGGCCGGCGGGCTTGACGACGCCCACGGTGCCGCCGGTTCGTCCTCGATCTTCGGGCCCGCCGGGGATCCCGCAGGGGCGGTGGGATTCGGCGCGGACGGCGGAGCAATGTCGGGCGCAGCTGCCGCGGCGGCTGCGGCGGCGACGTCTCCGCTGGTGGTGGTATTGGCCGGCGTGCTGATGGTGTGCGCCGCTGAATTGCTGACCCGCGCCATGCACGTCGACGGGCTCGCCGACGTCGCCGATGCGCTGGGGTCCTACCGCGATCCGGAGGGTGCGCGGGAGATTCTGCGTTCCTCCGACACCGGGCCGATGGGGGCGGCGGCGGTGACATTGACATTGGTGGCACAGGCGGCGTCGTTCGCGGTGTTGGCCCATGGATTCGCCGCGGCGGTGTTCCCCGCTCCGTGGATGCTCGGGACTCGCGTCGATCCGGTTGGCGTCGTTGCGGCGGCCGTGATCATCGTGCTGCCGTTCATCGTCGGCCGCGCGGCGGCGACGGCCGCGTGCCACCGATCACTGCCGCCGATGTCGGAGACCGGGTTCGGGAGCCTCGTCGCCGGAACGCAGCCGACGTGGGCGGTCGCGGCGTGGTGGGTGCCGTTGACCGTCGTGTCCGGGGTGTTCGCGGGAGTGGCGGGCGTGATCGCGTGCGCGGCTGCCCTTGTGTTCGCGATCGGGTTCGGCCGGGTGGCGGTGCGGCGCCTCGGCGGCGTCAACGGCGATGTGTTGGGCGCGACGGTGCAGGTGTCCACGCTGATCGCCGCGGTATTCCTCGCGTTGGGCTGATGCGCCCCCAACCTCCGGCACCGCGTCGAACCCCGCCCCCTTCCTCCGGCGCCTCGCCTGTCCCTTGGCCGTCGACCGACTCCGGGCCCACCAGATGCCGCCGGATTTTCCTGCTTCGTCCCACCTTCCGACACCGCGCCGATCCCGCCGCGACCAGCAGCTTCGCGCGGCGTCGGGGGTGCCCTCTCCCCCGTTTCCACCGCAAAACGGCGAAAAGAAAAATTGACCATTGACGTAATCGGAATGGTGCGCTTAGACTGAGGGCACACCGCCGGAGAGGCGGAGTAGGAGGCTCGTTTCGGGGCTCGCCCAATTTAAATTCGCGCCGTCCGTTTGCCGGGGCGCCACACACGAGCACACCTTCGACCTCCGGGTTTTACGGAATGCGCCTTGCGGAATGACTGCCGCGGGGCGCATTTTCGTTTGCCTTTATTGCGCCACTCATACGAGGGTCGAATTCAATTCCGCATTTCCACTTTTCCTTCAGTGGAATTGTCGAAGAAACTAAGCGCGGGCTAATCTCCAACTCAGGAACATGCGCCCCGCCGGCATGCGCCCCGCCAAAACCGCCAAATGCGCCAGTTCCGTGCAGATGCGCCCGTTGCAACGGGCGCATCTGCACGGAGCTGGCGCATCTACGAGATGGCACGCTGGAACTGGCGCAACTATGGGGTGGGCGGCCGTAACTGGCGCATTTGCGGCACGAACGGTGCCCGACCGACCGCATCTACGAGGTGGGACGGCTCCGAACCGGCCGTAACTGGCGCACCTGCAAGGTGGCCGGCGGAACTCCCGCGCTACTCCCCCGTCGCCTCGACCATGGTGCGCACCCAGCCGTGCTCGTCGGCGACGGCGCCGCGCTGGATGCCGGTGAGGCGCTCGCGCAGCTTCATGGTCCACTCGCCGATCTCGCCGTCGTTGATCTTGAACGACCCGTCGCGCGAGGCGACCTCGCCGACCGGGGTGATCACGGCGGCGGTGCCGCAGGCGAAGGTCTCGGTCATTTTGCCGCTGGCGGAGTCGTTTTCCCAGTCGGCGGTGGAGATGCGGCGCTCCTCGACGGTCATGCCCATGTCGCGGGCGACGGTGAGCAGCGAGTCGCGGGTGATGCCGGGCAGCAGGGAGCCGGACAGCGCCGGGGTGACCAGCTTGACGCCGGCTTCGGCCTCGTTGTCCTCGTAAATGAAGGCGAGGTTCATGCCGCCCATTTCCTCGATCCAGGTGTGCTCGATGGCGTCGAGCCAGACGACCTGGTCGCATCCCTTCTCCTCGGCCTGGGCCTGGGCGGCCAGCGAGGCGGCGTAGTTGCCGGCGAATTTGGCGTCGCCGGTGCCGCCGGGGCAGGCGCGGACGTATTCGTGCGACAGCCAGACCTTCACGGGGTTGATGCCGCGGGAGAAGTACGCGCCGGCGGGCGAGGCGATGAGCAGGAAGATGTAGGACGTCGACGGGTGCACGCCGAGGGTGGTTTCGTTGGCGATGAGCATCGGCCGCAGGTACAGCGCTTCTTCGCCGCCGGCTTCGGGGACCCAGTCGCGGTCGACGTCGAGGAGCAGGCGGACGGCTTCGAGGAACATTTCCTCGGGCAGTTCGGGCATGGCCATGCGGACGGCGGAGCGCTGGAGTCGGCGGGCGTTCTGCTCGGGGCGGAACGTGACGATCGACCCGTCGGCGTGCCGGTATGCCTTGAGCCCCTCGAAGATCGCCTGGCCGTAGTGCAGCACCGACGAGGCGGGGTCCATGGTCAGCGGGCCGTAGGGCTCGACGCGGGCGGAGTGCCAGCCACGGTCGACGTCGTAGTCGATGCGGACCATGTGGTCGGTGAAGTGCTGGCCGAACCCGGGGTTGGCCAGGATGCGGGCGCGCTCCTCGTCGGAGCGGGGATCCTCGTTGCGAACGATGTCGAAAGTCGTGGCTGCCATGGCGTACATCGTAGACGCGCGGCGGCGGGAGGGTTGGCGGGCCCCGGCGCGCGATCCGGTTGCGGCGGTACGGTTGGGGGCGATTCACCGGGATCGGCGGGTTGCTTTGCGACGCCGCCGGTCCCCCGATCCAATCGACCCGATTAGAGGAGCGTTCGCATGACCGATTCCCGCACCAATGGTTTCGCCACCCCCAATTCCGAAGTGCTGGGGCAGCTGCTCCCGGCGACGGGCACGCGCATTTCGATCGAGGCCGCCGATGGCCGTGACCTCGCGGATCTTGGCGCGGATTGCCTGCTCGTGGCGCTGCTCGACGGCGATGATCTGGAGCTGGTCGCGTCGTCCGTCCTGGGCGACGCCGCCGCGGGCGTGCTGGCGCAGCTGGAGGCCGTGGGCGCGTCGGCGAAGCTGGAGAAGGTCACCCGCATTCCGGCGCCGGAGGGCCTGGGCGTCGCGTCGATCGCGGCGGTCGGCCTGGGCGACGGCGACCCGGATTCGGAGACCATCCGCCGTGCCTCGGGTGCCGCGGCGCGTGCGCTGGGTTCGGCCGACCACGTGGTGTCGGCGCTCGGCGAGCTCGACGCCGCCGCTGCCGCCGAGGGCTTCGGCATGGGCGCGTACTCCTACGGCGGGCTGAAGAAGAAGGGCGCCGACTCCGCTTCCGGTGCGGCCGCTTCCGGTTCCGACGCGGATGATGCGGGCGCCGGGGCGTCGGAAAGCAAGGACCGCAGGGTCACCGTGCTCGGCGCCTCCGAGGCGGAGGTCGAGCGCGCGGCGGCCGTCGTCGACGCTGTGGCCACGGCGCGGGACTTCGTCAACACCGCGTCGTCGCACCTGTACCCGGAGGTGTTCGCGGACGCCGCGGCGAAGCTGGGCGAGGCCGCGGGCCTCGAGGTCGAGGTGCTCGACGATGACGCGCTGGCGGCCGGCGGCTTCGGCGGCCTCACCGCGGTCGGCGGCGGTTCCGTGCGCGGCCCGCGCCTGGTGCGCATGACGTGGAACGGCGGCGACGGCGCCGCCGACGGTGCCGCGAAGGTCGCGCTGGTGGGCAAGGGCGTCACGTTCGACACCGGCGGCATCTCGCTGAAGCCGGGCGCCAACATGGAGAACATGATCTCCGACATGGGCGGCGCGGCGGCGGTCATCGCCACCGTGGTCCTCGCGGCGCGACTGGGCCTGAACGTCCCCGTCACCGCGACCATCCCGATGGCCGAGAACATGCCCGGCGGCCGCGCCTACCGCCCCGGCGACGTGATCACGCAGTACGGCGGCAAGACCATCGAGATCCTCAACACCGACGCCGAGGGCCGCCTGATCCTCGCCGACGCCATCGTCCGCGCCTGCGAGGACGGTCCGACCCACCTCATCGACACCGCGACGCTCACCGGCGCGCAGCTCGTCGCCCTCGGCGGCCGCACCCCGGGCGTGCTGGGCACCGACGACTTCCGCGACCGCGTCGCCGAACTGTCCCGCGAGGCCGGCGAGGGCGGCTGGGCCATGCCCATCCCCGAGGAACTCGCCGAGGGCCTGAAGTCCCCCGTCGCCGACCTGCGCAACGTGTCCAACTCCCGCGAGGGCGGCATGAGCGTCGCCGCCGCGTACCTGCGCGAGTTCGTCGCCGACGACGTCGAGTGGGTCCACATCGACGTCGCCGGCCCGGCGTTCAACACCAATTCGCCGTGGGGCTACACGCCCAAGCGCGCGACCGGCGTTCCCGTGCGCACCATGCTCGCCGCGCTGGAGGACCTCGCCGGCGAGTAGAGGATGCAGCGACCCGGGGCGGCCGACCGGAGATTGGTGGTCTCGGCGCCCCGGGGCATCGGACGGTCCTGCGACGGCTGCGACGGTTACGGAAGCGCCGGCCGAATCCCACGACTCGGCCGGATGCGGGACACGTGGGCGTCGCAAAGCAACGCCTCCCCGCACCGCCGACACCCCGTCCGGCTCACTCCGTTCGCCCCCGAACACGCCCGACGCACCGCACCCCGGCGCGTCGGGCGTACCGCGTAAGCGGGAGCCTTTGCGAAACGGTACCCTTGTTCGTGATCACCAACTATTGAGCGATTGTCGAGGAGAGCACACATGGCGACCTCTGTTGAGATGCCCGAACTGGGCGAATCCGTCACCGAGGGCACGATTACCACCTGGCTGAAGAAGGTCGGCGACACCGTCGAGGTCGACGAGCCCTTGCTGGAGGTCTCCACCGACAAGGTGGACACGGAGATTCCGTCGCCCGTCGCCGGAGTGCTGCTCGAGATCCTCGCCGACGAGGACGACACCGTCGACGTGGGCGCCGTCATCGCCAAGATCGGCGACGAGGGCGAGGCGGACGATGCCGGTTCGGACGACTCCGCGGACGACGCCGACGAGGGCGCCGAGGACGAGGGCGCCGACGAGGCCAAGTCCGACGACGCCGAGGAGAAGGACGAGAAGCCGAAGAAGAAGTCCGGCGGATCCGGCGGCGGCAAGGCCACCGACGTCGAGATGCCCGAGCTCGGCGAGTCCGTCACCGAAGGCACCATCACCACCTGGCTGAAGGAGGTCGGCGACACCGTCGAGGTCGACGAGCCGCTGCTCGAGGTATCCACCGACAAGGTCGACACCGAGATCCCGTCGCCCGTCGCCGGCACCCTCGTCGAGGTCCTCGCCGAGGTCGACGAGACCGTCGACGTCGGCGCCGTCATCGCGCGCATCGGCGACGCCGACGCCGCGGACGACGAGGACGTCCCGTCGGAGGAGGCCATCGAGGAAGCCGAGTCGAAGGACGAGAACGAGACCGTCGACGAGGCCGATGAGGCCGACGAGAAGGACGAGAAGCCGAAGAAGTCCGACGGGTCCGGCGGCGGCAAGGCGTCCGACGTCGAGATGCCGGAGCTCGGCGAGTCCGTCACCGAGGGCACCATCACCGCGTGGCTGAAGGAGGTCGGCGACACCGTCGACGTCGACGAGCCGCTGCTGGAGGTCTCCACCGACAAGGTCGACACCGAAATCCCGTCGCCCGTCGCCGGCACACTGATCGAGGTCCTCTTCGACGTCGACGACACCGTCGACGTGGGTGCCGTCATCGCGCGAGTCGGCGATGCCGACGCCGCCGGCGGCGACACCGAGGTCGAGGCCGCCAAGGCCGAAGCCGAAAAGAAGGCCGAGCCGGAGAAGGACGAGGAGCCCAAGAAGCCCGAGCCCAAGAAGGAAGAGAAGAAGGCCGAGCCGAAGAAGGAGGAGAAGGCCGAGAAGGCCGCTCCGAAGCAGGAGAAGAAGGAAGAGCCGAAGAAGGAGTCCAAGCAGGACACCTCCGGCAACGCCGACGTCCCCTACGTCACTCCCCTCGTGCGCAAGCTCGCCGACAAGCACGGCGTCGACCTGACCAAGGTCGAGGGCTCCGGCATCGGCGGACGCATCCGCAAGCAGGACGTGCTCAAGGCCGCCGAGGGCGGCACCGAGGCGTCGAAGGGCGACGAGGCCGCCTCCTCCAACTGGTCCACGAAGGGCGTCCGCCCCGAGCTGGCCGACCTGCGCGGCACCACCAAGCGCGTCAACCGCATCCGCGAGATCACCGCGGCCAAGACCCTCGAGTCCCTGCGGGAGTCCGCGCAGCTCACCCAGCTGCACGAGGTCGACATGACCGAGGTGTGGGAGCTGCGCGCCGAGAAGAAGGCCGCGTTCGAGGAGAAGCACGGCGTGAAGCTCACCTTCCTGCCGTTCTTCGCCAAGGCGATGGTCGAGGCCCTGGTCTCGCACCCGAACGTCAACGCCTCGTGGGACGACTCCAAGAAGGAGATCACCTACCACGAGAAGGTGAACCTCGGCATCGCCGTGGACACCGAGCGCGGGCTGCTCTCCCCGGTCATCCACGACGCCCAGGACATGTCGCTGCCCGAGCTGGCCGCCGCGATCGTCGACATCGCCGACCGCGCGCGCAACAACAAGCTCAAGCCGTCCGACCTGTCCGGCGGCACGTTCACCATCACCAACATCGGTTCGGAGGGCGCGCTGTCCGACACCCCGATCCTCGTCCCGCCGCAGGGCGCGATGGTCGGCACCGGCGTGATCAAGAAGCGCCCGGTCGTGGTGACGGAGAACGGCAGCGACGCGATCGGCATCCGCGCCATGGCGTACCTGCCGATGACCTACGACCACCGCCTCATCGACGGTGCCGACGCCGGCCGCTTCATGACGACCGTCGTCGACCGCCTGCAGGTCGCCAACTTCGAGAGCGACCTGGAGCTCTAAACCGGTACGGGAGCTCTGAGCCGGCTGAACCGAGCCAGGGACCGTGACCCGGTCATCCGCCCGAAGGGGCGGGTGGCCGGGTTTCGGCGTTTGCGGCGGAGAGTTGGCACGAAACGGCATCGAGCACCACTCTCCCTCCCTCCCCCACACACAGATGCGCCAGTTGCAGGCAGATACACCCGATGCAACGGGCGCATCTGCCTGGAGCTGGCGCATCTGCCGTTGGTTGGGCCGCGGGGCGGCGTCGCTGCCCACTGGAGAGATACGAGGGACGGAAGTGACGGGGCGGGTCGGAACCCGAACGGTCGGCGGGCGGGTTGGGCCGGGGC
>NZ_JVMD01000016.1:36963-43575 GCF_001056295.1 Corynebacterium halotolerans
GGGCGCCGAGACGTCGTAAAGCGGAGCGGGGCTAGACTGCTTCGCATGACGAACACGGTCAGCACCCAGGACCACCAGCACGCCGCCGCGACCCCGCCGGAACCCACGACGCACCCGGCCGATTCGATCCGGGCGAGCGCCGAGCCGATCGAGATCGTCGATCTGGGCACCGTCGACTACGTGGACACGTGGCGCAGGCAGGCCGACGCCGCCGCCGCCCGCGCAGCCGGCGAAACCCGCGACCAGCTGTGGGCGCTGGAGCACCCGAGCACGTACACCGCCGGCAAGCGGACGCAGCCGGAGGACCGCCCGGACAACGGGCTGCCGGTCGTCGACGTCGACCGCGGCGGCCGCATCACGTGGCATGGGCCGGGGCAGCTGGTGTGCTATCCGATCGTGAAGCTGGCCGAACCGATGGACGTCGTCGATTACGTGCGCCGCATCGAGGAGGCCGTCATCCACGTCGTCCGCGGGCTGGGGCTTGACGACGCCGGCCGCGTCGAGGGCCGCTCGGGCGTGTGGCTGCCGGCGGGGGTCGTCCGCGGGGAGCTGAAGCCTTCGCGGAAGGTCGCGGCGATCGGCATCCGCGTGACGCATGGGGTGACCATGCACGGCGTGGCGCTCAATTGCGACAACACCCTGGACTACTACGGGCACATCGTGCCGTGCGGCATCGCCGACGCCGGCGTGACCACCCTCAGCGAGGAGCTCGGCAGGGACGTCACCGTCGCGGACCTGCGGGAACCTTTGACTTCGGCTATCGCCGCCGCTCTGGACGGCGACCTTCGCGTCGAAGATCACGATCTGTAGGGTGGTCGACATGTCTACCGCACCTGAAGGTCGTCGTTTGCTGCGCATCGAGGCGAAAAACGCCGAGACGCCCATCGAGCACAAGCCGTCCTGGATCCGCACCACCGCGAAGACGGGTCCGGAGTACAAGGCGATGAAGAAGCGGGTGTCGGGCGCGTCGCTGCACACGGTGTGCCAGGAGGCGAACTGCCCGAACCTGTACGAGTGCTGGGAGGATCGGGAGGCGACGTTCCTCATCGGCGGCGACCAGTGCACGCGGCGCTGCGATTTCTGCAACATCGCGACGGGCAAGCCGGAGGCCCTGGACCGGGACGAGCCGCGTCGCGTGGCCGAGTCGGTCCGCGAGATGGGGCTGCGCTATGCGACGGTGACGGGCGTGGCGCGCGATGATCTGCCGGATGGCGCGTCGTGGCTGTACGCCGAGACGTGCCGCCAGATCCGCGAGCTCAACCCGGGCACGGGAGTGGAGCTGCTGGTCGATGATTTCCGCGGCGACGCGGAGGCGGCGGAGGCGGTGTTCGAGGCGCGGCCGGAGGTGTTCGCGCACAACATCGAGACGGTGCCGCGCATCTTCAAGAAGATCCGCCCGGCGTTCCGCTACGACCGCAGCCTGGAGATGATCTCCCGCGCGCGCCAGGCGGGTCTGGTGACCAAGTCGAATCTGATCCTCGGCATGGGCGAGAACCGCGACGAGATCCTGGGCGCCATGCGCGATCTGCATGACGCGGGCTGCGACATCCTGACCATCACGCAGTACCTGCGGCCCTCGGCGATGCACCACCCGATCGATCGCTGGGTGAAGCCGGAGGAGTTCGTCGAGCTGTCGGAGGCCGCGTACGACATCGGTTTCGCCGGCGTCATGGCCGGTCCGCTGGTGCGGTCGTCGTACCGCGCGGGCCGCCTGTTCGCCCGGGCGCTGGCGGCGCGCGGCGAGGAGCTGCCGGAGCACCTGTCGGCCCTCGGCGAGGACGTGTCCACCAACCAGGAGGCCTCGTCCCTGTTGCAGCGCTACGGCGCGTCGAAGGACGCGGAGGTCTCCCCGGCCCGGTAGTCCACCGGCGGAAGCGGCGGCGTTGGCGTGGCGCGGCAGTGCGATGGCGCGGTGAGGCCATGCGGTCGCGGTCATGCCGCCGTGGCCATGCGGTCGCGGTCGTGCCGCCGTGGCCATGCGCACCCGGCCGTTTTCGCTTTGCGACGTCCCCGGCCCGGCTCGCCACGTGCGTGCCGGGCCGGTTTCGTCCCCGGAAACGCGCATGCCCTAGAGTTGGGGCCATGGCGAACAAGGACGAGCTGAAGGCGTCGAAGAAGGCCCAGCGGTCTGCCAAGCGCGCGAAGCGCAAGGAGACCCGCGGCCAGCTGTGGCAGGCCTTCAAGATGCAGAAGGCCCGCGACAAGAAGCTGATCCCGTACATGCTGCTGGGGCTGCTGGCCCCGGTGCTGGTGCTGCTGATCATCGGCCTGCTCATCGGCGGCACGTGGACGTGGTTCCTGCCGGTGGTCGGCTTGTCCATCGGTTTCGCGCTGGCGATGTGGATCTTCACCAAGCGCCTCGAGTCGTCGTTCTACTCCGAGGCGGAGGGCCAGATGGGCGCCGCCGGCTGGGCGCTGGAGAACATGCGTTCCGGCGTCGGCACGGTGTGGCACGTCAAGACGGCCGCGCAGGCCAACCAGCACCTGGATGCGGTGCACCGCGTCATCGGCAACCCGGGCGTCGTCCTGGTCGGCGAGGGCGACGAGAACCGCGTGAAGGCGATGATGGCGCGCGAGAAGAAGACGCTGTCGCGTTTCCTCGGTGACACCCCGATCTACGAGATGATGGCCGGCCCCGGCGAGGGCCAGGTGCCGGTGAAGAAGCTGCAGCGCGAGATGCTGCGCTTCCCCCGCAACTACAACAAGGACGAGGCCAACAAGATCGCGTCCCGCGTGGATTCGATGGAGAAGATCCGCGACGCACGCGCCGCGCTGCCGAAGGGCCCGCTGCCCAAGGGCGCCCGCCAGCAGTCGATGAACCGCCGCGCACGCCGCATGCAGCAGCGCCAGGAGAAGCGGGGCTGACCCCTTTTCCGGTTCCGAGGCCGCCGCGCCCCCATACGGGGTGACGGCGGTTTCCGCTTTTTTGGTTGTCCCCGTTTTCCCAGGTGAGGGACGCCGCGACGCGGGTCACTGAACGGGTGATAATCCGGCGTATGTGCCACGATGGGTCTCGTGCACATACTCGTTGAAAACCAGTTGCTGGCCCTGCTCGTGATCATGGGCGTGGGTTTGGCGCTGGGTCAGATCCGCATCTTCGGTTTCAAGCTCGGCATCGCCGCCGTGCTCTTCGTCGGCCTGGGTTTGGCCACGTTCGAGCCCGGCATCCAAATCCCGCCCCTGATCTACATCGTGGGACTGGCGCTGTTCGTCTACACCATCGGCCTGGAATCCGGCCCGGAGTTCTTCGCGTCGCTGAGGTCGACGGGCATCCGGCACAACTTGTTCGGCCTCGTGGTGCTGGCGGTCGTCGCGGCGGAGTCCTTCCTGCTGATCAAGTTCTTCCCCATCGACAACGTCGAGGGCGCGGGCACCTTCACCGGCGCGCTGACCAATACGCCGGCGCTGGCCGCGGTGGTCGATGCGCTGCCGAACGTCATCACCGACTCCGGTGACCTCAAGAGCAAGCTCGAGATGCCCGTCATCGGCTACTCGCTGGCCTACCCGATCGGCGTGCTGGGCGTCATCGCGTCGATCGGGATCATGGCCAGGGTCTTCCGCGTCGACCACGACAAGGAGGCGCTGGACGCCGGCGTGGCCGCCCTGCCGCTGCACACGCGGCGCGTGGAGGTCACCGAGGCGGGCCTGCCGTCGGTGACGGACATGCCCGCGGCCTTCGGCCTGGACCTGATCATCTCCCGCATCGAGCACAAGGGGCACCTGTACGTGCCTGCGGAGGGCGACACCATCGAGGTCGGCGACATCGTCTCGGTGGTGGGCACCGAGGAGGTCATCGACAAGGCGGCGGAGCGGATCGGCACGCTGCTCAAGGGCGATCCGACGCATGACGGGCGCCTGGAGTTCCGCCGCATCTTCGTGTCCTCCGGCGACGTCTGCGGCGTTCCGCTGGAGCAGCTGCACACGAAGATGAACGGCATGGTCATCACCCGCGTTCGCCGCGGCGACCTCGACATGGTCGCGTCGCCCGAGATGAAGCTGGAGTTGGGCGACCGCGTGCGCGTCGTGGCGACCCCCGACCGCATCGACCAGGCCACGAAGTTCTTCGGCGACTCGTACAAGAAGCTCTCGGACGTCAATCTGCTGCCGATGATCCTGGGCCTGCTGCTGGGCGTCGCCGTCGGCATGATCCCGATCCCGATCCCGGGCGGCGTGACGCTGACGCTGGGTTCCGCCGGTGGTCCGCTGGTGGTCGCGCTCGTCCTCGGCGCGCTGGGGCGCACGGGCCCGCTGGTGTGGCCGATCCCCTACTCCGCGAACCTCGCGTTCCGGCAGGTCGGTCTGGCGCTGTTCCTGGCGGGCATCGGCACGACGGCCGGCGCCGGCTTCAAGCGCGCGCTCGGCGACCCGTCGTCGCTGACCGTGCTGGGCCTGGCGGCCATCATCGCGCTGAGCTCCGCGATGCTGACGCTCATCATCGGCCACAAGGTGCTGAAGATCCCCTTCGGCCAGACCGCCGGCATCCTCGCCGGCCTGCAGACCCACCCGGCCGTGCTGACCTACGTCAACGACCAGGCGAAGAACGAGCTGCCGGCCATGGGCTACACCACCGTGTATCCGATGGCGATGATCGTGAAGATCATCCTGGCGCAGATACTCGTCGTCGCACTGGTCTAGAAGATCATCCTGGCGCGGATACTCGCCATCGCACTGGTGTAGAAGATCATCCTGGCGCAGATTCTCGTCGTAGCACTGGTGCAGGCACTGCCGAGGGGACACCAGGCAGCGGGCGCAGTCCCCCGAAAGGGCTGGCCTGACCCCGAAGTGACCGAAACCACGCGGGATTTCGCGCCCGCGCGGAAAGTGAAACCGCCGCCGCCCCCGATGAGGGGCGGCGGCGGTGTCTCGTTGAAGGCCGGATCCAGCGGCGGTGCCTCGTTGAAGGTCGGATCCAGCGCCGGTGTCTCGTTGAAAGACGGATCTACCGGATCCAACTGCCATATCCCATGAGGTTGCGGACGCCGGCCACTGGGACGTAGCGGGACCTGGGATGGTCCGGTGCCACTGGGTGCATCGCCCCCCTGAAGTAGACCCACCCTGAATGCGCAGACCCACCCGCTGTAACGGGTGGGCCTGCGCATTCGGGGTGGGTTAGCCCGCGCGTCCCAGCGGGTTGCGGTGGTGGGGCGGCTCAACCGCCGCAGAAGCCAATCGCGACATCGCGGGACGCGACATCTACCCGCGGATGACGGCGGTGCCGGTGGCGCGGTCGTGCATGCCGCGCAGGTCGGAGTCCTGGATCGCCGGCGGAAGCAGCAGCAGCGTCAGGAAAGACCGCACGAACGCGCGCCAGAACCCGACGCGCTCGCCCGGCACATCGACGCGGGCGACGCCCATGCGCAGCATCGCCTGGCCCGGCGTGCGGCCGAACAGCCACACCGTCACCGTGCCCAGGACCAGGAAGATCAGGAACGTCCACGTCGCCGTGAACGACTGCCACGCGATGAACGGGTCGCCGAACTGCTCCATCTGCTGCTCGCTCGGCCCGGCGAAGGGGTACACGGCGGCGGTGAGGAACATGCTGACCACCCAGTCGATCAAGATGCCGCCGACGCGCCGCAGCAGCGACGCCTGCGACCCCTCCCCCGTTTGCGCCAATCCGAGGTTCTCCCCGGGGTACGAGGAAAGGTTGTCGGGGTCGTCGAACTGCCCGGGGACCTTGGGTCCTTCGAGCCAATTGCTCTTGTCGGCCATGGGGCCACAGTGTAGCCGCCCGAGACGCTGGCCCTAACCTCGGCCGGGCCGTCGTCAAGCGGGAAAAGCCGGCACCCGAAAAAGCCGTCCGCGCACGCCTCCCCTTCCCCGCGACCACGTGTGGCGCGGGTTACGCGCCGCGGGCGGAAACCGGCGGGGCGATATTCGTTAAGGTGGATTACGACATTCGCCACGTTAGGAGTCGCACATGAACTTCACCTCCCCCGCCGAGGTCGTCAAGTACATCGAGGAGGAGGGCATCGAGTTCGTCGACGTCCGCTTCACCGACGTACCCGGTACCGAGCAGCACTTCACCATCCCGGCCTCGGCCTTCGACGAGGATGCCGCTGCCGAGGGGCTGGCGTTCGACGGTTCATCGATCCGCGGATTCACCACCATCGACGAATCCGACATGACCCTCCTGCCCGACCTGGCCACCGCGCGGATCGACCCCTTCCGCAAGGCGAAGACCCTGAACATCAAGTTCTTCGTCAACGACCCCTTCACCCTCGAGCCGTTCTCCCGCGACCCCCGCAACATCGCGCGCAAGGCCGAGGAATACATGGAGTCCACCGGCATCGCCGACACCTGCTTCGTCGGCGCCGAAGCCGAGTTCTACCTCTTCGACTCCGTGAAGTTCCGGGTCGACGCCCACGCCGCGTACTACGAGGTCGACTCCGTCGAAGGCTGGTGGAACCGCGGCAAGGACACCAACCCCGACGGCTCGCCGAACCTGGGCTACAAGACCCGCATGAAGGGCGGCTACTTCCCCGTCGCGCCCTACGACCACTACCAGGACCTGCGCGACGAAATGTGCGGCTACCTGGCGGGCGCCGGCTTCGAGCTGGAGCGCCAGCACCACGAGGTCGGCACCGGCGGCCAGCAGGAGATCAACTACAA
>NZ_JVMD01000017.1:0-4461 GCF_001056295.1 Corynebacterium halotolerans
CGGCGTCAAACCCGCGGCCTTGCCGACCTTGCGCAGATCCCGCAAGCAGTGCGCATACGGCTCCTTGCCCGAGCGCATCCGCGAGCAGTTCAGGCGCAGCACATACTCGAACGCCTCGGACGGATCGCCGAAACGCCCCATCGCGTCACCGGCCTCACGGGTGAGATCCTTGGCGCCCACGATGCCGCGGTCCGCGAACTCCAGGAACACGGCCTCATGCCGCACCGGGTCGACGTCGATGCCGTGGGCCCGCTCAACCTCCCGGGCACGGCCGAAATACTGGCGGGCGAACGCGTCGTTGCCGGCGTCGGCGTAGATCCGCGCAAGCTCCTCCAACAGCGTCGGCACGAAATGCGGCGCCGACCGCGTCAGATCACCGACGAGGGCGTCGAACCGTTCCTTGACCTTCTTCGCCTGATTGCCCGCATGCCGCCGCGCCCACTCCAAATCACCCACCAAGTTCAACGCATGGCGCGCGTTGCCCGGATCCGTGATGATCGGCCACGCCGGAAACCCCACCGCCCGCTGCCGCGTCCGCCCCACCGGGCGCACACCATCCGGCTCCAGGCCAACCGTCGCCTGCGCGAGAGTTTCCGCCTCCACCAGCGCCTCCGGCACCAGCTTGACGACGACCCGCCCGTTGCCCGTGAACGTCGCCGCGTGAAGGAGACCCTCGCCCCCGTTAGTCGCGTCATTTACCGCGTAAACCGGTCCGATCCCCATGATCCGAAAACACCTCTTCCTCCGCCGACGCCAACCGACGGCAGTCGCACGCTACCGACGCCGGTAGCGAGTCGTCGTCAATTTCTCGTAGCCGGGCACGTCGCCGGAGCCGTAACGCTCCCATGCGTCGGCGAACAACTGCGGCACCGGGACCAGCGGCGGGCACGTCGGCACCACCGGGCGCATTTTCACGTCCCTCCAGAGCAGATACAGCGGCGCCTTCCACACCTCCATGCCCTTCTCGCCCGGCGACGAGTCGAGCCAGCCACCGGGCAGGAACCTGGTGCGGCCGGCGCCGGCCCGCTTGGCCTCGACGAGCAGCCCCTTGTCCACCAGCTCCGACGCGGCGGCATCGATGTTCTTCTTGCGCCACCCGTTCCATTCGCGGATGTTCGCGTCCGTGGGAGTGGCCAGCGCGAGGACTTGCAGGAAGTACCGGGCGGCGTCCTCGCCAAGGTCCAGGGCCTCCATCACCGCCGACACCGTCGCCGGCGCCGACACGAGCGGATCCATTGGATGGCCCTGCGCGACCGCATCCGCACCATCGGAGGGTTCGACGATTTCGAGGTCAGCCAAAAGCTCGTCCAGGTGCCCCTCCGTGAGCACCCTGCGCACCTGGAATCGGGCATGTTCCCCGACCTCCGAGAAGTCGCCCCCGAGCTCGCCCTTGACTTCCGCGGCGGCGTGCGGCGGCTTGCCTGCCGCACTGGCCGACTCGGTGATGGCCTCGAATTGGGCGCGCAGGAAGGGCCTGACCGGGTCATGGCGATGCCGGAGCGCGGCCAGAGTCAACAGCGGCGCGACGTAACGGTCAATTTCAAACGACTCTTCCGGATCGAATCGGAAGGGCTCAAGCAGCTCGGTCAGAAGACGATCTTCATGCGTGGCGACGGTCCGGCGCAGCGCCTCCCGCTCGGCGGCGGACATCCTGTACCCGAGATCTCCGGTCTCACTCCTCCACACCTGCGCCATGGCCTCGACATCCGGGCCTTCGGCGATCATGCGGGCGATGTCCCCACCCGGAACCCCGGCGAGGGACATCGACGTGATGAGGGACCACGGCATGGCTTCGAGTTCCGCCCGCGCACGGTTGAACTCGGCCGCCTTCACACCCAACGCAACCCGATGCGCCTTCGCGCGTTCTTCGTCTTCGGATCCCCACGTGCTCGACCTCGTCCAGACTCCGCCGATCAGGAACGCCGCCACTCCCTCGGACAGATTGGTGCCCGCGGCCAGGGCGGCCACACGGTCGGAGAAGTCCGGGACATCGTCGTCCCGTGCATCGAGGGCATCGAGCGCGTCCAGGAAATCGTCGGCCTCCATGCGGTCATCGCCGGCGTCCCGGTCATCCGCGGGCGCGACGACCCACCACGCCTCCGGGTGATGGTTCTGCGTCATCTCCGCGAATAGTGCGCCGTCCTTCCAGCTCCAGCCGACGCGCCGCCCCTCTTCCCGGTGCGCGCGCCACCGCCCGCACAGCACGCCGTCGTGCACCATCGTGCGAAGTACGCCGGTGACCTCCCGGACCGTCCTCCGGTCCATGGCCGGGGCGGCCAACAAGGCCAGCACAGTCTTCTCGTGGCCGATGAGGCTGACCACCCCACCGGTCGTCGGCGCCTCGGCCGCCGGAACCGAACCCGGTGACCGCAGCTCCTCCGCCAGCAACGCCAATTCGTCTGGAAGCGACTCGTCGTACGATGCCAGCCACGTCATGCCGGAAAGCTCCTTGAGCATCCACATCGCCTGCTTCGACATGGCGTACCGGGACTCCGTCCGATCACGGCCGTCCGCCAGAGCACGGAACCTGCGGTCAAGCTCCGCAGCGTCGGCGGCGAGCTCGATCACCGCCGTCAGGAGCACGGGATCATCCGTGCCCAAAAGCTCCGACGCGGTCTCCCACGCGGCGGTACCGGCTTCCGCGTTGATGGATCGGGCTGTTCTCATCTCCACCCTCCGGCGGTGGCTCAACGGGACGTAGTTTCCCGGCCCGTCGACCTCGTCGGAATCCACTTGCCGGCCGGGTTCGGCCACCAGCGAATCGAGCAAACGCCCCGCGGAATCGGCAGTGAAGGCGCGCATGGCCGAACTCACTTTCACCGACCTGGGGCGAAGCTGGTGGATCGCCGACCGCGGCATGCCGTCGAGGATGCCGTTGTGCCGGCTGATCAACCCGCCGGTGTCCGCGTCGATGAGCTGAGCGCCATCGGTGAACCAACGCCCGCCGCCGGGACGCTCGATCGCGCCGTCAAGCGGGCGCTCACACAGGAAGTCGCCGAGCGGGGTGATCGCCCCATATTCACCGTCGATCTTGTAGGCCAGCGTGTAATGCCGCCCKCCGGCAACACCGGCCGGACTGTCCGCCGACCCCGGAAACTCCGGGTAGGTCCGCGCGAATCGCACGGTGGCGCGATCGGGCACGGGGCCGATGCCGATGATGCCCGGCAGCTCACCCGCGTCGACGGCAGAACCGCGGAAAGAGCCCGATTCACGGTCCCACTCGCGCATTCTCCCGTAGATCGAGGCGAAGACCCGCGACCCGTCGGCGGATACCGCGAATTCGGTGCCCGTGGGCGCATCGGTCACGCGGTCGAACCTGGACACCAGCCCGCTCGTCGTGAGCCTGCCGCCGTCGATCTCCAGCGACGTGCCATCGGATTCGGCCAAGTACCCGGGGATTTTCTCGGATGTCCCCCCATGCCAGTGCACGTGCGCCTCCCAGGTGCCCGAAAGGCGATGGAAGAACGCGACCTCATCGCCGATGGCCAGCGCGAACGTGACATTGTCGGCATGGACGGGCAGTTGGCCCGCAACAGCTTTCCCACCGCCTCCGACGACCTCGAACCGGTCCCCGCACAGAACCACGAACCTCGGGTGCGAGCAGACGATGTGCACCCACGACTCGTTCTCCTGCGCCTCGGCAAGGCGCCGCGCGGCCTCCTCGACCTCCGGCAGGGTCATTTCCGCGAGCACACCGCCCCGGATGTTCGCCGCCAGGGATTCCGCGGGATCGAATCGCAGCATCGAATTCACCGCACCGGAATCGACTTCATCGAGTTCCGGATCGGTGAGGTGCAGAATGTCCTCCTCGAGACGATGCGCGACCGCCGGCAGCGTCGAGCGTCCGCCCGATTGTTCTTCCGCCACGTTGCGCAGGCGCCGTTCGACGATCCGCCTGCCGCCTTCGATCTCGAGAAGGGCATCCAGATTCTCGCCTATGAACTCCGAGGAAATGCTCTTCTGGGCCCACTGCCCGATCACCGGGTCGTCGAGCAAAGCGGTGAGGTCGCGGGTGTGGCACTCCTGCTCCGCCCAGTCCTCCCATTCGAGAAACTCGTGGTCGGACACGTACGTCGGGGCGGTCCAAGTGGCCCCGGCGGCCGCCAGGGCGTCAAGGTACTCAATGGGGATCGACGGGAATTCCGCGGGCACCCGAACGCCGGCCAACGCCGTACCCTGCGCTTCGATGGCCCTCAGCAAGCGAGGACTGAATTCGCTCCACAGGTACCACTTCTTGTTTTCCAGGTAGTTCCGCACCCACGCCGGATATGCCGCGTCATCGGCGACGAGGCGCTCCCAGACGCCGATTTCCTCCAGGAACTGCAGCCAACCCTCTTCGCCGAGGACCGCGGGGATGGCCTCCAGGTAATGGTCGGCGCGATCGGGGTGCTCCCGCAGCCATTGGATCAGCGTTGGCCGCGCCGCCTTCCAGAGGCCCTCCGGCATCGCGTTGAATGCCGC
>NZ_JVMD01000017.1:4561-5207 GCF_001056295.1 Corynebacterium halotolerans
CGTCGACCTCCGCCGGCGTCAAACCCGCGGCCTTGCCGACCTTGCGCAGATCCCGCAAGCAGTGCGCATACGGCTCCTTGCCCGAGCGCATCCGCGAGCAGTTCAGGCGCAGCACATACTCGAACGCCTCGGACGGATCGCCGAAACGCCCCATCGCGTCACCGGCCTCACGGGTGAGATCCTTGGCGCCCACGATGCCGCGGTCCGCGAACTCCAGGAACACGGCCTCATGCCGCACCGGGTCGACGTCGATGCCGTGGGCCCGCTCAACCTCCCGGGCACGGCCGAAATACTGGCGGGCGAACGCGTCGTTGCCGGCGTCGGCGTAGATCCGCGCAAGCTCCTCCAACAGCGTCGGCACGAAATGCGGCGCCGACCGCGTCAGATCACCGACGAGGGCGTCGAACCGTTCCTTGACCTTCTTCGCCTGATTGCCCGCATGCCGCCGCGCCCACTCCAAATCACCCACCAAGTTCAACGCATGGCGCGCGTTGCCCGGATCCGTGATGATCGGCCACGCCGGAAACCCCACCGCCCGCTGCCGCGTCCGCCCCACCGGGCGCACACCATCCGGCTCCAGGCCAACCGTCGCCTGCGCGAGAGTTTCCGCCTCCACCAGCGCCTCCGGCACCAGCTTGACGACGAC
>NZ_JVMD01000018.1 GCF_001056295.1 Corynebacterium halotolerans
ATGTCGATTCCCCCACGGTGGCGAAAAGAAACTGGAACTGCAACGTCAACGGGAAATCGCGCAGATCCCCCTGTGGAAGCGGGCCCATTATCCCCATCCCGCTTCACCACAGATGATACACGTGTGCGACGCCTATCGCTCGAACATTGCGTCACGTTTTCGCTTCTTTTGGCACCACAGGACCCTTTCGCACCACGCGGGGTGACGCGCATCAGGCTCGCACGTATCTCCGACTAACGCCTGGCTTGCGGGTGCTGCGGGTCGCGTGGGTGTGCGTCGTTTGCGTGGGGTCGCGGGCGACTGCGGGGCGCGTGGGTGTGCGTCGTCTGCGTGGGGTCGCGGGCGCTGCGGGCCATGTGGGTGTGCGTCGTCTGCGCGGGGTCGCGGGCGCCGCGGGGCGCGTGAGTGTGCGTCGTCTGGGCGGGGCCGCGGGTGCTGCGGGCCATGTGGGCGTGCGTCGTGGGCGCGGGCTCGCGGGCGCGGGTCACGCGAGGTTGCGGCTTTGGCGGGGATGGTTCCACGGCACGGCCACTCCGCGCCCCCGGTCCCTCAACCCCCGCGCCGGCCCGTCGCAAAGCAAACGGTCCGTGCCCCGCTAGTCGGGCGAGCCGCCCGCGGCGCCGCCGGAGGGGATGCGGAAGATGCGCTCGTCCGACTCGCCGCCGTCGCGCCCGTCGGCCTTGTTGACGGTCGCGCCCCACACCTCGGCGCCTCCCTCGGCGAGCACCGGCGCGAGCCAGCCGACGTGGCCGTACTCGCCTTCGAGCAACTTCTTCGGCGAACCCATCACCTTCCACGCTCCAAAGCGCCCCGCTTCGGGCGGGGCGATCGGCACGGACACGACGCGCTGCGCCCCCGGCACCGCCACGAACACGTCCGTGCCGGCGACCGCGCAGCCGCCGATCGAATCATCCAGATCCACTCCGCCCAGCGGCTCGATCCGGCCATACGACCACTGGGCGAGCATCGGGGTGCCGTCGAGGCGGACCGTCATCAGGGGAGGGGCGCCGTGGGGGCCGTGGCACATCGAAATCACCTCGATGCCCGGGTCGCCGGCCAGCAGCGTGTTCACCTGGGCGGAATCGTCGAGGAACAGACCGATGTTCCCGATGTTCCGGTGCTCCGGCAGGTCGCGCAGGTCGGCGCGGCCGCCCGGCAGCAGCGTCAGCCTGGCGACGGAACCATCGGCGCGCAGCAGGAACATCTGCCCGTCCTCCGCGACAGTCGGCCCCGCCGTGATCTGCGCGACGCGCGACCCGGCGTCGGCGATTTCCCGTGGCTCGGCGCCGGCGACGATGAGGTGCAGGCGCCCATCCGCAGTCGCCGCGATCGCCCTGCCCTTCCCCGGCGACGCGATGGCCGTGATCTCCGGCATGCATGCGGCGAGGACGACGTCGTCGATGGCGCAGGGATCGGGATCGGACGTGCCGCGGGGTTCGCGCTTCGCGCCGGGGGCGGGCATCGCGTCCCCGATCTTGGCGTCCGGCATGCGGATCCCCGAGGGCTCGCCGCTGCGTTCCGCGAACTGCCCCTGCAGTGCGGGGGAGTTTTCCATGCACGCGGACAGCGACAGCGAGACCGCGGCCGCCAGCGCGGCGGCCGCGACGCCGATCCCCATCCGATTCCGTCCCATGCACGCAACAATAGGAAAAACCCCGCCCGCCCGGCACGGCACCCGGCCCAACGGGTGTCCAGCGCTTACCCTGGGCATCGTGAGCGACAACACCAAGAACCCGAATCCCCGCAAGCTGGGCGACTACGAGGAGGGGCTTGACGACGACTTCGACGTCCCGACCTACCGTCGAATCGCCGACGACGACCCCAAAGTCGATGTCGCCCCCGAAACCCGCCCCAAAGCCGCCGACGACGCCAAGACGGAATCCATCGCGGTGCCCGTCTCCAAGCAAGACCCCGAGCCCGACGCCCGCACCGAGATCTTCGACGGCACCGGGGCCGGCCCGCTGGCCGGATCCGCCGACGGAGGGAGCGCGGCCGCCGCCGCGGCGACCTCCGGCACGCTTGACGACGATCCCGCCGAAACCCAGGTCATCCCGCGCCGCGACGTCTACGCCGCAGCCGGGCGCACCGCCCCGCAGAAGATCGAGCCGCTGGACCGGGCCGACGATTACCGCGAGGCCGACGCCGACTTCGCGGCCGACCACGATCAGCCCACCCAGGTCGCGCCGGCGTCCACGGGCTACGGCGACGCGGCACCGGAGCAGCCCCGCGATGACGCGCTGCTCGACGACGCGACCACCCCGGCAACCGCCGCGGCGGCGGTCCCGGTGGCGGCGGGTGACCCCGATTTCCGCGACGACCAGGAGCGGGACCCCGACCTCGATCCGCGCCGCGGCACCCTCGACCTGGGCCTGCTGCTCCTGCGCCTCGGCGTCGGCGGCATGCTGCTGATGCTGGGCCTGGCCACGTTCTTCCAGTTCGGAGGGGCGCCGGGCATCGGCACGCTGGAGGCGCAGTTCGCGGACAACGGCTACAACTACGCCAACGTCATCGCGATCGCCATCCCGACGATCCAGGTCATCGCGGGCGGTCTGCTGGTCCTCGGCTTGGCGACGCCGCTGGGCGCCGCGCTCGCCCTGGCGATCTCGGCGTTTCTCACCATGTTCGAGGTCGCCATCGGCGACTCCGGGTGGAACGTGCTGGCCGAGGGCGCGGAGCCCGTCCGCCTGCACCTGGCGCTGACCGCCACCGCTCTGGCGCTGCAGTTCACCGGCCCCGGCCGCTACGGCATCGACTTCAGCCGCGGTTGGGCGCGCCGCCCGCTGGCGAGCTCCTGGATCTTCTGCGCCCTGGCCATCGCCGCGGCCGTCGGCCTGTGGTACCTCACCGCCGGCCAGCTGCCCTTCGTGAACACCACGACGGGCGCGTCGATCTAGGTCGCCGCTGAGCCGCTGTGCCCCTGAGCCGCAGAACCGAAAAACAAGAAAGCCACCTCCCGGCGGAGGTGGCTTTCTTCGTGCGGGGGCTAGTCGACGATGCGGACCGCGCCCTTGTCGGCGCTGGAGGCCATCTTCGCGTAGGCGCGCAGGGCCTTGGACACCTTGCGCGGGCGCTCCTTGTGCGGGGTGAAGGGCTTGTCGCGCTGCAGCTCCTCCTCGCGGCGGCGGGCCAGCTCGGCGTCGTCGACCTTGATCTCCAGGCGGCGCTCGGCGACGTCGATGTACACCGGGTCGCCGTCCCGGACCAGGGCGATGTCGCCGCCGGCGGCGGCCTCGGGGGAGATGTGGCCGATGGACAGGCCCGACGAGCCGCCGGAGAAGCGGCCGTCGGTGACCAGGGCGCACTTCTTGCCCAGGCCGGCGCCCTTGATGAAGGCGGTCGGGTGCAGCATCTCCTGCATGCCCGGGCCACCGGCGGGGCCCTCGTACAGGACGAACAGGACCTCGCCCGGCTGGAGGGTCCGGGTGAGGATCACCGACACGGCCTCCTCCTGGCTCTCGACGACGCGGGCGGTGCCCTCGAAGTGGAACTGGTCCTCGGAGATGCCGGCGGTCTTCAGGATCGCGCCGTCGCGGGCGATGTTTCCGCGCAGGACGCACAGGCCGCCCTCGGCGGTGTAGGCGTGCTCCATGGAACGGATGCAGCCGTTTTCGGCGTCGATGTCCAGCGACTCCCAGCGGTTATCGGTGGAGAAGGGCTCGGTGGTGCGCACGCCGCCCGGCGCCGCGTGGAACAGCTCGATGGCGGCGTCGGTGGCCTTGCCGCCGCGGATGTCCCAGTCGTCGAGCTGCTCCGCCAGCGACGGGGCGTGGACGGAGTTGGCGTCCATGTTCAGCAGGCCGCCGCGGCGCAGCTCGCCCATGATGGCGGGGATGCCGCCCGCGCGGTGGACGTGCTCCATGTAGTAGTCCGAGTTCGGTGCGACCTTGGACAGGCAGGGGACGCGGCGCGAGATCTCGTCGATGTCGGCGAGGTCGAAGTCGATCTCGCCCTCCTGCGCGGCGGCGAGGATGTGCAGCACGGTGTTCGTCGAGCCGCCCATGGCCACGTCGAGGGTCATGGCGTTGACGAACGCGTCGCGGTTGGCGACGTTGCGCGGCAGCACCGACTCGTCGCCGTCGCGGTAGTAGCGGTTGGCCAGGTCGACGATGAGCTCGCCGGCGCGGGTGAACAGGTCGCGGCGGGCGACCTGGGTGGCCAGCGTGGAGCCGTTGCCCGGCAGGGACAGGCCCAGGGCCTCGGTGAGGCAGTTCATCGAGTTGGCGGTGAACATGCCGGAGCAGGAACCGCAGGTCGGGCAGGCGGAACGCTCGATGTCGAGCAGCTGATCGTCGTCGACCTTGTCGTTCGCGGAGGCGGAGATCGCCGAGATGAGGTCCGATCCGGGCTTCACGACGCCGTCGACCACCACGGAGAAGCCGGACTCCATCGGGCCGCCCGACACGAACACGACGGGGATGTTGAGGCGCAGCGCCGCGTTGAGCATGCCCGGGGTGATCTTGTCGCAGTTGGAGATGCACACCAGCGCGTCGGCGGTGTGCGCGTTGACCATGTATTCGACGGAGTCGGCGATGATCTCGCGGGACGGCAGCGAGTAGAGCATGCCGTCGTGGCCCATGGCGATGCCGTCGTCGACCGCGATGGTGTTGAACTCGCGGGGGACGCCGCCGGCGGCGGTGACCGCTTCCGCGACGATGTCGCCGACGTCCTTGAGGTGCACGTGGCCGGGCACGAACTGGGTGTAGGAGTTCGCGATGGCGATGATCGGCTTGCCGAAGTCGTTGTCCGTCATGCCGGTGGCGCGCCACAGCGAGCGGGCGCCCGCGGCGTTGCGGCCGGCGGTGGTGACCTTGGAACGAAGGGGGATCATGGCTGCCCCATTCCTCTCTGGTTGGCGGCGAGTTTCTTCGATGATAAACCCCGGGGAGGCCTCAAGTCTCACCGGGTGGACTTGAGTGTCCACTATGTGGACAGGTGTGGGGTCGATGCGGAGAACCCCGCACGGCGCGGGGCTCGTGCGGGGTTTCAGGCCTCGGCGTCTTCGGCCCTGGCCCGGGCTTCGGCCTCGTGCTTCGCGTACTCGGCGCGGGTCATCTTGACGGAGTTGCCGTCGCGGTCGAAGACCTCCACCTTTTCCTCGTCGGCCAGGCGACCCGGGGTCACGGGGTCGGGGATCCGGCCGCGGGTCGCCTCGCTGAGGGCCGGCAGCGAATTGAAGGAGATCGCCGGCAGGGCGAAGCGGACGTCATCGTCCTCCGAGTCCTCCGACGAACGGCCGACCGCGAGGGCGCGGCCCCGCTTGTCGAAGAGGATGCCGCGGAAGCGCTCCCACGGCAGCGAGCGGTGGCCGCCCACGAAATACACGGCGGTGATGCCGCGCGAGCTGACCGTCGTGCGGACCCGCATGATCCACAGCGCGTAGACCAGCGGGGCCAGCAGCAGCGGCGTAAGCCACAGCGAGAAGCCCATGGCCACGAAGGCCAGGAACACCAGGAACACCACGGCCATGAAGTGAGTCTTCTGGGGGCGGAAACGGGTGGTGGGCAGCTCGGCCGGCTGATCGTTGCTCATGGGGGCTCATTGTAGGGGGCCGGTCACCGGTTCGCGGCCGCGCCCCCGGTGCCGGCGTCCGCGGAGTCGGGGCGGGCGCCCTGGCCGGCGTTGCCGGTGCCGGTGCCCGTGCCGGAGTCGCCGGTTCCGGTGCCGGTGCCCGTGCCCGAGTCGCCGGTGCCGGTCCCGGTGCCCGTGCCGGTCTCGCCCGTTCCGGTCCCGGTTCCGGTGCCGGTGTCGCCGGTGCCGGTGCCGGTGTCGCGCTCGCCGTCCTGCGGGCGCGGGGTCTCGGTCGGGGTGGCCGGGGTGGTCGTGGTCGCGCCGCCGTCGCGGGTGGGGGTCTCCGTGCCGGTGGTCGTCTTCTCGGCGCCGTCGTCGCCGGAGCCGCCGCCCTCGAAGCGGCTGGGCGCCAGCCAACCGGCGACGCCTTCCTCTCCCTCGCCGGGCTCGACGGTGGCGAGGTTGAGCATGCCCAGGACGATCAAGGCGACGATCATCACCACGGTCGACGGCCGTGCGCGGCCGCCCGCCGACAGCACTTGGCGGACCCGCTCGCGCTTGGACATCCGCCCCGAACCGGATTCATCGGCGCCCACGGCGGTCGAGGACCCCGCCTCTTCGCCGGCGGCCGGCTCCACCTTGGTCTCCTCGTCGCGCCGGCGCTCATCCATCGCGGCGCCCGCGGACGGAAGGTCGCTGCGGCGGCGGTCGTCGTCGTCAAGCGAACCCGAGGATTCCTGCGCGGCCTTGGCCGCGTTCGCCTGCTCGACCTCGAGCGAGCCCTCGCCGCGGCGCGACGCCGCATCCGCCGGGCCCGCGCCGCGATCCGCGCCGAGCACGGTGTCGGGGGTGTCGGAGAAGGTCTTGGGGGCATCCGGCCGCGTGACGGGGGACTGGCCGAGCTGGGACGGCAGCGCGCCGAGCTGCGCGGTGATCGCCTCGGCGGACTGCAGGGGATTGGACTCGGCGCGCTCGCCGTAGTCGTCCCACCAGGTGTCGATGATCTCCGCGCGGACGGCGCGCTCGATGAGCCACTGGTCGCCCGGCTCGCAATCCGCGATCAGGCGCATGGTGACCGTCCACGGCAGGCCCATCGTCGTCGGGGCCACGAGCTCCGTGGAGGACTGGATGCGGACCTCCGACAGCACGTGCTCGCGCACGCCGTCGGCCGCGATGGCGCGCCGGGCGGCCTCGAGGGTGCGTTCCTCCAGGTCGCGGATGGAGCCGCCGGCCGTCATGGGCACCGGGATCTCGATGACCGCGCGCGACCACCGCGAGGAGTAGTTCACGCACATGCGGGCCTGCGAATTCGGGACCACGACCTCCTCGCCGTTGAGCGTGCGGATCGTCGTCGCGCGCAGCGTCATGTTGACGACGTCGCCCTGCACCGTGCCCGAGGGGGAGTGGAACTCCACCCAGTCGCCGATGCCGTACTGCTTCTCGGCGATGATGAAGACGCCGCCGATCAGGTCGCCGATGACGCCCTGCGCACCGAAGCCGATCGCCGCCGAGACGACCGTCGCCGGGATGGCCGCGGCCGTCAGCGAGACCCCGAACTTGTTCAGCAGGGCGATGCCGATGACGAAGTAGGCGATCATCTCCACGATGTAGACCACCGCGCCGATCAGCGCGCGGCGCCCCTTGGTGGACTCCGCTCCATCGGCCATGTTCCAGGTGGCCACGGCGATGACGAAGCGGCGGATCCGGGGGACGAGGACGATCAGGATGAGCAGCGACGCGATTGCCAGACCGTTTGTCGCGATCCACGCCCACGAGCGCTGCAATAAATACAGAATGAAGTCCATGGGCGCCACGGTAGGTTCGGAGACTTAGAGGACGCTGAGGTGCGGGGGATAATACGGTGGAGTTCCGCCAGTTCCGGAGGGGTGGCGTCCAACTATGTGGGATTGACTGTCCACTATGTGGACGCTAGGCTCGGAGGAGACATGGGCCGACGGGGATTCCCGCCACGGGCGTTTCCCCGGTCCATCCAGCTCGGACCCGCCCGTACCCGACTACAGGAGCGCACGGAATGAACGCCGCCCCACAGCACAGCCCCTCGCCCGCCACCGTGGCCGCACAGTCGCGCCGCACGACGACCGAGCGCATCACCGGCGCCAAGGCCATCGTCCGGTCCCTCGAGGAGCTCGGCGCGGACGTCGTATTCGGCATCCCGGGCGGCGCGATCCTGCCGCTGTACGACCCGCTGTTCGACTCCGAGAAGATCCGCCACGTCCTGGTCCGCCACGAGCAGGGCGCCGGCCACGCCGCCACCGGCTACGCGCAGGTCTCCGGCAAGGTCGGCGTGTGCATCGCCACCTCCGGCCCCGGCGCGACCAACCTGGTCACCCCGCTGGCCGACGCCCAGATGGACTCCGTGCCCGTCGTGGCCATCACCGGCCAGGTCGGCATGCCGCTGCTGGGCTCCGACGCCTTCCAGGAAGCGGACATCCGCGGCGTGACCATGCCCGTGACCAAGCACAACTTCATGGTCACCGACGCCAACGACATCCCGAAGGCCATCGCCGAGGCGTTCCACCTGGCCTCCACGGGCCGCCCGGGCGCCGTCCTGGTCGACGTGCCCAAGGACCTGCAGAACACCGAGATCGACTTCACGTGGCCGCCGGAGGTGGACCTGCCCGGCTACCGCCCGGTGACCACCCCGCACTCGCGCCAGATCGAAGAGGCCGTGCGCATGATCTCCGCGGCCGAGCGCCCCGTGCTCTACGTCGGCGGCGGCGTGATCAAGGCCGACGCCTCGGCCGAGCTGATCGCCTTCGCCGAGATGACCGGCGTGCCGGTGGTCACCACCCTCATGGCCCGCGGCGCGTTCCCGGACGCCCACGAGCTGCACATGGGCATGCCCGGCATGCACGGCAAGGTCTCCGCCGTGGCCGCGCTGCAGAAGTCGGACCTGCTGATCACCATCGGCGCCCGCTTCGACGACCGCGTCACCGGTCAGCTGTCCACCTTCGCCCCGCAGGCGAAGGTCATCCACGCCGACATCGACCCGGCGGAGATCGGCAAGATCCGCGAGGCCCACGTGCCCATCGTCGGCGACGCCCGCGAGGTGCTTTCCGCGCTGGCCGACGCCTACCGCGCCCTCGGCCTGAAGGCCCCGTCCATCGCGCCGTGGCGCCGCGAGCTCGACGACCTGCGCGACGAGTTCCCGCTCGGCTGGGAAGAGCAGTCCGACGGCTCGCTGTCCCCGCAGTTCGTGCTGAAGACCCTGTCGGACGTCGTCGGCCCGGAGGCCATCTACTGCGCCGGCGTCGGCCAGCACCAGATGTGGGCCGCGCAGTTCATCCAGTACGAGAACCCGCGCACCTGGCTCAACTCCGGTGGCCTGGGCACCATGGGCTACGCCGTCCCGGCGGCGATGGGCGCGAAGGCGGCCGCGCCGGAGAAGGAAGTCTGGGCCATCGACGGCGACGGCTGCTTCCAGATGACGAACCAGGAGCTGACCACCTCCGCCATCGAGGGCTTCCCCATCAAGGTCGCCCTGATCAACAACGGCAACCTGGGCATGGTGCGCCAGTGGCAAACGCTCTTCTACGAGCAGCGCTACTCCAACACGAAGCTGCGCCCGGAGGACAACTCCTACGTGCCGGACTTCGTGCGCCTGTCCGAGGGTCTCGGCTGCGTGGCCATCCGCGTGACCAAGGAAGAGGAGGTCATCCCCGCCATCGAGAAGGCGCGGGAGATCAACGACCGCCCGGTGGTCATCGACTTCATCGTCGGCGAGGACGCCCAGGTGTGGCCGATGGTCGCCGCCGGCAAGTCCAACGACGAGATCGAGTCGGCCCGCGGCCTGCGTCCGCTTTTCGACGAGGACATGTCGGCGGGGGAGTCCCCGGCGGACATCCACGACACCATGGCGGACAATGCCGAGGACGCGGCGAAGTCGCCCGACGCCAACCACCCGACCATCCAGTCCCGGTAACCCGGCAACCAGACGAAGAGGAAAGTGAAGCTCATCATGGCCGAACTGCACACCCTGTCCGTGCTGACCCTCGACGAGCCGGGCATCCTGGTCCGCATCGCGGGCATGTTCACCCGCCGCGGGTTCAGCATCCAGTCCATCACCTCGGGCACCACCGAGGTGGAGGGAGTCAACCGCATCACCCTCGTGGTTGAGACGGAGAATCTGCCCATCGAGCAGATCACCAAGCAGCTGAACAAGCTGGTGCCGGTGCTCAAGGTGGTCCGCCAGCCGGACGACCAGCTGGTGTCCCGGGCGCTGCTGCTGGTCAAGGTCACGGCGGACAACAACAACCGTCCCCAGGTGGTCGACGCGGCGAAGCTCTTCCGCGCCCGCGTCGTCGACGTGGCGCAGGAGTCCGTGGTCATCGAGGCCACGGGCGAGCGCTCGAAGCTCCGCGCGCTGCTCGAGGTCCTCGAGCCGTTCGGCATCCGCGAGCTGGTGCAGTCCGGCACCGTCGCGGTGGCCCGCGGCCCGAAGCCGATGCTGGCGTCCCGGGCGCTGTAACCCCCGAAACAATCCCCTGGCTAGACTGTCCCCGAGCGAGAGCGGGCGGTCGACGCCGGACGCGAACGAAACCTGATTTGCACGAAAGGCAATCTCACTTCCATGGCTATTGAACTGCTGTACGACGACAACGCCGACCTGTCGATCATCCAGGGCCGCAAGGTCGCGGTGCTGGGCTACGGCTCCCAGGGCCACGCCCACTCCCAGAACCTGCGCGACTCCGGCGTCGAGGTCGTCATCGGCCTGCGCGAGGGCTCGAAGTCGGCGGAGAAGGCCAAGGAGGCCGGCTTCGAGGTCAAGTCGAACGCCGACGCCGCCGCGTGGGCGGACGTCATCATGGTCCTGGTGCCGGACACCACCCAGGCGAAGGTCTACGCCGAGGACATCGCGCCGAACCTGAAGGACGGCGACGCGCTGCTCTTCGGCCACGGCCTGAACATCCACTTCGACCTGATCAAGCCGGCCGAGAACGTCACCGTGGGCATGGTCGCCCCGAAGGGCCCGGGCCACCTGGTCCGCCGCCAGTTCGTCGACGGCAAGGGCGTGCCCTGCCTGATCGCCGTGGACCAGGACCCGAAGGGCGAGGGCAAGGACCTCTGCCTGTCCTACGCCGCGGCCATCGGCGGCGCCCGCGCGGGCGTCATCCCGACCACGTTCGAGGCGGAGACCGTCACGGACCTCTTCGGCGAGCAGGCCGTGCTGTGCGGCGGCACCGAGGAGCTGGTCAAGGTCGGTTTCGAGGTGCTGGTCGAGGCCGGCTACGAGCCGGAGATGGCGTACTTCGAGTGCCTGCACGAGCTGAAGCTCATCGTTGACCTGATGTTCGAGGGCGGCATCGCCAACATGAACTACTCGGTGTCCGACACCGCGGAGTTCGGCGGCTACCTCTCCGGCCCGCGCGTCATCGACGCCGACACCAAGAAGCGCATGAAGGACATCCTGGCCGACATCCAGGACGGCACCTTCACCAAGCGCCTGATCGCCAACGTCGAGAACGGCAACAAGGAGCTGGAGGGCCTGCGCGCCGAGTACGCGAACCACCAGATCGAGGAGACCGGCTCGAAGCTGCGCGACCTCATGTCCTGGGTGAAGAACCCGCTGGACGCCACCGCGTAGGGTTTCCCCGCTTCACGACGCCGACCTCCCCCGCACCACGCCGTGCGGGGGAGGTTTCGTCGTCGAGCGGCGCTGCGGGGGAGGATGCGGGTCCCCGTTAACGGTCGTTTACCCGCCTGTCCGATAGTCTGGTCGGGTAAACGATCGCCACCCCCATGAAAGGCAGGCCCGCCTTGGTCTGGTCCTCCGCCCGTCCCTCGCCCCTCCGCTCGGGCGTCCGCCGGTCCCTGGCCCTCGTCGCCGGGGCCGCGACCGCATTCGGCCTCGTCGCCTGCTCCGGCGACGATGGCCCGTCGAAGGCCGCCAAGGCACCGGAGAAGCCGGTCGCCGTGGACAGCGAGCTCGCCGCGTCGCAGAAGCTGCTCGACTCCGCCCAGGCCGTCGTGGTGTCCGCCGCCGACGAGGTTTCGCAGCGCCGCGCCGCCGGCATCGCCGTGACCTCCGGCGTGCCCATGCTCGTGCAGCAGGGCTCGGACGCGTCGTCGGTGGAGGAGGAGATCAAGCGGCTGGGCGCCGGCACCGTCGTCACGGTCGGCGACGCCGAGGTCGCCGCCGAGGGCGAGCGCACCGTCGTCGCCGCCCCGGCCGACCTGGATGGCCTGAAGAAGCTCACCGGCACCGAGTTCGCCGAGGCGGAGGAAGAGAAGGAGCCGGCCCGGGCCGTCGCCGAGATGGAGGCCGACAAGCCGACCGTCCCGGCCGCGAAGGATGCGGAGGGGGCCGCGGGGGATTCGGACGCCCTGGCCGCCTCCAAGCCGACGAAGCCGAAGACGGGCGGCGACGACCCGGTGGCCTTCGCGGCCCCCGGCACGCCGCTCGGCGCCATCGCCACCGCCCGCGCCGCGGGCATCGAGGTCCAGTGGCTGCCCATCGGCGATGCCCGCGCCACCTCGGAGTCGATCAAGGCGGCGCGCGACGGCCGCCCGCTCATCGGGCTCGGCGACGCATTCGGCGGCGGGGAGAAGTTCGCGAAGTCCGCGGAACTCGCCTCCGACGACAAGATCGAGGAGCTGCCCGGCGGCGGCCAGCTGGTGTTCCCGGGCCGCCACATGATCGCCACCTACGGCCACCCCGGCGCCCCGGTGCTGGGCGTGATGGGCGAGGAGACGCCCGAGGAGGCAGTCGCCCACGCCAAGCAGCTCGTCGAGGAGTACCAGGGGCTGACCGGCGACAAGGTCATCCCGGCCTTCGAGATCATCGCGTCCGTCGCCCAGGCCGCCCCCGGGCCGCGCAACGACTTCTCCGAGCCCGCGCCCGTCGATGTGCTCAAGCCCTACGTCGACGCCATGACGGAGGCCGGCGGCTACGTCATCATCGACCTGCAGCCCGGCCGCGCCGACTTCGTCGAGCAGGCGAAGTTCTACGAGGAGCTGCTCAAGCGCCCCAACGTCGGCCTCGCCCTCGACCCGGAGTGGAAGCTCACCCCGGACGGCATGCCCAACGTCGCCGTCGGCCACGTGGAGGCGGAGGAGGTCAACCGCGCCATCGAGTACCTCGCGGATCTGACCGCGAAGAACAACCTGCCGCAGAAGGTGCTCATGCTGCACCAGTTCCAGCTGCAGATGCTCCGCGACCGCGAGACCATCGACCTGTCCCGCCCCGAGCTCGCCGTCGTCCTGCACGCCGACGGCCACGGCACGCCGGACCAGAAGTTCGAGACGTGGAACGTCATGCGCCAGGGCCTCCAGCCCGAGTTCTTCATGGCGTGGAAGAACTTCATCGACGAGGACCAGCCGATGTTCACCCCGCAGCAGACGATGGACATCAAGCCGCGGCCCTGGATCGTCACCTACCAGTAAGCGCCGCCCCCGGAATCGGGCGTCGCGCGCCCCACGTTCCGGGGCCTGCCACCCCCGCCCGCGACACCCGGGGATATGATGATCGGGTCCACGCCAACGAGCCGGCGTGGACCCATCCTTTCGGGCGCGGTCGTGCCGGATCGGATCGGACGCATACGCACATAATCAGGAGTTGCTCGTGAGCCAGAACGCTCGCCCGGTCGTCCTCATCGCCGACAAGCTCGCGCAGTCCACTGTGGACGCGCTCGGAGATTCCGTGGAGGTGCGCTGGGTCGACGGCCCGAACCGCCCGGAACTCCTCGCCGCCGTCGCCGATGCCGACGCCCTGCTGGTCCGTTCGGCGACCACCGTGGACAAGGAAGTCCTCGAGGCCGCCCCCAACCTGAAGATCGTCGGCCGCGCCGGCGTGGGCCTCGACAACGTCGACATCGACACCGCCACCGAGCGCGGCGTCATGGTCGTCAACGCCCCGACCTCCAACATCCACTCCGCGTGCGAGCAGGCCATCGCGCTCCTGCTGGCCACCGCCCGCCAGGTCCCCGCCGCCGACGCCACGCTGCGCGACGGCGAGTGGAAGCGCTCGTCCTTCAAGGGCGTCGAGATCTTCGGCAAGACCGTCGGCATCGTCGGCTTCGGCCACATCGGTCAGCTGTTCGCGCAGCGCCTGGCCGCCTTCGAGACCACCATCATCGCCTACGACCCGTACGCCAACCCGGCGCGCGCGGCCCAGATGAACGTGGAGCTCGTCGACCTGGAGGAGCTCGTCTCCCGCGCCGACTTCGTCACCATCCACCTGCCCAAGACCAAGGAAACGGCCGGCATGTTCGACGCCGACCTCCTGGCGAAGTCGAAGAAGGGCCAGATCATCATCAACGCGGCCCGCGGCGGCCTCGTCGATGAGCAGGCCCTGGCCGACGCCATCGAGTCGGGCCACATCCGCGGCGCCGGCTTCGACGTGTACGACTCCGAGCCCTGCACCGACTCCCCGCTGTTCAAGCTGCCGCAGACCGTCGTCTCGCCGCACCTGGGCGCCTCCACCGTCGAGGCGCAGGACCGCGCGGGCATCGACGTCGCCAAGTCCGTGCTGCTGGCCCTGGCCGGCGAGTTCGTGCCGGACGCCGTCAACGTCTCCGGCGGTGCCGTGGGCGAGGAGGTCGCCCTGTGGTTGGAGCTCGCCCGCGAGCTCGGCCTCGTCGCCGGCGGCCTGCTCGACGGCGCCCCGACCGCCCTGGAGGTCACCGCCCGCGGCGAGCTGTCCACCGAGGACGTCGACGTCCTGGGCCTGGCCGCCGCCCGCGGCCTGTTCTCCGCGATGATCGAGGAGCCGGTCACCTTCGTCAACGCCCCGCGCATCGCCGAGGAGCGCGGCGTGGAGATCTCCGTGGGCACCGCCCCGGAGTCCGTCTCCCACCGCTCGGTGCTGGAGGTCAAGGTCATCGCCGCCGACGGCAAGACCTCGATCATCACCGGCGCCCTGACCGGCCTGGAGCGCGTCGAGAAGATCGTGCGCATCAACGGCCGCGGCGTCGACATGCGCTCCGAGGGCCGCAACCTGTTCCTCACCTACAAGGATCAGCCGGGCGCCCTGGGCAAGGTCGGCGTGGCGCTGGGCCAGGCCGGCATCAACATCGAGGCCGCCGCCCTGTCCCCGGAGGCCGACGGCGACAACGCCATCCTCATCCTCCGCGTCTCGGAAGAGGTGCCGGAGGATCTGATCGAGTCCATCGTGGACGACATCGACGCCAACCACGCGCTGCAGCTGGTGCTCAACTAACGGCGTGACGCGGCGCATGGCGTAATCTGGACGTCGTGCGGAACAGAGCCCCGGAGCCCGACAGAGAAGCCGACCGGATGGCCCCAGAGGTCATCCGCAGGCTGTGGGTTTCGGGGCTTCCGTCTGCCCTGCCCACGCGCGTGCGGGCGAAGCATCTGCTGCAGCGGTGCGCCCCGGCGTGGTCCGCGGTGGCGGTGTTCCAGATCGGCCGGGCGTTCCTCCTCCGGGCGTTTTCGCCCAAGGAACTCGAGGCGTTCGTCAACGCCCCCGACGAGGGCCTGGACGTCGACCTGATCGGCTGGGCGGTCCTCGGCCTGCTCATCGCCGCGGTCGTCGTCCCGCTGATCACGTGGGGCGTGCTCAAGTTCCTGTCCCCGCGCGCCGCCGCGATCGGCGGCGCGGTGGTCCTGGCGGTCACCTTCGTGTCGCCGAGCATCGGGACTCTGCTGACCATCGAGGCACCGGGCTCGCAGAACTTCGTGGACCGGGTGTCGTTCCTGCCCGTCGTGTTCGTCGCCGCGATGGTGTTCCTCGGGTGGGGCAGCCTGCTGGCGTGGACGCTCAAGCGCGCGTTCCGGGAAGTCGCCGACTCGCTGTCCCGGGCCGTGCGGACCCTGCCGCTGCTGCTGGTGGCTTTCTTGTTCTTCTTCTACAACGCCGAGCTGTGGCAGCTGGGCGTGGCGTGGACGGTGGGGCGCGCGGCCACCGTGGCGGCGATGCTGTGGGGGTTCGGGGTGCTGGCGTCGTTCATCGTCGTCAACGAGCACGTCCGCGAGGGCATCGAGGAGGATCGCAAGTTCCCCATCCGGCTCAAGCTGAACCTGCGTTACGTCGCGGCGTCGGTCCAGGCGGCGCAGGCGAGCTTCTTCGGGGTCCTCGTGTTCGCCGGCTTCGTGTTCCTCGGCATGGTGTCGGTGCCGGAGGCGACCATCACCGCATGGACGCAGAAGCCCCCGGTGCTCGTGGAAATCGGCTCGCTGAACATCCCCGGCGCCCTGGTGAAGGTGTCGTGGGTCCTGGGGGCATTCGCGTCGCTGTACATGGTCACGGCGACCGCCGCGGACAAGGCGGCGCGCGAGGATCAGCTGGGCCCGATCACCGAGGAGGTCCGCGGCGCGCTCAAGGCCGCGGGGATCATCGGGGAGGACGCGACGACGCGCTGAGGTAAGCCTCCGGGGGCGAGTAAGGTGAGACTTCGCTTTGCCATCGCAACCGCCAGGAGGTCCCGTGCCGCTGATCACCGCCCCGGCGACGCCGCCGCCGATCGCGCCGCCCGCGTTCGACGAGTCGACGTCGCCCACCGTCTACCAGCTGCGCGTGATGTTCTCGCGCAAGCCGGTGACCATCCCGGCGATGCTGCTGATGATCGTCCACCAGGTGTGCGAGGCCCTCGTCCCCGTCGTCGCCGGCCGGACGGTGGACACCGCCATCGCGGACGGCGATTCCGCGGCGCTGTGGCGGTGGATGCTGGTGCTCGCCGCGGTGTTCCTGGTCCTGGACCTGGCCGCGCGCTTCGGCGGGCGGTTGGCGACCATCGCCATGCTCTCGGTCGAGCATGCGCTGCGCATGCAGTTGACCGACCGCATCGTCGATCGCCGGGGGTTCGCCGACGGCGCCCGCCCTCCGGGGGCGCTGCTGGCGGTGTCCACCACCGACGCGCAGAACACCGCGCGGGCGGTGATCGTGGGTCTGCGCCCGGTGGCGGAGGTCGCGGCGCTGATCTTCGCCTCGGTGATCCTGCTGACCGTCTCCGTCCCGATCGGCCTGGTGGTCCTCGTGGGCGGCGCGTTGCTCACGTGGGGGTCGATGGCGGCGGGTGCGCCGCTGCGGCGCCGCGTGGGGCGTCGCCAAGCCGCCGCCGCCCGGGCCTCGGCCACGGCGGCGGACCTGGTGGCGGGGTTCCGCACGCTCGCGGGCCTGGGCGCGCGCCGCACCGCCGCCGGCCGCTACCGGGACCGGTCCCGCGAGGCGCTCGACGCGACGGTGCACGCCGTCGACGCGGAGGCCCGGCTGATCGGGTGGGTGGAGGTGCTGGGCGGCATCTTCGTCACGCTCGTCGCCGCGGGCTCCGGCATCGCCGCGCTGCAGGGTCGGCTGACCGTCGGCGAGCTGATCACCGTCGTCGGCCTGGCGCAGTTCATCATCGACCCAATGACCGCCCTGGGCAAGAACGCCTCCGCCGTGTGGGCCACGTCGGTGGCGTCGGCGGAGCGGGTCCTGGGCCTGCTGCGCGAGCCCCACGCCGCGTCGGAGGACGGCACCCCGGCGGGCGCGGATTCGCGTGACGACGAGCCCGCCGGACTCCTCGTCGGCGGCACCGTCGTTCCGCCGGGGGCGCACCGCGTGATCCCGGTCGACGCGGGGGAGATGACGGCGATCGTCGACGCGCTCACCCTCGCGCACCGCCCGGAGCCCGGCGGTTTCGCCGTGGACGGGGTCGATCTGGCGGAGGCCGAACTCGGTTCGGTCCTGCGCCGGGTGGTCACCGCACCGCATTCCGCCGACCTCTTCGACGGCACCGTCACCGAGAACCTGCTGGCCGTGCGCCCCGACGCGACCGGGCCGCAGATCGACGCCGCGCTGGCGGCCGCGGGCTGCGCCGACGTCATCGAGGTGCTGCCCGACGGCGCGGACACCCGCATCGGCGACGCCGGCGTCATGCTCTCGGGCGGGCAGCGGCAGCGCATCGCCCTCGCGCGGGCGCTGCTGGCGGATCCACCGGCGCTCGTGCTGGCCGATCCCACCACGGCCGTGGACTCGGTGACGGAGCAACGGGTGGCGAGGGGCGTCGCAAGGCACAGGTCCGGGCGGACCACCGTCGTGCTGACGTCGGCGCCGGCCTGGGCCGCCGAGATGGAGGTGGCGTGACATGCGCGGCAGGAACCGGACCGTATTCCTCGCCGACGGCCGCGACGCGGCGACCACCGCCGACCGATTCCCGGTGGCCGGCGCGGGGGAGACCCTGCGCCATCTGCGCACGCTGGTGCGCGGCCGCCGGCTCCGGCTGCTCGCGGCGGTCGCGGTGCTCGTCGCCGCCGCATGGTGCGGCGTGCTGGTGCCCAAGCTCATGGGCGGCATCGTCGACGTCGTCGCCGGCGGCGGCGACCGCGGCGCCATCGGATGGCTGACGCTGCGCATGATCGCCGCCGCCATCGGTTCCGGCGTGCTGTCGGCGCTCGGCTTCCGGATGGTCGCGCGGCTCGCCGAGACCGCCATCGCCGACCTGCGCGAGGACATGGTCGCCACCGCCCTCGGCCTGCCCGTCGAACGCGTCGAACGGGCCGGCGCCGGCGACGTCGTCTCCCGCGCGACCGACGACGTCGCCCGGGTGTCCGACGCCGTCACGCAGACCCTGCCCATCGCCGCGGGGGCGGCGTTCACGGTGCTGGTGTCCATCGCGGGCGTCGGCTCCGTGGACCCGCGGTTCATGGTGGCGTTCCTGGTCGTCGCCCCCGTCCACGTGCTCGCCGTGCGCGGGTACCTGCGCACCGCACCCGCGGTCTACGCCGCCGAGCGCGGCGCGATGGCCGAGCGCGCCCGCATGGTCCTGTCGACCATCCACGGCCTGCCCGCCGTCCGCGCCTTCGGGCTGGCCGGCCTGCGGCGCGCCGGGATCGCCGAGTGGAGCTGGCGGGTCGTCCGCCACGGCGTCGACGCGCGCATCACCAACAACGTCATCATGGCGCGTATGCACCTGGCCGAATACCTGGGCATGGCGTCGACCCTGGTCCTGGGCTTCCACCTGGTGCGCGCGGGACACACGACCATCGGCGGGGCCACCGCCGCGATGCTGCTGTTCATGCGCCTGTTCGCTCCGCTGACCCGAATGGTGATGGTCCTCGACGTCGCCCAATCCGGCGTGACGTCCCTGACCCGCATCGTCGGCGTCCTGCGCGAGCGCCGGCCGGACCACGCCGACGCCGCGCCCGACCCGGCGGCCGGCGTGGAGCTGCGGGGCGTGGGCTTCTCCTACGGCCGCGGCAGCGCCCTGTCCGGAATCGACCTGGCCATCGCGCCGGGGGAGACGGTCGCGCTGGTCGGGTCCTCGGGCGCCGGCAAATCCACGCTCGCCGCCATCGTCGCCGGCCTGCGCATCGCCGACGCCGGCACCGTCATGGTCGGCGGGCACGACCTGACCCGCGATGCCGAGGCCGCCCGTGGCCGCACCGTCGCCCTGGTCACCCAGGAAGTCCACGTCTTCGAGGGCACCCTGCGCGACGACCTCACCCTGGCCGCGCCGGACGCGGGCGACGACGCCGTCCTTGCCGCGCTCGAGCGGGTCGGCGCGGGCTGGCACCGCCGCCTCCCCGACGGCCTGGACACCATCGTCGGCCACGGCGGCCTCCGATTGGACCCCGTCGCCGCCCAGCAGGTCGCCCTGGCCCGCGTGCTGCTGTCCGACCCGCCCGTGATCGTCCTGGACGAAGCCACCGCCGAAGCCGGGTCCGCCGGCGCCGGCTCCCTGGCGCGGGCCGCCGACGAAGTCACCCGCGGCCGCACCGCGCTCATCGTGGCCCACCGGCTGGACCAGGCCGCGGCGGCCGACCGCGTCGTGGTCATGGAAGGCGGGCGCATCGTCGAATCCGGCGCCCACGACGCCCTCGTCGCCGCCGGCGGCCGCTACGCCGCGCTGTGGGCCGCGTGGTCGGAGGGGCGCAGGCGCCAGTCATAGGAAAACGCCCGGCCCGCGCACTCCGGGGTGGGAATGCGCGGGCCGGGCGTCGTGAAGCGGGGGAGAACTACTGCTTCATGGTGCCGGTCTCGACGAAGCGGCGGTGCCAGCCCAGCGCCTCCTGGAGATCGTGCGGGGTGTGCAGGGCGGAGGTGCCGCTCTTCTCCGCGCGCTCGACGTACTCGGTGAGCGCGTCCTTGTAATCCGGGTGGGCGCACTTGTCGATGACCACGCGGGCGCGCTGGCGCGGGCCCAGGCCGCGCAGGTCCGCGAGGCCCTGCTCGGTGATGATGACCATCGCGTCGTGCTCGGTGTGGTCGTGGTGCGAGACCATCGGCACGATCGCCGAGATGTCGCCGCCCTTCGCCGTCGACGGCGAGACGAAGGTGGAGATGTAGGCGTTGCGGGTGAAGTCGCCCGAGCCGCCGATGCCGTTCATGATCTTCGTGCCCATGATGTGGGTCGAGTTCACGTTGCCGTAGATGTCGGCCTCGATCAGGCCGTTGCAGGAGATCACGCCGAGACGGCGGATGACCTCCGGGTTGTTGGAGACGTCCTGCGGGCGCAGCACGATCTTCTTGGCGTACTCCTCGGCCTTGTCGTTCATGCGCTCGGCGGCCTCCGGCGACAGCGCGAACGAGGTGGCCGACGCGACGGACATGGTGCCCTTGTCCAGCAGCTCGACCATGCCGTCCTGGATGACCTCGGTGTAGGAGGTCAGGTTCTCGAAGTCCGAGTCCAGCAGGCCGGCGAGGACGGCGTTGGCGATGTTGCCGACGCCCGACTGCAGCGGCAGGAGGTTCTCCGGCAGACGGCCCTGGGCGACCTCGTTCTCGAAGAAGTCGATCAGGTGGCCGGCGATGGCCTTGGAGTCGTCGTCCAGCGGCTTGAACGGCGAGTTGCGGTCGGCCGCGTTGGTCTCGATGACGGCGACGACCTTGCTCGGGTCGATCTCGATGGCGGTGGTGCCGATGCGCTGGCCCGAGTCGACGATCGGGATGATCTGGCGCTGCGGCGGCAGGCCCGCGTTCCAGATGTCGTGCATGCCCTCGAGGCCCAGCGACTGCCAGGAGTTCACCTCGACGATGATCTTGTCCGCGGCTTTCAGGTAGGACACGTTGTTGCCGACCGACGAGGTCGGGACCAGGGAGCCCGACTCGGTGATGCGGGTCGCCTCGACCACCGCGACGTTGAGCTTGCCGAAGAAGCCCTGCTCGGTCTGCGGGCCCGAGTGCGACAGGTGCATGTCCGAGTAGTAGGACGTGCCGTCGTTGATGGCCTTCCGCATGCTCGGGTCGGACTGGTACGGCATGCGCCAGGCGATGCCGCCGGTCTCGGCCAGGGCGGCGTCGAGCTCGGGGGCGGTGGAGGCGCCGGTCAGCACCTTCACGCGGAACTCCTCGCCACGCTCCTTCGCGTCGGTGATCCGCTTGGCCAGCGCGCCCGGCAGCTCCTTCGGGTAGCCCGCGCCGGTGAAGCCGGAGAATCCGATCATGTCGCCCGGGTTGATGAAGCCGGCGGCCTCATCAGCGGTCATGACCTTGCCGCGCAAACCAGCGTGCGCGATGCGTTCCGACATTGTTCCTCCTGAAATGTGGATGTTCGTCCTTGAAAACCGCCGACCCGTTTCCGGGACCTCCCCGGTCATGGCGACCGCGCGAGCGTCCCCGGTTCGCATCGGTTTGTCGGCGAACCTACCATGCGAACGGCGTATTCCATCATAGGCGCAGTTGAGAAGGCATGACGTCGGGTGCCCCAGGCGCCGGAGGGTGTCGTGGGCCACAATCGCGCGAACAGCGTGAACCGGGGCACGTGAGTCGCCCCACGGCCCCGGTGGCCCCGAATGGAGGGGGAGCGGACGTAGTACGGCGGGCGTTTTCCGGTGCCGGCGCTCCCCCCGCGGGCTCAGCGCTCGGCCAGCAGCGCCATCGTCTCCTCGTCGGTGAGCATCGCGTCGGAGAAGGCCGCCAGCGCGGCGTCGGCGTCGAAGTTCACGCCGATGAGCACGACCTCGTTGGACGGGGCCACGTCGGTGCGCGCCCACTCCACCGCCGGCTGGATGGACAGGTTCGGCCCGGCCTGGCTCCACACCTGGGCGATCTCCAGGCGATCGGCGATCCAGCAGTGGCCCTTCGAGCGGACCAGCCCGCGGGTCGAGCGCAGCGCGGCGACGAGCCGGTCCCTGTCGAAGGGGCGGTCGCCGCGGAAGATCACGGAGGAGATGCCGTATTCCTCGGTTTCGGGCGTGTGCGGGTTGGCCAGCTCCTCGGCGTAACCGTGGTAGGTCGCGGCGGTGGCTTCGTCGTAAAGCCCCGCGTCGAGGACGGCGCCGGCGCCGACCTCGCCGTCGGTGACGCGCAGGATGCGCGCGCGGGGATTCATGGCGCGCACGGCGTCCTCGGTGGCCCGGGCCAGCCGCTCGTCGACGAGGTCGGTCTTGGTGATGAGGATGAGGTCCGCGAACTCGACCTGGTCGACGAGGAGGTCGGAGACCGTGCGCTCGTCGTCCGGCGTGGCCTGGCGGTCGGCGTCGGCCAGCGCCGTGCCGGAGCGCAGCATGTCCAGGAACTGGGAGGCGTCGACGAGCGTGACCATCGTGTCGATCGGCGCGATGTCCGCCAGGCGCGTGCCGTCCTCGAATTCCCACTCGAACGTCGCGGCCACCGGCATCGGCTCGGAGATGCCCGTCGACTCGATGACGATCTGGTCGTACTCGCCCGAGCGCGCCAGCGCGCCGACGCCCTCCACGAGGTCCTCGCGCAGCGTGCAGCAGATGCAGCCGTTGGACAGCTCGACGAAGCGGTCCTCGCCGCGGGTCAGGTGGGAGCCGGCGGCGATGAGGTCGGCGTCGACGTTGACCTCGGAGAAGTCGTTGACGATCACCGCGAGCTTGCGGCCCGCGCGGTTGGCCAGGAGGTGGTTGAGCAGGGTGGTCTTGCCGGCGCCCAGGAAGCCGGAGAGGACGGTGACGGGGGTCCGGGTCCGAGTGCCGACGGCGTCGGCGGAGGAGGTGGGGCCATCGGGGTTCGTATTCGACATGGGGGACATCATCACGTAAATGAAAACCGATTGCAACAAGACGTGAAATGCCCGATGGGTGACCTTTACCTGAATGTGACCTGAACGGAAGGTTGACATCGGGGGTGAACTGAGTCACAACAGTAGGTGGAACGGACTAATGTGTAACTCACGGTTTACAAAGGTGAATCACGGAGTTCTCACCCTTTCCATAATTTCACCGGCGGAGCCGCTCCCCGGCGCCACCCAACAGCGGAGGCCGGAAGCTTCCCACAGTCCCGGGGCACAACCCCGGCCCGACGAAAGGCAGGACCATGAAGTCACAGAAGAAGGCGATCCTCGCCGGGCTCACCGCCATCGCGGCGAGCGCCGCGATGGTCGCGTGCAGCTCCGACGACGGAAGCGGGGGAGGCGGCGGAGACGGATCCGCCATCATCAACGCCTACGGCTGCGAGCCCCAGGCCGCGCTGCTGACCACGGACACGAACGAAACCTGCGGCGGCGACATCCTCGACACGCTGTACACCGGACTCGTGACTTACAAGAACGACGGCGAGACCGAGATGGCGGTCGCCGACTCCATCGACGCCAACGACGACGCCACCGAGTTCACCGTCAAGATCAAGGACAACTGGACCTTCACCAACGGCGAGAAGGTCACCGCGGACTCGTTCATCGACGCCTGGAACTACGCCGCCGCCTCGAAGAACGCGCAGAAGCAGCAGTACTTCTTCGAGAACATCCAGGGCTACGACAAGGTCTCCGAGGAAGGCGCCACCGAGGACAAGCTGTCCGGCCTGGAGAAGGTCTCCGACACCGAGTTCAAGATCAAGCTGTCCAGCCCCGAGGCCTCCTTCCCGAAGCGCCTGGGCTACACGGCGTACTCCCCGTGGCCGAAGGCCGCCTTCGACGACGTCAAGGCCTACGGCGAGGCGCCCATCGGCAACGGCCCGTACAAGCTGGAATCCGACTCCGCATGGCAGCACAACGTCGGCCTGAAGACCGTGGTCAACGAGGACTTCGCGGGCGAGAAGCCCGCCAACGGCGGCGTGAACTTCATCTTCTACCAGAACCTCGACACCGCCTACGCCGACCTCCAGTCCGGCCGGCTCGACGTCATGGGGCCGGTCTCGAACGCCGCGCTGTCGACCTACAAGAACGACTTCCCGGATTCCAACGGCGAGATCGCGGCGATGCGGTCCCAGACCTTCGTCATCCCGCAGAACCTCCCGCACTTCGGAAATGACGAAGAAGGCAAGCTGCGCCGCCAGGCGATCTCCCTCGCCTTCGACCGCCAGCTGATCATCGACTCCATCTTCTCCGGCGCCGCCCAGACGCCGGTCGACTTCGCCGTGCCCACCCTGCCGGGCATCGAGTCCCCGGACTCCTCCAAGACCATCGGGTACGACCCCGAGCGCGCCAAGGAGCTGTGGAAGAAGGCCGACGAGATCAAGCCGTGGTCCGGCAAGTTCGAGCTCGCCTACAACGCCGACGGCGACCACCAGTCCTGGGTCGAAGCGGTGACCAACGGCATCTCCAAGACCCTCGGCATCGAGGCGACCGGCAAGGCGTACCCGATCTTCAAGGGCCTGCGCGACGACGTCACCAACGGCACCGTCGGCGCGGCGTTCCGCTCCGGCTGGCAGGCGGACTACCCGTCCGTCGCCAACTTCCTCGAGCCCCAGTTCAAGACCAACGGCTCGTCCAACGACGGCAAGTACTCCAACCGCGAGTTCGACAAGCTCCTGGAGGAGGCCTCGGCCGAGACCGATGACGCCAAGGCCAACGCCCTGTACAAGCGCGCCCAGGAGATCCTGGTCGACGAACTGCCCGCCATCCCGCTGCTGGTGCCCAAGACCGCGTACGCGTGGAACCCGGACGTGTCCGGCGTCGAAATGATGTGGAACGGCACGTTCGATTACGCGCCCATGAAGAAGGGCTGACCGCAGTGCCGTGGTACATCGGCAAGCGGCTGCTCCAAATGATCCCGGTGTTCTTCGGGGCCACCTTCCTGATCTACGCGATGGTGTTCCTGACCCCGGGTGACCCGATCCAGGCGTTGGCCGGCGACAAGCCGCTGACGCCGGCGGTCGAAAACGAGCTCCGCGAGCGATTCAACCTGGACAAGCCCTTCATCGTGCAGTACCTGATGTACGTCGGCGGGATTTTCCAGTTCGATTTCGGGCAGACCTTCTCCGGTCGCCCCGTCACCACGGTGCTGGCGGAGGCGTTCCCCGTCACCATCAAGCTGGCGCTGATGGCCCTGGTGATCGAGACGGTCTTCGGGATCGGCTTCGGCGTCGTCGCCGGCCTGCGCAAGGGCGGCTGGTTCGATTCGACCGTGCTGGTGGCGTCGCTGTTCATCATCGCCGTGCCGATCTTCGTCATCGGTTTCGTCGCCCAGTTCCTCTTCGGCATCAAGTGGGCGGTGGTCCCGCCGACGGTGGGCGGCAACGCCGGCTTCATCGACCTGATCATGCCCGCCGCGGTGCTGGGGCTGGTGTCCTTCGCCTATGTGCTCAGACTCACCAGATCCTCGGTCGCCGAGGCGGTCGGCTCGGACTTCGTCCGCACGGCCTACGCCCGCGGCATGTCCCGCCGGGAAGTCGTGGGCTCGCATGTGCTGCGCAACTCGCTGATCCCGGTCGTGACGTTCATCGGCGCGGATCTGGCGGCGCTGATGGGCGGGGCGATCGTCACCGAGGGAATCTTCAACATCCCCGGCGTCGGCGGCCTGATCTACAGGTCGGTCGTCATCGGCGAAACCCCGACCGTCGTCAGCGTGGTCACCGTCCTGGTGATCATCTACATGGTGGCCAACCTGCTCATCGACCTGCTGTACGCCGCACTCGACCCGAGGATCCGATATGCCTGATCCAAGAAACGTCCCCGCGGGCACCGGCATCGCCGACGGTGACCCGAGGCTGCGGCGCGGCCATGCGCCCGTGTCCACCGAGGACGTGCTCACCCGCGACCAGAAGCTCCCCGACACCGTGCCCCTGGGCATGTGGGGGGAGGCGTGGCGGCGCATGCGCCGTCGCCCCCTCTTCTGGGTCTCCATCGCCATCATCGCGTTCGTCTCGCTCATGGCGCTGTTCCCCGGCCTGTTCACGTCCGTGGATCCGCGCGCCGCGGACCTGCGCAACTCGTTGGGCGCGCCCACCGACGGGCACCCGTTCGGCTTCACCCGCCAGGGTTACGACGTGTACTCGCGCGTCATCCACGGCGCGCGCCCGTCGGTGATCGTCGGCGTGTGCGTCACGCTGCTGGTGACCTTGCTGGGCATCCTCATCGGCGCGACCGCGGGCTGGGTCGGGGGACTCCTCGACTCCGTCCTGTCGCGCGTCACCGACATCTTCTTCGCCATCCCGCTGCTGCTGGCCGGCATCGTCCTGATGCAGGTCTTCCCGCAGCGCGACGTGTGGACGGTGACGCTGGTGCTGTCGCTGTTCGGCTGGCCGTCGATGGCCCGCGTGGTGCGGTCGGCGGTGCTGTCGGTGAAGAACAACGAGTACGTCATGGCGTCGCGCGCGCTGGGGCTGTCCGGCGGGCGCATCCTGCTGCGGCACGTCCTGCCGAATTGCCTGGCGCCGATCATCGTCATGGCGACGACCTCGCTGGGCATTTACATCGTCGCGGAGGCGACGCTGTCCTACCTGGGCATCGGCCTGCCGCCGACCGAGGTGAGCTGGGGCAACGACATTTCCGTCGCCCAGCAGACCTTGCGCCAGTCGCCGCAGACGCTGTTCTACCCGGCCGGGGCCCTGGCCCTGACCGTGCTGGGCTTCATCCTGCTCGGCGACGTGGTCAAGGACGCGCTGGACCCGAAGGAGAGGAAGAAGTGACGGAATCACCTCAGCCCGATCACGCGTCGGGACCGGCGCCGCTGCTGTCGATGCGCGGAGTGGACATCGCCTTCGGCGGAAAGAAGAACCCGTCGCCGACGGTCTTCGGCGTCGACCTGGACATTTATCCGGGCGAGACGGTGGCCGTCGTCGGCGAGTCGGGGTCCGGCAAGTCGACGCTGGCGCATTCGATCATCGGGCTGCTGCCCGGCGGCGGGCACGTCACCGGCGGCACGATCACCTTCGACGGCGAGGACATCACCAACGCCGGCGACCGCCGCATGACCGCCTTGCGCGGGGCGCAGATCGGCCTGGTCCCGCAGGACCCGATGTCGAACCTGAACCCGGTGTGGAAGGTCGGCCACCAGATCAAGGAGTCGCTGCGCGCCAACGGCATCGCCTCCGGTTCGAAGGCCCACGCCAGGGCGATCGAGCTGCTGGAGGAGGCCGGGCTTCCCGACGCCGCCCGCCGCATCGACCAGTACCCGCACGAGTATTCCGGCGGCATGCGCCAGCGTGCGCTCATCGCCATCGGGCTGGCGGCGCGGCCGAAGCTGCTCATCGCCGATGAGCCGACGTCGGCGCTGGACGTGACGGTGCAGCAGCAGATCCTGGACCACCTCGACGGCCTGACCGAGGAGCTGGGCACGGCGGTGCTGCTGATCACCCACGACCTGGGCCTGGCGGCGGAGCGCGCCTCGCGCATCATCGTCATGAGCCAGGGGCACGTGGTCGAGTGGGGCCCGGCCCTCGAGATCCTGCAGGATCCGCGGCACGAGTACACCAAGCGCCTGGTCGCGGCGGCCCCGTCGCTGCGCGCCCGGCGCGATGATGTCCTCGATCTCCGCGCGGAGGTCCGCGAGGAGGCGATGGTCCAGGCGACGGAGGTCGTGGAAGAGCACGACGTCGCGCCCGAGGTGCCGATCCTCGAGGTCCGCGAGCTGACGAAGGTGTTCGACGTCCCGGGCAGCCGCCCGTGGCGGAAGGACAAGTTCACGGCCGTCGACGACGTGTCGTTCTCCATGCCGCGCGGCACCACGACGGCCATCGTCGGCGAGTCCGGTTCGGGCAAGTCGACGGTCGCCCAGATGGTGCTGGGGCTGCTGGAACCGACGTCGGGCACGGCGACCTTCGACGGCATCGACGTGGCCGAGCGCTGCGCCGGCCGGCGGGGAGAGTCCGGCGAACTGGATTTCCGGCGCCGCGTTCAGCCGATCTTCCAGAACCCGTACGGTTCCCTCGACCCGATGTACTCGGTGTACAACACCATCGCGGAGCCGCTGCGCATCCACGGCATCGGCGACGAGAAGTCGCGGCAGGCGCGCGTCAACGAGCTGCTCGACCGCGTGTCCATTCCCCGGCAGATGGCGCACCGTTATCCCGGTGAGCTGTCCGGCGGCCAGCGCCAGCGCGTGGCCATCGCCCGCGCCCTGGCGCTGAACCCGGAGCTGGTGGTGTGCGACGAGGCGGTCAGCGCCCTGGACGTGCTCGTGCAGTCGCAGATCCTCGACCTGCTCAATTCGCTGCAGGCCGAACTCGGGCTGTCCTACCTGTTCATCACGCACGACCTGGCGGTGGTCAAGCAGATCGCCGACCAGGTGCTGGTGATGGAGAAGGGCAGGATCGTCGAGACCGGCCGCACCGACGAGCTCTTCGAGAACCCGAAGGAGCAGTACACCCGCCGCCTGATCGACTCGATCCCCGGCGGCAGCATCGAGCTCCACGCGGGGTAGCCCCGCTTGACGACGCCCGTTCCCGGCCATCCAGGCCGGGGCGGGCGTCGTCGGCGTTACGGTGGTCAGTCCTCCGGCTCGTTCCACGCCTCCCAATCGTCCATCTCGTCCTCCAGCTGCAGGATCGCCTCGCGGAACGCGCCGTCGGACAGTCGCATCTCGCCCGCGATCGGATGCGTCCCGTATGTCACCGCCTCGATCTCCATCTCGCCGCCGTCCCAATGCATGAACCACACCCCGGGCATGCCGGTCGGATCGGCGGCGTCGGCGGAGAATTTCATGAGCAGCTCGATGGCGGTCAGGTCGCACGGCTCGGCCAAGCTGGTGGCGAGGATCTCGTGGCGGTTCGGAATGGCGAACAACAGGCCGTGGCCCAGGGAGTCGCCCCATCGCGACTCACCGCGAACGCCGCCGATGACTTTCCGGATCGCCGCCGGCACGTACGGCAGCTTCGACGCCACCAGATTCGAGTCTCCCTTGAACGACCACAGCATCGCCCCGGTCTCCGGGTGGGCCATGAGGTCGACGTCGCAGTGCAACAGCTCGGTGTTCTTGCGGGCGGCGTCGTAAAGCAGATCCAGGTCCCGGCCCTCCACCTGGAGGTCGGAGAGGTACGCCAGATGCTGTCCCATCTTCATCTGCAGGACCTCGTGGAACGGGCCGAATTTCCGGGAGTAGGCGTAGGCGTCTGGCCCGACCTCGGCGGGAAGCTCCCACACCAGGCGGGAGTAGGTGTTCTTCAGCAGATCCACCTCGTCGATCGAGGGGAAATCCGGCACGCCGTCGATTGCCGGCTTGATGAAGTCCTCGATGATGCGCCGCCACTTCGTGCGCGGTGCGTCGCCGAGAATGTGCTCGAGATTGTGCGTGTCGAAGATGGTGCCGTCGCCCAGTTTCAGGCGGGCCCCGTCGCCGTCGTCGGCGATCACCTCGACCCGGATGCCGGACCATTTCAGCGTGCGGATGATCATTCCCAGTGACGGCCGCGCCGTCGTCGTTTCCCCCATGGCCCGCAAACTAGCCCGGCGGGCGCGTGCCCGCAGAAGTGCAGTCACGGGGGCAACGCGACGGGGGAGGGCCGGGCCGGGTGAACGCGGGTACTCTTGAACGGGAAACAAGAATCGCCCGTGCATCCGAGGAGACCCGAGAACCATGGCGCGCGCCGACGTAGATCCGCTTGACGACGATGATCGGGGAACCGGTTCGACCAGGATGTCGCCGGCGCTGCGGGGGACGATCATCGTCGTCGCGCTGCTGGCCGTAATCGCCGTATCCGTGGCCGTCACCGTGGCCGTGCTCAGGGGAGGCGACGGGGGCGAGGGGAAGGCCTCGGAAACGTCGGCGACGGCGCCGGCGTCCGACACGGGCGACCCGCCCCCGGGAACGGAGAGCACCGAAGAAGCCCCGGACGTCGATTCGGCGGCGATGCTGGAGGGGGCGGGGTCCGACGTCGTCATGTCGGGGCCCGCGCCCGAGGCCGTGGACACGTGGGGCGGCTACCGCCTGGAGCGGTCGACGAATGGGCGGGTCCGCGTGTTCGAAGGGCAAGAGGCGAGCCAGGCGACGCTCGACGGAGGGCAGTGGCCGATGTCGATGAACTCCTGCGGTGCGGCGATGTACCTCGTGGTGTTCCGGGCCGCGAACGACAACGTGTCGTTGAACGCGAGCCTGATCAATTCGGTGCGGGATGTCGTCGCCTCCGAGAGGACGTCGCGGGGGTGGATGCTGCTGACGAACTGCGCGACGCCGCAATGGGAGTTCCTGTCGTCGTCGGACGTGAGCAATCTCGGCGACGTCGTCTACGACGTCCACGAATACCGCCAGTCGGCGTCGGCGTCGGCGCCGGGCCCGGGGGCCGGAGCTGGCGCCGGAGCGCAGCCCGCGGCGGCGCCGACCGTCGTCAGGTGCATCGAGGGGACGCCCGGCCCCGCCGAGTACAGCGATGGTTCGGTGGGATTTGCCCGGGAGTGCGTGGAAACGCCCGAAGCGCAGCGGGCTCTGATGGGCGAGAGGTGCTGCGGTGGTCTCTACGGACGCCAGGAATGCGGTGAGGAGCTCTGGCAGGATCTGTGCAATTCGGGTCCGCCCGGCTGATGGCGTGCGTCTCATTTGGTAGGATTGGGGAGTCCATATAGTGAGAAGGGATCCCCGCGACAATGAGCGACACCACCGGCACGCTGAAGATCGCCGTCATCGACGGCGACGGCATCGGCACCGAGGTCACCGCCGAGGCCCTCAAGGTCCTCCGCGCGACCATCGGCGACTTCGAGACCACCGAGTACGACCTGGGCGCACGCCGTTACGAACGCAACGGCGAGCTGCTCACCGACGCCGACCTCGACAGCCTGCGCGAGCATGACGCGATCCTCCTGGGCGCCATCGGCGACCCGCGCAAGGTGCCGCCGGGGGTCCTGGAGCGCGGCCTGCTGCTGAAGATGCGCTTCGCCCTCGACCACCACGTCAACCTGCGCCCGTCGAAGCTGTACCCGGGCGTCGAATCCCCCCTGAAGAACCCGGGCGACATCGACTTCGTCGTCGTGCGCGAGGGCACCGAGGGCGCCTACACCGGCAACGGCGGCGCGATCCGCGTCGGCACTCCGCGGGAGGTCGCCAACGAAACCTCGGTGAACACCCGCTTCGGCGCCGAGCGAGTGGTCCGCTACGCCTTCGAACTGGCCATGACCCGCCGCAAGCACCTGACCCTGGTGCACAAGACCAACGTGCTGGTCCACGGCGGCGGCCTGTGGCAGCGCACCGTCGACGAGGTCGCGCGGGAGTACCCCGAGGTCACCGTCGACTACAGCCACATCGACGCCGCGACCATCTACATGGTCACCCAGCCGTCGCGCTTCGACGTCATCGTCACCGACAACCTCTTCGGCGACATCATCACCGACGAGGCCGGGGCGATCTCCGGCGGCATCGGCCTCGCCGCGTCCGCCAACATCGACGCCTCCCGCACGAACCCCTCCATGTTCGAGCCGGTCCACGGTTCGGCGCCGGACATCGCCGGCCAGGGCATCGCCGACCCCACCGCTGCGATCCTCTCCGGGGCGATGATGCTGCGCCACCTCGGCCGCGAGGACGACGCCGCCCGCATCGAGCGCGCAGTGGAGGCCGACGTCGCCGCCCGCGGTGACGCGCCCATCGTGACCGCCGAGGTCGGCGACCGCATCGCGGCCGCCGTCGCCGAGGGGTAAACGGACGGCGCAAGCGTCCATGGGGCGGCGGTGGCGCCGCCCCATGGAACGGCGCCGGGGACGGCCCTACGGTAGATCAGGTTAGGCTAAGATTAGTCCAGTCATGAAGTAGGCCCCAACCTTTTCCACCGTCAGGATTCAGCATGTCCCACGCAGACCACACCCGGCACGGCTTCGACCTCGAGCGCGCAATGGCCTCGGCGAAGGCGGACTGGGAAGCGGGTGCCACCCTGGGCACCCTCCGCCGCAACATCGACGAACTCGACGAGGAGATCGTCGCCCTGCTCGCACGCCGCCAGCACTGGGTCACCCTCGCCGCATTCGTGAAACGGGAATCCGGGGAAGAGGCGGTGCGGGCGCCCGAACGCGTCGACGAGGTCCTGGGCAAGGTGAAGGCCCTCGCGGATGAAAACGGGCTGTCCCACGACATCGCCGAACCCACCTACCGCGCGCTGATCACCGCATCCATCGACCATCAGCTGGGGGTGCACCGCCTGTTGCGGGCCCGGGACACCGCCCCGCGGGTCACCGCGGGACGATGAGGGGACCGCCCGCAACCGGATCCTCCACGATGAGGGCATCCAGGCCGAAGACGTCGGCAAGCAAACCCTCCGTGAGCACCTGCCCCGGCGACCCGGTCGCCGCGATCGCCCCCTCGTGCATGACCACCAGATGATCCGAGTGGCGCACGGCCAGGTTGAGGTCGTGGAGGACCATCACGACCGTGCGCCCCAGGCGGTCCCGCAGAGTGCCGACCAGCTTGAGCACGTCGATGGCGTGGGCCAGATCGAGGTACGTGGTCGGCTCATCGAGCAACAGGGTCGGCGTCTGCTGGGCCAGCACCATCGAAATCCAGACCCGCTGGCGCTGCCCGCCCGACAACGACGACAACGGGCGCTCCGCCAGATCCGAGATGCCGGTCAAGGCCAGGGCCTCCGCGACCTCCATCTCGTCCGACCCCGACCACTGGCGCAGCCAACTCTGATGCGGATGGCGCCCCCTGGACACGAGATCCGCCACCACGATCCCATCCGGGGCCAACGGCGACTGCGGGAGCATCCCCACCATCCGGGCCAGCTCCCGCCGCGCCACCGACGTCACGTCGCGCCCATCGACGTGCAGGGAGCCCTCCGCCGGGTGCGTGCGCGCCAATGACTTCAGCAGCGTCGACTTCCCGCAGCCGTTGGGGCCGATCACCGTGGTGACGGCCCCCTTGGGGATGTCGACGTCGACGCCATCGAGAATGACGCCTCCGCCGTAACCGGCCCGCAGCCCGCGCGCCCTGATTCCGATTTCGGTCGTTGTGGTCATGCGGTGGTCCTCCGATTCGAGCGGATGAGCAGATGGATGAGGAACGGGGCGCCGATGGCCGAGGTGACGATGCCCACCGGCAATTCCCACGGCGCGATGCCGCGGGCGATGACGTCGGCCACCGTCACCAGCGCGGCACCCGCCGCGGCGGACGTGGCCAGGGGAGGGGACGGGACGCCGGCGAGCCGCAGCGCCAACTGCGGCGCGACGAAGGCCACGAATCCGATCGGGCCCGCCGCGGCCACCGACGACGCGGCCAATGCGACGGCCACGAGCAACAGGGCGACCTGGCTGAGCTGGACCCGGCCGCCCAGGGCCGACGCCGTCGCCGGCCCGAGCTGCAGGACGGACAGGCGAAACGCCATCCACCCGAACAGGCCCATGGCGACGGCGACGCACAGCGCCACCGCCGCCAGCCCCGACCACGACGCCCCCGACAGGCTGCCGGACAGCCAGGTCCGCGCCGCGGCCGCATCCCGCAGATCGGACGCCGCCATCAAGTAGATGATGTACGCCTGCAGCAGCGCCGACACGGCGATGCCGATCAGCACCAGCCGGAAGGGATCCACGCCGCGGCGCCACGCCAGCAGCCAGATCGCCGCCGTCACCGTCAACGCGCCGGCGAACGCGGCGAGAGGGATGCCGACGCCCGACAGCGTCGGCGCCGCCGCCCCGTAACCGCCGCCGCCGAGAACCGTGCCCGCGACGATGATCGTCACCGCCATCGCCGAGGCGCCTTCGGTGATGCCCAGGACATCGGGGCTGGCCAGCGCATTGCGCGCGATCGACTGCGTCAACGCCCCGGCGATGCCCAGGGCGGCGCCCACGATCACGCCGCCCACCACCCGGGGCAGGCGCGACCCCAGCACCACCGTCCGGTCCAGCGAGGAGCCGCCGCCGAAGAGGACCTCGATGACGCGGGCCGGCGAAATCGCGTAGTCGCCCATGCCCAGGCCGACGACGACCGTCGCCAAGCACAGGACCGCGAGGCCACCGGCGGCGAGGGCCGCACGCGGCCGCCACACCGCCGACATGCCCGCGAACCGCAGGGGCGGACGCCCCGGCACCACCGGTGGGCCGATCAATTTGGGGGTCATGCCGTCACCAACTTCCTGCGGCGCACGACCGCGATGAAGAACGGGGCGCCGACGAACGCGAGCACGACGCCGACCTCGAGTTCGCCCGAAGGGATGATCACGCGCCCGACCACGTCGGCGAAGGTGAGCAGCGCGGCACCGGCCGCCGCCGAGGCCGGCAGCAGCCAACGATGGTCCGGCCCCGTGAAACTGCGGACCAGGTGGGGGACCATCAGCCCGACGAAGCCGATCGGCCCCGCCGCGGCCGTCGAGGCCCCGGCCAAAACCGCGACGATGACCATCGCCGCGATCCGGGCCACCGGGACGTTGACGCCGAGCCCCGCCGAGACGTCGTCGCCCAGGGCCAGGAGATTGAGCGTCGGGGCCGTGGCGAATCCCGCGAGGATCCCGATCGCCAGAATCGGGGCGATGGTCAGCGCCACCCCCAGATCGCCGGCGGCCACCGACCCCACCGTCCAGAACCGCACCCGGTCGAGGGCCCGCGCATCCGACAGGACCAGCGCGGACGTCAGCGAAGCGAGCAGGGCGGTGATGGCTGCGCCCGCGAGGATGAGCGTCAGCGGGTTGAGCCCGCCCCCGAAGGAGGTCACGCCGAACACCGCGAATGCCGCGATCGCCGCGCCGACGAAGGCCAGGGCGGCCGTCGCCGGAGTGGACAGCGAGCCGGCGAGCAGCGTCCCCGCGACCACCGCGAAGGCGGCGCCGGCGGAAATTCCGAGAATCCCGGGCTCCGCGAGGGGATTGCGGGTGTGGCCCTGGATGATCGCCCCCGCCACGCCGAGCGCGGCGCCCACGGACAACGCCAGGATGGTGCGGGGCACCCGGAGGTTGGCGATGATCTCGCCGTCCGACCCGCCGCGCGACCCGGTGCGCAGGGACTCCAGGGCCGGCCCGATGGCATCGGCCAGTTGATCGGCCGACATCGGCCTCGAGCCGATGGCCAGGCTCAGTGCCGAGGCCGCGATGATGAGCACGGGCAGCGCGATCACCCAGCCGGATCTGCGCCGGCGGCATGGTGCGCCCGCGACTCCGGCGCTCGGGGCCCGGACGGTTGTGTGTGACATGTGATTCTCCGCAATAGGGGTTCCATGGATGCTGGCCAGGACATAGGCTAGCATTCAGGTTATGCAAGCCTGCATTGCCTGTGAATGGTGGGCCTAAATCCCGTGCGTGGCGCGGGTGGCGCACCCCGGAACGAGTTAAGGAAACCAGATTCAGTGAAGCGAACCATTGGGAAAGCCGCGGCGATCGTCGCGGCGGCCGGCCTCCTCCTGACCGGCTGCTCGAAAGCCGATGAACCCGCGGATGGCGACCGGAAGGACGCCGGAACGGTCAGCATCGCCCATGCGTGGGGGACCGACGAATACCCCGTGAAGCCCGCCAAGGTGGTGGCCTCCGGCGTCGCCGTCGACAATCTCCTCGCCCTGGGCGTGACCCCCGACGTGGTCATCGAAACCCCCGAGGACAAGGGCGCCCCGTGGCGCGCCGAGGCGCTGAAGGGGGTCGAGCGCATCGACGTCCCCGATTTCCGCACGGTTCCCGTCGAGAAGATCGCCGCCGCGAAGCCCGACTTCATCGTCGGCGACTTCTGGCGGATCACGCAGGAGACCTACACGAGCCTCAAGGAGATCGCCCCGACCCTCGGCGGCATCGGCGCGGAGGGCGAATCCCTCGGCTGGAAGCCGCAGCTGGAGGCCCTGGGCAAGATCTACGGCAAGGAGGGCGACGCGAAGAAGGTCATCGACGAAGACGCCGGGCGCTTCGACTCCGTGAAGTCGGACCTGCCGAAGCTCGAGGGCAAGACGGGCGTCATCGCCCAGTACGCGCCGCAGCGGGGCATGGGCGTGGTCGCGGATCCGGAGGAGCCGGGCAACTCCGCGCTCTACGACCTGGGCATGAAGGTGCCCGATTCCTTCGCGTCCCTCCCGCAGCGATCGGGCCGCGCCATGGTGTCCCCCGAGAACATCTCCGTGATCGACGCCGACTTCATGGCCGTGTACGCCGTCTCCGGCGGTCCCGACGAGATTCGCGCGATCCCCGGCTTCTCGGACCTGCGCCAGGTCAAGAACGACACGACCATCTTCGGCGATGCCGTGCTGGTGCAGGCGCTGAACAGCCCGAGTTCCCTCAGCCGCGCCTGGGTGCTCGAGCAGCTCCGCCCGACCCTCGAAAAGGTCGCGAAGCAGTAGTCCCCGACGGGCCCCGCCCGGCGGGGCCCGAAGAAAGGTGCAAACGATGAGTTCGAAACTGCTGCGGCGCTGCTCCGTGGCGTGCGCGCTGAGCATGTCGCTGGCTTTCGCGGCGGCTCCCGTCGCCGAGGCCGGCGTCGTGCGGGGCCCCGGTCCCGCCGCGTCGATCGACGAGTCCGAGAAGCTGCCGGTCATCTACGTCACCGGCTCGAACGAGCCGAAACAATCGGCGGATGCCTTCGCCGCCTCGATGCGGCGCTTCGGCGTGGACGTCCACGTGTTCATGGTGTGGGAGCCGTCCGACCCCGCCACCAGCCCCTATGTCACGGTGAAGGGAAACTCGGCCCGGATCCCGGCTTTCATCGAGAAGCTCAGGGCCGAGACCGGCCACGACAAGTTCGACGTGGTCACGTATTCGCAGGGTGGCCTGGTGACGAGGTACTGGCTGAAGGACTTCGACGGGGCGCGCCACGTCCGAAAGGTCGTGAGCCTCTCGGGGATGATCAAGGGGTCGCCGTTCCAGGCCGATGCGGTGCGCAACGGCCAGTGCCCGCCGCCCGGGCTGGAGCTACTCGTGCCCCCGGAACTGGCGAAGAACCCCTCCGACGCCTGCCTGGAAATGTCCTCGGAGGGTGATGAGGTGCGCCGGTTGAACACCCCGTCCGAGGCGTTGCCCGGCATCCGGTACTACAACATCACGACGACCCTGGAATACGATGCCTCGCCCTACCTCATCAATCTGATGGACGGTCCGGGCGACTACTACAACATCGTCACGCAGGACCTCTGCCCGAACGATCCGGTCGTCCATCTGACGATGACGATGACCCCGTCGGTGCAGTCCCTCGTCGCCTCCGCGCTGAAGGGGGGTCCGCTCGAAATGAAGTGCATGACCCCCGATTCTCCGCCGGGGGCGCCGTCCCTGAAGGACGTCCCGCCGGTCGAGAACGGCCCCAAGGTCACCTGATCCGGTGGCCGGGCCGATGGGCCCGGCGGAAATGAAGCGGTGCCCTCCTCCTCGGCGGGCACCGCTTTCGCGTGCGCGGGGGCTTTCCTTCCGGGGCCGTTCAGGGCGGATGCCGCAGTGAAAATATGATTATTGCCACAGGGCGAGGAAAGCCTAGCCATAGCAAGCGAGGGCAACCTAATATCTTGCTTTGGCCCGGCCCCGGTTTCCCCGGAGGCCGGGAACCGACACCCCGGGGCCGCCGTACGCGGCGCACCCCCAGAAAGGAACCAATCAGATGACGAACCTCATGATCGTGGGCGCCGGGCCCAAGGCCGTCGCCGTCGCGGCCAAGGCGCACGCACTGCGGGAAGTCGGCCTGGATGCGCCGGAGGTCACCGTGGTCGAGCCGCACGGGATCGGCGCAAACTGGCGGGCGGTCGGCGGCTGGACCGACGGCAAGCACCTGCTGGGCACCCCGCCGGCCAAGGACATCGGCTTCCCGTACCGGTCCGAGATCGCGGGAACGCTGGGTCCCGCGGTCGATCAGCGACTGCTCGCCAATGGATGGGTCCAGTACCTCATCGAGTCGGGCCGCTACTCCGAGTGGATCGACCGCGGCAATCCCTGCCCCCGCCATGACCTGTGGGCCGACTACCTCGAATGGGTCGCCGGCCGGGTCGGCATGGACGTCATCGCCGGAACGGTCACCCGGGCGTCGCGGCACCCCGGCGATCCCGCGGCGTGGAGCGTCTCCATCGACGAGGTCGGCGGAGGCACGCGCACCATGTCGGCCGACGCCCTGATGATCACCGGGCCGGGCCGCAGCGACCGGCGATTCGCGGAGATCCCGGGGGTGCTCTCCGTGGCCGCCTTCTGGGAGGCGGTGGTGGCGGGTTCGCTTCCCGACGCCGCCCGAGTCTCGGTGATCGGCGGCGGGGAAACCGCGGCCAGCGTCATCGACGAGCTCGTGCGCCACGACCTCGAGATCATCGACGTCATTTCGCCGCTGGCCGCCATCTTCTCCCGCGGTGAAAGCCAATTCGAGAACGCCCTGTACACCGATCCCCGGAAGTGGGCGATGCTGGACGACGACGAGAGGCGGGACGTCATCCGCCGAACCGACCGCGGTGTCTTCTCCGGGCGCGTGCAGGGATCCCTCCATGCCGAGGATCGGGTGCATCACGTCCACGGCCGCGTCGAAAAAGTGAACGCGGCGGGCGACGCCGGGCCCGCGCTCGCGGTCACCGTCGTCGACAGCCGGCATTCGGCGCAGGTGCTGCGCACGGATCTCGTCATCGACGCCCGCGGCAACTCCCCGATGTGGTTCGCGGGCTTGCTCGGCGACGACATCGTCGCCGAGCTCCGCGTCGCCGCCGGGGGCGACCTGGCGGTCGAATCCGTGGAGGCGGTGATCGGCCGCGACCTTTCGGTCGAGGGGATGACGCCGAAGCTCTTCCTGCCCGGCCTCGCGGGCATGGCGCAGGGCCCCGGGTTCGCCAACCTGAGTTGCCTGGGCGAGCTGTCGGACCGCGTCCTCGGCGGTTTTCCGCCCGCCTCCGCGCAGCGCGCACTCGAAGCCCGGGCGGAGGTGAAGGCATGAGCCGGGCCCTGGCTCGCTTCGCCGCCCGCGTCATCGGCCCGGACCGGCCGCATGACCGGGTCGCGGCGGACGCGGCGGCCGTCGTGGGCCCCGAATCCGTGCGCGTCGCGGATGACCCGTCCACCCCGGTGCCGGCGATTCTCGACGCCGACGCCGACGCCGATGCCGGCGAGGACCTCGGGGAGCCCCGCGTCGCCGTTCATCCCCGGCCCTCGGGAACGCTGGTGACCGTATGCGGGAACGATGCGCCGTCCGTGGCACATCGCATCTGCGCGGGGTCGGGCGACGGCGTAACCGCCGCCCCGACTCCGTCCGGCGACGCGGCGGAGAACGCCGTCCGGTTCTGGACCGATGAACTGGAGGGGACCGTCGGCGTGCCCGCCATCGCCGAAGTGCCCGGCATCGAGGAGGACCGGGCGATCGGCGTGGCGAAGGGGAGGGTGCCGCGCGAGGCGTTGGGCGCGAACCCCGTCGCGGCGTTGGTCGCGGCAGTCGCGGCCTGCACCGGGGCGCCCCGTGATTCGGTCGTGGGGGTCGTCCCCGAGATCGGCCCGGACACGTGGTCCGGGCAGCCCCTGCCCGTTCGCGTGCGGCCGCGGCCGGGGCAGTCCCGCGAAGACGCCGCCGCCGAAGCTCTCGCGCGGATCGCAGCCGCCGACGATGGCGTCCGCCGTGTGGGGTTGCCCGGCATCGTGGCGGCGCTGGGCAGGCCGCCGTTTCCCGTGGCCGTCGTCATTCGGTCGCCCCTCGATTGCGGAGGGGCGCGGATCGTCGACGATCGCGCCCCCGTGCCGGAGTTCTGCCTGGCCGGAATCGACGCGGTCGTCGGCGACGCCTCGGCGGTCTCCCTGAGCGTGCGCGCCCGCGGCGGGCAGGCCGGCGCCCGCTCACTCCTCGCCGCGGTCACCGCCGCGATCGAGGGGACGGGGCAGAAGGCCGCCCCGTCCGGCGCATCGGAAGTCGGCGCGGAAGCCGGCTCCGGGGCGCCCGGAGGCGCGGCCGACGAGAACCTCGGCGTCCTGTGCGCCGCGGTGGCCGAAGTCCTCGACCTTCCGGAGGAAAAGGCGCCGGGCCCCGGCGACGACTTCTTCCGGCTCGGCGGCGACAGCATGGCCGCGTTGAGGCTCAGCGCCGCGTTGTCCGCGCGCGGGATGTCCCTCGAGGTCCGCGGCATTTTCGAGCATCCGGTGCTCGGCGAGCTCGCCGGCCTGTTGCGCCCCGGCGCCGCGGATGGGGCCGGAACGGATGCCGCCGGCGGGGCGGCGGAGACCGCCGCGTCCGCCGAACCCATGTCCGCGTCCGGGCTCAGCGCCGAGCAGCTCTCGGCGCTGCTCGGGGAGGAGAACCGATGACGGGTGCCATCGCCGACGTCGTCGCGCTGACCCCGCAGCAGTCGGGCCTGTGGGCGACCGGCGCCGCGACGGAAGAGTATGACCCTTACCTGGTCGTCCTCCGGCTGCGGCTGACCGGTCCCGGAGCGCTCGATCGCTTTCGGGAGGCCCTCGGCACCGTCGTCGGGCGCCATCCGCACCTCGGGGGCCGGGTGCTGTCCGCCGGCGTGCCCCACCCCGTGCTCATCGTGCCCGGGGCGCCCCGGTTCGACTGGTCCGAGGTCGACGCCCGTGGGGCCGCGGATCCCGGCGCCGAATTGCAACGGCATGCGGAGCGGGAGCAGGCCCGGCCCCTGGACACGATCGAGGGGCCGTTGACCAGGGTCAAAGCAGTCCGGCTCGGTGAATCTGAGTGGGGGATCCTGATCACCGTCCATCACATCGTCATTGACGGATGGTCGATCCCTATCTTCCTGGGCGAGATCGTCGCGGCCATGGCAAACGAGGCCGACGAGCTGCCGCCGGCGCCGCCGATCCGCGATCACGCCGCTTGGGTGGCCGCGGCGGATCCCGGGGAAGCCCGCGACGCCTGGCGCCGCGCCTTCTCCGGATTCGCCGAAATGCCGATGGTGGGGCCCGCGGGAAGGCCGGCGGGCGCCCCCGAAGTGGGCGAAGCCGTGCTCGGCGAGGCCGATACCGCCGGGCTGCTGGCCTTCGCCCGGGAATCCGGTTTGACCGCGAACACGCTCATGCAGTTGGCGTGGGCGCGGATCCTGTCGGGGCTCGTGGGCCGCGACGACGTGTGCTTCGGGCAGACCGTCGCCGGCCGGCACCCGTCGATCCCCGGTGCGGACCGCTTGATCGGGGGCCTGGTTTCCACGGTCCCGGTCCGCGTGGACGTCGGCGATGCGTCGCCCGCGGAGGCGGGTGCCCGTCTCCAGTCGGTCACCGGAGCCCTGCGGGATGCGGACCACATCGGCATGTCCGACATCATCAAGTCGATCGGCGCGGGCGACCTTTTCGACACCCTCCTCGTCTTCGAGAACACGCCGCGCGGGGACGCCCCCGCCCACGGCGACGATTTCGATTGCGGCGGCGGTGCGCGCCTGGGCCTGGACCGCATCGACTCTCCCAGCCACTATCCGCTGACGGTCGTGCCGGTCATCGAGGGCGGGCGCCTGGTGGTGCGGGTCGAATCGGCTCCCGGGTCGGGATTCGACCCGGGCATCATGGCGCGCCGCTTCGTGGCGGTTCTCGGCCGTTTGGCGGGGGCGGGCTCGCTCGCTTCCGTGGACGTGCTGCTCGATTCCGAGACGCCGATCATCCGGGGCGCCCGGCCGGATCCCAGGCCGGGGCCGGAAACGGCGGATGAAGCGCTGCGCGCCATCGCGGACGAGTGCCCCGGTGCGGACGCGATCGTCGACGTGCACGGGACCGTCGATTTCCGGGGCGTGGCCGAGCTCGCCGAGGCGATGGCGTCGGGGCTGCGCGCCGCCGGGGTTTCCGCCGGTGACGCCGTGGCCGTGATGCTGCCGCGGGATCGCCGAGTGCTCGCGGCCCCCTTCGCGGTGGCGTCCCTCGGGGCGCACACCATCCACATCGATCCCGGTTCGCCGCCGCAGCGCGCCGCGGCGATCATCGAGGATTCCGGGGCGCGCCACCTGTTGGCCGCCGACGGCGTCGCCGGCCGGGTGCGCGCTTGCCTGGGGGAGGACGACCCCGGGAACGCGCCGTCGTCGGAAGAGGACGCCAACTGGCGCTTGACGACGGCCATGCCGGACCTCTCCGGCGAACTGCGCTGGTGGGGGCCGCTGCGTGCTTCGGCCGGGACGAAAGCCCCGGCACCGGAGGACCCCATGTACGCGGTGTTCACCTCGGGCACGACGGGCCGGCCGAAGGGCGTCCTGGTTCCGCACCGGGCGCTGCTCAATCTGTGGCGGCACCACGGCCGGAACATCCTGGCGCCGCTCGCCGCCGAACTGGGGCGGCAAGTGCGCGTCGGGCATGGCTGGTCGACCGGGTTCGACGCCGCGTGGCAGCCGGGGATCGCCCTGCTCAGCGGGGCGACCGTCGTCATGCTGGACGGCCCCGACCGCTCGGATCCGGCGCGGCTGGTCGCGGCCCTGCGCGACAACGCCATCGATGTCTTCGACACCACCCCGTCGATGCTGGCGGAACTGGAACGCGCCGGGTTCTTCGCGGAGGGCGCGCCCCTGTCCGTCCTCGCATTGGGCGGGGAGGCCATCTCCCGCGACGTCTGGCGGAGGCTGCGCGGCATGGCCGGCCTCGAGGCGATCAACTGCTACGGCCCGACGGAAACCACGGTCGAGGCCCTCATGGCCCCCTTGTCCGAGTACCCGGAGCCGACGATCGGGCGACCGTTGGACGGGATGGCCGTCGCCGTCGTCGACCACCGTTTGCGCCCGGTGCCGCCCGATGGGTCGGGCGAACTGATCATCTCGGGCCCGCAGTTGGCGATCGGCTACATCGGCCGGCCCGAACTGACGCGGCGTTCCTTCGTGGAAAGGGAGGGCCGCCGCTGGTACCGCACCGGGGACATCGTCCGCCGCCGCAGCGGCGACGGGCTGCTGGTGTTCGGGGGGCGCGCAGACGAGCAGATCAAGATCAACGGTTACCGCGTCGAACCGGCCGAGGCCGGAGTGGTGCTCCGCTCCATCGACGGAGTCGAGGCCGCCGAAGTGATCGCGCACCGGGTCGGCAACCGGATGCGGCTGGCGGCCCTGGTCGTCGCATCGTCGCCGGTGGCGGACATCCGGGCCGAGGCGGCGAAGCTGCTGCCGTCGTACCTGCTGCCCTCGCCCGTGGTCGAATGCGCGTCGATCCCGCTCAACCGCAACGGCAAACTGGACTCCGCCGCGGCGGCGGCAATGGTCCGCGAAGAGATGGCGCGCACCGACGGGGCGCCCTCCACTCCCGAGGAGAAGGCGGTGGCCCGGTGCGTCCGCGACATGACGGGCATGGACGTCGCATTGTCCTCCGGTCTCGCCGACGCCGGCATCGACAGCCTCGGCGTCATGGATCTCATCGTGCGCCTGCGCGCCGAGGGGCTCGACGTCGGCGCGGCCCCGGCATTGGGCGCCGCGGACCTCAGGTCGCTGGCGGCGATCGTCCGGCCGATCGCGGCCGAGCCCCCGGCTCCCGCGGCCGGCGCCGACCCCGGCCGGCCGATCGAACTGGCCCCGCTGGCGGCCCGGTTCGCGGTGCTCGGCGGAGCAGTTGAATCGACCCATTCACAGGGCCTGCGCCTGCGCCCGGGCATCTCGGCCGATGCCGCCGAGTCCGCGTTGCGGCGCGTGATCGGCGCGCACCCCGCACTCGGCGCCCGGTACGACGATTCCGGCCCCCGGGCACGGCTGATCCCGCGGGAGGACCCGGAATTCGTCTTCCGCATCGCCGGTTCCGGCGAACGGGACGAGGGCGGCGTCCTCGATGCCCACCACGGCGCACTCGATCCGGCCGCCGGCCGGATGGTGGCCGCCACCTATGGCGGCGGAACCGAACCCTGGCTGGTGGTCACCATCGCCCATCTCGCGGTCGACATGATGTCGTGGCGCTTCATCCTGGAGGATCTCGCGCTGGCCCTGGGCGGGCAGCCGCCCCTCGGCGAAGAAGCGCGCGGCGATGCCCCGCACGGCCCGTCCGAGACGGAAGCCCCCGGCAGCCCGTTCCGGCGGGTGCCCGTCCCCCCGGTGGGGCTGCGGCACGCGGACCCGCGGGTCGACCGGCCCGCCGACGTCCGCGCCCGGCACGAGGTTCTCGACGCCGCGACCACCGCCGCGGTGGAACGCGCGGCGCTCGAGCGCGGCGCATCCCTGCGGGACGTCCTGGAATCGGCCGTCGCCGTCGCCGCGACCCCAGATGAATCGGGGATGACGGCAATCACCCGCACCACGCTGGGCCGCCCCGACGGTGGCGCCGATCGGCGGGTCGGCTGGTTGACCGCCGAAGAAGCCGTCCTCATTCCCGCGGCCGACGCGAGGGGCTTCATCGCGGGCGGCGGGCCCCCGCCGGCGCCGACGACGGATCCGTCGGCGGTGGGCGCCGTGAACGTCAACTACCTCGGGCGCATGGACATGGCGATGCCCGAGACCCGCGAATGCCGGCTGATCGGCCAGGGGGAGTTCTTCCGGCGATTCGGCGCACCGGGCCATTCCGCCGTCCCCCCGTGCCACGGAGCGGAGATCACGGCGGCCATGGACCGGGGCCCCGGGGGACCCGTGCTCGGCCTGCGGTTCGAAATCGACGTCCCCGCCGTCGGCGAGGACGCGGCCGCACGATTCCGCACCGGCGTCGTTCGGGCGCTGGAAACCTTCGCCGGATCGGCGATGAACGAGAAAGACGAAAACGACTAATGATTGACCTGGAAACCCTCCGCGGCATCCTCGCCGAAGAACTCGGCGTGAGCCCGGCCGACATCGGCGCCGGCGATGATCTGGTGAACCTCGGCCTCGATTCCCTCGGCGTGATCGGGATCAGCGAGGAACTCCGCCGCAGAGGTTGCGGCGTCCACTATTCGGCCCTGGTGCTGGAGCCGACGCCCGAAGCGTGGTTGCGGATCATCGGCGAATCCGCCGCCGCCGAAGGTGGGGCGGACCCCTCGGGCGGGATGACCGTCCCCGGTGGCGCGGACGAGGATGATGGCGAGCCTTTCCCCATGGCTCCCATGCAGCACGCCTACTGGGTGGGCCGGCGCGACGACCTCGGCCTCGGTGGAGTCGCGGCGCACCTCTACGTCGAGTTCGATGGCGGGGGAATCGACGCCGCGGCGCTGGAGCGCGCCGCCCGCGCCCTCATCGACCTGCACCCGATGCTCCGCACCCGGGCGCTCGGCGACGGGCGGCAGCGGGTGCTGCCCGCCTCGCCCGGGCCGGCCCTGACCATCGACGACGCGACCTGCCTGCCGGAAGAGGAGATCGAGCGGCGGCTGCGGGAAAAGCGGGAGGCGAAGAGCCACCAGAAACTCGACGTGGATGCCGGCGAGGTCATCGACCTCACCCTCACGCTGCTGCCGGGGGACCGCCATCGCCTGCACGTCGACGTCGACATGTTCGCCTGCGACGCGATGAGCTACCGCACGCTCCTGGACGACCTCATGCGCATCTACCGGAGCGAGCTGGCGCACGGGACGGAGCCCGCCGACGGCGACGACGACCGCACCGTCCCCGAGCGACCCGGCGTGACGTACCGGGAGTACCGCCTGGCCATGGCGGATTCCGGCGGACCGGACGCGGAGGACGCGCGGTACTGGGAAACGCGGGTGCCCGAACTGCCGCCGCCCCCCGCCCTGCCCTTCGTCGAGGAGGCCCGGCGCGCCGACCCCCGGCGCAGCATCCGGCTCGAGCACAGGGTCGGGGCACTCGACGCGGCCCGGTTCGGCGATGCGGCCCACGCCGCGGGCGTGACGCCGGCGATGGTGCTGGCCACGTTGTTCACCGAGGTCATCGCCCGCTGGTCGACGCAGCGGAGGTTCCTGCTCAACGTGCCGTTGTTCGCCCGCGAGCAGGTGCACCCGGACATCGGCGGCGTCGTCGGCGACTTCACGAACTCCGTGATCGTCGGGGTGGACGCGGATCCGGGAGCATCGTTCCTCGACCGCGTCCGGGCGCTGTCCCGCGAAGTCCATCTCGCGGCCTCGCACTCGACGGTGACGGGGCTCGACGTGCTCCGGTCGCTCGGCGCCCACCGGGGCGAGCCGGTCATGGCCTCGGTGGTGTTCACGTCCGGCCTCGATCTCGGCGAGGTCTTCTCGAGCCGGGTCCGGGACATCGCCGGCGATCCCGTGCACATCCTTTCGCAGGGCCCGCAGGTCGACATCGACGCCCAGGTCGTGGAATTGGACGGGGGACTGTTGGTCAACTGGGACGTCCGGCGCGATTGCCTGCCCGAGGGCGTCATCGGCGACATGTTCGGCGCGTTCACGCGCCTGCTCGACGCGGTCGCCCGCGATGTCCCGGACTGGAACCGCCCGCTGTCGGTGCCGCTGCCCCCGGCGCAGGCCTCGCGCCGGGCGGCCATCGCCCGCGACTCGGCCGATGGCGGCGCCGCGATCGGGCGGCGGACGCTGCACCGGGAGTTCCTGCGCCGCGCGGAGGAGGCCCCGGAGCGGGTCGCGGCCGTGTCCGCGGACGGCGCCGTCTCCTACGGCGAATTGGCGGACGGAGCCGCGGCGCTGGCGGCCGAACTGCGCCGTCGCGGGGTCCGATCGGGAGACGTCGTCGCAGTGTCCCTGCCCCGGGGAGTCGGCCAGATCACCGCGATCCTGGCCGTCCTCATGGCGGGCGCCGCCTACCTGCCCATCGGCGTCGGGCAGCCGGGTCCGCGCCGGGATGCGATTCTGCGGAGCGGCGGTGCCCGGCACGTCATCGCCGATCCGGCCCGCATCGGCGAACTGCCCCCGGAGGTCGCCGTCGTCGATCCCGCGGCCGTCCCGGACGGGGCGGCGGATGGCGTGGACGCCGGCGCGGGGCCGGAGGACCTGGCCTACGTGCTGTTCACCTCGGGTTCCACCGGCGAGCCCAAGGGGGTGGAGGTCGCTCATGGCGCGGCGGCCCACACCATCGACGCGATCGCGTCGAGGTTCGGGTGCGGGCCGGAGGACCGGACCATCGCCCTGTCGGCGTTCGACTTCGACCTCTCCGTCCTGGATCTGATGCTCCCGCTGTCCGTCGGCGGCGCCGTGGTGCTCGTCGGCGAGGAGTCGACCCGCGACGCGGCGGAATGGGCGCGTCTGATCCGCGAGCACTCCGTCACCGTCGTCAATGCCGCGCCCGGGCTGGTGGGGATGCTCCACGACATCGCGTCGGATGACGAGCTGGCGGGCGTCCGGCTGATCCTCACCGGAGGTGACCGGGTGCCGCCGTCGTTGGGCCGCGCCCTGTCGAGGCGCGTCCCGGGGCTCCGGTTCATCGCCATGGGCGGCGCCACCGAAGCGGCGATCCACTCCACCCGCGAGGAGGTGGGGCCCGATTACCCGGACGACTTCGCGTCGGTCCCGTACGGGCTGCCTCTGGACGGGGTCCAGCTGAAGGTGGTGAACGAACGCGGCGAGGAATGCCCCGATCACGTAATCGGCGAAGTGTGGATCGGCGGCGCCGCCGTCGCGCGGGGCTACCGCGGCATGCCGGAATTGACCGCGTTGAAGTTCATCCGGTCCGGTTCCGTGGATTGGTATCGCACGGGCGATCTGGGCCGCGTGCTGCCTGACGGGCGCGTGGAGTTCATCGGCCGCGCCGACGGTCAGCTGAAGATCCGCGGCTACCGCGTCGAGCTGGGCGAGGTGGAGGCGGCGCTCGAATCTCTGCCCGGGGTTTCCGGTGCCGCGGCGACCGGGGCCGATGGCGCGATCGTCGCGGCGATCGTGCCGGCGCCGGATGCCGGGCGTGTGCCCACCGGCGCCGAGGCGCGCGCGGCGCTGGCGGGGATCGTGCCGGAGTACATGATCCCGGATGCGATCGCCGTCATCGAGGAGCTGCCCGTGACCGCCAACGGCAAGAAGGACCGGGCCGCCGTGTCCGCGCTGGTCGACCGTGGGCCGCGCGGCGTCGCCGAGCCCCCGGACGGTCCGGTCGAGTCGGCGGTGGCCTACCTGTTCGGGGCCCTGACCGGGGCCGGCGGCTGTTCCGCCGCGGACGATTTCTTCGACGTCGGCGGCAACTCGATCCTGGCCACGACCCTGACCGCCCGGATCCGCGAGCTTCTCGACGCCGCGGCGTTCTCGGTCGCGGACGTTTTCGAGGCGCGGACGGTGCGCGGCATCGCCGCGCGGGTGAGCGAGTCCGGCCGATCGCCGGGGGACGTCGCCGCGATGGCGGCGATGCTGATGGAGTTCGCCGATGGCGGGGAGGACGCGCGATGAGGGACCTGGAAGAGGTGCGGCGGCTGATGGCCCGGCACCGCGGCGAATCCGGCACGGTGGCCGACCGCCCGGCCCGGTCGCTGCCGGATCGGGCGCCCGCGTCGGCGGCGCAGAAATCGGTGTGGCTGGCCTCGGCGCTCGACCCGGACGACGTGTCGTACAACCTCTGCCTGAAGTTCACCTTCGAGGGCCGCATCGACGCCGAAGCGCTCGCGGGGGCCTTCGGGGATCTCGTCGACAGGCACGAAGTGCTGCGCACGACGTACCACGCAGACGACGAAGGAGCCCTGCAACAGCGCATCCACGCCGACCTCGAACCGGAGATCACCCGGCACGCGATGCCGCCGGGCGACGCGGGCGACGCCGCCGTCGATGCGCTGGCCGCCGAGCAGGTCCGCCGGCCCTTCGACCTGGCGGCGCAGTCGCCGCTGCGCTTGGCCATCTGCGAACGGGGCCCCGGGCGGGTGGATGCGGTGATGGTGATCCAGCACATCGCCTGGGACGGGATGACCATGCCCGTGCTGGCCCGGGACGTCGCCCGCGCGTATCGGCTGCGCACCGGCCGGCCCACCGAGGGGGACGGCTCCGTCCCGCCGTTGGCCGTCCAGGTCGCCGACTTCGCGGAATGGGAGGCGACCCATCCGGACGCTTCCGGAGAGGACCATTGGCGTTCCGTGTTCCCGGACGGTGTGCCGCAGATGAGGCCGATGCTCGGCGGGGCCGCGGATGCTCCCCCGAACGCCGGTGGACGGGTCGACGCGGTGCTTCCCGACGACGCCGCGCGGGCGCTGACGGCCATCGCGGAGGAGTCGTCGGTGACCCCGTTCGCCGTGTTCCTCGCGGCGCATCATCTGGTGCTGCGCGCGGTGACCGGGGCGCGGGACACGGTGACCGGCACGACGGTGGCCAACCGGGAGGCCGTCGGCGCGGATGAGCTGATCGGCAACTTCAGCAACCAGGTGCCCATCCGGATCTCGGACGGGGGAGCGGAGACGTTCGGCGATCTGGTGCTGCGGGCCGCGCGGTCCATCACCGGCGCGATGTCGGCGAAATCCGTCCCCTTCGATCGGATCGCCGCCATCGCGGGGGTCGACCGGGCGGCGGGGGAGACCCTGTTCCCGGTGCTCGTCCTCTTCCTCCACGAGGGCATCGCCGGGCCGCGGCTGCCGGGCGCGGAGACCTCGTGGGAGCTGGTCCACGCCGATGCCGCGCTCCACGCGGTGGCCACGGAGGCGTTCATGCACCCGGGCCGGGTGGAGGTCCAGATGACCCACCGCCTGGACTCCGTGTCGGCCGAGGGGGCGCGGGCCCTGCAACGGGCGTTGGCCGCGGTGCTGTCGAACGCGGGCGCCGACGTGCCGACGGAGGAATTGGCGCAGGTGGCGCGGGCCGAGATCGAGTCGGCCGCCGCGCCCGCCTCCGCGATGGGCCGGGGCCGCCGGGTGCCGGTCGAGCCCGGCGACGTCGACGCGATGATCCGCGCGGCGTCGGCCGCGTCCCCGGATGCGGTGGCGGTGGTCGCGGAGGACCGCACTCTCACCTACGCCGAGTTCGATGCGCGGGTCTCGGCCTTGGCCGCGCGGCTCGCGGAGGCGGGGGCGCGCGCCGGCGAGATCGTCGCCGTCGTCGCCGAACGCGGTTCGTGGCTGCCCTGCGCGATCACCGCCGTGATCCGCACGGGCGCGGCGGTGGTCCCGGTGGATCCCCGGTACCCCGCCGAGCGGATCCGGATGATGCTCGACGACGCCGCACCCGCGGCCATCGTCCGCGCCGGCGATGTCCCGCTGCCGGACACGGCGGCCGCGATCGTCGACGTGGAGCGTATCGATGAGGAGGGGCCGGAAGCCGGAACGCCCGAATTCGTTCCGGCGCGGCCCATCCGCGGCGACGACCCGGTCTACCTCATTTACACGTCGGGGACGACGGGCCGGCCCAAGGGAGTGGTCAACCACCACCGGGGCGTCGCGTCCCATCTGCAGTGGATGGCCCGCACCTTCGGCGACGGCCCGATCCGGATGCTGCACAAGGCGCCGATCTCGTTCGACGTGGGCATGGGCGAAGTGCTGCTGGCCCTGACTTCCGGGGGCACGGCCGTGATTCCCCCGGCCGATTGGTGGGCGGGGGACGCCGAGGGCCTTGCCTCGATGATCGAGGAACACCGGGTCACGGTGCTGTCGCTGGTGCCCGGCCTGCTGCGCGAGCTGCTCGCGGCGGGCGCGGCCGGGCGGCTGAGGACGCTGCGCCACCTGCTGCTCGGCGGCGAAGCGGTGCCCACCGATCTCGCGCGCCGGGCGAGGGCGGAGATCGGCTGCCGCGTGCACGGCCTCTACGGCCCGAGCGAAACTGCGATGGACGTCGCCTGGGTGGAATACGGCGATGATTTCCCGGAGGACGGCTTCCTGCTCGGCGCCGCCGAGGACAACAACGACCTCCACGTCCTGGACGAAAACCTGCGGGAGCTGCCCGTCGGCGAGGCCGGCGAGCTGTGCATCGGCGGGGTGCAGGTCGGCCACGGGTATCACGGGGCCCCGGACGCCACCGCGGATGCCTTCGTGGACGACCCCTTCGAACCCGGCGGAACCCTGTACCGCACCGGCGACGTGGCGAAATGGGGAGCCGACGGCATGCTGCGCTTCCTCGGCCGCATCGGCGACCAGGTGAAGATCCGGGGCAACAGGGTGGAACTGCTCGACATCGACGCGGCGCTGTGCAGGGTGCACGGGGTCGCGGCCGGCGCGTGCCGGCTCTTCGGGGTAACCGGCGCACCGGCGCGGCTCGTGGGCTACGTGGTCGCGGCCGACGGCGGAAAGCCGGACGAGCGCGCCATTCTCGCGGAGCTGGCCCGGGCCCTGCCCGCGTACATGGTGCCCGGGACGATCGTCGCAGTGGATTCCCTCCCCACGACCGCGACCGGGAAACTCGATCGCGCGGCCCTGCCGGAACCCCCGGGCGCACATGCCGCCGGAGGCGACGCCGACGAACCGCGCGGGGCGGCCGAGCTGGCCGTCGCCGATGCGTTCGCGCGCGCCATCGGGAAGGATGTCCGGCCGACCGCGCAGTCCGGGCTGATCGAGCTCGGGGGCGATTCCATCACGGCGATCCGCGCGATCTCGCTGTTGCGCCGCAGCGGCTGGGAGGCCGAGGTGCGCGACATCCTCGGCGGCGGGACCGTCCGCACCGTGGCCGCCGCCGCGCGGCCGGTGTCCGCGACCGATCCCGCCGACGGGGCGGACGGCGGGGGATTCGCCGCGCCGGCTCCCGTCCATCCGTTGGCCGCGGCGCTGCTGGAGTCGGCCCCCGGCGGCGGTGGCCTGTGCCAGGCGCGGCTGCTGACCGCGCCGGCGGATTTCGGCGCGGAACGGCTGTCGGAGGTTCTGGAACGCCTGGCCGGGCTCCACCCCATCCTCTCCCGCGCGGTGGCCGGCGACGGCGGATGGCCGATGTTCGCGGAGCCGCCCGCCGGCGCCGAACCATTCACGATGGCGGAGGCGGAGGCGGAGGTCGCCGCCGCGGACGGGGTCGGGGAACTGATCGCGGAGCTCGCCTCCCGGCTCGATCCCGCCCGCGGGACGATGCTCGCCGGCGCGGTGGCCGAACTCCCCGCCGGGCGCCGCATCGTGCTGGTCGCCCATCACCTCGTCGTCGACGCGGTGTCCTGGGAGACCCTCATCGACGACTTCCGCGATCTCCGCGGCGTCGCAAAGCACACCGCCGCCGACCGCCGGCCGGAAGCGGCCGTCGCGGACCATGCGCGCCGCCTGCGCGCCGCCACACTGTCGGGCGAATTCGACGAAGACCTCGCCGCCTGGGAGAAGATCGCCGCGGACGCATCGGGGACGCTGGCCATCGACCCGGCCCGCGACACCGAAGCGACGGTCGACATCGCGGAGATCACCATGCCCGAAGCGTCGTCCGCCGCACTCGCCGCCGGCGTGGAGCGGGCCTTCGGGTGCCGCGGGCAGGACCTGCTCATCGCGGGGCTGTCCATGGCGCTGCGCCGGCTGGGCCTCGACGCCGACGGCACGGTCGGGCTGACCCTCGAATCCCACGGCCGCGACGCGACCGGCTCCGTGCCACCGGTGCCGCCCGACGCGGTGGGCTGGTTCACCGCCGCGTACCCCGTCGCGGTGGAGGTCGGCGACGGCCTCGACCCCGTCGCCGCGGTGCACGCCGTGCGCCGGGCTCGCCGGCGCCTGCCCGATGACGTCCACGTCCACGGCTGCGCCATGTGGCTGGGCGAGCGACCGGCGCCCCGGCCCATCGCCTGCCTGAACCACCTCGGGACCGTCGCCTCCGATGCCCGGGAAGGGGACTTCGCGCCCGCCCCGGAAGCCCCCGCCCTCATCGGCGCGGCCGATGCGTCGGCGCCGCTGCCCAACGTCATCGACGTGATGTCGCACGTCGGCGCGGACGGGCTGCTGGCCGCGACCATCAGGGTCGCCGCGAAGGTGCCCGGCGCACCCGGCGCCGCGGACGTCGGCCGGGAGCTCGGGGCCGCGCTGGCGGACATCGCGGCCGCGGCGGCGACGGGGGATGCCCGGCGCGCNCCCGCCGATTTCACCGCCCCCGGCATCACGGACGCCGACGTCCGCGCCTGGGGCGGCGAGATCGAGGACGTGCTGCCGCTGACGCCGATGCAGGAAGGGCTGATGCTTTCGTCGCTGACCTCGGGCGATCCCGCGGGATACGCGGTGCAGACGCCGCTGCGCGTGCGCGGCCGCGTCGATGCCGCGGCGCTGGGCCGAGCCGTCGGCGCCGTGCTGCGGCGGTTCCCCAACCTGCGCATCCAACCCGCGGCCACGGTGGACGGCACCCCGGTGGGCGTCGTCAGGCCCTGCGGCGCGTTCGGCTGCCGGGTCCGCGACGCGAACCGGGCCCCCGACCTCATCGCCGCCGACGCCGCCGAGGGATTCGACTTCGCCGCCGCGCCCCTGCTGCGGGTCACGGTCGCGCACCCCGGCGACGGCGCCGACGGCGAGACGCTGGTGCTCATCTCGGCCCACCACATCCTCACCGACGGCTGGACCGGGCAGCTGCTGCCCGTGGCCATCTTCGCCGAATACGCCCGAGAGATCGGGGCCGACCCGGGCGTCGGCCGCATCGGCGACCCCGGGGCGTTCCCGGCGCTGCTCGAGGCGATCGCGGAAGACGGGCCGGAGGCCCGGAGGGCCTGGGAAGCCAGGCTGCGCGGGGTCGCCCCGGCGCTGGTCGGGCCGGAGGCCACGCCCACCCGGGCCGGCCAGTCGTCGCGGATGAGCTCGGTCGGCCAGGACGTCGTGGACCGGCTCCACGCGGTCACCCGCCGACTCGGGGTCACCCCGGCCGTCGCCTACCAGGCGGCGTGGGCGCGGACCCTCGGGATTGTCCTCGGCAGGGGCGACGTCGTGTTCGGGGAGGTCGTGTCCGGGCGGGATCCCTCCATCGCCGGAGTGGCGGAGGGCATCGGCTGCTTCGCCAACCTCGTCGCCGTCCCGGCGTCGGTCGACCCCTCCGGCACCTGGGCCGGCGCGCTGGCGCAGATGCGCGACGAGCGCCTGCCGCTGCTGGGCCACGACCATTTCCCCATGACCCGGGCGCTGTCCGTCACGGGCGCGCGCCGGTTGTTCGACACCATGTTCGTGCACCAGTCCTACCCCCCGCACCAGGACCGGCTCGCGTCGATCCTGGAGTCCTGCGGGCTGGGCCACGTCGGCACCGACCCGGGCGGCACCACGGACAACGCGGCGCTGCTGATGGTGTTCCCCGGGGACTCCGTCATCGGGGGAGCGGGGACCCGGTTCCTGTTCACCTTCGCCGCGGGCGTCATCGACGACGCCGCGGCGGAGGTCATCGAAAAGCTCTTCCTCGGGTGCGTGCGCGCCATCGCCGACGCACCGGACGCGGCGATCGCGGACGGGCCCGTGCCCGACGAATTCGATGCCATGGCCCTCGGGGGAATTCTCCGCTGACGGCCCCGACCGGGACCCGAATCACACACTTCGAAAGGAAACACATGCAGACCCAGATCGGATCCGCTTGGCTGCGCCGCTTCGGGCGCGAAGCGGTGCGGGGGGCGACGCCCCTCGTGATCTGCCCCCACGCGGGCGGCGGGGCGGCGGCCTACCGGCCGTTGGCCGCGGCAATCGAGGAAGCGGCGCAGGGGGCGGTGGACGTCATCGCGCTGCAGTACCCGGGCCGCCAGGACCGCATCGCCGACCCCGCCCCGGAGACCATCGGCGGCTACGCGGACGGCGCGCTCGCCGAGCTGCGCCCTCTGCTTTGCGACGGCCCGGCGCCCATCCTGTTCGGCCACAGCATGGGGTCGATGGTCGCCTTCGAACTGGCGCGCCGCCTCGAGGAGGAGGGGATCGCCGTGGGGCGTCTGTTCGTCTCCGGTGCCGTGGCGCCGTCGCGGGTGGCCGACCTGCCGCCCCATCCCACCGACGATGAAGGGCTGGCACGCCACCTGGCGGCGCTGCGCGGAACCGGCGGGGACGTGCTGGGCCACCCGGACATCATGCGGCTCGCGCTGCCGGCCCTGCGCGCCGACTACGCGGCCTTCGACCGCTACGAGACGGCCGGGGAGGCGCCGCTGGCCGCCCCCATCAGCGCCTTCGGCGGCGAGGACGACGAACACGTCACGCCCGGCGACCTCTTCGGTTGGTCGGGGCACACCTGCGGCGGCTGCGACGTGCGGCTGTTCCCCGGCGGACACTTCTACATCGACGACCGCGTCGGGGCCGTCGCCGCCGCCATCGTGGGACTGGTGCGGCCATGAGCTCCATCGTGATCACCGGAATGGGCGTCGCCGCCCCCGGGGGCGTGACCGGGCCGACCTCCCTGTGGCGGATGTTGGAGGCCGGGCGCGACGTGCTCGGCCCCCTGCCCCGGGACCGCGGCTGGCCGTTGGACCTGCTGTTCTCCCTCGGCGACCGGCCCGGCTGGGCGCCGGTGCCCGATTCGGGCGGGTTCCTGGACGATGCCGCGGAGTTCGATGCCGCGTTCTTCGGGGTGGCTCCCCGCGAAGCGCCCGCGCTCGATCCCCAGCAGAGGGTCGGGCTGAGGGTCGCGTGGGAGGCGCTGGAGAACGCCGGATTGAACCCGGCGTCCCTGTCCGGGCAATGGGGCGGCTGCTTCATCGGGGCGTCCTACACCGAATACGGCCCGCGCATCGACGAAGTCAACGAGCTCTCCGGGTTCCGCGGGACCGGCGTGTCCCTCTCCGCGGTGTCGGGGCGGGTGTCGCATGCGCTCGGCCTGCATGGGCCGTCGATGACCGTCGACGCCGCCTGCGCGTCGTCCCTCGCGGCGATTTCCGCGGCCGTCGCCTCCGTCGCGTCGGGGGAGAGCGACTGGGCGCTGGCGGGCGGGGTCTGCGTCATGGGCTCCGCGGCACCCTTCGTCGAATTCTCGGCGAACGGCGCGATTTCGGCGGACGGGCGCTGCCGGCCGTATTCGTCGCGGGCGTCGGGGACCGTGTGGTCGGAGGGGGCGGCCCTGTTCGTGGTGGAACGGGAGGACGCCGCCCGGGCCCGGGGCGCGCGGATCCTGGGCCGGGTGCGGGCGGCCGTGGTCAACCACAACGGCTCCGGTGCCCCGCTCGCGGTGCCCTCCCAGCGGGCCCAGGAGGCGCTGTGCCGCAGGGCGCTTGCCGTGTCCGGCCTGGCCGCGGCGGACATCACGATGATCGAGGGCCATGGCACCGCCACGGCCGTCGGAGATCCCATAGAACTCCGGGCGCTGCACGGCACCTACGGGCAACCGGGCCCGGATGGCGCTCCGCCGGTGTCCATCGGGTCCATCAAGGCCAACCTGGGCCACGCCCAGGCCGCCGCCGGTGGCCTGGGCCTGGCCAAGGTCCTGCTGTCGGGATGGCACGGCCGGATTCCGCGGAGCCCGCACATCGGGGAGCCGACGCGGGCATTGGATTGGGAAGAGACGAGGCTCCGGCCGGCGATGGCATCCGCCGAGTGGCCCGCCCGCGACGGGCGCCGCTGCGCCGTGGCGTCCTCCTTCGGGATGGCGGGGACCAACGCGCAGCTGATCATCGAAATGGACGAACGCGGGGGCGATTCCGCGCTCGGCGACACCGAAGGAGCATCACGATGAACGCCGCACACCACGATGGCGCGCCGCCGATGGTCGTCGTTTCGTCGGCGCACCGAGGCGGAGTCGCCCGCGAGGCCGCCGCCATCGCCGCCTTCCTGCGGGAGTCGCCGGACGTCTCCGTCGGCGACGTCGCGGCGGCCCTCGACGCGACCCGCGGGTGGAGGCGCTTCCGCGCCGTCATCGTCGCGGCCGACCGGGCGGAACTGCTCGAGAACCTGGACGCGCTGGCGCAGGGCCGCGCCGCCGGGAAAACCGCGGCCGGCGAAGCCTCCGCCCGAACCATCGCGATGGTGTTCCCGGGACAGGGGTCCCAGCGCCCCGGCATGGGGCTGCTGGCGCACTCCGCGTCGCCCGGGTACCGCGCGGCGGTCGCCGAATACGACCTCCTTTTCGACGAGATCTTCGGGTTCCGCCCCGGCAGGTACCTGCTGGAACCCGAACACGGCGACGACATCCGCGTCGTGCAGCCCGCCCTGTTCGTGCACATGATCGGGCTCGCCGAACTCTGGCGCGAGCACGGGGTGGAACCGGACATGACCATCGGGCACAGCCAGGGGGAGATCGCCGCCGCGCGGGTCGCCGGGCTGATCGGGGCGCGCGACGCCGTCAGGGTCGTCGGGTCGCGGGCGCGGCTGGTCCACGACCTCATCGCCGACGGGCGGTTGTCCGCCGACAACGCGATGGCGGTGATCGGCGCGGACCGCGACACCGTCGAGGCGGCCCTGGCCCGGCAGGTCGGATGGGCGGAACTGTCCGTGGTCAACGCTCCGGGCATCCACGCCATCGCCGGAGAGACCCCCGCCATTGACGGCATCGTCGGCGACATGGCCGACCGGGGCGTGTTCGCCCGCCGCATCCGGGTCGACTACCCGGCCCACACTTCGCTCGTCGGCGCCTTCCGGGACGACTTCCTGGGGCTGCTCGATGACCTGGATGAGCCGCGCTTCGATCCGGCGGCGATCCCCTGTTTCGGCGGTGCGCTGGGCGGGCCGATCACCCCCGACCTCGACCCGGCGACGTACTGGTACTGGAACCTGCGCAACCGGGTCCGCTTCGATCTCGCGGTCGAACGGGCCGCCGAAGCCGGCGCCGACGTGTTCATCGAGGCTTCCGAGCATCCCACCCTCCAATTGTCGATCAACGGGATCCTCGCGGGAATCGGCGGGACCGGCGGCCCCGGCGCCGTCAACATCGGGACGTTGCGCCGGGATGACGGCGACCTCTCCGGCTTCCTCGGGTCCCTCGCCGCCGTCCGCGCGGTGCATCGGGGCCTGGACGCGCCGGGCGGGACGCCGCCCGGGGCCGTGCCGTGGGGTTTCCCCGCCACCGTCTGGGAACGGGCGGAGTACTGGGCACCGGGACCGGACGCCACGGTCCCGGGCGGCGGCGTGCCCGCGCGTCCGGCCCCGACTCCGGCCCCGGTTCAGAATCCGTTGATGCGGGCGGGAGAACCGCCGCTCGTTTTCTCGGAACGATGGTCCGCCCTCGGCGAAGGAGAGCTCGCCGCACCGGACTCCCTGTGCATCGTCGGCGCGGATGACGCCTTCCGCGCCGAATTGGCGGCCGCGGCGGCCCGCTTCGGCGACCGGATCGTCGATGAGCCGGCCGCCGCGGGACGCATCCTGGTGCTGCCGCCCGACGGCGGGACCGGAGACGAACCGGCGGAGGCCATGGCGGCGTTCCTCGCGGACGCCCACCGGGAGCTCGCCGATGCCGCGGGCACGGCCGGCACCGCATGCCTGGTCACGCGGGGCGGGGAATCCGCCGGAGACGTGGCACCGGGACGGGTCGACGCGGGGCACGCCGCGGCGGCGGCCATGATGCGCTGCATCGGCGCCGCGACCGGCCCGGGACCGATGCGCATCGACGTCGAACCGGACCACGACCCCGCCGAGACCGCCCGATCGGTGATCAGGGCCCTCCACGCGACGGAGGAACCGGAAATCGTCGTCCGGGGCCGCGAGCTTCTCGGACGCCGGTTCGTTCCGATTTCCGCCGGCACGCCCAACGTTCCGCCCACCGTGGTGATCATCGGGGGCACCGGACCCGTCGGCAGGGCCTTCGCGGCCCGGTGCGTCGCCCTCGGGGCCGCCGACGTGGTGCTCGTGTCCCGCACTGCACCGTCGGCGGCGCTCGCGGCCGAGATCGCCGGGCTGGCGGACGGGGGAACCGCCGCCGTCCGCCACGTGCGCTGCGACGCGACCGATCGGGCGCAGCTCGCCCGGCTGGCCGCGGACCTGGGCTCCGCCGGCCCGCGCCTGATCGTCCACTGCACCGTCGATTACGCCTCCGCCGAATCGGCCGCCGCGGACGACGGTGCCGCGGATGCCGGCGCCTGGCACCGCGCGGACGCCGCCAAGCGGGGATCGCTGGCCGCCGTCGTGGCGGAGCTGGCCCGCCCCGGGGACCGGGTGCTGGCCTGCTCGTCGCTGTCCGCGGGAATCGGGGGTCGGGGCCACGCCGCCTATGCCGCCGTCAACCGGCTCCTCGAAGTCGAGGCGGCCCGGGCCCGCGAAAACGGGGTGGACGCCCTCGCCATCCGGTGGGGCCTGTGGCACGGGGTCGGGGCCGACAACGACGGGGCGATCGGCGAGATCGAGGCCATCGGCCTTCGCCCGATGGACCCGGATGCGGCCGTCGATGCCGCGCTCGGGCTGTTCGGCGGCGATGACGCGATGGCCACGGTCGCCTCGGGCGATTGGCGCAAGGTGGCGGCGGTCCACGAACTCCGGGGAATGCCCGGGCTGTTCTCGCGCATCGCGGGGGCGCCTGCCCCGGAAACACCGGCGAAGGACGGGGAACCGGCGGCGACCGAAACCGCCCCGGCGCCAGGAGCCTCCGCCGGAGCGGGGGCGATCGCCCGGTCGGTGCTGCTGGAGACCCTCGGGTACGCCGAAGGCGACGACCCCGACCCGACCGTGCCCCTGGTTTCCCTGGGGCTGGACTCGGTCCAGGCCCTCGACGCATGCAACCGCATCACTTCGGCGACGGGTGCGGAGGTGCCGATCGCGGGCATCCTCTCCGGCGCCTCCCTCGACGACGTAGTCGCAATGATGACCGAGAAAGGACGAGATTGATGGACAACGATGACCGGAACGTGACGGAGACGGAGGCCGGCGGGTACCCCGACATGGTGGAATACCCGGCCGACGTCGCGCGCGCCTACCGGGAGGCGGGGTACTGGACCGGGGAGACGCTGCCGGGGTTCATCGGCCGCGTCTGCGCCGAGCACGGCGACGCCCCCTGCGTGACGGACGAATCCGGCACGCTCACCTACCGGCAGTTGATCGAATCGGCGGATCGCGCCGCGCAATGGCTTCGCGAGAGCGGCATCGCCCCGGGGGACCGGGTGCTGATCTACATGCCGAACACCATCGCCTTCGTCGAGGTCTTCTGCGCCATCCTGCGGGTCGGCGCGGTACCGGTGCTGGCGCTGGCCGCCCACGGGCGCGCCGAACTCGTCCACGTCGCACGGCACTCCGGCGCGCAGCTGCTGGTCACGGCGGAGCGGAAGGGCATGACCGACCCCCTGGCCATCGCCGAGACGGTGGCCGGGGAAGTCGGCGATCTCCGCGTCGCGGCCGTCGGCGCGCCCGGGGCGAGGGCGTGGCGGGCGTGCGGAGACGGGGTCGAGGCACCTCATGAGGCGCCGCCGTCCTCGATGGCGCTGATGCTGCTGTCCGGCGGCACCACCGGGGCGCCGAAGCTGATCCCGCGCACGCACGACGACTACCTGTACTCCGTGCGGGAGAGCGTCGACGTGTGCCGGCTGCGCAAGGGCGACGTCATGATGATCGCGTTGCCGTGCACCCACAACTTCACGCTCAGCGCCCCCGGGATCCTCGGCGCGATGCAGGTGGGCGCGGAAATCGTGATGGCCCCGGACCCGTCGCCCGCGACGTGCCTGGAGCTCGTCGGCCGCCACCGAGTCACCCACGTGGCTCTGGTTCCGCCGCTGTTGCTGGCATGGCTCAATTCGCTGGACCTGGCGGGCTCGGACCTGTCCTCGCTGCGGACGGTGTGGGTCGGGGGCGCGAAGCTGTCCGAGGCGGCGGCGCGCCGGGTGACGCCGGAGCTGGGCTGTCGGCTGCAGCAGGTCTTCGGCATGGCCGAGGGGCTGTTGAATTACACCCGCCTCGACGACCCCGACGAGGTCGTGGAAAAGACCCAGGGGCGGCCGGTTTCGCCGGCCGATGAAGTGCTCGTCGTGGACGACGGCGGGGAGCCGGTGCCCGCGGGAACGGAAGGCCATCTGCTGACGCGTGGCCCGTACACCATCCGCGGCTACTACCGGGCCCCCGACCACAACCGCCGCAGCTTCACGGACGACGGCTTCTACCGCACCGGGGACCTGGTGCGGGTGGACGAGCGGGGCAACATCACCGTCACCGGCCGCTCGAAGGACATCATCAATCGGGGAGGGGAGAAGATCGCCCCCGAGCTGGTCGAAAACGGCCTGCTCACGCACCCGGGGGTCCACGACGCCTCGGTGGTCGGCATCCCGGACGAGGTGCTGGGCGAGAAGATCCGGGCGCTGGTCATCCCCCGGTCGCGGGAGGAGGGGCAGTGCCCCACGCCGGCGCAACTGCGAATGCATCTGCGGCGCCACGGGCTGGCCTCGTTCTCGATTCCCGATGTGATCGACCTCGTCGACGAGTTCCCGTTCACCGCGGTGGGAAAGGTGGACAAGGGCAATCAGCGGACCGGCGGCCGGTGACCCGGGCCCGGGTCACCCGCCGCCGAGGCGGAGGAAACCGAGCAGCACGGCATTGAACGCATCGGGCCGCTCCAGGTACCCCCAGTGCCCGGTCCGCGGGAGCTCGACGTACCCGCACCGCGGGATGGAGTCGGCGACTTCGCGGACCTGGGCGGGTGGAATCACGGCGTCATCGGCGTAGGCGAGGGCCAGGCAACGCGCGGTGATCCGCCCGTAGGCCTCCCTGCGGTCCCGGCCGTCATCGACCATCGCCTGCAGGCGGGCGCCGTAGCCGGGCGCGGGGGCGTGGCGGACGATGTCCATCCAATCGCGGCACGCGACGTCGTCGAGAAGCGTCGACGCCGACAGGTTGCGGGACACCTCCGCCGCGGCCGCGAACTCGGGGTGTTCCGCCCGCAGCATGGCATCCGCGTCCGCGGCATGCCGGGACATGGCCAGTTGGGCGGGCGTCTGGCGGGCGTGGCCGGCGGCGAACACCGCCCCGCGCACCAGATCCGGGCGCGACAGGGCGAGTTCCTGGCAGATCCGCGCGCCCAACGACGTGCCCACCACGAAGGCCGGCTGCCCGTGCTCGGACTCGATGATGCCGGCGAGATCCGCGACCATGTCGTCGAGGGTGAAGGGGATGGAGTGGCCGGCGGAGACCCCGGAGCCGCGGTTGTCGAACACGGTGACGCGGTACCCCGCCCGCACCAGCGCCGGCACCTGGTGCAGCTCCCACACGCGCCCGCCGTGCCCGCGGCCCATGACCAGGACGACGGGCGGGCCGTCGCCGCGGGTGCGCACGCCGTGGCCGCCCTCCGGCGCCGCGCCCGTCATCGGCCGGTGCCCCGTTCGTAGGTGAACAGCCTGATCCTGCGGTCGGGCCGGGCGTCGAATTCCCCTTCGTCGCGCCACCCGGCGCCGCGCAGGATCTTGTGGACCACGGTGTTCCGGTAGTCGGGTTCCACCGCGAGCTTTTCGCACTCCGGGTCGCTGCGCAGCATCGCCGGGCCGAGTTCGGCCATGAACCGGCCGAAGATGCCCCGCCCGGTCAGCTCCGGGCGCCCGATCGCGATGTGGTAGCCGAGGTCATGGGGGGATGCCCCGTACAGGACGCCGATTTCGTCGCGCATGGGGCGGTAGACCTCGAGGTACCCGACGTCGCGGTCCTCGTACCGGATGATCGCCGGCATCGAATAGGTGCCGTCGAGCCGCGCGCGTGCGTCCGCGCGCCACCGGTCGGGGCCCCAGTCCTGCTCCCAGGCGGCGACGAGGTGGGGCAGGGCCATCCAGCCGGCGATCAGTTCGGGGTCCCCGGAGTCGGGGTCGACTGGCCGGAGCCCGAAGGGGGGCGGCATGTCGGGCAGCGGGGGGCGTTCGGCGAGCACGGCGTCGGCGGGGACTTCGCAGAGCCGGGGCAGGATTGCGGCGGGATCGTTCACTGCGCGGCACCCGAGGTCGCGGGTTCGCCGGTTGCGGAGGCGGCCGCCCATTCCGGGCCGAGCCGGAACACGTCGGTGACCGGGCCGAACTTGGCGGTCGTTTCGGCGGTTTCGTCGGCGGGGACGGAATCGGCGACTATGCCGCCGCCGGCATGCGCGGTCACCCGCCGGCCGCGGAGCAAGGCACCGCGGATGGCGACCCTCCATTCGCCGTCCCCGTTGGCCCGGGACCATCCGACCGCCCCGGCGTAGAAGCCCCGGTCCGGCTCGTGCTTTCGCAGGTAGCGGAGCGCCTCGGCGGCGGGGTGCCCTCCGACGGCGGGCGTCGGGTGCAGCAGTTCCGCGAGCTCGAGGGAGGTGCACGAGGGGTCCCTGAGGATGCCGGAGATCGGGGTGCCGAGGTGCCAGGTGTGCTCGGTCTTCATCAGCGAAGGGCGGTCCGGCACATGGAGTTCCAGGCACAGCGGCGACAGCGCGCGCTTGATCGCGTCGGTCACGACGGCGTGCTCGGCGCGGTCCTTCTGCGAGAGCATCAGCTCCGTGGCGCGGGCATGGTCCTTGACGGGGTCCGCGCACCGGGGCGCCGTTCCGGCGAGGGGATGCGACGAGATTATGGACCCGCGCTTGCGGATGAGCAGTTCCGGGCTGGAACCGACCAAATGGGCCGCATCGGATTCGGGCCCGGAGGGCGTGAGCAGGGCGAGGTACGCGTTGCCGCCGCCCGCGGCGAACGTGTCCGCCAATGCGGCGGGATCGGGGCGGGATTCGAGGTCGAGCACGAGGGCGCGCGACAGCACGAGCTTTTCCGCGTATCCGTCCCTGATCAGGTCCACGGCCTCGCGCACGCGCCGCGTGTGTTCGTTCCTGTCGGGGATTTCCCGCCATCCCGTCACCCGGGGCGGGACCCCCGGTCGGGGCGGTGGGGCGGCCCGGAATGTCTCGGGCGCGAAGAGTGCTGGTGCGTCGCCGTGATGGAACGGTAGCGCGCCGACGATCACCGGACCCCGGCGCCGGCGGAGGAGCCGGATCGCTTCATCGGTGCCGGACGGCACTTCGGCGATGCCTTCGCCGGCCACGCCGCGGCCCTGGGTTCGGAGGAGAAACGAGATCATCGGATTCCTTTGGGATCGGTTGCCGGATGGGGAGCGGACGGATCCGCACGACAGGTAAGGCTAGCCTTAGGTCATATGGTTATTCAAGTATTCGCGGGCGGCCGGACCTTTGCCCGTGGGGGTATGTGCGGGTGCGGCTTGCCGACGCTTACCATGAGGTGCGCCTATCCTTAGGGCAGTAGCCCACGCTAATTCGCCCGCCCCGGCATCCGGGGCACGGAAGCAAGGAGGACCGGCATGACCGGCAATCCCATTCTCGAACTCGAAGGCGTCGCCATCGCCGCGGGCGACGACGTCATTTGCCGCGACATCGACCTGACGGTCAACGAAGGGGAGAGGCACATCCTGATCGGCCCCAACGGCTCCGGGAAGTCGTCGCTCCTCTGCGGCCTCATGGGGGTGCGGCCGTTCCGCATCGTCGCCGGCACCGCGACGCTGCTGGGCCGCGACCTCGCCGACATGTCCATCGACGAACGGGCCCGCGCGGGAATCGGCATGGCGTTCCAGCGCCCGCCGAGCCTGACCGGCGTCACCGCCCGTCGGCTCGTCCAGACGCTCGACGAGCACGGCGCCGGGGCAGATGCCGAGGACCATCCCTTCATCGCGGACCTGGGCGTGGACCACCTGCTGGACCGCGAAGTCAACCGCGGGTTCTCCGGCGGCGAAGTCAAGCGGTGGGAGGTCGCCAAGCTCGGGGTCCAGGGCCCGTCGCTGTGCCTCTTCGACGAACCGGAATCCGGGGTCGACCTGGAGCAGGTCGGCATCGTCGCCGAGGTCATCGATGACCTCCTGTCGAAGCCCGACGCCGGGGGCCGGGACCGTGCGGCGATCATCATCACGCACACGGGCTTCATCCTCGACGGCGTCGAGGCGACTACCGCGCACCTGATGATCGACGGGCGGATCGTCGAGTCGGGCGACGCACACGAAATGTTCGAACGAATTCGCCGCGACGGCTACGCGCCGGCGCGCGCCTGATCCGGCACCGCCGGAGCAACGAAAGGAATCGCGATCATGAGCACCGATCTCAGCGCCAACAGGGTGCCGCTCGGCGCCGCCACGGCCACCCCCGAACTGCTCTCGCCGGTCGGCTGGGCGCCGGAGGAGACCCGTTCCAGCACGAGCATCATCGTGGACCACGCCCACGGGACGCTCGACGTCAACGACGACGGCGTCGTCGTCATGCCCCTGTCCCGCGCCCTCGTGGAATACCCGTGGGTGCAGGACCTGATGTTCAGCCTGGTCTCCCCCGACGAGGACGAGGTGCTGCGGCGCGCGTTCGAGTCGACCCGGGAGCCGCTGGGCACGTTCACCTGGGTGCGCCCCGGCGCCACGGTGGACCTGCCGTCGCAGTCGTTCTGCGTGATGACGGTCCCGCAGGAGCGCCAGTTCATCCACGACGTCACCGTCATCGGGGAGGGGGCCGTCGTGGACATGGTGTCCGGTGCGGCCGTCGCCCCGGCGCTGACCCGCGGCCACCACGTGTCGCTGTCCGAGACGTTCATCGGCGACGGTGCGCAGGTCCGTTCCGTCGACGTCGACCGCTGGGGCTCGGACATGGACGTGACGTCCTATGCCCGCACCAAGATCGGCGAGAATGCGTCGGCCAGCAGCGTGTCAGTCGCGGTGTGGCCGCTGCGCCGCTGCCGCTCGGACTCCCGCACCGAGGTGGGCGCCGGTTCATCGTGCGTGAACCATTCGATCATCCTGGCCACGGGCGGGTCGGAGCGCGTCCTCGACACGGCCATCACTCTCGCCGGCCCGGAGGCCCGCGCCGAGCAGGTGTCCCGCATGGTTTCCGACGGCGGCACGATCCGCAACCACAACGTCCTCCAGGCGACCAGCGGCGACACCCGCGGGTTCCTGGAGTGCGACGGCCTGATGCTGCGCGCCGGCGGCCGGGTCGAGTCCATTCCGGCGCTCGACGCCGGGGTGGCGCGGGCGCAGCTGTCCCACGAGGCGTCGGTCGGCATGATCGACGACGAGAAGATGGATTACCTCATGTCCACCGGCCTGACGGAGTCCGAGTCCCGCGACCTCATCGTCCAGGGGTTCCTGAACCTGGACGATGAACGGATCCCGTCGTCGATCCGGAAGACCGTCCAGGGGCTGGTCGAAGCCGCCCGCGGCGCCGAGAACATGTAGGCGCGCGGCGGGCGCCGGCCCGCTAGTCCTCGAGCAGCGCGATGAGCTGCTCGCGGACCACCCACCGGCGGCGCTGCGAACGTTCCGGGCCGGCGACGCCGTCGGAGACGCGGATGCACGCGGCCTCGATGTCGACGGTGCCCAGCTGCTTGCCGTCGGTGGTGGTGATGACGTGCCCGCCGTAGTACTCGTCGGGTTCGATGGCGTCGGCGGGGTGGCCCTGGCGGTCGAGCTCGTCGATGATCAGGTCCAGCACCGAGCGCTTTTGGCCGGCGCGGGGCAGGCCGGCCGCGAGCGCGTCGCGGGTGATCTCCAGGTGGCCGAGGTGCTGGGCGCACTCGTTGTAGACGTGCACCATCACGCCGCCGATCGTCGGCAGCCACCAGCGCTCCTTGTCGGTCGGGGGAGCGGCGGGCGGATCCTGCGGGTCGGCGTCGCGGAGCTTCTCCAGCGCGGCGACGATGACCTCGCGCTGCGCGGCGTGGCGCTCCATTTCCTCGGCGACGGGGCCGGAGGCCGAGAACTCGTCGCTGCGGTCGCGGACGTCCTCGTTGCCCAGGCACACGTGGTCGAGCCAGTATCTGGCCGACCCGCCGACGTGGCGCAGCAGCACCAGCGGCGAGTTCACGCCGGGGATGTCCGGGCGGGCGTTCGCCTGCTCGTCGTCCATGCCGCCGACGATCGCGGCCATCGCGTCGAATGCCGTGAGAATGTGGGATTCCAGGGGGCGGGCGGGGTTCTGCGTGTTCATGCACCCACCATAGCCGTGATCGATCTCACAGGGCAGGCTTTGCGACGCCGCCGGGCGTCACCGTTCGCCCTGCCCCGGCCCCGCATCGCCGCCCGCGGGTCCGCCGGGGTTGATCAGGCCCGCGCGCATCATCGCGTCCTCGAAGGGGCCGTCGACGACGACGGACGGCTTGCCGCCGGGGCCGTCCGGGCCGCGGACGTTCTGCACGAGCGGCCCGTCGCTGAATCCGCTTCCCGACGCCACCGACGACACCTCCGGGTCATGGATGTAATACAGCCCCCCGAACCCCGTCTCGTCGCCGAAGCGGTCCAGGAAATCGAAGAGCATGCCCACGCCCTTCAGCGAGTCCTCGTCGATGAGCGGTACCCCGACCAGGGAACCCCGGCGCGGGGCGACGGCGAGCACGCCTTCGCCGACGGCGGGCACGCCGGCCCGCTCGGCGATCCGCGCCGGCAGCGACGGCAGCTGCGAGGAGACGAAGAAGTGGTCCCCTCCAGCAGCCACATCGGCCCGCCGCCCTCGACGTCGACGGAGCTGAGGTCCGACGGCTCGACTTCGGTGTTCTTCCTGGCGGCCGCGAAGAGCAGCTCCAGGTCGCGGCCCTCGAGGTGGGCGTCGGTCAGCGTGGTGACGTGGGTGGGGGAATCCCTGCACATCACCTCCACGAGCGGGCCGATGCGGCGGGAGTAGGAGAACGTGCTGTCGCGGGTCTCGTCGGCCATCCCGTCGAAAAGCCGGGACCGCAGGGAATGCATCAGCTCGACGTCGTCCGAGGGGATCTCGTCGAGCCGATCCTCCGCCGCGGGGGCGGGTTCGGGGGTGTCCCGGGGACCGGTGTGGCTGCGTCGGCTGAACATGGGGCCAACCTAGCAGCGGTGTTCGATACTCTGGGGAAAATGCCGTCGTCCGGGCGGAAAACGCCCGGCGGGAGCCCCGGGAGGCCCCAATGTCCGTCGAGCTCGACGAAATCCGCGAATTCCTGCGCCAGACCCCGCCGTTTTCGGAGCTGCCGGAGGGCGAGCTCAACGCGCTTCCCCGTCGGCTGACCATGCGCTACGCGCGGCGCGGGCAGGAGATCATCGCGGCCGGGCGCAGCAGCGACGCGCTGTACGTGGTCCGCTCCGGCCTCGTCGACGTCTTCGACGCCTCCGGCACGCTGCTCGACCGCCGCGACGACGGCGCCGCGATGGGCTACTCCACGATGCTGTCCCACGAGCCGTCGCTGTACACCATGACGGCGGTGGAGGACACCCTGCTGCTGGTGTTCCCGGAGGAGGTCTTCGACGACCTGATGGGCCGCTACCCCCAGGTCAGCCGCCACTTCGGCGGAGAGAACGCCCGCATCCGCGCGGTGGCCTCCGACCTGCGCAGCTCCGCGTCCTCCGATGCGCTGCGCACCCGCGTCGCCGACCTCATGGCCGGCCCGCCCGTGCACATCGGCTCCGGCGCCACCATCGGCGACGGGGCGAAGCTGATGACCGAGCGAAACGTCTCCTCGCTGCTCATCATCGACGACGGCGACTTGACCGGCATCCTCACCGACCGCGATCTGCGGCGGCGGGTGCTCGCCGCCGGCCACGGCCCGGACATCGCAATCGCCGACGCGATGACGCCCAACCCCGTCACCGTGGACCCCTCCATGCTGGCGTTCGAGGCCATGCTGCTCATGGCGGAGCGCGGCTACCACCACCTGCCCGTGTCGGACGACTCCGGCGTGGTGGGCATGATCGTCATCGGCGACCTGCTGCGCACGCTGCACACCGACCCGGTGTACGCCACGGCGACCCTGGCGCGGAAGAAGACGGTCGCCGAGATCGCCGAGGTCGCCGCGAACTCCCGGCGGGTGGTCAGCCGCTTCGTCGACCGCGGCGTCTCCGCCGACGAGATCTCCCGCCTGCTCACCGTCACCGCCGACGCCGTCACCCGGCGCCTGCTGGACATGGCGGAGGACGAATTCGGCGCCCCGCCGGTGCCGTACTCCTTCGTCGTGCTCGGCTCGCAGGGGCGTCGCGAGATGGGCATGGCGTCCGACCAGGACAACGCCCTGATCATCGACGACTCCTACGACGAAGCCGCCCATGGCGAGTACTTCCGGAACATCTCCGAGTTCGTCTGCGGCGCACTGGCGGAGTGCGGCTACCCGCTGTGCCCGGGCAACATGATGGCCTCCAACGCGGACTGGCGCATGAGCCTGTCGCGGTGGAAGACGGTGTTCCACCAGTGGATCACCCGGCCCGACCCGGATGCGCTGCTGCACGCGCAGACCTTCTTCGACATCCGCGGCATCCACGGCGAAGACGAGCTGGTCGAGGAGCTGCGCGCGACCTACGTGCCCATCGCGGAAGGCTCCAAGCGCCTGCACGCCCACCTGGCCAAGCTCGCCGCCCACCGGGAACCGCCGCTGGGCTTCTTCCGGGGCCTGGTGCTGGAAAAGGGCGGCAGCCACGAGAACACCCTGGACATCAAGAAGGGCGGCCTGGCCACCGTCGTGCAGATGGCCCGGCTGTTCGCCGTCGCCTCCGGGCTGCCGCAGATCGGCACCCGCGAACGCCTCAACGCCGCCGTCGGCGCCGGCGCGGTCAGCCGCCAGGGCGCCGACGACCTGCGCGACGCCTTCGACTTCCTGGCCACCGTCCAGCTCGGCCACCAGCGCGCGGCCGTCAACGCGGGCGGCGAGCCGGACAACCACGTCAACCCGAAGGAGCTCTCCCGTCTCGAGCGCGAGCACCTGCGCGACGCCTTCGGCGTGATCCGCCGCCTCCAGCAGTCGCTGGCGACGAAGTACCCCATCAGCCAGATGTCGTGACGGGGCGGGCGACATGGGAATCTTCGACTCGATGCTCGGCGGTGGCCGTCGCAAGGCGACGGGCGCATTGGCCGAGTTCTACGCCGCACCCACCCGCGACGACCGCTGGCTGGCGGTCGACGTGGAGACCACGGGGTTGGACCCGAACAAGGACCGCCTGCTGTCCATCGGCTGGGTGCCGGTCGACGGCGACGAGATCATCCTCGGCGGCGCCGGCCACGTCATCCTGCGCGGCGCGGAGGGGGAGGCGTCCGTCGGCGCGTCGGCCACGCTGCACGGGCTGACCGACGACGACGTCGCCGCGGGCGTCGAGCCGCGGGAAGCCATGGAAATGGTGCTCCGCGCGCTGGCGGGGCGGAAGCTGCTGGCGCACTTCGCCAAGCTGGAGACGGGGTTCCTGGACAGGGCCTGCCGCAAGCATTTCGGCGCGGGCCTCAAGGTCGACGTCGCCGACACCATGCAGCGCGAATACCTGAAATACCAGGCCGCGGACCGCGAACCCCGGCGCGACGAGCTGCGCCTGTGGACGTGCCGCGAACGCTACGGGCTGCCCCCGTACAAGGCCCACCACGCGCTCACCGACGCCCTGGCGGGGGCCGAGCTGTGGCTGGCGCAGAACGCCGCGGGCCTGCCGAGGTAGTCGCGGGGGAGCCGCGGGGAGGCGCGGGGGTGCCCGGGAAAGTGGGGCCGATCACGCCCGCGCGCGGGGCGCCATGTAACCTGTCCCGCATGCGTATTGCTCGAATCGCCCACCCCGAGGGCATGTGCTTCGCGCTCGTCGAGGGCGAAGATGACGGTGTCCAGCTGCACGAAATCGAAGGCCACCCGTTCGGCGAGGTGACCAAGACCGGCCGCTCGTGGCCGCTCGCCGACGTGCGCCTGCTCGCGCCGATGCTGCCGTCGAAGGTGGTCGCCATCGGCCGCAACTACGCGGACCACGTCAAGGAGGTCTTCAAGACCTCCGGCGAGTCGCTGCCGCCGACGATGTTCCTCAAGCCGCCGACGGCCGTCATCGGCCCCGAGGCCCCCATCCGCATCCCGGATTTCGCCACGAAGGTGGAGTTCGAGGGCGAGCTGGCCATCGTGATCGGCAAGCCGTGCAAGAACGTCAAGGCCGCCGACGCCGAGTCGGTCATCTTCGGCTACACCATCGTCAACGACGTTTCGTCGCGCGACCTGCAGTTCGCCGACGGCCAGTGGGCGCGCGCGAAGGGCATCGACACCTTCTGCCCGCTGGGCCCGTGGATCCAGACCGAGCTGGACTACGAGGACCTGCCGATCAAGGCGCACCTGACGCAGAACGGCACCACCGAGACCAAGCAGGACTCGAACTCCAACCAGATGATCATGTCGATCCCGGAGATCATCGAGTTCCTCACCGCGTCGATCACCCTGCTGCCGGGCGACGTCATCTGCACCGGCTCCCCGGCCGGCACCGCCGCGATGTTCCCGGGCGACCGCATCGAGATCGAGATCCCGGGCATCGGCCGCCTGGCCAACCCGGTCGAGCGCGCGTAGCTTCCCGCTTCACGACGAACCCCTCCCGGACCTTCGGGGTCGGGGAGGGGTTTTCGCGCGTCAGAGCCCGAAGGCGCGCAGGACGGTGCGCAGCTTCGCCGTGGTCTCGGCGAGTTCTTCCTCGGGGTTGGAATCGGCGACGATGCCGCCGCCGGCCCACAGGCGGGCGTCGGTGCCGGCGGAGTCGATTTCGGCGCAGCGGATGGACACGACGAATTCGCCGTCGCCGTCGGAGTCGCACCAGCCGACGCAGCCGGCGTAGAAGCCGCGGTCGGATTCGACGGCCTCGATGACGCTCATGGCCGACTCGGTGGGGGTGCCGCAGATCGCCGGGGTGGGGTGGACCAGCAGCGCCAGGTCGAGCGCGGAGATGACGGGGTCCTTCAGCTCGCCGCGGATGAAGGTGCCCAGGTGCCACATCTCGGAGGTGCTCAGCAGCTGCGGTTCGAGGGGGACGTCGAGGTGCGAGCACAGCGGGTCGAGGTTGTCGGCGATGTCGTCGACGACGAACTCGTGTTCCTCGTTGTTCTTGCGCGAGGCCGTGAGTTTCGCGGCGGCGGCCTCGTCGGCGGCGCGATCGCGGGAGCGGGGCGCGGAGCCGGCCAGGGGGAAGGCCTCGACGATGCGCCCGCGGCGGCGGACCAGCATCTCGGGGGAGGAGCCCACCAGCATCCGGCCGGTGAAGCGCCCGCCGGCGGGGCCCAGGTCGACGACGAAGCCGTCGCGGTTGGGCGATTGGTCGATGAGCCGGGCGGACAGCTGCAACGGGTCGATGGCCGGGTCGATGGCCAGGTCGATGGCGCGGGCGAGGACGATCTTCTCCAGCCCGGAAACCTTGATGGTGCGGATGGCGGCGTCGATGCGCTCGAGGTGTTCCTCGGGCGCGGGGTCGTGGCCCAGGATCCGCGCCTTCATCTGCGGCGCGTTCCACCGGTAGTGGGCGGGCGGCTCCAGCGGTTGTTCGGAGCGGATGATGTCGCGCGGGACGGTCAGCGCGGCGGGATGTTCCGGATTGAACGGGATGGCGCCGACGACCATCTGGTGCTCGCCGCGGCGCAGCCGCTCGGCGGCCAGCCACGGGTCGGTGTAGGTGGCCAGCGCCCCCTGGGTGCGCACGGAGCCGTGGCTGCGGGAGAGCAGGAAATCGGGGGCCGTGGCGGGGCGGCCGTTGAAGGGGCCTCGTCGGCCGCGGACGCATTCGTCGCCTTCCGAGGTCATCGGACCCGTTCACCGCCTTCCCGCACTTGACCTTGCGGGATGCCGGAAATGGGCTCGTGAGTGCCGTGCACTGCCCCGGCCGATCCGGCATCCCGGGCGTATCCAGATGATACCCAGCCGATGTCCGAGAACCGATTCGCCCCGGAAACCTCCACGTCAGCGGCATTCATGGCCGGCTCATCCCCTTCCGGCGAACGGCATTCCCGCGGCGGTGACCGTCAGCTGGTCGACGACCGCGGTCGGGGGCAGCGATGCGGCGTAGACGAACGCGCGGGCGGCTTCCGCGGCGGGGAACGTCGGCTCGGCAATGCGGGAGCCGTCGGCCTGCAGCGCCCCCGTCGACGCGCCGAATCCGGCGAGCAGCCCCGTGGCGGCGTTGCCGATGTCGATGCGCGTGGCGGTGATCCCGTGGTGCCTGCCGTCGAGGGAGGTCACGGCGGCCAGCCCCGCCAGGCCCGCCTTCGATGCGGCGTAGGGGGCCGAGTGGGGGCGCGGGGTCTGCGCGGCGATGGAGCCGTTGAAGATGATCCGCCCGCCGGCCGGCTCCTGCGCCGCCATGGCGCGGAACGCGGCGCGCGCCGTGAGGAACGCGCCCGTCAGGTTGACGGCGACGGTGTCGCGGAAACCGTCGGCGCCGACGTCGCCCAGCGGGGCCGTCGGGCCGGGCACCCCGGCGTTGACCACGGCGAGGTCCAGCCTGCCGAAGTCGGCGTCGATGCCCTCGAACAGCTCCTCGACGTCGCCCTCGTCGGTGACGTCGCAGCGCGCCCAGCTGAGGCGTTCCGGGGCGGCCGCGCACACCCCGGCGAGAGGTTCCGGCGTGCGGCCGCAGATGCGCACCGTCCATCCGTCGGCGGCGAGCGCGCGGGCCACTTCGGCGCCGATGCCGGCCCCGCCACCGGTCACCAGGGCGAAGCGGGGGAGCCCGTCGTCGCCGCCATCCGTGACTGCCTTGGCCTGGTTCATGACTCGAATTGTGGCATGCGCCACTACTCTGGCCCCCATGACCCCCGCCGATCACGTGGCCCGGACCGATCATGTGGCCAATTGCTCCATTCTCTTTCCCGGCCGCACTCCCGCCGAAGCCGCCCGCGCCGCCGCGGATGCCGGATACCGCGACGTCGAGTTCTGGTGGCCCTTCCCGGTGGAGGAGCCGTCGCAAAGCGCCGTCGACGGGTTCGCCGAGGCGCTGCGCTCCGCGGGCGTGCGCCTCATCGCGGTCAATCTGTGGGGCGGCGACATGGCGGCCGGCGAGCGCGGGGTCCTGCACGAAAGGATGCTTGCCGACGGCCACCTGGAGGCCATCCGGCGCCTGCGCGAGCTGACGGGCGTGTCCATGGGCAATCTGCTCCCCGGCGCGGGCGGGCCCGGGGTGACGGAGGCGCAGCGGCGCCATCTGCGTGAGACGGTCGCCGCGCTGCCGGGCTTCACCCCGCTCATCGAGCCGCTGTCCGGCAACCCGGACCTGCCGGTGCGCGACCCGTGGACGGCGGTGGAGCTGTGCCGCGAGACCGGGGCGGGACTGCTGCTGGACTTCTTCCATCTGGCGGAACTCGGCGTCGACGTCGGGGCGTGGCTCGACGACGTCGCGGCGGGGGAGCAGCCGCTGCCGCACCACGTGCAGATCGCGGATTCCCCCGGCCGGGGCGCACCGGGCACCGGGGAGGCGCCCATCGGCGAGTGGCTCGGCCGGCTGCGCGAACTCGGCTACGCCGGCCGCGTCGCCGACGAATGGGTGGGGGAGCGGCGCCCCGGCGCATGAGTCCCGCGCATGCCCGGTGGGGCATGTGTCCGAAGACACTCGCCGCGCCGATGACCGACGTGTTCCGCGCCAATAGAATCGGCGGCATGAAAACCAACGAAAGCAACGCCGACCGCATCATCCGCTTCGTCATCGCCATCATCGCCGCCGTCGTGGCCTGGAAGACCGCCGGCGCCATCTCCGTCATCGCCTGGATCGTCGCGGCCATCATGGCCCTGACCGCCATCGTCGGGTTCTGCCCGCTCTACCGCGTGTTCGGGATCTCCACCTGCAAGGTGCGCCAATAGCCCGCCCCGGCGCCGGTTGGCGGTGAGACCGCAGGCCGGGGCGGGTATCGTCGTCAAGCATGTCTGATGTTCGCGTCCGCTTCTGCCCCTCACCGACCGGCACACCCCACGTCGGTCTGATCCGCACCGCCCTGTTCAACTGGGCCTACGCCCGCCACACCGGCGGCAAGCTCGTGTTCCGCATCGAGGACACCGATGCCGCGCGCGACTCCGAAGAGTCCTACCAGGCCATCATCGACGCCCTGACGTGGCTCGGCCTCGACTGGGACGAGGGCATCGACGTCGGCGGGCCCCACGGCCCGTACCGGCAGTCGCGGCGCAAGGACATCTACGCGGACGTCCTGGCCAAGCTCATCGAGTCCGGCGAGGCCTACGAGTCCTTCTCCACCCCGGAGGAGACCGAGGCCCGCCACCGCGCCGCCGGCCGCGACCCGAAGCTCGGCTACGACAACCACGACCGCACCCTCACCGACGAGGAGAAGGACGCGTTCCGCGCGGAGGGCCGCAAGCCCGTCATCCGCCTGCGCATGCCCGACGAGGACATCGCCTTCGACGACCTCGTCCGCGGCCGCGTCGAGTTCAAGGCCGGCGCCGTCTCCGACTTCGTCATCGCCCGCTCCACCGGCGAGCCGCTGTACACCCTGGTCAACCCGGTCGACGATGCGCTGATGGAGATCACCCACGTCCTGCGCGGCGAGGACCTGCTGCCGTCGACGCCGCGCCAGATCGCCCTGTACCGCGCCCTGGAGCGCATCGGCATCGGCTCCGGCGCCCCGAAGTTCGGGCACCTGCCGTTCGTCATGGGCGAGGGCAACAAGAAGCTGTCCAAGCGCGACCCCGAGTCGGACCTGTTCATCCACCGCGACAACGGCTTCCTGCCCGAGGGCCTGCTCAACTACCTGGCTCTGCTGGGCTGGTCGATCTCGGCGGACAACGAGGTCTTCACCATGGACGAGATGGTGGCCGCGTTCGACGTCGCCGACGTCAACTCCAACCCCGCCCGCTTCGACCAGAAGAAGGCCGACGCGATCAACGCCGAGCACATCCGCCGCCTCGAGCCGGAGGACTTCGCGGCCCGCCTGCGCACCTACCTGGCCGAGACCCGCGACTGGCCCGTCGACTTCTCCGCGAAGGACTTCGCGTTCCTCGCCGATCTGGTGCAGACCCGCATCAAGACCCTGGGCGAGGCGTGGGACCTGGTGAAGTTCCTGGTGGTCTCCGACGACGAGTTCGAGCTCGACGAGCGCTCGGCCCGCCGCAACCTCAAGGAGGACGCCGTGGCGGCGCTCGACGCCGCCATCGCGGCGGTGGAGGGGCTTGACGACGGCGAGTTCACCACGCCCGCCATCGAGGCCGCCCTGCAGAAGGCGCTCATCGAAGACCTGGAGCTCAAGCCCCGCAAGGCCTTCGGCCCGATCCGCGTCGCCGTGACCGGCGCCCAGGTGTCGCCGCCGCTGTTCGAGTCCATGGAGCTGCTCGGCCGCGAGAAGTCGCTCGCCCGCCTCAAGGCCGCCCGCGAGGTCACCCCCTGGCAGGCCGACGCGACACAATAATCGCCCTGACCTGGGGATTTGTGTGCTTCCGGGAACTCTGGCTATATTAGTCCTCGTTGCAACGGCAGCCGGTCGCAAGGCCGGGAGCCGGAAGCGCAATGGCCTATGGTGTAATTGGCAACACTACGGTTTCTGGTACCGTCATTCTAGGTTCGAGTCCTGGTAGGCCAGCTGAATTCCAGATCATCTGCAACGGTGGTCGCAGGAGTTCTGCGCCCCGTTCGTCTAGCGGCCTAGGACACCGCCCTCTCACGGCGGCGGCACGGGTTCAAATCCCGTACGGGGTACGACGAAGAAGACCTCCACCTTCACGGTGGGGGTCTTCTTTTTTCGTTGGGGATCCCGGCGGGTGTGCTCATTCGGAAGCCGGGCGGCGGCGGGCCTTCACTCCCACGTATGGTCCTCGCCGGGACTTGTTGCGGTGATTCGCCGCGGTGGCTGCAGAGGGGCCGAAAAATGCCCGTCACCAGGCGATTAGGAGTGTGCGAAGGGTGTTGCTAATCTTCTTCAAGTCAGCGAAGAGCGCTTCCGGAAACGGATCGCCCCATCGCCGTCCATGAGCCCCGTTCGTCTAGCGGCCCAGGACACCGCCCTCTCACGGCGGCGGCACGGGTTCAAATCCCGTACGGGGTACAACGCAGAAGGCCTCCACCAGCCGGTGGAGGCCTTCTTCTTTTTGCGCATCCGTCAGCCCCGCCCTGTCGTCATTGTCCCGGTGAGTTGCGAACGCCGGCCGCTGGGGTGACGGTGTCCGGGAAGTCGCGGCCCCAGGCGCACGGCACCCTCGGTCTAAACCGTCGGTCTACCCGGTCGGTGCACCGCCCCTTTGCCGTAAACCCACCCCGAATGCGCAGACCCACCCGCTGTAACGGGTGGGTCTGCCCATTAGGGGTGGGTTAGCAGGGGCTAGCCGGCGCGTTCCGGGAGGTTGCGCCGGCCGGGCCCGATTCGGGGTGGGTTAGCCGGCGCGTCCCGGCGGGTTGCGCCGGCCGGGCGGCTGAACCGCCGCAGAAGCCGATCGCAACGTCACGGGGCCCAACACTTAACCGTCATGGGACGCGACGCCTAGAAGGCCCAGTCGCCGTCGTCGGTCTCCTCGGCCCGGCCGATCACGTATGACGATCCCGAGCCCGAGAAGAAATCATGCGTTTCCGCCGAATCCGGCGCGAGGGCGGCGAGAATCTCCGGTTCCACCTTCGAGGCCTCGCCCTCGTACTGCGGGCGGTACCCGAGATTCATCAGGGCCTTGTCGGCGTTGTAATGGACGAATGCCATGACTCCGTCGATCATCTCGAAGCCGTCGTAAAGCTCGGAAGAATAGGCCTTCTCCATGGCCAGCAGTTCTTTCACGAGGCCCAGGGTGAAATCCTCCATTTCCGCGCGCCGCTCCGGATGGGCCTCCAGGCCGCGCTGGTACTTGTAGCCGGAGTAGTAGCCGTGGACGGCCTTGTCGCGCAGGATCAGGCGGATCATGTCGGCGGTGTTCATCATCACGCCCCTCGAGGAGAAGCGCAGCGGCAGGTAGAAGCCCGCGTACAGCAGCAGCGACGACAGCAGCGTCGCCGCCGCCTTCCGCTTGAGCGGGTCGGGCCCGCGGTAGTGGGCCATCACGGCCGTCGCGCGGACCTGGAGCAGGGGATTGGCGGTGGCCCATGCGTAGGCGTCGTCGATTTCGGCCGTCGAGCACATGGTGGAGAACACCGATGAGTAGCTCCGCGCGTGGACGGCCTGCATGAACGCGATGTTCGCGTAGACGGCCTGCTCGTGCTCCGTGCGGGCGTCGGGGATCTGGCTGACTTCGCCGACGGTCGCCTGCACCGTGTCCAGGAGGGTCAGCCCGGTGAAGACGCGGACGGTGAGGTCCCGCTCGCGCTGTTCCATCTGCCGCCATTTCGGGAGGTCGTTGGACAGCGGCACCTTTTCCGGCAGCCAGAAGTTGGCGGTCAGGCGCTGCCAGATCTCCAGGTCCTTGTCGTCCTGCAGCCGGTTCCAGTTGATCGGGTGCAGCGGGCGGGTGTCTCCCGGGCGCCATTCCGGCGGGGTGATGTCGTTCATGTGGTCGCGTGGTCCTTGGTGTGGTCGTTGGTCGGGTGGGTGCGGGCTGCGGTGGCCCAGAAGTCGGCGAGGCCCGCGCGGACGACGTCGACGTCGTGGTCGGTGCCCAGCAGCTCGAAGCGGAAGAGCTCCGGGACCCCGCATTTCGCGGAGATGATCGGGCCGGCGCAGCAGAACGCCTCGCCGAAGTTGGTGTTGCCGGAGGTGATGACGCCGCGGATCAGCGCGCGATTGTCCGGGTCGTTGAGGAACCGGATCACCTGTTTCGGCACCGCGTGCCGCAGTGCGCCGCCCCCGTAGGTCGGGGTGATCAGGACGTACGGGCGCGTGACGCGCAGTGGCGGGTCCTTGGGGCCGAGCGGTATGCGCACCGCGTCGAGCCCCACTTTCTCGACGAAGCGCCGCGTGTTCTCCGATGCGGATGAGAAGTAGACGATGAGTCCCATTCATCCCTTTCCGGTAGTCCGAATATTGAAGTACGTAGCACCGTAGTTTAGGGTGTGGTGCACCGATCAATCAATCCCGCCCGAGCGGGAGAAGGAGAACCCACATGGCGCTCATCGACGAGAGCATGCGAGAAATGCTGTCCGAGCAGCTGCCCATTCTGGCGACCGTCACCGACGGCGAGCGGCCCAACGTCGGGCCGAAGCGATCGCTGCGCGCGTACGGCGACGACGCCCTGATCTACAACGAGAACACCGGCGGGCAGCACCTGGAGAACATCAGGGCCGGTTCTCCCGTCGCGGTGGCGGTCATCGACCGGCCGAACCTCGACGGCTACCGCTTCCTCGGCCGCGCGGAACTGCATGACGACGGCCCGGCGTGGGACGATTGCCTGGCGTTCGCCGCGGCCAACGGCATGGGCGAACCGAAGCACGCGGTGGTCATCCACATCGAGGAAGTGCATTCCCTGCGTTCCGGGCCGAAGGCCGGGACCCGGGTGGCCGGAGGGCGATGAACCCGGAAACCAATCATTTCGGCGAGGGGCTGCGGACGTTCTTCCGCGGCTGCGCGGCCGGGGTGTGGGTGATCACCACGGTCGACCCCGATGGGCGGCCGGTGGGCTTCACCGCGTCGTCCGTCGCGTCGGTGTCCCTCGATCCGGCGGTGTTCACCATCTCCATGCAGGCGGGCTCGTCATCGTGGCCCGCCGTGGAGGCGACCGGGCGGCTCATCGTCCACGCGCTGTCCGCCGGCCAGCAGGCCGTGGCACGCCTCTTCTCGACCTCCGGCGTCGACCGCTTCCGCGGCGTGAACTGGAGGCCGGCGGCGGACGGCCTGCCGCTGATCGAGGGCTCCAACGGCTGGATGAGCGCGGAAATCCTCACGATCGTCCCGGTCGGGGAGTCGAGGCTGCTGCTGTGCAGGGCCACCGAGACCCACATTCCGGGCAACCGCCGTCCGCCGCTGGTCCATCATGACCGCGCGTACTGGGCGACCATGCCCGCCTGAGGGTCAGCCGCGCGGCGCGGCGATGCGGATGGATTCCGCCACGTCGACGGACACCGCGACGGCGCCGCCCTCCGGCGAGGCCGGTTCCAGGGCGATGACGCCCGACGACGCCCCGTCGTCGGAGACCGTGAACCCCGCCCCGGGCACCACGCCCCGCGCGCCCAGATGGCGCAGCAGGGCGGGGTCGGCGTCCCTGATCCGCGTGATCTCGATGGCCTCGCCGATCCTCGACGACGTCAGCGGGCGATCACCGCGATCGCCCAAGTCGCCGTCGGGCCCGGGGATGGGGTCCCCGTGGGGGTCGTGGGCGGGCGACCCCAGGTATTCGTCGAGGCGTTCCAGCATGCGGTCGGAGACGGCGTGCTCGAGCCGGTCGGCGTCCTCGTGGACCTCGTCCCAGGGGTAGCCGAGCACTTCGGCGAGGAACGTCTCCACGAGCCGGTGCCGGCGCACCATCTGCAGAGCCAACCGCCGGCCCTCCGGGGTGAGCGACACGGCGCCGTAGGGCGCGTGCTCGACGAGCGACTGCTCCCGCAGGCGCCGGATCTGGTCCGACACCGACGACGGGCGCAGCCCCAGGTGGGTCGCCACCTCGGACGGCGGCACCGGCGCACCCGACCATTCGGACAGCGTCCACAGGGTCTTCAGGTAATTCTGCGCGCTGTCGCTGAGGTCCGTGAGCTCCATGGCGTTCAGCCTAATCCGGGGGCGCGCGTCAGGGGTCGAGGGTCGCGTGGCGGCGTTCGTCGTCGCGGGGCCCGACGGCCAGCGCGATGGCGGGGAAGGCCGCCGACAGGGCGAACAGCGCGGGGAACCCGGCGCCCGCCACCACGGCGCCGGCCAGCGGGGGAGTGGCGGCGTAGATGATGTTCTGGAACGTGTTCTGGGTGCCCAGCGCGCGCCCGGACCACAGCGGCCCGGCGTATTCCGCCACGGCCGTGAACGCCAGGCCGTTCGGCGATACCGCCGCGACCGCGAGCGCCCCGATGACGATCGTCGCCGCGATGCCCAGCGGGGTGGCGGCGAAATCGGCCGCGTCGGATCCGCCGCCGAGGCCGTCGAGAAGCGCCATGAGCAGCAGCAGCCCGAGCGTCGTCATGGCCACGTGCCGGTAGGGGCGCAGGCGCGAACGGGCCCGGTCGGAGATGAACCCCATCGCCGCGCGGGACCCCGCGCCGGACAGCTGGGCGAACATGACGATCACGCCGGCGGAAACCTCCGAATGCCCCCGCGCGATGAGCCACACCAGGATGAACGAGCCCATCATCGACTGCGGCCACGACAGCATCGCCGATGCGACGTGGATGCGCACCAGGTGCCGCGAACCCCGGTAGGGGCTCACGGCGGCGGCCGCGTGATCCGCCGACCCCGACTCCGGGCGCGGCGGGTCGGCGATGCCCAGCAGGCAGGCGACGGCCAGCGCCGCGCATAGGGCGGCTGCGAAGATCAGTGCCGCGCGGATCCCGTGCGACGCCGCGAGCACCGGCAGCGTCACGGCGGACAGCGCCGCACCCAGCGGCTGCGCCATCTGGCGGATGCCCATCGCAGTGCCGCGCTGCGACGGCGGGTACCAGCCCGACACCACGCGCCCCGACGCCGAATTCACCGACGCCGCCGCGCAGCCGGCCAGGAACAGCGCGCCCGCCAGCACGGCGGGGCCGCGGTCGGCCGCCCATGCCGCGACCGCCGTCATCGCCGCCGTCGACCCCAGGCCGAGCGACAGCGCGGCGCGCTCGCCGAAGACGTCGACGAACCACCCCCACGCGATGAGCGTGAACACGATGCCCGCCGCCGGCATCGCGGCGATCAATCCCGCGGCGGGCAGCGACAACCCCGACGCCGTCAGCGCCGGGATGAGGAAGGGCGTGCCCATGTGCACGACGGAGGACCCGACGGCGGCGAGCGTCGACAGGCTCAGGACGAAATGACGGTATGCCGGGGAGGCCCCGCGCGGCACTACAACCTCTTTTCCATGTCGGCCGCGGCGGTGAGCACCTCGCGGCCCCACGCCTGGTACGGCGACGGCGACAGGCGCTCGACCGGCCCGGAAATGGACAGCACCGCCACGATCTCGCCGGCGCCGTCGCGCACCGGGGCGGAGACGCTGGCCAGCGCCGGGTCGCGCTCGCCCATGGACTCGGCCCAGCCCTGCTTCGCGACGTCGTCCAGCTCCGCGGCATCGAAGTCGGCGTCGGGCAAAATGCGCTCCGCCAAGCCGGCGGGCCCGTAGGCGAGCAGGATCTTCGCCGCGGAACCGGCCGACAGCGGCATGCGCGAGCCCACCGGGACGGTGTTGCGCAGGCCGGTGGGCGGTTCGAGGGAGGCGATGCACGTGCGCGTGTCGCCCGTGAGGCGGTACAGCTGCACCGATTCGCCGGTGGTCTCCATCAGGCGGGGGAGCACGTGCGCGGCGGCGTCGGCCAGCAGGTCAGAGGTGACCGGGGTCAGGTCGGTGAGGCCGGGGCCCGTCGTCCAGCGGCCGTCGGGCGTGCGGGTGACCAGGCGGTGCACCTCCAGTGCGGTGGCCAGGCGGTGCGCGGTGGCGCGCGGCAGGCCGGTGCGGTCGCACAACTCGGCCAGCGTGCAGGGGCCGGCGGCGACCGTGGTGAGGATGAGGACCGAACGGTCGAGGACCTTGATCCCGCTCATCGGGGCGGCGTCGGCTGTGCTAGTCTGTCCCATGCCATGATATTAACATCTCACGATCTGGGATGTAATGGCCGGTTCGCCGGCCGACCCTCGGACCGGGGCCGCCACCCCGTGCCGGGCCCCGGATCCAAGGATGACACAGCAGCCCATCACGACCCGAGAGGTGACCATGAGCACCACGGACGCCAGCCCGAAGACGCTCGCCGAAAAGGTGTGGCGCGACCACGTCGTCAAGCGGGGCGAGAACGGTGAACCCGATCTCATCTACATCGACCTCCACCTCGTCCACGAGGTCACGTCGCCCCAGGCCTTCGACGGCCTGCGCCTCGCCGGCCGCAAGGTTCGCCGCCCCGACCTCACCATCGCCACCGAGGACCACAACGTGCCCACCGACGGCGCGGGCGGCGGCGCCATCGAGCTGATCAAGGAGCCGACGTCGCGCACGCAGATCGCCACGCTGCGCGCCAACGCCGAGGAATTCGGCATCCGCCTGCACCCCATGGGCGACCGCGAGCAGGGCATCGTCCACGTCGTCGGCCCCCAGCTGGGCCTGACCCAGCCGGGCACCACCGTCGTCTGCGGCGACTCGCACACCGCCACCCACGGCGCGTTCGGCGCGATGGCCTTCGGCATCGGCACCTCCGAGGTCGAGCACGTCCTGGCCACCCAGACGCTGCCGCTCAAGCCGTTCAAGACCATGGCGGTCAACGTCTCGGGCGAGCTGCGCCCCGGGGTCACCGCCAAGGACCTGATCCTGGCGATCATCGCCAAGATCGGCACCGGCGGCGGCCAGGGCCACGTCATCGAGTACCGCGGCGAGGCCATCTCCAAGCTGTCGATGGAAGCCCGCATGACCATCTGCAACATGTCCATCGAGGCCGGCGCCCGCGCGGGCATGATCGCCCCCGACGCCACCACGTACGAGTACCTCAAGGGCCGCCCGCACGCGCCGCGGGGCGAGGAGTGGGACGCCGCCGTCGAGTACTGGGAGTCGCTGGTCACCGACGACGACGCCGAATTCGACACCGTCGTCGAGATCGACGGCTCCGCGCTGACCCCCTTCGTCACCTGGGGCACCAACCCCGGCCAGGGCGTCCCGCTGGGCGAAACCGTGCCGGACCCCGAGCTGATCTCCGGCGACGACGAGCGCCTCGCCGCCGAGCGCGCCCTCGAGTACATGGACCTCGAGCCCGGCACCCCGATGCGCGAGGTACCCATCGACGTCGTCTTCGTCGGCTCCTGCACCAACGGGCGGATCGAGGACATGCGCGCCGTCGCCGACGTCCTGCGCGACCGCAAGGTCGCCGAGGGCGTGCAGATGCTCGTCGTCCCCGGCTCCGCCCGCGTCCGCGAGCTCGCCGAAGCCGAGGGCCTCGACGCCGTGTTCACCGCCGCCGGCGCGGAATGGCGCCAGCCGGGCTGCTCCATGTGCCTGGGCATGAACCCCGACCAGCTCGAGCCGGGCCAGCGCTGCGCGTCGACCTCGAACCGCAACTTCGAGGGCCGCCAGGGCAAGGGCGGCCGCACCCACCTGGTCAGCCCGGCGGTCGCCGCCGCCTCCGCCGTCGCCGGCCGCCTGGCGTCGCCTGAAGACCTGTAGCGCCCGAACACCGACACGTACTCCGAAAGGACTCCGAAAATGGAGAAGTTCACCACCCACACCGGTGTCGGCGTGCCGTTGCGGCGCTCCAACGTCGACACCGACCAGATCATCCCGGCGGTCTACCTCAAGCGCGTCACCCGCTCCGGCTTCGAGGACGGCCTCTTCAAGAACTGGCGCGTCAACGAGCCCGACTTCGTGCTCAACCGCCCCGTCTACGCCGACGGCTCCGTGCTGGTCGCAGGCCCCGACTTCGGCACCGGCTCGTCGCGCGAACACGCCGTCTGGGCGCTCATGGACTACGGCTTCCGCGTGGTCATCTCGTCGCGCTTCGCCGACATCTTCCGCGGCAACTCCGGCAAGGCCGGTCTGCTGGCCGCGCAGATGGAGCAGTCGGACGTCGAGCTGCTCTGGAAGAAGCTCGAGGAGGAGCCGGGCCTGGAGCTGACGGTCGATCTCGAGGGCCGCACCGTGGCCGCGGGCGACGTCGTCCTGCCGTTCGACGTGGACGACTACACCCGCTGGCGCCTGCGCGAGGGCCTCGACGACATTTCCCTGACCCTCCGAAATGAAGCCGACATTAAGGCATTTGAGGAATCCCGGCCGTCGCACAAGCCGCGTACCCTGCAGTAAACCCCGAGTTCGGCCCGGGGTGAGGGCGCCACGTTCGCGTGGCGCCCTTTCGCATGCGCGGTTAAGTTGAGGGAAGAAAGTCGGGCCATTGGTTCAATGGCGGCATTAGTCGAAAACGATGAATTGGCCCGCACGCCGCGCATCCGTCCACCGCTCGCCCCACCCCCGAATTCCCCGGAGGCCAACCGCGATGAACAAGGCCGACCTCGTCGCCCAGCTCGCAGAGAAGCTCGACATCAACCACGCCGACGCCGCCGCCGCGGTGGAGGGCACGCTCGACATCATCGTCCGGTCGGTGGCCCAGGGTAAGTCGGTGACGATCATGGGCTTCGGCACCTTCGAATCCCGCGAACGCGCGCCGCGCACCGCCCGCAACCCGCACACCGGCGAGACGATCGAGGTCCCGGCGACGCGCAGCCCGGCGTTCCGGCCCGGCAACTACTTCCGGGCCGTGGTCAAGGAGGGCAGGGCGGACGACGAGGGAATCTCCGTGCGCCGTTCGTCGTCCCACACGGGCTTCGACGCTTGACTGCTTCACGACGAAAGCCGGCTCCGACATCGAACGTCGGAGCCGGTTTTCCGTCGTAAAGCGGGAAGGCCGCGGTCCTACTTCACGGGCAGGGCGCTGGCGTAGTAGTCGGCGGTGGTGAGCACGCCGTCGTTGAAGCCGAGCACCCACGCGGAGCCCTTCTTGCAGGGGATGTCCGCGATGGGCAGCGTGCCCTGGGCGGACAGCCACGCGATGGTGTCGGGGATGACCGTGCCCTGGGCGCAGATGACGGACACGCCGCCCTCGGCGACGACCTCCATGAAGCGGCGCTGGGAATCGACCAGGCGGGAGATGCAGGCCTCGTCGCCGAAGAGCTCGTCGACGACCACGTCGACGCCGAGCTCGGAGGCCAGGGGCTCCACGGTGTGGCGGCAGCGCACCGGCTCGGCCGAGTACACGCGCTCCGGGCGGAAGGGCAGCAGCTCCGGGACGAGCAGCTCCGACTGGCGGCGGCCCTTCTTGTCCAGCGGGCGCAGGTTGTCGTCGCCGGCCCAGTTCTTGCGAGAGTGCGCGCGGGCGTGGCGGACGTAGATGACGCGCGTGTCCGGCTCGTTGCCCAGGCGCTTGCGGGCCTTGTTCAGCACGTCGCGGTCGAGGTCGTAGGTCAGCAGCTCGGCGGCCTCGTCGAAGCCGACCCAGCGCAGCTCGTCGACCTCGGAATTGGGCGTGAACTCGCCCTCGAGGACCTCGCCCGTCCAGTACCAGACCAACTTCGTGCGCCCGGCGACCGGATAGCTGACGTTGCCCAGCAGCTTGCCCAGGCGCACCGTGTAGCCGGTTTCCTCGCGCAGCTCGCGCTCGGCGGTCATGGGCAGGTTCTCGCCGGGATCCAGCTTGCCCTTCGGCAGCGACCAGTCGTCGTACCCGGGGCGGTGGATGACGCCGATCTCCGGGTCCGCCACATCTCCGCGCCACAGGACCGCGCCCGCCGCGTACGTCGGCTTGGCCACGCCCTCGCCCGGCTCGGAGCCGATCTCGCGCAACCGACCCGTCAGGCTCTGGTCGTTGACCTGGTCCTTGTCGTTTTCGTGCATGGTCATGTGGCTGCGACTCCTGTGCGCCGGGGCCGGCGCGGCATTCGGCTGTGGGCGGGGTTCATGCTTCGACCAAGCATAACCCCGGCCGAATCGGCTCACCTGCCGAACGCGGCCGGGCCCGGCGCGGCTAGGCTTGACGGCGAAAACGGTTTCCGGCGGCGCGTTCGCGCCCTTTCCGGCGGACACGGGAACCGACGGGACGCAACGGATCGACGGGAAGGAACCGACGATGGTGGACGTGGCCGTGATGGGCGCGGGATCGTGGGGCACGACGCTGGCCAAGGTCTTCGCGGACGCGGGCAACCCGGTGCGGCTGTGGGCCCGCCGCGGCGAGCAGGCGGAGCGCATCCAGGCCACGCGCGAAAACTCCGACTACCTGCCCGGCCTGGTCCTGCCCGAGAACATCACCGCATCCGACGACGCCGCCGGGACGCTCGACGGCGCCGACATCGTGGTGCTGGCCGTGCCGTCGCAGACGTTGCGCGCGAACCTCGCCGACTGGCGTGACCTGATCGGCCCGCAGGCGACGCTGCTGAGCCTGGCCAAGGGCATCGAGCGTAAATCGCACAAGCGCATGAGCGAGGTCATCACCGAGGTCGCCGAGGTCCCCGAGGAGCGCGTGGCCGTGCTGTCCGGGCCGAACCTGGCCCGCGAGATCGCCGACGGGCAGCCCGCGGCGACCGTCATCGCGTGCACCGACGTCACGCGCGCCCAACTGGTGCAGGCGGCGGTGGCCACCGGGTACTTCCGCCCCTACACCAACCCCGACGTCATCGGCTGCGAGATCGGCGGCGCGTGCAAGAACGTCATCGCCCTGGCCTGCGGCATGGCCACCGGGCAGGGGCTGGGGGAGAACACGCTGGCGACGATCATCACCCGCGGCCTGGCGGAGATCACCCGACTCGGCGTCGCCGCCGGCGCGCAGGAGAAGACGTTTTCGGGCCTGGCCGGGCTCGGCGACCTCGTGGCCACGTGTTCGTCGCCGCTGTCGCGCAACCGCACCTTCGGCGAGCGCATGGGCCGCGGCGACACCGTCGAGGAGGCCCAGAAGGCCACCCGCGGCCAGGTCGCCGAGGGCGTCATCTCGTCCATCTCCGTGCGCGACCTCGCCCGCGGCCACGGCGTGGAAATGCCCATCACCGAGGCGGTCCACGCGGTGTGCCACGAGGGCGAATCCGTCGAAGAGATGATCCGCGCGCTGATGGGCCGCTCCCGCAAGGCGGAGTGAGCAAATGCGGTGCGCGGCCGCGGGTAGGATGCGAAACCATGACTTCGCCCGCACAGCGCACCGCCGGCCCCGAAGGCCGCACCGATGACCGCATTTCCGTCGCCGTCCTCTACGGCGGCGCGAGCCCCGAGCACAACGTGTCCTGCGTGTCCGCCGGCGCGATCATGGCGCACCTGGACGCCGCGACGTACCGCGTCGTGCCCGTCGGCATCACCCGCGACGGCACGTGGACCCCGGGCACCTCGGATCCGGAGGCGCTGAGCAAGCACGGCCGCGAGCTGCCGCACGTGCCGGACGTCGCCGAGGGCGGCGCTGAACTGCAGCTGTCGGCGGATCCGCGGCGCAAGGGAGAGCTCCGCTTCGTCGCGGGGCCGGATTCGGGCGAGCTTTTCGACATCGTGGACGTCGTCTTCCCGGTGCTCCACGGCCCCAACGGCGAGGACGGCACGATCCAGGGACTGCTCGAGCTGTCGCGCATCCCGTTCGTCGGGCCGGGCGTGCTCGCGTCGGCTGCGGGCATGGACAAGGAGCGCACCAAGAACCTGGCCGTCGCCGGCGGCATCCCCGTGGGGGAGCAGGCGGTGCTGCTGGAGGGCGAGGAGCTGTCGGAGGCCGACCGGGAGCGGCTGGGCCTGCCGGTGTTCGTCAAGCCCGCCCGGGGCGGCTCGTCGATCGGCATCTCCAAGGTCGATTCCTGGGACGAGTTCGACGCCGCCCTGGAGCTGGCGCGCTCGCACGACGCGAAGGTGATCGTGGAGAAGGGCATCGTCGGAGCGGAGGTCGAGTGCGGCGTGCTGCAGCGCCCCGACGGCGAGCTCATCGCGTCGGCGCCCGCGCAGCTGGCGGGCACCGAGGATTCCGACGAGGGGTTCTACGGCTTCGACACCAAGTACCTCGACGACGTGGTCACCGCCCAGATCCCCGCCCCGCTGCCGGCCGAGACCATCGCCGAGGTGCAGGAGCTGTCCAAGCTGGCGTTCCGCTCGCTGGGCTGCGACGGCCTGACCCGCGTCGACTTCTTCGTCACCGACCGGGGGCCGGTGCTCAACGAGGTCAACACGATGCCCGGCTTCACCCCGATCTCCATGTACCCGCAGATGTTCGCGGCCTCCGGCGTGCCCTACCCGGAGCTGCTGGGCACGCTGGTGCAGCGCGCCCTGGTCGCGCGGAGGTAGCGCGGGGCGCCGCCGCTACTTCTCGCTCGGCGAGATGTTCTTCAGGTTCGCCGAGATGATGTTGGACAGGCTCGGCAGGATCCCGGAGGCCTCGCCGACGGGCAGGTGGACGGCGACGAACCGCTCGCGGCCCATCGCGTACCACGTGCCCACCTCGCCGGAGGTCAGGGAGGGCTCCATGAACCACACGATGTCGTTGATCTGCGTCAGCTGCTCCGTCGTGTCCTCGTAACCCGCCGGCTCGGCGACGCCGCAGCGCAGGGAAATCAGGCTGCCCCGGTCATCGGCCCACACCATCGACCCGGCGGGCAGCTTCTTGCCCTCGATGCGCTTGCGCTCGCCGATTTCCGAGGGCAGCGCGGCCATCAGGGCGGAGCAGCGGTCATCGGCCTCGTCGGCCGGGAGATCGGTCAGCGGGATCGGGTTGGCCGCGGGGGCGCCGCCGACCTCCGAATCGGGGCCCATCACCTTCGACAGTTCCTTCACGGCGCCCGGGCGCGAGAAGTCGGCCGTCACCGCGACGACGGGGGAGCGGCCCACGGAGAACCACGTGGACAGGTTGACCCCGTCGGTGGGGTCGTCGATGCGGATCCACTTGACGCCGTCGTGTTCCTCGGTGGCGGACTGCTCCGTGTACTGCATCGGCACCGGGGCGCCGCACCGCAGCGTCACGCGGTCGTCGGAGGTGTTGCGCCACACGGCCGCGCCCTTCGGCGCCGGGTCGGCGAGTTCGGCGCGGACCAGGCCGTCCAGGCGGTCGGGGAGGCGTTCGACGAGCTCGGCGCACTTGAGGGAATCGTCTTCCGGCATCTCCAGCGTCGACAGCAGCACCGGCTGGCGGGCCTGTTTGTCCTGGAAAAACTTCGCCCCGACGATGACGCCGAAAGCGAGCAGTACCGCGAGGGCCAGTGCGATGCCCGCACGGCGACGGCTACCCTGTGCCTGAACGTTTTCTCCCATGTGGGAAAAGTCTACTTCGCCACCGCCCCGGGCGACGCGCCACCCCGCGGCGTCCCGGGCGGGCCACGGCGCCGCGGAAGGAACGGTGACCCCAAAACCATGACGACAGTCGGAGAAGTCGGCGAGCACGCGGTGATCGCGGCCATCCGGGAGGCCGCCCCCTCGGCCCGAAACGGCGACGACGCAGCCGTTTTGTCGATGACGACCCCCAACGCGCGCTACATCGCCTCCACCGACATGCTCGTCGAGGGCCGCCACTTCTCCCTCGAGTGGTCCACCCCCGAGCAGGTGGGGGCGAAGGCCGCCGTGCAGAATTTCGCCGATGTCGAGGCGATGGGCGCCCGCCCCACGGCGATCCTCATGAGCCTGTCCGTCCCCGAGCACACGAAGCTCGACGTGGTGCGGGGCATCGCCAGGGGGCTGCGCGAGCAGGGCCGCAAGTGCGCCGCCGAACTGGTCGGCGGCGACGTCGTCGGAGGCGATTCGCTGGTCATCTCCATCACCGCGATGGGCGAGCTCGGCGGTCCCGGCCGCCCGCTGGTCCGCTCCGCCGCCCGGCCGGGCGACGCGGTCATCGCCGCCGGCCGCATCGGCCACTCCGGCGCCGGCCTGGACCTGCTCCGCCGGTACGGTTCTCCCTCCGCGGTCCCCGACAAGTTCCGGGAGCTCGTCGAAGCCCACCTCGTCCCCGATTTCGCCTACGGCCGCGGCCCCGTCGCCCGTGCGGCCGGCGTCAACGCGCTGACCGACAATTCCGACGGTCTCGTGGTCGACCTCTCCGAGATCGCGCGGGCCTCCAACGTCACCATCGACGTCGACGAGGACACGATCGCCCCGCCGGAGCTGCTCATGGCCGCCGCCGACGCGCTGGACACCGACCCGTGGCGGTGGGTGCTCGCCGGCGGGGAGGACCACACCCTCCTGGGCACGACGTCGGGCGAGCCGCCCACGGGCTTCCGGCGCATCGGCACCGTCCACAGGGACCGCGGCCTGCCCGTGTCCGTCGCCGGGCGCCAGCCGTGGCTGCGCGGGGGATGGGTGAGCTTCTGATGGCCGACCGGACCACCGATGGGGGCAACCGCCCGCTGCCCGTCGAGGCCGGCTGGGCCCGCGCGCTGGAGCCCGTCGCCGACCGCATCCACGCCATGGGCGATTTCCTCCGGGCCGAAAATGCCGCCGGGCGCGGGTACCTGCCCGCCGGCGACGACGTCCTGCGTGCCTTCACCAAGCCCTTCGACGACGTCCGCGTGCTCATCGTCGGCCAGGACCCGTACCCCACGCCGGGGCACCCGATGGGCCTGAGCTTCTCGGTGCACCGCGACGTCCGGCCGTTGCCGCGGTCGCTGGCCAACATCTACCGCGAGTACGAGTCCGATCTGGGCCTGACCCCGCCGGAGCACGGGGATCTGTCGCGCTGGACGGACAACGGGGTCGCGCTGTTCAACAGGGTGCTCACCGTCCAGCCGGGCAAGCCCGCCTCGCACCGCGGCAAGGGGTGGGAGGAGGTCACCGCCGAGGCGATCCGCGCGCTCGCCGGCCGCGGCACCCCTCTGGTGGCCATCCTGTGGGGCCGCGACGCGCAGACGGCGCAGAAGCTCCTCGGCGCCGACGTGCCGTGCATCTGTTCGCCGCACCCGTCGCCGCTGAGCGCTTCCCGGGGTTTCTTCGGTTCCCGCCCGTTTTCCCGCGCCAACGAGGCGTTGCGCTCGCTCGGCGCCGAGCCCGTGGACTGGACGCTGTAATATGCCCGCCATGCCGTCGCCCGCCCAGCCCACCCGCATCGATGGGCCGTCGCTGCTCAGCTGGGCCCGCCGCTGCGTGTCCGTGCTGGAGCGCCGCCGCGAGGAGATCAACGAGCTCAACGTGTTCCCGGTGCCCGACGCCGACACGGGGTCGAACATGGCGGCGACCATGGCCGCCGCCCTCGCCGCGGCCGAGCACGCCGCGGCCGGCCCGTCGCAAAGCGGCGCGGCCCCCGGGGCGCACGACATCGCCATCGCCCTCGCCGCCGGCGCGGTGCGCGGCGCCCGCGGCAACTCCGGGACGGTGCTGTCGCAGGTCCTGCGCGCGCTGGCGGAGGCCGCGGCACCCGGCGGCTTCGGCGGCGAACACGTGCAGAAGGCGCTGGACACCGCGGTGAAGCACGTCGACCGGGCAATCGCCGATCCGGTGGAGGGCACGATCCTCACCGTCCTGCGGCAAGCGGCCGTCGCCGCCGGGCGGCGGGACCCGGCGAACCTCGTCGACGTCATCGCGGCGGCCTCCGAGGCCGCGCGGCAGGCTCTGGACCGCACCCCGTCGCAGTTGCCGGCGCTGCGCGAGGCGGGCGTCGTCGACGCCGGCGGCGCGGGGCTGGTGCTGCTTCTCGACGCGCTCCTCGACGAGGTGTCCGGCGAAGCCCCCGACGAACCCGATCTGCACGTCACGGCGTCCGCCCCGGAGGGCCCCGAGCTGGAGGTGATGTTCCTCATCGACGTCGCCGCCGACCGGATGGACGAGTACCGCGCCACCATGCACGCGCTGGGCAACTCGCTGGTCATCGCGGGCGAGGGCGGGGAACGCCACATGACGCACATCCATTCCGCCGAGGCGGGGGCCGTCATCGAGGCGGCGCTGGACTACGGGCGGCCGGAGAACATCCGCATCGAGGTCATCGACGAGGTCCCCGCGGGCGGGCGGAAGGCGCCGGCCCGGTCGCTGCTGGCCGTCGCGCCGACGGGGCCGATCTCCGAGCTGTTCGCTTCCGCGGGCGCGACGCCGGTGGGGCCGGACGGCGACGTCGTCGGATCGATCCTCGGGGCCATCGCCGGCATCCCCGGCGACGGCGAGGTGCTGCTGCTGCCCAACGGCCTGGTGGGCAACCGCGAGCTGATCCAGGTCGAGCTGGCCGCGCAGGCCGGGGGCCATTCCATCACCATCCTGCCGACGGCGACGCTGGCCAACGGGCTGGCCGCCGTCGCGGTGCATGATCCGACGATCCCCCTGGCCGTCGACGCCTACGCCATGAGCGAGGCGTCCGCCGGCATGCGCACCGCCACCCTGGGCGCGGCGCCGGGCGCGGGCCTCACCGCCGCCGGGCCCTGCGCCAAGGGGGACGTGCTGGCGACGGTCGGCGGGGACATCCTCGTCGTCGCCGACACCGTCGCCGAGGCGCTGACCCGGACGGTGGAGCTGATGCTGCGCTCCGGCGGAGAGCTGGTCACGGTGCTGCTGGGCACGGGCGTCGACCCCGAGTCGACCACGGCCCTGCGCCGGCGGCTGCGGGACATCGCGCCGGGCGTCGACGTCACCGCGTACGCCGCCGACGGCATCGCCGAGCTCGCCCAGATCGGCGTCGAGTAGCGGGCGACGGCGATGCTGGGCTGGTTGGCGACGGCGACGGCCATGACGCCGCTGCGCGAGGTCCTGGGGCCCAAGGCCGCGAAGAAGGTCGGGGATTCGATCGGCGCGACGTCGGTCGGCGAATTGCTCTCGCGCCTGCCCCAGCGCTACGCCGCACAGGGGCACAGCCTCAACGTCGATTACGCCCAGGTGGGGGAGTCGATCACGGCGGTCGTGGAGGTGGTGAGCGTCGTCGAATCGGCTCCTGGGGCGACCCGCCGCCCGCTCCGCGTCACGGTCACCGATGGCCGGCGGATCATGCCGATGCCCCTGTTCGGGCAGGGGTGGCTGGTGCACGTGCTGCACCCGGGCACGCGGCTGCTGGTGCTGGGCACGCTCGACGAATACCGTGGGAATCCCCAGATCAAGGGCGCGGACCTGCTGGTCATCGGCGCCGACGGCCAGCCGGGCGCGGCGACGGGCAAGCTGAAGAAGCTCATCGACGGCGCCGACGGCATGGCGGAACTGCGCGGCCTGCTGGCGCGGCCGTATCTGCCCATCCACCGCGGCCGGAAGGGGCTGTCGGGGATTCTCCTGGCGCTGTACATCCGGCGGGTGCTGCGGTGGCTGCCGCGCCAGGACGAGCCGCTGCCCGAGTGGCCGTCGCACCTGCCGACGTTCGACGTGGCGCTGCGCGAGGCGCACTTCCCGGGCGCCGCCGGCCCGCAGGCGGCCATCGACCGCCTCAAATACGACGAAGCCCTGGAGCTGCAGCTCGCCCTTGCCCTGCGCCGCGCGGGCAACGCCGACCGGGTGGCGCCGGAGTGCCCGCCGTCCGCCGACGGCCGCGCGGCCCGGCTCGCCGGGAATCTCCCCTTCGAGCTGACCGGCGGGCAGCGGTCGGTGCTCGCCGACATCTCCGCCGACCTTTCCCGCCCGACGCCGATGAACCGCCTGCTGCAGGGCGAGGTCGGCTCCGGCAAGACCGTCGTCGCGCTGCTGGGCATGCTGCAGGTCCTCGACCGCGGCCGCCAGAGCGTCCTGCTGGCCCCGACGGAGGTCCTGGCCGCGCAGCACGCGCGGACCATCGCGGGGCTTCTCGACGACGCCGGCGTGGACGCGAAGGTGACCTCGCTGACCGGTTCGATGCCGGTGGGGGAGAAGCGGGCGGCGCTGCTGGACATCGTCTCGGGCGAGTCGGGGATCATCGTGGGCACGCATGCGCTGCTGAGCGAGGGCGTGGACTTCTTCGACCTGGGCCTGGTGGTCATCGACGAGCAGCACCGCTTCGGCGTCCGCCAGCGCGACCGGCTGCGCGAGCGCGGGCGCGACGGGATGACGCCCCACGTGCTGGTCATGACCGCCACGCCCATCCCGCGCACCCTGGCGATGACGGTGTTCGGCGACCTCGACGTCTCGGAGCTCGCCGAACTGCCCGGGCGGCGCCGGAACGTGCGGACGATCGTCGTTCCGACCGTCGAAAAGCCGAAGTGGGAGGCACGTGCCTGGGAGGTGATCCGCGAGGAGGCCGAAGCGGGGCACCGGGCGTTCGTGGTGTCGCCGCGGATCCTGGGCGAGGGCGAATCCGTGGAGGACAACTTCGACCTGGCCCGGCGCAACCTGCCGGGCGTCGCGGTCGGGTTCCTGCACGGCCGCATGTCGGCGGAGGAGAAGTCCTCGGCGATGGCCGATTTCGCGGCGGGCCGGACGTCGGTGCTGGTGGCCACGACGGTCGTCGAGGTCGGCGTCGACGTGCCCGAGGCGACCGTGATGATGATCCGCCGCGCCGAGAGCTACGGCGTCTCGCAGCTGCACCAGCTGCGCGGGCGCATCGGCCGCGGCGAGCTGCCCGGGCGGTGCTTCCTGTGCACCGAGACGTTGCCGGACACGCCGGAGCGGGCGCGGCTCGACGCCATCGCGGCGACGAACGACGGCTTCCGGCTCGCCGAGATCGACGTGCGCACCCGCAAGCACGGCGATGTCCTGGGCGAGAGCCAGTCCGGCCTGACCGCCGGGCTCGGCCTGCTGGACCTCGGCGGCGACGCGCGGATCATCGAGCGCGCGCGGGTGGACGCCGCGAAGCTCGCCGCCGCGGACCCCGGGCGCGCGCGGACGCTGACCTACGACATCACCGACGAGGAAGCCGGGTTCCTGGACCGCAGCTGAGCCCCGCCGCGCCGCGCCCGTAGACTCGGTGCCATGAGCGAAACGAACGGTGACGACGGTGCCGTGGTCGTGTGCGCCCCCTTCGCGGGAGTGGTGCGGCTGCAGGTCGCCGCGGGCGATGACGTGACCACCGGGCTGCCCGTCGCGGTGGTCGAGGCCGTGAAGCTGGAGGCCCCCGTGCAGGCGCCGTGCCCCGCGACGGTGGCCGAGGTGCTGGTGGAGGACTTCTCCGACGTCTCCGGCGGCGACCCGCTGCTGACCCTGGCGCCGAAGGGCGAGGGGGCCCGATGAGCCGCATCATCGCGGGCGTCGCCCGCGGCCGGAAGCTGGTGACCCCGAAGGGCGACGCGACCAGGCCGACGACGGATCGGGCGCGCGAGGCGATCTTCTCCTCCTGGTCCTCGCGCTTCGGCATCGAGGGCACCACGGTGCTGGACCTGTTCGCGGGGTCCGGCGCGCTGGGCCTGGAGGCGGCGTCGCGCGGTGCCGCGGAGGTCGTGCTGGTCGAGTCGAGCCCGGCGGCGTGCCGCGCGATCCGCACGAACATCGGCACGGTGGGCCACCCCCGGGTCACCGTCGCCGAAGTGAAGGCGTCGACGTACCTGGCCGGTGCGCCGGCGGATCATTTCGACCGCGTCATCGCCGATCCGCCCTATGAGCTGGCGGGGGAGGCGGTCACCGAGATGCTCGAGGCGCTGCGCCCGGCGCTGCGCGACGGCGCCGTGGTCACCGTCGAGCGGCATTCCGCGGACGACGAAACCGTCTGGCCCGACGGATACGGCATCCTGGAGCAGAAGCTCAAGCGCCGCATCCACGGCCTGGCCCGCTTCGACACCGCGATCTACCGACGAGGGGAAGACCAATGACCCATGCCTGCTGCCCCGGTTCGTACGACCCGCTCACCAGCGGCCATCTCGACGTCATCCAGCGCGCCTCGGTGCTTTTCGACGAAGTGACCGTCCTGGTCACCCACAACCCCAACAAGACGGGGATGTTCACCCCGGATGAGCGGATGCGCCTGATCGAGGAGTGCACCGGCCACCTGGACAACGTCCGCGTCGATTCCTGGTCCGAGCTGCTGGTGGACTACACCACCGAGCACGGCATCGCGACGCTGGTCAAGGGCCTGCGCTCGGCGCTGGACTACGAATACGAAGTTCCCATGGCCCAGATGAACCGCCGCATGTCCGGCGTGGACACCATGTTCATCGAGGCGGACCCCAAGTACGGGCACGTCTCGTCGACCCTGATGAAGGAAGTCGTGCGCTACGGCGGCTCCGTCGAGGGGCTCGTGCCGGAACCGGTGCAGGAGGCCCTGCGCGCGCGGCTGACGTAGCCGCATCGCCTACCGCAAAACGCCGTGGCCTGCAATCACGGCATCCCCGCAGGTCGTCGCGTAATCTCGGGGCCATGTACCGCGTCTTTGAATCCCTCGATGAACTTGTCCAGACCGTCGAGGAAGCCTATGGCGTCCCGATGACGGCGAATTGCATGGTGCCGCGCCGCGACGTGCTGGTGCTTCTCGACGAATTGCGCAACGCGTTCCCCGCGGAGCTCGACGACGCCCAGGACGTGCTCGACCAGCGCGACGCGATCATCGGCGAGGCCGAGGCGACCGCGGCAGAGTCGATCGCGGCCGCGGAGGAGGAGGCCCGCCGCATCATGGACGAGGCCGAGGAGCGCTCCCGCCGCATGGTGGAGGACGCGGAGAACCGCGCCCACGCCACCGTCGCCGAGGCCCAGGAAGAGGCCGCCCGCCGACGCGAGGACGCCGACCGCGAGTACCGCCAGGTCACCGAGCGTGCCGCGACCGAGGCCGAGCGCCTCGTCGCGTCGGGCAACGCCGCCTATGACCGTTCCGTCAAGGATGGCCTGGCGGAGCAGGAGCGGCTGGTCTCCGAGTCGACGGTCGTCCACGAGGCCAACGAGGAGGCGCGCCGGGTCGTCGAATCCGCCTACGCCGACTCGAAGCGGCTGCGCGGGGAGTGCGACGTGTACGTCGACGACAAGCTCGCCGAATTCGAGGCGTCCCTGTCCGAGACGCTGCGCTCCGTCGGCCGCGACCGCGCGGCGCTGCGCAAGGGCGCCGGCGCCTCCGGGCCGGGCGCCGCGGCCGACCGCGAGGAGCTCGGGTCGGACCGCCCGTACGAGCGCGGCGGGGACTACCGCCGCTGAGGCCCCGCGCCGGAGAGGGAATCCGGCGGGGGAGGTAGGATGGCGGCATTATGACTGCCGCTTCCCCTTTCGTGTTTGACGTGGGCCGGGTGCTGCGCGAAGGCGCGCCCGAGCCCTTTTCCCGTGTCGGCGATGCGCCCGAGCGCATCGGCGCCGAAATGATTGCGGTGGAGAAGGGGACGGAGGTGCGCCTCGACGGCGTGGTCACCCCCCTCGGCGGCGGCGTGCTCATCGACGCCGACGTCCGCGCCCCGCTGTCGGGCCAGTGCGTGCGCTGCCTGGGCAACCTGGCCGACGAGCTGGACATCCACGTGTCCACCGTGTTCTCGGCCGGCGAGGGCTTCGTCACCGCGAACCCGGAGGACGGCGACGTGGACGACGACGTCCCGGCCCTCGACGGCGACCTGGCCGACATCACCCAGGCGGTGATCGACGAGGCAGTGCTGGCGCTTCCCTTCAACCCGACGTGCGAGAGCTTCGAGGATCACCCCTGCCACGGGGAGGAGACCGGCGTGCCCGAGCCCGACGGCGTGTCCGGCCAGGAGGGTGACCTCCCGGATCCGCGCTGGGCCGGTTTGGCCGAGAAGTTCGGCGACCTGGGCTCCGGCGACGGGGACGCCAAGTGAGCCGGAAGCGGCGCCTGAGCGGTGAGGCGGCGCGCCAGGCGGCGTTCACCGCGGTCGACCACGCACCGCTGCTGGAGCGGTTGGGCGTCGGGCTCGACGACGACCGGCTGTGCCTGGCGCTGACGCACCGCAGCTTCGCCAACGAAAACGGCAACCTGACCAACAACGAGCGCCTGGAGTTCCTGGGCGACGCCGTGCTGGGCATGTGCGTCGCCGAGGAGCTGTACCGGCGTTTCCCCGATCGCGCGGAGCAGGACATCTCCAAGATGCGCGCGGGCGTGGTCAACATGTACGCGCTCGCCGATCTGGCCCGCCGCATCGAGCTGGGCCCGCACATCCTGCTGGGCCGCGGCGAGAAGTCGACCGGCGGTGCCGACAAGCATTCGATCCTGGCGGACACCGTGGAGGCGCTGCTCGGTGCGATCTACCTCCAGCACGGCTTCGCCACCTCGCGGGACACCATCCTGCGGCTGTTCGACGCGATGATCGACGAGGCCCCGACCCAGTCGCGCGGCCGCGACTGGAAGACGCTGCTGCAGGAGCGCCTGGCGGCGAAGAAGCTCCCGGCCGCCGAATATGTCGTCAGCTCCGAGGGCCCGGACCACGCCCGCACGTACTCCGTCGAACTGCTCGTCGACGGCGTCGTCCGCGGCACCGGCACCGGCGCGACGAAGAAGGAAGCCGAGATGCTCGCGGCCCACCGGGCCCACACGGCGCTGGGGTAGGGGCGGATGCCTGAACTGCCCGAAGTCGAGACGATCCGCATCGGGCTCGATCCCCACGTCCGCGGGCGCCGCATCACCGGCGCGCGCGTGCTCCGCGACCGTGCGGTGCGCCGCCAGCCGGGCGGTGCCGCGGAGTTCGGCGAACGCCTGGTCGGCCGCACCATCACGGGCACCGGCCGGAGGGGCAAGTTCCTGTGGCTGACGCTCGACGACGCCTCCGCGCTGCTCATCCACCTGGGCATGAGCGGCCAGCTGATCGTCCCCGGCCCGGACACGCCGCCCTCGCCGCACGTGCGGGCCACGCTCGAACTCGACGGCCTGACGCTGCAGTTCCGCGACCAGCGGACGTTCGGGTGGGTGTGGGCCTGCGACGCAGACGCCGACGGGGTGCCGGAGCCGGCCGCGCACATCGCCCGCGACCTGATGGATCCGCGGGTGGACCCCGTCGCGCTCGCCCACGTGATCCGCCGCCGCACCAGCGGCATCAAGCGCGTGCTGCTCAACCAGGAGGTCGTCTCGGGCATCGGCAACATCTACGCCGACGAGATGCTGTGGGCCGCCCGCGTCCACGGCGAGACCCCCGCCGACGAGCTGTCGGTGCGCACGCTGGCGAAGCTCCTGCGGGCGGGCCGCGAGGTCATGGGCCGGGCGGTCAAGGTCGGCGGCACCAGCTTCGACTCGCTGTACGTCAACGTCAACGGCGAATCGGGCTACTTCTCCCGCGACCTGGAGGCGTACGGCCGCGAGGGCGAACCCTGCTCCCGCTGCGGCCGGCCGATCGTCCGGTCGACGTTCATGAACCGCTCCAGCTACCACTGCCCGCGGTGCCAGCGGCTGCCGCGGGAGGCCGCATGATGCCCGTTCTGCGCCGGCCCGGGGTCCGCGCGCTCATTTCCGTCGTCTTCGCCGCGCTCGCGGCGTCGAAGCTCGTCCACTTCTCCGGCGCACCGCGCTACTTCCTCGACGCCGACGTGTACGCGGTCGGCGGCCGCCGCTTCCTCGAGGGGCTCCCGCTTTACGACGGCTCCTTCCCGACGTCCAGCGGCGTCTGGCTGCCGTTCACGTATCCGCCGGTGGCCGCGGTGCGCTTCGCGCCGCTGGCCATGATGCCGCTGCAGCTGGTCTTCGTCCTCGTCGCGGCCGCGACGATGGGGTCGCTGTGGTGGGTGCTGCGGGAGGTCGTCGCAAAGCTCGGGGACCTGCGCTCCGCCGACGCGGGATGGCTCGCGCTGGCGCTGACCGCCGCCCTGCTGTGGTTCGGCCCCGTGCACACGACCATCGGTTTCGGGCAGGTCAACGTCATTTTGATGATGCTCGTGGCCATCGACGTCCTCGTCGTACCGCCGCGCTGGCGGGGCCTGCTCACCGGGGCCGCCATCGCCGTCAAGCTCACGCCGGCGGTGTTCGGCCTGTGGTTCCTGCTGCGCCGCGACTGGGGCGGCATCGCGCGCATCGCGGCGTCGGCCGGCGGGCTGACGCTGCTCGGGCACCTCGCGGCGCCGGCCGATTCGGCCCGGTACTGGACGGACACGCTGGCCAACACCGGGCGCATCGGGGGCCCCATGTACGCCTCCAACCAATCCATCGACGCCGAACTGTGGCGCCTGGGCCTGCACACCGAGGACTCCGGCGGCGGGCTGTGGCTGGCGCTGGTGCTGGCGGCGCTGGCCGTCACCGTCGCCGTGATGCTGCGGCTGCTCCGCGACGGGCACCCGTTCCTCGCCGTGTGCGCCAATGCCCTGTTCGGGCTGCTGGCGTCGCCCATATCGTGGTCGCACCACTGGGTCTGGGTGCCCGTCATGGTCATCGCGGTGACCCTTCTCGCCCTGCGGGCACCGCGCCGGAGGGGCGATCCGGGTGGGGCGCTGCCGTGGATTTTCATCGCCTCCGGAGTGGCGTGCTTCGCATTCGAGCCCCAGGCGCTCGCACCGGCGGAACAAGGCCGTGAACTGGACTGGAGCGCCTTCTGGCACGTGTTCGGCAACGCCTACCTGTGGTGGGCGGTGGCCGCGTTGATCATGATGTGGTTCCTGTCAAGGCATTTACCGTCCGCTGAGTCGCGTCTAATGTCGCATTCATGGAATGGATGGAAAGCGCCACAAGCGCGGTAACGGCCTGGAACGACAAGTACTGGCTGTTCATGATCGGCCTGCTCATTCTGGCGGGCCTGTACTTCTGCATCCGGACGATCGTCGTCCAGATCCGCTACGTGCCGGACATGTTCCGCGCCATCGCCGAGAAGCCGTCGGACATTTCCGAGGGCGTCAAGGGCATCTCCAGCTTCAAGGCGTTCACCATTTCGGCGGCGTCGCGCGTGGGCACCGGCAACGTCGCCGGCGTGGCGGTGGCCATTTCCACGGGCGGCCCGGGCGCGGTGTTCTGGATGTGGCTGCTGGCCATCGTCGGCGGCGCGACCAGCTTCGTCGAGTCCACCCTCGCGCAGCTGTACAAGGTGAAGGACAGGGAGTCCTACCGCGGCGGCCCGGCCTACTACATCACCCGCGGCCTGGGCGAGAAGTTCCGGTGGCTGGCCATCCTCTTCGCGCTGGCCATCACCATCACCTACGGCTTCGTGTTCAACGCGGTGCAGTCGAACTCCATCACGGCCGCCGTGGCCGAGTCCACCGGAAACGACTCGTCGAACCTGAAGGTCATCATCGGCCTGGTGCTCGCCGCGGCCACCGGCGCGATCATCTTCGGCGGCGTCCAGCGCATCTCGAAGGTCACCCAGGTCATCGTGCCCGTCATGGCCATGGCGTACATCATCCTGGGCATCATCGTCCTGGTGCTCAACTGGAGCGAGGTCCCGTCGATGCTGGCGCTGATCGTCGAGCACGCCCTGGGCATCCGCGAAATCGCCGGCGCGGCCGTGGGCACCGCCATCATGCAGGGCATGCGCCGCGGCCTGTTCTCCAACGAAGCCGGCATGGGCTCCACCCCGAACGCCGCCGCGACGTCGTCGGTGTCCCACCCGTGCAAGCAGGGCCTGATCCAGACGCTCGGCGTCTACTTCGACACGATCATCGTGTGCACGGTCACGGCCGTCATCATCCTGCTGTCGAACCCGGTGTACGGCGCGGAGGCGGAGGGCACGTCGCTGACCCAGGCCGCGCTGGCCGCCCAGGTCGGTTCCTGGGCCACCCACGCGGTGACGGTGATCATCTTCTTCCTGGCGTTCTCGTCGATCATCGGCAACTACTACTACGCCGAGGCCAACGTGCCCTTCCTCGACGAGCGCAGGAGCGTCCTCAACGGCGTGCGCGCGCTGATCATGCTGTGCGTCCTGGGCGGCGCGATCGGTTCGGTGCCGCTGGTCTGGGCGTTGGCCGACGTCTTCTCGGCGCTGATGGCCACCATCAACATCGCCGCGATCCTGCCGCTGGGCGGGGTGGCGGTGGCGCTGTTGGCCAACTACTCGGCGCAGAGGGCCAGGGGACTCAACCCTGTGTTCCACCGCGATGACATCCCGGGCCTGCGCGGCCGCGAGAACATCGAGTGCTGGGACGGCTCCGACCCGATGACGGTCCGCGCCGACGACGGCGGCGCGGCCGAGGTGGCGCGATGAGCGACGGCGGATCGCGCCTGACCGCCTGGGTCCACGGGCACGTGCAGGGCGTCGGCTTCCGCTGGGCCACCCGCGTGCGCGCCCTGGAGCTGGGGTTGACCGGATACGCGAAGAACTACGCGGATGGCCGGGTGCTGGTCATCGCGGAAGGGCCCGCCGCGGCCTGCGAGGAGCTGCTCGCCTGGCTGGAGGGCCCCGACGCCCCGGGCTCGGTGTCGACGGTCGTCAGCGAGGTGGGCGACGCCCGCGGCGGTTACGAGGGTTTCCTCAGGAAGTAGCGCCCCCGCGCTCCGTCGCCGCCGCGGACGCGAGGAATTCGCGGATTTCCGCGAGTGCGGCGAGATGCTCTTCCCGGTGCTCCCCGGGATCGAGCATGCCGAGCACGCGGGCGCCCTGCTCTCCGACGCGGAGGAGCCGCTCCCCGGCGGCGCCGGTGATCTTGACCTGCCCGATGGCGGCGGCGATGCGGGCCTGCGCTTCGGCGGCGAGCGCGTTCACCTCGCCCGGGTTCTCGGCGACCCAGGCCCGCACTTCGTCGTCGCCGGCGCCGAACAACTCCGGGTCGATGCCGAAGTCCCAGTCGGACAGGATTTCACGGAGCGCGTCGAGCGCATCGACGTCGTCACCGTCTGATTCGGCCAGTTCCTCGAGGACGTCCAGGACGTCCGCGCCGGAGTCGTTGCCGAACGGGGCGAATTCGTCGACTTCGGAGTAGAAGCGCTCGGGCGCGAATTCGACGAATCGGGGATGGCTGGTGCGCGGGGACAGCCCCTCGTCCGGATCGGTCACGTGGATGCTCATGTGGGCACGATACCCCGGCCGCGGGTGGCCGGCCTCCCGTCGCGGCGGGCGCGTGCGGTGCTATTCACGTCCCCGACATGGCACAATGATCAGCCGTGCACCTCAAATCGCTGACCCTCAAGGGATTCAAGTCCTTCGCGTCGGCGACCACGCTGAAGTTCGAGCCGGGCATCTGCGCGGTCGTCGGCCCGAACGGCTCCGGCAAATCCAACGTCGTCGACGCCCTGGCGTGGGTGATGGGCGAGCAGGGCGCGAAGACCCTGCGCGGCGGGAAGATGGAGGACGTCATCTTCGCCGGCACGTCCGGCCGCAAGCCGCTGGGCCGCGCCGAGGTCACGCTGACCATCGACAACTCCGATGGCGTCCTGCCCATCGGCTATTCCGAGGTTTCGGTCACGCGCCGCATGTTCCGCGACGGCGCCAGCGAGTACGAGATCAACGGTTCGCGCTGCCGCCTGATGGACGTCCAGGAGCTGCTCAGCGATTCGGGCATCGGCCGCGAGATGCACGTCATCGTCGGCCAGGGCCGGCTCGCCCAGATCCTGGAGTCGCGGCCGGAGGAGCGCCGCGCGTTCATCGAGGAAGCCGCCGGCGTGCTCAAGCACCGGCGTCGCAAGGAAAAGGCCCAGCGCAAGCTGCAATCGATGCAGGGCAACCTCGACCGCCTGGAGGACCTGGTCGGGGAGCTGCGCCGGCAGTTGAAGCCGCTGGCCCGGCAGGCGGAGGCCGCCCAACGCGCGCAGACCGTGCAGGCCGACCTGCGCCAGGCCAGGCTTGCGCTCGCGGCGGCCGACCTGGTCGCGCTGCGCGAGGCGCTTTCCGACGCCGCCGAGCGCGCGAAAATGGTCGCGGACAAGGTTGCGGCGGAAGAGGCGGTGGCCGAAGCGGCCGCCGAACGCCGCGATGATCTGGAAGCGGAGCTGGAGGACGTCACCCCGCGCGCCGACGCCGCCCGCGACTTGTGGTTCCGGCTGTCGGCGCTGGCGGAGCGGGTGGGCGCGACCCGGCGCATCGCCGCCGACCGCGCCGCCGATTCCGCCCCGGCCCCGTGGACCGGCCAGGACCCGGAGGAGCTCGAGTCCCGCGCCGACCGTGCCGCCGCCGAGGAAGAGGAGCTGGCCGAGGCCGAATCGGAGGCGCGCGAGCGCCTGGAATCGGTCCGCGACGTCCTCGCGGAGGCCGAGGATGCGTTCCGCGCCGCCGAATCGGAGCACATGGCGCAGGTCCGCGCTCTGGCCGACCGCCGCGAAGGCGTGGTCCGGCTGGTCGCCGCGGAGGAATCCCTGCGCGCGCGCATCGAGTCGGCCGAAGCCGAGTCCGCCCGCCTGGCCGAGCACGTGGCCGAAGCGGGGCAGCGCCGCGACGATGCCGCCGACGCCCTCGACGACGCCGCCGAGGCTCTGGCGGAAGCCGAGACGGCCGGTCCCGAGCTCGCCCGCGCCCATGAGCGCGCCGACGCCGAGGCCACCGCCGCCACGGCGCGCGTGAAGGAGCTCCGCGACCGCGAGCGCGCGCTGGAGAAGACGGTGTCGGGCCTGTCCGCGCGCATCGAGGCCCTCGACGCCGCCCGCCGCGCCGCCGCCACCGACGGGGCGGGATGGTTGCGCGACACCCACGGGCTGCCCGCGCTGTCGGGGGCGCTGCACGTCACCGGCGGTTGGGACTCGGCCATCGCCGCGGCACTCGGCCCCGCCGCCGAGGCGCTGGTCGCCGGCGACGAGGACGCCCCGGACCATTCGGCCGACGACCTGATCGCCTCGCTGTCCGACGCCGGCGCCGGAACCGCGACCGTCGTGGAACCGGGGTCCGGCGCGGGCTGGCGCCTCGACGCGGGCATCCCGCCGGGCTGCACGTGGGCCCTGGACGTGGTGGAGCACCCGAATGAATTGGCGGCGGCGCTGTCGGCGCTGCTCGTCGATGTGGTGCTGTGCCCCGACGCCGCCACCGCGCGCCGCGTGGTCGACGAGGACAATCGCCTGCGCGCCGCCACCGCCGACGGGCGCCTGCACGGCCCCGGATGGGCGTCGGGCGGCGCTGGCGGCGCCCGGTCCAGCGTGGAGATCGGCGCGGGCATCGCCGCGGCGGAGGAGGAGCTCGCCGCCGCCCGCGAGGAGCTCGCCGACCTCGGCGGAGTCCTGGCCGGCGCCGCCGCCGAAGAAGAGGACCGCCGCACCGACGCCGCCGCGGCCCGCGCCGCCCTGCGCGAGCACGAACGCGGCCTGAAGACCCTGAAGGACGCCCGCACCCGCGCGCAGTCGCAGCTCGCCGGAGTCGACCACGACGCCGAACGCGCCGCCGCCCGCCGCGCGGAGGCCGAGGCCCGGCTGGTGCAGCTGCGCGAGGAACTCGACGAGGTCTCCGACCGACTGTCCCGCGTCGACGAGGATCCGGCCGAGGGCGAACCCTCCACCGAGGAACGCGATCACGCCGCCGCGGCGCTGGCCCAGGCCCGAGCCATGGAAACCGAGGCGCGGCTGGCGCTGCGCACTGCCGAGGAACGCTCGGGCGGGGTGCGCGGGAAGGCCGAACGGCTGCGTCGCCAAGCAATCGCGGAACGCCAGGCCCGCGCCCGCCACGAGGCCGCCCAGGTGCGCCGGGAACGCTCCCGCGAGCTGGCGGCCACCGTCGCCGAGCTGTCCGCCGACGTCGCCGAGCAGGTGTCGGTGTCGCTGGAGCGCGCCGCCGCCGACCGCGACGAGCTGGAGGCCACCCGCAAGGCCATCGGCGCCGAGCTGAACAAGGCGCGCGCCGACGCATCGGCCGCCGCCAAGCGCGTCGCCGAGCTCACCGACGGCGCGCACCGGGGCGACATCGCCCGGGCCGAAGCCCAGCTGCGCGTCGACCAGATGGAGGAATCCATCGTCGACCGGTTCGGCGTGCCCGTCTCCGACCTGCTCGAATCGCATGCCCCGGGGGAGGACTTCGACCGCGCGGAGGCCGAGGCCCGCCTCAAGCGCGCGGAAAAGGACCTCCGCGTGCTCGGCCGCGTCAACCCGCTGGCCCTGGAGGAGTTCAAGGCCATGGAGGAGCGCCACGACTTCCTGGCCACGCAGCTCGACGACGTCCGCCGCGCCCGCAAGGACCTGCTCGACGTCGTGGAAGAGGTCGACGAGACCATCCTGCGGCTGTTCACCGAGGCCTGGCTGGACGTGGAGCGGGAGTTCCCCAAGGTCTTCGACACCCTCTTCCCGGGCGGCGACGGCCGGCTGGTGCTCACGGAGCCGGAGGACATGCTGGCCACCGGCATCGAGGTGGAGGCGCGCCCGCCGGGCAAGAAGGTCAAGCGGCTGTCGCTGCTGTCGGGCGGCGAAAAGTCGCTGACGGCGCTGGCGATGCTGGTGGCCATCTTCCGTGCCCGCCCCAGCCCGTTCTACGTCCTCGACGAGGTCGAGGCCGCGCTCGACGACGTCAACCTGCGCCGGCTCATCGCCCTGCTGGAGGAGCTGCGCGAGTCGTCCCAGCTGATCGTGATCACGCACCAGAAGCCGACCATGGACGTGGCGAACGTCCTGTACGGCGTGACCATGCGCGGCGACGGCGTCACACGGGTGATCTCGCAGCGCATGTCGCCGGAGACGGCGAAGTAGCGGCTGCATCCTATACGTTGGACGCATGAGCATAAAGGCCCGGGACGTGCGCAGGACCTTCGGCGAACACGTCGCCATAGACCATGCGGACGTCGACGTCGCACCGGGCCGGATCACCGGCCTGATCGGCCCGAACGGCTGCGGCAAGACCACCCTGCTGCTGGTGCTGGCGGGGCTGCTGGCGCCGGATTCGGGCACGGTGGAAGTCGCCGGTTTCGACCCCGCGGCCGACGGCCCCCGGGCCCGCGCGCGGATCGGGTGGATGCCCGATCACGTGGGCACGTGGGAGACGCTGACGTCGTGGGAGATCGTCGCCGCCTTCGGGCGCGTGTACGGCCTGCCGCGCGACGTCGCGGGCGAGCGCGCCACGGAGCTGCTGGCCGAGGTCGGCCTGTCCGACTTCGCCGGCAGTCGCGTGCGCGTGCTGTCGCGCGGCCAGAAGCAGCGCCTGTCGCTGGCGCGGGCGCTGGTGCATGACCCGGCGGTCCTGCTTCTCGACGAGCCGGCGTCCGGGCTCGACCCCGATTCCAGGGTGGCGCTGCGCGGCATCCTGCGGCGCCGGGCGGATGCCGGGGTGGCGATCATCGTGAGTTCCCACATCCTGCCGGAGCTGGAGGAGATGGTCGACGACGTCATCATGATGCGCGACGGCCGTACCCTGGCCCCGTCGTCCGGCGACGGGACGCCCATGTGGCGGCTGGAGGTCGCGGGCGGCGGGGACGCCGACCTGCGGCGCTGGGCCGAGGCCGAGGACCCCGCCCTCGGCATCGCCGTCGGCGCCGCGTCCCCGGACGACGGGCCGCGGCTGGCGTGGGCGGAATTCGCCGCCGGCCCGGAGGCCGCGTCGGCCGCGCTGGGCCGGGCGCTGGCGGCCGGCGTGGTGGTGGTGTCCTTCGGCCGGAGGACGCTGGAATCCCGATACCTGGAATGGGGTGCGAACGAATGAACGCGATGCGCGAGGTCCTGGCCCTCGAACTGACTCAGCGGGCGCGATCGACGCGGTGGCGTGCGCTGCTGATCGGATGGTTCGTCGTGCTTTCGGGCACGGTGCTGCTGCAGACCCTGTTCTTCCGCAACGTGGGGCCCGGCCTGTCCGGCGACGAGGACGCCTGGGCGGCGGCGTCGGCCGAGGCCACGGCGTCCGGCACGCTGCTGTTCGTGCTCCTCGTCGGGCTTCTGGTGGCGCCCGCCCAAACCGCGACGTCCATCAACGGCGACCGGCGCGACGGGGTGCTGGCCCTGATCCAGGCGGCGCCCATCCCCACGTGGGCGGTGGCCGTCGGCAAGCTCATGGCCGCGTGGCTGTCCTCCCTGGCCTTCCTGCTGGTCTCGCTGCCGGTGCTGGTGTGGACCGTCATCCGCGGCGGCATGCCGTGGTGGGCGCTGCTGCTGGGGACGGTAGTCGTGGCGCTGCTGCTGCTCGCCGTGTCCGGCATGGGGCTCGGCGTATCGGCGCTGACGCCGCGGACGGCGTCGTCGACGATGCTGTCGTATCTGATCGTCGCCGTGCTGGTCATCGGGCTGCCCATGGTGTTCCTGCTGTCGATGCCGCTGACCGAGCACCGCGAGACGCGCCAGGTGGCGTACATGGTGCGCTACGAGGAGAACCTCGACCTCGGCGACACCACCACCTGGTGCCGCGAGGAAATGACCGAGATCCGGACCATGGACACCCGCCGCATCGCGTGGATGCTGCCGCCCAACCCGGTGGTGGTGCTTTCCGACGCCCTGCCGTACAAGGCCGAGCTGGCCGGGGTGACGCCCATCGTGCGCGACGTCGCCGACCGCGCGTTCCGCGAACCGGAGCGCCAGCCGGAGACCTGCGCCCAGCTCGCCGAGTCCATGCGGGAGCCCGAGACGGGCGCGATCGCGGAGCCGACGCCGCCGCGGTCGGAGAGCCGCCCGGGCTGGAAGTGGGCGCCCGGCCTGGCCGTCAACCTGCTGCTCGGCGCACTGGGCGTCGCGTTCGCCCACCGCAGGCTCAGGGTGCCCGCCGGCGAACTGCCGAAGGGCGTGCGCATCGCCTGAGCCCGGGTGGGTCTAGGCCAGGGCCTTGCCCGGGTTGAGCAGACCCTTGGGATCGAGGGCGCGCTTCACGGCGCGCTGGACCTCCACGCCGACGTCGCCGAGTTCCTCGGCCAGGAAACGGCGCTTCAGCGTGCCGACGCCGTGTTCGCCGGTGAGCGTGCCGCCGACGCGCAGCGCCTCGCGGAAGACGTCGCCCGCGGCCTCCCAGATCTCGTCGGGGACGTCGGTGGGCGTGGCGCCGTCGTAGATGAACACCGGGTGCAGGTTGCCGTCGCCGGCGTGGGCGACGGTGCAGATGGCCAAGCCGCGCTCGGCGGCGAGGTCGTCGATGAAGCGCATCATGTGCGCCAGCTGCGACCGGGGGACGCAGACGTCCTCGGTGAGCAAATGGCCCAGTCGCTCCTTGGCGGGGTAGGCCATGCGGCGGATGGCGATGAGCTGCTCGCCTTCGGCGGCGTTGTCGGACACCGCGACGTCGTCTGCGCCGCCCGCGTGGAACGCTTGCGCGATCTTCTCGGCGCGGCCCGCCGCGTCCGGGCCCATGACCTGCGCCAGCACCATCCCGCCGGCCGAGGCGAAGTCGGTGCCCTTCCAATCGTCGATCGCCTGCAGCGTGCGGCGGTCCATGAACTCCATCAGCTCGGGGTCGGCGCCCAGCCGCATCGCCGCCGATACCGCGCCGAGCGCCGCGTCGGCGGTGGGGAAGGGGGCCAGCAGGGTGACGGGATCGCCTCCGGGGCGCGGCACGAGCGCGACGGTGGCCTCGGTGATCACGCCGAGCGTGCCCTCCGAGCCGCAGAAGAGCCCGACCATGTCCAAGCCGGAAACGCCCTTGACCGTGTCATGTCCGGTGCGCAGCACGCGGCCGTCGGCGAGCACCACCGTCAGGGACCGCACGGAATTGCGGGTGACGCCGTACTTCACGCAGCGCAGGCCGCCGGCGTTGGTGGCGATGTTGCCGCCGACGGACGAGATGTCCATGCTCGACGGGTCCGGCGCGTACATCAGCCCGTGCGCCGCCGCGGCGCGGTCGAGGTCGCCGTTGATCACGCCCGCCTCGACCCTGGCCACGAAATCGTCCGGTTCGATGGCCAGGATCCGGTTCATCTTCGCCAGCGACACGATCAGGCAGCCCGGCGTCGCGGTCGCGCCACCGGACAGGCCGGAGCCGGCGCCCCGCGTGACGACGGGCACGTCGTTCGCATGGGCCCACGCGAGCGCGGCGGCCACGTCGTCCGTGGAGCGGGCGGTGACGGCGGCGAGGGGAGTCCCCGCGGCGAGGACGTCGGTGCGGTCGCGGGCGTATGAGTCGAGGACGTCGGCGTCGACGATGACGGCGCCGGGCGGCAACGAATCGATGAGTTCCTGGAGTGCGGTGGTGGCCATGCCGCCACTGTATTACCGGGGCGGCCGGAACCCGCGCGAGCACCCGGGGCGAGACGGGCGCGCCGGAACCTGCAAGACTGTGGGGCATGACGGTTACGCAATGGATCATTCTCGCCGCGGTTGTCGTGGTGCTGCTGCTGGTGATTCTGCTTCTCGTGGGCCTGGCCCGCCGGAAGAAGAACACCATCTCGTTCGAGGAGAAGAAGGCCCCCGAGGAGCTGACCCAGGCGGAAAAGTCCGGGAATTACCAGGCCACCGGCGGCTTCAACTTCGCCCCGGCCGCTCCGGCGACCAAGAAGCCGGAGAAGCAGCCCGACCTCCTGCCCGGCCAGGAGTTGGGCACCCCGCCGAGCCCGCCGCTGCCGCCGCGCCCCGAAGGGTCGGACCTGGGCAAGCGCGTCGAGCCTGCGCCGGAACCGGAGCCCGAGCGGGTTGAGGCTGCGCCGGAGCCGGAGCCCGTGGAGACCGAGAAGGTCGAGCCCGAGCCTGAGACTGAGCCTGCCGAGGCCGCGCCGGAAGCCCCTGAACCTGAGGCCGCGCCCGTCGAACCCGAGCCCGCCGAACCCGAGCCCCGGCCCGTCGAGGAGATGGAGGCGCCGGAGGTTCCGGAGGAGCTCGCCGCCGAGCCGGCCCTGCCGGAGGTCGAGGATCTCGGGCAGCCCGCGCCGGACGTCGTGCCGCCGGCCGATCTCGCGCCCGAGCCGGTCGAGGAGATCCTGGAGGAGCCCGCCCCCGCCGCGCCGGAGCAGCCGCTCGACGACATCGCCCCGACCGAGGGCCGCATCTCGCGCCTGCGCGGTCGCCTGTCACGGTCGCAGAACGCCATCGGCCAGTCGGTGCTCGGCATCCTCGGCGCCGGCGATCTGGACGAGGACGCGTGGGAGGAGATCGAGGACACGCTGATCATGGCGGACCTCGGCACCGCGGCGACGATGAACGTCGTCGAAAAGCTCCGCGAGCGCATCGCCTCCCGCGGCGTGTCTTCGGAAGCCGAGGCCCGAGCCCTGCTGCGCGAGGTCCTCATCGAGGAGTGCGGCCCGGACCTGGACCGTTCGATCCGCGCGCTGCCGCACGAGGGCAAGCCCGCCGTCGTCCTCGTCGTGGGCGTCAACGGCACCGGCAAGACCACCACCACCGGCAAGCTCGCCCGCGTCCTCGTGGCGCAGGGCCATGAGGTGCTGCTCGGCGCGGCCGACACGTTCCGCGCCGCCGCCGCCGACCAGCTGGAAACCTGGGGCCGCCGGGTCGGTGCCGCCACCGTCCGCGGGCCGGAGGGCGCCGACCCCGCCTCCATCGCCTTCGACGCCGTGGCCAAGGGCATCGACGATTCCGCCGACGTGGTGCTCATCGACACCGCCGGCCGGCTGCACACCAAGACCGGCCTGATGGATCAGCTGGGCAAGGTCAAGCGCGTGGTGGAGAAGAAGGCAGAGGTCGACGAGGTGCTGCTCGTCCTCGACGCCACCGTCGGGCAGAACGGCCTGCTGCAGGCCCGCACCTTCCGCGACGTCGTCGACATCACCGGCGTCGTCCTGACCAAGCTCGACGGCACCGCCAAGGGCGGCATCGTCTTCCAGGTCCAGCGCGAGCTCGGCGTGCCCGTCAAGCTCGTCGGCCTGGGCGAGGGCGCCGACGACCTGGCGCCCTTCGAGCCGGAGGGCTTCGTCGACGCCCTGCTGGGGTAACCCACCCGAAACGAGCGCAACAACCGCGAAACACGAACCCGCCGACCGGTGACGGAAACGTAACCGGGCGGCGGGTTCCGCCGTAACGGCGGCGTCCGATGATCATTTCGTCCCACCCGAAACGAAGATGAAAACAGGAGACGCGATGACCCCCGAAGAGGTTGTGCTGAACTCCGGCAATGCGGCGTGGATGCTCGTTTCCGCCTCGCTGGTGCTGCTGATGACCCCCGCCCTTGCGCTGTTCTACGGCGGAATGACCGGCCGAAGGTCGGTCCTGAACATGATGATGATGTCCTTCGGCGCACTCGGCGTCGTGAGCGTCGTCTACGTCCTGTGGGGCTGGTCGATGTCCTACGGCACGAAGTCCATCGCGGGCATCGTGGCCGACCCCTTCGAGCAGTTCGGCTTGGCGGGGCAGATCACGGACGGGGCCGGCAATTACGTGGCCGGGGCCGGCGGGTACGCCAACGTCATCGACGTCGGTTTCCAGCTGACCTTCGCCGTCATCTCCACGGCGCTGATTTCCGGCGCCCTGGCCGGCCGCGTGAAGTTCGGCACCTGGCTCGCCTTCACCGGGCTGTGGGCCACCTTCGCCTACTTCCCGATGGCCCACATGGTGTGGGGCGGCGGCCTGCTCAGCGACTCGGCGAGCTCGCTGTCCGCGAAGCTGTTCGGCACGGTCACCGAAAACGGCGAAACCGTCGCAGCCGTGGCCCCCATCGACTTCGCCGGCGGCACCGTCGTCCACATCAACGCCGGCATGGCGGCCCTCGTGCTCGCGGTGATCATCGGACGCGGCCACGGCTTCATGCGCGAGGCGCACCGCCCGCACAACCTTCCGCTCGTCATGCTCGGCGCCGCCCTGCTGTGGTTCGGCTGGTTCGGGTTCAACGCCGGCTCCTCCTTCGCCGCCGACGGGCTGGCGGGCCTGGCGTGGGTGAACACCACCGCCGCCACCGCCGCCGCGATGCTCGGCTGGCTCGCGGTCGAGCGCATCCGCTACGGCCACTCGACGTCGCTGGGCGCCGCATCGGGCATCGTCGCCGGCCTCGTCGCCATCACCCCGGCGGCCGGCGCGCTGACCCCCGTGACCTCGCTGCTCCTCGGCGCCGTCGGCGGCGCGCTGGCCTGCCTGGGCGTCTCGCTGAAGTACCGCTTCGGGTTCGACGATTCCCTCGACGTCGTCGGCGTCCACCTCGTCGCGGGCCTGTGGGGCACCGTCGGCGCCGGCCTGCTGGCCACCGGCGACGGCCTGCTCACCGGCGGCGGCGTCCACGGCCTCAAGCTCTTCGCCATCCAGGTCATCATCGCCGCGGTCGCCCTGGCCTTCTCCGGCATCGTCACCTTCGTCCTGGCGATGGCTCTGAAGTCGACGATGGGTTGGCGCATCGGCGAGGACGACGAACGCGGCGGCGTCGACAACGCCGAGCACCGCGAAACCGCCTACGACGCCTCGGGCGGGATCCCCGTCTCGCTGACCCGCTGACGCGGCCCGGCAACCAACGCGAAGAACAGCGAAGAACAACGGAAGGAACCCGCCATGAAGCTGATCACGGCGATCATCAAGCCCACCACCCTGGAAAACGTCCGCGCCGCACTCGAGGAACTCGGGGTCTCCGGGCTCACCGTCGCCGAAGTCCGCGGTTTCGGCAGGCAACAGGGGCACGTCGAGGTGTACCGCGGAACGGAATATGCGGTCGCCTTCGTCGAAAAGCTCCGCCTGGACGTCGCGGTGCCCGACGACCTCGCCGCGGAGACCCTCGCGGTCATCGCCGACGCCGCCCGCACCGGGTCCATCGGCGACGGCAAGGCCTGGGCCACCGACGTGACCGACGCCGTGCGCGTCCGCACCGGGGAAATGGGCGAGGCGGCCCTGCGCTGAACGCCCCGGCGGTTGCCGTGGCCGGTGGCGGCGGCGGGTATGGTGGGAAAGCCATATCCATGACACCGACCCCCAGGGAGATCGACCACCCGTGTTTGAATCACTCTCCGAACGGCTCACCGGGGCACTGAAGGATCTCCGCGGCAAGGGGCGCCTGTCCGAAGCGGACATCAACGCCACCGCCCGCGAGATCCGCCTCGCCCTTCTGGAGGCCGACGTCTCCCTGCCCGTGGTGCGCGCCTTCATCAAGCGCATCAAGGAGCGCGCCGCCGGCGCGGAGGTGTCCCAGGCGCTCAACCCGGCGCAGCAGGTCATCAAGATCGTCAACGAGGAACTGGTCCAGATCCTCGGCGGCGACACCCAGCGCCTGCGGCTGGCGAAGAACCCGCCGACGGTGATCATGCTCGCCGGCCTCCAGGGCGCCGGCAAGACGACCCTGGCCGGCAAGCTGGCCAAGCACCTGGCCGGCCAGGGCCACACCCCGATGCTCGTGGCCTGCGACCTGCAGCGCCCCGGCGCGGTCCAGCAGCTGCAGATCGTCGGCGAGCGCGCCGGCGTGCCCACCTTCGCGCCGGATCCCGGCACGTCGATGGATTCCCACGACCATGAGATGGGCACGTCCCACGGCGATCCCGTCGCCGTCGCCCAGGCCGGCATCGAGGAAGCCAAGCGGGCGCAGCACGACGTGGTCATCGTGGACACCGCCGGCCGACTCGGCATCGACGAGACCCTGATGACCCAGGCGCGGAACATCCGCGACGCGGTCAACCCCGACGAGGTCCTCTTCGTCATCGACGCCATGATCGGCCAGGACGCGGTCACCACCGCCGAGGCCTTCCGCGACGGCGTCGACTTCACCGGCGTGGTGCTGACCAAGCTCGACGGCGACGCCCGCGGCGGCGCCGCCCTGTCCATCCGCGAGGTCACCGGCAAGCCGATCATGTTCGCCTCCACCGGCGAAAAGCTCGAGGACTTCGACGTCTTCCACCCCGAGCGCATGGCCAGCCGCATCCTGGGCATGGGCGACATGCTCAGCCTCATCGAGCAGGCGGAGCAGGTCTTCGACCAGAAGGAAGCGGAGAAGACCGCCGCCAAGATGGGCACCGGCGAGCTGACGCTGGAGGACTTCCTCGAGCAGATGCTCATGGTCCGCAAGATGGGGCCGATCGGGAACATCCTGAAGATGCTGCCCGGCGGCGCCCAGATGTCCGAGATGGCGGACATGGTCGACGAAAAGCACCTCGACCGCATGCAGGCGATCATCCGCGGCATGACCCCGGCCGAGCGCAACGACCCGAAGATCCTCAACGCCTCGCGCCGCAAGCGCATCGCCGCGGGCTCGGGCGTCTCGGTCAGCGAGGTCAATCAGCTGGTCGACCGCTTCTTCGAGGCCCGCAAGATGATGGCCCAGATGGCCGGCAAGTTCGGCATGCCCGGCGGCCGCCCGTCGAACCGCAAGAACAAGAAGGGCCGCAAGGGCAAGAAGGGCAGGGGCCGCGGGCCGACGCCGCCGAAGTCGATGCGCGGGGGCGGCATGCCGGGAATGCCCGGCATGCCGGGCATGCCCGGGATGCCGGGCATGGGCGGCGGCGGAATGCCCGACCTGGCCGACCTGCAGAAGCAGATGAAGGGCCAGATGCCCCCGGGCATGGAGGGCATCGACCTGGACAACCTGGACTTCGGGCAGGGCGGCAAGGGCCGGAAGTAGGCCCGGGCCCTCAGCCCTCCAGCTCGGCGAAGATCGGCGCGAGTTCGCGCATCAGCGCCGGCTGGAGGGAATCCGCGTACGCCACGCTCAGGTGGTTGGAGTCGCGGTAGACGAGGATGTTGCCGATGATCGCGGGGCACCGGTTGCCCCGGCAGAACGCGTCGGACAGGTCGATGGCCCAGGCCCGGTCGAAGCCGGCGAACAGGCGCGCCGCGGGATCGCGCGGCGCCAGCGCCTTGTCTCGGGCGATGCCGCAGTCCTCGGCGGCTTCCGCGGCCTCGTCCTCGTCGCGCCAGTCCACGGACCGTTTGGCCAGGCACGCGGGCGCGTTGAGGCGGTCGCCGTCGGAGTCGACCAGCCAGGGGTTGCTGCGCAGCCCCACGAGCGGGATGCCCTTTTCGTCGAGGAAGCGGAAGGCGGCGGCCATGCCCGGCGCCAGCTCGTCGGGGCCCTCGCCCCAGTCGCCGCGCGCGCGGGTCGACGTCGTGATCACCAGGTCCGGCCGTTCGGCGGCGATCCGGTCCAGCACGCGCTGGGACCATTCGATGCATGCCTCGTCGGAGCTGGGCAGGGGGGTGCCCAGAGTGATGACGCACCCCTGCCTGGTGACGGGGATCATCCGCCAGCCGCGGTCGCGGGCGATCCGGTCGAGGACGGTGCTCCACTGCTCGGAGTGCGAGCTGCCGATGAGGAACATCGTCTTGTCGCCGTCCGGGTCGCCGTAGACGCACGGTTCGCCGGCGCGGGACCCGAACCGCTTGCCGTCGGCCATGTGGCCGGCGTCCTCGCGGGCGTAGGTCATGCAGCCGTCTTCGGCGGCGAGCGGGTAGGCGTCGGCGACGTATTCGGGGTCGGGTTTCGGGTCCAGGCCGCGGGGGACGGGGTAGCCGTCGGTCAGCGCGCGGGCGCCGGGGTAGGTGAGGGCGTCGAGGCTCTGTCCGGCGGACTCGGTGGCCCTGCGCGTGTACTCCTGGCCGAGTCCGAGCATCGATCCGAACATCGCCAGCAGGACCACCCCGGCCACGGCGCGCGCGGCGCCGGGCGGGGTCTTCAGGGAGCGCACCGCGGCGCGGGCCCTCCTTTCCCCGACGAGCGGGCGGGGCGCCTTCTGCATCAGGGGCTTTTCGACGAAACGGTGCGTCAGCCACGCCAACCCGAGAGACACGGCGATGACCGCCGATCCGATGCCGGCGTCGACGTCGTCGATGCGCAGCGCCGACATGGAGATGATCAGCAGCGGCCAGTGCCACAGGTACAGGGCGTAGGCGACGTCGCCGAGCATGCGCATGAGGCCGGATTCGAGGATCCGCGACATGAAGCCGGCGCCGCCGCCGAGGATCACCAGCGCAGCGCCGCCCAGGGGCCACAGCGTCCAGGGGCCGGGGAACTCGGCGGCGCCGTCGAACATGAAGCCCGTCGCCACGATCATGGCCACGCCCGCGACGGGGAGCACGGGGGCGAGGAACCGGGGCGTCGTGAAGCGCGTGACCGCCAGGGCGAGCAGCCCGCCGGCCGCGAGCTCCCACATCCGCGTCCATGTCGAGTAGTAGTTCTGCCCCTGGTCCTGGGCGTGGAGGACGGTGGCGTACCAGAATGAGGCGACCGTCGCCGCGACGAGCAGCGGCGCCATGACGGCGGACGCCCGCGCGGGCGCGTGCGTTGAGCGCAGGACGAAGGCGATGACGGAGACGATGAGGATGCCGAACAGGTAGAACTGCCCCTGCACCGCCATCGACCACAGGTGCTGCAGCGGCGAGACCTGCGCCGACGCCGCCGCGTAATCGGCGCCCTGGGCGGCCAGGACGTTGTTCTGCACGTAGAGCAGCGACGCCGGCAGCTGGGCGGCGATCTCGCCGTTGACCAGGGCGGGGGCGAAGGCCAGGACGCCGGCGGCGGTGGCCGTGACCACGAGGATCAGCGACGGCAGCAGCCGGCGGATGGTCCGCCACAGCGAGTGCCACACGTTGACGGAGCGGTCGGGGCGGTCCGCGTTGCGCATCTGCGACCCGAGGAAGAAGAAGCCCGACAGCAGCAGGAACACGTCGACGCCGCCGGAAACCCGGCCGCCGAAGACGTGGAAGAGCACGACCAGCGCGATGGCCAGGCCACGCAACCCGTCGAGATCGTGGCGGTAGCCGCCGGTCATTCGAAATCCTCCAGTGCTTCCAGATCATCGAGGAACGGGATCAACCGCCGCTTCATTTCCGCCGACAGCGACCGCGCGAATTGATCGGACAGGTGGTTGTCGTCGCGGTAGACGTAGATGTTGCCGATCACGGCCGGGCAGCGTTCGGGGCCGCAGATGACGTCGGAGAAGTCGAGGCCCAGGCCGCCGGGCATGCCCGCCAGGATCCCCGCCGCCGGGTCGCCGGGGGAGAGCACCCGGTCCCGCGGCGGACCGCATTCGACGGGGTCCCCGCCGGCGGCGACGCAGTCGGTCGCGTTGAACGGGTCGCCGGCTCCGTCGCGCAGCCACGGGGTGTCGCGGATGCCGACGACGGGGATGCCCATGCCGGTCACCGCATGCCAGAAGTCCACGTAGCCGTCGGGGGTGTAGTCGGTGTTCTCGAAGCCGGGGCGGCTGGAGGTGGTGACCACGACGTCGGGCCGCTCTTCGGAGAGATGCTCCACGACGGCCTCCGTCCATTCCACGCACATGTCGTCCATGTCCCAGACGGGGGAGAGGAAGGTCGCGCAACCGGGCCGGAGGACGACCTCCAGGCGGTACCCGGCCTCCAGCGCGACTTCCTCCAGCGGCGAGAACCACTGCTCGGAGTGGGATCCGCCGACGAGCATGATGGTGCGGTCGGAGTCGACGTCGCCGTAGACGCACGGGGATTGGTCGGTGTAGCGCTTGACCGTCACGATTTCGTCGGGGTCGTCGGCGCGCACGGCCAGGCAGCCCTCCTGCGCGGGCAGGGGCCACATGTTGTTGATCAGGTCCTGGGCAGGGCGGTAGGGGACATCCGCGGGCACGGGGGCGCCGTCGGTGACCGCCCGCGCGCCGGGGTAGGCGACGGGGTCGAGCGTCTCCGCCCGGGCGACGCCGATGCGGTGGTTCTGCAGCGGCGAGGCCGACAGCATCAGCAGCGCCGCCATCCCGAGCGCCGCCCCGGCCAGGGCGCGTCGGCGGGCGGCGGGATCGGCCCGCAGGGCCCGGCCCGCCTCCCGGGCGGGGCGTTCGCCGATCGCGGGCCGCTTGCGTTTCTGCATCAGGGGCTTTTCGACGAATCGGTGCGTCAGCCACGCCAACACCAGCGACGCGGCGATGACCAGGGTGCCGAGCCGACGGCCGGGGGCGTTGGCGCCGGTCGCGAGCAATCCGAGGATCAGCAGCGGCCAGTGCCACAGGTAGAGGGCGTAGGCGACGTCGCCGAGCCACCGCATCGGGCGCGAGGCCAGCAGCGCCGACGTGGCGCCGGCGCCGCCGCCCATGATCACCAGCGCGGCGCCGATCAGCGGCCACAGCGCCCACGGCCCGGGAAACTGGCGGGAGCCGTCGAGGAAGAAGCCCGTGGACACGATCATGGCCACGCCGGCGGCGGGCAGCCACGGCCGGAGTTTCGGAGGGACGGGCAGTCCCGCGGCGACGTAGATGAGCACGCCGCCGGCGGAGATCTCCCAGATCCGCGACGAGAGGGAGTAGTAGTTCAGGCCCTGCGATGCCCCGTGGAGCCACGTGGCGTAGACGAAGGAGGCGACGGTGGCGGCCAGGAGGATCGGCAGCATCGCCGAACGCACGGTGCGGCCGGATCCCGAGCGCCGCAGCACGAAGGCGAGGGCGGAGACGAAGAGGATCGCGCCGACGTAGAACTGCCCCTGCACCGACATCGACCACAGATGCTGCAAGGGGGAGACCGTGGAGCCCGCGACCGCGTAGTCCTCGGCCTGGGCGGCCAACTCCGAGTTCTGCCGGTAAAGGATGGAGGCCGTCAGCTGGTTCGCCATCGACGGCGACTGCAGCTGCGGGAACTTGGCCAGCGCGATCGCGGTGGTCGACGCCAGCACGAGGATCAGCGCCGGCAACAGCCGGCGGGCGGTGCGCCAGATCGAATGCAGCGGGTTGATCGACTGACCGGGGCGGTCCGCGTTGCGGATCTGCGAGCCGAGGAAGAAGAATCCCGAAAGAAGGAGGAACACGTCGACGCCGCCGGAGACGGTGCCCACGAAGACGTGGAACAGAACGACCAGTGCGATCGACAGACCGCGCAGACCGTCGAGATCATGACGGTAGGCGCTGGGTCGCTCGGCGGTGTTCAGTTGGCACCTCTGGGGGATCGGTCGGCCGGTTGCTTGCGTTCACCAAGGGGACGTGACGATGGCAGGATAACAATCGGGTGAACGGTTGGCCGAACCAGCGCCCGCGCGGGGCCCGGCGGTTTGGGTTGGGGGCACCGGCGCTGGTATCGTCTCCGGGGTTGTCCGCGCGCCGCGTGGGCGACGCTGCGGTACGTCGGACCCGACCACGGTCGCCCGATGGTCACCCGCAGACCAAACCAAGGGCAAAACCGGCCCCCGCCGAACGATGCGGGGGTGTCACAAGAATTGCCCCGTGACCGAGAGGAAGACGCCACATGGCCGTCAAGATCAAGCTCCAGCGCATCGGCAAGATCCGCACCCCGCACTACCGCGTCGTCGTCGCCGACGCCCGCACCCGTCGCTCGGGCCGCGTCATCGAGAACATCGGCACCTACGAGCCGAAGTCCGAGCCGTCCGTCATCAAGATCGACTCCGAGCGCGCGCAGCACTGGCTGTCCGTCGGTGCCCAGCCGACCGAGCCGGTCCTGGCCCTGCTGAAGGTCACCGGCGACTGGCAGAAGTTCAAGGGCCTGCCGGGCGCCGAGGGCACCCTGAAGGTGGCCGAGGAGAAGGTTTCGAAGCTGGACCTGTTCAACCAGGCCCTCGCCGAGGCCAACGAGGGCCCGTCCGCCGAGGCCATCACCGAGAAGCGCCGCGCCGCCAAGGAGGCCGCCGAGGCCAAGGCCGCGAAGGAAGCCGAGGAGGCCAAGGCCGAGGAGTCCTCCGAGGAGGCCCCGGCCGAGGAGTCCGCCGAGTAATCCCGGCTCCCGCGCCAGACGACGCCGCCACCCCTCGGGTGGCGGCGTTTTCGCATGTCCGGGGTAGCATCGGTGCCCATGGCAACCATCGAGTTCCGCGGCGTCGGCGCCGCCCACGGCCCCCGCACGCTGTTCGCGGATCTCGATCTGGTGCTGGCGCCGGGCGACGTCGCGGGGCTGACGGGGCCCAATGGCGCGGGCAAGTCCACGCTTCTCGCCGCCGCGGCCGGCGCCCCGACCGCGGAGATGACCGGCTCGATCTCCACGTCTCCGCCGGATGCGACGGTGGGCCTGCTGGAGCAGGAGGTGGAGCGCGGGGACGAGACCGTCGCCGGGTTCGTCGCGCGCCGCACGGGCGTCGCGGCGGCGGCCGCGCGGATGGACGCCCTGGCGGAGGCGATGGCCGACGAACGCGCCGCGGCCGACGCCTACTCCGCCGCACTGGACCTGTGGCTGGCGCTGGGCGGCGCCGACCTCGACGAGCGCCTGCCCCGGGTCGCCGCTGAGCTGGGCCTCGACGAGGCGGTGCTCGCCCTGCCCATGACCGCCCTGTCCGGCGGCCAGGCCGCGCGCGCCAATCTCGCGGTGATCCTGCTGGCCGGCCACGACATCCTGCTCCTCGACGAGCCGACCAACGACCTCGACCTCGACGGCATCGCCCGGCTGGAGGCCTTCATCTCCGGCGAGCGCCGCCCGATGCTCATCGTCAGCCACGACCGCGAGTTCCTGGCCCGCACCGTGACCCGAATGGTGGAGCTCGACGCCGCGCAGCGCCAGATCACCGTGTTCGACGGCGGCTACGAGGCTTTCCTGGCCGAGCGGGAACTGCGCCGCCGCCGGGCGCGGGAGGCCTACGAGGAGTACGCCGGCGACGTCGACAAGCTCAAGTCCCGCCTGCAGACCCAGAAGACCTGGCTGGACAAGGGCACACGCAACGCCATGCGCGCCCACGGCGGGAAGAACCCGGAGAAGGACAAGCACATCCGCCACCGGGCGGGGCAGCGGTCGGAGAAGCAGGCGGGGAAGATCGCGCAGACCGAGCGCGCCCTGGAGCGCATGGAGGTAGTGGAGGAGCCGCGCAAGGAGTGGGAGCTGCGCATGTCCATCGCCGCCGCGCCGCGCTCGGGCACGGTGGTGGCCACGCTGCACGATGCCGAGGCGCGATTCCCGGGCTTCACCCTGGGCCCCGTGACGCTGCAGATCAACCAGGGCGACCGGGTGCTCGTCGAGGGCCCCAACGGGTCCGGCAAGTCGACGCTGCTGTCGCTGCTCATCGGCGAGCGACGGCCGGACGCGGGTTCGGCGGCGGTGGGCGCGGGCGTCGTCTTCGGGCGGGTCGACCAGGCCAGGGAGCTTTTCGACGGCCCGGATCCGCTGTTCGACCGCTTCGCCGGGCAGATGCCCGAATGGCCGGATGCGGAGGTGCGCACCCTTCTGGCGAAGTACGGGCTGACCGGCGATCACGTGACGCGGCCGTGCGACTCGCTGTCGCCGGGGGAGCGAACCCGCGCCGCCCTCGCGCTGCTGCAGGCCCGGGGCACGAACACCCTCGTCCTCGATGAGCCGACGAACCACCTGGACCTGCCCGCGATCGAGCAGCTGGAGCAAGCGGTCGAGTCTTTCCCGGGCACCGTGTTGCTGGTGACCCACGACCGCCGCATGCGCGACGCCTTCCGGGCGACGCGCACCATCTCCGTCGACGGCGGCCGCGTGACGGATCTTTGACGCCGGCGCGATAGTCTGGGCGCGTGAGCCAGAAGAATTCGGGAACCGGCGGTGCGGATCTGGTGCAGATCGGCCGCGTCATCAAGCCCCACGGGGTGCGCGGCGAAGTCGTCGTCGACGCCACCACCGACGACCCCGCGGGCCGCTTCGCCGTCGGGGAGGTGCTCGTCGGCAAGCAGTCGGGCCGCGAGCGCGAGCTGACCGTGAAGTCGATGCGCCCCCACCAGGGCCGCCTGCTGGTGTTCTTCGAGGAGGTCCCCGACCGCAACGACGCCGAGACCCTGCGCGGCATGCGGTTCTTCGCCGCGCCCGTCTTCGACGACGAGGACGACGCCTACTACGACCACGAGCTCGTCGGCCTGCGCGTGCTCGACGTCGGCGACGTCGACGAGGAGACCGCCAACGCCCGCGCCTACGAGGGCGCGCAGCCGGAGCCGGAGGACATCGGCGAGATCACCGGCGTGATCCGCAATCCCGCCCAGCGGCTGCTGCAGGTGCGGCTGGATGACTCGGGCCGCGACGTCCTCGTGCCCTTCGTCCACGCCATGGTGCCGATCGTCGACGTGGACAACGGGGCCGTCGTGATCACCCCTCCGGAAGGGCTGTTGGACCTGTGACCGCCATGCGCCTGGACGTGGTGACCATCTTCCCCGGCTACCTCGATCCGCTGCGCCATGCGCTGCTGGGGAAGGCCATCGAAAAGGGCATCCTCGAAGTTGGCGTGCACGACCTTCGCCAGTGGGCGACCGGCGTCCACCAGGCGGTCGACGACTCGCCGTACGGCGGCGGCCCGGGGATGGTCATGAAGCCGGACGTGTGGGGCCCGGCGCTCGACGACGTCGCCGCGGGCACCGGCCCCGCCGCCCGCGCAGAGGCGCTGGATTCCGCCATGCCGCACAAGGGCCAGGCCCGCCACGACGAATTGGCGGGCCTGCCGCCGGTGTCATCCTACGGCGACGCCGCACCCGCGGATAAGCCGCTGCTCATCGTGCCCACCCCGGCCGGCGTCCCCTTCACCCAGGAGATGGCGCGGCGCTGGTCGCACGAGAAGCACATCGTGTTCGCCTGCGGGCGCTACGAGGGCATCGACCAGCGCGTCGTCGACGACGCCCGCGACCGCTACCGGGTCGAGGAAGTGTCGATCGGCGATTACGTGCTCATCGGCGGGGAAGTGGCGGTTCTGGTGATGGCGGAGGCCATCGTCCGCCTGGTGCCCGGCGTGCTGGGCAACCGCCGCAGCCACGAGGAGGACAGCTTCTCCGACGGCCTGCTCGAGGGGCCCGGCTACACCAAACCGCGCGTGTGGCGGGGCCTGGAGGTGCCGCCGGTGCTGCTGTCGGGCAATCACGCGAAGGTCGACCGGTGGCGCCGCGACCAGGCCCTGCTGCGCACCGCCGCGCGCCGGCCGGAGCTCCTGGACGATGTCGAGCTGTCCGCGCGCGACCGCGAGGCTCTCGACGCCGGCCGCAGCCCGGAGGAGTAGCGGGCGCCGCTACGACGACAGCAGCAGGAGCAGCACCGCGTCGCGGTCGCCGGCGTGCACGGAGTGGACGACGCCCTCTGGCACGTGGAGGACCCGCCCCGGCTCGAGTAGGTGGTCCCGGTCCTCGACGGTGAACGTCAGGCTCCCCTCGATCACCTGCGCGGTCAGGGGATGCGGGGCATGGTGATCGTCGAGGCGCTGGCCTTTTGCGAACCTGAACGCCACGATCGTGGCGCCGTCCGCGGTGAGCAGGCGCGTCGCGGCGGGGAAGTCCCCGTCCTTGGCCGCCGGGGCCGCGCCGGTGACGTCGATGAGGGTTTCGGGCGTGGCGGTGTCGGTCATGGCTGCTCCTCGGGTGGGCCGATCCAAAGTGGAATCGCAAGTACCACGATAGGCGCGATCCGGCGGACGTGCTAGACAGTTGCCATGACCCGATACCGGACCATCACTCGCGCGTTGTTCGACCCCGAGGATCTCCCGTCCATCGGCGAGCGCATCGTCGCCGAACTCGCGGCGCTGAATCTGACCATCGTGAAAAACCGCGTGGCCATGCCGCTGGCGGGGGAGGACGCCGCGGTCGACGCCCAGGCGGAATCGCTCATGGACCGGTGGCTGTCCATGAATTCGCAGCCGCCGACGATCGAGAAGCTGCATGCGCTGCTCTTCGTCACCGAGGGGCCGGCGGGCCTCGGGGATGAGATCACCGCCGCCATCGGCCGCGGTCTCGGCGATTCGACGCCGTGGACCGGGGAAACGATCGTCCTCGGCGACGGCGAGGCCGAATGAGGCGCACCGCCGTGGCCCGCCCCGCCCACGTCATCGGGTGGGTCGCCGCCCTGGTCGCGCTGGCCTGGTTCGCCACCACGTCGACCGGCTCGGAAGTGGACCTGCGTTTCGCCGGCTGGGTGCGCGACCTGCGGGCCGGCGCCCTGAGCGGCGATCTCGACGGCGCGTTCCTGGGCATCACCGAGGTGTTCCGGCCGATCTTCATCGCACCGGCTTCGCTGGTCGCCGCCTTCTTCCTGTGGCGGCGGCTGCGCGCGATGGCGCTGCTCGTGCCGCTGGCGTTCGGCGCGTCCATCGCGATGACCTACGCCATGAAGTGGCTGCTCGACCGCGACCGCCCCGACGGGCCGCTGCGGCTTTCGGAGCTGCCCGCGCTGCACGACGGCGCCTTCCCCTCCGCCCACGTCGCCGGAGTCACGGGCACCGGCATGGCGCTGATCCAGCTCCTCGCGCCGATGGTGCGGCGCGGGATGGACACGGCGCTGAAATGGGCCGTCGTGGCTTTGGTGGGCGTCGTGGCGCTGAGCCGCGTGTGGGTCGGGGCCCATTGGCTTTCCGACGTCGCCGGCGGACTCGCGGCGGGCGTGGTGGGGCTGATCATCGCCCTGCTGGTCCTGCGTTCGACGCCCGCGCGGCGCATGATGGGCGGAGGCGGCAGGTTCTAGCCGCGCCGCAGATAGCCGCGCGCGAGCTCCGCGCCGCGGGCGGCGTCGTCGACGCTGATGTACATGTCCGCGCCCTTTCGCCGGGACAGGCGCAGGCCCTCGCCGCCGCGGAGCAGAATGGCCTTCCCCTTCGGGCCGAGGCGGTAGCCCCAGCCGCCCCAATCCCCTGCCTTCAGCTCCACGGCGGAGACGTCGTCGAGGTCACCGTATTCGACGGTGCGCTCCGGCAGTCCGGGCACCAGGCGCCAGTGCACGCCGGTGGAATCCACGCGCACCCGCACCGATGCGAATGCGGCGGTGAGCAGGGCGAGGGCCACGGCACCGATGAACAGCAGCACCGCGATGAGAGTCTCGCCCCCGCGGTGGGCGATGACGGCGGGCACCGCACACGCCGGCACGCCCGCCGCAAGCGCGACGAAAAGGACCCACGAGGCCCGCGCCCGGCCGAACCACACGGCCCGCGACGCCTCCGTCACCGCGATGGGGTCGGCGGGCGGCACCGTGTCCTCGGGCTCCTCGATCGGGTCGATCAGCAGCGCGACGGCCGCGCCGCCGGCGATGGCGATGAGGAAGGGGACGGCCAGGTACCCGAAGGGCAGCGTGAAGCCGCGGGCGTCGTCGAGCCCCCGCTGCGGCAGCAGCAGCGCCACCTGCAGCGCGGCGAGCAGGAACACCGAACCCGAGCCGAATCCGGCGAGGACGCGGGACATCGCGCCGGAGCTCATGCCGGCGAGCGCCATGACCGCGAACATGACCAGCATCGCCGCGGCGATCCCGGACAGCCCCGCGATCGACCCGGCCGCGGAACCGAAACCGTCGGCCGTGCCCGTGAAGTCGAAGTGCGTGGCCACCGGGTCCGGAAGGTCGGGGACGAGCAGCGCCGACCAGATGATCGACGCGGCCAGGGCGATGGCCGAGGGGACGACGAGCATCGCCGTGAAGCGGTTGCGGGCCGGGGTGAAACGGGACATGTCAGCGGACTCCTCTGATGGTCAGGCCGGCGATGACGTCCGACAGTGGGGTGGCGGTGCGTTGGGCGGCCGAGGCGAGGGCGTCGAGCGCGGATTCCAGCCCGGGGTCGGACCCGGGGGCGGCGGGGGCGCGCGTCACCGTCGCGCCACGGCCGCGGCGCAGTTCGACGAGGCCGTCGTCGCGCAGCTGCCGGTAGGCCCGCAGCACGGTGTTCTTGTTCAGGTCGAGGGAATCGGCCAAGTCGCCGGCCGCCGGCAGCTTCTCGCCGACGGCGATTTCCCCGTTGGATATCGATCGCCGCAGCGTGGCCACCAGCTGGGCGTACAGCGGGGTCGAAGACGTCGCGTCCAAGTGGATCAGCATCGCGCCCTACAACTCCCGCCGACCGCGCAGTCGGGCGGATACCCGACCTTCCAGTGGACCTCGGTGATGTTCATAGTGCCAATAATGCTAGCACAATTCGCACTTGTGCGGATGGTGCGTCCGGTACGCTGGCGCCATGGACGACGGCCGGATCGGCGAGGTCCTCGATGGTGTCGGGGAACGGCTTCGCTCCGCGCGGCGCGCGAGGCAATTGACGCTCGGGGACGTTTCGGAGATGACGGGGATATCGGGGTCGACGCTGTCGCGCCTCGAATCCGGCGGCCGCAGGCCCACCTTGGAGCTGCTGTTGGCGCTGTCCGGCGTCTACGGGCTCCCGCTCGACGACCTCGTCGGCGCCCCGCCGGTGGGGGACCCGCGCGTGCATGCCCGCCCCGTCCGCCGCAACGGCATCACCGTGGTTCCGCTGACCCACGAGCCCGGGCCGCATCAGGCGCTGAAGATGATCCTGCCCGCCTCCCGGTCCACCCCGCGCCCGTGCCGGCACGAGGGGCGGGAGTGGCTCTACGTGCTCTCGGGAACGCTGCGCCTGATCGTCGGCGAGCACGACGTCGAACTGGAGCCCGGCCAGGCGGCGGAGTTCGACACCAGGGCCGCGCACTGGTTCGGATCCACCGGCGACGGCCCGGTCGAGGTGCTGAGCCTGCTAGGCCTTCAGGGGCAGCGCGTCCACCTGACCGATCCGGAGAAGCTTGGCTGACAACCACAATCCGGCGCCGTAGGTGGCGTGCGCGCGCAGGCTGCCCATCCGCGCCTTCGCCGGGTCGGGCGTCTTGGCGGCGGCCACGCCCATGCCGAACGCCGGCTGCATCAGCAGCCACGGCGCGGCGACGGTGCCCACGCCCATCGCCAGCGCCGGCGCGAGCGTCGGCCGGTCGACCCAATCCGGCTTCAGCGCCACCAGGGCGGCGGCGAACCCGATTCCGATTCCGTAGTGGGCGGCCCAGCCGAGCGGTCGTTCGCCGGGCACGGGCTCGGCGGCCATGATCGGCCGGTGGGCGAACGTGCCCGACGGCATGTGGCCGATCCACCGTCCGACCAGGCCGTAGTCGAGGGAACGGGTGCCTCGGGTGCGGCGGAGGATTTCGGCGGTGACGTCCATGAGCGCCGTGGCGCCGGCGCCGATGACGACGGCGCGCAGCAGCTGCGAGCGGGTGGGGGACATGGGGCTCCTTTCGGGGGAAGTGGTCTGGGGCACAACTATGAACGCGGCATTGAAATCGCCGCAACAGAACTTGCCGAAATGGCAAATTCGCCGCTTCCCGCGCCGCGGCGGGCCGTCGTCAAGCCAACCCACCCGGGCCACTACACTCGCCGGAATGATCGAGACCACCATCGCCCGCGAACTCGGGGTGGATCAGGCGCACGTCGCCACCGCCGTGAAGCTCCTCGACGAGGGCAACACCGTGCCCTTCATCGCCCGCTACCGCAAGGAGGCCACAGGCGGCCTCGACGACGGCCAGCTGCGCACCATCGAGGAATGGCTGACCTACCTGCGTGAACTCGAGGACCGCAAGACCGCGGTGCTCAAGGCCATCGAGGAGCAGGGGAAGCTCACCGACGACCTGCGCGCCCTGATCCTCGCCTGCGACACCAAGGCGCGGCTGGAGGACCTCTACCTGCCGTTCAAGAAGAAGCGCCGCACCAAGGCCGACATCGCGCGCGAGGCCGGGCTGGACGGGCTTCTCGACGAGCTGCTGTCCTCGCCGTCCGCCGACCCGTCGCAGATCGCCGCCGGGTACGTCACCGAGGGCTTCGCCGAGCCGAAGGACGCGCTGAACGGCGCCCGGGCGATCCTCGTCGAGTCGTTCTCCACCGACGCCGACCTGGTGGGCGAGGTCCGCGAGCGCGTGTGGTCCACGGGATCGGCGGTGGCGAGCGTCGTCGAGGGCAAGGAGCAGGCCGGCGCGAAGTACCGCGACTACTTCGAGCACACCGAACCTCTGGAGACCATGCCGGGCCACCGCGTCCTGGCGGTGCTGCGCGGCGAATCCGAGGGCATCCTGCAGCTGGGCATCGACGCCGGCGACGACGCCGTCTACGAGGGCATGGTCCGCCGCGCCTTCGACCTGCCCGAATCCGAGTGGATCGACCAGGCCATCCGCTTCGGCTGGCGCACCAAGCTGGAGGTCTCCGCGGCGCTGGACGCCCGCATGCGCCTGAAGGAGCGCGCCGAGGCCGAGGCCGTGGAGGTCTTCGCACGGAACCTGCGCGATCTGCTGCTCGCCGCCCCGGCCGGGCAGCGCGCGACGCTGGGGCTCGACCCGGGCTTCCGCAACGGCGTCAAGTGCGCCGTCGTCGACGGCACCGGCAAGGTGCTGGACACCGCGATCGTCTACCCGCATCAGCCGCAGAACAAGTGGGACGCTGCCCGCGACGCCCTGGCCACCCTGTGCGCCACCCACCGCGTCGAGCTCATGGCCGTGGGCAACGGCACGGCATCGCGCGAAACCGACCAGCTGGCCCGCGAGGTCGCCGACCTCCTGGTCAAGGCCGGGGGAACGCGGCCCGAGCCGGTCACCGTGTCCGAGTCCGGCGCGTCGGTGTACTCGGCTTCCGCTCTGGCCGCGGCGGAGTTCCCCGACATGGACGTGTCGCTGCGCGGCGCGGTCTCCATCGCCCGCCGCCTGCAGGACCCGCTGGCCGAGCTGGTGAAGATCGACCCCAAGTCGATCGGCGTCGGCCAGTACCAGCACGACGTCTCGCAGACGAAGCTGGCACACTCGCTCGACGCGGTCGTGGAGGACGCGGTGAACGCCGTGGGCGTGGAGGTCAACACCGCGTCGGCCCCGCTGCTGGGCCGCGTCGCCGGCGTGAGCTCGACGGTGGCGGAGAACATCGTCGCCTACCGCGACGACAACGGCGCCTTCGCGTCTCGCCGCGAGCTGCTGAAGGTGCCGCGCCTGGGCCCGAAGGCCTTCGAGCAGTGCGCCGGCTTCCTCCGCGTCCGCGGGGCGGCCAACCCGCTCGATGCGTCGGCGGTGCACCCCGAGTCGTATGGCGTCGTCGACCGCATCGCCGAAGCGACGGGCCTGGGCGTGGCGGAGCTGATCGGCAACTCCCGCGTCCTGTCGTCGCTGGACCCGCGCGACTTCGTCGACGAGGCGGCGGGCGTCGGCGTGCCGACCGTCACCGACATCATCGCCGAGCTGGACAAGCCCGGCCGCGACCCGCGCCCCGAGTTCCGGACGGCCAGCTTCAAGGAAGGCGTGGAAAAGGTCTCCGACTTGACTCCGGGCATGATCCTTGAGGGCACGGTCACCAACGTCGCGGCGTTCGGCGCGTTCGTCGACGTCGGCGTGCACCAGGATGGCCTGGTCCACGTCTCCGCCATGAGCAAGGGCTACGTGTCCGACCCTCACGAGGTGGTCAAGTCCGGCGAGGTGGTCAAGGTGAAGGTCATGGACGTCGACGTCGACCGTCAGCGCATCGGCCTGTCGCTGCGCCTCGACGACGAGCCGGGCGCCAAGCCGGAGCGCGGCGGCCGGAACCGGGGAGCCTCGGGAAAGCGCGGCAATCGCGGCAACCGGGGCGCGCAGCGCAAGGGCGGCAACTCCGGCGGCGGCTCCATGGCGGATGCCCTGAAGAGGGCCGGCTTCGGGGCGTAGCCTCGCCCCATGGGAACCTTCACCACTCACTTGACCGCGCTGGCCGATCCCGCGGCGTGGCCGGCCGTCGAAAAGCGGATGCGGTCCGCCCTGGCCGACCTGGGCCTGCGCGCCGACGAGGTCGAGGTGCGGGTCCAGCGCAATTATTGCGAGGAGGACAATATGCTCCTCGACCAGCACATGGCCGCGCATGAGTCGCCGCCGATGGTCGAGGAGATTCACCTCATCCGCGTGCGGTCGTCCGGTGGCCGGTCCGGGGTGGAGACCGAGCGGGCGATCACGAAGGCACTGGTCGGCGCGCTGCCCGAGGGCGCCGGTTGGTACGGGACGACCGTCGGGGGCGCGTGAGCCCGGTCAGCTGACGTCGAAGGGGATCTCGAAATCGCCGTCGGGCGTGCCCTTCAGCATCAGCGTCCACGTGCCGGCCTTGCTGCCGAGGCTTTCGTCCATCGACTCGGTGAACTCGCCGGTGCAGCCGGCGTTCGGGTTGAACTGGAGCATCAGGCCGTCGGGGGTCCTCAGCACCACGATGGTCCCGCAGTCCGAGTGGCCCTCCGAGTTCCACGTGACCTTCAGCGGCTCGTTGAGCTTGGGGTTCTTGCTCGGGCCGATGGTCACGGTCGTCGAGCCCTTGGTTTCGACGATGCCTTCGCCGGTGGGGGCGGCCGGGGTTTCGCTTGCGCTCTGCGGGGCCGAGTTCTTCGGGGCGTCGGCCGTCGAGGTTTCGGTCGTCGCGGTTTCCGTCGCCGCGGCGTCGTCGGCCTTCTTGTCGGTGCCGACGTTTCCGCAGGCTGCCAGGCCAAGGGTCAGCGTCGCAGCCGCCGTCAGAGCGAGGGCCTTCGTCCGGGTGCTTTTGGTGCGCAATGCGTTTCTCATGGCAATACAATATATGTGGCGAAGGCCACTCGCCATCGGAAGTGGTTGGACGGGGTTGTGCCTGCATGCGGTCGGAGTTGTGCCTCCTGTTCCGCTTGACGACGGCCCGCCGCGCCCATCGAGCGGCCCTCCGACGGTTGCCCTGCATGTTCCTCTCGGTCAGACGATCGCCCTGCGGTCCCGTTGGTCGCCGGCGATTGAACTCGCGATGCAGCCCCGCATGGCCCGCTGTGTCTATCGGCCGTTCGGGCGGGGAGTCGCGGCTCGGGCCTCCCTGCTGAGCCCCCTGTGACTGTCAGCTTCTCGGGCGGGTGGCCGCGCATCAGTCCACGTCGCATGGCCCCCTGTGTCCGAAGGATTCATTAGTCGCCGATACGTGCGAGCCTTGCGCGCGCCACCCCGCATGATGCGTAAGCGTCCCGTGGTGCGAAAAGAAGCGAAACCGTGACACCATGTTCGAGAGATATCGGTCGAACACGTGTATCATCTACAGTGAAGCGGGATGGGGATAATGGGCCGGCTTCCACAGGGGAATCTGGATGGTTCCCGGTTGATGTTGCAGTTCCAGTTTCTTTTCGCCACCGTGGGGGAATCGACAT
>NZ_JVMD01000019.1 GCF_001056295.1 Corynebacterium halotolerans
TACCCGGCGCTTCAAGCAGCGAGAGAAGAACTTAGCACACCCGCCGAACACCGCGCAAGCAGCGTCCAACCAACAGTGTCTGTCTCTTCCCCCAACCAGCGGCCCGTTTCACCTTGCGGCGTCGGCCTCGCTGACTCCCAGAACATTACACACGCCGCTTCGAACAAAGCAAAACGCCACGTCAACCCATGTTTCACCGCAAACCCCGCAAACGCCGACGGCCGGGATCCCGTTCCCGGGGATCCCGGCCGCCGTCGCAAAGCCGCGTTTTTCTAGCCCACCCGCTCGACCTCTGCGCCGAGCGAATTGAGGGTCTCCACGAAACCCGGGTACCCGCGGTCGATGTGGTAGACGTCGTGCACTTCGGTGACGTCGCCCGGCTCGGTGCACAGGCCGGCGAGCACCAGGCCGGCGCCCGCGCGGATGTCGGAGGACCACACGGGCGCGGAGCTCAGGCGCTCCTTGCCGCGGATCATCACGTGGTGCCCGTCGACGGTGGCGTCGGTGCCCAGGCGGATCATCTCGTCGACGAAGCGGAACCGCGATTCGAAGACGTTCTCGGTGAGCACGCTGACGCCCTCGCTCACCGCGGCGAGCGCGATGGCCATCGGCTGCAGGTCCGTGGGGAATCCCGGGAACGGCAGGGTCTGGTAGTTCACTGCCTTCGCGCGGCCGTGCATGCGCACCCGGAATCCGGCGCCGTAGGTCTCGACGTTCGCGCCGACGTTCTTCAGCTTCTCCAGCGCCAGGTGCAGGTGGCTGGGGTCGATGCCGCCGACGGTGATGTCGCCGCCGGTCATCGCGGCCGCGTACGCCCAGGTGCCGGCGACGATGCGGTCGCCGACGACCTCGTGGCGGGTCGGGGTGAGCTTCTCCACCCCATCGACGGTGATGGTGTTCGACCCGGCGCCCCGGATGCGGGCGCCCATGGCCACGAGCATGTCGCACAGGTCGATGATCTCGGGCTCGCGGGCGGCGTTGTCCAGCACGGTGCGGCCCTCCGCCAGCACCGCCGCGGTGAGGATGTTCTCGGTCGCGCCGACGGACGGGAAGTCGAGCTTGATGTGCGCGCCCCGCAGGTGATCGGCCTCCGCCACCACGCACCCGTGGTTGATGTAGGTCCGCGCCCCGAGCTTCTCCAGCCCCGACTGGTGCATGTCCAGCGGGCGCGAACCGATCGCGTCGCCGCCGGGCAGGGCGACGACGGCCTCGCGGCAGCGGGCGGTCAACGGGCCGAGCACGCACACCGAGGCGCGGAACTGCCGCACCGCGTCGAAGTCGGCCCGCGGCGACAATTCGGCCGGCACGTCGATGCGAACGACGTCGCGCTCCCGTTCCACGGTGCAGCCGAGGCCCTCGAGCACGTTCTGCATCAGCGGGACGTCGTCGATGGCCGGGCAGTTGGTCAGCACGGTCGTGCCCTCCGCCAGCAGCGCCGCGCCCATCAGCTTCAGCACGGAGTTCTTCGCGCCGGCGACGCGGACCTGCCCGCTCAGCCGTGCGCCTCCCTTGACCAGGAATCGTTCATTCGCCACGGGAACAACGAAACCACACTTTCGCCGCCGCTGCCTAGAGTGGAGCCATGTCCGTTCACTTGACCCGCATTTACACCCGCACCGGCGACGACGGCACCACCGGCCTGTCCGATTTCAGCCGCGTCCCCAAGGATGATCCGCGCCTGGAGGCGTACGCGGATTGCGACGAGGCGAACGCCGTCATCGGCCAGGTCCTCGTCTTCGGCGAACCGTCCGAGGACGTCGCCGCGGTGCTCCGGCACATCCAGAACGACCTCTTCGACGCCGGCGCCGACCTGGCCACCCCGATCGAGGAGAACCCGAAGTACCCGCCGCTGCGCATCACGGAGGATTACGTCACCCGCCTGGAGGGCTGGTGCGATTCGTTCAACGAGGACCTGCCGGCGCTGAACTCGTTCATCCTGCCGGGCGGCACGAAGGCGGGCGCGCTCCTCCACTCGGCGCGCGTGGTCGCCCGCCGCGCGGAGCGCAAGGCGTGGACCGCGGTGCGCGAGTTTCCCGACACCACGTCGGCGTGGCCGGCGAAGTACCTCAACCGGCTGTCGGACCTGCTGTTCATCCTGTCGCGGGTGGCCAACGGCGGAGACGACGTCCTGTGGGTCCCCGGCGGCGAGCGCGGCGGCGACGCCGGCTCCACCGAGTAGGAGGACGGGGAAGCCGGGCCGCCGCGTCGATCAGGGCACGGTGCCGATCAGGGCAGGGCGCCGATGCGGCGGGCGGCGTTGACCGCCTCGTATCGGGTGTGCGCGCCGAGCTTGCGCATCACCGAACGCAGGTAGGACTTCACGGTTTCGGCGCCGATGCCCATTTCCTCGGCCGCCTCGACGTTGGTGTGGCCGAGCGCCACGCACGCCAGCACGTCGAGCTCGCGCGCCGACAGCTTGGTGGTCTGCTTCACGCGCACCGGCGTGACCATCTGGTCGCAGAGCTCCTCGAGCTCCTGGCGCAGCTTCTCGTCGTCGACGCGGTTGGCCAGCATGCGCAGCTTCGAGTGGGTGGAGCGGACCTGCTCCCACTCGGCGCCGTTCATGACGCGGCCGCCCTTGCCGCCGGAAGCGCGGTCCATGTTGCGGCAGGCGTCCGCGACGGCCAGATCCTGCTCGAGGCACCGGGCGGTCATGGTGACCTCCTCCAGCACCTTGTCCCCCAGCCGCACCGAGGAGTGCACGCCGGCGTAGAGCACGCCGCGCACCTGGCGGGCGACGATCACGGGCACGGCGACGAGCGAGTGCAGTCCCTCGTCCTTGATGTTCTGGTCGTATTCGTGGGTGATCACCTTCGCGCGGAGGTAATCGCTGACGCCCACGGGCCGGCGGGTCGACATGACCCTGCCGCCGACGCCGGCACCGGATTCGATGACCAGATTGTGCATCGCCGGGGTGCGCAGCCCCACCCAGTGGCTGATCTGCATCTTGCCGCCGTCGATGGCTTCCGCGTACATGGTCACCGGGATCCCGGTCGCGTTCTTGAGGGTGACCAGGGACGACTTGATTACCTCGTCGTCGTCCAGAATTCGGTGGGGATCCATCAACCTGCCTCCTGCTGCCCTACCTGCTGCGCCGCCGCCAGGTGACCCCGAGCGGGGGGCGCGTTTCCGTACAGGGGAAACTATACCCTCCAAAAGGGTGCCCCTGCATTGAGGCGATTCTCACATTTTGACCGATGCCCCACCCCCGACGTTCATGAATATCTTCATTCAAATCATGCGGGTCCCCGAAGGCATGCCCGTTTCCCACCCCCGAGCGGTCCCCGGGTGCGGGGCGCGCACGAAAAAGACCGGCCGTCGGCAAGCGAAAACTCCGCTTGACGACGGCCGGCCGGGAAACGTTCCCCCGTCAGCCGGGGGTCAGCCGGTCAGCGCTCCCACTCGGGCTTGCGCTTCTCGGCGAAGGCGTTCATGCCCTCGAACTTGTCGGCCGTGGCGAACAGCGAGTAGAAGACGCGGCGCTCGTAGTGGATGCCCTCGGCCAGGGACGTCTCCAGCGCGCGGTCGACGGCGTCGGTGGCGATGTAGGACGCCGTCAGCGGCATGCCGGCGACCTTCTCCGCGACCTTCGCGACCTCCTCGGCGAAGCCCTCCAGCGGCAGGATGCGCGAGACCAGGCCCGAACGCTCGGCCTCCTCGGCGTCCATCATGCGGCCGGTGAGCACCAGGTCCATCGCCTTGTACTTGCCCACGGCGCGGGTCAGGCGCTGCGAGCCGCCCATGCCGGGGATGACGCCCAGGGTGATCTCGGGCTGGCCGAACTTCGCGTTGTCCGCGGCCAGGATGATGTCGCCCATCATCGCCAGCTCGCAGCCGCCGCCCAGCGCGTAGCCGGACACCGCGGAGATGATCGGCGTGCGCACGCGCGACAGGCGGTCCCAGCCGGAGAACAGCTCGTCCAGGTACGCGTCCTTGTACGAAAGGTCCTTCATCTCCTTGATGTCGGCGCCGGCCGCGAAGGCCTTCTCCGAGCCGATGATCACGATGGCGCCGATGCCGCGGTCGCGGTCGTAGCCCTCGACGGCTTCCACCAGCTCGTTCATGACCGTGGAGTTCAGGGCGTTGAGCGCCTTGGGGCGGTTGAGCGTGATCGTGGCCACGCGCCCCTCGACGGAGGTGAGGATGGTTTCGTAAGTGGCGTCGGACATTGGTTTCGCCTAGTTCCTTTCGTCGGAGGCCGTGCCATCGGCCCGGGTCTGTTCAATGATGGCAGAGAAGTCCAGGCCGCCGTTGCCGTCCGCCAGGAACCGCGAGTAAAGCTCGCGGGCCAGGCGGCCCATCGGGGCGGAGGTGCCCGCGGTGTCCAGGGCATGCTCGGCCAGGCCGAGGTCCTTGTCCATCAGCGCGGTGGCGAAGCCGGGCTTGAAGCCGTTGTTCGCCGGCGACGTCGGCACCGGGCCCGGGACCGGGCAGTTAACGGTCAGCGACCAGCAGGCGCCGGTCGAGTTGGAGACCACCTCGTGGAACGCCTCCGGCGACAGGCCCAGCTTCTCGCCGAGGACCATCGCCTCGCCGATGGCGATCTGCTCGATGGCCAGCACCATGTTGTTGCAGACCTTCGCGGCCTGGCCGGCGCCCGAGTCGCCGCAGTGGACGATCGACCGGCCCATGTGCTCCAGCACCGGGCGGGCGCGCTCGACGTCGGCGGCGTCGCCGCCGACCATGAACGCCAGCGTGCCGGCGGCGGCGCCGGAGACGCCGCCGGAGACCGGGGCGTCGACGTGCCGGTGGCCGGCCGCGGCGACGCGGGCCGACAGCTCGCGGGCGTCGTCGACGGCGATGGTCGACGAATCGATGAACAGCGCCCCACCCGGGGTGGCGGGCAGCAGCTCGTCGTAGACCGCGCCCACGATCTTGCCGTTGGGCAGCATGGTGACCACGGCGTCGGCGGCGGTGACCGCGTCGACGGCGTTGTCGTGGACCGTGACGCCGGCGTCGGCGGCCGCCCGGCGGGCCTCCGGCGACGGGTCGGACCCGTGGACGGTCAGGCCGGCCTTGGCCAGGTTGGCGGCCATGGGGCCGCCCATGTTGCCCAGGCCGATGACGGCCACGGTGCGGATGTCGGTGGTGCTCATCTCGGTTCTCGCTCCTCGTTGGTGGGGTGGTTCGTCGTCAGGCGGTCGGGGCTAGAAGGCCAGCGCGCCCTTGGCGGCGGCACGGCCGATCATCATGCGCATGATTTCGTTGGTGCCCTCGAGGATGCGCATGACGCGCAGGTCGCGGACGATGCGCTCGACGTCGTACTCCTCCAGGTAGCCGTAGCCGCCGTGGAGCTGCAGGGCCTCGTCGGCGACCTTGAAGCACGTCTCGGTGACGTGGAGCTTCGCCATCGCGCAGGCCTCGGCGTAGCCCGGGGCCTTGGTGTCCAGGGCATTCGCCGCGTGCGAGAGCATCAGGCGCGACGACTGCAGGCCGGCGGCCATGTCCGCGATGCGGTGGCGCAGGGCGTCGTTGTCCACCAGGGAACCGCCGAAGGCCTTGCGGTCGCGCAGGTAGGACACCGCGCGGCCGAAGGCGAACTCCGCGCCGCCCAGCGCGCAGGCCGCGATGTTGATGCGGCCGCCGTTGAGCCCGCGCATGGCCATGGTGAAGCCCTTGCCCAGCCCCTCCTCGCCGCCGATCAGGCGGTCGGCGGGCACGCGCACGCCGTCGAACATGACCTGGGCGGTCGGCTGGTTGCGCCAGCCCATCTTCTTCTCGTTCGGGCCGAAGGACAGCCCCGGGGTGCCCTTGTCCACCAGGAACGCAGAGATGCCCTTGGCACCCTCCTCGCCGGTGCGGGCCATGACCAGGTACACGTCCGACGCGCCGGCGCCGGAGATGAACTGCTTCACGCCGTCGAGGACCCACTCGTCGCCGTCCTTGACCGCGCGGGTCGATAGCGACGCGGCGTCCGAGCCGGCGTCGGGCTCGGTCAGGCAGTAGGAGCCCATGATCTCCATCGCCGCCAGCTTCGGCATGAACTCGGCGCGCTGCTCCTCGGTGCCGAACTCGTCGACCATCCACGTGACCATGTTGTGGATGGACAGGAAGGCCGAGGTGACCGGGCAGCCGCGGGCGATGCGGTTGAACACCACGACGCCGTCGGACCGGGTCAGGCCGGTGCCGCCGTGGTCCTCCGAGCAGTACAGGGCGCCCACGCCCAGCTCGGCCAGGCCGCGCATCTCGTCGACGGGGAAATGGTGGGTCGCGTCCCATTCGGCGGCGTTGGGCGCGATGTGCTTGGCCACGTACGCGTCGATGGTGTCGGCGAGCATCTTCTGGTCTTCGGTGATCCAGGTCATGGGTACCTTCCTGATCTTCCTGTGGTTCCGGCGGGTTTTCGCGGGCGGCGGGCGGTGGGCCGTGGCCGGTGGGGCCTAGGAGCCCAGGACCGGCATGTTGAAGGACGCGCCCTCGCGCGGGCCCTTCGGCCACGTGGTGGTGACGGTCTTGGTGCGGGTGTAGAAGCGGAAGGCGTCCGGGCCGTGCTGGTTGAGGTCGCCGAAGCCGGAGCGCTTCCAGCCGCCGAAGGTGTGGAAGGCCACCGGGACCGGGATCGGGACGTTGACGCCGACCATGCCGACCTCCACGCGGGAGGCGAAGTCGCGGGCGGCGTCGCCGTCGCGGGTGAAGATGGACACGCCGTTGCCGTACTCGTGCTCGCTGGGCAGGGCGAGGGCCTCCTCGTAGTCCTTGGCGCGGGCGATGCAGAGGACGGGGCCGAAGATCTCCTCGTCGTAGCAGCGCATCCCCGGCTTGACGTTGTCGATCAGCGACGGGCCGATGAACAGACCGTCGGCGAGGGACTCGCCCTCGAACTCGTCGTCGGTGGCGCCGGACTCGCGGCCGTCGATGACCAGGGTCGCGCCCTCGCCCTCGGCGGAGCCGACGATGTCGCGGACGCGCTCGAGCGCCTGCGGCGTGATCAGCGGGCCGTAGGAGGCGTCCGGGTCGAGGGAGTGGCCGACCTTGAGCTCCTTGATGCGCTCGACCAGGGCGTCGCGCAGGGCGTCGGCGACCTCGTCGCCGATGGGCACGGCCACGGAGATGGCCATGCAGCGCTCGCCGGCGGAGCCGTACGCGGCGCCGATGAGCGCATCGACGACGCGGTCGAGGTCGGCGTCCGGCATGACGATCATGTGGTTCTTGGCGCCGCCGAAGCACTGGGCGCGCTTGCCCAGCTTCGCGGAGGTGACGTAGACGTGCTCGGCGACGGGGGTCGAGCCGACGAAGCCGATGGCCTTGACGTCGGGGTGCTCGAGCAGGCCGTTGACGGCGTCGTGGGCGCCGTGGACGACGTTGAGCACGCCGGCCGGGCCGCCGGCCTCGAGGAAGAGCTTGGCCAGGGTGACCGGCACGGACGGATCCTGCTCGGAGGGCTTGAGGATGAACGCGTTGCCCGCGGCCAGGGCGGGGCCGGCCTTCCACAGCGGGATCATGGCCGGGAAGTTGAACGGGGTGATGCCGGCGACGACGCCGAGCGGCTGGCGGACGGAGTGAACGTCGACGCCGGTGCCGACGGACTCGGAGAACTCGCCCTTGAGCAGGTGCGGGGCGCCGAGGGAGAACTCGACGACCTCGAGGCCGCGCTGCAGGTCGCCGTGGGCGTCGGCGAAGGTCTTACCGTGCTCGAGCGACAGTTCGCGGGCGATGTCGTCGGCGTTGGCGCGGATCAGGCGGATCCACTCGTTGAGGATGCGCGTGCGCTTGAGCGGGCTCCAGGCGCCCCAGTCCTTCTGCGCCTCCTTGGCGTTGGCGACGGCCCGGTCGACGAGGGCCCGGTCGGCCAGCCCGACGGTGCCGCGGACCGCACCGGTGGCGGGGACGGTGACGTCCATGACGGCGCCTTCGGCGTGGACCTCTTCGCCGCCGATGATGTGGGGGATGCGGATGCTCATGCCTGGTGTTCCCTTCGTCGCGGGCGGTTGCCCGCCGCAGTTCGGTTAATGATCACTAACCGAAAAGGTATGTGACGGGGGTCACGAAATCTAGCCGGGGGCAAAAGCAATTCACGAACGGGGTTGGCGAGTGAAGATTGCGAATCGCTTGTTAACTCTTGGATCCCCAGCATATGGGCCACCAACACCATTACCCACCTTGCTTTACGACGCCCCCGCGCACCCGATTCGCCGAACGAGTTTTCTTTTTGCGAATCCTCCCCTATGGTGAGCTGCGCAACAGGTTCCGCCCCCGCGTTCACCGCGGGGTGTCGGTCGCAAGAGGGAATCCGGTGAGAATCCGGAGCTGTCCCGCAGCGGTATGCCGGAACGAAAGCCGTCAGAGGCACTGGGGTCGATCCCTGGGAAGCGACGGCCGGTAGGTCCCCGCCCGATTGGGCGTCGCCGGCGAGCCCGAATACCTGCCCGTTGCGCCGGCTCATCCGATCCGGCTCACCGAGGGCGCCCGCGGACAGGCGCGACGTGGCAAAACCCGATGGGCGCGGACGTCGTTTCGGCGATGTCGCACACGCGCGTCTCCCATCGGATGCTCCCGCGTGCGGTCCGCGAGCGGCCCCGGTCTTTCTTGACGAGGATCGAGGAGATCACCCAATGACCGCATTTCCGAACCCGGCGGGACAACGCCCGCCGTTCATAGCCACGGTGCCGGGCTTCCCCCGCATCGGCGCCCACCGGGAGCTGAAGAAGGCCATCGAAGCCTACTGGCGCGACCCGTCGCTGGCGCCGGAGCTCGCGAACACCGCGGCGACGCTCATCGACCGCCGCCTGCGGCGCGCCACGACCACCGGCCTGGATTCGGTGCCCGTCGGCACCTTCTCCTATTACGACCAGATGCTCGACGTCGCCGCGATGGTCGGCGCCCTGCCCGCCCGCGTCGACGGCATCGCCGATCACCCGGAGGAGCAGGTGGCGGAGTCCGGGGGCCTGCTGCCGCCGTGGCTCGACCGCTACTTCGCGGCGGCCCGCGGCGCCGAGGGCATCCCGCCCCTCGAGATGACCAAGTGGTTCGACACGAACTACCACCACCTGGTTCCCGAGCTCGACGCCGCCCGCCCCTTCGCCGCCGATCCGTCGTTCCTGGTGTCGCAGGTGCGCGGGGCGCGCCGGAACCACGTGCCGGCGCGGCCGGTGCTCATCGGCCCGGTGACGTTCCTGGCGCTGTCCAAGGCCGCCCCGGGCTCGCCCGGCGAGCCGCTGGACAGGTTGCCCGAGCTCGTCGACGTCTACCTGGGCATCCTCGACGCACTCGCCGCGGAGGGGGTGGAGTGGGTCCAGCTCGACGAGCCCGCCCTCAACACCGATCGCCTGCCGGCCGACCGCGGGGCGGAGGCGTCCCGGCAGTGGCGGCGCCTGGTGGCCCACGCCCATGGCCTCGGTCTGCGGGTGCTCGCCCAGACGTACTTCACGGATGGGCAGCGGGCCGTCGATGTGCTGGCGGGCACCGGCGTGGACGCGATCGGCGTGGACTACGTCGCCGGTGATGCGCCGGATCTGTCGGCTCTCCCGGAGTCGACGCTGATCGTCGCGGGCGTCGTCGACGGCCGCAACGTCTGGCGCACGGACTGCGCCCGGGCGCTGGCCACCCTCGCCGGCGTCGCCCGGACGCACCCGGTGGCGGTGTCGACGTCGTGTTCGCTCCTGCACGTCCCGCATTCGCTGGCGGCGGAGCCGTCGCTGGCGAATGAGCCGGAGCTGCGGGCGCGGCTGGCGTTCGGCGAGGAGAAGATCATCGAGGTCGTCTCGCTCGCCCGCGCCCTGCACCACCCGGACGGCCAGCGCATCCGCCGCAACGGTTTCCTGGCCGAGGCGGAGGCCGCCGCGAATGGCGACCACGCGGAGGAGCAGGGGAACGAGCGGGAGCGGGATGCACGAGCCCCGGAGCACCGGGTCCCCCGCCGGAAGGGCGGCGTCCACGATCGTTCGCCGTTCCCGCTTCGTCGCAAAGCCCAGGACCGGGCCCTGGACCTGCCCCCGCTGCCGACGTCGACGATCGGTTCCTTCCCTCAGACGCCGGAGGTCCGCGCCGCCCGCGCGGCGTACGCCCGCGGCGAGTCGTCGGCCCGGGCGTACGAGGCCGCGATGATCCGGGAGATCGTCAACGTCATCGGCGAACAGGAGCGCCTGGGCCTGGACGTGCTGGTGCACGGCGAGCCGGAGCGCAACGACATGGTGCAGTACTTCGCCGAGCAGCTCGACGGTTTCCACTGCACGTCGAACGCGTGGGTGCAGTCCTACGGCACGCGGTGCGTGCGCCCGCCGATCCTGCACGGCGACGTCTCGCGCCCGGCGCCGATGACGGTGCGCTGGTTCCGCGCGGCGCAGGACATGACGGAACGCCCGGTCAAGGGCATGCTCACCGGCCCGGTGACCATGCTGGCCTGGTCCTTCGTGCGCGACGACCAGCCGCTGGCGGACACCGCGCATCAGGTTGCTCTGGCGATCCGCGCCGAGTGCGAGGACCTGGAGGCGGCGGGCGCGCAGGTGATCCAGGTGGACGAGGCCGCGATCCGCGAGCTGCTCCCCCTGCGCCCGGAGGACCGCGACGAGTACGCGGAGTGGTCGGTGGAGGCGTTCCGCACCGCCACCGGCGGACTGGCGGACTCCACCCAGCTGCACACGCACATGTGCTACTCGGATTTCGGGTCGATCCTCGACCTGATCCGGGACATGGACGCCGACGTGACCACGATCGAGGCCGCCCGCGCCGGCTTCGAGCTCGTCGACGCCATCGCCGCCTCGGACTTCGACCTGCCCCTGGGCCCCGGCGTGTGGGACATCCACTCGCCGCGCGTGCCGGGCGTGGACGAGGTCACGGAGCGCATCGACCACGCCGCCCGCACCCTCGGCCCCGACCGGGTGTGGGTGGTGCCCGACTGCGGGTTGAAGACCCGCGGTTGGCCCGAGACCAGGGCGTCGTTGGACGCCCTCGTGAAAGCCGCCCGGAAGGTCCGGGCGTCGCTGTAGCCGGCCGGCCGGCGGGCCTCCTACCGCCGGCCGCATGCTGCGGCGATGAATGAAAAGACCGCTTCCCCCGTACGCGTTCCGGCAGTCCGCGTGGCGGGGGGAGCGGTTCTTTTCGCTTTGCGACGCCCACGTGGGCGTCATCGGCCCAGAAGATCCTCCGGGCGCCGGATGCCCGCCGGGTCGCGGCCCAGCGCTTCGGCCACGACCGGCGCCCAGGGCAGGGACAGCCGCGCCCGCCGCGCCAGATCGGGATCGACGAGGATCTCGGAGGCGGCGCCGGTCACCGCCGACCCGTCGACGAGCACGGCGGCGCGGGCCGCGAAGGACCAGGCGACGTCGACGTCGTGGGTGGCCATCACCACGGCCACGCCCCCGTCGTGGAGCGCGCCGAGGGTGCCCAGCAGATTCTCCGTCGCGGCGGGGTCGAGGCCGGCGGTCGGTTCGTCGAGGAGCAGGACGTCGGGGCGCATGGCCAGCGCACCCGCCAGCGCGACCCGCTTGCGCTGGCCGTAGGACAGCTGGTGCGGGACGCGGTCGGCCAGGTCGGCGACCTCGGCGGCCGCCATGGCCTCGTCGACGCGGCGCCGGACCTCGTCGTCGGGGAGCCCCTGGTTGACCGGCCCATAGGAGACGTCCGCGGCCACGGAGGTGGCGAACAGCTGGTCATCGGGGTCCTGGAGGACCAGCTGGACGCGCTGCCGGAGGTGGTTGCGGCCGCGGCGCCCGTAGGAATACGGCGACCCGTCGAACTCGAGGGAGCCCGACGTGGGGCGGATGGCGCCGGCCAGCAGGCGCAGCAGCGTCGACTTGCCCGAGCCGTTGGCCCCCAGCAGCGCCATGCGCTCGCCGCGGAAGACTTCGAGGTCGACCCCGGACAGCACATGGACACCCGGGTGCCGGAAGCCCAGGCCGCGGGCGGCGAGGATGCTCACGGCCACCACCCCCGCACCGCCGCGGTGGCGGCGACGACTGCGACGAGCAGCCCGAGCGCCACCGCGAGGAAACGGCCGTCGCGCGGGCGGTCGACGACCATGACGTCGGCCGACCCCGGCTCGGCGCGCAGCTCCAGGCCCTCCCCCAGCCGGCGGGCGCGCTGGAATGAGAGGACGAACAGATTCGCCGACTGCGCGGCGACGCCGGTGAGCAGGCCCCTCCGGGTCAGGTGCCCCAGTCGCTGGGCCTGGGCCTCGTGCATCATCTTCGCGGTGCCCGCCAACGTGCCGACCATCCGGTAGATGAGCTCGGCGAGGTAGGTCAGGGTGCGCGGGATGCCCGATCGCCCGGCCCACGCCAGCACCTCCGACAGCGGGGTGGTCACCGTGAACAGCATCGTGCAGCCGATGGCGGCCGTGGCGCGGGCGACGACTTCCGCCGCCCGCTGCGGCCCCGTCGGCGACCAGACCGGTCCGTCCATCGTGATGGAGAAGAGCAGGGGGAGGATGCCCACGGCGACGAAGGCCGCGGGAGCCGTCCACAGCGCCAGGAACAGCCCCGCCGGCACCCGGGCGACGACCGCCGTGACCGACACCGCGGCGATGATGAGCGCCGCGGCCGGCCACGGGGGCAGCGAAATGGCCAGCAACAGCAGACCGCCGCACAGCACCGCCTTCTCGCCGACGTTGCGCCGCGCCCACCGGTTGCGGGCGGCGGCGGCTTCGAGGGCGTTCACGCTAGGCGGTCCCCGCTTCCCGGCCCTCGGCCAGGGCCTCGTCGCGCCCCTTGCCGCGGCCGCGGTAGAAGCCCAGCACGTAGCCGAGCACGCCCGCGCCCAAGCCGGCCTGGAGCGCGAAGATGCCGGATTCGACCTCGCCCGGCAGCTCGCCGATGATCGGCTCGAACCACGGCTCGTAATCCGGGTTGCTCTCCTCGATGGCTTCGGTGGCGGCGCCGTCGGTGCCGCCGAAGGCCTCCTCGGCGTCCGGGTCGCCCAGGTTGAAGAACATGGGGAACGCCGCGAGGACGATCACCAGGGCGATGATCGCGACGGTGACCCCCGCACCGGAACGCTTGGGGGCGGCCGTCTTGTCCTTCACGTTGTCCTGCTTTTCCGTCTTGTCCTGCTTTTCGACGTTCTCGTTCGCCGACGCGGTCATCGCACGGCCTCCTTCTGCTCGGTCCGATCTGCGTCGGCGGTGAGGCGCCCGTCGTGGGCGACCTCATCGGCGATCGAGTCGTCGGAAAGCTCGTTCTTCTTCAGCACGCCCAGCGAGAAGAGCTCCTTCTCGGCGACCGTGCGCAGGGCCTTGACCACCAGCACCGTCAGCAGCGCCTCGATGATGGCCAGGGGGATCTGGGTGATGGCGAACAGCGACAGGAACGTGGCCAGCGCGCCGCCGAAGCCGCCCGGGTCGGCCGGGTGCGCCAGCGCGAGCTGCGTCGCCGTGACGACGTACGTGGACAGGTCCGCCAGGAACGCGGCGACGAACACCGCGGGCAGCAGGCCGCCGCCGAGGCGGCGCGTGAGGACGTACCCTCCCCACGCCACCCACGGGCCCACGATGCCCATGGAGAACACGTTCGCGCCGAGCGTGGTGATGCCGCCGTGGGCGAGCAGAAGCGCCTGGAAGAGCAGGACGATGGTCGCCAACAGGGACATGACGGGCGGCCTGAACAGCACGGTGCCCAGGCCGGTGCCGGTGGGGTGCGACGTGGAGCCGGTCACCGACGGGATCTTCAGGGCCGAGAGCACGAACGTGAACGCCCCGGCCGCGCCCAGGAGCATGCCGGTGCCCGGCTTCTCCTTGAGCAGCTTGTTGACGCGCCACGCGCCGTGGACGACGAACGGCGCCGCGGCGACCGTCCATCCCACCGCATGGCCGACGGGCAGGAAGCCCTCCGCGATATGCATGTGAATTTTTCCTCCCGCGCCCCCGACACCTCGCGGCGGCGCACAGTCCGGTCCGGCGCCCGTCGGCGCCGGAGTCGATCCACGGCCGGTCTCCTGGCTGACGGGGCCGCCCTGCGGCATCCGGGCCGGCGCCTTCCCGGATCCCGCGCGCCCTTTCCATCGGACGTCCGGAATCCCGTGGCATGTGCCGGACCGGGGTCACCCCGATCACAGTGGCGAGGGCCGCCGCCCATTCGCAGGGCGTTCCCGTCCACCGAGGATCTGCACCCCATCCTAAGCGTTCTTTCAGGTTGCGCACCCGGCCGGGCCCGCCCCCACCCGAAAGTAGACGAACCTGTCTGTACAAAACCGGGGGCGGCGCGTAGAATCGCCGACCGACGAAGCAACGAACAAGCAAACGGGAAAGGAAACGACTGGATGACCATCCACGACAACATCACCGACCTGATCGGCGGCACGCCGCTGGTCAAGCTCAACCGACTCACCGAGGGCCTGCCGGGCACGGTGGTCGCGAAGCTCGAGTTCTACAACCCGGCCAACAGCGTCAAGGACCGCATCGGCAAGGCCATCATCGACGCCGCCGAGGCCTCGGGCGAGCTCAAGCCGGGCGGAACCATCGTGGAGGGCACGTCGGGCAACACCGGCATCGCCCTCGCGCTGGTCGGCGCGGCCCGCGGTTACAAGGTCATCCTCACCATGCCCGACACCATGAGCCAGGAGCGCCGCGTGGTGCTCCGCGCGTTCGGCGCCGAGCTGGTGCTCACCCCGGGCGCCGAGGGCATGAAGGGCGCGGTGAACAAGGCGAACGAGATCGTGGAGAACACCGACAACGCCATCCTCGCGTCGCAGTTCGCCAACGAGGCGAACCCGGCGGTCCACGCGGCCACGACCGGCGAGGAGATCTGGGCCGACACCGACGGCGCGGTCGATTACCTGGTGGCCGGCATCGGCACGGGCGGCACCATCACCGGCGCCGGCCGCACGCTGAAGAAGCACGACCCGAACATCAAGCTCGTCGCGGTCGAGCCGGCCGACTCCCCGCTGCTGACCGAGGGCAAGGCCGGCCCGCACAAGATCCAGGGCCTGGGCGCCAACTTCGTGCCCGAGATCCTGGACCGTGACCTGCTCGACGAGGTCCTCACCTGCACCAACGACGACGCCATCGCGACGTCCCGGAAGCTGGCCACGCAGGAGGGCATCCTCGGCGGCATTTCGGCGGGCGCCAACGTGAAGGCGGCCCTGGAAATCGCCGCGCGCCCCGAGGCCGAGGGCAAGACCATCGTGGTGATCATCCCCGATTTCGGCGAGCGCTACGTGTCGTCGATCCTGTACCAGGACCTGCGCGACTAGTCCCCCGCTCCGCCACCGCCGCCGACGTTCCCGCCGCCGGGACGTCGGCGGCGGTCTATGTAAAGTTGGTCACCATGAACTCGTTCCTGAGGCTCCTCAAGGAGGACCTGGACAACGCCCGCGAGCACGATCCCGCCGCCCGCGGCGACGTGGAAAATGCGCTGGTCTACTCGGGCCTGCACGCCATTTGGGCGCATCGCGCGGCCCACGCGCTGTGGCTCCGGGGAGGGCCCGCGAAGGGCCTCGCGCGCATCCTGGCCCAATTCACCCGTTTCCTGACGGGCATCGAAATCCACCCGGGCGCCACCATCGGCCGCCGGTTCTTCATCGACCACGGCATGGGCGTGGTCATCGGCGAAACGGCGGAGATCGGCGACGGCGTGATGCTGTACCACGGCGTCACCCTGGGCGGCCGCAGCCTGGCGAAGGTCAAGCGGCACCCGACCCTGGAGGACAATGTCACGGTCGGCGCCGGCGCGAAGGTGCTCGGCCCGGTCGTGATCGGCGCCGGTTCCGCCATCGGCGCCAACGCGGTGGTCACGCGGGATTGCCCGCCGGATTCCATCGTCGTGGGCATCCCGGGCAAGATCCGCAGCCGCAAGCCGGAGGAGCACAAGCCGCTTCGCGACGCCTGCGAGTACGTGCAGGGCGACGGAGACGGCATCTAGCCCCGCCGCCCGACGCTCCTCCCCCGCCCACGAACCCCGCGCTACGCCACCAGATCGGCGTAGGCGGGGTTCTTCTCGATGAAGCGCTCGACGGCCGAGCAGCTGGCGATCACCTTTCCGCCGTTGGCGCGCACGTCGTCGAGCGCGGCCTGGACCAGGGGCTTGGACAGGCCCTTGCCCTGGAACTGCTCGTGCACCACGGTGTGGTTGAAGTCCAGCGCGCCCTCGGCGGGCTCGTAGGCGGCGAATCCGGCTTCTTCGCCGTCGACGACGAGGACGTAGCGGTGGCCGGCCTCATCGTGGTCGATGGTGTGCGCCATGGTGGTGTTCTCCTCTTGTTCGGGTTTCTTGTCCACGGTGTTCTTTCCCGCGGGGTCCTTTCCCACAGGGTACGTGCGGCGGTGCCGCCGATCAGACGGAGCGGTGGTCGACGGCGGCCGGCGGGGTTCCGGGCTGCTCGTCGGCGCGGCCGACGGCCACGCGGCAGGGCACGGAGCCCGCTCCGTGGGCGCGTTCGGCGGCGACGCCGGTGCCCCAGCCGGGGCTGACGACGCCGGCCAGCGGCGCGGAGAGGTCGGCCAGCTCGGCGTGGGACCGGCCGGGGACGACGATGGTGATGCGCTGGCGCGCCCGCTCCCCCACGTCTGCGCCGGGGTTGGCGTCGAGCCACTCGTCCTGCATGGAGGACCCCTGGTCGCCGTCGGGCATGACGTCCTCGTAGACCTCCGCACCGGCGCCGGGCACGAATTCCTCCAGCGCCCCGCGGATCTTCCCGGCCGCGGCGGCGCGGCCTTTTTCGTCGGTGAAGATGAAGATGCGGATGACCGACGGCAGCGACTCATCGCCGGACATCGTTCCCGCCGATGCGTATTCGGTAGTCATGGGAAATCACCTTACCGTCGGCCCCATTGCGCGGAGGCACGTCGGCCCCATTGCGCCGGGGCACTGGCGGGTCAACGAAAAACCGGGGAGCCGTTTTCCAACGGCTCCCCGGTTTTCGATGTTGTGGCCAGAAGCGGGATCGAACCGCTGACCTTCCACTTTTCAGGCGGACGCTCTACCAACTGAGCTATCTGGCCGAACAATCCCCGGAGGGAATGTCGGCGACCCTGACGGGACTTGAACCCGCGACCTCCGCCGTGACAGGGCGGCGCGCTAACCAACTGCGCCACAGGGCCTCATGTCGCGCCCGAACTCTCGTCCGTGCACGAGTCGTTACTCTACACAGCGGCTCAATGGGGGCACAAATCCGCTGTTCAAGGCGAAAAACGGCGCATTGCACCACGGCGCCGGCACCCCGCGGATGGGGGCGGACGGGCGGGCGTCGCAAAGCATGCGGATGCGCGAAAGCGAAAGGCGGCCACCCACATGAAAGTGGATGACCGCCTTTCGCCCGAAAATGGCGACCCTGACGGGACTTGAACCCGCGACCTCCGCCGTGACAGGGCGGCGCGCTAACCAACTGCGCCACAGGGCCATGTTCTGTTGTGCTCCCATTCGGGGAGTGGTACTCCCTACGGGATTCGAACCCGCGCTGCCGCCTTGAAAGGGCGGTGTCCTAGGCCGCTAGACGAAGGGAGCTCGTCTTCGCGTTGGGCGCGGGGGCGTGCCCCGCGGCAACGCATCAAAGATTAGCCTACGGCGCACCACCCGACAAAACAGCATGTGGGGCTTGCTTTTCGACGTCCCGGCGCGACGCCCGGGAGCGGGCGATGAGCACCAGATCGAGCAGCAGGAAACCGATGAGGGAGATGCCCAGCAGCGGCAGGAAGGCGCCGACGGTGGCGGCGAAGACGATGACGCCGGCGATGATCGCCCACGACGGGCGGTCCGGCAGCCCCGGCACCGACGTGCCGCGGGCGGTGGGGCGGCGCAGCCACCACATGCGGTAGCCCAGGACGATCATGGTGGCGATGCCGAGGCCGACGGCGAACAGCGCCAGCTGCAGCGGCAGACCGAACATGATGCCCATGTGCAGGTAGATGCCCCACGACGACAGCTTGGAGAACAGCGGCAGCTCCGAGAAGGGCTGGCGCGAGGCGACGGTGCCGTCGACGCCGTCGACGACGACCGAATCGGACGCGGTGCGCCACTCCACCCAGCGCTCGGAGGCCCGCCAGCCGTGGCCGTCCTCCGCCGGGGGCCGGAGGATCAGGGAGCCGGTGAGCCCGTCGGCGCGGGCGGCGGCGAGCACCCGGTCGACCTGGCCCGCCGCGGCTCCATCGGCCGGCGCGGAGGCGCCCGGCGAGCCCTGCGGCAGCGAGGCGTCGACCTTCGGCGCCTTCCAATTCAGGGACGTGACCACCGAATCGACGTTGGCGCCGGCCTTCTGCGACCACGTGATGCCCGTCGCCGACAGGCCGAGGAGCGCGACCAGCAGCCACACGCCCAACACGGCGTGGAGGTTGAGGGAACGGCGGCGCCGGCCCTTCTCCCCCTTCGGCGCGGGGGCCGCCCGCCACAGCCGCGCGGACGTGCCCAGATCACGGCGGCGCGCGGCGGACACCCGGCGCCACCACAGGTACAGGCCGCCGAGCGCGAGCACCCACAGCCAGGACGCGGCCAACTCGGAGTACAGCTCGCCGGGCTCCCCCAGGTTCAGGCTCTCGTGCATGGCGGACAGCCACCGGCGCACCGGCATCTCGCCGAGCCCGGAGTACGTGCGCGACTCGCCCACGACGGTGGCGGTCGCGGGATCGACGAACACAGCGGGCATGGTTTTGTCGGTGGCGGCGGGGTCGTCGAAAAGCACCCGCGTGGTGTCGCCCGGGTTCGCCGCCGGCCAGATCTGCGCGATGGCCAGGTCGGGGTGCTCGGCGGCCGCGGCCGCGGTCTGCTCGCCGACCGTCTTGGATTGCGGCGCGGCGTCGACGGTGAGCAAATCGGCGTAGACGACCTTCTCGATCGCCGGCGCGAGCGCGTAGAACGCGCCCGAAATAGCCGCGACCAGGAGGAACGGGCCGACCATCAGGCCCGCGTAGAAGTGCAGGCGATGGAGGAAACGCGCGGGCCGGTCGCGGGCTTCGCGACGCGCCACGGGGGTTTCGGACATGGGATGGGACTCCTCGGGGGATGTGACTGGGATCATTCGGCCGAATGACCATTAGTCGAATGAATGCCCCCGAGAGTTCCCGCCGATGTGCCGCGGCAGGTCAGGCGGGCGCCGGTGCGCGGTGCCAGCCCTTGCGGTCGTACAGGACCGCCGCGGCCACGCCGACGATCACGGCGCCGACGAGCGAGATGCCCGCGTACGCCAGCGCCTGGCCGACGCCGGAGTCCCACGTCCCGCCGAAGTACAGCATCGACCGGGAGCCGAGGTAGATCTGGTGCATCGGCGAGACCAGCGAGATCACGCGGAACACCTCCGGCACCGCCTCCAGCGGCAGGGTGCCGCCGGCCGAGGGCAGGCCGAGCACGATGAACGCGACGAGGTTGACCACCAGGCCCGGGTTGCCCAGCAGCGCGATGATGGCGTGGCTGACCCAGCCGACGGCGAGGATCATCGCGGCGGTGAAGCCCCACAGCGCGAACGGCGACCCCAGCGGCATGCCGACGATCGTGCCGATGAGCACGTACAGCGCTGCGACCAGCGCGGCCTGCGTGGCGGACATGCCGAACTTCGCCACCAGCGTGCCCAGGCGCGAGACGCCGTGGTGGGTGTGCCGGACGAAGAAGGGGCCCCATTCCAGCGAGTGGATGCCCAGGCGGTTGTCCACGATCTGGCTGGTCAGCATCGCGCCGGTGAAGCCGGCGAGGACGATGAGCAGCGTCCAGTAGAAGGCGGACAGGCCGTTGCCGGTGCCGTCGGGCAGCGGGTGGAAGTCCTCGAACTTCACGTTGACCGGGCGGGCGGCGGCGGCCAGGGCCGTGCCGGTGGGCGACGGCGCGCCCTCGGGGGCTTCGTCGATGGCGGCCTGGACCTTCTCGCGCAGTTGCTTTCCGACGGCGTCGTCCACCCGATCGCCGACCTGGAAGCCCATTTCCTTCACGATCGTCTGGGCGCCGAGCCCGGCGGCCGGGTTGGAGATGATGCGGATGTCGGGGGCGACGACGTCGTTGCCGACCATCGTGCCGATGCCCCAGGCGTTGAGGCGCGAGCTGAAGTTCTCGGGGATGACGATGGCTCCGTAGAGCTCGCCCTTGCTCATCTGGTCGATGGCCTCTTGGCCGGTGAGGTGGCGCAGATCGAACTGGTTGGGGTCGATGCCCTCGACCAGGCCGTCGACGACCTTGTCGCCGGCGTTGAGGTGGCCGCCGTCGACGGTGTCGGCGCCGCGGTCGGCGTTGACGATGGCCACGGGGAAATCGTGGAGGTTCTCCCGCGGGTTGACGTTGCCGGCCAGGTACGCCCCGCCGAAGAAGATGGTCAGCAGCGCCACCGCGAGCGTCGGCGCGAACCAGAACATGAAGGTCCTGCGCGGGTCGCGGGGCTTGGTCTCGGTGCCGTGCTGGCTCATGCTGCTCTCGTTCATGTCATCTCCGTTCATCGCGACACCCCCAGTCCGCCGTCGACGCCGCGGACCAGCAGCACGCCGAGGTCCGAGACGAGTTCGGTGAGCGGGCCGCGGTCGTCGTCGGCCGCCCAGTCCACCGCGGTCCAGGCGATGGACGCGGCGATGGCGCGGGCCGCGGTTTCGGGCGCGAGCGGCCCTTCGGCGAGGTTGCCTCCGAACGTCGGCGAGGCGAGGATCCGCCCGGCGAGGTAGTCGATGGACTGCCGCAGCACCTCCGGCCCTCCCGGGCCGGCGAGGGCGCGGTGCATGAAGTCGACGTGCGGCTCCAGCTTTGCGACGGCGATGCCGATGACCTCGAGGATCCTGTCGATGTCGCCGGTGTCGAAGCCGTCGGCGGCGGGGTCGATGCCGTCGAAGGCCTCTTCCAGGCGGAGCACGGCGGCATCCGCCCAGGCTTCGGAGAGGTCGCGGTAGACGGCGTAGAAGGTCGGGCGGCTGACGCCGGCTTCGCGGACCAGGTCGGTGATCGTGATGTCGACCGGTTCCCGCTGGTCCAGAAGGGCGGCGGCGGCCGCTCGCAACTTGTCCCGCGAGCGTGACGACGCCCGCGGCATGGTCTGGATTTTACGCATGTAAACTTCTTACACCTGTAAAGTCCAGGGTGCAACCGCAGAGCATCGAACTCCGGTGCCGCACATGCGAAAAGGTGCGGCCCGACATGATGTCGGACCGCACCTTCGGCGCGTCTGCCAGGGCAAACGAATGTGGGCCCCGTGGGGCTCGAACCCACGACCTACGGATTAAAAGTCCGCAGCTCTACCAACTGAGCTAGAGGCCCGCGCCGCACGCGGCCACGGGGGCTCATGCGACGACGCAGGAAATCCTACCGCCCCCGCCCCGCGCGGCGAAAAGCGGCCCGCCGCATGTCGCGCGGACGGTCTCCCGGCGGTGCCGCGGATCACTTCGCACCGAAATGTTCACCCCCGCCCGGTTTCACGACAACCCGTCGTCAAGCGACGAAAGGCCCACTACGATTACCCCCACCCCTATCGACGGCGGGAACCTCCGCGCGGCGCGGCCCGACTGTACCAATGGGGGACTTTTTTGCCCTCCGGTCGGTTTCTCAAGCCCTTTCCCTAGCCAGCTTTCCGCTTAGGAGCGTTCCATGGACGTCGTGGACGTGGCACGGTGGCAATTCGGCATCACCACCGTGTACCACTTCATATTCGTGCCGCTGACCATCGGTTTGGCGCCGATGGTCGCGCTGATGCAGACGATGTGGCAAGTCACGGGCAAGGCCCATTGGTACCGGGCCACCCGATTTTTCGGCACCGTTTTCCTGATCAACTTCGCCATGGGCGTGGCCACGGGCATCGTCCAGGAATTCCAGTTCGGCATGAACTGGTCGGAGTACTCGAGAATGGTCGGCGACGTCTTCGGCGGGCCGCTGGCCCTCGAGGGCCTGATCGCCTTCTTCCTCGAGTCGACGTTCCTGGGCCTGTGGATCTTCGGCTGGGGGCGCATCCCCGGCTGGCTGCACACGGCGTCGATCTGGGTCGTCGCGGTGGCGGTCAACCTCTCCGCGTACTTCATCATCGTGGCCAATTCCTTCATGCAGCACCCGGTCGGTGCGGTGTACAACCCGGAAACCGGCCGCGCCGAGCTCAATGACATCGTCGCGCTGCTGACCAACCCCACCGCACTGGCGGCGTTCCCGCACGCGGTGGCGGGTTCCCTGCTCACCGCCGGCACGTTCGTCCTGGGCGTGACCGGCTGGTGGATGATCAAGGCCGCCCGGCGCGGCGAGGAGCGCCACGACGCGCACCGCCCGGCCCACCGCATGGGCTGGTGGACGGTCCTGCTGTCCTCCATCGGCGTGGCGTGGACCGGCGACATCCAGGCGAAACTGATGTTCGTGCAGCAGCCGATGAAGATGGCGTCGGCCGAGTCGCTGTGCCACACGGAGACGAACCCGAACTTCTCCATCCTGTCGATCGGCACGCACAACAACTGCGAGTCCGTCGTCCACGTCCTCGATCTGCCGTGGGTCCTGCCCTTCCTGGCCGAGGGCAAGTTCACCGGCGTCACCCTCGAAGGCGTGCTCGACCTGCAGAAGCGCTACGAGATGATGTTCGGCCCCGGCAACTACCAGCCGAACCTGTTCGTCACCTACTGGTCCTTCCGCGCCATGATCGGCCTGATGGCCGGTTCCCTGGCGATCGCCTTCTTCAGCTGGCTGTTCACCCGCGGCGGCCGCCTGCCGAAGGGCCGCTGGGCCACATGGTTCGCGTGGGGCTCCGTCGCCGCGATCCCCTTCCCGTTCCTGGCGAACTCCGCCGGCTGGATCTTCACGGAAATGGGCCGCCAGCCCTGGGTCGTCCACCCGAACCCCGAGTCCGCCGGCGACCCGAGAACCGAGCTGATCCGCATGACCGTCGACATGGGCGTGTCCGATCACGCACCCTGGACCGTGATGCTCACCCTGGCCGGATTCACCCTGATCTACCTGATCCTCGCAATCGTGTGGTTCAGGCTCATCCAACGCGTCGTCGTCGCCGGGCCGCCGGCCGAATCCGGCCCGTCCGCCACCGGCGAGGGCCCGTCGGCCACCGTCGGCGCGGCCGCGCCCGTGCGGTTCGCGGCCGCCGCCCGCTCCGACGACCTCGCACCCGCCGGAAAGGACGCGTGATCACCATGTTCGGTCTCGATCTCCCGGTCGTCTGGTTCGTCCTGGTGGCGTTCCTGTTCGCCGGCTACTTCCTCCTCGAGGGATTCGACTTCGGCATCGGCATCCTGCTGCCGATCCTCGGCCGCGACGAGGCCCGCCGCAGCGCCATGCTGCGCACCATCGGCCCCGTGTGGGACGGCAACGAGGTGTGGCTGATCACCGCCGGCGGCGCGCTGTTCGCGGCGTTCCCCGAGTGGTACGCCACCATGTTCTCCGGCTTCTACCTGCCGCTGTTCCTGATCCTGCTGGCGCTGATCGTCCGCATCGTCGGGCTGGAGTGGCGCAAGAAGGTCGACGACGACGCGTGGCGCCGGCGCTGCGACGCCGCGATCATCGTCGGTTCGTGGCTGCCGCCGGTGCTGTGGGGCGTGGCCGTGGCCAACCTGGTCCGCGGCGTGCCCCTCGACGCCGACCACGGCATGTCCAGCGGCCTCGACGTGCTGGTCGGCCTGCTCAACCCCTACGCGCTGCTCGGCGGCGCGGCGCTGACCGCGGTGTTCGTCCTCCACGGCCTGACCTTCCTGCGGTTGAAGACCGCCGGCGGCCTGCGCGAGTCCGCGGAGACGGTGCTCCGTCCCGTGGCGGGTGCGGCGGTGGTCCTCGGCGCGGCTTTCGTGCTGTGGACGCAGATCGTGCACGGCAAGCCGTGGACCTGGGCGGTCGCGGTGCTCGCGCTGCTCGGCGTCGTCGGCGGCGTGGCCATGGTCCTGCGCGGGCGCGACGGCATCGCCTTCACCGCGACGTCGATCGCCATCGTCTCGGTGACGGTGCTGATCTTCGGGTCGATGTTCCCGTGGCTCATGCCGACGACCCTCTCCGACGGCGCGGGCCTGGACGTGTGGAACGCCGCGTCGAACCCGTACACGCTGACCATCATGACGTGGTCGGCGCTGTTCATCACGCCGCTGGTCATCGCGTACCAGGCGTGGACGTACTGGGTCTTCCGCAAGCGCATCACCGCGGAGCCGATCCCCGCATGACCCGCCGCGGCCCCGTCGATCCCCGTTTGGCCCGGCTCTCCGCCCCGGCCCGGCGGTGGATCGCCGTGGCCGCGCTGCTGGCGGCGCTGCGGGTCGTCGGCGTCCTCGCCTTCGGCGTGCTCGCGGGCACGACGGCGGCGGCGATCATCGCGGGGGACGGCGGCGTCGCGGATCATTCCGCGCATCTGGCGGGCCTGGCCGCGATCGCCGTGGCCCGGGCGGCGGTGGCGTGGGCGGAGGCCCGCTTCGGCCGTCGCGCCGGGGCCGAGGTCGTCGCGGACCTGCGCGCCCGCACCCTCGCCCGGCTGGCCGCCGCGGATCCCAGGAATGTGGATCGCGCGCGGTGGCGCACCCTGCTCGGCGAGGGCATCGAGGGCGTCGGCCCGTACATCGCGGGCTACCTCCCCGCGCTGGCGTCGACCGTCATCGCGACCCCGGCCGCGCTGGCGGCGGTGTGGTGGCTCGACGCGGGTTCGGCGCTGATCGCCCTGGTCACGCTGCCGCTCATCCCCATCTTCATGTGGCTGGTGGGCACGCTGACGGCCGGGCGCACCGCCCGCCGCCTGCGCGATCTGGGCCTGCTGTCGGATCAGATGCTCGACCTCGTCGCCGGCCTGCCCACGCTGCGGGCGTTCGGCCGCCAGCGCGCACCGGCGGAGGAAATCCGCCGCCTGTCCGACGCCCACCGCACCTCCACCATGTCCGTGCTGCGCATCGCGTTCCTTTCCGGCTTCGTCCTCGAATTCCTGGCGACCCTGTCGGTGGCGCTGGTCGCGGTCGGCATCGGTTTCCGCCTGATCGACGGCGGCATGACGCTGGCGGCGGGCCTGACGGTGCTCATCATCGTCCCGGAGGTCTACGGCCCCGTCCGCGAGGTCGGCGTGCGGTTCCACGACGCGCAGGACGGGTTGGCGGCCATCGACGAGGTCTTTTCGCTTGACGACGGCCCGGCCGCACCGCGGTCCGCCCCGCAGGTGGATCACGTCCGGCCCGACGCGGGCATCCGGGTCACGTTCGATCGCCTGACCGCCGCCGGGCGAGACGGCGACCGTCCGCGGGACCTGTCGGGGGTCGCCGAGCCCGGCGCGATCACCGTCCTGGCCGGCGGAAACGGGTCCGGCAAGTCGACGGCGCTGCTGGCGCTGCTGGGCATCGTCGTCGACGGGGTGACGGGCACCGCCGCCGCGGTTGGCCCGGACGGGCCGCTCGTCGGCGAGGACCTGTGGCGGCGCACGTCCTACGTGCCGCAGCGCCCGGTGCTCGACGCCGCGCTCGTCGGGGATGCGTCGGGCCTGTCCCTCGGCGAGAGGCAGCGCGTCGCCGTCGGCGCGGAATTGCTCCGGGGCCGCGCGCTGCTCGTCCTGGACGAGCCCACCGCCCACCTGGACGAGGGGAATGCCGCGGAGATGATGGCCCTGCTGCGCCGCCGCGCGGACGAGGGCGCCACGGTGCTGCTGGCCTCCCATGATCCGGTGGCGCTGGCCGCCGCCGACGTCGTCGTGGAGGTGGTCCGATGAGCCTGGCCTCCGACCTCCGCGCCCTGCGCGCCGCCCGACCGCTGACCGGCCTCCGCGCGCGCGAGCTCGTCGCCCCCGTCGCGGCGGGCTCGGTGACGCTCATCTCGGCGCTGGCGCTGACCATCGTGTCGGCGTGGCTGATCACGAAGGCGTGGCAGCGGCCCGCCATCATGGAGCTCACCGTCGCCGTCACGGCGGTGCGCGCGCTGGGCATCTCGCGCGCGGTGTTCCGGTACCTCGACCGCATCGTCTCGCACGACCTCGCGCTGACCTGCGCCGCACGCACCCGCACCGCCGCGTACCGGGCCCTCGCCGACGGCGCGTCCCCGCGGACCATGCGACTGAGCCGCGGCTCGCTGCTCACGCGCCTGGGCGACGACGTCGACCTCGTCTCCGACGTCGTGGTCCGCGCCCTCGTGCCGGCCGGCGTCGCGGCCGTGACGTCGGTGGCCGCCGTCGCGTTCACCGCGCTGCTCTCCCCCGCCGCGGCGATTGCCCTGGCCGTCGGCCTGCTCGTCGCCGGCACCGTGGCGCCGTGGGCCTCCGCCCGCGCCGCGCGCATCGCGGCGCAGAGGCGGGCGGCCGCAATGGAGGACCACGTCACCGCGGTCGACCGGGTGCTGTCCGACGCGCCCGCGCTGCGCGTGCGCGGGAACATCGGCGACGCGCTTTCCGACGCCGACCGCGCCGCCCGCCGCCTGGCCGCCGCCGACGAGGCCGCCGCACCCGCCGACGCCGCCGGAGCCGCGATCTCCGTGCTCGCGTCGGCGCTGACGGTCGTCGCGGTGGTGGCCGTCGCCGGGCTCGCCGCGCCGGAACATTCGCCGCAGTGGCTCGGCGTGCTGGTGCTCCTGCCGCTGGCCGCCTTCGAATCCGTCGCCGCGCTGCCCGGCGCCGCGGTCGCGGTCACGGGCGCCGCCGGCGCCGCACGCAGGCTCGCCGAATTGACCGGGCCGGGCGAAGCGGATCCCGCGCGGGCGTCGTCAAGCGAATGCGTCCCGCAACGGCCCCGCCTGCGGGCCCGCGGCCTGGTCTACGGCCACGACCGCGACCTCGGCGTGCGCGATCTGGACCTGCCCTTCGGGGCGCGGGAGACCATCGTCGCGCCCTCCGGCTCGGGCAAGACGACGCTGCTGATGACGCTGGCCGGGCTGCTGCCGCCCCGCGGCGGCGACTGCTCCGCGCCGGGGGCTCTGTTCGTCGCAGAAGACGGGCACGTCTTCGCCACCACCGTGCGCGACAACCTCGCGGTCGGGGCGCCGGACGCGACCGACGGGATGATGGACGCCACCCTGCGCGCGGTGGGCCTCGGCGACTGGGTGGCGGGGCTGCCCGACGGCCTGGGCACCGTCCTCGCCGCCGGCGCCGACGACCTGTCCGGCGGCCAGCGCAGGAGGCTGCTGCTGGCGCGGGCCCTGCTCACCGACGCCCCGATCCTGCTCCTCGACGAACCCTTCGAGCACCTCGACGACGCCGGTGCCGCCGAACTGCGCGCGATCCTCGCCGCGCCCGCCCTGCCGGGGGCGCGGGCCGAACGGACCATCGTCATCGTGGAACACCCTCGCACGGGGGCCCGCCGGGGTTAGGGCAGAAGTTAGGGCAGGGGCAGTTCCGGCAGCGGGATCTCGGGGAGGCCCGGGATCTTCGGCAGCGGCGACGACGGCGCCTGCTCCGGCTCGTTCTCGGCGATCCAGGCCTCGTCGGCCGCGATGTCCTGGCCGATGGTGCGGAACTCGCTGTGCGGCTCGGTGGATTCCTCCACCTGGAAATGCTCGTTGACCTTGCCGTCCTCGATGCCGTAGGCGTCCTGCAGCGCCTGGTCGGCCGGCTGGTAGCGCGACACCGGGCCGACGGCCATGGAATTGATGCCGACGACCTGGTTCGTGCGGGGATCGTAGGCGTTTCCGCCCGAATCGCCCTTCTCCAGGCGGGACACCGCCCACACGCCGTTGCGGACGCGGAAGATCTGGACGCCGCAGTTGCGGCCGGAACGGGCGCCGTCGGAACAGACCGGCTGCCCGAAGTTGTCCACCGAGACCTCGCCCGGCTGGAGCTCGCGGTAGTCGACGACCCCGGTCATCTGCGCGCCCTCGCCGTGCACGCGCCCGTCTTCGTCGACGGAGCGGCTGACGGACGTGGCGTCGACGTCCTCGTCGAGTTCGACGAAGGCGTAGTCGGAGCCGTTGAGCATCGAATCCAGGAGGTTGCCGCCGCCCTCGAAGTCGGAGTCGTCCGGCATGAAGAACATGGCCGGGCCGACCTCGCCGATGCGCACGTCGCCCTCCGGGGCCGGGGCGTAGATCACGCCGCTCGACTTCGGCATGCCCTCGTGGCCCTCCTTGTTCACGCAGTGGCCGGCCGTGAGGATGACGCGGTGCCGGTTGCCGTCGGCGTCGGTGACGGTGCCGGGCACGCTCGTCGAGCACATGCCCGTCCGGACGTGGCGGCCGCCGTCGACGACGGCCCCGGGCTCGGGCATGCGGATCGGGGAACCCGGCCCCACGGTGACGGCGTTGGCGGCGGCCGGTGCGGCGAAGGTGGCTCCGGCGGCGATCATCGCGGCGATGATCGACGTGCTCCGATTCAATTTCATGGGGTTCCCCTGTGCGTGTCGTTGGAATCTTCCGGCCTTGTGGGCCTTACGCAAGAAACGGTAACCGCGTAAACCCGCCCCTGCGAGGCGATTCGGGAGGATGTCGCCGAACACCGCCCCACTGGTTTACGGCATGCACTTGAGTCACGGCCGCACCAGGGAAGCGGTGTTGCGGTCACCCGAAGGAGGGGGCCGCGCTACTTCGACGCGAGTCGGGAAATGATGTTGTACTCGCGCGCCTGACGGTAGAGCTCCTCGCGGTGGTCGGGGTGGGCGACCTCGATGAGGCGCTGCGCGCGCGTCGAGTAGTCCGTGCCGCGCAGGCGGGCGATGCCGTGCTCGGTGACCACGTTGTCGATGTAGTTCTTGTGCGTGGTCACCGGCGAGTTGCGGCCGAGCTCCACCTTGATCCGGCTCGTGCCGTCGCGGGTGACCGACGGGCACACGATGTAGCCGCGGCCGCCCTTCGAGCGGCGCGCGCCGATGGCGAAGTCCAGCTGGCCGCCCGATCCCGAGTAGAACCGGCCGGCGACCGTCTCCGACGCGGCCTGGCCGAGCAGGTCGACTTCGGTGGTGGCGTTGACGCTGACCATGTTGGGCTCGAGGCCGATGAGGAAGGGGTCGTTGGTTCGCTCGACCGAATCGAGGTAGACGACGGGATTGCGGTCGACCCAGTCGTAGAGCTTGCGGGTGCCCATGATGAACGTGGCCACGCACTGGCGCTGGTGCGAGCGCTTGAAGCGGCCCGTCACGGCGCCGCATTCGACCAGGTCCATGACGCCGTCGGACATCAGCTCGGTGTGCACGCCGAGGTCCTTGCGGTCCTTGAGCATGGCCAGGATCGCGTTGGGCAGCTTGCCGATGCCCAGCTGCAGGCAATCGCGGTCGCCGATCTCCGAGGCGATGAGCTCGGCGATCTGGTGCTCGGCCGACCCCTTCTCCGGCAGCAGCGGCGGAACCTCGAGGACGGGGGCGTCGGAACGCGTGGCGCCGACCATCTGGCGGGCGTGGATCTGGTTCTGCCCGAAGGAGTGCGGGATCTTCGGGTTGATCTCGCCGAAGATCGGCAAGTTGCCGATGAACTGCACCGAGTAGTCGGCGCCGAGGCCGATGGACATGTAGCCGTGCTCGTCCGGCTCCGACACCGCGGCGATGAGGATGTCCGGCTTGACGTGGTCGCGGACCAGCTCCGGGATCATGGAGAAGTTGACCGGGTACAGCTCGCTGGTGCCGTTGCCGTGGCCCTTGCGCGAGCCGCCGCCGAGGAAGAACTCGTGGTGCGTGAGCTTCCCCGGGTATTCGCCCATCTGGTAGGGGCGGACCGACTCGGTGCACATCTGGTAGATGTGCACGTCCTCGAGCTGATCGGCATGCGCTTCGAGCATGTCGAGAAGGGCGGGGGGCTCGCATGCGGCCACCGGCACGAGGATCTTGGTGCCGGGCTTGATGTGGTCCAGCAACGCCTCCGGCGCCAGGTCGAGGTGGTCGTGCACGTCTTGTCCTTCCATTCGGTTAATGACTCTTCACACAAACTACATGGTTTTGTGAGAGCAGACACCCCCGGGGTGGGGACCCTTTCGGGCGGCCAACGCCGATTTCGCGGCTCACCCTCCCGGTGAGACAATGCGCCCGTGACAGAACTCCGCATCGGCCCCCATCAACTCGCTTCCCCCGTCGTGCTCGCGCCCATGGCGGGCGTGACCAACGTGGCGTTCCGTTCGCTGTGCCGCGAACAGGAGAGGGAGCGGATGGGGACGGTCGCCGGTCTCTACGTCTGCGAGATGGTGACGGCGCGCGCCCTGGTCGAGCGCAACGAGAAGACGATGCACATGACCACGTTCGCCGCCGACGAGGATCCGCGGAGCCTGCAGCTCTACACCACCGACCCGAAGTGGACGTACGAGGCGGCGAAGATGATCGCCGACGAGAACCTCGCCGACCACATCGACATGAACTTCGGCTGCCCGGTGCCGAAGGTGACGCGCCGCGGCGGCGGGTCGGCGCTGCCGTACAAGCGCCGCCTGTTCGGCAACATCGTCGCCGCGGCGGTGCGCGCGACCGAGGGCACCGGCATCCCCGTGACGGTGAAGTTCCGCGTCGGCATCGACGAGGACCACCACACGCACCTCGACGCCGGCCGCATCGCCGCCGACAACGGGGCCGTCGCCGTCGCTCTGCATGCCCGCACGGCCTCGCAGCGCTACTCCGGCGAGGCCGATTGGTCGCAGATCGCGCGGCTGAAGGAGCACATGGTCGATTCGGGCCACGGGGCGGTGCCGGTGCTGGGCAACGGCGACATCTTCGCCGCCGGCGACGCCCGCCGCATGATGGACGAAACCGGCTGCGACGGCGTCGTCGTCGGCCGCGGCTGCCTGGGCCGCCCGTGGCTGTTCGCGCAGCTGTCCGCCGAGCTGCGGGGCCTGCCCGTGCCCCCTCCCCCGACGTTCGCCGAGGTCGCGGGCATCATCCGCCGCCACGCGGAGCTCCTGGTGCGTCACGAGGGCGAGCGCAAGGGCTGCCGTGACCTGCGCAAGCACATCGGCTGGTACCTCCGCGGGTACCCGGCCGGCTCGGAGGTCCGTTCCTCCCTGGCGCGCGTGTCCACGCTCGCCGAGCTCGACGAGGTCCTCGCCCCGCTTCACGACGGCCCCCACGCGGGCGCCCTCCCGGACGACGCCGACGGTGCGCGGGGCCGGCAGGGGTCGCCGGGCAAGGTCGTGCTCCCCGAGGGTTGGTTGGACGACCCGGAAGATGAAACCGTGCCCGTGGGTGCGGATTTGATGCACTCGGGCGGTTAATCGCCCCTCATTCGGGGGCCAATTCGGCGCAATTGGCGGCCCGGGCCATCCCGGCAGGCAAAAGGTTGGGCTTGGCCCTACTATTGGTGACCATGCGCACCGTTTACCGCGAACAGATGGACACCCTCGCCCACGGCCTGATCGTCATGTGCGACCACGTCCATGGCATGCACCGCGCCGCCTGCAAGGCGCTCTTCGACGCCGACCTCGAGGCGGCCGAGTCGGTTCTCAGCTCCCTCGACAAGCTCGATGAATTCCGCATTTCCGCCGAAGACCGCGCTTTCGAGCTGCTCGCCCGCGAGGCCCCGGTGGCCCGCGATCTGCGCCAGGTCGTCTCCGGCATCTACATCGTCGAGGACATGGCGCGCATGGGCGCCCTGTCGGTCCACATCGCCAACACCGCCCGCCGCCGCCACCCCGAGAAGGCCCTGCCGGAGCACGTGGAGGGCTACTTCCGCGAGATGGCCGCGGTGTCGGACAAGATCACCCACGAGACCCGCCAGGTCCTCATCGACTACGACGTCGCCAGCGCCCTCCGCATCAACGAGGAGGATGACGCGATCGACGACATCCACAGCCACCTCTTCACGCTGACGACCTCCGACGAGTGGGGCCAGAGCCCCGCCGCCACCGTCGACGTGACCCTGCTGAGCCGCTACTTCGAGCGCTACGCCGACCACGGCGTCGCCGTCGCCGCCCGCATCGTCTACCTGGCCACCGGCTACAAGCAGGAGGACTACATGCGCGAGATCGACACCGAGGAGCGCCGCGCGTCGATCACCAAGCGCCTGTCTGACCTGGAGCGCCACTTCAACTCCTGACGCCCCGGCCGACGCGCGAAAAGAGCCCCGCCCCACCGTTTCCGGTGGGGCGGGGCTCTTTTCCCGCGGTGGCTATCCGAAGCGGCCCGAGATGTAGTCCTCGGTCTCCTTCTTGTCCGGGTTCTCGAAGATCTTCTTCGTCGGCCCGACCTCGACGAGCTGGCCGGGCTTGCCGGTCGCCTCGAGGGAGAAGAACGCGGTCTGGTCGGACACGCGGGCGGCCTGCTGCATGTTGTGCGTGACGATCACGATGGTGAAGTCTTCCTTCAGCTCGTGGATCAGGTCCTCGATCGCCAGCGTGGAAATCGGGTCCAGGGCCGAGCAGGGCTCGTCCATGAGCAGGACCTCGGGCTCGACCGCGATGGCGCGGGCGATGCACAGGCGCTGCTGCTGGCCGCCGGAAAGGCCGCCGCCCGGCTTGTCCAGGCGGTCCTTGACCTCTTCCCAGAGGTTCGCGGAGCGCAGCGACGCCTCGGCGACCTCCTTGAGCTTCTTCTTGTTCTTCTCGCCGGCCAGCTTCAGGCCGGCGACGACGTTGTCCTCGATGGACATGGTCGGGAACGGGTTGGGGCGCTGGAACACCATGCCGATGGTGTTGCGGACCGACACCGGGTCGATCTTCGGGCCGTAGATGTTCTCGCCGTCCAGCAGGACCTCACCGGTGACGTACGCGCCGGGGATGACCTCGTGCATGCGGTTCAGGGAACGCAGCACGGTGGACTTGCCGCAGCCGGAGGGGCCGATGAAGGCGGTCACGGAACGCGGCGGGACGTGGAGGTTGACGTTCTTCACGGCGTGGAAGTCGCCGTAGAAGATGTCGACGTTGTTCAGATCGAGGCGCTTGGCCATGATTCGGGGTCTCTTTCCTGTGAATTGGGCCGGCGGCCGCTACTGCTTGACGGAGAACATCGCGGAGATGGCGCGGGCGGCGATGTTGATGATCGCGATGATGAGCACCAGCGTCAGCGCGGCACCCCACATCCTGTCGAACGCGGCGCCCGTGTTGCCCGTCTTGTACATGTCGAGCATGAACAGGGGCAGCGAGGACTGCGACTGGCCGAACGGGTTCCACGTGATGATTCGCGAGGTCGCGACCAGGATCAGCATGGGCGCCGACTCGCCCATGACGCGGGCGATGGCGAGCATGATGCCGGTGACGATGCCGGGCAGGGCCGTCGGCAGCACGATCTTGGCGATGGTCTTCCACTTGGGGACGCCCAGCGCGTAGGAGGCCTCGCGCAGGTCGGCGGGGACGACGCGCAGCATCTCCTCGGTGTTGCGGATGACGATGGGCAGCATCAGCAGCACCAGGGCCAGCGACACGGCGAAGCCGGAGCGGTTCATGCCGAACATGACCACCCACATCGAGTAGATGAACAGCGACGCGACGATGGACGGCACGCCGGAGAGGATGTCGACCATGAACGTCGTGGTCTTGCCCAGGCGGGAGTCGCCCGCGTACTCGACCAGGTAGATGGCCACGAAGATGCCGAAGGGCACCGTGATGAGCGAGGTGACCACGGCCTGGACGAGGGTGCCGATGATGGCGTGGGCGACGCCGCCGGCATCCGAGCCGGCCGTCACGCCGAGCTGCGACTTGGTCCACCAATCGAGGGACATGACCACGGGCAACCCGCGGGCGACGACCTCGTAGAGCACCCAGCCCAGCGGGATGAGCGCCAGCGCCATGCAGGTCGTGATGAGGACCGTCGCGATGTTGTCGCCGAGCTTGCGGGAGCCCTTGATCGGGGTGAACGCCGACTCGGTCGTCGGGACCCTGGCGCCGGGGTCGTCGATGAGGGCCTGATTGTCGATTGCCATTGTCTGTCCCCTACTTCTTGGCGATGATTCGGGCGGCGGAGTTGACCACGAAGGTCAGGAAGAACAGGACCAGTCCGGCGGACATGTACGCGCCCGCCTTGAGGTCGTCGTTGAACTCCGGGGCCGCGTTGGCGATCGCGGTGGCGAAGGTGGTGCCGCCGTCGAAGAACGAGCCGCGGAACGCCGCGGACGGGGAGATGACCAGGTACAGGGCCATCGTCTCGCCGAGCGCGCGGCCGAGGCCGAGCATCGAGCCGGAGATGTAGCCGGACTTGCCGAAGGGCAGGACGGCGAGGCGGACGGTCTCCCACCGGGTCGCGCCGAGGGCCAGCGACGCCTCGATGTGCCCGCGCGGGGTCTGCACGAACACCTCTCGGGTGGTCGCCGCGATGACCGGGAGGATCATGATGGCCAGCACCACGCCACCGGTGAAGAGGTTGCGGCCGGTCTCGAACGCCGGCGAATTGTCGTACGTCGCGAACAGGAAGATGCCGCTGAGGTTCTTCGCGCCCCAGTTGTAGAAGCCCCCCAGCGCCGGGCCGAGGGCCATGAAGCCCCACAGGCCGTAGACGATCGAGGGGACCGCGGCGAGCAGGTCCACCAGGTAGCCGAGGGGCTTGACCGCCTTCTTCGGCGCGTAGCTGGTCAGGAAGATGGCGATGCCCAGGGCAACGGGCATGGCGATGAGCAGCGCCAGCACCGACACCGCGACGGTCACCAGGAACAGGTTCGGGATGCCGAAGTACATCGCCGACGTGTCGTTCAGGTTCCACCGGTCGTCATACGTCAGGAAGTTCGCCTCGTTGTTTCTCATCGAGGGAATCGAACGCAGGAGCAGGAAGATCGCGATCGCGATGATCGACGCGGTGACGAGCGACGCCGCACCGACGGACAGGGTCCGGAAGATCCGGTCGCCGGGTCGGACGACTCCCTTCGCCACGTCGGGCTCGGCGCCCCCGGGCTCGCCGCCCGGTCCGAGGCGCTGGGCGCCGGTGGCGAATCCCCCGTCGTGCGGGGCATGCTCGGCCATCGACGGATCTCCCGTGGCAGGAGTGGATGATGTCATTGAGTTTCCTTGGCTGGTGAGCTGTGGGGTGTAACTGCCCTGGACGCACCACGGGCCGACGGGCCCCTCACCTCCCCGCCGGGGAAGATTCGGGCCAGTCGGCCGCGGTGTCGCAGTGGGTTGCGGTCACCGGCCGGGTCGGCCGGTCACCGCGGTCGAACCGTCTTACTTGATGGCGTCGACGGCGTCGGAGAGCTTCTGCTTGAACTCGCCCTGGACCGGGATGTAGCCCAGGTCCTCGAGCTCCTTGGTCTGCCCCTTCTCCAGGACGGTCTTGAAGAAGCTCTTGACCAGGTCGCGGGTGCCCTCGTCGTAGCCCGCGGAGCAGACGATCTCGTAGGTGGTCAGGACGAGCGGGTAGGCGCCCGCCTCGTCCATGCCGAACAGGGCGTCGGAGTCGACGACCATGTCGTTGCCCTCGGACTTGAACTTGACCTTGTCCAGCGCGGCGCCGACGGTGTCGGCGGTGAGCTCGACCGGGCCGTGGCCGAAGTCCATCTTGGCGACGCCCAGCTCCTTGTCCTTGGCGAAGCCGGCCTCGACGTAGGTGATGGCGCCCGGGATCTGGGCGACCTGGTCGACGACGCCGGCGGAGCCGTTGGCGCCCTGGCCGTGGGCGGTCGGGAAGGACTTGGAGGCCTTGTGCTTCCAGTCCTCCGGGGCGGCGGAGGACAGGAACTTCATGAAGTTGTCGGTGGTGCCCGACTCCTCGGAGCGGTAGACGACCGAGATGTCGGTGTCCGGGAGGTCCACGCCCTTGTTCAGCTCGGCGATGGCCGGGTCGTTCCACTTGGTGATCTGGCCGTCGAAGATCTTGGCGGTAACCGACGGGGACAGGGCCACGTCGACGCCCTTGAGGTTGTAGGCGATGGCGACGGGGCCGATGACCATGGGCAGGTGCCAGGCGTCGTTGCCGCCGCAGCGCTCCTTGGCCTTCTCGATCTGGTCGTCCTTCAGCGGCGAGTCCGAGCCGGCGAAGGCGACGGTCTTGGCGAGGAACTGCGACTGGCCCGAACCGGAGCCGGTGGCGTTGTAGGACAGGGTCGAGCCGGACGAGTTCGACTCGAAGAGGGTGGCGAACAGATCCATCGCGCGCTGCTGCGAGGTGGCCCCCTCGCCCTGCAGCTCGCTGTTGGAGCCGCCCTCCGGGCAGGCGGAAAGGGTGAGGCCGGCGACGGCGGTGAGGCCGAGGATGGCGGCGCGGCGGCGGTTGTTCTTCAGCACGGGTGTTCCTCCGGGAGAATTCTCGCTTGCGGGCGTGGCGCCCGACTGGGCTGTCGTATCGAACGGCGGCGGCCCGCCCATGAGACGGCGGGCCACACTCGAACGTCGAAGTCCGGTCGGACCTCGCTGGTTGAAAAACGTATCGGCCGTTGGTTGCCGGATCCCGTGCAGAAGGTGAACGAGAGGTGAACGAGAAGAGTACTTCCTCTCACCTTCCCGAGATGATCCTCACATTCCGTACATCACGTCGCGGCGGGTCACGTCGAACCCCGTTCGCTCATACGTCCGTACGGCGGGGACGTTGTCGCCCTCCACGTAGAGGATCACCCGGTCCGCGCCGCGGTCCCGCAGGTGCCGCATCCCCGCGCGCGTCAGCCAGCCCCCGATGCCCCGCCCGCGGGCGGCGCCCGCCAGGCCGATGACGTACACCTCCCCGACGCCGCCGCCGTGCCACTTCGTCCAGTGGAAGCCGAGGATCTCGCCGCCGTCCTCATCGACGGCGAACAGCACGCCCGCCGGGTCGAACCACTCGACGTCGCGGCCGCGCCGCAGCTGCGCCAGATCCCATCCGCCCTGCTCCGGGTGCCAGTCGAAGGCCCCGTTGTTGACGGCCAGCCACGCCTCGTCGACGGCCCCCTCCCCCATCCGGGCACGCGCGGTCGGCAAGTCCTCCAGCCGGATCCCCTCCGGCGCGTCCTCGTCGCAGAGCCCCGAAACGGCCTCGCCCGCGGCGGTCATCTGCAGCAGTTCCCGCACCACCCGGCGGCCGGTGGCCGCCGCCAGCTCCCCCGCGCCGGGGACGTCGCCGTGGGCCCACACGGGCAGCCGCTTTCCGACGAGCCCGTCGACCGCGTCGAGCAGCGCCCGCCCCGCGCCACGGCGGCGGAAATCGGCCGACACCGCGAGTTCGGCGGAATCGTCGGCCACGCCGGCCAATCCGATCAGCGTCCCGTCGTCAAGCACGCGCAGGTGCCGGTGACCGGCCGCGGGGTCGGACAGGCCCCGGACGAACGCCTCGCCGAAGGGCTCCACGCCGTCGGCCGACTCGATGGCCGCGAGCAGCGCGCGGGCCTCGGCGGGATCGGGCGCGCCTTCTTCGATGCGGAACGTCACTGCTGGTCCTCCTCGGGTTCGATGGCCTTGTAGCCGACGTTGCGGACCGTCGCGATGAGCCCCTCGTGCCGGTGGCCGAGCTTGGCCCGCAGACGGCGGACGTGGACGTCGACGGTGCGGGTGCCCCCGTAGTAGTCGTAGCCCCACACGTCCTGCAGCAGCTGCTCGCGCGTGTAGACGCGGCCGGCGTTGCGGGTGAGGAAGCGCAGCAGCTCGAACTCCTTGAACGTCAGGTCCATGGGCGTGCCGTTGAGCCGGGCGGTGTACGTGTGCTCGTCGACCTCCAGATCGCCGAGGGTGAGCACGGGGCTCTCCTCCGGCTCGGTCACCGGCACCGGCCGGCGGGACAGCAGCAGGCGCAGGCGCGCGTCGATCTCCGCCGGGGTGGCGCCGGGCAGCAGGAAATCGTCGACGGCCCAGGAACCGTCGATGGCGATGAGCGCGGTGTCGGCGGCCAGGACCGCGACCGGCAGGTCCGGATTGGCGCCGGCGATGTGGCGGCACAGTTCGCGGGCGGCCAGGAGGTTCGGGCCGGTGGCGTCGATGATGGCGACGGTGACGTCCTCCAGCAGCGTCGCCGACGCCTCCGTGGCGGGCAGCCGGATTATGTCGTGGTTCAGCAGCCCGATGTTGGGCACGCGCTCGCGGACCTGGGGGTCGTTGCTGACGATGGCCAGGCGCACGGGAGCACACTCCGATTCTCGGGGGTTCGTTTACCACGCTTATCTTAACGGTCGCGCATTCTCGCGCGGGCGCACATGCGGTACTAATGGGGGGTGAGCATTTCTCGCCCGGTCAAACGCATTTCCGCCGCCGTCGGCGCCGTCGCGCTGCTGGCCGTCGGCGCCGATTTCGGTTTGGCCATCCACGCGGAACGCAACCTGGCCAACCGGATCCGCCAGGAAATGAACCTGCCCGCGGACCCCTACGTCAGCCTGGGCGGCGCGGCCTACGCCTCCTCCTTCTTCACCGGCAAGTGGAGCTCGATCCAGGTGCGCGCCCGCGACCTCGAGATCGAGGGCTTCGGCCTGGTGTCCGTCGAGTCCGGCGCGGTCGACGTCGAAGTGCCCAAGTCCTCGGTGTGGACGGGCGACTTCGCCGACGGCTTCACCAAGCGCTACCACACGAAACTGCAGCTCGATGGACTGTCGCTGGGCCGGCAGTTCGGCTTCACGGATCTGGCCATCCAGAACCTCGAGGACGTCTCCCCGGCCGGAGGCTGGGAGACCGAGGCCATTTTCAAGGCCACGCCGAAGGGCTGGTCGGCGCCGGCGGAGGTCGCCGTCAAGCTCCGCATCGTCCGCGGCGACGCGCATTTCACGCCGATCGAGGTCATCTCGGGGCCGGAGGGCCCCGACTCGGACAAGGTGGTGAAGGGCCGCGAGCTTTCCGACGACGCCAAGGCGGCGATCATGCCCGCCTTCGAACTGGAATTGACCGGCGCGGAGCTGCCGCTGCGGCAGCGGCCCACCCGCATCTTCGTGTCCGGCGGGTCCATCTTCATCGAGGGCGACGAGCTGTACCGCACCGTGTCCCCCGAGGATTTCCTGCCGGTGGCCACGCCCGACCCCGAACTCGGCGGGGAGACCGACCGGGGCGGCCGCCCTTCGCAGTAGTCTCGGGGGCATGGACGACACCAACGAGAACACGGGCGACGTTCCCCGCCGCCTCGACGGCAACGAGGCGATCGACCGCGCCGCGCAGCAGTCGGAAACCACCGGCGGGCGCAACATCGCGGACCTCCCGGGCCTGCCGATCGCGGAGGACACCGCGAACCTGCGCCACGGCCCCAACCTGCACGACGGCCTGCTGGCCCTGCTCCCGCTGGTCGGCGTGTGGCGCGGCGAAGGCCAGGCGGACACCGTGGTCGACGGCCAGTACCGCTTCGGCCAGCAGATCATCTTCAGCCACGACGGCGAGAACTACCTCAGCTACGAGTCGCGGTTCTGGAAGATCGACGACGACGACAACGTCATCGGCCCCGACCTGCGCGAGACCGGTTTCTGGCGCATCAACGAGGACGACGAGATCGAGTTCCTGTGCACCCACTCGACCGGCGTGGTGGAGATCTACTACGGCAAGCCGGTCACCGAGCGCGCGTGGGAGGTGCAGGCCGCCTCGACCATGGTCACCGCGACCGGCCCGGCGTCGCTGGGCCCGGGCAAGCGCCTGTACGGCCTGATGCCGAACAACGACCTCGGGTGGGTCGACGAGCGCCTGCGCGGCGACGACTTCTTCCCCCGCATGTCCGCCCAGCTGAAGCGCTGGGCCGGATAGCGGTCAGCGCGCGAGCGCTTCCTCGCAGAGCTCCCTGAACTCGGCTTCCGCTGCGGCGCCGGGCGAGGGGAGCTCTTCGCCGTCCAGGGAGGTCACGCGCACCGCGATGCGCACGGAGGACACCAGCCACACGGCGTCGGCGGTGCGCAGGTCCTCGGGCGTGAGCTGCGCGGGCACGCACTCCCAGCCCCGTTCGGCGGCGAGGTCGAACAGCGCGGCCTGGGTGGTGCCGGGCAGGACGCCCTCGCCCGGGTTGGGGGTGAGCAGCCGGCGGCCGCGCACCAGGACGAGCGTCGACGTCGGCCCCTCGAGCAGGTTGCCCTCGGCGGAGGTGAAGATGACGTCGTCGAAACCGTGCTCCTTGGCGTGGCGCAGGGCCGCCATGTTCGCGGCGTAGGACAGCGTCTTGGCGCCGATCAGCGCCCACGGCGCGCGGTTGCCCAGGTCGAGTTCGAAGCCGCGCTCGGCGAGCATGGCGCGGACGCCGCGCTCGCGGGCCTCGCCGCCGGTGGCCGGGGTGATCATGATGTAGCCGGTCGGCCGGCCGGTCGATTCGCGGCCGCGGGAGTAGACCCACCGCATCGCGGCGTCGCGGCCCGGGGCGGCGGCGTTCCATTCGCCGACGGCCAGGCGCGACGCCTCGCGCCACCGGCCCAGGTCCGGGGCGGGCAGCTGCAGCATGTCGGCGGAGGACAGGAAGCGGTTCTCGTGCCGGGCGACGTTGCAGGCGTGGCCGTCCCTGACCAGCAGCGTTTCGAAGACCCCGTCGCCGCGCACGGCGCCGAGGTCATCCGGGTAGAGGAAGGGCGAGGACGCGTCGGAGACACGCGGGGCGCCCTCCGAGAGGACGTCGACGAGGATGATGTCGGGATGCGGGGCCGTCATGCCCCATAGCTTATTCGCCGGGGGTCGCGTTACCATGGCGGGCGTGACCTTCGATGAGTTCAGTCCGATCGTCCATCACGTTCCCGGGGCGGTCGCCGTCCCGGAGGGCGATCCCGGCGGGCGGGCGGGCGTCGCGTGGCATTACGGCTCGCCCCTGGTCGAACAGCGGGCGATCGCCGGAGCGGCGGCGCTCGTGGATCGTTCCCACCGCCGGGTGCTGCGGATTTCCGGCCCGGATCGGCTGGACTGGCTGAACACCCTCTTTTCCCAGAAGCTCGACGATGCGCCCGCCGGCTACGCGGCGGAGGCCCTCGACCTGGATCCCCAGGGCCGCGTGCTCCATCACATGGGCGTGGCGGTGCTCGGCGATTCGGTGCTTCTCGACGTCTCGCCGCTCGGCGCGGAGTCGCTGCACCGTTTCCTGACCATGATGATCTTCCGCTCCGACGTCGTCGTCGAGCACGCGGACCTGGCCATCCTCTCGGTCGTCGGCCCCGATGCCGGCGACGTGCTCGCGGCGGCCGATCTGCCCGATCCCGGGGCCGGCGCGGTGGCCGTCGCGGGCGACGGAACCCCGGTGCGCGGCGCCGAGTGGCCGGCGTCCGGCGCCCGGGACGTGTTCGTCCCCCGCGATGGCCTGGTGGGCGCATGGGACCGCCTCGCCGCCGCCGGCGCGAAGCCCACGGGGCTGATGGCGTGGGAGGCCGAGCGCGTGACGTCGCTGCGCCCCGAACCGGGCCTGGACATCGACGAGAAGATGATCCCCCACGAGTCGCCGGCGTGGATCGGCCCCGCCGTCCACCTGGACAAGGGCTGCTACCGGGGCCAGGAAACCGTCTCGCGCGTCCACAACCTCGGTCGCCCGCCCCGCACGCTCGTGCTGCTGCACGTCGACGGGTCGGATTCGGAGCTGCCCGAGCCCGGCGACCCGGTGGTGGCGGGCAAGCGGACCGTCGGCCGCGTGGGCACCGTCGTGGAGCACCACGAATACGGGCCGATCGCGTTGGCCCTGGTCAAGCGTTCCTCCCAGGAAGGCGTCGAGCTCACGGCCCGCGGCGTCGCGGTCGCCGTGGATCCCGCCACGGTGGACAGGGATGAATCGGTGCGCCCGGGGCGGGCCGCCGTCGACAAGCTCCGGGGGCGCTGAGACCGCGACACGTGCGAAAATTCCTCTTGCTCAACTAAAGCGCAGGTCACGTACCTGAATCGCCCCCGTGGGCGACCCGCGTGGCGCGGCATGTCGGGTGGGCGTCAACGTCGCGTCGGCAGATGGGCTATGGTGTCACTCAGGAATTGACGCATTAGATGATGGAGGGGCGGCCGAATCCCCGTGCCGCGCCCCGGACCTAAACAAGGGGGTCAGGCCATGGGTCGCGGCCGTGCCAAGGCAAAGCAGGCGAAGGTTGCTCGTCAGCTGAAGTACGATACTCCGGATATGGATCTGGAGCGGCTCCAGCGGGAGCTCGTGAGCAAGTCGGAAGACGACGGCGCTTACGATGACTACTCCGACTGGGAGGACTGGAACAGCGGCGACAGCCGCTGATGCATCCTGCGTTTCATCCGTAGCGAAAAAGGGGGCGGGCCCCGGCCGAATCGGCCGGGCCCGCCCCCTTTTCGGGCGTTTGCCCCCTAGAAGCGCGGGTGGTCGCCGCGCAGGGTGGCGCGCTCGGCCGCGGAGTCGCCGGCGGCGTGGACGATGCCGAGCTCCCAGGCGTCGATGTGGCGGGCGGTGAGCATGGCCAGCGCGCGGTCGCGGTCCTCCGGCGCGACGACGGCCACCATGCCGACGCCCATGTTGAAGGTCTTCTCCATCTCCTCGCGGGACACGCGGCCCACCTCGGCGATGGTGCGGAAGATCGGCCCCGGGGTCCAGGTGGCGCGGTCCATGTCGGCGACCAGGCCGTCCGGCATGATGCGGGCCATGTTGCCCGCCAGGCCGCCGCCGGTGACGTGGCAGAAGGTGCGGACCTCCGCCTCGGCCATCAGCGCCAGGCAGTCCTTGGCGTAGATGCGGGTCGGTTCGAGCAGCTCCTCGCCGAGGGTGCGGCCGAAGTCCTCCATGTACTCGTCCAGCGGCAGCGCCGCCTGCTCGAGCAGGACGTGGCGGGCCAGCGAGTAGCCGTTGGAGTGCAGGCCGGACGACGCCATGGCGATGATGACGTCGCCCTCGCGGACGCGGTCGGGGCCGAGCAGCTTGTCCTGCTCGACGACGCCGACGCCGGTGGCGGAGACGTCGTACTCGTCGGGTTCCATGACGCCCGGGTGCTCGGCGGTCTCGCCGCCCAGCAGCGCGCAGCCGGCGTCGATGCAGCCCTCGGCGATGCCGGAGACGATCTCCGCGACGTGCTCGGGCACGACCTTGCCGATGGCGATGTAGTCCTGCAGGAACAGCGGCTCCGCGCCGCAGACCACCAGGTCGTCGACGACCATGGCCACGAGGTCGCGGCCGATGGTGTCGTGCCGGTCCATCGCCTGCGCGACGGCCAGCTTGGTGCCGACGCCGTCGGACGCGGCGGCCAGCAGCGGCTTCTTGTACTCGCCCAGGGCGAAGAGCCCGGCGAAACCGCCGAGCCCGCCGCGCACCTCGGGCCGCGTCGCCTTCTTGGCGATCGGCGCGAACAGCTCGACGGCGCGATCGCCCGCCTCGATGTCCACGCCCGCCGCGGCGTAGGACGCGCCGGTGTTCTGGTTGTCGGTCATGTCCGCTTCTCGTCTCCCGCTCGAATGTCAGTCGATGTCGTTGGTGTGTGATCGCACGCCAGGGTATCCGGCGCCGATCAGGGCTGGGTGGCCTGCATGCGCTGGACGGCCTCCGCGTTGGCGTCCCCGGCGGGCAGCCCCAGCGGGTACGCGCCGTCGAAGCACGCCCGGCACAGTTCCTCCGGCGCCTGCTCGGAGGCCTCGGTCATGCCGTCGACGGACACGAAGCCCAGCGTGTCCGCGCCGATGGCCGTGGCGATGCCGTCCACCAGGTCCCGCTCCGGCAGGCCGTTGGCGATGAGCTCGCCCGGCGAGGCGAAGTCGATGCCGTAGAAGCACGGCCACTTCACCGGCGGCGACGCGATGCGCACGTGCACCTCCGCCGCCCCGGCCTCCCGCAGCATGCGGATCAGCGCCCGCTGGGTGTTGCCGCGGACGATCGAGTCGTCGACGACCACCAGGCGCTTGTCGGCGATGACCTCCTTCAGGGGGTTCAGCTTCAGGCGGATGCCCAGCTGGCGGATGGTCTGCGACGGCTGGATGAAGGTGCGGCCGACATAGGCGTTCTTGGTCAGGCCCTGCCCGAAGGGGATGCCCGATTCCTGCGCGTAGCCCACCGCGGCGGGGGTGCCGGATTCGGGGACCGGGATGACCAGGTCGCCCTCGGCCGGGAACTCGCGCGCCAGCTGGCGGCCGAGCTCCAGCCGCACGGCGTTGACGGAGCGGCCGCGGATCACGGAGTCGGGGCGGGCGAGGTAGACGTACTCGAAGATGCAGCCCTTGTGGGCGGCGTCGCCGTAGCGGCTGGAGCGCACGCCGGATGCGTCGATGGCCACCAGCTCGCCCGGCTCGATCTCGCGGACGAAGGAGGCGCCGACGATGTCGAGGGCGCAGGTCTCCGAGGCCACGACCCACCCGTTGGCCAGGCGGCCCAGCACGAGCGGGCGCACGCCCTGCCGGTCGCGCGCGGCGTAGAGGGTTTCGCCGTCGGTGAAGGTCAGGCAGAACGCGCCCTCCAGGCGCGGCAGCAGGCGCAGGGCCGCCGCCTCGACGACGGTGCCGTTGTGGGCGACGTCCTCTTCGTCCCGCCGCTCCTCGGCGATGAGCCCGGTCTCGTGCGCCAGCAGGGCGCACATGATGTCGGAGTCGCTGGGCAGGTTGTCGCGGAGGTCGACGAGCCCGTGGCCCGCGGCCTCCTCCGCCAGCGCGACGTGGTTGATCAGATTGCCGTTGTGCCCCAGGGCGATGTCGGTGCCGTCCGGCGCCATGCGGAACATGGGCTGGGCGTTCTCCCACGACGGCGAACCGGCCGTGGTGTACCGCGTGTGCCCCACCGCGATGTGCCCCTTGAGGGCGTCGAGCGACTGCTCGTCGAAGACCTGCGACACCAGGCCCAGGTCCTTGAAGACCAGGATCTGGTCGCCGTCGCCCACCGCGATGCCGGCGGCTTCCTGGCCGCGGTGCTGCAGGGCGAACAGCCCGTAGTAGGTCAGCTTGGAGACGTCTTCGCCGGGCGCCCAGACGCCGAACACCCCGCACTCTTCGCGGGGCGGCTGCTCCCCGTGATCGTCGAGCGGGGAGGCGGGTGACTGGGTTGACGCCGGGACGGGGGAACCGTAGTTCAGGGGATCGGCCACGCCGACAAGGATAGTCGGGCCGCCGGGGCGCAGACCAAACCGGTCGCCGCCCCTCACCCCAACCGGCACACGGGAAGATGCCCGGAAAGCTCCCCCGCGCGGGTGCCCGACACCTCCATCGACTCGCCCGGCTCCTCCCCCGCGCGCTCCCGGGCCTCGTCGAAGCCGACCAGGCCAAGCGCCATCCGCAGCCACGTCCGCGGCGTCACCTCCACGACGTTGGGCGGAGTGCCGCGCGTGTGCCTCGGCCCCTCGATGCACTGGACGGCCACGAACGGGGGCACGCGGAGTTCGACGCTGTGGCCGGGCGCCTCCTGGGCGAGCATCCGCGCCGACAGCCGGACGGCCCTGGCCAATTCGGCGCGGCCGGGCCGGGGGGACGACGGGCCGTCGTCAAGCAGCCAGGCCTCCACCGAGGCCATGGCCTCCCTCAATTCCACGGGATCGACCTTCTTCGCCATGCCCCGCATTATTGTTGACTGCATGCCTTCGCCTTCGGTGACCCTCCGCTTCCTCGCCGCGCCCACGGACGTGCTCATGGCCGGCTCCAACAGCGTCCACGGCGGCCGCGTGCTGCAGTGGATCGACAAGGCGGCCTACGCCTGCGCGACCGGCTGGTCGGGCGAGTACTGCGTGACCGCCTACTTCGGCCACATCCATTTCGACCGGCCGATCCCGTCGGGCCACATGGTCGAGGTCCGCTCCAAGATCGCGTACACGGGCCGCACGTCGATGCACATCGTCAACGAGGTCCTCTCCCGCGACCCGCGCGAGGGCGAGTTCACCCGCGCCGCCGACTGCCTGGTCATCTTCGTGGCCATGGACGAGAACGGGAAGCCCACCCCGGTGCCGCCGTGGGAGCCGCAGACGGAAGAGGAGAAGCGCGCGAAGGACGCCGCGATCTCCCGTTTCGACCTGCGCCGCGACATCGAGGCCGCCATGCGCGCCCAGACGTACACCGCCGATTCCTCGGCCCCGGAGCTGGTCACCCGCTTCCTGGCCAAGCCGACCGACGTCAACTGGGGCGGCAACGTCCACGGCGGCACGGCGATGGAGTGGATCGACGAGGCCGCGTCGGCGTGCTCCATGAACTGGGCCGGCCGCCAGACCATCGCGGTGTACGCGGGCGGCGTGCGGTTCTACAAGCCCATCCACATCGGCGATCTGGTCGAGGTCCGCGCGCGGATCCTGCGCACCGGCACGACGTCGATGCACATGAGCGTCCACGTCCATTCGGGCGAGCCGCGCAAGGGCCGCGGCGGCCTGCAGCTGGCGCTGCATTCGTCGATGACGTACGTGGCCATCGACGACGACTTCAAGCCGCAGCCGGTCCCCCATTTCCAGCCGACCACGGACGAGGACAAGCGCCTGCACGCCCACGACCTGTCGCTGAAGGAACTGCGCGACGCCTACCAGCCGCTGCCGCTGGTGGGGCCCCTGGGCCGGGTCTGAGGTGTCCCCTTCTCGCTTGACGACGGCCCGCGTCTCCCTCATCGCCCTCGCTGCCGTGACGGCGGTCGTGTATTCGGGGTGGATGATGGAGGCGTTCCTGCCCAACGGGGTCGATCCGCTGATGTCCTTCGCGTCGGAACTGGCCGCGCGCACGGAGCCCCACGGTGACCTGTTCGCGCGGCTGGACACCGTGTCGGGGACGCTGCTGGTGGTTTTGGGCGCCCTGTCCGCGGCGCTGACGTGGCGCGGCGGGGTGACGTGGGGGTCGGCGGCGGTTCCGGCCGGTTTCTGGGTGTGGGGCGCCGCGACCATCGCCGACTCGATTTTCCGCATGCCCACCGTGACCACCGTCGGCCCCGGCGCCTCGGCGACGTTGTCGGACGCCGAGAAGACGGACGTGCTCGTCCATTCGATCTGCTCGTCGACGGCGGCGGTGGGGATGGCGCTGGTGGGCGTCGGGCTGTGGCTGCTGGGCCGCCGGGTGCTGGCCGGGGTGTTCCTGGCGTTGCTGGCGGCGGTGGCGGTGACGTCCGGGCTCAACGAGTTCGGCGGGCCGAACCTGTGGCTGGGCCTGTGGCAGCGTCTGTCGCTGGCCGTGGGGGTGGTGGCCATCGTGTCGGTGGCCCGGGCGATTTCGGCCGCTGCGGCGGTTACAGCTCGTCGAGAAGCTTCCTGACCCGCCCGTCGATCTCGTCGCGGATGAGGTCCATGCGTTCCTCGCCCTCGATGCCGCGGCGGCTGGGTTCGTCGACTTCCCAGCGTTCGACGGTGGTTTTCATGCCGTCGTGGACGGGGATTTCGGCGCCGCCGACGACGATGACCCGGTCGGCCGCGCGCATGGCGTCGGCGTCGATGGCCTTCGGGTTGCCGCAGGTCATGTCGGCCCCGATCTTCGACAGCGACGCCGCCGAGCCCTCGTTGATCGCGTCGCCCGGCGTGACGCCCGCCGAGATCACGTCGATGTCGCGGCCGGCTTCGTCGGCGCGCAGGCGCATGATGGCCTCCGCCATCTGGGACTTTCCGCTGTTCGTGTTGCAGAGGAAGTAGACCGTGGGCTTGTCGGGCATCGTCGCTCCGTTCGTCGGGGGTGTGGGCTGCGGCGCCTGTGCGCGCTGCGCCCAGGGTACGCGCGGGGGTTGGCTTTGCGACGGGCCGGCGCCGGCGGTGAGGGGCGTGGTGCGCGACGTGGCCGTGACGTGCAGCCGCCGTCATGTCGCGAAGCCATCACCGTGCGACCGGCGAGCTCCTGCGGTGCCGCCCTGAGCCGCCCCCATTTCGATGTGAGGCCCGCCCCGTGGACGACCGCATTCCCGTGCGGACGACGCACACCCACATGCCCCGCAGCACCCGCGACCCCGCGCAGACGACCCGCACTCACGCGACCCGCAGCACCCAGCAGCCAGCCGATAGTCGCTGATTCGCGCGAGCCTTACGGGCGCCACCCCGCGTGATGCGAAAGTGTCTCATGGTGCGAAAAGAAGCGAAAATGTGACGCAATGTTCGAGCGATATCGGTCGAACACGTGTATCATCTTTGGTGAAGCG
>NZ_JVMD01000020.1 GCF_001056295.1 Corynebacterium halotolerans
GCGACGATGAGCACGACGACCCGGACCACCACCGCAACCACCACGCCCACCCACCCGACAACGGTGGGCGGGACACACCGGACTCCGTAGACCAGCCCGATCAGGCCGATCGGGATGGTGGCGCCGGCGGCCAGCAGGGGCTTCGTCGCCCCAATCTGCCGAGCGGGCATCGCCCAACAAGCCCGCCGATCAGGAGGCCCCGCCGCGGAAGAGGTGGGTCACCGAACGCGCCGATGATGCGTTGGCCTGCCTGGCCCGTGAGCGCAACATCGCCGAGGTCGACATGGCCATCGCCTGCACACCCGACGGTGGCACCGACGTCGATTCCCACGCCGCGACCATCGCCACCCGCATCGGTGCGGGCAAGGCCCGGGCGATGCAGTACTGCGATGTCGGGGTGATGCTCCACCGCATGCCCCGCATCCGGGACTTCTGTGCCGGCGGTGTGGTGCCGTTCCAGCACCTGGTGAAAATCGCCGCCGCCATCATCGCCGTCACCGACGACCACCTCCCGGAAGTAGAAACCCGGTTCCTGGAGTACCTCACGCCCCGCCGGGACTTCCAGGCCCTGCCGGGCATCAGGGTCTTCGCCCGGCACCTGGCCCGCATCGTCGAGGAGGTCGAACCGATCTCCACCCCACCCGACGACGACGCAGAACAACCGGCCTCGGAGGGGTACGTCGCCGACCGCGACGCACCCGGTGACCATGGGTGCCTGGAGGTGGTGTTGCGCAAGGACCGGCTGGCCGAGTTCGACGCCACCGTCCGCGCCATCCGCGACACCAAACTCAACGCCGGGGAGACCTGCACCCTCGCCGATGCGCTGATGCACCTGTGCCGAGGAGACCATGGTGGGGCGAACGTCACGCTCAATGTGTATGCCGATGGTGCTGCCGCCGATGAAGGGGAGCTTCGGTTGTGGTTGGACGGTGCCGGGTGGTTGCCGACCTACGTGACAAAGCAGTGGTTGGAGCGCGCCACTGCGGTGCGGTTGTCGGGTGATTCGGTCACGGGTGGGTATGTGCCCACTGAGGCGCAGAAGGCCAGGGTGCGGGGCCGTGATGGTGGGTGCCGGTTTCCGGGGTGTTCGGTGCCGGCGGATAGGTGCCAGATCGATCATGTGGTCAACTACGACCCGAACCTGGACCACGCCGGATTGGTGGATAACCCGCTGTTCAACACCGCGGGCCAGGGGCATGATCACTGCGGCCACGGTCACGGCGACCATGCCGGCTGCGGCCACGACCATGCCCACAGCGACCATGACCATGAGCATGCCGGTGGGTTCGTCGCCGGCAATGCGGCCAATGGGTTGGGTGTGACGGCGACGTGGAACCTGCAGTGCCTGTGCCAGCACCACCACAACCTCAAGACCAGCAGGCATTGGCATGCGGTGATGCATGAGGATGGGTCGGTGACGTGGTCCGATCACACCGGTGAGGTGCAGGCGACGACGGTGCCGCATGGGCCGATCGCCCACATCAAACGCCAGACCTTCGATCAGCGGGCCGCCAGGTTGGCGAAGACCATCCGGGCCGACAACGACAAGCGCATGCGCGCGGCGGCGGAAGCGCGGGAGGCGATGGAGAAGGCCGAAGTTGATGCGGCCTTGCGGGAGCACGCCAGGAAAACCGCGAAGTATGAGCGGGAGATGGAGGAGTTTGTTGCCGGGCCGTTGAACTCGAACGATCCGGTGGTGGCGGCGGATGCGCGGGCGGTGGTCGATGCGACCGATGATGGGTGGCCGTGCATGGGCGACGATGGCCTGGACTCTGTGCCGGAGGCGCCGCGGCCGTTGGGGCCGGACCCCACGGTGCCGTTTTGATGGGAGCGGTGCTGGTCGCGGCGTTTCGATTGGGCCACCTCACCGCCTCTCGAGAACCAGCCGCGCCCCAAAGCCGACCGCACCGCGACGACGCCCCACCCCGAACCACACAGAACCGCACCACACAATCAGGCCCGCTCAAGAAAGGTTAGGCTATGGTTCGTTCATGGCTCGCATCATTTCCACGTTCACCGTGACCGCGTCCGACCGGATCTCGCCGACCATGCAGCGGGTGACCTTCGACGTTTCGGACATCGCCCCCTTCGCCGAGAACCCGCACACGGACGCGTACGTGAAACTCCTCTTCGACACCGCCGATGCGGCAACCCCGGCACCCGACGCCGCCCCGACCATGCGCACCTACACCGTGCACTCCATCGACGCGGAAGCCGGCACGCTCGCCATCGACTTCGCGCTGCACGGCGACGGCGACACCCCCGGCATCGCCTCCGCCTGGGCCGTCGACGCCCGCCCCGGCGACATCATCGACGCCCGGGGCCCCGGAGGCGCCTACTCCCCCGACCCCGCCGCCGCCCACCACCTCATCTGCGGCGACGCCACCGCAATCCCCGCCATCGCCGCGGCCGTCCGGGCACTTCCCGCCGACGCCACCGCCGACGTCGTCGTCGAAGCACCCGACTACGCCGACGTCGACCTCATCCCCAACCACCCCGGCGCATCGATCACGCACGTCACCCCGGCGCACGGACCCGACGCCGCTCCCGGGGACGCGCTGGTCGAAATGACCACGGCGATCGTCGGAAAGCTCGCTTCCCGCCCCACCCACGACCCCGCCGGCATCCAGGTCTTCGTCCACGGCGAAGCCCACGCGGTGATGAAGCGCATCCGCCCGATGCTCAAGGACGCCGGCATCCCCGTCCGGGGCGCGTCGATCTCGGGCTACTGGCGCGTCGGCCGCACCGAAGAGGGATTCCGCACGTGGAAGAAGGAAAACCGGCCCGCCGACGACTGAATCGCAGACGGGCCGGAGACGATGCGCGGAGGCTAAGCCCCCATGCCGCCGTCATCCTCCACGCGGTCGAACTGATACCCCACCACCGCGTTGTGCAGCGCCGGCGCATCGGGCTCGGCCGCGCGCAGACACGTCAGCAGCAGCAACCGCCCGGGGGTCGGCTCGCTGCCCCACACCTCGTCGTCGATGGCCAGGTCCTCCTTGGTCGGGGTGTGGAAATCCGTCGCCTTGTAGACCAGCCACTTGCTTCCCGACGCCTTCGTCCGCACGCGCAGCTCGTCCCCGATCTTGACGTTGAACTCCTGCTTCTCGGCATCGAAGACGTCGTCGAACACGCCGGGGATCCGCGTGTTGGCGTGGCCCGCCATGACGGCGACGTCCTTCTGGTCGGTCGACGGCAGGACGTACGGCTTGTCATCCGCCGTGTAGAAGCAGACGTCCATCAGATGTACCGGGTCGAGACCGCGGTCGGTCATCGGGCACAGGTCCTCGACGACCGGCTCGCGCAGCCCGAGGGCGGGCAGAGTCATCTCCACCGGCATCGACTCCTCGATCGACACTTGCTCGGGCGTCGCCTGCGGCTTCTCGGAACCCGGGGCCGGAGGCGCCGGCGCGGGCGCGTCCGTCGAGCAGCCGGCGAGCAACGTCGGCACCGCGATCAACGCCGCGATGATGGCCGACCGCAACTTCGGTGCATGGGCTGACGAGGTGGGCATGATGAACCTCTCCTCCGAAATACTCGGGGCGCCATCAAGGCGCCGGGGCGTCGGCCAGGCCCGCGAAAGTCCAGCCGACGATGACGTTGTTCGTCGCCGGTGCGAACGGGTTGCGGGGTTGGATGCAGCTGATCGTCAGCATCCGCCCCGGCATGGGGCCATCGCCCCAGATCTCGGCGCTGCCGCCGAGCGACGGCTTTGCGACGTCATGGAAATCCGTCGCCCGGTACACCAGCCACCGGTCCCCGCCGGCGCGGGTGCGGACGAGCAACTCGTCGCCCTTCTCCACGGTGAAGGTGCCGGCGCGGCTGTCGTACAGGTCGTCGAACACCGCGGCCCGCCCGGCAGCGGCATGACCGGCGATCACCGACACATCCGGGGCGTCCGTGCCCGGCAACGAGTACGGACGGTCGGCGGCGACGTAGTAGCAGGCGGTGTCCAGGCGGGCGGGGTCGAGCGCGCCGTCCTCGAGCGGGCACGCCTCGGGATCGATGCCGGCGCGCAAGCCGAGGGCGGGGATGGCCAGCTCCACGGGTTCGGACGGCGCAACCGCCTCACGGGGCTGCGCCACCTCGACGTTCACCTCGACGCGGTCGGCGGGCGACCGCGATTCCGCGAACGGGCCGAACCCGAGGACGTGGGCGCCGGCCGCGAACGCGGCGACGACCACCAGCAGGACCGCGACATCCATCACGCGGGTCCGCACCCTGCCGGTCATCTCCGCACCTCCGCGGCGTCAGGCTTTGCGACGGCGCAGCGCGTACACGCCACCCGCCACCGAGACCAGGAGCACGCCTCCCGCAGCGGCCCACGCGGCATCGTTGTCGCCCGTTCGGGCGGGAACGCCGCGGTCACCCTTCTTCGGCTTCTCCTTCGGCTCGACGGGGCGGGCCTTCTCCACCGGAACCTTGGGCTTTTCCTTCGGGGATTCCGAGGGCTTGGACGTCTCCGTGGGCTTCGACGTCTCCGTGGGCTTCGACGTCTCGGTGGGCTTCGACGTCTCCGTTGGCTGGGACGTCTCCGTCGGCTGCGAGGTTTCCGTGGGCTGGGAGGTTTCCGTGGGGGTGGACGGATCGGGGGCCGCGCTGCTGGACTGGGCCTGGATCAGCGAACCGCCGTCGGCCGCATCCGCGAGGGCCGCCGGAGCGCCCATCGCCATCGCGCCCGAAGCGAGAATCGCCGCACCGGCCCACGCCGTCGTCTTCCTGACTTTCATCGTGATCTCCTCACGTGTAAGTGGCCATTCACGCCACGACTGCGTCATGGGCCACGTCGTTGAGCAACTTCCACTTCAGGCTAACCGAGGAAATTCGATTCCCGGCCAAATGTTTTTTCTTCACCCCCAACAATTGTGATCGACACTGGTCATGCGTGAAAAATTGCCACCCCTGCCAGTTTTTCGGACCATCCCCCACCCTCCGAACCGCCCCACGCTGCGCCGATAGGCCACGACGGCCCCGGTCACCCCCGGGACCTAAAACGCGGATTTCACCGGTTCCGCGACTTTCAACATTCCGTAAAATGTAACGCGAATCGCACCCCTCGCGACACCGAAAAAACGTTAATCCGCTATCACTTTCACTATTTTCATGCCAAAATAATGGCCCGGGATCCGCGAGGGATCCCGGGCCACGGAGGCGTCGCAAAGCGAACTAGGCGAGCTTCTCGGCGATCAGCTGATTCACCTGCGCCGGGTCGGCCTTGCCGCGGGTGGCCTTCATGACCTGCCCGACGATCGCGCCGACGACCTTCTTGTTGCCCGCCTTGTACTTCTCCACGATGTCCGGATTCGCGGCCAGGGCCTCGTCGACGGCGGCCTCGATGGCGCCGTCGTCGCGGACGACCTCCAGGCCGCGGGCCTTGACCACCTCATCGACGTCGCCCTCGCCGGCCAGCACGCCGTCGACGGCCTGGCGGGCCAGCTTGTTGGTCAGCTTGCCCTCCTTGATCAGCGCCACGACGCGGGCGACCTGCGCCGGGGTGATCCCCAGCTCCGCCAGCTCCACGCCCCGGGCATTGGCCTGCTGCGACAGATAGGCGACCCACCAGGCGCGGGCCTCGTCCGGCGTCGCGCCCGCCTCGACGGTGTCCACGATCAGATCCAGCGCGCCGGCGTTGACCAGGTCGCGCATCTCCTCGTCCTTCAGGCCCCACTCCTCCTGGATGCGGGCGCGGCGGACCCACGGCAGCTCCGGCAGCGTCGCGCGGATCTCCTCGACCCACTCGCGCGGCGCGATGACCGGCGGCAGGTCCGGGTCGTTGAAGTAGCGGTAGTCCTCCGCGGTCTCCTTGATGCGGCCGGCCGACGTCGAACCGTCGGCCTCCTGGTAGTGGCGGGTCTCCTGGCGGATGGAACCGCCGTCGACGAGGACCTGCGCCTGGCGCTGCATCTCGTAGCGCACCGCCTGCTCGACGGACTTCAGCGAGTTGATGTTCTTCGTCTCGGTGCGGGTGCCGAACTCCTCCTGGCCGATCGGGCGCAGCGACAGGTTGGAGTCGACGCGCATGGAACCCTGGTCCATCCGGGCATCGGACACGCCCAGGGCCTTGACCAGGTCGCGCAGCGCCGACACGTAGGCGCGGGCGACCTCGGGGGCGCGCTCGCCGGCGCCGACGATCGGCTTGGTGACGATCTCGATCAGCGGCACGCCCGCCCGGTTGCAGTCCACCAGCGAGCGGGTCGCGCCGTGGATGCGGCCCGACGCGCCGCCCAGGTGAGTGAGCTTGCCGGTGTCCTCCTCCATGTGGGCGCGCTCGATCTCGATGCGCCACTCGGTGCCGTCGTCGAGGACGACGTCGAGGTGGCCGTCGTACGCGATCGGCTCGTCGTACTGGGAGATCTGGTAGTTCTTCGGCTGGTCCGGGTAGAAGTAGTTCTTCCGCGCGAAACGGGAGGACTCCGCGATCTCGCAGTTGAGCGCGAGGCCGATCTTGATGGCCCACTCGATGCCGGTCTTGTTCACCACGGGCAGCGCGCCCGGCAGGCCCAGGCTGCACGGGTCGACGTTGCTGTTCGGCGCGGCGCCGAAGTTGGCGGAGGAAGAGGAGAACATCTTGGTGTTCGTCGCGAGCTCGACGTGCACCTCCATGCCCATCACGGGGTCGAAGCGCTCGAGGACCTCGTCGTAGTCCATCAGATCATCAGCGTAAGCGGCGGTCATGGGGGACATCGTACTAGTGGCCGGGTGGACCCGGGCACCCCGGGCCGGGCGGTGGACTACTCTTATCTCGTTGCCCGACCATTGCCGCCGACCATCAACGGGAGACCAGATGACCCACGCCCACACCGACGACAAGCCGACCTCGTCCCCGCGCAGGGGCCTGCTGGTCGGGATCGGGATCGCCATAGCCGTGATCGTGTCCGTCGCGGTGATCGCCTCGATGTTCGTCGGCAAGTCCAATGAAGGCTACGGGGCGGAGCTGCGGCCGCAGGACGTGCGGGATTCCCTGCCGGAGAAGCTGGCGGCGGGGTGGAAGCCCGACATGTGCTTCCCGATGATGGACAAGCCGCGCGGCCCGGGCACGCCCGAGGAGGATCTGCTCGCCATCAACTGCCTGCTCGACGACGGCTCGCCCAACGGCGTGTCCACGACGATGGTTTCCGACCAGAAGTTCGCGGAGTCGGTGAAGAACCCGGCGGAGGGCGTCGACATGGTCGACCTCGGCTCTTCCGCGGATGGCAGGCACGAGTTGAGCTGGTTCTCCGGCACCGGCCTGATCTACGACGTCACGGAGCAGTCCGTGCTGCGCTTCGGCCCCTTCAAGGACCCCGACGCCGCCCGGACCTTCGCCGTGGAGCACGAACTGCTCGAAGCCGAGTAGTCCGCGCAGCCCGCGCCCATGCCCGGCCCCGACGAACATCCCCCGGTCCCGCCGACGTCGCGCGCGGCCATGCCCTCGTTCCGCGACCGCCTGCATCGCGCGGCCGGCGCGGGGGCGTTCGGGCATTTGCTTTCCGACGGCGACGCGGCACGCTACGACGACGTGCGACCCGGGTATCCGCCCGAGGTCGTGGCGCTGGCGCGCGGCCGCGACGTCCTCGACGTGGGCGCCGGCACCGGGAAGCTGACGGCCGCGCTGGCGGCCGCCGGGCATCGCGTCACCGCGGTCGAGCCCGGCGCGGAGATGCTCGCCACCTTGGGACGCGCCTGCCCCGGGGTCGCCCGGGTGCGCGGGACGGCCGAGGCCACGGGGTTGGCGGGCGGATCCTTCGACACGATCACCTGCGCGCAGACGTGGCACTGGGTCGACGTGCCGGCCGCGTCGGCGGAGTTCGCCCGACTGCTGCGCCCAGGGGGCCGCGTGGTGCTGACGTGGAACACCCTCGACGTCCGCGTGCCGTGGGTGCACCGCCTGACGCGCATCATGCACGCCGGCGACGTGCAGAAACCCGGGTTCGTGCCCGACGTCGCCCCTCCCCTGCGCATCACGGGCGAGCTGCGCTTGGAATGGGAGCAACGGCTGACGCCCGGGCAGATCGTCCTGCTCGCGCGCACCCGCTCGTATTGGCTGCGGTCGAAGCCCGCGACCCGCGAAAAAGTCGAGGCGAACCTCCGGTGGTATCTCCATGACCACCTGGGGTTCGCCCCGGGCGACGAGGTGGCGCTGCCCTACCGCAGCGACTCCTTCGTCGCGGAACCGATTCAGCCGAACAGCGCCCTTTAGCCGAACAGGGCCTTGGCGGTGGCGTAGCGGCGCTCGGGCACGACCTTCAGCTCGGCGACGGCGTCGTCGATGTCGATCCGCTCGATGTGCTCGCCGCGCAGGGCGACGATCTTGCCGTAGTCGCCGTCGTGGACGGCGCGGGTGGCGTGGACGCCGTAGCGGGTGGCCAGCACGCGGTCGTAGGCGGTCGGGGTGCCGCCGCGCTGGATGTGGCCGAGGACCGTGGTGCGCACGTCGTAGCCGGTGCGCTCCTTGATCTCGCTGCCGATGACCTGGCCGATGCCGTTGAAGGTCTGGTGGCCGAACTGGTCGAGGCCGCCCTCCTCGAACTGCATGGTGCCTTCCTTGGGCATGGCGCCCTCGGCGACGACGATGATGCCGTACTTCTCGCCCATCTGGAACCGGCGCTCCATGGACTTACAGATGGCGTTGATGTCGAACGGCTCTTCCGGGATCACGATGTAGTGCGCGCCGCCGGCCATGCCGGCGTGGAGGGCGATCCAGCCGACGTGGCGGCCCATGACCTCGACGATCATGACGCGCTCGTGGGACTCCGCGGTGGTGTGCAGGCGGTCGACGGCCTCGGTGGCCACGGCGACGGCGGTGTCGAAGCCGAAGGTGTAGTCGGTGCCGTTGACGTCGTTGTCGATGGTCTTGGGCACGCCGACGACGGGCACGCCGTTGTCCGCCAGCCACTTGCCGGCCTTGAGGGTGCCTTCGCCGCCGATGGGGATCAGGGCGTCGATGCCCGCGTCGGAGAGGTTCTCCTTGATGCGGTCCAGGTTCGACATCAGGATGTCCGGGTGGACGCGGCCGGTGCCCAGCATGGTGCCGCCGCGCAGCAGCATCTTGTCGATGTTCTCGTCGTCGTACAACTGGACCCTGCGGTCCTCCATGAGACCGATCCAGCCATCTTCGAAGCCGACGACGGTGGAGCCGTATTCGGAGCTGGCGGTGCGCACGATGGCGCGGATGACGGCGTTGAGACCGGGGCAGTCGCCACCGGAGGTCAGGGTCGCGATTCGCATGGCACCCACTTTAGCCACGTATCGGCCGCAATGCGCCTCGGACATCGGGGGCCGCCGGCATGCCCGTTTCGGGCCGGATTTCCGCTTGCCGACGTCCCCCCTACCCCCTGTTCGTCCAGCTGAAACCGGCGACGGCCACGAAACCGATGCACAGAACCGCGGCATGGAGCAGGAGCGCCCGCCCGAATACCGCGGGGCCCGCGCCCGCCGCCTGCCCGACTTCGATGAAGGCGGCGGTGGCGGCTGCCCCGAAGACCGCGCCGACCTGCCGGGTGGTGTTGTAGACGCCGGAGCCGGCGCCGGCGATCCGGGTGTCCAGGCCGCGCAGGGTGATCGTCGAGTTGGGGGCCCACACGAAGGCGTTGCCCACGCCGAGGATGAGCACGGCGAAGGCGATGGCGATCGTGGGCACGGAATCGCGCAGGACGCCGAAGAGCACGACGTGGCCGACGATCATCGAGCCGAAGCCGATCATAGACAGCCGGTTGGCCTTCGTGCGCTCGACCATGGACCCGACCCACGGCGCCAGGACTCCCGACAGCAGCGCCATCGGGGCGACGAGCAGACCCGCCCGGAAGGCGGAGAGGCCGTCGTACGTCTGCACGTAGAGCATGATCGGCAGCGCGTTCGCGGCGGTCGCGAATGCCATCGTGGCGATCGACAGGGCCCCTCGGGCGAAGTTCGGGTCGTCGAAAAGCCGGAGCGGCACCAGCGCCTCCACGCCGCGGGCCGGGGCGCTCGCCTGAAGCCGGACGAAGACGAAGAAGAGGACGGCCGAACCGCCGAGCATCGCCCAGATCCACGGCGCCCACCCCGCGGCCTGACCCTGCTGCAGGCCGAAGACCAGCCCGACCATGGCGAGCATGGAGACGGCGATGCCGGCGACGTCGAAGCTGCGGGCCGTCGACGGAAGGTCCGGCACCCACTTGGCCACCAGCACCATCGACAGGACGCCGAAGGGGATGTTGACGAAGAAGATCCACTCCCAGCCGACGGAGGTGGTCAGGAAGCCGCCGAGCAGCGGGCCCGTCAGCGTCGCCAAGCCGGCGACGGTGCCCCACCAGCCCATCGCGGCGCCGCGGCGCTCGGGCGGGAAGATGCGGGTGATGATGGCCAACGTCTGCGGCCCGATCAGCGCCGCGCCGAGGCCCTGCGCGAAGCGGGCCGCGACGAGCGATTCGATGGAACCGGCCAGGCCGCACCACAGCGACGACAGGGTGAATATGACCATGCCCGCCTGGTAGACGCGCTTCTGCCCGAATTGGTCGCCCAGCCGCCCGGTGACCAGCAACGGCACGGCGTAGGCCAGCAGGTATGCGGACGTCACCCAGATCGCGGCGGCGTATTCGGCGCCGAGCCGGTCCATGATCCGCGGCGTGGCCACCGCGACGATGGACTGATCCAAGAGGTTCATGAAGAACCCCACACAGAGCGCGAACAACGCGAGATACGCCTGTTTCGGCGGCAGATGGTGCTGCACGTGACCGCCCTTCATCCGATTGCGTCGGGCCGATGTTACGCCACGGCCGCGCGCTACCCGCGATCCCACCATCCGCCCTCGCCGCGGGACGGCGACTCGAGGACGCGGCGGACTTCATCGGCCGGACGATCGTCGATCCCATCGCCCGACACCGCCGAATACCTGTCGCGCGTCCGGTACCCCGCTTCCACGATGAGCCGCTCGAAGCTGACCCCGATGGCGCGGCAAATGTTGTCCAGTTCGTCGATGGTGATGGGCCGGATGGCCCGGAGGTACTTGCTCACCTGCGAGGTGGAGATCCCCGCCTTCTGCCCGACTTCGGCCTGCGTCATCTCGCGCCGTGCGACGGCCTCCCTGAGCAGTGCGGCCACTTCCATTCCCAGCGCCTGCGGCGCGGTGCGTTCTTTCGTTCCCATATGGACATCATGGCACACTAATCCAGCATTGGCAATCCATTTGAACTGGCGCCCGTAAATTTGAACATGCCCGTACCGTCATCGCCGCTCCGGCGATACGCTGTGCCCATGAGCGAGATTCGGGAGTCCCGCCGCGTCCTCGACGCCCAGATCCGACCGGAATCGCGCGCGCAGTGGGTGGACGTAGGCTTCTTCGTCGCCGCCGGCGCGCTGGCGGTGTGGTTCGCGCTGCTGCTGCTGGACAATTCGTTCCAGCTGGGGTGGTCGCTCGTGCTGCTCGTGCCCTTCTGGGCGGTCACGGCGTATCTGACGCTGCCGCGGCTGCACAGGATCCTCACGTCGCTGTACGTCCCCGACTACTTCTTCGGCCGCACCCGCACCTCCGAGGGCATGCTCGGCGACCCGGTGAATCTGGCCGTCGACGGCACCGCCGCGGAGATCCACGAGGCCATGACCGCCGCCGGATGGACCCTCGCGGACCCGGTGAACCTGCGGACGTCCTGGCGCATCGTCGTGTCCTCGGTCCTGGGGCGCTCCTACCCCGAGGCCCCGGTGTCGCCGCTGTTCCTCTTCGGGCGGATGCAGGACCTGGCGTACCAGCAGGAGGTCGAGGGCTCGCCCTCGCAGCGCCACCACGTCCGGTTCTGGCGGTGCCCCGACGGCTGGCCGCTGCCCGGCGGGCGGCGCGTCGGGTGGCTCGGCGCGGGCACGTTCGACACGTCCGTCGGCCTGAGCCTGTTCACCCTCCAGATCACCCACCGCATCGACGAGAACATCGACGTCGAGCGCGACTACATCGTCGATTCGCTGCAGTCCGCCCCCGAGGTCGGGCAGCACGTGTCCGTCGACCTGATCCGCGAGTTCTCCACCGGCTACCACCACCGCAACGGCGGCGGCGACAGGGTGCGCACGGACGGCGACTTGCCGGTCATCGATCTGCGCGGGGTGCCCGTGCGCCCCGGGGCCGAGCAGCCTCCCGCGGTCGCCGTGGCAGCGGCCGGGTACGCCGTGCCGGATGGCCCCGTCGCCTCACCCGACCCGGATGCCGTGGTCGACGCCGGCCCCGCTCAACCGCACGTGCACCGGCCGCCGAAGCTCATGCTGGCCCTGTCCATGCTCATGGTGTCCTTCGCGGCGCAGATCGCCGTGCTCGCCTGGGCCGCGGTGAAATCGCCCTCGGAGATTTTCGCGAGCCCCGATGCGACGGAGCCGATCGACGTCGTCGATTTCTTCGCGTCACTGTCCATCTGGCTCGTCGCGCTGGTGACGCTCACCATCCTGACGCTGGCCGGCCGCACGTGGCCGCGCATCGCGCTGATGGCGCTGCTGGCCGCGGGGCTCTTCCTCCAGCTTCGCGACGGCCGGGCGGCGGAGACCGAGAGCGTCACGGTGCATCTGGTCACCACCGCCGTCAGCCTCATCGCCCTGCTCGCGCTGTCCTCCGACGAAGTCCGCCGGTGGGTGCGGGAGCGCAAGCGGGCGCGGGCACTGCCGCGGAGTTAGACCACCCGGCCGCGGACCTTCTCGTAGGCGGCGCCGACCTTGTACAGGCGGTCGTCGCCGTGGCGCGGGGCCATGATCTGCAGGCCGACGGGCAGGCCCGTGTCGGCGGCGAGCCCGGAGGGCACCGACATGCCGCACATGCCGGCCAGGTTCAGCGGCAGGGTGCACAGGTCGAACATGTACATGCTCAGCGGGTCGTCGACCTTCTCGCCCAGCTTGAACGCGGTGGTCGGCGTCGTCGGGGACACCAGGACGTCGACCTGCTCGAAGGCCCGCTCGAAGTCCTGCTGGATCAGCGTGCGCACGCGCTGCGCCTGCAGGTAGTAGGCGTCGTAGTAGCCCACCGACAGGGCGTAGGTGCCGATGATGATGCGGCGCTTGACCTCGTCGCCGAAGCCCTCGGCGCGGGTCTTGGCCATCACCTGGTCGGCGGACAGGGTGCCGTCGTCGCCCGAGCGCAGGCCGTAGCGCATGCCGTCGAAGCGGGCGAGGTTGGAGCTGACCTCGCACGGGAGGATCAGGTAGTAGGCGCTCAGCGCGTGGTCGAAGTTGGGGCAGTCGACCTCCACGACCTCGGCGCCGGCCTCCTTCAGCTTGTCGACGGCCGCGTGGAACGAGTCCAGCACGCCCGCCTGGTAGCCCTCGGTCCGGTCGAACTGCTTGACGACGCCGACCTTCACGCCGGTCAGGTCGCCGTTTGCGCCGGCCTTCGCGGCGGCGACGACGTCGGCGATCGGCTGGTCGGTGGAGGTGGAGTCGCGGTCGTCGTGGCCGGCGATGATCTCGTGCAGCAGCGCCGTGTCCAGGACGGTGCGGGCGGTCGGGCCGCCCTGGTCCAGCGAGGACGCGCAGGCGACGAGGCCGTGGCGCGACACCGTGCCGTAGGTCGGCTTGACGCCGACGGTCGCGGTCAGGGCGGCCGGCTGGCGGATCGAACCGCCGGTGTCGGTGCCGATGGCCAGCGGCGCCATCGCCGCGGCCAGCGCCGCGGAGGAACCGCCGCCGGAGCCGCCGGCGGTGCGGTCGCCGTCCCACGGGTTGCGGGTCGGGCCGTACGCGGAGTTCTCGGTGGACGAGCCCATGGCGAACTCGTCCATGTTGGTCTTGCCCAGGATCGGGATGCCCGCGGCGCGGAGCTTCTCGGTGACGGTGGCGTCGTAGGGGCTCATGTAGCCCTCGAGCATCTTCGATGCGCAGGTCGTCGGGGCGTCGACGGTGACGAAGACGTCCTTCAGCGCCAGCGGCACGCCCGCCAGCGGCGACGCCGGGGCCTCGCCCGCGTCGAGGGACTCGTCGACGGCCTTCGCGGCGGCCAGGGCCTCGTCGGCGCCGACGTGCAGGAAGGCGTGGATGCCCTCGTCGACGGCGGCGATGCGGTCGAGGAACGCCTGCGTGACCTCGACGGAGGTCAGCTCGCGGGAGTGGATCTTCTCGGCCAGCTCGGCGGCGGTCAGGCCCAGGATCGGGTCATCGGCGACGGCGGTGAACAGGTTCGGGTTGTCGGCCACGGTCACTCCTCCTCGCCCAGGATCTGCGGGACCTCGAAGCGCTGGTCCTCGACCGACGGCGCCTGGTCCAGGGCCTGCTCCGCGGTCAGCGTCGGCTTGACGACGTCCTCGCGCATGACGCCCGCCAGCGACGACGGGTGGCTCATGGGCTCGACGTCCGCGGCGGCGACCTGCTGGACGTCCTGGACGTGGTTGATGATGCCGTCGATCTGGCCGGCGAACTCGTCGAGCTCCGCGTCGGTCAGCGCCAGGCGGGACAGTCGTGCGAGGTGGGCGACCTCGTCGCGCGAGATTGCGGGCACGCGTGACCCCTTTCGTTGTCTCCGGGATTTACCCGCTCAGGTTAGCCGCTGCGGTCCCCGCTTGACGACGGACCCCGCCGGGAGCGGCCGCAACGCCGAATCAATGCGGGCGCAACGCCGTCGTAAAGCGGGCCCGGGAGGATGGGGGAACCGCAGAACCGCTACCCGACTTGTAGCCCGGGTCACATTCCCTTCATTGCCTGAGCCCATGTAACCTGGTGAACCGTCTTGTCGAAACCGGTCGGCGTCACACGGGATTGCCCAGGTGGCGGCCACCACGAAAGGTACTTGTAACCACATGTCCTACCTGATGCGAGTGCAGATCCCCGACGCCCCCGGCTCTTTGGGCCTGCTGGCGGCGGCGCTCGGCGAAACGGGCGGCGACATCCGCTCCGTCGACGTCGTGGAGCACGGCGAAGGCGGGACCGTCGTGGACGACATCGTGGTCGAGCTGCCCAACGGCTCCCTGCCGGACACCCTCATCACCGCGGCGCAGTCGCTCGACGACGTCGAGGTCGACTCCATCCGCCCGTTCTCCGGGTCCGTCGACCGCCGCGGCCAGATCGCCATGCTCGCCGAGCTGTCCCGCCACCGCGGCCAGCCGGAGCGCGCCCTCGGCGAGATCGTCGACGGCCTGCCGCGCACCATGACCGCCGGCTGGGCGCTCGTGCTCGGGCATTCCTCCGCCGGCACCCGCCGCGTGGTGGCCTCCATCGCCGCCCCCGAGGACGACGGCCGCACGCTGGACGAACCGCCGGTGGACTCCGCCCGCCGCCTCGACGGCGAGAACGAGGACTGGATCCCCGAGGCGTGGACCCTCATGGAATCGTCGCTGGCCGCGGCCCCGATGGGCAAGGGCTGGACGCTGGTCATCGGCCGCCCGGGCGGACCGGATTTCCTGCCGTCGGAGGTCGAGCACCTCGGCCGCATAGGCGACATCGTCGGCGCGATCCTGCACTGACCGCGCGCTCGGCGCGAGGTCGGCGGAATCGCCGGGTAGTGTCGGTTTTCGTCTGCGTCCACCATCCGCAATCGGAGACCCAACCCCATGTCGACTTTCACTGATCGCCTCGCCTCCCACGTGCGCGCCGAGTCCGGCCGCACGCCCGAAACCTCCTCCGAGATGGAGTTCTGGTCGGGAATGTCCCGCGTCGTCGTCGATCACCTCGCCGACGACTGGGAGGCGACCACCCGCGCCTACGCCGCGACCCGGCAGCAGCACTACTTCTCGGCCGAGTTCCTCATGGGGCGCGCGCTGCTCAACAACCTGCTGAACCTGGGCCTGGTCGACGAAGCCTCCGAGGCGGTCGCCGCCTTCGGCAAGAACCTCGTCGACGTGCTCGAGGCCGAGCACGACGCCGCGCTGGGCAACGGCGGCCTCGGCCGCCTCGCCGCCTGCTTCCTCGATTCCTGCGCCACCCAGGATCTGCCGGCCACCGGCTACGGCATCCTGTACCGCTACGGCCTGTTCAAGCAGACCTTCGAGGACGGCTTCCAGGACGAGCACCCGGACCCGTGGATGGAGGAGGGCTACCCCTTCGTCGTCCGCCGCGAGGACGAGGCCCGCATCGTGCGCTTCGACGACCTCACCGTCCGCGCCGTGCCCCACGACATGCCGATCACCGGCTACGGCACCGACAACGTCGGCACGCTGCGCCTGTGGAACTCCGAGCCGATGCGCGAATTCGACTACGACGCGTTCAACTCGCAGCGCTTCACCGACGCCATCGTCGAGCGCGAGCGCGTCCACGACCTCTGCCGCGTGCTGTACCCGAACGACTCCACCTACGAGGGCAAGGTGCTGCGCGTCCGCCAGCAGTACTTCTTCGTCTCCGCGTCCCTGCAGGCGATGATCGACTCGCACCTGGCCAACCACGGGTCGCTGGACTCCTTCGCCGAGTACAACAGCATCCAGCTCAACGACACCCACCCGGTGCTGGCCATCCCCGAGCTGATGCGACTGCTTCTCGACGAGCACGGCATGGGCTGGGACGAGGCCTGGGCCGTCACGTCCGCGACCTTCGCCTACACCAACCACACCGTGCTGGCCGAGGCCCTGGAGACGTGGGAGTTCTCCATCTTCGAGCGCCTGTTCCGGCGCATCCTCGAGATCATCCAGGAGATCGACCGCCGCTTCCGCATCGACCTGGAGCAGCGCGGCGTCGACCACGGCACCATCGACTACATGGCGCCGATCTCGCACGGCTTCATCCACATGGCGTGGATCGCCTGCTACACCGCCTACTCCATCAACGGCGTCGCGGCGCTGCACACGGAGATCATCAAGCGCGAGACCCTCGGCGTGTGGCACGACATCTGGCCGGAGAAGTTCAACAACAAGACCAACGGCGTCACCCCGCGCCGCTGGCTCCACCAGTGCAACCCGCGCCTGCGCGAGCTGCTCACGCGCCTGTCGGGCTCCGACGCGTGGGTCACCGACCTGGACGCGCTCGCCGAGCTGGAGAAGTTCGCCGACGACGAGGACGTCCTGCGCGAGGTCATGGCCGTCAAGCGCGGCAACAAGGAGGACTTCGCCGCCTGGATCGAGGCGCGCCAGGGCGTGCGCGTCTCCCCCGACGCGATCTTCGATTCGCAGATCAAGCGCCTGCACGAGTACAAGCGCCAGCTGCTCAACGCGCTGTACATCCTGGACCTGTACTACCGCATCAAGGACGACCCCGAGTGGGACGTCGTGCCGCGCGTGGCCATCTTCGGCGCGAAGGCGGCCCCGGGGTACGTCCGGGCGAAGGCGATCATCAAGTTCATCAACTCGATCGCGGACCTGGTCAACGGCGATCCTGAGATCGGCGACAAGCTGAAGGTCGTGTTCGTGGAGAACTACAACGTCTCCCCCGCCGAGCACATCATCCCGGCGACGGACATCTCCGAGCAGATCTCCACCGCCGGCAAGGAGGCCTCGGGCACCGGCAACATGAAGTTCATGATGAACGGCGCCCTGACCCTGGGCACCCTCGACGGCGCCAACGTCGAGATCGTCGAGGCCGTCGGCGACGACAACGCGTACATCTTCGGCGCGAAGGAAGAGGAGCTGCCGGAGCTGCGCATGACCTACGACCCGCGCGCCGCCTACGAGTCGGTGCCGGGCCTGAAGCGCGCCCTGGATTCGCTGGTCGACGGCACGTTTTCCGACGGCGGCTCGGGCATGTTCCACGACCTGCACCACTCGCTGCTGCACTCCCCCGGCTACGAGCCCGCCGACGTGTACTACGTCCTGGGCGACTTCGCCGATTACCGGGAGACCCGCGACCGCATGGCCGAGGACTACCGCGACGAGCTGAAGTGGGCGCGGATGTGCTTCCTGAACATCATCCGCTCGGGCCGCTTCTCCTCCGACCGCACCATCCGCGACTACGCGGACGAGGTGTGGAAGATCGAGGCCACCCCGATCAAGTAGCGGCCCCGGGGATCGCCGCCGCGCCGTCGGAAAGCAGGCGGCGGAACCCGGCCTCGTCGAGCATCGGGACGCCCAGCTCCTCGGCCTTGGCGGCCTTGGAGCCGGCGTTCTCGCCGACGACCACCACGGAGGTCTTCTTCGACACCGACCCGGCGGCCTTGCCGCCGCGCACGAGGATGGCCTCCTTGGCGCTGTCGCGGGTGAAGTCCTCCAGCGAGCCCGTGACCACGACGGTCAGGCCCTCCAGCACCTGTTCGGGCCGGTCGGTGGCCTCGTCGGCCATGCGCACGCCGGCCTTCTCCCACTTGTCGACGACCTCGCGGTGCCAATCGACCCCGAACCAGTCGATGACCGAATCCGCGATGATGCCCCCGACGCCGTCGGTGTCGGCGAGCTCCTCGCGCGACGCCGAGCGGATCGCGTCCATCGACCTGAACTTCTGGGCCAGGGCGCGCGCGGCGGTCGGGCCGACGTGGCGGATGGACAGGCTGACCAGCACCCGCCACAGTTCGCGGCTCTTGGCGGATTCGATGAAGTCCAGCAGCTTCCGGCCGTTGGCATTGAGGGCGCCGCGCGCGACGCCGTCGTCGCCGACCTTCTTCTTCGCGGCGGTGGTGTAGACCTCCGTGCGGGCGAGGTCGTCGGCGGTGAGCGCGAAGAGGTCGCCCTCGTCGGCGAGGACGTTGCGGTGGATCAGGTCGGCGGCGCCCCGCTCCCCCAGATGCTCGATGTCGAAGCCGCCGCGGGAGGCCAGGAACTCCACGCGGCGCCGCAACTGGCCCGGGCAGTAGCGGGTGTTCGGGCAGCGCCAGTCGGCGTCGTCCTCCTTCGCCGGCGCCAGGCGCGTGCCGCATTCGGGGCACAGCGTCGGGTAGATGAACTCGCGCTCCGACCCGTCGCGGACCTCGGCGACGGGGCCGAGAACCTCGGGGATGACGTCGCCGGCCTTGCGGATGGTCACGCGGTCGCCGATGAGCACGCCCTTGCGCTTGACCTCGGTCGGGTTGTGCAGGGTCGCCATCTCGACCGTCGAGCCGGCGACGGTGACCGGCCGCATGACCGCGTACGGCGTGGCCCGGCCCGTGCGGCCGATGGACACGCGGATGTCCAGCAGCTCGGTGGTGACCTCCTCCGGCGGGTACTTGTAGGCGATCGCCCACCGGGGCGCCCTCGACGTCGCGCCGAGCGCGCGCTGCTCGCCCAGGTCGTCGACCTTCACCACCAGACCGTCCATCTCGTGTTCGGCGTCGTGGCGGTGCTCGCCCCAGTGCAGCATCTGCGCGACGACGTCCTCGGCCGACTCGACCCGCTTCGTGTACGGCGAGACGTGCAGGCCCCAGGCGGCCAGCGCCCGGTAGGCGTCATGCTGGGACGACGGGCGCCAGCCCTCGACGTGGCCGATGCCGTGGCAGATCATGGCCAGCGGGCGCTTGGCGGTTTCGGCGGGGTCCTTCTGCCGCAGGGACCCGGCGGCGGCGTTGCGGGGGTTGGCGAAGGTCCGCTGCCCCGCCTCGGCGCGCGCGGCGTTGAGCGAGTCGAACTCGCCGACCGGGATGTACACCTCGCCGCGGACCTCGAGTACGTCCGGCACCGGGAACTCGTCGGTGGCGGTCAACTCGTGCGGGATGTCCGCGATGGTGCGCGCGTTGGCGGTGACGTTCTCGCCCACCCGGCCGTCGCCGCGGGTCGCCGCCCGCGTGAGCTTCCCGTTTTCGTAGACGAGGTCGATGGACAGGCCGTCGATCTTCAGTTCCGTCAGGTACGCCGACGCCGGGGTGCGGGCGAGCCAGTCGCGCAGCTCCGACTCGTCGAAGACGTTGTCCAGGCTGTAGAGGCGCTGGAGATGCTCGACCGGCTCGAACGCCACGCCGTCGGCCGGCGCGTCCACGCGGGCGCCGACCTGCTGCGTCGGGCTGGCGGGCACGGCGAGCTCGGGGTGGGCCCGCTCCATCTCCTGGAGCCGGCGGAACAGGACGTCGTATTCGGCGTCGGAGATCACCGGCTGGCCCGTGTAGTACTTGGCCGAATGATCGCGGATCTCGTCGGCGAGCTCCTCCCAGGCCCGGCGCACGTCCGGGCCCGCGGTCCCCCCGGCCGGCGCGTCGGCGGTGCTTTCCGGGATGGCGTCTGCGATGTCGTCGGTCGAGTCAGTCACGCCGACGATTCTATGCGGCGGACCGGATCGCCCGCGCCACCCGAACCCGCCCCGATCCGGCGCGCCGCATAGAGTGGGCGCATGACCACCTTCGACGCGGGCAGGATGTTCGCCTTCGACTTGGAGACGACGGGCACCGACCCACATCAATGCCGGATCGTGACATCCGCGCTGGTCCGCATCGACGGTGGGCCGCCGCAGGCCAGGGAGCTGCTCGCCGATCCGGGGGTGGAGATCCCGGCGGCCGCGGCGGAGGTGCACGGCATCACCACGGAGCACGCCAGGGCCCACGGCCGCCCGCACGACGAAGTGCTCGCCGAGACCATCGCGGAGATCCGCCGGGCGTGGCGCGACGGCCTGACGCTGGTGGCCTACAACGCCGCGTACGACCTCACCGTGCTGCGCACCCAAGAGCCGTCCTTCACCGTCGACGGGCTCGTCTTCGACCCCTTGGTCATCGATCGGGCGCGCGACCGGTTCCGGGGCGGCAAGCGCACCCTCGGCAACGTCTGCGAGCACTACAACGTGCGCCTGGACAACGCGCACGAGGCCACCGCCGACGCCCTGGCCGCGGCGCGCCTGGCCTGGATGATGGCCAAGAAGGTCTGGCCGGACCTGGCCGCCATGGACGGCGACGAGCTCATGGAGTACCAGGCCGTCTCCCACTTCGAGAGCCAGCGTTCCCTGCGCGAGTACCTGCGCAAGCAGGGGCGCGACGTGTCCGATTTCCGGATCACGGCCTGGCCCATGGACGCGCGGGCGGCTACGTCGACTCGATGATCAGGTGCGGCCGCGGGCTCCCCTCCGGCCGCACCACCTGGCTCTCCACGTCGAACGCCGCCCGCACCGCATCCGGCGCCAGCACGTGCTCGGGTTCGCCCCGGCGCAGCACCGTGCCGTCGTGGAGCAGCACCACGCGGTCGAAGTGGGCCATGGCCAGGTCCAGGTCGTGGATGTTGGCGACCACCGTGCGCCCCGACTCCCGCAGCACCCGCAGCAGGCGGATCCGGTGGTGGACGTCGAGGTGATTGGTCGGTTCGTCGAGAAGCAGCAGGCCCGTCTCCTGCGCGAGCCCGCGCGCCAGCACGACCCGGCGCACCTGGCCGCCGGACAACCGGTCGCACATGGAATCGGCGTGCTCGGCCACGCCCATCAGCTCCAGCGCCGACCGCACCGCCGCATGGCCGGCTTGGCCGCCCAGGTCCCAGGGGCTCGTGTGCGGCAGCCTGCCCAGCGCCACGAACTCGGCGGCCGTGAGCTCCCCCGGCGGGCGTTCGTCCTGTCCCACGAAACCGACCAGCCGCGCCCGTTCGCGGGGGCGCATGCGGGCGAGGTCGCGGCCGTCGTAAAGCACCCGGCCCTCCGCCGGCGCGACGATGCCGGCCAGCGCGCGCATCAGCGTCGACTTGCCGACGCCGTTGACGCCCACAACCGCCGTGAGCGACCCGGGCCCGGCGGCGAAGGTGACGTCCGTGAGCAGGCGGCGCTTGCCGACGTCGACGGCCACCGACTCCACGTCCAGCGAAGCGATCATGACTGCCCTCCGAAACGGTAGCGGGAACGGCCCATCAGCAGCAGGAACACCGGCGCGCCGATCACGCCCGTGACCACGCCCAGCGGAATCTCCTGCGGCGGGGCGATGAGGCGGGCCAGGACGTCGACCCACAGCAGGAACAGCGCGCCCGAGAACACCGCCACCGGAATGGCGCGGCGGTGCACCGCCCCCACCATCAGCCGGGCGAAGTGCGGGATGACCAGCCCGACGAAACCGATGCCGCCGGCCACCGCGACCATCGCGCCGACCAGCACCGCCTGCACGCCGAAGAGGACCTTGCGCAGCAGACCGACCCGCACGCCCAGCGCGGCGGCGGTCTCCGGACCCGCGGACAGGGCGTCGAGGCGCGGGCTCAGCAGGAACAGCAGGACCACCGCGGGCACGAGCACGAGCAGCGGCAGCGGCAACCGGTTCCACTGGGCGCCCGACACGGAGCCGAGCATCCAGAACAGCACCGACTGCGCCGACCGCGAATCCGGGGCCCGGAACACCAGCAGGCTGGCGACGGCCGAGAACGCCGACGACAGCACGACGCCCGACAGGATCAGGCGCAGCGGGGTGATGCCGCCCTGCAGCATGGTCACCAGGTACACGATCGCCGTCGCCGCCACCGCGCCGACCAGCGCGCCGCCGGACAGCGCCCACACGCCGAACCCGGAGAACGCGCCGACCGTGATCACGGCCGTCGCGCCGACGCTGGCGCCGGCCGAGATGCCGAGCAGGTAGGGGTCGGCGAGCGGGTTGCGCACGAGCGTCTGCATGGCGACGCCCGCCATCGCCAGACCGGCGCCGACGACGATGGCCATCAGACCCCTGGGCGCCCGGAGCTCCCACACGATGTCGTTGACCGCGCGATCCGGGTACGCGGCCCCGGACAGTTGGGCCGCGACGACGTCCCACACCTGCGGCAGCGAATAGCCGACGGATCCGAACGTCAGCGACGCGACGAAGCTGACCGCGGTCAGCGCCGCCAGCACGAGCACGAGAAGCGGCGTGGCCGCCTTCCCCAACACGAAAACCGCCCTTCCGGCTAGGAGGCGAAGTGCTCGCGCCCGTCGAGGCTCCCGGGCAGCTTCATGGCGGGCTCGATTCCGGACTCGGGCACGAGGCCGAACTTCTCCAGCCCCTTGCGCAGGTGCTCGGCGGCGTCGATGTTCAGCGGCGAGGACACCCACATCGAGTACGAAAGGTTGACGAAGCGGTTCTCCTTCACCGCGGGCAGGTCGCGGGTCACCGGGTGGTTCTTCAGGACGCGGACCTTCTCGTCGAAAGTCTGCCCGTCGTAGTCGACGAACACGAAGGCGTCCGGGGCGTCCTTCGCCAGCGATTCCCAGCCGACCTGCACCCACGAGTCGTCCAGGCCCTCGGCCTGGTTGCGTCCGCCGGCGGTCTCGATGATCGCCTGAGGGCCGCCGAACCTGCCGGAGGTGTAGATCGCGTCGGTGCCGGAGTCGAACACGAACACCGTCGGCGCCTTGTCCGCCTTCGGGGCCGCGTCGAGCTTCTTGCGGCGCTCGGCGATGTCCTCGATCACCGCCTCCGCCTGATCCGAGCCGCCCGTCATCGTGCCGACGTTGCGCAGGTCGGTTTCCAGCGCCTCCCACGGGTCGACGAGGCCGCGCCGGTCGGTGCCCTCCTTCCGGCAGGATTCGGTGAGCACGTAGGTGCCGATGCCGCGCTGGTCCAGCAGCTCCGGCGTCACCCCGCCGCCCTCGGACAGCCCGTAGTTCCAGCCGGAGAAGTAGACGTCCGGCTGAGCCGCGACGATCTGCTCGAGGGTCGGCTGCTTCTCGGCGATTTCGTTCAGCCCGCCGATGACGTCGGCGCCGTACTTCGCCGCGAGGGTGTCGCGGTCCTTGCCGATGGCCGCCACGGCGTCGAGGTTGTCGCGCGCGCCGGCGGACAGCGCGATCGAGATGATCCCGGAGTCGTACGCGAGCATCTTCGGGTCCGCCGGATACGGGGTTTCCTTCCCGCAGTTGACGACGGTCGTCTCGCCGCCGGGCTTGGCGGCGGAATCCGCGCCGTCGCCGGAGCAGGAAACCAGGAGCAGGGCCATCGATGCGGCGATGGCGGTCGGGACGGCGCGGAGCGCGAGCTTGTTCAAGGGGCCCACCTTCGTGGAACACCGCCGTCACCCTGACGCGGGGCGCGGCGTGGACGTCGAACCGGCGGGTCTTCGGACTCGAGGTCGACTCCCGCGCGCCTTCCCGGACGGCCATGCGCCGGTCCAGTGGCATCGTGCGGGGGATGGGCCCTCTCACCGCTGCGCGACAGTTCCGGATTCCCACCGGATTCCCTGGCGCCGATTCCTTGCCCGAGCACCGTAGCACCCCGGCGGGGGCCGTCGGACCGGCCGGACGGGCGAGGCAGTAACCTGATGCCGCCACGCGCTTGCCACATAAGGGAGTACCCGTGCTCGTCATCTGGGACATCGATCTGACGCTCATCGACAACGCCGGCTTCGGCCACGCCGAGGCGGACCGGCTGTTGGCGGAGCGCGGCATCGAGCGCCCCGCGGACCTGACCTTCGCCGGGCGCACGGACGCCGACATCTGGGGTTCCGTGCTCGGCGCGCGGCCGGGCGATGCGGTCCTCGGGGATTTCCTGACCGACCTCGCCGACGCCTGCGCCGTCGCCGAATGGCGGGGTTCCGTCCTGCCGGGCGTGCGGGCCGTGGTGTCGGCGCTGGCCCGGTCGGGGCATTCGCAGACGGTGGTCTCGGGCAACATGGCCGAGACCGGCTGGCTGAAGCTGCGCCACGCCCACCTGTCGGAGTTCATGGCGCCGCGCTTCTCGGCCTTCGGCGACTACGAGGTCGACAGGTCGGAGCTGCTGCGGGTCGCTCTGATGGAATGGGGCGGCCGCGGCCCCGTCGTCGCCGTGGGCGACACCCCGGCGGATGCCGCGGCGGCACTGGAAAACGGCATCGGGTTCGTGGGCGTGACCACCGGCCGCCACACGGCGTCGGACCTCACCGCGGCGATGGTCAACGTCAATCGCCTGGCCACGCCGTATTTCACCGACGATGACCTCCCCGACGGCACCGCGATCGTCGAGGATCTGCGGGATGCGCCGGCCGTCGTCAAGCTCCTGGAGTCGATGGCGCGCTGACGCTACAGGTCCCCCGCCGCCCGCGAGATCAATTCCGCGGTGCGGCGCCCGCCCGCGTATGCGGGGGCGACCCACGACGCGGGGGCGGCGGCGAAATCGCGGTCGACGGTGATGTCCACATGATCGACGAGGTCGATGCGCGGGAAGGACAGCTCGTCCCACAGCCGGGCGATGCGCTCGGCGATGCCCCGCGCGTCCGGCTCCAGGTGGGCGCCGGTGTGCTCGTCGGTGGCCCCGGGCCGGGCGGGCACGGCGCCGAGCGTCAGGTCCAGCCCGGCCGCGCGCAGGCGCCCGACCCGGTCGAGCCTCTCCGACCCGCGGATCTTCCCGATCGGCAGGGCGATGCCCGCCGCGCCGGATTCCGGCAGCGCCTTCTCCAGCGACGCGCCGATCCCCGGCAGCGCCAGGGTGATCCCCGGCAGCCCGGCGGCATCGTCGGTCAGCGTGCGCCACTGCTCCGCCATCTCGCGGTACCCCACCGAGGGCAGCGTCGTGCCGGCGACCGCCCCCTCGACCAGGGCCGCGGCGACGGCGGGCGCGGCGGGCTCGTGCATGACGACGCCCACCTCCGCGCCGAACCGCCTGCGCACCTCGGCGACGTGGGCCGCCAGCCCCTCCGCGAGCGACGCCGCCAGGTAGGCCACGGCGCCGCGGTCGACCAGCATACGGTGTCCGCCGGGCAGCTCGATGGCCGCCGCCAGCGTCCACGGGCCGACGACGGGCACCGTCACCGTCTCCGGGGCGGTCCCCCAGAACTCCTCGCACGCGTCGAGGTCGCGTTCGAGATGATCGGCGGCCAGCGACACCGCGCGGCCGCCGCGATCGGCGATGCGCCACGACCGCGGCCCGGCGTCGAGATCGAGGTCGGCGCAGATCGCGCCGGTGCGGCCGATGGCGTCGGCGCCCAGGCCCCGGTCGGCGAGGATGGGCAGATGCGGGGCGGCGCCGCACTCGCCCGCGAGGATCTCGGCGGCAGCGCGGACGTCGGTGCCCGGCATGGGCCCGAGGCCCCGGAAGGCGGTCATCGGGCCGGCTCCGTGGACGTGATGGTGCCGGAACCGAGCACGACGTCGCCGCCGGCGTCCGGACGGTAGAGCACCGCGGCCTGGCCCGGGGCGACGCCGCGCAGCGGCTCGAGCAGGGTGCACTCGAACGACCCGCCGGTGCCCGCGTCGTCGACGGCGCCGGTCCACCCGACGCGGCACGGCACCGGGCGGCCATGGGCCCGGACCTGCACTTCGGCGTCGAATGCCGCGGGCGGGGCGCCTTCGTCCAGCCACACCGCGCGGTCGACGGAGAGGACGCCGACGTCGAGGTCCTCCCGGCGCCCCACGGTGACGGTGCCGGTGGCGACGTCCATGCCAGTGACGTAGCGCGGCTTCCCGTCGGGCGCGGGCCCCGGCAGGCCCAGGCCCTTGCGCTGGCCGATGGTGTAGGCGTCGACGCCGTCGTGGTCGGCGAGCTTCTCCCCCGTCACCGAGTCGACGACGGCGCCCGGCCGGCGCGGGATGTGGCGGCCCAGGAACGCCTGCGTGTCGCCGTCGGGGATGAAGCAGATGTCGGTGGAGTCGGGCTTGTTGGCGATGGTGATGCCGCGCGCCGCGGCCTCCGCCCGGATCTCCGGCTTCTCGGTGTCGCCGATGGGGAACATCGAATGCGCCAGCTGCTCGCGGTTGAGCACGCCGAGCACGTAGGACTGGTCCTTCGCCTGGTCACCCGCGCGGCGCAGCCGCCCCTCTTCGTCGACGAGCGCGTAATGCCCCGTGGCCACGGCATCGAAGCCCAGCGCCAGGCCGCGGTCGAGGAGCGCCTGGAACTTGATGCGCTCGTTGCAGCGCAGGCACGGGTTGGGGGTCTCGCCGCGCGCGTAGGAATCGATGAAGTCGTCCACGACCTCGGCGCGGAACCGCTCCGAGAAGTCCCACACGTAGAACGGGATGCCCAGCAGGTCCGCGACGCGGCGGGCGTCGCCGGAATCCTCCAGAGAGCAGCAGCCGCGGGCGCCGGCGCGCAGGGTGACGGGGTCCTTGGCCAGCGCCAGGTGCACGCCGACGACGTCATGGCCGGCGTCGACCAGCCGCGCCGCCGCGACCGCCGAATCCACGCCGCCGCTCATCGCCGCCAAAACACGCATCGCGCTACCTCCCCGTGAACGTCTTTTCCCGTTGAACGCCGCGCCCGATCAGGCCATTCCCGCCGCGCGCGCCCGTGCGACGGTATCACCCAGCACGGACAGCACCGCATCGACATCCGCGCCGGTGGAATTCCAGCCGAGGGTCAGCCGCAGCGCCCCGCGCGACACCGCGACGTCGACGCCCATCGCCTCCAGCACGTGGCTGGCGCGGTTGACCCCGGCGGCGCAGGCCGACCCGGTCGCGGCGGAGATGCCCGCGGCGTCGAGCAGCATGATCAGGCTGTCGCCCTCCGCACCCGTCACGCTGACGTGCAGGTGCCCCGGCAGCGCGGGCTCCGACGTGTGCAGCACCATGCCGTCGATGTCGCGGAGGCCCGCCAGCAGACGGTCCCTGAGCGTGGCGACGGCCCGCCGCTCCCCGTCCATCGCCGCCGTCGCGGCCCGCAGCGCGGCGGCCATGCCGGCGGCCGCGGCGACGTCGGGGGTGCCCGAGCGCAGTCCCCGCTCCTGGCCGCCGCCCGCATTGAGCGCGGTGAGCGACGTGGAGCGCCGCACCAGCAGCGCGCCGATGCCGCGGGGGCCGCCGAACTTGTGGGCCGAGGCCGCCAACGTCGCGGCGCCGCTGCCCCGGAAGTCCACCGGCACGTGCCCGACCGCCTGGACCGCGTCGACGTGGACCGGGGCATCATGCTCCCCGGCGGCGGCGATGAACTCCCCGATCGGCTGGATCGCGCCGGTCTCGTTGTTCGCCCACTGGCAGGTCCAGACGTGATGGGGTCCGGCGTGGGCGTCGCAAAGCAACCGCAGCTCCCCCACCGCGACCCGGCCCCCGGCATCCACCGGGGCCTCGAGGACGCGCGCGCCATGGTGCTCGGCCAGATGCGCGACGGCCTTGCGGACGGCATCGTGCTCCACCGGCGTGGAAACCACCGTCCCGGGCGCGCCCGCCCGCGCCGCGCCGGCGAGGTAGAGGCCGCGGACGCCGAGATTGTCGGCCTCGGTGCCGCCAGAGGCGAACACCACCTCCACGGGCTCCGCCCCCAGGTCGGCGGCGATGGACTCGCGGGCCTCCTCCAGGATCTTCCGCGCCGCCCGGCCCTCCGCGTACTGCGCATTCGGGTTGCCCGCGCCGAGCGCCGCGACCATCGCCTCGCGGGCCTCCGGGCGCAGCGGCGACGTGGCGGCGTGATCGAGGTGGTGGCGGGCGGCGGGACCCGTGCTGCGGGACTGTGCGGTGCTGGACATCCCGGACAGATTAGCGCGGCGGGCATGCGAAAGGGGCCGCCCGCATGAAGCGGGCGGCCCCTGCGCGGGGTCCGGGAGAGCCGGGGCCGGCCGGAAGCCGGCGGCGGAAGGACTAGGCCTTCTTGATCTCCTCGGTGGCCTGCGGGGCGACCTTGAACAGGTCGCCGACGATGCCGAAGTCGGCGATCTCGAAGATCGGCGCCTCCTCGTCCTTGTTGACGGCGACGACGGTCTTGGAGGTCTGCATGCCGGCCTTGTGCTGGATGGCGCCGGAGATGCCCAGGGCGACGTACAGGTCCGGGGACACGGTCTTGCCGGTCTGGCCGACCTGGAACTGGCCCGGGTAGTAGTCGGCGTCGACGGCGGCGCGGGAGGCGCCGACCGCGGCACCCAGGGCGTCGGCCATCGGCTCGACGACGTCGGCGAAGCCCTCGGCGGAAGCGACGCCGCGGCCGCCGGAGACGACGATCTTGGCCTCGGTCAGCTCGGGGCGGTCGCCGCCCTCGGCCGGGGTGAAGGACACGATCTCCACGGCGGTCTCGTCGGCCGCCGGGTACTCCACGGCGGTGACGGACGGCGAGGCGGCGGCCTCGACCGGGTCGACGGAGCCCGGACGCAGCGAGTACGCCGGGGAGGCGCCGTAGCCCGCGCCCTCGACGGTGAACTCGCCGCCGAAGATCGAGTAGACCGCGGTGCGGTCGTCCTTGATCTCGATGACGTCGGACAGGACGCCGGAGCCGGTCAGGGCGGCGACGCGGCCGGCGATCTCCTTGCCGGCGGCGGAGGCGGCGACGAGGACGGGCACCTCGCGCTCGGAGGCCAGGCCCACGAGGACGTTCACCTCGGGGGTGATCAGGTGCTTGCCGGCCTCATCTGACTCGGCGGCGAGGATCTCGCCGGCGCCGTACTTGCCCAGGGTCTCGGCGAAGCTCTCGGCGGTGCCGGGCTTGCCGACGACCACGGCCGCGGGGGTGCCGAAGGCACGGGCGGCGGTGAGCAGCTCGGCGGTGGTGTTCTTCAGCTCGCCATCGGTGTGGTCGACGAGAACGAGGACGTCGGTCATTGTGATTCTTCTCCTGCTGTTCGTTCGTGCGGTGTTCGCGATGGACGCTTAGATGAACTTCTGGGCCTTGAGGAACTCGGCCAGCTTCACGCCGCCGTCGCCCTCGTCGTTGATGCGCTCGCCGGCGGACTTCGGCGGCTTCGGGGTCGCGGAGGTCACCGAGGTGGCGGCGTTCTCCAGGCCGACCTGCTCGGCCTCGGCGGCGACGTCGGCCAGGGTCAGCTCGCGGACCGGCTTCTTCTTCGCGGCCATGATGCCCTTGAAGGAGGCGAAGCGCGGCTCGTTGGCCTTCTCGGTCACCGACACGATGGCCGGGAGGTTGGCCTTGAGCTGGTGGACGCCGTCCTCGGTCTCGCGCTCGCCGGTGACGGTGGAGCCGTCGACGGCGACGGAACGCATGTGGGTGAGGACCGGGAGGCCGCGGTAGACGCCGAGCACGGCGGGGACGGTGCCGGTGCCGCCGTCGGTGGAGGCGTTGCCCGTGATGATGAGGTCGACGTCGCCGATGGCGTCGATGACGGTGGACAGGGCCCAGGCGGTCTGGACCGCGTCAGAGCCGGCCAGCGCGTCGTCGGACAGGATCACGGCGTCGTCGGCGCCCATGGAGAGCGCCTTGCGGAGGGCCTCCACGGCGCGCTCCGGGCCGATGGTGGCGACGGTGACGTTGCCGCCGTGCTCTTCCTTCAGCTTCAGAGCGGCCTCGACGGCGTTCTCGTTGATCTCGTCGAGCACGGCATCGGCGCTGTCGCGGTCGAGCGTGAAGTCGTCGTCGGCGAGCTTGCGCTCGGACCAGGTATCCGGGACCTGCTTGACCAGAACCACGATGTTCGGCATGTGTCTGTCGTCCTTACTGGTTGAGTGACTGTGTACGTGTCATGGATTTGTCCGGCGCGCCCGTCCGGCGGGTCGTGTTCGCACCTGAAACGGTGTTCCCGTGACCGCGACCGGCGTTCGCGCCCTCTGTGTCGAAGGTAACAGAGTCGATTTGCGACTGTAGGTGATCCACGTAACAAAGTCGATATTTTTTCGTTTCTAGTTCAGTTAGCCAGCATTAACGCAGCGTGGCAAAGGCGCACGTCGGGTGCCCCCGCGTGATTCAGGGGCCGGGACCCCACTGCCGGAGGCCGCAGACGAAGGCCGTGGCCGCCGATCCGATTCGCGTGACCACGACGCCCAGGGCCACCCCCGGGCCTCCCCCGCCCCTCCCCTTTTTTCCGCCGCCGCCCAGCTTCCACTGCTTGCGCAGCACGTCCGGGTTGGCGTCGACGCCGCGCACGAGGATCTCCGCCGACGCACAATCGCGCGCCGCGAGCGCCTGCCGCACCCTCTTCAGGGGCACCTGTTCGAGCACCTCGAACCCCGAGGCCCCCGGCGGGATGGCGTCGCCGGTCAGGTGCGCGATCCGCTCATCGAGCTGCCGCAGCCCATGCGCGGCCGCGTAATGCCGCACCAGCCCGGCGCGGACGACCGCCCCATCGGGGTCGATGATGTAGCGGCCCGCGTCCCCGGCCCCGCAGTCGTCCGGCATCGTGTCGTCGTAGAGCTCCGGGGGCGCGCCGGCGCCCCGGGTCCGCAGCAGTTGCGCGCTCCGCTTGACGACGCCGCCCGTGCCCGCGATCGACGTGCCCGCGAGGCCCGGCGTATACAGGCACACCTCCTTGACTCCGCCGTCGACCGAGGTGACCGCGGCTTCGCCTTCCCACCCGGAGTAGTCGATGCCGGGCGCGCATTTGATGGCCATCTCGTGCCGCACGCGGGCCGAAGGGCCGCGCCAGGCGTCGATGAGGTCCGGCAACGGCGGGAGCAGATCCTCCGGGCGCGGGATGCGGCGGCCGCCGGCCCGGCGCGCGGGATCGGCGACGACGATCATCCCCTCGCTGACCGGCGCCAGCGCATCGGCGACGGCGACGTGCGCGCCCGGCGCGTTGTGGCGGGCCATGAGCGCGCGGGCGAGGTCGATGTCGGTGCCCAGGACCGTGATGCCCTCCCCCGCCAGCGCCGCGATTTCGGCGCCGATGGAGCAGGTGACGTCGTGGACGCCCGGCGCGACCCCGTCTCCGACCGCCCCGGCCAAGCGCCGGGCCCGCGACCGCGCGACGGCGGCGTGCGTGGCCTGCTGCGCCGAATCCGAATCCAGCAGCCACCCGTCGGGAAGCTTCCCCCGCACCGACCGGCGGGCGCGCTCCAGCTCGACGACCGCCCGCGCCATGGCGGGCGACTCCGGCAGGGCGGACTTCAGGTGCGCCAGGTCGGAGAGCAGCGAGGCGTCGGAAAGCTCGAGGTCCGCGGCCGCCGCGGCAAGATCGGGATCCGCCAGCAGCGCCCGGACCTCATCGGCGGACAGGCTCACCCGCGACCCCGCGCGGCGTTTTCCCGCAGGTGCCCCAGGTGCGTGGCCACCGCGAAGAACTCGTCCATGAACGGGTCGCCGAAGAAGTCGCTGGTCGTGCGGACCGAAGGCTCCTCGCCGGCGTCGGCGGCCGCGAGCACCTCCGCGACGGTCGCGTACGGCAGCAGCCGCTTGATCTGCGCCCACGTCGGCGGCATGAGCCCCACCTTGCGGTCGCGCCAACCCTCCATCAGCGCGGTCGGCCGGAACCAGCCCGTCGACGACGCCTCGGAAGTGTCGCCGTCGGCCACCTGGCCCTCCGGGTGGGCGGCGAGGAAGAAGTACGTGTCGTAGCGCGTCGGCAGATTCTCCGGCGTCACCCAATTGCTCCACGGGCGCAGCAGGTCCGAGCGCAGGCCCAGCCCTTCCTCCGCCATGAAGTCGGAGAACGCCAATTCATGGGATTCCAGCGCCTTGCGCTGCGCGTGATAGCGCCCCGAATCCGCGATCGTGGTGCCCGACGCATCGGCGGCCAGCAGCGTGCCGGTCTCCTCGAAGGTCTCGCGCACCGCCGCGCACACCAGCGCGCGGGCCGTCGCCGGGGCGACGTTGAGCTTCTCCGCCCACCACTGCGGCGGATGGCCCGACCACGTCAGCCGCGGGCTCTCGTGCCCGTCGCCGTCGACGTCGCCGGGGAAATCGCGCGCGTCCACCCCGCCCCCGGGGAAGACCGTCATGTTCGCGGCGAACTTCATGGTGCTCACGCGCTCCTGCACGTACAGCTCGATGCCGTGCAGCGAATCGCGCACCAGCAGCACCGTCGACGCCAGCCGCGGGGTCGCCGGCGTGGCCGTGCCGGCGCCGTCCCGATTCTCTTTCGTTCCCATGTTCCCTACTTGCCCCTCCTGTGCGCGCCGGCCTTGCGGGCCCGGCGCGCGAAGAATCGACCGTCGATGCGGTCCACCGCAATGGACTGGTGGAAGGCCTTCGACAAATTCTCGCTGGTCAGCACATCCTCGATGAGGCCCTGGGCGACCACGCCGCCGTCGTCGAGAAGCATCCCGTGCGTGAACCCGTACGGGATCTCCTCGACGTGGTGGGTGATCATGACGATCGCCGGGGCATCCGCGTCGAGCGCGAGATCCCCCAGGTACCCGACCAGATCCTCGCGGCCGCCGAGATCCAGGCCGGCGCCCGGTTCGTCGAGGAGCAGCAGCTCCGGATTGACCATCAGCGCCCGCGCGATGAGCACCCGCTTGCGCTCGCCCTCCGACAGGGTCCCCCACGTGCGGTCCGCCAGATGCTCCGCGCCCATCTTCTCCAGGATGTCCGCGGCCTGGTCGAAGTCCATCTCCTCGTACGTCTCGCGCCAGCGGCCCAGCACCGAGTACGAGGCCGAGATGACCAAGTCCGCGACCTTCTCGTCGTCGGGGATGCGGTGCGCCAGCGCGGAGGACGTCAGGCCGATCATCGTGCGCAGGTCGCGCATGTCCGTCCGGCCCAGGCGCTCCCCCATCACCCGCGCCACGCCAGAGGAGGGGAACTCCTCGGCCGCCGCGATGCGCATCAGCGACGTCTTGCCCGCGCCGTTCGGCCCGAGCACCACCCAGCGCTCGTCGAGCTCCACCTGCCAGTCCAGGGGACCGACCAGGGTACGGCCGCCGCGCTTGAGCGAGACCCCGCGAAAGTCGACCAAAAGGTCGTCGTCGAAGTCATCGTCGTTGAAGTCAGTGTCAAAGTCAGCCACGTACCCATCGTGCCCCACTTCACCGCCCCGCGCCCCCGACTCGCTCCCCCGCGTGGCGCGGCGTCCACCGTTCCCCCAACGGGGCCCGCCCGCATTTTGCTCCCGTGTGGGATCACCGGACCTCCACTACTCTGGTGGGGTACCCGCGGTGACCCGCAGGTTTCGGCGGGGACGCTTGCACGACCACTGCACACGGAATCGACACATGGAATCGATCAGATGCGCCGACCGCGGCGCGAAGGAGACTCGAAGGTGACCGGACGACTCGGAATCGACGATGTACGACCCCAGGTTGACGGTGGCGCCACCCCGTCCAAGGCGGTGGCCGGTGAAGTCGTCCCCGTCTTCGCCGTCGTCTGGCGCGAGGGCCACGACGCCCTCAACGCCACGCTGAACGTCAAGGGCCCGAAGGAGTCCACCTTCGCCGCCCGCACCCAGCGCATCCCCATGCGCTTCAGCGACCACGACCCCAACCAGGTCAACGCGACCTTCGTCCCCGACGCCCCGGGCCTGTGGACCTTCCGCGTCGACGCCTGGTCCGACCCGATGGCCACCTGGCGCAACGCCGTGACCAAGAAGATCGAGGCCGGCCAGTCCGCCGAGGAACTGGCCAACGACCTCGAGATCGGCGCCCGCCTGTTCGACCGCGCCGCCACCGGCGCCGCCACCGTCTACCGCTCGCACCTGCGCGGCGTGGCCCAGTCGCTGCGCTCCGACGCCGAGCTGCGCGCCCGCGTCTCCCCCGCCCTGTCCGACGAGACCCGCGGCATCCTCGAGCTGCACCCCCTGCGCGAGCTGCTCACCCGCGGCAAGACCCGCAAGGTCCTCGTCGAGCGCCGCGAGGCCCTGGTCGGTTCCTGGTACGAGTTCTTCCCGCGCTCCAACGGCGGCTTCGACGAGGACGGCAACCTGCTGCACGGCACGTTCCGCACCGCGATCCCGCAGCTGGACCGCGCGGCCCGCATGGGCTTCGACGTCGTCTACCTGCCCCCGATCCACCCGATCGGCGAGATCAACCGCAAGGGCCGCAACAACACCCTGACCCCCGAGCCGGGCGACGTGGGCTCCCCGTGGGCCATCGGCTCCGCCGCCGGCGGCCACGACGCCATCGAGCCGAAGCTCGGCGGCGAGGACGAGTTCGCCGAGTTCGTCGCCGCCGCCGAGGAGCGCGGCCTGGAGGTCGCCCTCGACCTGGCCCTGCAGTGCGCCCCCGACCACCCGTGGGCCGCGGCGCACCCGGACTGGTTCACCGTCCTGCCCGACGGCACCATCGCCTACGCCGAGAACCCGCCGAAGAAGTACCAGGACATCTACCCCCTGAACTTCGACAACGACCCGAAGGGCCTCTACGAGGAGGTCCTGCGCGTGGTCCGCTTCTGGATCAAGCGCGGCGTCAAGGTCTTCCGCGTGGACAACCCCCACACCAAGCCGGGCAACTTCTGGGAGTGGCTGATCGAGACGGTCCACCAGACCAACCCCGAGGTCATCTTCCTGGCCGAGGCCTTCACCGCCCCGGCCCGCCTGTACGGCCTGGCCAAGGCCGGCTTCACGCAGTCCTACATCTACTTCCCGTGGAAGACCACGAAGAAGGAGCTGACGGAGTTCGGCGAGGAGATCGTCAGGCACACCGACATCGCCCGCCCGTCGCTGTGGGTCAACACCCCGGACATCCTCCACGAGTTCCTGGTCAAGGGCGGACGTGCGGCGTTCGCCATCCGCGCCGCGCTGGCCGCGACCATGTCGCCGCTGTGGGGCATGTACTCCGGCTTCGAGCTCTACGAGAACGTGCCGGTGAAGGAGGGCTCCGAGGAGTACCTGGACAGCGAGAAGTACCAGCTGCGCCACCGCGACTTCGACGCCGCGCTGGAGGCGGGCGATTCGCTCGAGCCGTTCATCACGCTGCTGAACACCCTGCGCCGCGAGCACCCGGCCCTGCAGCAGCTGCGCACCCTGCGGTTCCACGACATCGGCAACGACAACCTGCTGGCGTACTCCAAGATCGACCCGCTGACCGGCGACGCCGTGATGGTCGTCATCAACCTCGACCCGTGGAGCGCCCAGGAGGGCATCCTCGACATCGACATGAACGCCATCGGCCGCCGCAGCACCGACCGGATCGATGTTCAGGATCTGGTCACCGGCCAGCGCTTCAACTGGGGCAAGCAGAACTTCGTGCGCCTCGAGCCGTGGTCCAACGTCGCGCACATCATCCAGCTGCCCGACGTGCCCGAGAACCTGCGCCGCAAGCTGGCCTGGCGCGACGTCCCCGATTACGAGGGCTGAGCCCGGCCCGCCCCCACCGGCCCCACCCGGGGCCACCCCGGCACGTGACCCGCCTCCCGCGCATACGCTGGAGGCGGGATTCCGGGCCACCCAGTTCGACCCGATCCCCGTCGACCGAAAACGACGCACCCCACGGAAATTCACCTGGAAGGACCGCCATGAGCGCCACCGATCCGCGCCTGACCATCCCGGCCGGAGACATGGATCGTCTCCGCAGCTGCACGCACCACGATCCCCATTCGTTCTACGGCGCGCATCTGATCGACGGCGACACCGTCATCCGCACCCGCATCTTCGGGGCGACCTCGGTGACGGTCGCGTCCACCCGCGGCGACTTCGAGGCCGAGCCGGTGGGCGACGACGTCTACGCGGCGCTGGTCCCGGGCGACCTGGCCTTCGACTACCGCCTGCGCATCACGTGGGCCGACGGTTCCGTCGAGGAGCGCGCGGATGGCTACCGCTTCCTGCCGACGGTCCGCGAGGGCGATCTGCACCTGATCGGCGAGGGCCGCCACGAGCGCCTGTGGGAGGCGCTCGGCGCGCACCCCCGCACCTACGAGACCGAACTGGGCGAGGTGTCGGGCGTGTCCTTCGCGGTGTGGGCGCCCAACGCCCGCGGCGTCGCGGTGATCGGCGACTTCTGCATGTGGAACGGCGCCCAGTACCCGATGCGCTCGATGGGCGGCTCGGGCGTGTGGGAGGTCTTCATCCCGGGCGTCGGGCCGGGCGACGTCTACAAGTTCGCCATCACCACGCCGGAGGGCCACCGCCGCGACAAGGCCGACCCGATGGCCTACGCCACCGAGGTCCCGCCGGCCACGGGGTCGATCGTCGCCGAGTCCGAGTACGAGTGGCGCGATGACGCGTGGATGGCCGAGCGTTCGGCCACCGACTGGCAGTCGCAGCCGATGTCCATCTACGAGGTCCACCTGGGCTCGTGGAAGAAGGACCTCTCCTACGAGGTCATGGCGGAGCAGCTGGTGCGCTACGTCAAGGAGATGGGCTACACGCACGTGGAGTTCATGCCGGTCGCCGAGCACCCGTTCTCCGGTTCGTGGGGCTACCAGGTGACGTCCTACTACGCGCCGACCAGCCGCTTCGGTTCGCCGGACCAGCTGCGCGGGCTCATCGACGCCTTCCACGCCGCCGGCATCGGCGTCATCGTGGACTGGGTCCCGGGGCACTTCCCCAAGGACGACTGGGCGCTGGCGCGTTTCGACGGCACCGCCTGCTACGAGCACCCCGACTGGCGCCGCGGCGAGCAGAAGGACTGGGGCACCTACGTCTTCGACTTCGGCCGCAACGAGGTCCGCAACTTCCTGTACGCCAACGCCCTGTACTGGGCGGAGGAGTTCCACGTCGACGGCCTGCGCGTCGACGCCGTCGCGTCGATGCTCTACCTCGACTACTCGCGCAACGAGGGCGAGTGGCTGCCCAACCAGTACGGCGGCCGCGAGAACCTGGACGCCATGCAGTTCCTGCAGGAGTTCAACGCGACGGTGCACAAGCACCACCCGGGCTTCCTCACCATCGCCGAGGAGTCGACGTCGTGGCCGGGCGTCACGGCGCCGACCGAGCACGGCGGCCTGGGCTTCGACATGAAGTGGAACATGGGCTGGATGAACGACACCCTGGAGTACTTCTCCAAGGACCCGATCCACCGCTCGTACCACCATCATGAGGTCACTTTCGCGATGGTCTACGCCTACTCCGAGAAGTTCATCCTGCCGTTCAGCCACGACGAGGTCGTGCACGGCAAGGGTTCGCTGTGGGAGCGCATCCCGGGCGACGACTGGAACAAGGCCGCCGGCCTGCGCACCCTGCTGAGCTTCATGTGGGGCCACCCGGGCAAGCAGCTGCTGTTCCAGGGCCAGGAGCTGGGCCAGAACCGCGAGTGGAACCACGACGAGTCGATCGCGTGGGACAACCTCGACGGCTGGGGCGGCGAGTTCCACCGCGGCATCCAGCTGCTGGTCAAGGACCTCAACGCCGTCTACCGCAGCACCGACGCCCTGTGGTCGCGCGACGACCGCCCCGAGGGCTTCTCGTGGATCAACGCCGATGACACCAACAACAGCGTGCTGTCCTTCGTCCGCTACGGCGAGGACGGTTCGGCGCTGGCATGCGTGTACAACTTGTCGGGCGCGACGCAGGAGCGCTACCGCATCGGCGTCCCCCGCGCGGGCGAGTGGACCGAGGTGCTCAACACCAACGACGAGCGGTACGCCGGTTCGGGCTACGGCCTCAACGGCACGCTCACCGCGCAGCAGTTCGGCTGGAACGGCCAGGACCAGTCGTTCGAGCTCACCCTGCCGGCGCACACCGCGGTGTGGTTCCGCCACGAGGGCTGATCCCGCGGGGCGTGATCGCCCCTAGACCGCGCGGTGGGGATTGAACCAATCCGGCTCGAGGGTCTCGTCGTAAAGCGGATCCCCCGGGCCGTCGGTTCCGCCGAGGCGATCGGCGATGCCGTCGCCGTCCGCGTCGGCGTTCCAGGTGGCGGCCTCCTTCGGGCTCGGGGCCTTTCCGCCCGCGCCGAGGAGGTTGTAATCCGGCAGCAGTGCGGCGATCCTGCCGCCGAGCCGGCCCAGCAGGGCATCGGTGAGCTCGTTCATCGGGGTCTCGAAGCGGGTGGTGATGCCGAAGGCGACCGGCCCCGCGCCGGAGTACAGGATGCCGTGGTCGTTCGTGCCCTCGATGGTGTCGCCCGTCTTCTGCGCCGCGCCGCCGACGTACATGGCGAACTTCTGGGCCCCGCCGTAGGTGAGGTAGGTCAGCGCCGTCCGGGCCGTGTCCCGGTCGATGAACGCGTGATCGCCGTGGCCGTCGGCGACCTCCTGGATCCGCGCCATGAACAGCGCCGACTGGCTCGGCGAGAACCACGATCGGTCGCCGGTCGGATTCGGCGTGTTCATCTTGTTGCCCAGGTGGTAGCGCTCGCCGTCCACCCCCGCGTCCTCGATGATCCCGTTGACCGCGTCGAATCCGCCCACGGCGTCGATGAGGGCGTTGGCGGCGGTGTTGTCGGAGTAGGCCATGACGTACCTGAGCAGCGAATCGACGGTGTACTCGCCCGGGCCGATGACGCTTCCGCCCACGGCGTCCTCCCAATCGGCGGTGACGACTTCATCGAGGTCGTCGCCGAACTTGTCGAGGGCCGTCACCACGAGCGGGGCCTTGATGGTCGACGCCGAATACTGCCTCTCGTCGCCGCCCGCCGACGCGGTCAGGCCGCGGTAGGGGCCGTCGATGACGCGGACGTAGGCGGCCAGATCGATGCCGTACAGCTCGGAGAACTCCGCCACGGCGTCATCGAGGATCTCCTGGGCATCGGTCCACTCGACCTCCTCCGCGGGATCCCATCCGTCGGTCGGCTCGGCGACGCGGGTTTCGGTGCCCGGCCCCTCCTCCGGGGCCGTCCCCGCGCAGCCGGCCAGCATCGCCGTCACCGCCAGGGCGGCCGCGATGAGGCCGGGCCGCTTCGTCGTAGATCCCGCTCGCATGTTTCTCTCCTGGGTATCCGGCCGCGACGGCGGCGCCCGACCTCGGGGCGGCAGCACCTGAACCGCAAAAAAGGCGCCCGAGATTCAGGGGCTCGGGCGCCGTCAAGCTATCTCCGTTAACGGCCGGAAGACTAACACCTCCCCCGCCACCGGGGCATTTCCGGGCCGATGACCGGGCGCCCCCGTCCCCGGCCGCGATCGTTCCCGCGAATCGGGCGGGGTTTTCGGGGACTCGGGCGGGCGCGCGCGACCGCGGGGTGGCAAAATCGGATGGATGAACCCGCCCGGCGGACCGCGGGCGCCGAACGAACGCAGATCCCAAAAGAACTGAGGAGGAGGGACGATGGAGGATCGGATCAGCCGGTTGATGGACCGGATGGGGGAACGCCACGAGCGGATGCGGCGCCGCTGGTACGGCCCCTTCCTCTCCCCCGTGCTGCTGGTGCTGGGCTTTTGCCTGCTCATCGTGGGCATCATCATCTTGCCCACGCCCGCGCCCGGCTGGCTGCTGATCTTCGTCTCGCTGGGTGTGCTGTCGCTGGTCCATCCGCCGATGCGCAGGCTCAACGTCAGGCTGGCACGGCTTTACGACGCTTCGGAGGCGTGGTTCCGCAAGCAGCACTGGGTGACCCAGGTGGCGCTGGGCGCCGTCCTGACCATTTCGGTGGCGGCGATCATGGCGTCGGTGTGGTACTTCGTCGCCCCGGACGACTGGCCGTACACGAGGCAGGACGCATGAGCCCGCTGCAACGGCCCCGGCTCGTCGGGTGGGGCGCCACCGCCGCCGCGCTTGTCCTGGGCTACGTGTTCTGGATCGTCTCCCGGCAGTGGTGGGTTCCGTCCCTGATCGTGTTCGGGTTGCTTTTCGCGGCGATCACCGGGCTCAACTGCTACCTCGCGCTGAAGAGCAGGGCATGGGATCTGTGGATCGCCGCGCTGGTGGCGCTCCTCGCCCCCGCGATCGTGATTTTCGTGGCCTTCGGCTTCTTCTTCTCGGGCCCGCCGAGCTGATCGGACTGACGAGCTGAGCCCTAGAACAGCGCGCTGGCCATCCGGCGGCGGGCGTCGAGGGCGACGGGGTCGGCGGCGTCGAAAAGCTGCAGCAGGTCCAGCAGCCGGTCCTTGATGGCCGTGCGGTCGTCGCCGAACACCGTCGGCAGCAGGGCGAGCAGGCGCTCCAGTGCCTGCGCCGGGTCGCCGACGAGCATCTCCACGTCGGCGGCCTCCAGCGCCAGCTCCACGTTCTTCGGGTCGGCGTCGGCGCGCGCGACTGGGTCGGAGGAACGGTCGATCTTCTGCGCCCGGGCCAGGAACGCCACGTTGGTGCGCGCCGCCTTCAACTCGGCGTTGGCCGGCTCGGACTTGAGGATCTCGTCGTAGACCTCCACCGCGCCCTCGAAGTCGCCTTCGTTGAGCTTCTCCTCGGCGACCTCCAGGCGCGGGTCGTCGGTCGGGGGCTTCATGCCGGCGCCGTCGCCTTCGCCGGGGCCCTCCTCGCCCTCGCCCATCATGCGGGTGCCGGCGGGCAGGCCCTTGAGGCGGCCGCGCGTGGCGTCCATGACCGCCTCGATCCACTGGTCCATGTACTCGCGGGTCTGCTCGCCGACGAACTGGCCGATCGGCTGGCCCATCGCCACGGCCACCACCGTCGGCAGGGCCTGCACGCCGAAGGCGCGGGCGACGTCGAACTGCGCGTCCGCGTCGACCCACGCGGCGATCCAGTTGAGGTTGGCCTCCCGCGCCATCTCCTCCAGCGTCAGGCGCAGGCGCACCGACTCCGGCGACGCCGCGGCGCCGATGAGCACCACCACCGGCACCTGCTCCGAGCGGATGACCACCTCGGGCTCGAAATTCTCCGCGGAGACCTCCACCAGCGGCGGCAGCCCCTCCCCCTGGTCGGAGATGCGCTTCTCCGCCTCCGCGCGGGCGTCCGCCTCGCGCTTCAGGGCCTCCAGATCCACGGTGCCCGGCGGCGGCGGGGGCGTCGAACACGCGCGGTGGCCGCCGTGGGAGTGTCCGTGCGAGTGCGAGTGACCATGGGAATGTCCGTGGGCGTGCGTCATGGAAATGGGATCCTAGCGTTCGTCGAATCGGGCGGAATGCGGGGGGATGGGCCGTCGTAAAGCGAAAAAGCGGGGCTACTCGGCCAGCCTGCGCTCGACCGCGTCGACCTTCGCCGACAACTGCCCCGTGTACCCCGGGCGGATGTCGGCCTTGAGCACCAGCGACGTGCGCGGCGCGACGGAGGACACCGCCTCGGTGGCGCGCTTGACCACGTCCATCACCTCGTCCCACTCGCCCTCGACGAGCGTGAACATCGAATTGGTCTCGTTGGGCAGGCCCGACTCGCGGACCACGCGGACGGCCTCCGCGACCGCGGCGGACATCCCCTCATCGGGGTCCGCCGAAGCGGGGGCGACGGAAAAGGCGACGATCATGGGCCCCAGGGTAGCGCCCGGAGCGCGGCCCGGGGGCGGGCGGCGGAGCGAACGCCGTATTCTGGAGGGCATGACCGAGAACAACGTCACCGTCCCCCACCACTTCGTCACCCACGTCGACCACGTCGGCATCGCCGTCCCCGACTTCGACACCGCCGTCGAGTGGTACCGCGCGAACATGGGCTTCGTGAACTACCACGAGGAAATCAACGAGGAGCAGGGCGTCCGCGAGGCCATGCTCGGCCCGGCCGAAAAGGTCGAGGGCGGCACCCTGGTCCAGATCCTCGCCCCGCTGAACGAGGAGTCGACCATCGCGAAGTACCTGGACAAGAAGGGCCCCGGCATCCAGCAGTACGCCCTGCGCGTCACCGACATGGACGCCCTGATGGCGCATCTCAAGGAGCAGGGCACCCGCGTGCTCTACGAGGTGCCCAAGAACGGCACCGCTGGCTCCCGCATCAACTTCGTCCACCCGAAGGACGCCGGCGGCGTGCTGCTCGAGCTCGTCGAGCCGGCCAAGTAGGTCCCGCTTTTCGCTTTACGACGCAGCCCCGGCGCCCGCATCACGCGGCGCCGGGGCTTCGTCGCTGCCGCTGCAGTTCACGGTCCTCCGCTACTGTCGCAGGGGTGAACCAGCAGCCGAACGAGCGTCCCGAGGGGACCGAAGACGAGCGCAACGGGAAAGGCCGGGCCGAGAGGGGCGGGGCCGACCGCGAGCAGCCGGAGCTGCCCTCCTTCATGAAGGACCCGGAGCCGATGGACAAGGTCCTGTTCGGCCTGCTCATGGCCATGGGCGTCTACTCCATGGCCATGCTGGCGCTGCGCGCGTGGATGCTGACGCACCCGCTGGCGTACTCGTTCCTGATCGGCGGCTACACCAGCGCGACGGTCTCCGGCGCCAACGTGTCCGTGGGCAACGGGCAATGGTGGATGTACCTGGGGGCGTCCCTGGTCGGTGCGCTGAAATTCGTGCCCGTCTACTGGCTGATGGGCAAGCGGTGGGGCATGGAATTCATCGAGATGTCGCTGCAGTACATGCCCAGGGCGCACCGGTTCTTCAGGAAGGCCATCAAGCAGGAGGCGTCGCGCACCCGCGCCATCACCCTGGGGCTGCTGCCGCTGGGGTACGCGCCGGGGCCGGTGCCGGGCACCGTGCTCAACGCCGTCGCCGGCCTGCTGAAGGTGGGGTTCGGCCTGGTGATGGCGCTCAACATCGCCAGCGTCCTCGCCCTCAACGGCCTGTTCATGTGGCTCGGCTACACCTTCGGGGACCCGGTGCTGGAGGTCGTAAACCTGGTCAACCGCTACATGCTGTGGGTGACGTTGGGGCTGCTGGCCATCGTGATCATCCGGGCGCGGAAGAAGACGGCGTAGGGCTGCGGCGCCGCCCACCGCTTACCCGGCGCTAACCCACCCCGCCCAGCGCTGTCCACCGCTTCCCCCGGCGCAAACCCACCCCGAATGCGCAACCCCACCCGTTACAGCGGGTGGGTCTGCGCATTCGGGGTGGGTTCAGCGGCGAAAAGGGCGGCTGCTCTCACCGGCGCTGGGACGACAGATCCGCGATCCGATGATGCCCCGTGAAATCCGACCCCTGCGCCTGCCGCTGCCGGTACGCGTCGACCAGCACGGCAACGCATCGCCCCGAGAACACGTCGTCCCACTCCAGCCGGATGACCCGCACGCCGGCATGAAGCAGCAGATTCTGGCGGTCCAACTGCTTGCGCGCCACTTCCGACGGAGCACCGAATGCGCCGGAGGTCTTCACCAAGCCGTCGAATTCGATGACCAGCCCGAGCTCCGGCCAGAAGAAGTCGACCACCGCGAGCCAATTGCCGTGCCGGTCGTACACCGCCACCTGTTGCAGCGGCTGCGGCAGCCCCGCACGGTCGATGCACCAGCGGACCAGTGATTCGCCCGCCGATTGGCTGCGTTCCGACGCCAGCGCCACCACGCGCCGCGCCTCCTTGATCCCGCGCCGGGGCCCCATCGAACGCAATTCGGCGGCGAAGGCGTCGGCATCGCCGCATCCCCGCCACATCACCGATTCGGCGACGACCAACCCGGCCTTGAACCCATGCAGCACGCACGTCTCCAGCACGGTCCGCACCGGGGACGTGACCCTGATTCCGCGCGAGATGTACACCGTGCCGGCGGATTTCACGGCCCTCCGCGTGACCGTCCGCCCTCGGTGCCGATCCTTCGATCCGACCGCGAGCACGTCCACGCGCCCGTCCCCCGGCCTGAGGAACGCGAACCCCATGATCGCCGCGGCCGCCGGCCCCGTCACCACCGATGCGCCATTGGTCAGCCCGACCGCCATCGCCAGCAGCACGTAGGTCTCGTGCGCCGGCCGACTCGCCGCAATCGCGTACACCCCTCGGACGAGCCGCTCGATCCGCCCCCGAGCAACCGCCGACCGCAGCAGCTCCGGCCCCGCCTCCCCCTGCATGGAGCTGAGCACCAGCCCCGTGTCCCCGTGCACCGCAAACGTCTCCCGGTCCCCGGCATCGCTTCTCCCCCATTTTCCGCATCATGCGAGCGCCGGCTTTCGGCCCTCCCGCAGTGTTAGACGCGGACCGGAGCCGATCGGTTCCCCCGAATCGCGCAAACCCACCCCGAATGCGCAACCCCACCCGTTACAGCGGGTGGGTCTGCACATTCGGGGTGGGTTAGCCAGCCTGGGTGCCGCCAGAGGGTGGGTTAGCCACGTGGGGGCGGCGGGCGGGCCGGCGGGCCAGCGGGCGTCTACGCCTGCTCGGCCTCCGTCTTCGGCGGCTTCGGGGTCGCCTCCAGCAGCTCGTCGCCGATGGCGATCGGGCCCTGCTTCGCGACGACGTCGACCGAACCGAACTTCCTGTGGTTCGTCACCAGAACCGGGGTGACCGGCGAGTAGCCGGCGGCTACGATGGCGTCACGGTCGAAACGCACCAGCGGGGTGCCGGCGGTGACGTGATCGCCCTTGGCCACCAGGAACTCGAAGCCCTTGCCGTCCATGTTCACGGTGTCGACGCCGATGTGGACCAGGATCTGCAGGCCGTTGTCCAGCTTCAGGCCGACGGCGTGGCCGGTCGGGAAGGTCACCATGACCTTGCCGTCGGCGGGGGCGACGACGGTGTCGCCATCGGGGTCGATGGCCGCGCCCTTGCCGACCTTGCCGGCGGCGAAGGCGGCGTCCGGCACCTCCGACAGCGGCAGCAGCGTGCCGCTCATCGGCGCGGCGACGGCGAGGTCGAGCTGCTCGGCGGTCGGGGCATCGGCGACGGCCACGGCGGTCGCGGCGCCGGCGCCCGCACCGGCGGCGGCGGTCGCGGGGACGGCGGCGTCGTCACGCGAGGATTCGGGCAGGGGCGCGTTGGCCGCTTCCTCGACCTCGGCCATGGCGGCGGCGCGCTCGCGGGCGATGCGCTCGTGGGCGTCGGCCTTCTCCTCGGCGGAGCGGTAGTCGAAGAACAGCACCAGCAGCAGCGACGTGAAGAACGCCGCGGCGATGCCGATGACGTAGCCGCCCAGCGGGTCGAACGCGCCGACGGTCAGCATCGAGGTGAACACGAAGGCCTTGGCCTTGACGTTGAACAGGCCCATCACCACGCCGCCGACGAAGCAGCCGGGCAGCAGGCGCAGGTAGGTCTTCTTGAAGCGCAGCACGACGCCGTAGAGGCTCGGCTCGGAAATGCCGCCGAGCAGGCCGGCGAACATGCCGCCGGAGGAGACCTGGCGCATGGAGGCGTCCTTCTCGCGCATGGCGACGATCATGACGCCCGTGACCAGGCCGAAGCAGGCGAAGTTCCACGCGCCCATGGGGCCCTGGATGAAGTCGTAGCCGAGCGTCGCGATGTTCTGGATCATGATGGCGTTGAGCGGCCAGTGCAGGCCCAGCGGAACCATGAACGGGTAGATCAGCGGCACGACGATGGCGAGCACGAACGGCGAGAAGCCGTTGATGGCCAGCAGCATGTTGGAGATGCCGTTGCCCAGGCCGATGCCGAACGGGCCGACGAGGAACGCGGTCAGCGGGATCATGACCAGCAGCGAGAAGAACGGCACGAACACCATCTGGATGTCGCCCGGGATGATCTTCTTCAGACCCTTCTCCACGAAGTACAGGATCACCGCGGCGAACAGCGGCGGGAAGACCTGGCCGGCGTAGTCGTTGAGGACCATCGGCAGGCCGAAGACGGTGACGGTGTCGCCCTGGCTGCCCAGCTTGAGGAACTCCGGGGTGAGCATCGCGGCCGGGATGGCGGCGCCGACCCATTCGTTGGCGCCGAGCTTGCGGGCCGCGGTCGCGCCGACCATGACCGGCAGGAAGTAGAACACCGACCGCCACATGGCGTGCAGGAACTGCCACGTCGGCGGCAGGGTCTCGCCCTCGGGGGCGCTGAACGACTGGATGCCGAAGGTGTCGGCCAGCACCAGCAGGGTGATGATCAGCGACGCGCCCAGCAGGGCCCACAGGACGGGGCGGAACGTGTCGGACAGGAACTCGAAGCAGAAGTCGACCCAGCCGAACTTGCCGCGGACGCCGTCGTACTCCTTCTTGCCGTCGGCGCCGACCTTCGGCCCGCGGGACGCCTTGGCCGAGCCGCCGGATTCGCCCATGCCCGGCTGGCGGACGAGCGCCTGGTGGTAGTTGCCCACGTCGCCGCCCATGATCACCTGCAGGCCCGTGGAGCCCTGCGGCACCACGCCGAGCACCTTGTCGTCGGCGTCGATGGCGTCCTGGTCGGCCAGGGAGAGGTCGTGGAGGTGGAAGCGGAGGCGGGTGGCGCAGTGCGTCACGGAGGAGATGTTCTCCGGCCCGCCGACCTTGTCGAGGATGAATTTCGCTGTGGACTCGACCGTAGCGGCCACTGAGGTCCCTTTCGTCGGCCGCGGCCGGACATGACCGGTCGCGGGGGCTGCCGGAAACGAAGGCCGACCGGGTCCGCGGTTCCCGCCTCACACCGCGGGACGTGCGGTTATGTCCGAATCTTGGTCCGATTCCGGTACTGTCAGCATTCAGACTACTCCCGCGGATGCCCGAACGGAATAGTGACCTTCCCGGAATCTTCCGGTTGCGCCCGTTCGATGCATCCGGGGTGCAGCCAACCCCGTCGGCTAGCCCCGGCGGCGGGTGATTCCCCGGTCCGCGCGCTTGCCCCAGCAGTTGCGGTGCCAGTGCCGGCGGTCGTCGGCCCGTCCCCCGTAGTCGGCCGGCCACGCCACGACATGCGCGACGCCCGGCGGAATCTCCTGGTCGCAGCCGGGGCAGCGATACCACTTGGTCGCCTGGCCCGATGCGACGTCGCGCACGTGGAAGTCCTCCCCCGCCAGCCTCCCCGGCCCCGGTTCGGTGCGCGTGTTCTGGAATGCGCCGAGGCTCGGCAGCGGCCGCGTCACCGCATTTTTGCTTTGCGACGCCCCGCGTCCCCGTCCTCCGGCGCCCTTTCCCGGGCGACGCTTCTTGCCCCGTCCCACTTTCCCGCCTCCGACTTTGACCGTTCGGGCGCTCAGAAGAGGCGCAGCTCGTTGGACTCGGTGCCGCGCAGCGTGTCGTAGTCGACGACCACGCACCGGATGCCGCGGTCCTCGGCGAGGGTGCGCGCCTGCGGCTTGATTTCCTGCGCGGCGAACACCCCGGCGACGGGGGCGAGCATCTCGTCCCTGTTGAGCATGTCCAGGTAGCGGGTCAGCTGTTCCACGCCGTCGATGTTGCCGCGGCGCTTCACCTCCACGGCCACCGTCGCGCCATCGGAGTCGCGGCCCAGCAGATCCACCGGTCCGATCGCCGTCGGGTACTCCCGGCGGATGAGGGTCCAGCCCTCGCCGAACGTGGTGAAATGCTCCGCCAGCAGCTCCTGCAGGTGGGTCTCCACGCCGTCCTTGACCAGCCCCGGGTCCTGCCCGAGTTCGTGGGTCTCGTCGGAAAGCACCTCGGAAATGGTGATGCGGAGCTGCTCGCCCTTCGAGTTCTCCACGATCCACAGCAGCTCGCCGGTGTCCTCCCCCGACTCGTCGAGGATCGGCTGCTCCGACAGCGAACACGGCGGGGTCATCCAGTTCAGCGGCTTGTACGCCCGGTCATCGGCGTGGACGGAGACCGAACCGTCCGCCTTGACCAGGAGCAGGCGCGGGGCCTCCGGAAGGTGGGCGGTGAGACGGCCGACGTAGTCGACGGTGCAGCGGGCGATGACGAGGCGCATGCCCACCACCCTAACGATGCGTGGCGTGCGCCTCAGCGACGGCCCCCGCCGGAGCGGCCGTTGGAGCGGCCCTCGCCGGCTCCCCGGGCGCGGACCCTGCGGAAGCGCTCCTCGATGTTCGTGGGCAGCCTGCGCGTCTGGCGCACCGACGGCGACGACTCCACCCACGCCACCAGCGCGGTGTCCCCGGAATCGTCCACCGCGAGCTCCCACTCGCCCTGCCCCGCGACGGAAAAGACGACCACGTGGAGCCCACGATCGAAAAACCCCGCCTCGATCGTGGTGGGCTCTCGGCGAGAGAGGATTTCCACGTCGCTGCGGGGGAAGGACAGGTCCGCGCCGGGACGGAGCGAACGGAGCTTGTATACGAAGGCGGTGCAATCCGTGTACTTGAACACGCCATGACGCCACGCGCCGCCGTCCTGGGCGGGAATCGGGCGGATGATCACCGGCGTGCCCTTGGAGCGCAGCTTCGCGAACCTCCACAACGCCAGCGCTCCCCCGAGCAGCAGAACGAAGGCAACGACAAGCACGAAGACGTTCAGGGCGTCCACAATGACCTCGTTTCGCTCGCCCGCGGAGCGGGAAGATGGCGCTGGATGGGTGCCGGGATGGGTTATGGGGTGGGGCTTGAAAGGCTGCTGGAAAGGGTGCCCGAAAGGGCGCCCGGAAGGGTATTGAGAAAAGCCTAGTCGACGCCCGGGCCGACGGTAAAACGAACGGCGGAGCCGGCTGCCGGGCGGCCGTCGGCAAGCAAAAAAGAGGGGCGCCGGAACCACGCTTTCACGTGGTTCCGGCGCCCCTCCCCCGATGCGGGTGAAGAACCTGGTCGTGCGACCGGTCGCCGCCTAAGCGGCGCCCGAGGCGCGGCGCGAGGCGCGCAGCTCGGACTCTGCCCGTGCCTTGACCTCCGGGTCATCCGACTGGAGACGGGACTCCGCGTCGGCGACGTCGACCTCGTCGGCCCAAACGGCCTTGTCGGCGAGGACGGTGATCTTGTGCGTGGACACGGAGAGGAACCCGCCCTGCACCGCGGCGACCAGAACCTGGCCGTCGTCGGTCCGGATGGTCACCGTGCCCTTTTCGGTCAACTGGCCGAGGAAGGGCTGGTGGCCGGGCAGCACGCCGATCTCACCCTCGGTGGTCTCGGCCGTCACGGAAGTGGCCCTGCCCTCCCAGAGCTTGCGCTCGACGGCGACCAGTTCGGTGGCGATGTCAGCCATGTGGAACGCCCCTTACTTCTTCTGCATCTCGGCGTACTTCTTCTCGACGTCGTCGAGGCCGCCCAGGCCGTCGAAGGCCATTTCCGGGTAGTTGTCGAAGTCGCCCTTGCAGATGCGGTCGAAGGCCACGATGGTGTCCTTCAGCGGCACGTAGGAGCCCGGCAGGCCGGTGAACTTCTCCGCGACGAAGAAGTTCTGGCCCAGGAATCGCTGGATGCGACGGGCGCGCTGGACGGTGACCTTGTCCTCCTCGGACAGCTCGTCCATGCCCAGGATCGCGATGATGTCCTGGAGCTCCTTGTTCTTCTGCAGGATGTTGATGACCTGCTGCGCCACGCGGTAGTGCTCCTCGCCGACGATGGACGGCTCGAGGATGCGAGACGTCGACGACAGCGGGTTCACGGCCGGGTAGATGCCCTTCGACGCGATGGAGCGGTCGAGCTCCGTGGTGGCGTCGAGGTGGGCGAACGTGGTCGCCGGAGCCGGGTCGGTGTAGTCGTCGGCGGGCACGTAGACGGCCTGCAGAGACGTGATCGAACGGCCCTTGGTCGACGTGATTCGGTCCTGGAGGACGCCCATCTCGTCGGCCAGCGTCGGCTGGTAGCCCACGGCCGAGGGCATGCGGCCCAGCAGGGTCGACACCTCGGAACCGGCCTGCGTGAAGCGGAAAATGTTGTCGATGAACAGCAGCACGTCCTGGTGCTGCACGTCACGGAAGTACTCCGCCATGGTCAGGCCCGACAGCGCGACGCGCATGCGGACTCCCGGCGGCTCGTCCATCTGACCGAAGACGAGGGCCGTATCCTGCAGCACGCCCATCTCCTCCATCTCGAGGAAGAGGTCCGTGCCCTCACGCGTGCGCTCGCCGACGCCGGCGAACACCGACGTACCCGAGAACTCGCGGGCGATGCGGGTGATCATCTCCTGGATCAGAACGGTCTTGCCGACGCCGGCGCCACCGAACAGGCCGATCTTGCCGCCCTTGACGTAGGGGGTCAGGAGGTCGATGACCTTGATGCCCGTCTCCAGGATCTCGGTCTTGCCCTCGAGCTGGTCGAAGGCCGGGGGCTCGCGGTGGATGCCCCACTGCTCGCCGTCGCGGCCGAGGCCCGGCTCGTCCAGGCAGTCGCCCATGGCGTTGAAGACGTGGCCCTTGACGACGTCGCCGACCGGAACCGAAATCGGCTTGCCCGAGTCGATGACCTCCGCGCCGCGGACCAGACCATCGGTCGGGGCCATGGCGATGGTGCGCACCAGGTTGTCGCCCAGGTGCTGCGCCGTCTCGAGGACGATCTTCTTGGCGACCGACGGAAGGGTAACTTCCACGGTCAGCGCGTTGTACAGTGCCGGGAGCTCGTTACGCGGGAACTCCACGTCGACGACGGCACCGATGACACGCACGATGCGGCCGGTGGCCGTCGCAGTGTTCTGCTCGTTGAGAGCTGTGCTCATATCTAGTCACTTTCTCCGCTGTCGTCGAGCGCACCGGCGCCACCGACGATCTCTGTGATTTCCTGGGTGATCTGCGCCTGACGGGCCTGGTTGGCCACGCGCGAGAGGTCCTTGACCAGCTCGGTCGCGTTGTCGGTCGCGGACTTCATGGCGTTGCGTCGCGCCGCGGACTCGGAGGCGGCGGCCTCCAGCATCACGGCGAACAGGCTCTTCGACACGTACTGCGGAAGCAGCTCCGAAAGCAGCGTGTCGGCATCCGGCTCGAATTCGTAGTCCGGGTGCAGGTCCCCGCCGCCGTCGGAAAGCATGTCCTCGCCCAGATCCATCTCCTCGGTCTCGATGACCGGCTCGATGGGCAGCATCTGGTGCGCCCGCGGGATCTGGGACAGCATGGACACGAACTCCGTGTACACCACGTGCACCTGGTCGAAGCCCTGGATCGACTCTCCCTCGGCCACGCGCAGTCCCTCGCGGTACTTCGCGGTGCCCTCGGAGGAGGCGACGAACCCGTCGATCAGGTGGCGACGGACGTCATGGGTGAGGTCGTAGTCCGGATCCTGGGAGAAGCCCTCCCAGGTGCCGGCCAACGGCATCTCGCGGAAATCGTAGTAATCGATGCCCTTGCGGCCCGTGACGTAGGTGACGGTCTCGTACCCCTCGTCCTTCAGGGAGGCGCGGAGCTCCGCGGCCTTCTTCAGGACGTTGTGGTTGTAACCGCCGCACATGCCGCGATCGGACGTCACCACGAGAATCGCGGCACGGGACGCGCCCTCGCGCTCGTGCAGCATCGGGTGATCAAGCGAGGAAGCCGAGGCGAGGCGACCGATGACGCTCTCGATCTCGTCGGCGTAGGGCTGGGAATCCGCAACGCGGCGCTGCGCCTTGGTGATGCGCGAGGTCGCGATGAGCTCCTGTGCCTTGGTGATCTTCTTCGTCGAGTTCACCGACTTGATGCGGTCTCGAAGTTCACGAAGATTCGCCATGTTCTAACGCCTCCCTTCATTTTCGATAACGGTCATTGCAAACACGCCCCGACTACTTCGCGGCGGACTTGCGGGAGACCGAGATCTGCTCCTTGGTCTTCTCGCCCTCGGCGAGGGGCTCGGCGGGAGCCTCCTTCACGACGGGCGCGCCCTCCGAGGTCTGGAAGCCCTTCTTGAACTCCGCGACGGAGCTCTTCAGGGCGGCCTTGGACTCGTCGGTGAACGGCGTGCCACCCTCGATCTGCTCGAAAACGGCCTCGTTGTTGGAGTACAGGTACTCCATCAGCTCGGTCTCGAAGCGGCGCACGTCCTCGACCGGGACGTCGTCGAACTCGCCCTCGCCGGCCAGGTAGATCGAGGTCATCTGGTACTCGACCGACTGCGGCTGGTTCTCCTTCTGCTTCAGCAGCTCGACCAGTCGCTGGCCGCGCTCGAGCTGGCGCTTGGAGGCGTCGTCGAGGTCGGACGCGAACATGGCGAACGCCTCGAGGTCGCGGTAGGACGCGAGGTCCAGACGCAGGTTGCCGGAGACCTTCTTCATGCCCTTGGTCTGCGCGGCGCCGCCGACTCGGGAAACCGAGACGCCGACGTTGATGGCCGGGCGAACGCCCTGGTTGAACAGGTCCGACTCCAGGAAGACCTGACCATCGGTGATGGAGATCACGTTGGTCGGGATGAAGGCGGAGACGTCGTTGGCCTTCGTCTCGATGATCGGCAGGGCGGTCAGCGAACCGGCGCCCATGTCGTCGGACAGCTTCGCCGCGCGCTCCAGCAGACGGGAGTGCAGGTAGAAGACGTCGCCCGGGTACGCCTCGCGTCCCGGCGGGCGGCGCAGCAGCAGGGAGATGGCGCGGTAGGCCTCGGCCTGCTTGGTCAGGTCATCGTAGATGACCAGGACGTGCTTGCCCTGGTACATCCAGTGCTGGCCCAGGGCGGCACCCGCGAAGGGGGCCAGCCACTTGAAGCCGGCGGCATCGGAGGCCGGGGCGGCCACGATGGTGGTGTACTCGAGCGCGCCGTGATCCTCGAGGGTCTTGCGCACGCCGGCGATGGTCGAGCCCTTCTGGCCGATCGCGACGTAGATGCAGCGCACCTGCTTCGTCGGATCGCCGGACTCCCAGTTCGCCTTCTGGTTGAGGATGGTGTCCAGGCAGACCGCGGTCTTGCCGGTCTTGCGGTCACCGATGATCAGCTGTCGCTGACCGCGGCCGATCGGGGTCATCGCGTCGATGGCCTTGATGCCGGTGGCCATCGGCTCCTCGACCGGCTGACGCTGCAGCACGGACGGGGCCTGGAGCTCCAGGACGCGGTCCTCTTCGGCCTCGATGTCGCCCAGGCCGTCGATCGGCTGGCCCAGGGGGTTGATAACGCGGCCGAGGAAATTGTCCCCGACCGGGATGGACAGGACATCGCCCGTCCGCTTGACCTCGTCGCCCTCGGCGAGCGACTCGAAGTTGCCCAGCACCACGACGCCGACCTTGTCGGTGTCGAGGTTCTGCGCGACGCCGATGACGCCGCCCGGGAACTCGAGAAGCTCGTTGGTCATGACCGACGGCATACCCGCAACCTGCGCAATGCCATCAGCAGCACTGATGACCACGCCGACCTCCTCGCGGGAGGCCTCCGGGGAGTAGCTCGAGGTGTAATTCGCAATCGCGCTACGGATCTCGTCGGAGGAGATCGTCAGCTCCGCCATGTTCTTCCTGCTCTCGGTAAATTCTTCTTCCAGTGAAATTTCGTCAAACCATCCGTCAGCCAAGGCCGACGCGCAACTTCTCGAGCTTCCTCGAAAGGCTGCCGTCGATGACCTCATCGCCGACCCGGATGACCAGTCCACCGAGGATCGAGGGATCGATCTCGGTGTGGATGGACATCTCTTCGCCGTAAACCCGGCCGAGCTTGTCCGCCAGCGCACGCTGCTGCTCCGGGGAGATAGCGGTTGCACTGGTCACACGGGCGACGGTGCGATTCCGGAGGCCGGCGGCGAGCCGGGACAGGAAGTCGATGTCGTCCGCGGGGCGCTTTTCGGGGCGCCCGACGGCCTGCAGCGCCAACGCCTCGGTCACCGAAGTGACCTTGCCGTACAGCACGGAGGCCAGGAGACCCCGCTTCGCCTCGGGGGTCGCGGCCTTGTCGGCCAGCAGCTGCTCGAGCTGCGGCTCGTTGACGAGGATGCTGCTCAAACGGAACAGCTCATCCTCGACCGTTTCCAGCTGGCCCTGGCCCTCGGCCGAGCGCAGCAGGGCACGGCGGCCCAGCTCCACCAGGCCCGCGCGGAATTCGCGCGAGTTCGACCAGGTCTGCGCGGCGGCGTCCGTGATGACCTTGAGGGTCGTCTCGGACACCTTCCCAGCGAACAGGCTCCGGATGATTCCGGTGCGCTGCTCCGCCGCAACCGACTGATCGGCGACGGCGACACGCAGGCCGCGGTCGGAGTCGAGGGTTTCGACGACGTCGAAAAGCTCGGAGCCGGTCTGGGCCGCGTTCGCGACGGAGACGTTGGCGCCGCCGACGGCGGCGTCGAGCTCCGTACGGAGCTGCGCCAAAGATTCGCGGCTAGCTGCGTGCATGTCGCCTACTTTCCGGCCGGGGCCACGGTGTCAAGGTTGCTGAGGAAGCGATCGATCGTGCCCGACGTCTTGACGTCATCGGACAGCTGCTCGCCGAGCAGACGCTCCGCGAGGTTGATCGAGTTCTGCCCCATCTCCTTGCGAAGCTCGGCGACGACCTGCTCACGCTGGGCCGCCAGCTGCTTCTCACCGGACTCGATGATTCGTGCGCTCTCGTCGTTGGCCTTCGAAGTCGCCTCGGCGATGATCTTCTGACCCTGGACTCGGGCCTCATCGCGGATCTTGGCGGCTTCGGTGCGGGCCTCGGCGAGCTGGCTGTTGTACTTCTCGAGAGCGGCCTTGGCCTCGGCCTGCGCGGCCTCGGCACGCTCGATGCCGCCCTCAATCCGGTCCTCCCGCTCGGTCAGGACCTCCTGGAACTTCGGAAGCACGAGCTTCCAGAAGAGCACCAGGATGACAATGAGCGGGACAATGGACCAGACGATGTCATAGGACTTGGGCAGAAGGGGGTTGATCTGCTCCCCAAGGGGAAGTGCCTCCCCCGCCGCCAGGTAGTGAATGAAATCCGTCATGGTTCAGTGTTCTCCGCTTGTATGAGGTCCGGACTAAACGAAAACGAAGCCGGCGACCAGGCCGATGAGGGCGAGCGCCTCGGTGAAGGCGATGCCCAGGAACATGGTGGTGCGGAGCTGGCCGGCCATCTCGGGCTGGCGGGCCATGCCCTCGACGGTCTTGCCGGCGAGGATGCCGATGCCGAGGCCCGGGCCCAGGGTGGACAGGCCGTAGCCGATGGTCTTCAGACCGGCGGTGGTGTCCGGGTTGGTGGCAGCGTCCTGGGCGGAGAGGATGACGTCGTTCATTATGAACCGTTCCCTTTCTGAGGATTCCCGGGCTCATGGAGTCGTAGTGGATGCCCGGGCGGGGTCAAATGGGTCGTGCTATGAAATTGGGCCCGTTGCCGGGGAGTTCCCCGGCGGCGGGCTTGCTAGTGCTCGTCTGCGTGCAGCGACAGTTCGATGTAGACGGCGCTCAGCAGGGCGAAGATGTACGCCTGCAGGAAGATCACCAGAAGCTCGAACAGCGTGAACAGGATCGAGGCGATGAGGGTCAAGCCGGACAGGGCCGTCCACCCGTTCATCTGCCAGAAGAAGAAGTTCGTGGCACCGAACAGGAGGACCAGGACCATGTGGCCGGCCAGCATGTTGGCCATCAGACGGATGGTCAGCGTGGCCGGGCGCAGAACGAAGGTGGAGAAGATTTCGATGGGCACCACGATGAGGTGGAGCGCCGGGGGCAGGTTCGGGATGACCACCGACGACTTCACGTACTTGAAGAAGCCGTACTTCTTCGAGCCCGCGTAGATGAAGGCGATGTAGGCGAACACTGCGAGGACCAGCGGCATGCCGATTCGCGCGTTGGGCGAAATGTTGAGGCCGGGGATCACGGCCGCAAGGTTCATCGAAATGACCAGGAAGAAGATGGTGGCCAGCACCGGCATGAACCGGCGGCCCTCCTTCTTGCCCAGAATCTCCTCCGCGATGTTGATGCGGACGAAGTCCATCATCATCTCGGCGACATTCTGCAGTCCCGTCGGCACCAGCTTCGGGCGCCGGAAGGCGACCACGAAGAAGATGGCGACGATAACGGCCATGAGCAGGCGAACGACCATCAGGCGATCCATGGCGAACCAGTCGCCGGCACCACCAATGATGAAGTCGTTGTACAGCTCACCCGGGAAGTACTCCTCCTGCAAGTTGGGTGAGTGAAACTCACCCTTCATCTCGGCAAGTGTTGTAACGCTCAGCGTTCTCTCCCGTGATTGGGCCGCAAGAACTGGGTCAAGCGGTGCGAAGGACGTCGTTTAACGTGGAGCGCCGCGGATTCCATTCGCACATCTGCACGGCGTACACGGGGCGTCAGCAGAAGCCGACCCGTATCACTACGGCCGTCGACCCGCTCCCCTCTTCCGGGAAGCCCGAAACAGGGGCAAGCCGTCTTACCCGTCGCTCAGGATAACAGTTCCGGCACGTTTTTCACATCGGGCACACCCCCGGCCATTCGGCCCCGAAAAAAAGGAAAACGGCGCCTGATCCTGTGGGATTGCGCCGTTTCCGGGGGAAAACCGGAGGTGAACGGGCGGGTTGCCGTGACCGCGGTGCACCGGCGCGCACTCATTCGGTCAGGCGTTCGCCCCCGGGTCCGTTCAGGACCCGGTTACATAGGTGAGATTCGACTGAGACATGCCCCACACTTCCGCGCCCAGGGTCACGATCAGCGCCAGGACGACGGTGACGAAGAACGCCGTGGTGTCGTAGAAGTTCAGGTCCTTGATGGCGAAGAGGATGAGGATCAGCACGACGATCTTCGCCAGCCAGCCGAACATCACCACCGCGCCGGTCATGGTCGGCGTCGACCGCGCGGTGAGGAGCACCGAGAGCACGGTCAGCAGCACGAAGCCGCCGCCGATGGCGGCGCCCAAGACGACGCCCCACACCCCCGGCATGCCTTCCTTGCCGCCCCAGACGAGCAGCGAGAGGACCGTCAGGATGCCCAGCGCGATCGCGCCCGACCGCGCCGCGGCCAGCAGCGGGACCCGGGGATCGTCGTACTTCGACGTCGGCTCGCGTCCCGGGGCGGTCTCGCCGCCGGTCGCGCCGTCGCCGTCATTGATGGGGGTGTCATCGCTCACGGGTCGACATGGTACCCGCTCCCCCGCGGCGCCAGATAGGCAGCATCGTCAACGCCACGGCCAGCACCAGCAGCAGGCCGAAGCCGACGGCCACCACCGGGGCGGGGAACACGGTGGTGCCCACGGCGCCGAACGCCACCACGGACACCCACATGTAGAGGACCAGCACGACCCTGCGGTGGCTGTGCCCCATTTCCAGCAGGCGGTGGTGCAGGTGCATCTTGTCGGGGGCGAAGGGCGACTGCCCGCGGCGGGTGCGGCGGACGACGGCGAGCAGGAGGTCGAGCATGGGCACGCTCAGCGCGGCGACGACGACGATGATCGGCGACATCAGCGCCAGCGCATCGGCGGTGCCGTACATCGACGGCGAGATGCGGCCGGAGGCCGACACCGACGCGCCAGCGAGCATGAGGCCGATGAGCATCGCCCCGGAGTCGCCCATGAAAATCCGCGCCGGCTCGAAGTTGTGCGGCAGGAATCCGATGCACGCGCCCAGCAGGCACGCGGAGATCATGGCCGGCGGGTACGCCGACACGGTGCCGCCCTGGTCGTGGAGCATGACCATCGAGTAGATCAGCAGCGAACCCGCGGCGATCATGCCGAGGCCGGACGCGAGGCCGTCGATGCCGTCGACGAAGTTGATGGCGTTGATCAGCGCGACGGTGAACAGCACGGTCACCAGCGTCGACGACACGGGGTCGAGGATGAGCGTCGTGCCGCCGCCGAAGGGGATGTAGAGCAGGTACCAGGTCACGCCCATCAGGGACATGACCACGGCGGCGAGCACCTGGCCCGCGAATTTGGTCAGCGCGTCGAGGTCGAAGAGATCGTCGAGTATGCCCACCAGAAGCAGGATCGTCGCCGCGACGGCCATGGCGTTCATGTCCGGCGTCATCGGGGGGAAGCCCCTGTTCAGGGCGGGCAGCTCGCTGGCCACCCAGATGGCGACCATGATGCCGCTGTACATGGCCACCCCGCCCAGGCGGGGCTTGGGGATGTCGTGGACGTCGCGCTCGCGCGGCATGTCCAGATAGCCGGTGCGGACCACCATGTAGCGGACCACGCCGGTGAGCAGGTAGCTCACCGACGCGGAGACGAGCACCAGCAGCGCGAGCTCCCGCAGGGGCACGCCGGCCCCGGCTCCGGAGGCGGCGAGCAGCGCGACGTCGTTGGGCATGGGTGACCGTCGATCAGGCGTCGGCCGGTCGTCGGAGCGCGGCGGGGTCCTTGCCCAGGACCTCGCCGATCTGCTCGGCGGTGATCGCGCCTTCGCGCAGGATGCGGGCCTCCTGGCCGGACAGGTCGACGATGGTCGAGGGCTTGCCGATGGTCGCGCGGCCGCCGTCGAGGTACACCGCCGCCTCGGCGCCGAGCTGCTGCTTGGCGCGCACGGCGGTCAGCGCCGGCTCCTGGCCGGAGATGTTCGCGCTGGACACGGCCATGGGGCCGGTGCGGCGCAGCAGTTCGATGGCGATGGGGTGCAGCGGCATGCGCAGCATGACGGTGCCCCGGGTGTCGCCGAGGTTCCACGGCAGGCTGGGCGCCTGGTTGACCACGAGCGACAGGCCGCCGGGCCAGAAGGCCTCGACGAGCGCGCGGCCGGCGGCGGTGTGCTCGCGCACGAGGCCGTCGACGGTGGTCCAGGATCCGACGAGCACCGGCACGGGCATGTCGGGCCCGCGGTGCTTGGCGCGCAGCAGCGACGCCACGGCGGCGTTGTTGAACGCGTCGCAGCCGAGGCCGTAGACGGTGTCGGTGGGCAGCACGACCAGCCGGCCGGCCTGCACCGCGTCGACCGCGGCCTTCAGCCCTTTTTCGCGGCCTTCGTCGGTGGAGCAGTCGTGGATGATGCTCATGTCGCCTGGTCTGTCCCTTCGTGCGAGTGTCGGTCGGATTGCTCGTGCGGTCGCCGTTCCGCCGCGCCGCGCCGCGCGACGGTGAACCTGTCGCGCCCCGCGAGGTCCCGGTGGACCCCGATGTCCCGGAGGATCCCGGTGCCGGCGAACAGCTCCGTCATGTCCGCGCCGGAGTCGTCGTCGTGCTCGATGGCCACGGCGCCGCCGGGCTTCAGGAGCGCGAGCACGTTGTTCATCATAGGGCGGATGACGTCGAGCCCGTCGTCTCCCCCGAACACCGCGTGATGGGGGTCGTGGCGCACCTCGGGGCCGACGTCGGCGGCCAGCGGCACGTACGGCGGGTTGGACACGACCAGATCGACGCGCCCGCGCAGGTCGGCGAGCGCTCCGCCGTCCGCGACCAGCGCGGGGTCGGTGACGTCCCCGGCGATGACGCGCACGCCGCCGGTGCGCGGCGCCCGCTCCCCCGCCCACAATTCGCGGCACGCGGCGGCATTTCGGCGCGCCCACTCCAGGGCCGCGGGATCCAGTTCGACGCCCGTGACCGAAGCCGCCGGGACAGCGTCGGCGATGGCCAGCGCGAGCGCGCCGGATCCGGTGCACAGGTCGACCACGACCGGGCCCGGCTTTCCGGCGCCATCTGCTTCACGACGTTCCGGGGCGTCGTCAAGCGGGGTTTTTCCGAGGAAGCCGATGCACCATTCCGCCAGGAGCTCGGTTTCCGGCCGGGGCACGAAGACGCCCGGGCCGACTGCGAGCTCGAGGCGCCCCATCGGCGCGGTGCCCAGGATGTGCTGCAGCGGCTCCCGCGCGACGCGGCGGTCGACGAGTGCCGGCAGATCCGCCAGCAGCGGATCGCCGGGCCCGACCGGATCGCGGCGCGACAGCACCAGGTCGGTGCGGGAGCGGCCGCTGACGTGCATCATCAGCTGCTCGGCGTCCGCCTGCGGCGACGGGCACCCGGCCGCCGCCAACGCTTCGGCGACCCCGGAGAGGATCGACCCGACGGTCGGCGGAGCCGGGGACGGCCCCGACGCTGGCGAAGGGGAAGGCGGAGTGGAAGACACAGACGCTGCCCGGCCTTCTACTCGGCTTCCAGGCGCTCCTGGCGTTCCGCGTCATGCAGGGCCTTGAGCAGGTCCTCCATGTCGCCGCCGAGGACCGCGTCCAGGTTGTGGGCCTTGTAGCCGATGCGGTGATCGGACACGCGGTTCTCCGGGAAGTTGTACGTGCGCACGCGCTCGGAACGGTCCATCGTGCGGACCTGCGACTTGCGGGCGTCGGAGGCGTTGGCCGCGGCCTCCTCCTCCGCCATCTGCTGCAGGCGCGCGGCCAGCACCTGCATGGCGCGGGCCTTGTTCTGGATCTGCGAGCGCTCCTTCTGGCACGTGACCACCAGGCCGGTGGGCAGGTGCGTCAGGCGCACGGCGGAGTCGGTGGTGTTGACGCCCTGGCCGCCCTTGCCGGAGGAACGGTAGACGTCGACGCGCAGGTCCTTCTCGTCGATCTGCACGTCCTCGATCTCGTCGGGCTCCGGGTAGACCAGCACGCCGGCGGCGGAGGTCTGGATGCGGCCCTGCGACTCGGTGACGGGCACGCGCTGAACGCGGTGGACGCCGCCCTCGAACTTGAAGACGCTCCACGCGCCATCGCGGGACGGGTTCTTCGCGCGCACGGACAAGGTCATGTCCTTGACGCCGCCGAGATCGGACTCGGACAGGCCGAGGATCTCCGTGGTGAAGCCGTTCTTCTCCGCGTAGCGCTGGTACATGCGCGCCAGCTCACCGGCGAACAGCGCGGCCTCCTCGCCGCCGGCGCCGGACTTGATCTCCATGACGATGTCGTCGGAATCGTGCGGGTCGCGCGGGGCGAGCAGATCGGCGAGGCGCTCCTCGAGCTCCTCCTCCTCGACCGCCAGGCGCTTGGCCTCGGCGGCGAACTCCGCGTCCTCCGAAGCCATCTCGCGGGCGGCCTCCATGTCCTCGCGCACCTGGGTCAGGCGGGCGTGGGTCTGGATGATCGGCTGCAGCTCGTTGAAGCGCTTGCCCACCTTGCGGGCGCGCGCGGCGTCGTTGTGCAGGTCGGGGTCGGCCAGCTGCGCCTCGAGACCGTGGTACTCGGACAGGACGTCGTCTACTGCGGTGACCTTGTCTGACAATTCGGCCACCCCCTACAGCATCTCGTCGACGTCGACGTCCGCGGCCATCGGCGCACTCGAGGCGACCTGCATGAGGAACTCGCGGTTGTTCTTCGTTTTCTTCAGCTGCTTGATCAGCAGGTCGATGGCGGCCTGCGGGTCCAGGGCGGAAAGGATGCGGCGCAGCTTGTGCATGACGCGCGCCTCATCCGGGGCGAGCAGCAGCTCGTCCTTGCGGGTGCCCGACGGGTTGACGTCGACCGCCGGGAACACGCGGCGCTCGGAAATCTTGCGGTCCAGCTTCAGCTCGGCGTTGCCCGTGCCCTTGAACTCCTCGAAGATCACCGTGTCGCCGGCGGAACCGGTCTCGACCATGGCGGTGGCGATGATCGTCAGCGATCCGCCGCCCTCGATGTTGCGCGCCGCGCCGAGGAAGCGCTTCGGCGGGTACAGCGCGTTGGAGTCGACGCCGCCGGAGAGGATGCGGCCCGACGCCGGCGAGGAGTTGTTGTAGGCGCGGCCCAGGCGGGTGATGGAGTCGAGCAGGACGACGACGTCCTGGCCCTGCTCCACCAGGCGCTTCGCGCGCTCGATGGCCAGCTCGGCGACCGTGGTGTGGTCCCCCGGCGGGCGGTCGAAGGTGGAGGCGATGACCTCGCCGCGCACGGAGCGCTGCATGTCGGTGACTTCCTCCGGGCGCTCGTCGACGAGGACGACCATCATGTAGCACTCGGGGTTGTTCGTGGCGATCGCGTTGGCGATGTTCTGCAGGATCGTCGTCTTGCCGGCCTTCGGCGGGGAGACGATGAGGGCGCGCTGACCCTTGCCGATCGGCATGATCAGGTCGATGACGCGGGTGGTCAGGATCTTCTGCTCGGTCTCCAGGCGCAGGCGCTGGTTCGGGTACAGCGGCGTCAGCTTGCCGAACTCCGGGCGGGCCTTCGACTGGTCCGGGGTCTGGCCGTTGACCGTGTCGACCTGGACCAGCGGGTTGTACTTGCGCTTGTTGCGGCCCGAGCCGTGGGTGACCTGCCCGCCGCCGCCATCGCGGGGCATGCGGACCTGGCCGGTGATCGCGTCGCCCTTGCGCAGGCCGTACTTGCGCACGAGCTGCTGGGAAACGTGGACGTCGTTGGAGCCCGGCAGGTAGCCGGAGGTGCGGACGAACGCGGAGTTGTTGTCCATCACGTCGACGATGCCGGCGACGGGCTGGAGAACGTCGCCCTCGCGCACGCCCTCGTCGCCGCCCTGGTTGTCGCGGCCCTTGCGGTCGCGGCGGTTGCGCCGGTTGCGGCGGCCCCCGCGGCCCTCGTTGTCGTCGTTGCGGTTCCGGTTGCGGTTGCGGCCGCCCTGGTTGTCGCGGCCCCCCTGGTTGTCGCGGTTGTCGCGGTTGTCGCCGCCGCCCTGGTTGCCCTTGTTGTCGCGGTCGCCCTGGCCGCCCTGATTGTCGCGGTTGTCGCGGTCGCCCCTGTTGTCGCCGCCGCCCTGGCCACCCTGGTTGTCGCGGTTGTCGCCACCCTGGTTGCGCTGGCGGGCGCGGTCGCGGCGGGCGCGGCGGGACTGCGAGCGGGACGGGTACTCGTCCCGGCCGTCCCCGCCGGAGCGGTCGTCGCGGTTGCCGTGATCGTCGCGGTCATCTCGCCGGTCGCGGCCGGACGAGGCGTCGGACGGGGCGTCGTCACGCCCGGCGGAGCCGGAATCGCCGCCCCGGGCCGGGGCGGAACCCTCGTCGGAGGCCTTGCCCGCATCCTGCGCGGGGCCCTCGGCGGAGGCGGAATCCTTCGCGGTTTCCTTGGCCGTCTCCTTGGCCCTGGCCGGCTTGTCGCCCGCATCCTGCGCGGGGCGCTCGGCGGGGGCCTTCGCCTTCTTCTCGGCCGCGGGCGCCTGCCCGGAACCCGCCCCCTGGATCGCGGCGATCAACTCGTGCTTGCGCATCGCGGAGATCCCGCGGATGCCCTTGCCGGAGGCGATGGCGCGGAGATCCGCCATGCGCAGCGCCGTCAGATTCTCCTGGCCCTGGGTGGCGCCGGTGGTGTCCGTATCGGTCACGGAAATCCTTTCGTGTTTTTCCCTCGACATCGTGGCCTGCACCGAAAAGCCGGTGCGGCTCGAAGCGGGGGCCGGGACTGCGGGGCCCCGATCAACCCGGCCGCATCTGGCGGCCGATCCCGTCGCGCGGGTGTCGTGGGGTGCTGGCGCCGCGGGGTTCATCGCGCCCCCATCGAATCCCCGGGGGCGATCAGGTGCCGATCGCGGGACCTGGCGTCAACCCCCGTCGCCCGGCGGTGCGGGCGGCGGTGAAATGAAATGGGATGGCGGAGCGGTCCGGCGGTCTACGTCGCGGCGTCCTGGGACACAAGAGTAATCGCCGCCGTCGCCGCGGGGCAACCGGGGCCCGGGGGCGGCGTGTCGGGGGAGCCTTCGGGCTAATCTGTACACATGCGCAGCACGATGCAGGAAATCCCGCTGTCGGTGGCGAGGATCCTCGAATACGGCCGCACGATCCACGCGAACACCACCGTGACCTCGTGGCACGCGGACGGGCCCGAGATCACCACCTTCGCCGCCATCGCGTCCCGCGCATCCGCCTTCGCCAATGCCCTGCGCGACGAACTGGGCATCGACGGCGACCAGCGCGTGGGCACGCTGATGTACAACTGCGCCGAGCACCTCGAGGTGTTCCTGGGCGTGGCGTCGATGGGCGCGGTGTTCCAGCCGCTGAACCAGCAGCTGATGGACGACCAGATCGTGCACATCATCAACCACGCCCACGACGAGGTCATCGTCTGCGATCCGGCGCTCGCCGAGAGCCTGGGCCGCATGCTGCCGGAGTGCCCGGGCGTGCGGGCGGTGGTCTTCATCGGCACGTCCGGCCTGGAGGAGGCCGCCGCGCACCTGCCGGAGGGCCTGGACTGGTACTCGTACGAGACGCTTCTCGACGGCCGCCCGACCACCTTCGACTGGCCGGAACTCGACGAAACCCTCGGCGCGGCGATGTGCTACTCCACCGGCACCGAGGGCGCCCCGAAGGGCATCATCTACTCGCACCGGTCGCTGTACCTGCACAGCCTCAACCTGCGCACCACCGATTCCTTCGCCATCGCCCACGGCACCCCCTGGCTGTGCTGCGTGCCCATCTACCACGTCCTGAGCTGGGGCGTCCCGCTGGCGAGCTTCGCCTGCGGCGCTCCGCTGGTCTTCCCCGGCGCCGATCTGTCGGCGCCGCGGCTGGCGGAGATCATCGCCACCTCGCTGCCCCGCGTGGCGCAGGGCGTGCCCACCCTGTGGATCTCGCTGATGGTCCATTACCTGAACAACCCGCCGGAGCGGATGAGCCTGCAGGACATCTTCGTCGGCGGCTCCCCCGCCCCGCCGGCGCTGATCCGCATGTGGGAGGAGCGCTACGGCGTCGACGTCATCCACCTGTGGGGCATGACCGAAACGTCGCCGGTGGGCACCGTCGCCAGGCCGCCGTCGGGCGCATCCGGCGAAGCCCGCCAGCGCTACCGCGTCAGCCAGGGCCGCTTCCCCGACATCATGGACTTCCGCATCGTCGACGAAGAGGGCCGCATCCTCGACCTCCACGACCGCAACCAGGGCGAACTGCAGGTCCGCGGCAACACCGTCACCGGCGCGTACTACCACTCGCCCGAAGAGGACGACGGCGGCGACGCGCACGTCTTCCGCGGCGACGAGGTCGACACCGCCGATGCGCGCTTCACCGCCGACGGCTGGCTGCGCACCGGCGACGTCGGCTCCATCACGCGCGACGGGTACTTGACGGTCCAGGACCGCGCGAAGGACGTCATCCGCTCCGGCGGCGAATGGATCTACTCCGTGCAGCTGGAGAACCTGGTCATGGAGTCGCAGGAGGTCGTCGAGTGCGCCGTCATCGGCGTGCCGGACGACAAGTGGGGCGAGCGCCCGCTGGCCGTCACCGTCCTCTACCCGGACGTCCCGGCCGATCGCGGGCAGGCGGAGAAGCTCCGCGACGAGCTGCGCCCGAAGCTGCCCAAGTGGATGCTCCCCGACTACTGGGCCTTCGTCGACCACATCGACAAGACGTCGGTGGACAAGTTCGACAAAAAGGACCTCCGCGCCCACCTGGCGGCGGGCGAGCTGGAGGTCATCAAGCTGAAGGGCCCGGGCGAGCGGTAGGCCCGGCCGGGCGGGGCCGCTCGACGACGGCCAGCGCCGTCGCCAAGCAGCCGAGGGAGGTTAGCCCTCCACCTCGACCTGGACGGGCCCGGCGACGGTCAGTTCCATGACCTTGATGCCGGCCTCGCGGGCCTCGTCGAGCACCTTGTCCGGGATCTCGCCGGTCGACAGGACCAGGCAGGTGGGGCCGGCGCCCGACAGGAACGCGGCGTACCCGCGGTTGCGCAGGCGGTTGACCCACTCCGCGGTGACCGGCAGCACCTCGGCGCGGTAGGTCTGGTGCAGGCGGTCGCGCGTGCCCTCCCACAGCAGCTCCGGATGATTGGTCAGGGCGGTGACCATGACGGCCACGCGGGAGACGTTGAAGCGGGCGTCGATGTGGCTGACGTCGCTGGGCAGCACCTGGCGCACGGCATTGGTCGACGCATGGAACGACGGCACCAGCGCGGTGGCCCGGATGTCCGGGTGCACGTCCAGGCCCACGGCCCGGTACTGCGGCGCCGTGCGGCCGTCGACGGGCTTGTCGGTCCAGCTGACGACGGCCCCGCCCAGCACGGACGCGGCGGCGTTGTCGGGATGCCCCTCGAAGACGGAGGCCTCCTGGATCATCTGGTCCTCCGACAGCGGGAACCCGCACAGGCCGTTGGCCGCGGCGACGCCGGCGACCGCGGCGGCCGCCGACGACCCCAGCCCGCGCGACTGCGGGATGGAGTTGTGGCAGACCACCCGCAGGCCGGGGGCCTCCATGCCCGCGGCGCGCAGGCCCGCGCGGATGGCGCGGACCACCAGGTGGGACTCGTTGGTGGGCAGCTCTTCGGCGCCCTCCCCGTGGAGCTCGACCTCGACGCCGCCCTCGGTGACCTCCACCTCGACGGTGTCGTGGATCGACAGCGCCAGGCCGAGGGTGTCGAAGCCGGGGCCCAGGTTGGCGGACGACGCCGGCACCGTCACCCGGACCTTCTGGCCCGGCAGCAGTTCCTGCACCATCGTCAGATGTCCATTCCCTCGATGCGGATGACGGAGTTGACCTCGAGGACGGCGTCGAGCTTCGACAGCGCGTCGACGGTGGCCTCGAGCTCCTTCTCCTTGGCGCGGTGGGTGATGATCACCAGCCGGGCACCCGGGTTCGCGCCCTCCTGGCGGACGGTGCGCAGCGAAATGCCGTGGTCGGCGAAGGTCTGCGCGACCTCGGCGAGCACGCCCAAGCGGTCGTCGACGTGGAGGTCGATGTGGTAGCGGGTGCGCACCTCGCCGAAGTCGAGGATCGGCAGCTCGGCGTAGGTCGAGTCGCCCGGGGCGCGGCCGCCGAGGACGATGTTGCGGGCCGCGGCGACGACGTCCCCGAGCACCGCCGACGCGGTCGGGTTGCCGCCGGCGCCGTTGCCGTACAGCATCAGGTTGCCCGCGGCCTCGGCGACGATGAACACGGCGTTGAACGACTCGCGGACGGTGGCCAGCGGGTGGCGGCGCGGGATCAGCGCCGGGTACACGCGCGCGGAGATGCCCTCGTTGCCGGACTCGTCCTTCACGCGCTCGCAGGTGGCCAGCAGCTTGATGGTGCAGTCGGCGGCCTGGGCGGCGGCGATGTCCTCGGCGGTGATGTCGGTGATGCCCTCGCAGTGGACGTCGTCGGCGGTGACGCGCGTGTGGAAGGCCAGCGAGGACAGGATCGCGGCCTTGGAGGCGGCGTCGTGGCCCTCGACGTCGGCGGTCGGGTCGGCCTCGGCGTAGCCCAGGCGGGTGGCCTCGGCCAGCATCTCGTCGTAGTCGGCGCCGGTGGAGTCCATCGCGTCGAGGATGAAGTTGGTGGTGCCGTTGACGATGCCCACGACCTTGTTCACCGTGTCGCCCGCCAGCGAGCGGCGCAGCGGGCCGACGATCGGGATGGCGGCGGCGACGGCGGCCTCGAAGAAGAGGTCGGCGCCCGACGACTCGGCGGCGTCGGAAAGCTCGGCGCCGTGCGCGGCGACGAGGGCCTTGTTGGCGGTGACCACGGACTTGCCGGCGCGCAGGGCGGCGAGCACCACGCGGCGCGGGTAATCGATGCCGCCGATGACCTCGACGACCAGGTCGATGTCGTCGCGCTCGACGAGCGAGTAGGCGTCGTCGGTGATCAGGTCGGGGTCGATGCCCGGGCGGGGCTTCGACTTGTCGCTCACCGCGACGCCCCTGACCTCGACGGGGCCGCCGATGCGGCGTTCGAAGTCCTCGGCCTTCTCGCCCAGCAGGCGCAGCACCTGCGTGCCGACGGTGCCGAGGCCGAGAATGGCCACGCCTACGGACTGCCCCTCGCCCTTGCCGGGGTTGAAGGTGGTCTCGTTGTTCGCGCTCATTGCTCTCCCGTTGTGTTCGTCGAGTGTCCAAACCGGATCGGTGTCCCGGATCAGCCTACTGGTGGCCCCTTCCCCTTCGCCCGTCGGGTGAGGGGCGCCACCCTCCGGCCCCGCCCGGGCGGCGCGGCGCCGGGCGGTGTTCTTCTCAGCCCTCCAGGGCCAGGAAGTCCTCGATGGTTTCGCGGCGCATCATCGGCGTCACCTCGCCGTCGCGCACCGACACGATCGCCGGGCGGTTGAAGGCGTTGTACCGGCTCGACATCGCGTAGGTGTAGGCGCCGGTGGCCGCGACCGCCACGAGGTCGCCGCGGCGGATGTCGTCGGGGTACTCCGCGTCGCGGACCAGGATGTCGCCGGACTCGCAGTGGGATCCGACGATGCGGGTCGGCGTGACCCGGCCGCCGACGTTGCGGGACACCACGCGGGCCTCGTACGCCGAGCCGTACAGCGCCGGGCGGATGTTGTCCGACATGCCGCCGTCGACGGACAGGTAGCGGCGGGTGGTGCCCTCGTCGACGGTGACGTCCTTGACCGTGCCGACCTCGTAGACGGTGACGGTGCCGGGGCCGGCGATCGCGCGGCCGGGCTCGACGAGCACGTTCGGGGCCTCGATGCCCAGCTCCGCGGCCGTCTTGGACACCGCCGAGAGCAGATCGCGGGCGACCGCGTCGACGTCGAGCGGTTGCTCGTCCTCGGTGTAGGCGATGCCGTAGCCGCCGCCGAGGTCGAGGTCCTGGAGCTCCACGCCCAATTCGGAGTGGATGCGCGAGTACAGCTCGAGGACGCGGTCGGCCGCGGCGGTGAAGCCGCGGGCGTCGAAGACCTGCGATCCGACGTGGCAGTGCAGGCCGACCAGCTCGAGGTTGGCGGCGCGCACGGCGGCCTCCGAGGCGCGGTAGGCCGACCCGGAGGCCAGCGAGAACCCGAACTTCTGGTCCTCGTGGCTGGTGGCGATGAACTCGTGCGTGTGCGCCATGATGCCGGGCTTGACCCGGACCATCACGCGCTGCACGCGGCCCGCCTCACCGGCGATGGCGTCGAGGCGCTCGAGCTCCTGGTCGCTGTCGAGTACGACGTGGCCGACGCCCTCGTCGACGCACGCCCGGAGGAATTCGTCGTCCTTGTTGTTGCCGTGCGCGGTGATGCGCTCGGCGGGGAAGCCGGCCAGCAGGGCGATGCGCAGCTCGCCGAGCGACGCGGCGTCGAGGGACAGCCCCTCTTCGTCGATCCAGCGGGCGATGGTGCGCGTCAGGAACGCCTTGGAGGCGTAGTGGACGTGCTCGGCGCCGCCGAAGGCGCGGGCCATGTCGCGGCAGCGGGAACGGAAGTCGTCCTCGTCGACGACCATGACCGGGGTGCCGAAACGCTCGGCGATGTCGGTCAGGGGCACGCCGGCGATGGACACGACGCCATCGGCGCCGCGGGTGGCGTTGCGCGGCCAGACGTGGGCGGGCAAGCCGTTGAAGGCGGTGGTCGGATCGGTCATGCGCTACATCCTTTCGGGGGCGGTGACGCCGAGCAGGCCGAGCGCGTTGGCCAGGGTCCGGCGGGTGGCCTCTGCCAGGCCCAGGCGCGCCGCGTGGAGCGGCTCGGAATCTTCGCCGGCCTTGGGCAGGATCTGGCAGGCGTCGTAGAAGCGGTGGAACACGCCGGCGAGCTGCTCGGCGTAGCGGGCCACGCGGTGCGGCTCGCGCAGCTGGGCGGCGGCGGCGACGACGGCCGGGAATTCGCCGAGGGTGCGGATCAGCTCGCCCTCGCGGTCGTGGACCAGCAACCCGAAGTCGGCGCCCTCGGAGGTGACGCCGGCCTCGGCGGCGCGGCGGGCGATGGAGCTGATGCGCGCGTGGCCGTACTGCACGTAGTAGACGGGGTTGTCGTTGGACTGCGACGCCCACAGCGCGAGGTCGATGTCCAGCGAGGAATCCACCGACGAGCGGATCAGGGAGTAGCGGGCGGCGTCGATGCCGATCGCCTCGACCAGGTCGTCGAGGGTGATGACGGTTCCGGCGCGCTTGGACATGCGCACGGCCACGCCGTCGCGCACCAGGTTGACCATCTGGCCGATGAGGACCTCGACGGCGTCGGCGTCGTAGCCCAGCGCCGCCGCGGCGGCCTTCAGGCGGGCGATGTAGCCGTGGTGGTCCGCGCCGAGCATGTAGATGCACAGGTCGAAGCCGCGGTCGAACTTGTCCTTCGCGTAGGCGATGTCGCCGGCGATGTAGGCGGCGTTGCCGTCGGACTTGATGACCACGCGGTCCTTGTCGTCGCCGTAGTCGGTGGACTTCAGCCACCAGGCGCCCTCGTTCTCGTAGAGCTTGCCGTCGTTCTTCAGCTGCGCCACCGCCGACTCGACGGCGCCGGACTCGAACAGCGAGTTCTCGTGGAAGTAGACGTCGAAGTCCGTGCCGAACTCGTGCAGCGACTTCTTGATGTGGCCGAACATCAGCTCCACGCCCTCGGCGCGGAAGAGCTCCTGCACCGCGGCGGGCTCGTCCTCCAGGGCGTCCGGGTGGGCGGCGACGACCTGCGCGGCGATGTCGGCGATGTAGTCGCCGCCGTAACCGTCCTCCGGCGTCGGCTCGCCCTTGGCGGCGGCCACCAGCGAACGCGCGAAGCGGTCGATCTGGCCGCCGTGGTCGTTGAAGTAGTACTCGCGGGTCACGTCGGCGCCGCGGGCGGACAGGACGCGGCCCAGGGCGTCGCCGACGGCGGCCCAGCGGGTGCCGCCGAGGTGGATCGGGCCGGTCGGGTTGGCCGAGACGAACTCGAGGTTGACCCTGGTGCCGGCGTAGTCGTCGCCATGGCCCCACTTCTCGCCGGCGGCGAGGATCTCGGAGACGATCTTGCCCTGCGCGGCGGAACCGAGCCGGATGTTGATGAAGCCCGGGCCGGCCACCGACGCCTCGTCGATGCCCTCGGCCGCGGCGAGCTTCTCCACCAGCCAACCGGCGACGTCGCGCGGCTTCGCGCCGGCGCGGCCCGCGGCCTGCATGGCCACGTTGGTCGCGTAATCGCCGTGCTCGGGGTTGCGGGGCCGCTCGACGACGACCTCCTCCGGCAGCACGGACGGGTCCAGGTCGTGTTCGGCGAAGACGTCGACGGCGAGGCCGCGGATCAGGGCGGCGAGTTCGGCTGGAGTCATGGTTGCCCATCCTAGCGGGTGCGGCGGACCCCGCTTTACGACGGTCGACGCTGCCCCACCAGCGGCGTCTGAATCGGTTCCGCCCGCTGGTGTCCGGCGTACACTCGGCGGGGAAACCAGCCCATCACCCCAGGAGCCACCATGAAGGTCGCGCTATTCGCAACCTGCGTCGGCGACGTGATGTTCCCGTCGGCGGTGCAGGCCACGGCAGCCGTTCTCACCCGCCTCGGCTGCGACGTCGTCTTCCCCGAAAAGCAGACGTGCTGCGGCCAGATGCACGTCAACACCGGATACCAGGAGGAGGCGCTGCCGCAGATCGACGCCTACGCCGGGGCCTTCGCCGACCCCTCCATCGATTACGTGGTGGCGCCCTCGGGATCGTGCGCCGGCGCGGTGCGCCACCAGCACCCGATGATCGCCGCCCGCTTCGGCACCGCCGCACAGGCCGACGCCGCTCGCACCTGCGCCGGCAAGACGCTGGATCTGTCGGAGTTCATCGTCGACGTCGCCGGCGTCACCGACGTCGGCGCGTGGTTCCCCCACCGGGTGACCTACCACTCCACGTGCCACAGCCTGCGCGTGCTCCACGTCGGCGACCGGCCCCTGAAGCTGCTGCGCGCCGTGGAGGGCATCGACCTGGTGGACCTGCCGGCCGCGGAGGAATGCTGCGGATTCGGCGGCACCTTCAGCGTGAAGAACGCCGAGACCTCCGCCGCGATGGTCGCCGACAAGGTGGGCCACATCGAATCCACGGGTGCGGAGTTCGTCACCGCGGGCGACGCCTCCTGCCTGCTCAACATCGGCGGATCGCTGCGCAAGCGCGGCGGCCGGGCCCGTGCGCTGCACATCGCGGAGATTCTCGCGTCGACGCACCGCCGCCCGTATCAGGCGGACGGCGGGCACGGCGACGTCGCAAAGCAACCCGCGCAGGCCCCCGCCGACCGCGAAGGAGGCGGATCGCGATGACCCCCGTCAACCTGGGGCTGCCCGTGCCCCCGCGCGCGCCCGCCGGCGTCGGCCACCTGCGCGGCGACGAGGGATTCACCGCCGCCGCGCACCACGAACTGCGCAACGGCCAGCTGCGGTCCAACCTGCGCAACGCCACCCACTCCATCCGCGCCAAGCGCGCGGCGGTCGTCGGCGAAAAGCCCGACTGGGAGAAGCTGCGGCTGGCGGGCTCGGCCATCAAACGCGACGTCATGGCGCGGCTGCCCGAGCTGCTGGAGCAATTCGAGGCCGCCGTCACCGCCCGCGGCGGCCACGTCCACTGGGCGCGCGACGCGGCGGAGGCCAACGCCATCGTCACGGACCTGGTGAAGGCGACCGGCGAGACCGACGTGATCAAGGTCAAGTCCATGGCCACGCAGGAAATCGGGCTCAACGAGGCCCTGGCCGATGCGGGCATCTCCGCCCGCGAAACGGACCTGGCCGAGCTGATCGTGCAACTCGGCGAGGACAAGCCGTCGCACATCCTCGTGCCCGCCATCCACCGCAACCGCGACGAGATCCGCGACATCTTCCTGCGCGGCATCCCCGGCGTCGACCCGGGCCTGGGCAACGAACCCGCCGAGCTGGCGGAGGCGTCGCGGCAATTCCTGCGGGACCAGTTCATGTCGGCGAAGGTCGCCATTTCCGGCGCGAACTTCGGCGTCGCCGAAACCGGCACCGTCGCCGTCGTCGAGTCCGAGGGCAACGGCCGCATGTGCCTGACGCTGCCGCAGACGCTGATCACGGTGATGGGGATCGAGAAGCTGCTGCCGCGCTTCGAGGACCTGGAGGTGTTCCTGCAGCTGCTGCCGCGGTCGTCCACCGGCGAGCGGATGAACCCCTACACCTCCATGTGGACGGGCGTCGCCGACGGCGACGGCCCCCGCGAGTTCCACATCGTGCTGCTGGACAACGGCCGCACCGCCACCCTGGCCGACCCCATCGGCCGCGAGGCGCTCAAGTGCATCCGCTGCTCCGCCTGCCTGAACATCTGCCCGGTCTACGAGCGCGCCGGCGGCCACGCGTACGGCTCGACGTACCCGGGGCCCATCGGCGCGATCCTGTCGCCGCAGCTGACGGGCATGGATTCCGCCAAGGACCCGAATGCCTCGCTGCCCTACGCGTCGTCGCTGTGCGGCGCATGCTTCGAGGTGTGCCCGGTGCGCATCGACATCCCGGCGGCGCTGCTGGAGCTGCGCCACCAGAAGGTCCGCGACCACCGCCCGCCGGTCGAGGGCAAGATCTTCGGGCTGCTCGGCTGGGTCATGGGCGGTCCGCGCCTGTGGGACATGGCCGTGCGGTCGGCGTCGCTGGCCCGCGTGCTGGGGCTGCGCGACGGCGAGATCCACCGCCTGCCGCTGTTCCTGTCCGGGTGGTCCGACGCGCGCGACACCCCGGTGCCGCCGAAGATGCCCTTCCGGGCGTGGTGGGGCTCCGATTCGGCGCGGGCCCTGCTTGACGACGAAGCCGCGCACCCCATCCCGTCCCGGATCACCGGCGGCGGGGAACCGACCACCGGAACCGACGGCGGTCCGGGCACCGAGGAGGACGACCGATGAGCGGGAACGGCACTGCGGGCGCGAAGCGCGAGATTCTCGAGCGCATCCGGGAAGCCCACGCGCGGGCCGAGGAGGGCCGCGTGGTCTCCGACGGCGCGGGTATCGAGGCCGGCACGCCCGGCGAGGCGTTCCCCGTGCCGCGCGACTACGTCCGCGGGCGCACCACGCCGGGAACCGAATTGGTGGACCTGCTGGTCGACCGGCTCGAGGACTATCGCGCGGAAGTCATCCGCTGCTCGGCCGCCGTCGACGGCGATGACGGCATCGGCGCGGCGGTGGCGAAGGCGCTGGCGGCGCATGGCGTCGGCCGGGTCGGCATCCCCGCCGGCCTGGACGAGGCATGGCTCGGCGACTTCGGGGCGGCCGGCGGAGGCGGCGCGGTCGTCGTCGACGAGCCCGGCCTGTTCGCGCCGACCGAGCTCGACGCCCTCGACGGCGTGGTCACGTCCTCGGCGGTGACGTCGGCGGAAACCGGCACGATCTTCCTCGACGGCTCCCCCACCTGCGGCCGGCGCGCGCTGACGCTGGTTCCCGACCTGCACGTGTGCGTGGTGCCGGTGGATTCCATCGTCGACGGCGTGCCCGAGGCCATCGCCCGGCTGGAGCCGACCGCTCCGATCACCATGATCTCCGGCCCGTCGGCGACCTCCGACATCGAACTCAACCGCGTCGAGGGGGTCCACGGGCCCCGCACGCTGGTGGTGGTCATCGCGGGGTAGGCGGGGAGCCGGAGCCGCGCACAAAAAAGTCCCGCACCTGATGGCGCGGGACTTTTCGCGGTGCCCCCGATAGGAGTCGAACCTACGACCTTCGGTACCGGAAACCGGTGCTCTATCCACTGAGCTACGGAGGCGTGCACCCTTGCGGGCAACGTCCGATACTTTAGCACCGCCTCCCGCGCAACGGCGAAAGGGCCGGTAGGCCGCGTGGCGCGGGCTCGATCGCCGGTCGGATCACGACTCCGGCAGCACCAGCCACAGGCCCAGGTACAGGATCAGCGCGAGCGGCGCGACGGTGAGGCCGAGCACCGCGAAGATGACGCGCAGCGCCGTGACGTTGAAGCCCGTGGCCTCCTCGATGCCGCCGCAGATGCCCGCGATCCACTTGTTGGAGTGGCTGCGGCGCACCGGTCGGCCCGCCATTTTGTCGATCGACCGGGAGATGGCCTCTTGGTTGAAGAGTTCGTTCTTGTCCATGTTCGCCATACCCCCGTTATACGGGAACATGCGGTTCACGGCGCGCCGGTCACGGGGTGCGGGAGGGGCCGCCGCGCCGGTCCGGGCGGAGTCAGAGCAGCTGGGAGTCGTCGCCGTCTTCCGCGTGGCGCATGATCGCCGTGAAGCAGCGCGACATGTGGGCGAGGTCATCGTCGGAAAGCTGCTCGAAGACCTCGGACCGGACCGTCGCAACGTAATCCGGGGCGGCTTCGGCGAAGACGTGGCGGCCGACGCCGGTCAGCGCGACGGTGTAGTCCGAATCCGGGTCGGGGCCGGGATCCTCGACGCTGATGACGCCGCGCTTCTCCATCCGCGTCGTGTGCAGCAGCGCGCGGGGGTGGTTCCACTTCAGGCGGCGGCACAGCTCGTCGACGTGCATGACGCCGTCCTCGGTTTCGCTCAGCGCGATGAGCACGGTGAAGTCGCCGAACGTCAGGCCCGTGTTCTCGCGCAGGCTCAGCTCGATGTTGCGCTCGACGCTGCGGAAGGTGGACACGAGCATCTGCCAGAACTGCTGCTCGTCGTCGGTCAACCACTCATACTCGTTCATGCGACAAGGCTAACGGGTGTACCGCGGAATGGCCCGCATTGCCGCGGCCGGCAGGGGTGGGGCTGGTTGGGACGGGGCCGACAGGGGTGGGGCTGGTTCGGGCGGGGCCGGCAGGGCCGAACGGGAGCGCCGCTACCCGATCGTCTTGTCGCGGAAGTCCTCGGCCGCCGCGGAGACGTTGCGCAGGGCGGTGAGGGCTGCGGTCCGGTCGAGGCCCGGAACGGCGTCGAGCTCGTCGAACACGATGCGGCGGATCATGCGGACGTGGTCGGGCGCGGCCCGCTGGATGACGTCGCGGCCATGGTCGGTCAGCTCGACGTCGATGCCGCGGCTATCGTTGGCGCAGCGGAGTTTGGTCACCAGGCCGCGCTTTTCCATGCGGGTGATCTGGTGCGACATGCGGCTTCGGTCCCATTTCAGCCCCTCGCACAGCTCGCGCATGCGGACGGTCTCGCCTTCGGCCTCGGAGAGCTGGACGAGCACGGAAAAGTCGGCGCTGGAGATCTCCTCGGTGGTGAGCAGGCGCGTGTCCATCGCGCGCTCGACGGCCTTCGCCGCGTTCATCATCGCGCGCCATAGCGTCTGCTCGTCGTCATTGAGCCATGGAACATCCTGCTGCATGTCGATCACGCTACCGGATTGACCACGAGTTTCACCAAAACCCCGCAAAGTTGTTGACACATCACCTACAGTGCGTTACAGTTCCAATTGTTGATACAGCAACATGCCGCCCGGTCCGGACTTCGGCCCGGGACACGAAAACCCGAAAGGATCTCCCATGGCTCTCTCCCCCAACCTCGCCGGCACCTGGAACATCGACCCCGCGCATTCCCAGATCGGCTTCATGGTCCGCCACGCGATGGTGACCAAGACGCGCGGCCAGTTCACCGATTACACCGGTTCCTTCACCATCGACCCGGACAACGGCGCCAACAATGCGGCGAACGTGACCATCAAGGCCGCGTCGATCGACACCGGCAACGAGGACCGCGACAACCACGTCCGCGCCGGCGACTTCTTCGAGGTCGAGACGTACCCGGAGATCACCTTCGTGGCCACCGGCGCCAAGGTGACCTCGGAGAACGAGGGCGTCCTGACCGGCGATCTGACCATCAAGGGCGTGACCAAGTCCATCGATCTCGACGTCGAGTTCGAGGGCACCAACGTCGACGCCTTCGACGTCGAGCGCATCGGCCTGACCGCTTCCGGCTCCATCAACCGCAAGGACTTCGGCGTGGACTGGCAGGCCCCGCTGAACTCCGGCGTCATGGTGTCGGACAAGGTCGTCCTGGAGATCGAGGTCTCCGGCACCAAGGCCTAGTCCGGCATCGCGCCCGGCGGTCCCGACCTCCTGGGACGCAATCGCTGACCCACCCAAATTCGGGCTCGGCCCTCGCGACCTCCCGGGACGCAACGGCGAACCCACCCCGAATGCGCCAACCCACCCGTTCCAGCGGGTGGGTTGGCGCATTCGGGGTGGGTTAAGGAGCCGCATTCGGGGTGGGTTGACGAGCCGGGCCTGCTTTGCGACGCGCGGCGTCTCCACCATCTCGGCGGCGGCGCCGCGTTTCGCCGTTCGGGGGAAGAACGGGAGCACCTGCCCTCCCGCTACCGCCGCAGGAGGTCGTCCATGTCCAGGCGATGGCTTTCGGCGATGCGCGAGAATCGCTCGGGGTAGCAGGTGAGCACGAGGATCTGGCTGTCCTCGCCGGCGCGGGCGAAGGCGTTGTTCATCTTCCTCAGACGATCGGGGTCCGAGTAGCCCAGCGCGTCGTCGATGATCACCGGCGCTCCGCCCTCGCCGTCCATGACTCCGGCGACGGCCAGGCGCAGCAGCACGTCGATCTGTTCCTGGGCGCCGCCGGACAACGCGTCGAACTCGAAGGTGCCCGAGGCATTCGAACGGGACTTCACCGCCATGCCCTCGTCCAGCTCGAACGTGGTGCTGTGGCCGAAGACCGCGCCGCCGTACTGCGCGAGCTTCTGCAGCAGCGGCTCGCCGATGGTCCGGCGGGTTTCCCTGCGCGCTTCCTCGAGGGTTTCGTAGAGGAGCTTCGCCGCCGCCGCCCGGCGGGTGATGGATTCCAGCTCGCGGCGGAGGCGGGTGCGCTCGGCTTCGGCGTCGGCCAGTTCCTCGTTGACGCCGGTGACCGACTTCAGCTCGCCGGCGATCGCGCCGCGGCGGATGCGCAGGCGGATCTGTTCGTCGCGCAGCCCCGCGAGGTGCGCTTCCGCGCCGGCGAGCGATTCGTCGGCGTCCTCGGCTCCCCGCTCGACCAGGATCCGCGCGGCACTGTCGGCGGCGGCGCGGGCACCGTCGAAGGTGGACTGCGCGCCGTCGAGGCGCTCCGCCAGGGCGTCGTCGGTTTCGCGGGAACGGGCCTCCGTCAGGGCGTCGACGGCGCGGCGCACGTCCTCCACGCGAGCATGCTCGTCGGCCTGCTTGGCGTGCAGCTCGTGGCGGGCCGGGCGGGCGCTCATCGACTGGGCGGCCTGCATCGCCGCCTCGTATTCGCCGGCGGTGGTTCGTTCGCGCTCCTTGGCTTCGTCGAGAACCCGCTGCGCTTCCGCCTCGTCGGCCGGCATGGCGACGTCCCCGATGCCGGCGGCGGCCGCGGCGTCGGCCTCGACGTCGTCACCGGCGCCGTCGGCACCACCACCGCCATTGCCCGACCACCCGGCGATCATGTCCGCGCGGACGGCCGGGTACGCCTCGACTTCGGCGTCGAGCGCATCACGGGCGTCGCGCATTTCGCCGAGATCCCGATTGCTCAGCTCGGCATCGAGTCGGGCGCGGGCGACCTCCAACTCGGATTCGACCACCGAGCGGGCCTTCGCCTTCTCCTCCGCCCTGCGCACGGAACTGACGCCCAGCTCCGACAGGATCTCGTCCAGCTTCTCCTTCGCCAGCGACTCCCGTCCGGCGTACTCGCCGGCGCCGTCGCCGGGGGTGACGGTGACGGTCACGTCGCCGACGCGCACGCTCGTCGGAGCGGTCACGGCCCTCGTCTCCGGCGACTCCCCCACCTCGACGTCCTCGCCGTTGATGGACACCGTCGTCGCGGCGGCCGCGCCGACGGTCAGCTCCGACGACGACGCCTCCAGCACCGTCGTCGCCGTCCGCCACTCGCTTTCGGCGTCGTAGGCGCGCTTGGCATCCTCGGCGGTGATGCGGTGCTCTGCGAGCTTGCGGCGCTTCTCGCGCACGACCTCATCGAGTTCCCGCACCCGCTCGAGGACGTCCTCGAGTTCCGCGAACCTGCGGACGTTCGCGCAGTGGTTCAGGTCATCGCCCGCCAACTGCATCAGACGTCGGGCGGCGTCGCGGCGGGCGCGCGTGCGCACCACCGTCGCCTCGACCTCCTCGACCTCCCGAGACTCCGCCTCGGCGGCCTCGCGCAACGGCTTGAGCTCCTCGATGACCCGCTCCAGCGCGGCCTGCGCCTGCTTTTCCTGGGCCATCAGCTCGTCGCGGCTCTCGCGGGCCTGCCGCGCGGTCTTCAACTCGACCGTCGCCAACCGCACGGCATCGTCCGCCCGCGACTTCGCGTGGCGGAACTCGGCGAGCTCCTCCACCGTCTTGCGCCACTTGGCCACCTCCGCCTCGGCCTCCGGCAAAGAAGATTCCAGCGTGGCCCGGCGGCGATCGTTCTTCTTCGCCTCGTCCACGAGGTCGCGGACCTGCGCCACCCGCTCCGACGCCGCCGCCCACCGCTCGTCCGCGGCCTCGACGGCCTCCCGGGCCTCCTTCAGCGACGCCTTCTCGCGCCCCTGCGCGGTGTAGTACAGCGCCCGCTCCGCCAGCGCCGCTTCGACGATCGACTTCTGATCCTCCGTTTCCGCCGTACCGCCGGAAGCCTCCTGCAATGCGGCCGTGACCTGCGCGTACGCGCCCATCTGCAGCGCCTTCTGCTCCCCGCCCTGGCGCGCCACGAATGCGTTCCACAGGTCGCGGGTTCCTTCCCCGCGCGTCAGTTCGTCGAGCCACTGCTGGGCCGCTTCGCCGGTCAGCTGCCTGCGCTCCGGCTCGGTCACGGTCACTTCGGTGACGGTGGCGGCGCGCTGCCCGGCAAACACCTTGCGCAGGGTGAAGCGCGTCCCGCCGAGCGTCATGTCCAGCGTGATGTCCGGGTATGCATCGCGGTTGTTGGGCCGCAGCGCCTTCGTCTCCTTGCGCTCGGCCTTCGCCGGCCAGGTCAACGCGACGTGGATGGCCTCGGCGATGGTCGACTTGCCCATCTCGTTGTCGCCGGCGATGACGATGACGCCCCGGTCCGGCAGCTCGTCGACGACCAAATGGCCGATGCCGCGGACGTTCTTCAGCTCGATCGAGTGCAGTTTCATGGCGTGCTCCCCTACTTCCCGGTCCCGGCCAGGCGCGCGAGCAGCGCCAGCGCATCCGCCGCGGTGCGGCGGTCGTCTTCCGCCAGCGTCAGATCAGCGGTCCGCGCCTTCAGCCGCTCTGCGGCGTCGAGCGGGAAACCGTTGACGCCCAGCGAATCGATGTCGCCGTCCTCCGGCACCACGGTGACCTCCGAACCGCTGCCCCGCCTGTACAGCGCCGCGAACGACGGCTCGATTTCGCGCAGGCCCCGCTTCAGTTCCGCATCGGCGATGAGGTTGAGCGTCCCGCGCAGCGAGTACTTGACGCAGGTCCGCGACTTGTCGCTGAGCATCCGCAGCTCGTCGAGCCACGCCCGCGCGTCGCCCGCGTCGGCGAAATCGCGTTCCATCGCCCGGAAATCCCATTGGCCCACGCGCACGGTTTCCACGTGCGGGGCGCGATCCGGCCACGCGTCGACGACGAGCACGTTGCCCGAGTCGCGCTCCTTGTCGTCGTAATCGGTGGTCTCCGGCGATCCCGAGAACCACACCCGTCCCTCGCCATCGAGCCGCTGCGTCGAATGCGAATCGCCGACCGCGACGTAATGCACCGCCCGCTTCTCCACCGCCGCGGCCACGGCATCCAGCGACAGCGTCGCCCCGACTTCCGCGCCGAAGCCCGCGACCTGGCCGTGGGCGACGGCGATGCGCACGCCGCCGGTCGGCTCGAGCTCCTCCAGCGCCTCGGCCAACACATCGACGTCCGGCGCGCGGGTGGTCAGCGGGGCGCCGACGATCTCGACGCCGGGTCGGACCTCGACCGGGGAGGAATCCCGCAGCACGTGGACGCCCTTCTCCTCCCCCTCGGCGAACACCCGGCGATGGTAGATCGACGTCGCATCCAGCGCGTCGTGGTTGCCAGGCAGCAGGTACACCGGCACCGGCAGCTCGCGGATCACGTCGAGCGACCGCTGGAAATCGCGGTCGGGCAACGTGTTCGACTCGAAGACGTCGCCGGCGACGACGATGAACTCCGCCCCGCGCTCCTGCGCCAGCCGGCCGAGCCCGCGCACCGCCTCCAGACGGTCGGCCGAGTACCTGGCCTGGGCCTCGCCGTCGCCCTCCTTGAGGAACCACCGCGTCATGCCCAGCTGCCAGTCCGACGTGTGCAGGAACCGCACCGCCGAATCGTCCCCAGCCCGCGAATCCCGCTGCTCATCCATGTCCCGAGTCTTATCAGAGCCCCCGGATCACCGCCCGGCGAAACACCCCCGGGTCGCACCCCTGTTCGAAGCGCTGATCGTTCCTCATTTCTCACTCCTCGTCGTCGAAGGACGCCGCCACGACGCCATCGTCGTCCTCGCCGCGCGGCCGCCCGGCCCCGGCGGCGAAGTCCCCGTCGTCGAACGACGGCGGCGACGTCAAATGATCCCAGCAGTCCTCCAGATCGGACACCGCCCGCAGCGTCTCCACGGACAGCACCGTCGTCGACCGCAGCGCCGCGTGCAGCAGCGTCGGATCGGTGTCGCGCAGCACGACCATCGGCGCCGGCGCCGGCACCTCGATCGACGGCAGGTCCGCTCCCCAGAAGTCCTCCCGAACCAGCTCGAGAACGGGATCCTCCGTCCGCGGCCCCGTCGTCCGGCGCACCGGTCTGCGGGGTTTGCCGTCGGCGCCCCGCCCGGCCGACTTCGCCGCCGCCTCCGCCATCAGCCCCGCCAGCCGGTGCTTGGCCTCGTGCACGCCGACGCCGCGCAGCTCCAGCGCGTTCATCGGTTCCGCGTCGATGGCCCGCGCCGCCGCGGCCGCCACCGCCACCGCATGCTTGCAGGCCGGCGCCGGGTCGGGGCACGAGCACCGGCACACGGGGGTCTCGTCGGCGGCGAGCAGCAAGTTCCCCAGCGGCACCTCAGGCAGCGTCCCGCGCGCCAGCTCATCCGCCGCGCCGTTCGTCGCCGCGAGCCACCGCAGCACCCCGTCGGCGGCGCCGGCGTCGCGGTACGGAAGCTTGATCACCACGGTGAACGGCTCGATCTGGCTGCCCTTGACCTCGCCGACGACCTGCCCGTCGACCATCCGGAAGCCCAGCACGTGGCCGTCGCGGAAGTACGCCTCGCCCCGCTCGCGCCGCCCGCCGTCGGCGACGCCGGCGACTGCGTCGTAGAGCCTGCGCGCCACATCCGTGCGCGGCCGCGCCGATCCCGAATCGGCTTTGCGACGCCCCGGCCCCTTCTTCCCCCGCCGTGCGCCCCGGGTTCCGCCGCCGGCGCCGCGCGCGCCGAAATCGGCGTAGATGACGTTGTCGCCCCAGGTCACATCACCGTCGGCCATCGCGTTTCCCCTTCCTCGCCGAATCCTTGCCGGCGCCGAGCTCGATCACGTCGGCGACGGCGTCCTTCTCGTCCTTCTCGTCCTCTTCATCCGCGCCATCCGCGCCGCCCCCGCCTTTCCCGCCCCCGGCCGCGTCCCGCGCCCACTCGTCTTCCACTGTGTGCCCGGCTTCGGCGGCCTCTGCGGCCCTGCGCGAGCGGTCGTCGTCAAGCCGCCACAGGCGGTGCAGTTCGTCGAGCCCCATTTCCGTCAGCCACGACTCGCCGGTGGGCATCACCGCCCGCGCGAGGTCGACCTTGCCGGCGATGACCTGATCGATGCGCTCCTCGATGGTGCCCTTGGCCACCAGCTTGTGCACCTGCACGTCGCGCCGCTGGCCGATGCGGTAGGCACGGTCGGTGGCCTGGTCCTCCACCGCCGGGTTCCACCAGCGGTCGACGTGGACCACGTGATTGGCCGCCGTGAGGTTCAGGCCCGTGCCGCCGGCCTTGAGGCTGAGCACCATCACCGGCGCGCCGCCCTCGGCGTTGAACTCGTCGACCATCCGCTGCCGCGCCGCCCGCGACACCCCGCCGTGGAGGAAGGGGATCTCGCGGCCCAACCGCTCGGACAGCCAGGGCTGCAGCATCTTCCCGAACGTCGTGTACTGGGTGAACACCAGCACGCGCTCGTCGGCCAGCACGGCCTCGTCGACGATGGCCTGCAGCTGCGCGACCTTGCCCGACCGGTGCCGGCCGCGATCGAGCAGCGGCGACCCGTCGGACTGGTAATGCGCGGGGTGGTTGCAGATCTGCTTGAGCTTGGTGATGCCCTGCAGCACCAGCGCCCGCCTCTTCATCCCCTTCGCGGCGTCGACCTCCCGCTCGAGCTCCTCGACCCACCCGCGGTACAGCAGCGCCTGCTCGGCGGTCAGCGGCACGAGCGTGACGGCCTCGTCCTTCTCCGGCAGCTCGTCGAGGATCCCAGGGTCCGACTTCATGCGCCGCAGGATGAACGGCGCGGTGATGGTGCGCAGCTCCGCGGCCGCGTTCTCGTCGCCGTCGCGCTCGATGGGCGCGGCGAACCGCGACCGGAACGACCGCGCCGAACCGAGGATGTTGCGGTTGCAGAAATCCATGATCGACCGCAGCTCGCCCAGGTTGTTCTCCACCGGCGTGCCCGTCAGCGCGATCCGCTGCCGCGCCGGCAGCAGCCGCACGGCCCTGGCCACGGCGGTGTTGGGGTTCTTCACCGCCTGCGCCTCGTCCAGGATCACGTGGTCCCACTGCACCGCGCCCCATTCGCCGGGGTCGCGCGCGACGATGCCGTAGGTGGTCACCACCAGATCGGCGCCCTCGGCCACGCGCTTGAGTTCCGCCCCGCGCGGGCGGTTGCCGCCGTGCAGCACCTTCACCGACAGGCCCGGCGCGAACTTCCGCGCTTCGGCGGCCCAGTTGGACACGACCGACATCGGTGCGACCAGCAGCGTCGGGTACCGCTTGACGACGCCGTCCAGCGCCCGCACCGAGCCGTCGCCCGCGTCGAGGGCGGCGTCGAGTTCTTCGCGCGCGCGACACTCATCGTCGGACTCGGCGGCCAGCCGCGTTTCCTTCTCGTGGAGCAGCAGGGCGAGGATCTGCACCGTCTTGCCCAGCCCCATGTCGTCGGCGAGGATCACGCCGAAACCGGCGTCCGACATCCACGACAGCCAATCCAGGCCGCGGCGCTGGTATTCGCGCAATTCGCCGACGAATCCCTCCGGCACGGGCACGCGGCGCCGGTGGATTTCGGCGGGGCCCTCGAAACCATCGTCATCGGGGTCGCCGATCATCCCGCCGTAGAGCGACCGGGCCCAGCCGCGGGCGTCGACGTCGACGGGCACCGGCGCCCGCGTCACCGCCCCTCCGGCGAAGTGGATCTCGCTCAGCGCCGCCGAGCCCCTGCCCGTGGCCTCCCCGGCCTTCGTCTGCTCCTCCAGGAACTTCAGCGCCCTGCGCGTGGTGTCCGGGTCAGCCGCGATCCACGAATCCCGCAGCCGCACCAGGCCGGAGCCGGACTCGGCCAGGCGGCGGACGTCGTCGTCGGACAGCACCTCGTCGCCGAGCGTGAGCCGCCACTTGTAGTCCACGATCTGGTCGAACCCGACGCGCGATTCCGTCGCGCCGCGCACCGACCCGACCGGCTCCTTCTCCCGGGGATCGACCTCCAGGCGCAGCGACGGGCGGGCGCTGACCCACGACCGGGGCAGCATCACCGCGATGCCGGCGTCCCGCAGGGCGTCGACGCCGTGCGCCACCAGGTCCACGACCTGGCGCGGGTTGAGCAGCAGATCCAGGCCCGCGCCGTCCGAGATCGCCTCGCGGAACGGCGGGAACGCCTGCTGCGCCACCTCCAGCTGCGGCCGCAACTGCGTGAGCACCGACCCGCGGCACATCGACGGGTCCAGGCGTTCCGGAGCGCCCACCCCGATGCGGTAGTGCATGCGCAGCGGCCACCACAGGCCCTCGTCGGGGTCGTCGGCGCCACCGCCGCGGTTGTTCACGATGTCGATGACGCGGCCGTGGTCGGGGTCGTCGAACTCCTCGGGCTCCTCCAGCACGAGCAGCAGCCGGACGTCCTCCCCGGACGCCGACGACCGCCACTGGGCCAGATCCGACGCGACGTCCGGCGTCGCCCGGCGCAGCGGCTCCGAATCGAGCAGCGCGCGCACGAACGCCTGGCGTCCCTTCGGCGGGTCCGGCAGGTCCGCCAGCAGAGCGTTGACGGTCCAGTGGAACAGCCGCCCCATCAGGTCGTCGAGCATTTCGCCGCCGCCGTTGACGGTCAGCACCGGCGGCGTGCGCTGCGCGACCTGCGCCCGCCACGACGTTTCCTTAAGACCGTCCGGCAACCGCCATTGCGGCCACCACCGGCCGTCCTCCCACGTCACCGCGACCAGCGCACGCCCGGCGCGCGCCCACCGCTCGAGGGACTCCTGCACGCGGATGAGAAAACGCAGGTCCGGGGCGAATGACGGGTCATCGGCGTCGGCGCGCAGCGATTCCAGGACGGTCACCGCGCGCTCCGGCACGAACGCCCACGTGGGCAGCACGTGGCGGACGGCCCTCCCCTTCGGCGTGCGCAGCTCCACCTCGGGGCGCCCCCTGGGCACGGAGGCCAGCACGGCCGATGCGGCGGCCGGCAATGCGGCGCGCGAGGCGTCGTCAAGCGCCCCCAGCACCCGGTGCCCCTCGACTCGCTCCAACCACAGATTCAGCCCCGTGCCGGGCAGCCACAGTCCGTGGAGCAGATGGGTGGGCGAAGACATGCCCCGATCATGCCACCCGCCCCGGATCGCCCCCGCCCGCCCCGGACCGCGCGTCGAACACGCGGGCCGGGAAGCGCGCCCCGCTACTCGGGCACGGGGCACACCACGGGCACGCCGCCGTCGTCGAGCACGCGGGCCCGCAGGCCGTAAACCTCCTGGAGCAGCTCGGGCACCAGCACCTCCGCCGGCTCGCCCACCGCGCGGATGACGCCGCCGGACAGCACCGCCAGCCGATCGCAGTAGCGCGCCGCCAGATTCAGGTCGTGGATGGCCACCAGCGCCACCGCACCGTTGGCCTCCGCCTCGCGCCGGATCAACTCCAGCAGGCGGACCTGGTGGCGCAGGTCGAGGGCGGACGTCGGCTCGTCGAGAAGCATCACCGCCGGCCGCCGCACCAGCATCTGCGCCACCGCGACGAGCTGGCGCTGCCCGCCGGACAGCTCGCCGAGCCCGCGGTCCGCCAGATGCTCGATGCCCAGCGCGGACATGGCCGAGGCGGCCGCGGCCAGCGCATCATCGCCGACGCGCCACATGCCGCCGCGCCGGGAGGACGCGAGAACCGACTCGAACGCCGTCAGCGACGCCGTGCCCGGCAGGTCCTGCGGGACGTAGCCGATCGCATCGCGGGCCGCGGCGCCGGTCAGCGGCCCGCCGCCGGACTCCACCCCGATGCTGCCCCTCCGGACGCGGTCGATGCCCGCGATGGCCCTGACCAGCGTGGACTTGCCGGCCGCATTCGGGCCGATCAAACCGGTCACGGTGCCGCCGGGCACCGGGCCCAGGTCGACCCCGCGCAACACCTCGCGCCGCCCGTAGGAACGGCGCAGCCCTTCCACCGTCAAAGTCGCGGTCATGTCAGCGACCTCCCAGCACGCGGCGCCGCGCGAGCACGAGCACCACGAAGAACGGCACGCCGACCAGCGCGGTGATGATCCCGATGGGGATGGCGATGCCCGGCACGATGGTGATGGACACGGCGTGGGCGGCGGCCAGCAGCGCGGCGCCGGCGGCCATCGACGCCGGCACGAAGAACCGGTGGTCCTCGCCGACGAGGATCCGCGCGACGTGCGGCCCGACCAGTCCGATGAACCCGATGATCCCCGCGAACGCGACCGCCGTGGCCGCCAGCAGCGACGCCACCACGAGCGTCGCCGCCCGCAGCTTCGGCACGTCGACGCCCATCGCGGCGGCGCGGGACTCGCCCAGGCGCAGCGCGGTGAGCTTCCACGCGGACAGCATGGTGAACGGCACGGCGATCAGCAGCGCCCCGGCGATGAGCCCGTTGGCGGTCCACGTGGCGCGGCCCAGCGACCCCATGGTCCAGAACACGATCTGCTGCAGCGCCTCGGTGGTCGCCCGGTACTGCATCAGCGCCAGCAGCGCCTGGAACAGGAAGACCAGCGAAATGCCCAGCAGGATCATCGATTCCGAGCCCGCGCCGCGCCACAGGGCGGCGACCATGACCACGGCGACGGCGATCATCGCCGACGCCCAGGCCACGGCCGCCAGGTTGAACTGCGGGTTGGCGATGACGCTCCACCCCAGCACGATCGACGCCGCCCCGCCGAACGCCGCGGCCGCGGAGATGCCCAGCGTGAACGGTTCGGCCAGCGGGTTGTCCAGGATCGTCTGCATCTGCGCGCCGGCCAGCGACAGCGCGGCACCGATGAGCACGGCCATGACGGACATCGGCAGCCGCAGGTTCCACAGCACCGTCCGCGTGCGGTCATCGACCGACGACGGGTCGGCGATGCCGCCGAGCACGTCGCCCACGGACAGCGGCAGCGGCCCGACGACGGTGGCCACGACGAACGCCGCGAACGCGACCACGGTCAGCGCGGCGATGGCCAGGACCTTGCGCCGGGCGCGCGAGCGGTACCCGGCCGCCGCGCCGGGGCTCGGCGACGCGTCGGCCGGCGGGGCTCCGGGGGTTGTCGGTGCGTCGGCCGGCGGGGTTTCGGCCGGCGGGCCTTTCCGCTTGACGACGGACAGCGTCACTTCCCGGCCCCCGTGGAGGTGAAGAAGGTGCCGGTCAGCTCGAAGGGCAGCCACTCGCGGTGGAACTCGGCGAAGTCGGCCACGGGGTCGACGTCCTTGAACTTGTCCGGGTGGAGCCACGCGCCGATCTGCTGGAGCGCGAAGACGTTGTAGGGCGAGTCGTAGAACTGGTGGTAGAGGCCGTGGAGGTTGCCCTCGGCCGGCGCGCGCAGGTGGTCGAAGCCGGGCGTGGCGGTCAGGCCGTCGAGAGTCTTGCGCGCGGTGCCGTCGTTGGCGCCGTAGCCGAGCTCGACGTGCGGCAGGACGGCGGGCTTCTCCGGGTCCGGTGCCCAGGAGCCGCCGGTGGCGATGATGGCGTCGGGTTCCTCGGCCAGCACCTTCTCGGCGGTGACGTCGCCGGATTCGGAATCGAGGATGCCGTCGCCGATGTTGTCGCCGCCGGCGGCGTTGACCAGGTCGCCGAGGTTGGAGTTCTTCACCGTGGCGCAGCAGTCCTTCAGGCCCGCTGCGCGCCACACGAAGGTGCGGGGCTTGTCCTTGACGTCCTTCACGCGGTCGGTGACGTCCGCGACCTTCGCGTCGTAGAACTTGGCGAACCGCTCCGCGGCGTCGTCCTCGTCGAGGATCCGGCCGAGCAGCCGGACCGACGCCGTGGTGTTCTCCAGCGGCTTCTGGCGGAAGTCGGTGAAGACGTACTTCAGGCCGGCCTGGTCGAGCTTGGCCAGGAAGCCGTTCTTCTCGGCGGCCTTCTTGTGGTCGAGCGTCATGACCACGACGTCGGGGTCGTGGGCGAGCAGGTTCTCCACGGTGACGTCGCCCTTGGCCAGGTTGCCGATGACCGGCACGTCCTTCGCCTTCGGGTGGGCCTCGAACAGCTTCTTCTCGAAGGAGGGGGCGCCGGAGTGCAGGTCGCCGCCCCAGGCGACGACGTGCTCGGTGGGGTTGTCCTTGTCCAGCAGCGCGGTGACGAACGACGCCCGGCCCTCGCCGAGGATGACGCGCTCCGGGCGCCGATCGAAGGAGACCGTGCGGCCCGCGACGTCGGTGACGGTGAATTCGCCGCCGGAGGCGGATTCGTCGGAGGCGGCTCCGGGCGCGGAGCAGCCGGCGAGCAGGAGGGCGGCGCCGGTGAACGCGGCGACGGCGGCCGCCGCCTTGCGGAAGATCGGACGTTGCACGTGAAGTGCCTTTCGGTTCGGGGCCGCCGAGACGGCCGGGATGGTGCTCGCGGTGACGGGTGCCCGGTTCCGGCCGTGCCCGGAACGGGCTCGGCCGACGGGTGGGCGTACCACCGCACGCCCGCAAAATCCTTAGGTAAGGGTAGGCATTGCGGGCCCGGCTAGTCTTACCATCCTCGAACGCCGATCAACAAGAGGGTGCGCAGATTGCCCGAAAAGCCCCGATCGCGCCCGAACCCCGCCGCGAGGATGGGCTGCGCCACATTGTTATCGATTCGTTATCCTTGCCGCTCACAGGCGACATTAAGGTTCCAAAGAACACGGTTGACCGGAAAAACCCTGGTCACCGTTTTGCGTGCCCCGCCGGGAACGTGAAAGCGTCGTTAAGTCGCTTTTACGAACGTAGACATGATTTCCCTCACCAGAAGGAGTCGAAGCACTTGCAAACGACGACTTGGTATTTCATCGCCATCGTCATCTACCTGGCCCTGATGCTGTACATCGGCTACACGGGCTACCGGAAGACGACCGAGTACGACGATTACATGCTCGCCGGGCGCGGTCTGCACCCGTTCATCGCGGCGCTGTCCGCAGGCGCGTCCGACATGTCGGGCTGGCTGCTGATGGGCCTGCCCGGCGCGATCTACCTCTCCGGCCTCAACCAGACGTGGATCGCCATCGGCCTGTGCATCGGCGCGTGGGCGAACTGGAAGCTGACGGCGCCGCGCCTGCGCAGCTACACGAAGGTGGCCAAGAACTCGATCACCATCCCGTCGTTCCTGGAGAACCGCCTCGAGGACCGCACGAAGATCCTGCGCGTGGCCTCGGGCATCATCATCCTGGTCTTCTTCACCTTCTACGTGTCCTCCGGCATGGTCGCCGGCGGCCGCTACTGGGAGTCGACGTTCGGCGGCGATTACCTGGTCGGCCTGCTGCTGGTCGCCACCGTGACGGTGCTGTACACGCTCTTCGGCGGCTTCCTGGCGGTGTCCTACACCGACGCCGTGCAGGGCGTCATCATGTTCCTGGCGCTGCTCATCGTCCCGGTCGTCGCCATGCTCGTGCTCACGAGCGAGGGCGAGCCGGTCTCGGACCTGTTCTCCTTCGCCGCCGAGAACGCCTACCCGGGCAGCGGGGGCGCCCCGGTCGACGGCTTCTTCAACGCGTTCAGCGGCGTGCCGCTGCTGGGCACCATCGGCCTGATCGGCTGGGGCCTGGGCTACTTCGGCCAGCCGCACATCATCGTTCGTTTCATGGCGCTGCGCTCCCCCGCCGACGCCGTCGCCGGCCGCCGCTACGGCGTGACCTGGCAGGTCATCTGCATGCTCGGCGCGACGCTGGTCGCCGTGGTGTCCACGGTGTTCTTCGCCCGCAATCCCGATGCGTCGGTCACCGACACCGAGTCCTACGAGACCATCTTCCTGGACCTCACCCGCGTCATCTTCCACCCGCTGGTCGCCGGCCTGATCCTCACCGCGGTCCTCGCGGCGATCATGTCCACCATTTCGTCGCAGCTGCTGGTGTCGTCCTCCGCGCTGATCGAGGACCTGTACCGCGGCGTGGTCAACAAGAACCTGCGTTCGTCGACGTCGATGCTGGCGTCGCGCATCGCCGTGGCGGTCGTTGCGCTGATCGCGGGCGTCATCGCCTCGAACCCGAACTCGTCGATCCTGTCGCTGGTCGGCTTCGCGTGGGCCGGTTTCGGTTCCGCGTTCGGCCCGGTCATCCTGGCGTCGCTGTACTGGCGCCGCCTGAACATGCCGGGTGCCGCGGCGGGCATCATCACCGGTGCGCTGGTGTCCTTCGCGTGGGGCATGAGCCCGCTGACGGACGTCATCTACGAGATCGTCCCGGGCGTGGCCGCCTCCGCCATCGCGATGGTCGCGGTCACCCTGATGACCAAGGCCCCGTCGCCGCACATCGTCGAGGAGTTCGACCACGCCGCCGCCGAGGCCGCCAAGCCGGTCGCCCCGCGCGGCGAAGCCGTGAAGGTCGAGTCCACGGCGTAGGCCGCCGCCACACCCCGATGGGGTGGGCGGAAAATTGAACGGAACCGCGAAGGGGCGGGCCGCGTCCAATGGGATGTGGCCCGCCTCTTCCGCGTTCTCCTCCCCGCTCCCCGTCTTGCTCCCCGTCCCACCCCCGATCCCGCTCCCGACCCCGTTTCCGCATCCGCTTTACGACGGCTCGCGCCCCCGCTCCTCGCCCTTTTCCTGTCATTCGCGGCGGCCTGCGGCGGTGCGGGCGACGGTCCGGGCAAGGGCAAGGGCGCCGGCGAGTCCGGCGATGCACGGGAAGCCGCCACTCTCCTGTCCGCCGTCGCCGTCGCCCCGGAGCGCATCACGGTGCTGGGCTACGACCGCTCCCGGTTCGGAGGATGGACCGCGGCCGGGACGGCTTCCGGCGCGGGCGACACCCGGGACGCGGTGCTCGCCGAGTGGTTCTCCGGCTCCCCCACCATCGCCGACCCGTACACGGGCGAAGACGTCGCGGCAGACGGCGTCGACGTCGACCACGTCTACCCGCTCGCCGCGGCGTGGGATTTCGGGGCGCACGCATGGGACGCGCGGGCGCGGCGCGAGTTCGCCAACGACGCCGCGCTCAACCTGGTGCCCGTCACCTCCGCCGTGAACCGCGAGAAGTCCGACCTCACGCCCGCGGAGTGGCTGCCGCCCGCCCGGGAACTGCGGTGCGGCTACTCCGTCCGCTACCTCCGCGTCGCCGTCGCATGGGAGCTGCCGGTGTCCGTCGCCGACTGGACCGCGATGGCCGGAGCCTGCGGCATCCGGGCGCGGTAACCGCCGCGCACGCTCCCCGCCGCTCCCGCGGGAGGGACGATGTCTCGGGCGCCGGGCCGTCGCAAAGCGAGCCCCGGATTTGACGACGCCGCGTCGGTACCGCTTGAGCGCCGGGCCCCGCCATCGGCTACCATTGCGCCCCGATGGACTCCCCGCCCAGCCCGGCGGAATCCCCGTGAACCAGCCCACACCCGCCCATGGGCCCACCCTCCCAATGAAAGGCACTTCGTGAACAACGTCGTCCTCATCGCCCACGTCGTCGCGGCGATCCTGCTGCTCGGCCCGGTCACCGTCGCCATCTCCATGTTCCCGCGGCTCGCGCTCGCCGCGCGCGACGGCGAGGCCGGCTCCGTCGGCGCCGCCCGCACCATGCACGCCGTCACCCGCACCTACGGCCTGTTCTCCCTGGCCGTGCCGCTGCTCGGCTTCGGCGTCATGTTCACCGACCTCGGCACCTACATGAAGGCCGGCGCGCTGCACGCCTCGATCCTGCTGGCGGTCATCGCCTGGGCGCTGCTGTACTTCGTCATCACCCCGAAGCAGTCGGTCATGATGGCCGGCCTCGGCGTCGCCGGCGAGGACGAGCTCGCCGACGACCCCGACTTCCGCAAGCGCGCCGAAAAGGCCGCGAACCTCGACTGGGGCAAGGCCAAGGGCCAGCTGGCCATGTTCTCCGGCATCTTCAGCGCCCTGTGGCTGATCACCGCGGTGCTGATGTTCTTCATCTAGGTTTTCCCGCCCGGCCCCGGCGCCCCTTCCGCCCCGAGGCCCGCACCCGACCCGAAACCGGTCGGCGGATCCGTTCCGCCGGCCGGTTTTTCCGCGTTCGCGCCGACCCCCGAAAACCCCCGCCACGCTGGAATCACGGCACGGGCCAGCATGGTTGTTTTCTCCCTCGAAGCATACGTAGGGTCGCGGACGGGAGCGGCCATCACGCCGCCCGCCCCGCGCGACCCCACGGGAAACCCCCGTCCGGCGCGGGGAACGCCCGATTTTCGCACGAGGAGGAAACCATGGCCCCAACGCACGACGCCCGCCATCAGATCGACGACGACGGTCGGGACGACGGCACCGCCCGGATGGCCGCCGGCCGAGACGACGGCCTGGTTCCCCTGGACGACCTCGTCGACGCCGCGGTCGACCGTGCGATGGGCTGGCTCGCCGAATCGGAGAAGGTCGCCGGACGCACCGGCGCCAGCGACCTCGCGCAGGCGCGGGCCGGCGGCGGGGAACCCGAGGATCCCGTCAAGGACGCCTCCGACCACGCGGCCGAGCAGCTGGCGAAGCTCGTCCACGACCCCGCGGGAGTGGACTACACCATGGCGTTCGTCGACCAGGTCGCCCGCCCCGAGGACGACGCCACCGCCGCGCGCCAGCTGGCCGGGCTGACCGGCGGGACGAAGACGCCGGAGTTCCTCTCCGCGATGGACCGCGCGGCGATGAAGCTCGGCGGCGTGCTCGCCCCGAAGCTGCCGTGGCTGGTCATGCCCATCGCCCGGCGCCGCATGCGGCAGCTGGTCGGGCACCTCATCCTCGACTCCGACGGCGAAGCCCTCGACGAGCTGCTGTCCGACGCCCGCGCCCGCGACCGCCGCCTGAACCTCAATCTGCTCGGCGAGGCCGTGCTCGGCGCGAAGGAGGCCGAGCGCCGCCTGCACGCCACGATGGCGCTGCTGCGCGACCCGATGGTCGACTACGTCTCGGTGAAGGCGTCGAGCGTGGTGTCGCAGCTGAACCCCTGGGACTTCGACGGCAGCGTCGACAGGCTCGTGGGCACCCTGCGCCCCCTCTACCGCATCGCCGCCGACGCGCCGGGCAAGTCGTCGCGCACCGCTCCCCCGTTCATCAACCTGGACATGGAGGAGTACCACGACCTGGACCTGACGCTGGAGGTCTTCGAGCGCATCCTCTCCGAGGACGAGTTCATGGGCCTGGAGGCGGGCATCGTGCTGCAGGCGTACCTGCCGGATTCGGTGGCGGCGCTGGACCGGCTGATCGGCTTCTCCCGCGACCGCGTCGCCCGCGGCGGCGCGCCGGTGAAGGTGCGCCTGGTCAAGGGCGCGAACCTGTCCATGGAGACCGTCACCGCCGACACCCACGGGTGGGTCCGCGCCCCGTACGCCACCAAGGCGGAGACCGACGCCAACTACCTGCGGCTGCTCGATCGGGCGCTGCGCCCCGACGTCGCCGAAAGCCTGCGCGTGGGCGTCGCCAGCCACAATCTCTTCTCCATGGCCGCCGCGGTGGAACTCGCCCGGGCCCGGGGCGTCGAGAAGCAGATCGACGCCGAGATGCTGCAGGGCATGGCGCCGATGCAGCAGAAGGTGATCCAGGAGGACGTCGGGCGCCTGATCCTCTACACCCCGGTGGTCGACGCCGGCAGCTTCGACGTCGCGGTGAGCTACCTGGTGCGCCGCCTGGAGGAAAACGCCGCGGAGGAGAACTTCCTGCACGCGATGACCTCCCTCGACGAGGGCGAGCGGGCGGGCGGCGACGGGCCGTCGCCGAAGTCGCCGCAGTCGCCGATGTCCGGGCAGGAGGCGCGCTTCCGGCAGGCCGTCGACGAGCGCGACGCCACCCGGTCCGAGCCGCGCCGCACGCAGGACCGCCGCGTGGAGGGCCCGCCGACGTCGCCCGACGCCGCGCCCGGCACGACCACGACGCCGCGGGCGGAGAAGGCGAAGACCGCGCCGACCCTCACCGATTTCGCCAACGAGCCCGACACCGATTCCGCGCTGCCCGCCAACCGCGACTGGGCGAAGGCGCTGGTCCACCCGTCGCAGGATCCGGGCCCGTCGCGCGCGCCGCTGATCGACGACGTCGCCGACGTCGACGCCGTCGTGCACCGCGCCACCCGCGTCCAGTCGGCGTGGGCGGACCTCGGCGAGCACGGGCGCGCGTCGGTGCTGGAGGTCGTGGCGCAGCGTTTCGCTTCACGACGCGGCAGCCTCATCGCCGCCGCCGTGCACGGGCCGGGCAAGACGGTGGCGGAAACCGACCCCGAGATCAGCGAGGCCATCGACTTCATCCGCTACTACGCGGCGTCGGCGCGGGCGCTGGCGGACGAGCCCGGCGTGGCGTTCACGCCCAACCGCGTGACGGTCATCGCCCCTCCGTGGAATTTCCCCGTGGCCATCCCCGTCGGCGGCATCGTCTCGGCACTGGCGGCGGGGTCGGCGGTGATCATCTCGCCGGCGCCGCAGGTCGTGCGCGTGGCGGAAGTCGCCGTGGCCGCCCTGCGCGACGGCCTGCGCGACGCCGGCGCGGACCCCGACCTGATCCAGCTGGCCAACACCGACGAGTCGGCCGCAGGCAAGCACCTGATCACGCATGACGACGTCGACGCCGTCGTGCTCACCGGCGCCTCCGAGACGGCGGCGCTGTTCCGGTCGTGGCGCCCCGAGCGCCCCGTGCTGGCGGAGACCAGCGGCAAGAACGCGATCATCGTCACGCCGGCGGCGGACCCGGACCTGGCGGCCGCCGACATCGTGGCATCCGCGTTCGGCCACGCCGGGCAGAAGTGCTCGGCGGGGTCGCTGGCGATCCTCGTCGGCGCGGCGGGCAAGTCCGAGCGGCTGCTCGAGCAGATCCTCGACGCCACCCGCACCCTCGAAGTCGGCCACGGCCGCGACCTGTCCACGGACATGGGCCCGCTGGTGGAACCGCCGGGCGACAAGCTGCGCCGCGGCCTGACCATCCTCGAGCCCGGCGAGAAGTGGCTGGTCCCGCCCCGCCAACTCGACGACGAGGGCACGATCTGGTCGCCGGGCATCCGCGACAACGTCCAGCCGGGATCGTGGTTCCACATGACCGAATGCTTCGGCCCGGTGCTCGGCATCATGCGCGCCCCCGACCTGGAGACCGCCATCGAATGGCAGAACGCCGTCGACTTCGGCCTGACCGGCGGCATCCACACCCTCGATTCGTCGGAGGTGGCCACGTGGCTGTCGAAGGTCGAGGTGGGCAACGCCTACGTCAACCGGCACATCACCGGCGCCATCGTCCGCCGCCAGCCGTTCGGCGGCTGGAAGGGGTCGTCGGTCGGCCCGGGCGCGAAGGCCGGCGGCCCGAACTACGTGGCGCAGCTCGGGACGGTCCACGATGCGCCGTCGTCGAGCATGCCGAAGGCCAGCCCCAGCCGCGGCGTCAACGCCGTGCTGCGCGACCTCGCCGATGCGCTGCGCGAGGGTGCGGCGCGGCCTGCCGACGGGCGCGAGGCGACGGCGCAGCTCATCGACGACGCCATCGAGTACCTGCGCGCCGCCGCCGGATCCGACGCGTACTGGGCCGGCACCGAATTCGGCGTTCCGCGCGACCAGTCGGGCCTGATCGGCGAGGCGAACGTGTTCCGCTACCGCCCCTACCCGCGGCCGACCGTGCGCGTCGGGCCGGGCGCCCACCCCGTGCAGCTGGCGCGGACGGTGCTGGCCGCGGCCGCGGCGCAGGAAGCCGTGGGCGCCGGCGGCGCGGGGACGGGGACGCGACGGGCGGACGTGCCCGTGGTCACCGTCGCGCCGTCCGTGATGGGCGACGCCGAGGACGCCGCCCGACCGGGGACGTCGCCGAGCCGCGCCGATTCGCCGATCGCCGCGACGTTGCGGGTGCTGGCGGCGCACGGGCTGGCTGACGTCGTCGTCGAGGATGACGCCGACTTCACCGCGCGAGTGTCCGTGGCGGCGTCGTCGCGGGTGCGGTGCCTGGGCGCCGTGCCGGCGGGGGCGCTGAAGGCGGCGGCCGAGAACGGTTCGTGGCTCGACCCCGCGCCGGTGGTGCAGAGCGGCCGCCACGAGATGCTGCATTACCTGCGCGAGCAGTCGATCTCGTGGTCGCTGCACCGTTTCGGCCACGTGTCGGCGGGCGTCGAGGCGGGCCTGCGCCGGGCGCTGGAGGCGTAGGCGCGGGGCGGGCGCGGGCGGTCTCTCCCGGTCGGCGTCTTCCGGTCGGTTGGCCGCCCCCGTCGCGCGTTCCCGCTTCACGACGGGAACCGGGTCGCTCGATAACCGGGCCACATGGCGCCCGCCGGGCGCCCGTCGGCGCCACTTTCAAGTCCCGCGCGCGAGGGGAACCACCCCCGACGCCGACGCCGAAAAATGCACGTCATTGATCCAGCGCACCACCGTAAATGACGCCCAGCACCCGGCGAACCAATGAATAACGGTTCGATAACGCCTGAACTACGATGGCTTAACAACATTCATGAGCGCTTGCGCTCACGAAACAAGGCGAGCACCGTGGGCGCCACAGTTGATCGGGACTCCGGGACAGGCTCCGGCCCCGGGAGACGGGTTCCGCCCCAACCGGCGGGACGCGCCACCGGATCCGACGCCGGGTACCGGCTCCCCGTTCAACTCGATCCGCCGCCCCGACCCCAACAGCTCGACCCCCGGCGGATCGGAGAGGACACCATGTTCGACATGATGCACACTCCGAATTCCCGCGAGGCCGGTACCCGCGGGTCCGGCATCCGCAAGGCCGCGCTCGCGGCCGCCGCGTCGCTGACCATGGCCTTCGGCGCCGCGGCGACCGCCCCCATGGCGGCCGCCGTGCCCGAACCGCCCGCCCGGGACGTCACCGGCAAGTGCGACGAGAACCTCCCGCCCGCCGATCCGCACGCGGCCATCGAGCAGGCGATCGCGGAGGGCCACATCTCGCCGAACCACGACTGGCAGCCGAACAAGGCGATGCCGTACCTCGAGGGCCCGTGCCACCTGCCGACGGCGCAGCCGATTTCGGCTCGCGGCGGCGACCCGACGGCCCCGACTGCGGTGCTGCTGTACTACCCGGGCCAGGGCGGCTACGCGACCACGGCCGAGATCCCGAGCTTCGCGGCGGAGGGGCCGGCGTGGGGCGATTACACCAGCGGCATGGTCCACATCGCCCGCACGGCGCCGTACGACATCACCGTCTGGTGGAGGAACGCGGCCGGCGAGCACGCCACGATGCGCTACATGCTCGACGACGGCGTGTTCCAGCCGATGTTCCTGGAGGGCTCGACGCCGTAACGGCGCACCGCGCAGGCATAACCGCGCCGCACCCCGGCGCCGCGCCGGCCCAGCACCACGCCGCGCGCGGCGCACGACCTCTCACCGCACCATCCAGTCCGCAGAACACACGACCATCCATTGGAAGGAAGACATGTTCCGCACGAACAACGCCAACCGCACGACCGCCGACGTCACCGACGCCATCACGGCCGACGCCGGTGCCACGCACACCCGCCGCCCGCGCCGCGCCGGCGCGCTGACCGCTTCGGCCTCCGCGGCGCTGGCACTGATGGCCGGTGGCGCCGCCCCCGCCGTCGCGGCCCCCGCGGCCGATGCCGCCCCCGCCGCCGAGGCGGCCGGCGCTCCCGCCGGCGATTCCCGCCTGAAGGAGGCCATCGGTCAGGCCACGCGCGACGGCCACATCTCCGCCGGCCACGAGTGGGTGGCGGATCCGTGGTTCCCGGTCGCGAGGGGCACCGACGGTTCGGTGTCGGCGCAGGTGATCACGGTCGCCGGCGCGACCGGTTCGTCGCCGCAGGCGGTGCTGCTCTACGGCCCGAACGACGGCGGGTACGTGGGCACCGCGGCCGTGCCCGAGGGCTTCGGCGCCGACCGGACCTTCGGCGACCGCACCGGCCAGGTCGAGTCCGTGTCGGTGATCGGCATGGACGCGGTCAAGGTCACGTGGAAGGGCCCGGACGGCCAGACCAAGGACGTGACGTACCGCCAGCCGTAGCGCCCCCTCGACACCAGCCAGGTCACACCGATGATTTCGCCGTCGGGCAGGCCTCTGATCCTGCTTGGCGACGCCCGGCCCGCACCCCGTTCGGGGTGCGGGCCGGTTCGTCGTGAAGCGGGCCCGGTCAGGCGACCGTCGGACATGAACCGGCCCTCCCCCGCCCTGCGCTCGCCCGCACCCTCCCCTCTGCCATACTCGGCGGCGTACGAATGCCGGGGACAACGGTGTTCGGCACGATCGACGCCGCAGCCGACGGCGACGCTGGAAATCGTTGCCAAGAACACAATGTGGATGGGACTCAAGGGCTGATAGGCTCGCGTCGTTACATTTTTGCCGTGGCTGTTATCGACCGCCCGGCCATCCACGCCGGCGACCCCGGCGCACGCCCTTCCCGAACGGACGAAACACCCACGATGAACAACACGAAGCGAGGCGCGGGAATCCTGCGGGGCCTCAAGTACGCCCTGTTGATCCTGGCCACCGTGTCACTTGTGAAGATCGCCTTCTTCCCCGGCAACGACACGCCCGAGCACGTCAGCGAAGGCGACTTCTCCCAGCCGACGACGACGCTGGAGAAGAACACCATCGACAACGAGACCAATCTGTCGGCGACCATCCTCCGCGACGCGCCGACGCCGATCCGCGCCACCGCGTCGGGTCAGGTCAGCACGCTGTTCGTCGCCTCCGGCCAGGCGGTCAACGCCGGCCAGGGCCTTTTCCAGGTGAAGTCGACGACCATGCCCGCCGGGTCCGGCGCAGCAGCAACCGGCGCCAACTCCGATTCCGACGCCGAGGCCGCCGCCCCCGCCCCCGTGGTGAAGTACCAGGACATCGCCGCCCCCTCCGGCGGCACGGTGCAGCTCAACGTGGTGCTGGGCCAGAACGTCGAGGCGGGCCAGGAGATCGGGACCATCTCGCCCGGTTCCTTCCACGCGCTGGCGCAGCTCAAGCCGAGCCAGCTGTACTCGATGGGCGACGCGCTGCGGTCCGGCAAGCTGAGCATCACAGACGGGCCGGGGCCGTTCCTGTGCTCCGAGGTGAAGATCGTCACCGCGTCGTCGGCGCCCGCCACCGGCTCCGGCGAAGGCTCCGGCGCGGCGGCGCAGAACACCGGCTCCACGACGGGCGGCGGCCCGCAGATCCGCTGCTCCATCCCCTCCGACCAGACCGTCTACGAGGGCGTCCCCGCCACGCTGACCATCGGAGGCGCCACCACGGGCGAGGTCTCCACCCTGCCGGTCACCGCCGTCGAGGGCCGCTTCAACGAGGGCATCGTGTTCCTGCCCGGCGACGGGCCCGGCAAGAAGCCCGTCAAGCGGAAGGTCCAGCTCGGCGCCAACGACGGCACCAACATCGAGATCAAGGGCGGCCTGAAGGAGGGCGAGAAGGTGCTGACGTTCGTGCCCGCCGTCTCCGAGCGCGAGGGCGCCAAGGGCTCCGGCGACGGCGGCTCCGGCGATGGCTCCGATGGCGGCGGCGATCCCGCCCCCGCCGACGCCCCGGCCGCGAACTGACGGCGCCCGATGCTGAAACTGACGCGGGTCACCCGCACGGTGGAATTGCCCAACGGCGAAATGCTGCCGATCCTGCAGGGCATCGACCTGGAGGTTTTTCCGGGCGATCACGTGAGCATCATCGGCCAGTCCGGCAGCGGCAAGTCGACGCTGCTCAACATCATGGGCATGCTGGATCTGCCCGACGGCGGCACGTACACCTTCGACGGCACGGACGTGTCCAAGCTCGGCGACAAGGCCCTGGCCACCCTCCGCGGCGACTCCTTCGGGTTCGTGTTCCAGCAGTTCAATCTCTTCCCCACGCGCACGGCGCTGGAGAACGTCGAGGTCCCGCTCATGTACGACAAGGGCCCGAAGTTCTGGAACCGCACCGAGCTGGCGACGGAAATGCTCGAGCGGGTGGGCCTCGGCCACCGCATCGACGCGATGCCGGGCCGCCTGTCGGGCGGCGAGCAGCAGCGCGTGGCCATTGCGCGCGCGCTGGTGCGCCAGCCGAAGGTCATCCTCGCCGACGAGCCGACCGGCGCTCTGGACCTCGACACCGGAAAGGTGGTCATGGAACTTCTCGAGGAGGTCGCCGCGGAGAACAACTCCGCGCTGGTCCTGATCACGCACGACATGGAGGTCGCCGAACGGGCGAGCCGCATCGTCGAGCTGCGGGGCGGGAAGCTTCACGACGATTCGCTGCTCCGCGCACCCCATCTGCCGATCGGGGGCGACGATGAATAAGACGACGAACAACAAGCTCGCGTATTCGCTCACCCCCTACATCGGAGCGCTTCTGGAGGCGTGGCACGAGCTGCGCATCAACCGCAACCGCATCATGCTGTCGCTGGTCAGCGTGGCCGCCGCCGTGTGGGCGATGTCTACGGTGATCGCGCTGGGCAACATCCTCACGTCCTCGTCGGAAGCCTCCAGCGCCCAGTACTCGGGCATCGCCGGCACGGTGACTCTGTCGGCGACGCCGGGCTCCGGCGGGGGCGAAGGCGGCGGCGCCGCCGCGGGCGGACCGGCCGGCGCGCCCATCCCGGGGATGCCGCCGATGGCAACCTCGCAGGGCTCAACCGGGGAGACGCTGGACGTCGTCAAGCCGGACGGTTCGATCGACGACGCGTTCTCCGACGCCGCCCTGAAAACCGTCGGCCAGGTCGGCGCGAACACGTGGACGCGGATGCGGACGCAGACGCTCGACGTGCAGATCCCCTCGCAGCCGAAGTGCGACCCGGCCACCGACCCGTCGTGCGTGCCGCAACAGACGCCCGAAATGCACGGCGTCGACCCCGGGTGGTTCGACATCCACCGCAAGACCATCATCGTCGGCCGCGCGCTGCAGCCGGAGGACGGACAGCGGCTGATGAACCCCGTCGTGGTCAACGAGGCCCTGTGGGAGAAGCTCGGCAACCCCGACGTCGCCTCGCATCCGACGTTCACGGCGCGGGAGACCGGCCGCGCGCAGTTCACGGTCGTCGGCGTGATGAAGGGCATCGGCTCGTGGGACTCCCCGCTGGCCGTCACCCACTACGACACGCTGATGCACGCGCGGCACACCTCCGTCGGTTCGCCGAAGCTGCTGGTCGCAGCCCCGCCGGAGGAGGCGAAGGAGGCGCAGCGCACCCTGTCCGACATGCTGCGCGGCCACCTCGGCGGCGGCTGGCAGGTCACCGGATCGACCGCGGACCGCAACGTCGAGCAGACCGAGCAGATGAACTCGATGATCACGAAGGTGCTGGGCATCATCGGCGGCATCGTCATCGCCCTGGGCGCGCTGGGCCTGCTGACGGTGTCGATCGTCACCATCGGCCACCGCGTCCGCGAGATCGGCATCCGCCGCGCGATGGGCGCGTCGGCGGCGCGGATCTTCATCTCCGTCTTCCTCGAATCGATCGTGGCGACGACGGTGGCGGGCGTGGTCGGCGTGATCCTGTCGATCATCACCGTCAAGCAGCTGCCCATCGCAGACATGCTCGAGATGCCGATGGACCTGGGCAGCGTGCCGTACCCCCTGACCGCGGCGTTCATGGGCGTGGCCATCGCATCGCTGGTGGGCGCGATGGCGGGCGTCATCCCGGCGACGATCGCCGTGCGCGTCAAGCCGATCGACGCGATCAGGTTCTAGGGGAGGTTCCGGCCCTCCCCGCCCCCTCCCGCTTTACGACGAATCGGCCCGCACCCCATCAAGGGTGCGGGCCGATTCTCATTCGCTAGTCCCAGCTGCCGCGGCCGCCACGGCCACCGCGGTCATCGCGGTTGCCCCGGTAGCCGCCGCGCCCGCCTCGGTCGTCGCGGCCGGCGTGGAAACCACCGCGACCGCCGCGTCCCCCGCGGCCGCCGCGATCATCGTCGTGGCCGCCGCGGTAACCGCCCCGGCCACCACGGCCGCCGCGGTCATCGTCGTCACGGCCACCTCGGCCGCCGCGGAAACCACCGCGACCGCCACGGTCCCCGCGGTCGCCCCGGCCACCGCGGTAACCGCCGCGATCGCCGCCGCGCCCGCCACGTCCACCGCGGTCATCGCGATCGTCGTAGGCGTGCGACCCGTCGTCGACGTTGGTGCCGTCGTCGGGCGTGATGTGGATCAGCTGGCCCGAAATCCGGGTGTCGCGGAGGTTGTCGAACACCTGCTGCGGCATGTTCGCCGGCAGCTCGACCAGGGTGTGGTCGCCGCGGATGTCGATGTGCCCGAAGTCCTTCGACGTCAGGCCGCCCTCGTTGGCGATGGCGCCGACGATCGCGCCCGGCCGCACATGCTGGCGGCGGCCGACGCTGATGCGGAACTTCGACATGCCCTCGCGGGTGAACTCGGCGCGCTCCGCCCGGCGGGCGGCGTGCTCGCTGCGGCGGTCGCGCTGGCCGCGGCCACCGCGCTCCTCCTCGAAACGGCCCCGGCCCTCGCGGCCGCGGTCGTCGCGCTTGCGGCGGGGCTGCTCCTTCATCAGGAACTCGCCGTTCTGCGACTGCGCGGCCAGGGCGGCGGCGATGTCGACCAGCGGCGTGTCATGCTCCTCGGCGTACGACTGGATGAGCTCCCTGAACACGGGCACCTGCTCGTCGGCAAGCGCTTCCGTGATGGCGTCCATGAACTTGGACTTGCGGGAATCGTTGACCTCGTCGACGCTCGGCAGCTGCATCTCGTGGAGCGACGACTTGGTCGCCCGCTCGATGGAACGCAGCAGCCGGCCCTCGCGCGGCGTGACGAACAGCAGCGCCTCGCCCGAACGGCCCGCGCGGCCGGTGCGGCCGATGCGGTGGACGTAGGACTCCGTGTCGTGCGGGATGTCGAAGTTGACCACGTGGCTGATGCGGTCGACGTCCAGGCCGCGGGCGGCGACGTCGGTGGCCACCAGGATGTCCAGGCGGCCGGACTTCAGCTGGCCGATGGTGCGCTCGCGCTGGTTCTGCGCGATGTCGCCGTTGATCGCGGCGGCGGTGAAGCCGCGGGCGCGGAGCTTCTCGGCGAGCTCCTCCGTCTCGTGCTTGGTGCGCACGAACACGATCATCGCCTCGAACTCCTCGACCTCCAGCACGCGGGTGAGGGCGTCGAGCTTGTTGCGGTGCGCGGTCATCAGGAAACGCTGGCGGATGTTGTCCGCCGTGCGGGTCTGCGACTTGACGGTGATCTCGCGCGGATCGTCCAGGTACTGCTTGGACAGGCGGCGGATGGCGGCCGGCATGGTCGCCGAGAACAGCGCGACCTGCTTGTCCTCCGGGGTGTCGGCGAGGATGCGCTCGACGTCCTCCTGGAAGCCCATGTTCAGCATCTCGTCGGCTTCGTCGAGGACCAGGAAGCGCAGGCCGGAGATGTCCAGCGAGCCCTTTTCCAGGTGGTCGATGACGCGGCCGGGGGTGCCCACGATGATCTGCGCTCCGCGGCGCAGGCCGGACAGCTGGATGCCGTAGGACTGGCCGCCGTAGATCGGCAGCACGGAGATGCCGCCGAGGTGGTCGGCGAACGACTGGAAGGAGTCGGCGACCTGCAGCGCGAGCTCGCGGGTCGGCGCGAGCACCAGGGCCTGCGGGGCGCGGACGGAGCGGTCGATGCGGGCGAGGATCGGCAGCGCGAACGCGGCGGTCTTGCCGGTGCCGGTCTGCGCCAGGCCGACGACGTCGCGGTCGGCCATCAGCGTCGGGATGGTCGCGGCCTGGATCGGCGACGGCGTTTCGAAGCCGACCTTCGCCACCGCGCGGACGACCTCGTCGGGCAGGTCGAGCTCGTCGAAGCCCGGGCCTTCGGGGCGGTCGTCGTCGTTCTTGGCGGACTTGGTGTCGGTCTTGTCGCCGTTCTTGGTTTCGGCCTTATCGTCGGCCGTTTCGCCCTGCTCGGCGGACTTGGCGTCGGCGGGCTCGTCGTCAAGCTTTTCGGCCTGCTTTGCGACGCCCTCGTCCCCGCTCTTCTTCGCCTCTTCGACTTCGGCGTTGGCCTCGAAGGGCGCTTCGTCGGCGTTGGAGACCTCGTCCCCGTCGACCTTCACGGCCGCGATTTCGGACTGCTGCTCGGCGGCGGCGTTTTCGGTGTTATCGGCGGTGCTCTGCTCGGCGGTGTTCTGCTCGGCGTTGTTCTCGATTCGGTCCGCTCCCAGCTCTTCGCGGATCACGTCGTTGTTGTCGTTATTGCCCATGTAGTTACCCATCTCATCGCCCGTCGGGGCGTCTTCCCGGCCCCGCGGGGCCTCGTGTGCGGCCCGTGTGGCCGTCTCGTCCGCGGTCTCGTGTGCCGCGTGCTCTGCATGTGAATTGTCGTCGTGGGCCGTTGTGGCCCGCCCATCTTCAGTGTCCGCGGTGGTGCTCTTTTCCCTGCTGACCTGCGCAGCATCAACCCCCGACGCGTTGATTACGTCGTCGAGGGTGAGGGGTGCGCCGTCGTGCGAGCTATCCGTGGATACCGATTCGTCATAGTTCTCCGGCGTTTTCGCGTCGCCGGCACCGTCATCGGTTGTGCTCATTGCTCGGGCCACCTTACCCGTTCTACATGCCAAAACGCGATTAACTGGGGTCAACGGTGGCGGAGGTCACTCTAATCACGTACCCATCGCCGCCCCCGCGCGCCGCCGGCGGGCGCTCCCCCGGTGCCCGCGGCCCGTTCTTCCCGGCGCTCTCCCCGGCCTCTACGTCGACCCACTCCCCGGCATCCACGCCGGCCCCGTTTCCGGCTTCCGCGCCACCCAATCCTCGGCTTCCGCGCCAGCCTCTCCTTGGTGCCCCGCCGCTCCCCACTTTCCGGCAGCTCAGCTCCAGCGTCGGCGTTCTCCGACCACCGGGACGAAGGCGTCGTGTCATTCGATCGACGCTCCGCGCCGGCGACCACCAAAGGACCAGGTGGTCGCAAGTGCTACTCGGGAGCGTTGATCAAACGACATTTCGCCCCGCGAAAACCTTCGTTTCGCCGCACGGTTCGGCAGCGGCTGCGCCGGCCACGAAGGAACGATGAGCCCGAACTACGCAGGAGCGTTGGGCCAGAACCACTGGGTGGGGGCGACGACGGAGGACCGACCGGGCCGCTGGCACCCGGAAAATGGCCGGGGCGATGCCGGAAGAAGACCACTTCGCCGGCATCGGGGCAATGGCGGGCGGCGGGCCTCCGGCCACCAGGACACGGCCTTCGTGTCATTCGATCGACGCTCCTCACCGGCGCTCTCTAAAACACCAGGTGGTCACAAGTGCTACTCGGGAGCGTCGATCAAACGACATTTCGCCGCGAGGGAAGGCAGCGGAACCGCCGCCCGCGAAAGATCGACGTCCCGAACCACGGGGCGGGGAGGCGAGGACGATGGGCAGGAACCACCAGGTGGGGGCGGTGACGTAGGAAGACCACGTCGCCGGCACCCGGACGATGTCGGGCGGCGGGTCTCCGGCCACCAGGACACGGCCTTCGTGTCATTGGATCGACGGACGAATGACCTCGCGCCCGTCGCCCCCCTCTCGCGTACTACTCCCCCGCGGGCTTCACCTTCGTCGGCACGCTCGCCAGCGTCTCGCGCCCGCCGAGCCACGCGACGAACGCAATCGCGGTGATCACTCCGCACGCGATGAACCCCGCCCGGTACCCGGCGAGGTCGACGATCAGGCCCACGACCAGCGGGCCGGAAATCGCGCCGAAGTCCATGGCCATCTGGAAATTCGCCAGGACCTTGCCGCCCTGCCGGTCGGACCCGATGACGTCGGCAAGCACGGCCTGTTGCACCGGATTGATCATGCCGGCGCCGAAACCGGCGGCGGCGGACACGGCGAGGAGGGTGACGTCGCCGTGCATGAAGCCGACCAACCCCGTGAACAGGCCATTCACGGCCAGCCCGGTGAACAGCAGCGGGCGCCGGCCGATGCGGTCGGACAGCGATCCGGAGAATTGCAGCGCGATGACGTTGCCCACGGCGAACGCGGTCAGCGCCAGCCCGGCGACGGCGGCGCCGTGCTCGAAGGTGGCGGCGGCGTACAGCGGCACGATGGCCACGCGCACGCCGAAGTTGGACCAGCCGTTGGCGAAGCCGGACACCAGCGCTGCGCGGTAGGCGGAGTCGCGCCAGGCGTCGCGGAAGCGCATGACGGGCGTGGTGCGCTTGGGCACCTTCTGCCGCAGCGCCTCGGGATTGAGGCGCACGGCGACGATGAGCGTGGCCACGACCAGGGCGAATCCGTAGATGAAGAACGGCGTCCGCATGCCCCACGCGGCCATGGCGGCGCCGAGCAGCGGGCCGAACACGTTGCCCAGCAGGAACGCGGAGCCGTACGCGGAGGAGCATTTGCCGCGGATGTTCGGCGGCGCCATGCGCACGATCAGGCCCATGGCGGAGACGGTGAACATGGTGGAGCCGATGCCGCCCATCGCGCGGAACGCCAGCAGCGACCAGTAGTCCCAGGCGACGGCGACGAGCAGGGTGGAGATGGCGACGATGCTCAGACCGGTGAGATAGGTGCGGCGGTAGCCGACCTTGTCCACGAGCCGCCCGGACGTCGGCGCGAAGATCAGGCGGAAGATGGAGAACGAGCTGACCACGAAACTCGCCGCGAAGACGGAGACGTCGAAGCTGCGGGCGTACTGGGGCAGCACGGGCGCGATGAGGCCGAAGCCGAGCGCGATGATGAATGCCGCGCTGACCAGCACCCAGATCTCATGAGGGATCGGCGTTTTCGCCGGGTGCGTGGCAGCGGGGCGGCCACGATTTTGTTGCATGTGTCCACCATAGACCCGGGGTCAAAACGCCCGGATTTTGCTTTGCGACGCCCGCGGCCTCCCCTTTTCGGCCGTTTCGGCGGGGCGCCGGGGCCGGGCATCGCGCGGGGCAAAGCGCGACCATGGCGCGGGCATGTCGGGCGACGCGGGCATGTCGGAAAACGTGGGTCGAGACGCGGCGCAAGCACGACCCGAATCGAGGTGATCCACGCCACACTCCCGCGCGATTAAGTTAGCGTGGCAAACATGAATGCGCGACGAGGGCAGCGACGGGACCGAGGCGGCCGCGGGCTGAAGATCGGGGGCGCGCTGCTGGCGGTGCTGGTCGTCGGGGTGGCGGTGGTGCTCGCGGTGGCTCCCGGCGTCGTCGAAAAGCAGCGCAATCCCGTCGCCGACGTGGACCTGAAGCAGCCGACGTCCGAGGCCCTGGACCTGCACGGGCGGTTGACCATCGCCGACATGCATTCGGATGCGCTGTTGTGGAAGCGGTCGATTCTGGAGCGCGCCGACCGCGGGCACGTGGATCTGCCGCGGTTGCGGGAGGGCAATGTGGCGCTGCAGGTGTTCGCGTCGGTGACCAAGTCGCCGCGGGGGCAGAATCTGGACGGCAACACGGATGAGACGGACAACATCACTCCCCTGTCGGTGGTGCAGATGCAGCCGCCACGGACGTGGACGTCGCCGTTCGAGCGGTCGATGTACCACGCGGAGAAGCTCGATCGGGCGGTCGAGGGGTCGGAGGGGCGGCTGCGGTGGATCCGGACGAAGGGTGATTTGCGGGCGTTGCTGGCGGATCGGGAGGCCGGCGGCGATGCGGTCGGCGCGCTGTATTCGCTGGAGGGGCTGCACAACCTGGAGGGCGATGGCGCGAATCTGCGGCGGCTGTTCGACGCGGGGGCGCGGATGGCGGGGTTCACGCATTTCTTCGACAACGAGGTCGCCGGGTCCATGCACGGCGTCCAGCGCGGGGGCCTGACGGATCTGGGGCGCGAGATGTTCGCGCAGATGCAGGAAATGGGCATGGTCGTGGACTTGGCGCATGCGAGTCCTGCGGCGATGGAGGAGATGATTGCGCTTGCCGACGGGCCGGTCGTCTATTCGCATGGCGGCGTGCGCGCCACCTGCGACGTGAACCGGAATCTGAGCGATGAGCAGATCCGCGGCATCGCCGGCACCGGTGGCGTGATCGGCGTTGGTTACTGGGAGGATGCCGTGTGCGGCCTGGGGACGGGGCCGGTGGTCGATGCGATCGACCACGTGGTGAAGGTCGCCGGCATCGACGCCGCGGCGCTGGGGTCGGACTTCGACGGGTCGGTGGAGGTGCCGTGGGATGCGTCGCAGTTGGCGGTGATCACCCAGGAGCTGGTGGACCGCGGGTACTCGGAGGAGGACATCGCGAAGATCATGGGCGGCAACACCCTCCGCGTGCTGGGCGAGGTGCTGCCGGAGTAGGGGTGGGAGGCCTGTGAGGCCGGGCCCCGGTAGGTTGAGTTGAGAGAACCGTTCGAGAAATACACCAGGAGCCACTGTGGGGAAACGCATTAGCGTGACCGGAGCCGTCTTCATCCGCGATAACAAGATCCTCGCCGCTCAACGCGGGGCCGAGAAAAGCCTCGGTGGCTACTGGGAATTTCCCGGCGGCAAGATCGAGCCGGGTGAGACTGCGAAGGAGTCGCTCGAGCGTGAAATCCGCGAAGAACTCCAGTGCACCGCGATCGTTGGCGATTTCTTGACGACGACCGATTACGAGTACTCGTTTGGCACGATTTCCCTGTCCACGTTCCTGTGCGAGCTCGGTGACGAAGAACCTGAGCTAACCGAACACCAGGCCATTCGTTGGGTAGCTCCCGAAGATTTGAAGTCGCTGAAGTGGGCACCCGCCGATATCCCGGCGGTAGACCTGCTTGTTCAGCGGTTTGGATAAAGGACCTCTAACCAACGATGTCTTCCGGTTATCCCTGTCCTCGTCCGTCTGCGATCGAAGGCGACCTCACGTTCGGCTTCATCGATCGCGAAGCAAACGCCCAGCATCTCTACAACCCAAGGCTGATTAACAATCGTGCCGGTACGGAGATGCTTCGCACGATCAAGGACGAGCTTCGCCATGCCTCGTCGTTCACCTTCTCGGTCGCTTTCATCACCAGCCAGGCGATCGCCACGCTGAAACAAGCGTTGCTTGACTTCGAGGGACACGGGACGATCATCACGTCGGATTACCTCGACTTCAACGAGCCGGCGATGTTCGAAGAGCTGCTGCTCCTCGACAACATCGATGTACGTGTTTTGGACTCTTCCCAGGTTGGTTTTCACGCCAAGGGATACCTGTTTGAACACGCAGTCGGGATGACCGCGATCATCGGTAGCTCCAACATGACCGCAAAGGCACTGCGCGAAAACGAAGAGTGGAATCTTCGCTTCTCGGCCGAGAACAACGGCGACATTGTTCATCAGATCAAGGCCGGGATTGACAGACAGCTCGAGCTGAGCACCCCGCTGACCTCGGAGTGGATCGAGGATTATAGGACTCGGCGCCAGGTTCGAACGGTTGTGATTCCGGGGGACGACCACATCCCCGCGAGCACTCCGCCGGGAGCGGTGATCCAGCCGAACTTGATGCAGTCCGAAGCTCTTGAGGAACTGCGTGCACTTCGCGACGCCGGTGAGCAACGTGGACTGATCATTTCAGCGACCGGTACTGGCAAGACCATCCTCGCTGCGCTTGCAGTCCGAGAGGCATCGCCAAAGAGGCTTCTTTTTCTCGTTCACCGCGAGCAGATCGTCAATAAGGCGATGGAGGAGTTCCAGAAGGTTCTCACCGATGCTTCAAGCGCCGACTTCGGAAAGTACGTCGGCGCGACGAAACAGATCGACCGCAGGTACGTATTCGCGACGGTTCAGTCGCTGTCCAAAACTGATGCCCTCGACCGGATCCATGCTGACCACTTCGACTACATCATCATCGATGAAGTACACAGGGCCGCGGCTGAGACCTACACGAGGGTCATTGACCACTTCTCCCCCACGTTCCTGCTGGGGCTGACCGCCACACCCGAACGCACCGATGGCGGCGATATCTACCAGCTGTTCGACTACAACGTCCCCTACGAGATCCGCCTCAATAAGGCTCTCGACTCACAGATGCTCGTTCCGTTCCACTACTTCGGCGTGACCGACTACGAAAAAGACGGAGAGACCATCACCGAGTCGAGTAACCTCGCCCAACTCGTTGCGCAAGAACGCGTCGACCACATCGTAGAAAAGCTCACCACATACGGGCACGCCACGGGCGCGAAGGGGTTGATCTTCTGTTCCCGTGCTACGGAAGCTAAGGAGCTTTCGGATCTGTTGAACACTCGCACAGTCAACGGGCATCGACTTCGCACCGAGGCTCTTACCGGATCAGACTCAGCAGACCACCGCGAGCGCACTGTTCGGGCCCTCGAGAACGGAGACCTCGACTACATCCTGACAATCGACATCTTCAACGAAGGTGTTGACATTCCGCGGTTGAATCAGATCGTTATGCTCCGCGCTACCCAATCCTCGATCGTCTTCACCCAGCAGCTCGGCCGGGGTCTGCGAAAGGCGGATGGGAAAGACCATCTTCGCGTCATCGACTTCATCGGCAACTACAACAACAACTTCCTGATCCCAATCGCTCTCAACGGCGGTGACCGCGGCGACAAGGAGGAGATCAAGCCGATAATTCGGGGCGAAGCCGCACCGGGCAAGGAGCTGTCCGGCGTCTCAACGATCAACTTCGATGCGATTTCCGAGGCGCGTGTGCTCGAGTCGCTGCGCAAGGCGAAGCTTGACAACCTTGCCCGCTTGAAGAAGGAGATTCGTGAGCTGGAGATTCGCAACGGGTTCGTCCCCAAGTTGCTCGACTTCGCCACCGAGGGGACCTTTGACCCGGTCTTGATGGCTGCGGGTAAGAAAAACTACTGGTCACTCCTGAACCACACGAAGTTCCTGGACACCGCACCTACTGAAACCGAAGCTCTGTACTTGAACTTCCTGTCCCGCGAGCTCCTCAACGGCAAGCGGCCCCATGAACTTCTGATCATCAACGAACTGATCAAACGCGGCTCAATGACGTTGGGTGACGTCCGTAAGATGCTCGTCTCCGAGGGCACAACAGCGATCATGGACGTAATCTGGTCTGCTCAACGTGTGTTGTCGCTAGAATTCTACACAGCGACCGAACGAAAGAACTACTCGAACATCCAGATCGCATCGCTCGACGGCGAAACTCTCGTCATCGATCCTGAGTTCCGACACCTGTACGACTCATCCTCCAAAGTTGATGCAGGGCGCGGCGAGATGTCATTCAAGGCGGCAGTCGATGACATCATTGCGACAGGCCTCTATCTCGCTCGTCATCAACACAGCTGGAGCGGTGACTTCATCGTTGGTCGCCGTTACTCGCGTAAAGATTATTGCTGGCTCAACAACTGGGCGACGAACCAGTACAGCACGATTTACGGATACAAGGTCAATAGATCGACAGGCACGTGCCCCATTTTCGTTACCTACCACAAGGACGATGAGATCTCCGACAGCACGAAGTACGGGGATAAGTTCATCGATAACCGCACATTCCACTGGTTCACGCGAAGCAAACGAACAATGGAAAGTGACGAAGTCGAAGCAATCGTGAAAAAAGAGACAGAGCTTCACCTGTTCGTCAAAAAGGACGACAAAGAGGCTAAGGACTTCTACTACCTCGGAAGCGTGACACCCACTGACGCGTACCAGGACAAGATGCCCACTGACAACGGGGCCTTTTTGGATGTCGTCCGCATGAACCTGAACCTCGAGTCCCCGATCGAGGCATCGCTGTACGAGTACTTGACCACCGATACCGCTCGAATCGCCATGGAAGGCGCCACAGCAGACAACTAGGACCCCACAGCCCGCCTACGCACACATGTTCGATACCAATTCGAACACCCGTCCGAGCCATGTTCTAGAGTGCGGGCCATGACGACGTCCTCGAATCATCCCGCCACCGACCAGCCCATTTCCTCCCCCGACAGCTCCAGCCCGGACGTGCATCAGCTCGCACTGCACGCCCCCACGCTCGCCGACCGCTACCGCTCCGCATGCGCCGACGAACTTGCGCTGGTGTCGACCTTCTACCGCCACCCCGTGGCCGCACGCACCATCCGACCGGGCGCGCTCGACCACACCATCGCGCTGCCCGACTCCGACGGCGTCACGGCCACCATCCGCACCCGACGGGCACGAGTACCCGCGGGCCTGGTCCGGGATTTATCGCTCCGCTACCCCGAATACCTCATGCTCGGCGACAATCCCGTCTATCTCTTCACGGTTGCGATCCGCGTCGGGCTTCACGACAACCACCCCACTCCCCTCGCCGGCCCCGTTCACGCCCGGGCGATCGCCGAAGCACTCCACGGCCGACACGATGCCGCCAACATCCACCCCAACGGCACCGACCCCGCCAGCGGCGCATTCCGATTCAGTTGGATCGGCGACCGAGAGGGCCGGGTGTTCACCAGCCCACCCGAGCTGTTCAATCCACGCACGCGAGCTGCATAAGCGATCGGGGCAATCGTCCAGCATCGCGCCGTGGCTCCGAGTACAAGATCTACGTGGTTGCGCGGGCTACGCCAATCCCGCCAACTCGTCGGCCTGCGCAAGCAGTTCCGCCGCCCAGAACTCTCGGCCCAACGGATTGGCCACGCCCGGGCGGCCCTCCTCCGGCTCGCACTCGAGCACGCCGGCGACCCACCGCTCCGGCCACGCCTCCGCTCCATGCACCGCGCCAAGCAACGCCCCCGCGATCGCACCGTTGGTGTCGGTGTCGCCGCCCATGCCTATCGCGTCGACAAGCGCGTCGGCCGGGTCGTCGAAAAGCAGGAGCTGACGCACCGCGATGGACAGAGCCAGCAACACCCAGCCCATGTGTTCCTCGAAGTCGGAGACATCGCCCGTCCGGCCCGCCGCAATCGCCTGCGCGACAGACTGCTCGGAGGTCGCCGCCTCCATCGCATCGACGACCTCCTTCGGCGTGCCGCCGCGAATCGCCGTGACCAGGCCGACGACGAACACCGCGTTCGCATCGACGCAGACGGGATTGGGGTGGGTCAGCGCGCCATCCTCGCGGGCGAAATCCGCGGCGGCGCGAACGCCGACGTCCTCGCGGGCGCCGAAAACACCCAACGGCGAAACGCGCATCAACGCGCCATTGGCCTGAGAGTCCTCGTTGAGCCCGGCGCCGCCGAGCGCCTGCGCGCACGTCGCACCAATGTCGAAAGGCCCCGTCGAATACCAGTGGACGTAGCCCCGCCGCACATCATCCGCATCGAAGGTGCCGCGGCGCAGGAGGCTGCGGATGAGCATCATGGCCATCTGCGAATCGTCCGTCGGCTGGCCGGCGATGAGATTCCACGTGCCGCCGTCGGCAAGATCGCGCACCCCGTCCGGGTAACGCTCGGCGATCTCCTCCGCGGTCTCGAACTCCACGAGGCTGCCAAGCGAATCACCGATGAACTGGCCCAACAGGCACCCGCGGGCGCGGTCGCGCAGCAGCGCGGGATCGACGGAAGTCATGGTCCCCACAATAAGGAAAAGCGCGCTCCCGGAGCCGCGACGCGGTTACCGCGCCTCCACCGCACGACGCTCCGACGGCGACAGCATCACCCACGCGGGACCGGTGAGGAACCAGAAAAGCAGCACGACGCCGATGCGCGGATGCCAATTCCGCAGCGCCATCGCTTCCGGACCACCGCCGGCCAACGCCACGCACACCTCGAGCACCACCGCCGCAATCCCCGCGGCAACGACCGCCCGGCCAAAATCCGCCCACTCCCGGCGCAGCTTCGAACCGGCGGCGGGGACGGGCACATGCTCGCCACGCACGCGGCGCCGGTAGGTCCGGTCCGCCCACGCGATCGCCCGCTTGCCGAACATCACCGAATACCCCAGATACAGCGCCGCCAACCCGTGCGCCCATCCCGGCTGCCCGCCCGCGCGCAGATCGATGACCGTGAACGCCAGCAGCGCCACGTCGACCACCGGCGTCAGAGCCAGCAGCACGAGCCCCAACCGCGGCCGGCGCAGCGGATACCGCGCAACCAGCCCCAGTGCGATGAGCACCCAAAACCCGATTTCACAAGCGATGATCGCGTACACCATGGCCGATCACTTCCCTTCCCAGCCTTTAGCACGGTCGTATTACTGCCGGACACTAGCACGACTGAGCTAGACTTGCGCCATGGCAGCATCCGGCACCTCCCGCCCCGCCCCTCGCAGGCGGCTCACCGCCGCCGAACGCTCCGAGCAGGCCCTCGCCGCCGCACGCCGCCTGATCCTCGCCGGCGGCATCGAGGCCGCGAGCGTCCGCAACGTCGCAGCCGAAGCCGGCATGGCCACCGGCTCGCTGCGCCACATCTTCCCGTCGCACGAATCGCTGTTCATCGCCCTGATGAGCGACAACGCCGCCCGCGCCGCCACCCGCATCCAGGGCGTATTCGCCCGCGAGCTCGCCGCCGGAACCCCGGTTCGCGACACGTTCCTCGCGGTCTTGCGCGAGGTAATTCCGCTTGACGACGTCTCGCGCACCGACTTCGTCGTCCAGCTCGCCCTCATGACCGGCCACCCCGACAGCGCACCGATCCGAGAGGCCGTCGCCGATGCCGGGCGGCAGCTTGATGAGTTGTGCGCGGGCACCGTCGCAAAGCTGCGCCCGGACCTCGAACCGGACGGCGACATGACCGCCGAGCTGGTCACCGACCTGCGCGTCACCGTCGACGGGATCGCCCTGCGCTGCCTGGAGAATCCCGGGTTCGCGTCCGACGCCGGCCCCCACGGCGCCGAAGCAACGCTCGCCCGCGCGCTCGATCGCGTCGCCGAGGCATAACCGCCCGCTGCTCGTCACACCAGCCCCAACTTCCCGGGGGCGCGTTCATTTTGAAACACCGCGAGGGCAAATCACCAGGAGTTTTCCGCCGCGACTGTTTCAAATCGAACGCGATCAACGGACGTTGGGGCTGGTGTGACGAAAGCGGGGCACCGGCCCAAAGCCAGTGCCCCGCTTCGCTCCCGCCAACGCGGGGTTGGGGCCGTCTACGCCTCGTCGACGGTCACGCCCTCGTTCTTGTCCGACTCATCCGCGCCATCATCGTCCGCGCCGCGGTCCGCATCGCTGCCGGCGCCGCGGTTACCACTCCGGTCGCCGCGGTCACCGTCCCGACCGGCGCCATCCCGGTCGTCCGCGTCGTCCTCGGCGGCGTCATCATCGTCGAAGTCATCTTCGTCGTTGTCGTCGTAGTCATCGTCATCGCCGTACTCGTCGTCATCGTCGTCCCAGTCGTCGTCCTGGTACGTGGAGTACAGGGTCTCGGCGAAGCCGTCCTCGACGGGCGCGAGCTGGTCCTCCCACTCCTCGGCCTTGTCGGCGGCGAGCGACAGGACGTCGAGAAGCTTGTCGAAGTCCTTGAACGACCCCAGGGTCAGCACCTCATTCCGCAGGCTCGCGGCGTCGGCGTAGAGGTCGGCGAACATCTTGCGGCGGTCGTCATCGGTCAGGATGGTCTCGGTGTCCGAATCCCAGAACTCCGCGATCGCCTGGTCCACGATGTCGTCCAGGTTCTCGTCCTGGGCGATGAACCGCACGTGCGCCACCGGGTCGTTGTCGTTCGCGGTGACCAGCACCTGCAGCAGCGACGCCTCCCCCACCTCGGCGGTGACCAGCGTCGCCTCCTCGGCGTCCTGCTCGAATTCCAGGTCCGACACGCGGTCGTCCTCGCCGTCGAGAAGCACGCGCAGCAGATTGACAACCCGGTCGGTGGCCACGTGGTGCGCCACCGCATCCACGGCGTCCTCCACCGAGAACACCACGGACACCAGCACGGCCTCGAAATCGTCGTCGTCCGAATCGACGTCGGCCGCCGCGACGTAGACCTCCGCGGCCGGCAGATCGTCGTCGATGGTGACGAACTGGACCTCGAGATCCATGGTGATGGGCACGAACAGGGTGTCTCCGTTGACCCGGCTCTCGATGTCCTCGCGGTCCAGCGCCGCGGCAATCTGCTCGAAGAAGCTCATGAATGGGACCCTTCCCTCAATCGACGGAGGCCATCGCCCGCTCACCGGTCGCGGCCCGCACGCCATCGTAGCGATAACGGGCCGGTCACGCCCCGGGCTCGGCCCCGGTCACGCCCCGGGCTCGGCCCCGGTCACGCGCCCGCCCACAGGGCCCGCCGTTCCTCCGCCGGCCGGCGCGGGCACGACACGCACAATCCGGCCTTCGGGCTGCGGTAAATCATGCAGCACGAGGTCCTCTCCAAGTGCGTGACGACGTCGAAATCCGCCATCTCCCCCTCCGCCGCCGCCTCCAGATCCGTCGGCGCCACGCCCTCCGGCCCGGCCCCCGGCTCGACGTCGACGAACCTCGGCGCGGGCACCCGCCCGACCTCCGCCAGCCCTTCGACCAGCCACGTTCCCACCAGCGCCCCGGCCCACGGCTCCATCATCTCGTTGCCCGCGGCGACGGCGGCGCCGGCCAGCCCGTCGGCGGCGATCGCCCACAGCGGCGCCGGCCGCACGCCGAGCTCCGCGCCGATCGCCTCCACCACCGGCTCCAGCATCTCCCCGACGGCGCGCCCGTACGCACGCACGCCGTCGGCCGTATCGGCATCCCCCGGTTCCAGCCCCGCGTCCGCCCCCAGGTCGGTGAAGCGGTCGGCGGCGTACCCCAGCCAGTAGTCGTCGCGGCGGAACACCGTCAGCCCGTCCCACCCCGGCCGCGGCGCGCGCCCCTGCACCACGATCGACGCCGCCGCCGGCCCCAGCCACGAATTGCACGTCGAGTACCACCACACCTGGATCTGGAACCGCGTGTCCCCCGGCAGCCCGCCGCGCCCGGTCTCGTCGGCCTCCGGCATCGGGTACAGCTCCCGCGACGCCGCCACGCGCGCCCGCAGGAAATCGCCGTCGCACAGCAGCGCCCGCGCATCCCCGCCGCTCCACCAGCGCGCACCCTCGGGCGCCTCGACCTCGGCACTCATCCGCGGGATCTCTGCGAACGTCCGCGCATACTCCCGCGCGGGCTCGGGAATGCCGCCCACGTTCCCGGCGTTGCCGCTTTCGCTTTTGCTCGGCTCGCTTTCGCTTGGCTCGCACCTGCTTGACGACGTCCCGGCCACCTCGACCAACCACCTTCCACCACGATTCCGCCGCATTCCTCTTCCGGCGTCCGCAACCCAGCGTAAAGACAACCCACGGCGGACGACGCCGCCACCGGCCGTCGCAAAGCCATGACCGCAACCGGCCACCCCACCCCAACCACCATCAGGACAACCGCAACCCCGCACCCCGCGGCGCCGCCCGACACAGTTGGGTAACGGCACTCACTGCGCCGTGCTCGCAGGCGCAAATTACGGATAGAATCAGGCTGATAACCGACGATCAGGGAGGACCCCATATGTTCGGATTCTTTGGCAAGGACGACAAGTCCGGCGGGAAGACCACCGGCGGCGACCAGGGCGGCGGCCCCATCGGCGTCGACAGCGCCCCGCGCGACGGCGGGTTCCTCACCGATGCCGTCGGCTCGGACCCGAAGAAGCTGCAGGACGAATCCGGCGTCGCCGGGCGGATGCTCATCAAGTCCCTGGACACCGCCATGGGCTGGCAGACCTCCGCGATCTCCGGCTACGTCCGCCAGCTCCACGCCCGCAAGCCCGACGAAACCCCGGCGGAGATCCAGAAGCGCATCGACGACCACTTCCTCGCCCTGGTCACCGGCTCGGGCGGCGCGGCCGGCGGTGCGGCGGTCATCCCGGGCGTCGGCTTCGTCACCGGCCTGGGCGCCGTGGCGCTGGAATCCGTCGTCTTCCTGGAGATCGCCGCCTGGTACACCCTGGCGTCGGCCTCCCTGCGCGGCATCGACATCGAGGCGGAGGAACGCCGCCGCAGTCTCGTGCTGGTCACCCTCATGGGCTCCGCCGGCACCGCGCTGGTCGCCGCCGCGATGGGCGACGAGCCGCTGCGCAAGCAGGCCCCCGAGAAGGACCCCGCGGCGTCGCTGATCGCGCGCCTGGGCATCCCGCAGCTCGGCGGCCTGAACAAGATGCTCATCAAGCAGGCGCAGAAGCGCATCGCCAAGTCGGCGCGGCTGGCGATCATCGGCAAGCTCATGCCCATGGGCATCGGCGCGGTCATCGGCGCCGGCGCGAACCGGAAGATCGGCAAGACGCTGCAGGAACGCGCCCGCATGGCGCTCGGCCCGATCCCGGCGACGTGGCCGGACGCCTTCGAGCTGTCCGAAGACGACGTCAAGAAGGCGGGTTTCTCCCTGCCCAAGATCCCGCTGTCCATCGGCGCCATCGGCGGCAAGGACGACCACACCGGCGAAGACGACCGCACCCCCGGCGCGAAGGATCCCGAGGCCTAGATGACCGACTCCGCCGCCACGTCCCCGAGACGCCCGGCGCGCGCCATCTGGCGCTCCTGCCTCCGGCACCCGGGGCCGCTGGCGGCGGTGATCGCCGCGACGGTGGCGCTGACCGTCCTGGAGACCATCGCGCCGCTGCTGACCCGCGACGCCATCGACGTTGCCACCGGCCAGGGCGATGGCGGCGCGTCGGCGCGCGTCCTGTCCGGCCTGGCTCCGCTGACCGCGGTCATCGCGGTGTTCCTCGCCGTCGCCGCCGCGCGCTTCGTCGCGCAGATGGCCCGGCGCTTCACCGCGGGCCTGCTCTCCCTCGACGTGCAGCATGACCTGCGCGTGCGGCTGCTGACGTCCCTCCAGGCCCTCGACGGCCCCGCGCAGGATCGCGTGCGCACGGGGCAGGTCGTCTCGCGGTCGATCTCGGATCTGCAGGGCATCCAGGGGATGCTCGCGATGCTGCCGCTGACGCTGGGGTCGGTGTTCAAGATCTTCCTCACCGTCGGCGTGATGCTCATGCTGTCGCTGCCGCTGACGTTCGTCGGTCTGGCGGTGATCCCGGCGGTCGTCGCCGTGGCGCTGAAATCCCGCTCGGCGCTGTACGCCGCGACGTGGACGGCGCAGCAGAAGGCGGCGGACGTGGCCACGCACGTGGAGGAGACGGTCACGGGCGTGCGCGTGGTCAAGGCCTTCGCGCAGTCGGCCCGCGAGGTCGAGGAGCTCGATTCGCTCTCCCGCGCCCTGTACGCGCTGCGCATGCGGTCGGCGAAGCTGAACGCGCGGTTCCAGCCGGTGCTGCAGGCGCTGCCGCAGGTGTCGCTGGTGGCCAACATCGCCGTGGGCGGTTGGCTGGCGCTGCGCGGCACCATCACGGTGGGCACGTTCGTCGCGTTCGCCTCCTACCTGGCCACTCTGACGGCGCTGTCGCGCATGGTGTCCACGATGCTCATCTCGCTGCAGCTGACCGCGGCGAGCATCGACCGCGTCGGCGAGGTCATCGAATCCGCGCCCGACCACCCCGACCCGGCCGACCCCGTCCCAGTCCCGGACGGGCCGGTGGGCCTGCGGCTGCGCGGGGTGACGCATTCGCGTGGCGGCAGGACCTTGCTTGACGACGTCACCGTCGACCTCCCCGCCGGATCCACCCTGGCGCTGGTGGGCCCGCCCGGCGCGGGGAAGACGATCCTCACCGAGCTGCTGGGGCGCTTCTACGTGGCCGATTCGGGTTCGATCGAGATCGTCGGCCGGGGCGCGGGGCACGGTGCCGGGGCTGGTTCCGCCGCCGACTCCGATCCGACTTCCGCCCGGCCGAGGGCCACCGAAACCACCGGGTCCGCCGACATCGCCGAGTCCGCCGACATCGCCAAGGCTGCGGCCGATGAAGTTCGCCGCGCGATCACGGTGGTGCCCGACGAGCCCTTCCTCAAGACGGGCACACTTCGCGAGAACATCGCCATGGCCGACCCCGACGCCACGGACGCAGAAATCGACGCCGCGGCGGCCCACGCCCAGGTCACCTTCGTCGACAAGCTGCCCGACGGCTGGGACACCGCCATCGGCGAACGCGGCCACAACCTCTCCGGCGGCCAGCGGCAGCGCGTCGCACTGGCGCGGGCGCTGCTGGCGCGGCCGCGGATCCTCGTCCTCGACGATGCGACGTCGGCCATCGACGCCGGCACCGAGGCCCTCATCTTCGATGCGCTGCGCACGCACTACGGCGACATCACCACGGTCATCGTCGCCCACCGCTCCTCCACGCTGGAGCTGGCCGACCACATCCTCGTCCTCGACGGCGGCCGCGTCACCGGTTACGGCACGCGCGATGAACTCGTCGCCGGCCACCCCGGCTTCGCCGACCTGATGGACCTCTCCGACGCCGACCGGGCCCGCGCCCGCGCCGCCCTCGCCGCGTCCCGGGATTCGGGCGCCGCTCCCCTGGTCATCGACGAACCCGACTGCGCCGACCCCGACCGGGAACTGCTGTGGCCGGGCTCAGGCGGAACGGCCGGCGCTTCCGGGACTTCCTCCGGCTCATCCGCCGGAGCCTCCTCCGGCCGTTCCGACGGCCGCTCCGTCCAGGGCCCCGGCGGCATCGGCGGGCCCGGTTCCAGTGCCGGCGGTGGCCCCGGCCGCGGCGGAATGGGCGGCGGCATGGGCGCGGCGATGATGAACGCCCCCGCCACCGACGACCTCCTCGACCGCATCAACGCCCTGCCCCCGGCCACCGAACAACCGCGCGTCCCGGCGTCCGCCCTCGACGATTCCCGCCGCTTCAGCCTGATTTCGCTGCTGTCGAATGCGCGGCTGCTCATCCTGGCGGTGATCGCCATGCTGCTGGTGTCCACTGCGGCGGACCTCGCCTTCCCCATGCTGGTGCGGTGGGCCATCGACGACGGCGTCTCCGCGGGCGATGCGTCGGCGCTCTGGCGGGCCGCGGCGGCCGGGCTCGGCGTCGTCGCGCTCGGGTTCATGGCGGTGGCGGCGACCACGGTGCTCACCTCGCGCACCGGCGAGCGCCTGCTCTACGCCCTGCGCGTCCGGTCTTTCCGCCACCTGCATTCGCTGGGGTTGGACTACTTCGAGCGGCAACGGTCGGGGCGGATCATGACGCGCATGACCACCGACATCGACGCCCTGTCCTCTTTCCTGCAGACGGGCGTCGCCCAGGGCATCATCGCCCTCTTCACGCTGATGGGCGTCTCGGGCATGTTGCTGGCCACGAACCTTTCGCTGGCCGGGGTGGCGCTGCTGGCGCTGCCGGTCGTCGCGGTGGCGACCGTGGTGTTCCGCTCCATTTCGTCGAAGCTCTACGCCGCCGCCCGCGAGCAGGTCTCCACGGTCAACGCGGATTTCCAGGAAGCCATCGGCGGCCTGCGCGCCAGCCAGATGCACCACCGCGTCGCCGATGTCGAAAAGTCCTTCACCCGCGCCTCCGACCGTTACCGCCGGCTGCGCATCCGCGCCCAGGCCGCGGTGAGCACCTTCTTCCCCGGCATCAACTTCATCGCCGAGCTGACCACCGCCGCCGTCCTCTTCGTCGGCGCCAACCAGGTCACCGAGGGCGCGACCACCGCGGGCGTGCTCATCGCCTTCACCCTGTACCTGGGCATGCTCTTCGGCCCGATCCAGCAGCTTTCCCAGGTTTTCGACGGCTACCAGCAGGCCCGCGTCGGACTGACCCGCATCTCGGATCTGCTGGCCACCGAAGCCGTCGTCGCCGACGAGGGCACGCGCCCCGGGGCGGGCCGGGCCGCGCGCGGCGACATTTCGCTTGACGACGTCTCGTTCCGTTACTCCGCCGCCGAATCCAATGCCGACGGCGAACCCGGAACCAAGGGTGAATCCGATGCCACGGCCGGGGCCGGAACCACCGCCTCCCCCGCCGCCGAATCCGACAGCAACCCCGTCATCCTCGACGGGCTCGACCTCGACATCCCCGAGGGGCAGACCATAGCCGTGGTGGGGCCGACGGGCGCGGGGAAGTCGACCGTCGTCAAGCTCCTGGCCCGCTTCCACGACCCGGTGTCCGGCGCGGTGCGGGCCTCCGGCACCGACATCCGCGAATTTCCCCTCGAGGAATGGCGCGGAGCCCTCGGCTACGTGCCCCAGGAGCCCCACCTGTTCCACGGGACCATCGCGTCGAACATCGCCTACGGGCGGCCCGACGCCGACGAGGACGCCATCACCGACGCCGCCCGCCGCGTCGGCGCGCTCGGCGCCATCGCCGCCATCCCCGGCGGCTTCACCCACCCCGTCGGCGAACGCGGGCGCGGGCTGTCGTCGGGCCAGCGTCAGCTCATCGCGCTCGCCCGCGCCGAGATGGTCGACCCCGCCCTGCTGCTCCTCGACGAAGCCACCGCCACCCTCGACCCCGCCACCGAAGCGACCATCCTCGCCGCCGCCGACCGCGCCACCGAGCGGCGGACCTCGGTCATCGTCGCCCACCGCCTGGCCACCGCCGCCCGCGCCGACAGAATTTTGGTCCTCGAAAATGGACGTATCATCGAAGACGGCCCGCACACCGTTCTCCTGGAAAAGGGCGGCGCCTACGCGCGGTTGTGGGACACGTACCATAAAGGCACGGCGGACGTGGAGGAACCGGGCAACACCCGTTATCCTTGATTGACCCCAAAAACTCCGCGGTATCCGCGTAAATGCAATCAACATGAAATGAGGCGAGTACCTGCCGTGAGCAGCGACATGAGCTTCGGCCAGAACGAGTGGCTGGTCGACGAGATGTTCCAGCAGTTCAAGAAGGATCCCGAGTCCGTCGACCAGGAATGGCGGGATTACTTCACCAAGAACGCCTCCGGTACGGACCTGTCGGCCGCCAGCCGCATCGGCTCCGCCGCCCCGCGCAACGCGGCCCGCGACGCCGCGCCGATGGCCAAGCGCGCCGCCGCGACCGAGGCCGAGGTCAAGGAGACGGGCCGCCGCCCGTCGAAGGGCCCCGAGCCGACCCGCACCCCGCAGAAGGCCGCGCCCATCAAGGCGAAGAAGTCCCCCATGGACATCGCCGCCGACGCCGAAGCCCCCGAGGCCGGCAAGACCGCCCTGCGCGGCATCGGCAAGGCCATCGCCAAGAACATGGACATCTCGCTGGAGATCCCGACCGCCACCTCGGTCCGCGACATGCCGGCCCGCCTCATGTTCGAGAACCGCACCCTGGTCAACGACCAGCTCAAGCGCACCCGCGGCGGCAAGATCTCGTTCACGCACATCATCGGCTACGCGATGATCAAGGCCGTCATGGCCCACCCGGACATGAACAACTCCTACGACGTGATCGACGGCAAGCCGACCCTCGTCGTCCCGGAGCACATCAACCTGGGCCTGGCCATCGACATGCAGAACAAGGACGGCTCCCGCGCCCTCGTCGTGGCCGCCATCCGCGAATGCGAGACGCTGTCGTTCAAGCAGTTCGTCGACGCGTACGAGGACATCGTCGTCCGCGCCCGCAACGGCAAGCTGACCGGCAAGGACTTCTCGGGCGTCACCATCTCGCTGACCAACCCGGGCGGCATCGGCACCCGCCACTCGGTGCCCCGCCTGACCAAGGGCCAGGGCGCCATCATCGGCGTCGGCTCCATGGATTACCCCGCCGAGTTCGCCGGCGCGTCGGCCGACCGCCTCGCCGAGCTGGGCGTCGGCAAGCTGGTGACCATCACCTCCACTTACGACCACCGCATCATCCAGGGCGCCGAGTCCGGCGAATTCCTGCGCACCATGTCGCAACTGCTGGTCGACGACAAGTTCTGGGACCAGATCTTCGACGACATGGGCGTGCCCTACACCCCGGTTCGCTGGGCGCAGGACATCCCGAACGTGGGCGTCGACAAGAACACCCGCGTCATGCGCCTCATCGAGGCCTACCGCCAGCGCGGCCACCTGCTCGCGGACATCGACCCGCTGCACTTCGACCACCCGAACATCATCACGCCCGACCACCGCGACCTGGACATCGCCACCCACGGCCTGTCGCTGTGGGACTACGACCGCACGTTCAACGTCGGCGGTTTCGGCGGCAAGGAGCGCATGACGCTGCGCGAGGTGCTCATCCGCCTGCGCAACGCCTACTGCCTGAAGGTCGGCTCCGAATACAGCCACATCCTCGACGCCGACGAGCGCGAGTGGCTGCAGGACCGCATCGAAGGCGGCCAGCCCCGCCCGACCCACGCCGAGCAGAAGTACATCCTGCAGAAGCTCAACGCCGCCGAGGCCTTCGAGAACTTCCTGCAGACCAAGTACATCGGCCAGAAGCGCTTCTCCCTCGAGGGCGCCGAATCTCTGATCCCGCTCATGGACGCCGCCATCGACACCGCGGCCGGCCAGGGCCTGGACGAGGTCGTCATCGGCATGCCCCACCGCGGGCGCCTCAACGTGCTGGCGAACATCGTCGGCAAGCCCCTGTCGCAGATCTTCACCGAGTTCGAGGGCAACATGGACCCGGCGCAGGCCGGCGGCTCCGGCGACGTGAAGTACCACCTGGGCACCCAGGGACGCCACATCCAGATGTTCGGCGACGGCGAGATCGACGTCACCCTGACCGCAAACCCGTCGCACCTCGAGGCCGTCAACCCGGTCGTCGTCGGCCTGGCCCGCGCCAAGCAGGACATCATCGACCGCGGCGAAGAGGGCTACACCGTCATGCCGATGCTGCTGCACGGCGACGCCGCGTTCGCGGGCCTGGGCATCGTCCAGGAGACCCTGAACCTGATGGCCCTGCGCGGCTACAAGGTCGGCGGCACCGTCCACATCGTGGTGAACAACCAGATCGGCTTCACCACCTCCCCCGACTCCTCCCGCTCGTCGTACTACGCCACCGACCTGGCCAAGGCCTACGGCTGCCCGGTCTTCCACGTCAACGGCGACGACCCCGAAGCCGTCGTGTGGGTCGGCCAGCTGGCCGTCGAGTACCGCAACCGCTACGGCAAGGACGTCGTCATCGACCTCGTCTGCTACCGCAAGCGCGGCCACAACGAGGCCGACGACCCGTCGATGACCCAGCCGGCCATGTACGAGGTCATCGACGCCAAGGAAGGCGTCCGCGCCGCATACACCGAGGACCTCATCGGCCGCGGCGACCTGTCCGAGGAAGAGGCCGAGGCCGCCCGCCGCGACTTCCACGACCAGATGGAGGCCGTGTTCAACGAGGTCCGCTCCGCCGAGGCTTCCGGCCCGGGCGAGCAGACCGGCATCACCGGCTCGCAGCCGCTGCCGCACGGCCTGGACACGAGCATCGACAAGATCGAGCTGCAGTCCATCGGCAACTCCCACGTCGAGCTGCCCGAGGGCTTCGAGATCCACCCGCGCGTCGCGCCCGTCGCCAAGAAGCGCGCCCAGGCCGCCAAGGAAGGCGGCATCGACTGGGGCTTCGCCGAGCTGCTGGCCTTCGGTTCGCTGGCCGGCGAGGGCCGCACCGTCCGACTGGCGGGCGAGGACGTCCGCCGCGGCACCTTCACCCAGCGCCACGCGGTGCTCGTCGACCCGAAGACCGGCGCCGAGTACAACCCCGTCGACTCCTACGCCGAGGCGCAGGGCAACGGCGGCCGCTTCATGGTGTACAACTCGGCGCTGACCGAGTACGCCGCCATGGGCTACGAGTACGGCTACACCCTGGGCAACCCGGACGCGGTCGTCGCGTGGGAGGCGCAGTTCGGCGACTTCGCCAACGGCGCGCAGACCATCATCGACCAGTACATCTCGTCCGGCGAGGCGAAGTGGGGCCAGACCTCCAAGCTGATCCTGCTGCTGCCCCACGGTTACGAGGGCCAGGGCCCGGACCACTCCTCCGCCCGCATCGAGCGTTTCCTGCAGCTCGCCGCGGAGGGGTCGTACACCGTCGCCCAGCCGTCGGACCCGGCAAACTACTTCCACCTGCTGCGCCGCCACGCGCTGTCGGATCTGCACCGCCCGCTGATCGTCTTCACCCCGAAGTCGATGCTGCGCAACAAGGCGGCGGTGTCGCCGGTGGAGGCGTTCACCGAGCAGACGAAGTTCAAGTCCGTCATCGACGACCAGTACTTCGAGTCCGGCCAGGGCGACAAGGAGAAGGTCAAGAAGATCCTGCTCGTGTCGGGCAAGCTGTACTGGGAGCTGGAGAAGAAGCGCCAGAAGGACAAGCGCGACGACGTCGCCATCGTCCGCCTGGAGATGCTGCACCCGATCCCGTTCAACCGCCTGCGCGATGCGTTCGAGAATTACCCGAACGCCGACGAGGTCCGCTTCGTCCAGGACGAGCCGGCGAACCAGGGCCCGTGGCCGTTCCTGGCGCTGGGTCTGCCGGAGGCGCTGCCGAACATGCCGAAGCTCACCCGCGTTTCCCGTCGCGCCCAGTCGTCGACGGCGACCGGCGTGGCCAAGGTGCACGCCATGGAGCAGAAGGCCCTGCTGGACGAGGCCTTCGAGTAGGCCGCGGGCGTCCGGGGCCCGTCCAGGCTCCCGGGCGCGCTCCGGGTAGTCCCCGGCCAGGCTCCCGGGCACCACGGTTGACTTAGGCCCCGGGGTTGGCCCCCGCTCCGACTTTCGAGTCGGGGCGGGGGCCTTCCGCATGTCCGGCTGCTTCACGACGTCGTGGCCCTCGCATCCCACTTCCCCTCCCACCCCGTCCGCAGATGCGCCAGTTACAGGCAGGTGCGCCCGTTGCAACAGGCGTATCTGCACGGAACTGGCGCATCTCGGGAGAGGGGTGGGCGGCGACGTGGGTGAGGCAGGCGCGGGACCGGCGGCGACTTGGGCGGGCGCGGCCGTGGACTCGAGGCGTGGCGGGATCAGACGCCGGCGGCGCCGCGGGTGCACTGCCCGGCGGGCAGGAACTCCACCCGAACGTCGCTCGCCCGGGGCACATGGGCGCGGACCGATTCGATGATGTCGGCGCGCATGGCGGTGGCGGCGGCCATCGGCATCTCAGGGTCCACGGCCACGCTGACGTCCACCAACAGCCGATGCCCCGACCAGCGCAGCCTCGGCGGATGGGCGATCCGGGCGGCATCGACGTGATCGGCGATGGCGTGGACGGTGGCGTCGTAAAGCGAAGGATCCACGCCATCGAGCAGCCGACCGCCGATGTCGCGCGCGGTGCCCACCAGCAGGACGGCGATCATGGCGGTGATCAGGAGACCGACGATGGGGTCCGCAAGCGGGAAGCCCGCGAGCACGCCGACCGCGCCGACGACGACCGCCAGCGACGTCAGCCCATCCGTGCGGGCGTGGACGCCATCGGCGACGAGCGCCGCCGACCCGATGCGGCGGCCGATGCGGATGCGGTAGGCCGCGACGACCTCATTGCCGATCGCGCCGACGATGCCCGCGGCGAGCACCCACCCGACGTGGTCGATCGGCTGCGGATCGATCAGCCGCCGCACCGACGTCACCCCCGCGACGACCACCGACACCGCGATGACCAGCACCACGAACAGCCCCGCGAGGTCCTCGGCCCGGCCGTAGCCGAAGGAGAACCGCTTGGTGGGCAGACGCTTGCCGACGATGAACGCCAACCACAGCGGCAACGACGTCGAGGCGTCGGCGACGTTGTGGATCGTGTCCGCCAGCAGCGCGACGGAACCCGAGAACGCGAAGATGATCATCTGCAGCGCCGCCGTCACGCCGAGGCCGATCAGGCCGATCTTCGTCGCGCGGATGCCGGCTTCGGAGGCCTCGAGGGCGTCGTCGATGCGGTCGCCCACGTCGTGGCTGTGCGGAACGAAGAAGTGCTTCAGCGCATGCAGGACGCCGCCGTGGGAATGGTCGTGACCGTGGGAGTGACCGTTACCGTGGTCGTGGCTGTGCCCGTGCGAGTGGGAATGGCCGTGCTCGTGGGAATGGTCGCGATCGTGGCCATGTCCATGGCCCCGACCATGCGAGCGCCGCCCCGCATCTCCCATTCCTTGCATACCTGCATTCATGCGCATATTGTGAACCAAAAGAAGCCCGCCCGGCAACCCCGAAGGGCACCGGGCGGGAAAGCCCGCGAAATCAGCGCAAACCGCGCCCCGCTACCGCCACCTGCGCGGCGGGTGCGGATCCCCCTCGATCGCATGCTCGGCCTGGTAGATCGCCTGCACGACCAGCGTCGCGGCGTGCTCGTCGACGAGCGAGTAGAACACCCGCGTCCCCTCCTGCCGCGCGTGCACCATCCGCGCCATCCGCAGCTTCGCCAGGTGCTGCGACACGCTCGTCGGCGTCTTGCCCACGCGCACGGCCAGCTCGCCGACGGGCAGCTCGGAGTCGCGCAGCGCGAGGATGATCTTCACGCGCGTCATGTCCGCCAGCATCGAGAACACCTCGACCGCCACGTCGATGTACGGCGAGTCCGGCTCCAGCGACGTCGCGTGCCCCGACTCCTCGCAATATGCGGGATCGTCCTTGACGACGTCTTCAACCGGCTCGTCGACTGCACGCGGGTAGCTGTTCATGCCGACACATTAACACAGGCGAACATCAATCCGAGCAGCACTTATCATGTTCACCTTCGCATCTGCGCAGGTTCCCCGATGACGGCTCCAACCTGCGCCTATCCCGTCGTGAACCTCGACGTGTCCAGCCATTCGGCGGCGACGGCATTCGGTTCCCGGCCCTCGCGGACGCGCCGCGTGAGGCCCTCGAGCTCCTTCGTCGACAGCGACCCCGCCACCCGGTTGAGCACGTTGACGCGGTCGGCCCGCGTCATCGCCGGCTTCAGATAGAACGGCACGATGTGCTGCGGCAGCACGGCGCCGGGATCCTCGTCGGCGGCGGCCTCGAGCTGGGCCCGCTCCCCCTCGGTCAACCCATCCTCGCGGCCGCAGCCCTGCGCGTTCGACGGGTCGGTGGCCATGATCTCGCCGGGCAGCGCCGCCGACATCGCCCCGTACACGCGGTCGCGCCACTCGGCGGACATGGCCTTGCCGGGGTCGTCGTCGGCGATGTACTCCTTCGCCAGTTCGCGTGCGGTGGCCGGGTCGATCAGGCCGAGCAGCTCGCCGGTGCAGCCGAACGACAGCGTCACCGTGCCCGACTGCACCGCCTGCATGCGCTCGTCCGACGGCACCTCGACGACTCCCGACGACCCGCGGCCGCGCCGTTCCAGCGCGCCGACGTACACCTCGGCCATCACGGCCTGCTGCGCGATCCGCGCGTCCGCGCCGACCGACACGGGTTCACGCTGCGTCGACGGCGTCGGCAACGCCGGGTCCTGCGACGCGCAGGCCGTCAGCGCCAGCGTCCCCGCCAGCGCGCCGGCGGTCACGGGGATGCGCCGGCTTGACGACGCCCTCCTCCCGCCGGTTCGGCGGGCATCCCGCATACGACGTAAGCTTTTTCCGATGCGCCCGACCACCGCGTTCGCAGCGAAGGCGGCGCGGGGAGCCCCGGGGACGACGCCGTCGCCGCCCGCAGCACCCCCCGCAGCACCCTCCGCAGCGTCGTTCCTGGACACCATCCGTCGCTCCTGATCCATCGGGCCGGCCCCGGCCGCGCCACCGCGCACGCCAACTCGCATAACGTCGCCAGACTACCCCCGAAGGAGGCTCCCGTGCCCTCGTCCCCCCGACAGCTCCCGCGGACGAATCGTCGCAAAGCCTTCCGGCCCACCTCGGACGCGATGCGGGACTGCGGGGTCTACGTCGACGGCCACCGCCTGCCCGGCGAATACGACCACCGCAGCGCGCTGGAGGAGGTCCGCAACCGCGGCGAGGGTTTCGTGTGGCTGTCTCTGTCGCGCCCCGACGAGGTCCAGATGGACGCCATCGCGGAGGAATACGGGCTCCACGAGCTGACCGTCGAAGACGCCCTGACGCCGCGCCAGCGCCCGAAGGTCGAGATCCACGACGACCACATGGTGTTCGTCCTGCGCTCCGTCCACTACAGCCCGGAGGGCACGGCGGAGGACGAGAACGAGAAGATCAGCACCGGCCAGCTGCTGATGGTGCTGGGGCGCAATTACATCATCACCATCCGCATGGGCATGAACCGCGAGAAGCTGAGCATCCTCGGCGAGCGGGTGTCCAAGGACCCCGAGATGATCCAGCCCGGCCCCGCCGGCGTGCTGTGGGCGATCACCGACCTCCTGGTCGACGACTACCTGCGCACCATCCAACAGCTGGAGGACCTCGTCGAGGACATGGAGGACGAGGTCTTCGAACCGGGGTACATCACGGAGATCGAGGACATCTACATTCTCAAGCGCGAGATCCTGGAGATGCGCCACGCCATCGACCCGCTGACCACGGCGCTGCGCACGCTGATGGGCATGCGCGGCCAGCTGATGCCGAAGGCCGTGCGCCGCTACCTTTCCGACGTCCTGGACCACCAGCTCGTCGCCGCCGACATGGCGCAGGGTTTCGACGAGCGGCTGTCCGCCCTGATCGACGCCGCGGCCGTGAAGATCCAGTTGCAGCAGAACACCGACATGCGAACCATCTCCGCCTACGCCGCCATCCTGGCGGTGCCCACGGCGCTGGCCGGCATCTACGGCATGAACTTCGACAACATGCCCGAGCTGCACTGGAAATACGGGTACTTCGCGGTGCTGGCCATCATGGGCGCCGTGGTGGCGTTCCTGGTGTGGCTGCTGCGCCGCAACAAGTGGCTGTGACCGCCGTGACCCGCTACCTCAGGCGGCGCTGGGCCAGCAGGTCGCGGGCCTTTTCGGCGTTGCGGGGGTTGCACAGTACGTCGTAGCGCCGGGCGACGATCTCCGTGGTCGACGCGAAATCGCGCTTGCCGTTCTGCATGGCGTACGGCACGGCGGCGAGGATGACGCCGAAGACCGCGCCGACGACGACGCCGGTGATCAGCGGGCTGATCCAATTGTCCTGGAACAGACCGAGCAGCAGGCCGAAGAACAGGCCCATCCACACGCCGTACAGCGCACCGCCACCGAGCACCTTGCCCCACGTCAGACGGCCCACCACGCGCTCGACCTGCATCAGGTCGACGCCGACGATGGTCAGGTCGGACACCGGGAATTCGTCGCGGTCGGACAGCTCGTCGACGGCGGCCTGGGCCTCGGCGTACGTGGTGAACGTCCCGATCGGCCACCCCTCCGGCGGCGTCGCGGTGGGTTTACCGTAGGTGCGTCCCTCGGCCATGGCGGTGCTGCTCCTCTGTGATCGTCCGGCGGTCGGTTCCCGCCCATTCTCCCCTTTCAACGGCGCCGGCGCCCCTTTTGTTCCAGTCGGGCGGACGGCGGGCCACGTGGGCGTCGTCAAGCAAGAGGGGCGATCCGGAGGGGCGGTTATCCTGGGGACCATGACTTCCATCGAGCGCGTGTACGCGGGCCGTCTGTCGGGGATGATCGTGCGCAACCCGGATGGCGACGCCATCGGCCGGGCCCGCGACGTGGTCGTGCGGCTGCGGCCCTCCGGTGCGCCGTCGCAGGCGTTGGGGCTGGTCCTGCAGCTGACCGACAAGCGGCGGGTGTTCGTGCCCATGGGGCGCATCACCGCGATCGAGCCGAACGAGATCCTGCTCAACTCGGGGCTGGTGTCGCTGCGCCAGTTCAAGGTGCGGCCGGGCGAATCGACCGTGCTCGGCGACCTGGTCGGCGCGAAGGTGCAGATCGACGACCCCGACCTCGAACACCTCCACGGCGTGCCGCAGGAGCTGACGGACGTGGAGATGGAACGGTCGCGCACGCGGGACTGGGTGCTCACGCGCGTGGCGGTGCTGGGGCCGAAGCGGGGCCTGCGCGGGCGTCGCGACGTCGCGGTCGCGCCGTGGAACCACGTGCACGGTCTCGGCGCCGGCGCCGAACCCAGCGACCACGACGCCGAGCTGATCGCGGAATTCCACGAGATGCGGCCCGCCGACATCGCCGCCGCCATGGCCGAAATGGCCGCCGACCGCCGGCGCCGCATCGCCGAGGCCCTCGACGATGAACTGCTGGCCGACATCATCCAGGAGCTTCCCGACGACGACCAGACGGAAGTACTGGAGGACCTGACCATCGAGCGCGCCGCGGACATCCTCGAGGAGATGGACCCCGACGACGCCGCCGACCTGCTCGGCGAGCTCGACGAGAACCGCGCCGACGTGCTGCTGGAACTGATGGACCCCGAGGAATCGCAGGCGCTGCGCCGCCTGATGGTGTTCGAGCCCGACACCGTCGGCGGCCTGATGACCTCCGACCCGCTGATCCTGCAGCCGACGACGACCGTGGCGGAGGCGCTGGCGCGGGCCCGCGACCCGGAGCTGCCGACGTCGCTGGCGTCGATGGTGTTCGTGGTGCGCCCGCCGACGGCCACCCCCACCGGCCGCTACCTCGGCTGCGTGCACCTGCAGAAACTGCTGCGCGAACCGCCCTCGACCCAAATCGGCGGCATCCTCGATCCCGACCTGCCGCCGCTGTACGCGGAGGACGACGACGAAACGGCGGCGCGGTACTTCGCCACGTACAACCTGGTGTGCGGTCCCGTCATCGACGACGAAGGGCATCTGCTCGGCGCGCTCAGCGTCGACGACCTGCTCGACCACATGCTGCCGGAGGACTGGCGCGAGGACGGCATCCGCCCGGACGAGAATTCCGGGGCCGGGGCGGCGGCGTCGCAAAGCAGCGGCGCTGGACCAACCGGGGCCGCGACGACGGCCACCGCGAAGAAGGAGGCGTAACCCATGGCGAAGGACAACCACCACGGCGGCGTGAACCTGTCCAAGGAACGCCTGGTCCTGGACACGCCCGTCGTCGACCGGCGGAAGAAATACGTCGACTTCGACGGCGACCGCGTCGGCGAAGTCGCCGAGAGCGTCGCGCGGTTCCTGGGCACCGGCAAGTACCTGGCGTTCCAGACGATCATCGTCCTCGCGTGGATCGCTCTCAACATCGGCGGCATGTGGTGGAACTGGGACCCCTACCCGTTCATCCTGCTCAACCTGGCGTTTTCCACGCAGGCCGCGTACGCCGCGCCGCTGATCCTGCTGGCCCAGAACCGGCAGGAGGACCGTGACCGAGCGTCCATCGCCGAAGACCGCCGCCGCGCCGCCGAAACGAAGGCCGACACCGAATTTCTCGCCCGCGAAATCGCCGGCGTCCGCGCCGTCGTCGGCGAAGCGGTCACCCGCGACTACCTCCGCCGCGAACTCGACGACCTCACGGGCGTCCTCGAACGCATCGAGGCCCGCCTGTACGAGGAGGACCGCCACCCCGGCGGGCACCCGGATGATCGGCACCCCGGCTCCCCCGACGACCACCGCGACCGATAGGATCCCACCCGATGTCCACGATTACTGAAGCCCAGGTCCGCACCGCCCTGTCCACGGTCGAGGATCCCGAGGTCCGTCGCCCGATCACCGAGATCGGCATGGTCAAGTCCATCGCCATTTCGGAGTCGAACGACGTCGCCGTCGAGGTGTACCTCACCATCGCCGCGTGCCCGATGAAGAACACCATCGTCGAGCGCACCGAGGATGCCGTCAAGGGCATCGAGGGCGTCGGCGCCGTCACCGTCACCACCGACGTGATGAACGACGAGCAGCGCCGTGAATTCCGCAACGCCGTCCGCGGCTCGTCCGCCGAGCCGGTGATCCCCTTCGCCCAGCCGGAATCCCGCACCCGCGTGTACGCGGTGGCGTCGGGCAAGGGCGGCGTCGGCAAGTCGTCGGTGACGGTGAACCTCGCCGCCGCGCTGGCCGCCAAGGGACTGGCCGTCGGCGTGCTCGACGCCGACGTCTACGGCCACTCCGTACCCCACATGATGGGCTCCGAGGACAAGCCGCACCAGGTCGACGACATGATCATGCCGCCGCAGGCGCACGGCGTGTCGCTGATCTCGATCGGCCACTTCGTCGACGACAACGCCCCCGTCGTGTGGCGCGGCCCGATGCTGCACCGCGCGATCCAGCAGTTCCTCGCCGACGTCTTCTGGGGCGACCTGGACGTGCTGCTTTTCGACCTGCCCCCGGGGACCGGCGACATCGCCATCTCGGTGGCGCAGCTGGTGCCCAACGCCGAACTGCTGATCGTGACCACCCCGCAGATGGCGGCGGCCGAGGTCGCCGAGCGCGCCGGCACCATCTCGCTGCAGACCCGCCAGCGCATCGCCGGCGTGATCGAGAACATGAGCTGGATGGAAATGCCCGACGGCTCGAAGATGGAGGTCTTCGGCTCGGGCGGCGGCGAGACCGTCGCCAAGCGCCTGACGCAGCTGACCGGCGCGCAGGTGCCGCTCCTGGGCCAGGTGCCGCTGGACACCCGCCTGCGCGAGGGCGGCGACGAGGGCACCCCGATCGTGCTGTCCGAGCCGGAGTCCGGCGCGGGCAAGGCGCTCAACGACATCGCCGGCAAGCTGTTCACGCGCCGCGAGTCGCTGGCCGGCAAGTCGCTGGGCCTGGGCGTCACGCCGAAGTAGGCGGGCTTCACCGGCCGGGCATCGCTCCCGGCCGGGCCTCCCGCCGGGCTTCACCAGCCGCACCTCACCGGCCGCGCACCAAGCCGCCAACCCACCCCGAATGTGCACGACCCACCCACTGCGACGGGTCATTTCGCCCAGTCGGGGTGGGTTGGCCGTTTCGGGCTGCGCAGGCCCTACTCCGCGGGCCCTCAATTGCGTAATCTGAACGCCATGTTCAGTCCCCGCGACCTCCCGCTCCCCCTCGTCGGCGCCCCGATGGCCGGCGGCCCGTCGACGCCCGAACTCGTCGCCGAGGTCGCGCGCGCCGGAGGCCTGGGCATGGTCGCGGCGGGTTACCTGACGGCCGAAAAGCTCGGCGAGGCCATCGATTCCGCTTTCTCGCTTTACGACGGCCCGCCGTCCCGACGTCCCGCCCACGGGTTCCCCGACCGCAATGGGTCGGGCGGCGGGCGCATCGGCGTGAACCTGTTCGTGCCGAACCCGGACGTGTCCGACGGCTGGCGCGAGTACCGCGACCGCCTCGCCGCCGACTTCCCCTCCGTGGAACTCCCCGAGGACCCGAAGTGGTCCGACGACGACTGGGACGCGAAGATCGCGCTGCTGACCGGCGACGGCGCGGCGTCGTCGTCGAGCGGCCGGGTGGCCACCGTGACCTTCACCTTCGGGCTGCCCAAGCGGCGGATCGTGCGCGCCCTCAACGACGCCGGAAAGTCCGTCGGCGTGACCGTGACCAGCCAGGACGAAGCGCGGGCGGCGCTGGCCGTCGGCGCCGACTACCTGGTCGTCCAGGGCCCCGGCGCGGGTGGCCACCAGTCGACGTTCGCGGTGTCCGAGATGCCCGCGGCGGTGGGCTTCCACGCGGGTGTCTCGGGGACGGCGGCGCTGGTGCGGTCGGTGCGCCAGCTGACCGAGGACTACGCAGTGATGGTCGACGGCGAGGCGACGACCGTGCCCATCGTCGCCACCGGCGGCGTCGGCGGGCGCCACGACGTTCGGGTGCTCATCGAAGCCGGCGCCGACGCCGTGCAGGTGGGCACGCTGCTGCTCACGGCCGGCGAGGCGGGGACGAAGGAACCGCACCGCAACGCGCTGCTGGCCCACGACCGTGACACGGTGCTGACCAGATGCTTCTCCGGCCGCTACGCCCGGGCGCTGGAAAACGACTTCACGCTGGAGTATTCGGACATCGCGCCGGCGGCGTACCCGCACGTGCATTTCCTGACGTCCCCGATCCGCGCGGCCGCCACCGCCGCCGGCGATCCCGAGGGCCTGAACCTGTGGGCGGGCGTCGGGCACCGGTCGTGCCGTGCGGCATCCGCCGCGGAGATTCTGGCCGAACTGACACCGTAGGCGGCGGATTCAAAGGGTGGGCGTCGTAGGCGGCGGCATCAAAGCGCGGACACCGCGGCGGCCGAGCGCCCAATCGCCGTCCGCAGACTAAAGAACGTCGTCGTCGGCCCAGTTGCGGACGCCCGAAGCCTGGCCACCGGGCTGCGCGCCACCGGTGGGCCCCGCCGCGCCCGTCGCGCCCGCGGCACCATTCGCGCCGGTCGCGCCCGTGGCACCGGCGTCGTTGAGGTTCACCGTGTTGTTCACTCCGGAACCCGGGTTGGGCTGCGCGGCACCCGCCGCGCCGGACCCCACGGCACCGGCTCCGGCAGCACCCGCACCAGCGGCCCCTGCACCGGTCGCGCCGGCGTCGGCGGCCCCTCCACCCGCGGCCGGCTTGCCGGAAAGCAGGTCGAGGTAGGTGTCGTCGCCGTCGAAAAGCGTGCGCGTCAGCGCCGTCTTGGGGTTGAGCTTGCGCAGCTCGCCCAGCTCCCCGAGCGGCTTGCGCAGTTCGTCGAAGTCCTCGCCGAGCTCGCCGGTGAGGCTCTGTTTCGCGTCGTCGATCGCGGTGCGGGCCGCGAGGATCATCGCCCGGACATCGGTGATGATGTGCGGCAGCCGCTCGGGCCCGATCAGCACCAGGCCGACGATGAGAATGAGGAGGATCTCTCCCCAACCGACATTTGAGAACACGGGAAACCACCTTAGCCGCCGCGCCACGCGATTGCAGGTGCGGGGCGCGGTTCCCGGCCGACGCGGACCATCCCCGCGGAGTAGCGCGGCCTACCCTCGCGGGGTGACGTCGAGTTCCATGGTCTGCCCGCGGCGGACGATGGTCACGCGGACCGGCTCATCCGCGCCGGCCGACCAGACGGCCACGGTCAACTCGTCGGCCGACCCCACCGCCCGGTCGCCCACGGCGGTGATCACGTCGCGCTCGCGGATGCCGGCGGCCTCGGCGGGCCCGCCGGGCACCAGGGTGGCGACCTCCGCACCGGTCACGGCCCCGTTCGCCGCGGACCGCGCGGTGACGCCGATGCTCGGGTGCACGGGCTCTTCACCCGCGATGAGCTGCTCGGCGATGTCCTTGGCCATGTTGATGGGGATGGCGAAACCCAGGCCCTGCGACCCGCCGGACACCGTGTAGATGACGGTGTTGATGCCGATCACCGCCCCGCGCAGGTCGACGAGCGGCCCACCGGAGTTGCCCGGGTTGATCGACGCATCGGTCTGGATCGCGTCGGCGAAACCGTCGGTGTCGGTGCCCTCGCCCGCCAGGCGCACGGGCCGGTTCAGCGCCGAGACGATGCCCGACGTCACCGTGCCGTTGAGCCCCTGCGGCGAACCCATCGCGATGACGGTGTCGCCGACGCGCACCTTCGAGGAATCGGCCAGCTCGGCGACGGTGAGCCCGGCGACGTTCTCCACGCGGATCACGGCCAGGTCGGTCATCGTGTCGCGGCCGACGATGCGCGCGGGCACGCTGCGCGGGATGCCGTCCACCTTGAACGTGACCGTCAGCGTCGCGCCGGGGACGTCGGCGGCGGAGACGACGTGGTTGTTGGTCAGGATGTGCCCGTCGCCGTCGAGGACCACGCCCGAGCCGACGCCGCTGATGCCCGGCGCGCCGATGTTGATCGACGCCACCGCCGGTTCGACGCGCGTGGCGACCTCGCCGATCTCGGTCAGGTCGCCGGAACCGGGCCGCCCGTCGACCTGGCGCAGCTCGACGCGCTCGTGGCCCGAGCGGAACGTCTTGCCCGCCCAGCCGCCGGCGAATCCTCCGATCCCGCCGAGCGCCAGCACTACCGCCGCCCCCAGCGCGAGGAAGCGCCACGGCACGATCCGGCCGAACATCACCTCGCGCACGTCGACGCGCGGCACCGGGACGACGGGTTCCTCCTCCGGTCGCTCCGCCTTCCGCGCCGTCCCGCCGGTGACCATGCGCGTGCGCGCGTCGGCCCACGGCGAGTACCCGCCGCGGCTGCCGCCGCCGGATTCCGCCTGACCGTCCGAATCGCCGAACAGCCCGCCGCCGCCATCGCGTGACGACGCCCCGCCGCTGCCCCGTTCCGGCGGCAACTGCAGGCCCTGGTGGGTGCGGCCGGCGGGCGCGAAGGCCGCGTCCCATTCGATGTCGTGCGCCGCGACGATGCGGCCGAGGTCGACGTCGGCGCCGGCCGTTTCGTCGATGTGCCGGGGATCCGCCCCACCGACCACGCCCGGCGGCCGCGCGAACGGATCGTTCCGTGCCGGCTCCGGCTGCTCCCCCGGCCCCGTCACTGGCCGTTCCTGGACTTGCGCAGGGTGCGCCACGCCGATTCCACGAACGCCGCCAGCGAATCGGGGCGGCGGTGCGACAGCCGCCGGGCGCCGGGCGCATTCTCCGGCATCTGGTCCCGCGACATCGACGCCAGGCGCTTCCTCAGCTCGGCGGGGATGTGCACCTCGCTGGAATCGCGCAGCCGCCGCGCGGCCTGGCGCTGGCGGGCCACCTCACGACGGCATTCACCGCACGCGAGCAAATGCTCCTGGGCACGCCGGTGCGCGCTCGGGCTGAGCTCCCCGTCTACGAAGGCCGCCACGGCCTCCGTCCCCAAATGATCGGTCGACGCGAACTCATGATGCGGTGCAGCCATTCCGCGCCTCCTCACGGGTGTCGGGCGATGGGCGCGAACGCCGGACCGTCGTCAGGCAACCGCGCGGAAAACCGCGGCGCGACGGACCGGCCACCCACCGGATGATTCTCTTGCCCACGATACCGAGGAGCCCCGCGGCGCGGGGCGAACGACGCCGACCGCCCGGATCAGCGCACGTGGCTGAAGCTGCCCAGCTCCTCGCGCTCGCGCTCCGCGGCCTCCAGGTGCGCCCGCAGCTGCGAGCGGGCGCGGTGGATGCGGGAACGGACGGTGCCCATCTTCACGCCGAGGGTGTCGGCGATCTCCTCGTAGGTCAGGCCCACGACGTCACACAGCACGACCGCCGCGCGGTAATCCGGGTGCAGGGCGGCCAGCGCGCGCTCCAAGTCCGGGTCCAGGTTCGCGTCGGCGTACACCTGCTCCGGCGTCGGCGCGGTGCCCGGCACGCGGTCGTAATTCTCCGGCAGCGCCTCCATCCGGATGGCCTGGCGGTGGCGGACCATGTCCAGGAACAGATTCGTGGTGATGCGGTGCAGCCACCCCTGGAACGTCCCCGGCTTGTAGCGCTTCAACGACCGGAACACCCGCATGAACGTCTCCTGCGTCAGGTCCTCCGCGTCATGCGGGTTGCCCGTCAGGCGGAACGCCAGGCGGTAGACGCTGTCGCCGTGCTCCTCGACGAGCTGCGACCAGCTTGGCATCTCCCCCTCGCCCGCGTCGAAGGCGGCCGTGCCGGAAAGGGTCTCGGGCGCCGCGGGAGCGGCCGTGGCCGTGTCGAGCGCCTCGGGGAGCGCGTCGATGCGTGCGCGGGAAGAGCCTTCGTCGTTCATGGGAGGTACCTTGCCCTATTCACCTGGGGGTCCATTGACCTTAACCTGATAGACGAGTGTGAGTACAGTTCCAATTCGGCAACGAACGTCCGCCCGCGGGTCGCCTTCGCCCCGCGTTTCCGGCGCGCCGTCACCTGCGGGCCGGGCCAAAGACCCTAGACTCGGCCCCGTGACCGATTCCGCAGCTCCGATCTCCGCCCTCGACGCCATGAGCGCCCACATCAACGCCACCGCCGTGGCCGATGAGGCCCTGGCCGGCGCGCGCGACGACGCCGCCGAATTCGGCCTGTCGATCCCCGACGCCGTCGCCGGCGGCATGCTCACCGCCTTCGCCGCCCTCGCCTCGGCCCACCGCCCCGATGGGCCGGCCGCCGTCGCCGCGACCCCCGCCGTCGGCGTCGTGGGCCTGCACCTCTTCGCCGGCATGCCCGACAACGGCGTGCTGACGTGCATCGATCCCGAAATCGAGCACCAGAAACTCGCCCGCGACGCATTCCGCCGCGCCGGCGTCGGCCCGTCGCGCCACCGTTTCCTGCCCTCGCGCCCGCTGGACGTGCTGGGTCGCCTGGCGCCGGGCGCCTACGACCTCATCTACGCCGACGTCTCCCCCGCGGAGGTGGCGGTGTTCCGCGAGCGTGCGTGGCCCCTGCTTTCCGACGGCGGCGTGCTCATCTTCGCCGGCGTCCTCCTCGACGGGACCATCGCCGACGAATCCCGCCGCGACCGCGACACCGTCGCCGCCCGGGAGGCCGAGAAGCACCTCCTCGAGCGCGAAGACGCCCTGGTCACCCGCATGCCGATCGGCGCGGGGGCCATTGCGCTGATCAAGAAGTAGGGGCGATGCCGGAGCGAACGGGGCCGGGCTCTCGCCCCCACCCCGACCAGCCGCGTTTCCGCAGGCTCCGCCGGGGCGACCGCGTCGCGGTCATTTCACCGTCCTTCGCGGCGCCGTCGGTGGGCCCGCACGTCCACGAGCAGGCCCTCCGCCGGATCCGCGACGAGCTCGGCCTCGTCCCCGTCGAGTACCCCTGCACGCGGCGTCCGTCATCCCCCGCCGACCGCGCCGCCGACATTCACGCCGCGTTCTCCGATCCGGAGATCCGGGCGGTGTTCGCCACCGTCGGCGGCTCCGATCAGGTCAAGGTCATCTCGCTTCTCGACGACGACGTCCTCCGCGACAACCCCAAACCCTTCTTCGGATACTCGGACAACTCGCATCTGCTCAATCATCTGCACGGACTCGGCGTCGGCGGGTTCTACGGCGGCTCCACCCAGGTTCACCTCGGTGCCGGACCGGCGATCGACGACATCCACATGATCGCCCTGCGCGCCGCCCTCTTCGGAGAGGCTCCCGGCGGCGATGGTTCGGGCAGCTCCGGCTCCTCCGGCGGCTTCGCCGTTCCCGGCGGGTCCGGCGGCTCCGGAACCTCCGGCAGCGTGGAAGTCGAGATCACGGATCCCGGCGAGATGGAGGATTTCGGCGTCGACTGGCCGTCGCCGGATGCGGTCACGAGGTTCGGCGAGCGGCGTCCGACGCGCCCCTGGGAGTGGTCGGGCCCCTCCATCGAGGTCGCCGGGCCCACGTGGGGCGGCTGCCTGGAATCACTGTCGGAGATCGGGATGGCGGGGAGGCTGCCCGCTCCGGAAACGCTGCGCGGCGCGATCCTCATGGTCGAGACCAGCGAAGAAGTGCCGACTCCGGCGTGGGTCGCCCGATGGATGACCTGCCTCGGCGAACGGGGGATCCTCGGGGCCGTCGCCGGCGTCATCGCGGCGTGCCCGCCGTCGTCGACGTTCACGAACGTCCCCTCCGAGGCGGACCGCCGGGCCTACGCCGACGATCAGGCGCGCGCGATCATCTCCACCGTGTCCGCGTACAACCCCGGCGCCCCCGTGTGCGTGGGCATCCCCTTCGGGCACACGCGCCCGCAGTGGGTTCTGCCCTACGGCGGGCGGGTGCGCCTGGACGGCGTCAACCGCCGCGTGTTCGCGACCTACTGACGCCTCAGCGCGCGGAGGCGGTCGCCTCGACGATGGCCGAGCAGAACTGCTCCAGGTCACCCGGGTTGCGCGAGGTGATGATGTTCCCGTCGACCACCAGCGGCTCGTCAACCCAGTCCGCACCGGCGTTGAGCAGGTCGTTCTTGCATGAGACGTAGGACGTCAGCTTCGTCCCGGACGCCAGACCGGCATCGATGAGGATCCACGGCGCATGGCAGATCGCCGCGAGCGGGCGGCCGGTCTGGTGGAACGCCTTGACGAAACGCAGCACGCCATCGTCGATGCGCGCCGCATCCGCGTTGAGGGTGCCGCCCGGCAACACCAGTGCATCGAAGCTCTCGACGTCGGCCTCCTTGACGTCGACGTCGACGACGAAGGAATCGGCGTGCTCCCAGTCGCCGTTCATGGCCACGAAGGAGCCGTCGGCGTAGGACACGATCACCGGCTCGCCGCCGGCGGCCCGGATCGCGCGCATCGGATCGGTCAGCTCGACCTGCTCGACGCCCTGCCCCGCCAGCACCGCCACGCGACGCCCTTCGAGCACGCGGCTCACCGCGGGCGACTGGTTGGCCTGGTCCTGGTTCGCCTGATCCTGATTGGTCGAATCCGTCATGGTCTCCTCATTCCTCATTCGTCCAACATCCGTCCATCGAATCCGAGGCGATGACGCCCCGGCCCGGACCGCCCGATCCGCGACCGCGGATATCGGCGACCCAGCGGTGACCATTATTCACTGATCGGGGACGGCGTGCCACAACCGGCCGCGCCCCCTGACAACGCAAAAGCCGCGGCACGTGAGAGACACGCGCCGCGGCCGTTCCGCCGAAAACCGGGGCGGACGCCGGGGAGTCAATGACGCCGGGACGTCGTCAAGCGAACGCGCGCGAACGCGCACCTCGCCGACGACGGACGGCGACGCCCCCGACCACCGCCCGAAGCGGCGGCCGGGAACCGGGAAAAGCTACACGACCTCGCCCTTGCCGACGGTGACGACGCCACCGGGGCTGATCTTGAAGCGCTCTGCATCGCGCTCGCGGTCGACGCCGATGATCTCGCCGTCGCTGACCACCACGTTCTTGTCCAGGATCGCGTGGCGCACCACGGCGCCGCGGCCGACGCGCACGCCCGGGAAGAGCACCGAGCCCTCCACCGTCGCGCCATCCTCGACGACGACGCCGGTGCTCAGCACCGAATTGCGCACGGTGCCACCGGAAATGATGGTGCCCGCGCCGACCATCGACGCCTGGGCGATGCCGCCCTGGACGAACTTCGCCGGCGGCAGGTTCTCGTCCGCGAAGGTGTGGATCGGCCACTTCTTGTTGTAGAGGTTGAACACCGGGTGCACGGAGATCAGGTCCATGTTCGCCTCGTAGAAGGCGTCGATGGTGCCGACGTCGCGCCAGTAACCCTTGTCGCGCTCGGTCTCACCCGCGACGTAGTTGTCCTTGAAGTCGTAGACGTAGGCCTCGCCCTCGTTGACGAGCATCGGGATGATGTCGCCGCCCATGTCGTGGTTCGAGTCCTCGTTCTCCGAATCGCGCTTGATCGCCTCGATGAGCGCATCCGTGGTGAACACGTAGTTGCCCATGGACGCGAACGTCGCCTCCGGGTCATCCGGGGTGCCCGGCGGGTCGGCCGGCTTCTCCAGGAAGCTGGTGATCCGGTTGTTGTCGTCGGCGTCGATGCAGCCGAAGGCGTGGGCCTCGCTGCGCGGGACGCGGATGCCCGCGACGGTGACGCCGGCGCCGGACTCGATGTGCGCCTGGACCATCTGCTCCGGGTCCATGCGGTACACGTGGTCGGCGCCGAAGACGATGACGTACTCCGGGGACTCGTCGTACACGAGGTTCAGGGACTGCAGGATCGCGTCGGCCGAGCCGGTGAACCAGCGCTTGCCCAGTCGCTGCTGCGCCGGCACCGGGGTGACGTACTGGCCGGTGATGCCGGACAGCTGCCACGCCTGCGAGATATGGCGGTCGAGCGAATGGGACTTGTACTGGGTCAGCACGCAGATCTTCAGATAACCCGCGTTGACCAGATTCGACAGCACGAAGTCGATGAGGCGGTAGCTCCCGCCGAAGGGCACCGCGGGCTTCGCGCGGTCCGCGGTCAGCGGAAACAGGCGCTTGCCCTCGCCTCCGGCGAGAACGATGGACAGAACATTCGGTTGACTCCTCACGGGTTCCAACCTATATGCGTTTTCGTTGGCCCGCTTCCGATGTGACTACCCCCGCGGCGGCACCTGCGGGCTTTGCGACGGCGGCCCGTGAGGCGGTTCGCGCGCCCCTTCGGGCACGCTCCGCCCCGCCCCCGCGGTTGCGGCCCCCGGCCAAGCCCCGGGAATGCGGATACGCTGGTGACCATGCGAGTTGCGATGATGACCCGAGAGTATCCCCCGGAAATCTACGGCGGCGCAGGCGTGCACGTCACCGAGTTGACGCGCTTCATGCGCGGGCTCGACGGCGTGGAGGTCGACGTCCATTGCATGGGCTCCCCGCGCGACGAGGAAGGGTGCTTCGTCCACGGCGTCGACCCCGAACTCGCGGACGCGAACCCGGCCGTCAAGACGCTGTCGACCGGGCTGCGCATGGCCGACGCCGCGGCGGCCACCGACATTCAGGTCGTCCATTCCCACACCTGGTACTCGGGCCTCGGCGGGCATCTGACCGGCAAGCTCAAGGGCATCCCGCACATCGCGACGGCCCATTCGCTGGAGCCGCACCGCCCGTGGAAGCGCGAGCAGCTCGGCGGCGGCTACGACGTGTCGTCGTGGTCGGAGAAGAACACCATGGAGTACGCCGACGGCGTCATCGCGGTGTCGGCGCGCATGAAGGACGCCATCCTGGACGCGTACCCGCGCATCGAGCCGGACCGCGTGCACGTGGTGCTCAACGGCATCGACACGGAGCTGTGGCACCCGCGCCCGACGTGGGAGGAGTCGAAGGAGGCCAACGGCTGGTCGGTGCTGGAGGAGCTCGGCGTCGGTCCGTCGCGCCCGATGGTGGCGTTCGTCGGCCGCATCACCCGCCAGAAGGGCGTGGCCCACCTGGTCAAGGCGGCGTCGCAGTTCGACGATGGCGTGCAGCTGGTGCTGTGCGCGGGCGCCCCGGACACCCCGGAGATCGCGGCGGAGACCGAGCAGCTGGTCACGGATCTGCAGGCGGAGCGCGACGGCGTGTTCTGGGTGCAGGACATGCTGCCGAAGGAGAAGATCCAGGAGATCCTCACGGCCGCGGATTCCTTCGTGTGCCCGTCGATCTACGAGCCGCTGGGCATCGTGAACCTGGAGGCCATGGCGTGCGGCACCGCGGTGGTGGCGTCGGACGTCGGCGGCATCCCGGAGGTCGTCGTCGACGGCGAGACCGGCACGCTGGTCCACTACGACGAGTCCGACCCGTCCGGTTTCGAGGCCGGCATCGCCGCCGCGGTGAACAAGATGGTCGCCGACCGCGGGGCGGCGAAGAAGATCGGCGAGGCCGGCAAGCAGCGCGCGATCGACGTCTTCAGCTGGGAGAACATCGCCCGGGAGACCGTCGAGGTCTACAAGAGCCTGATGTAGGCCGTCCCTCCCCATGTCCCCGCAATTCCCCGCACGAGCCGCGGCCACCTTCGTCTACGACGGCGGCTGCGGTTTCTGCGCGCGTGCGGCACGGGCCCTGGGCCGGATCACGGTCGCCGGCGCACCGGGTCCGCGTTCGCTTGACGACGTCCCCGCCCCCTCCCTCAACATCGCCTCGTCGTGGGATTACCCGTTCGAGGAGGCCGGCGTGGACGCCGCCCTCATCGAGCGGCACGCGCTTTACGTGGAAGAACGCGACGTGGCGGCCGGCGCGAGCGCGGGCGCGGAGAACGACACCGCGCACGCGCCACCGTTCGTCGCGCTGGGCCACGAAGCCATCGGCCACGCCCTGCGCGACCACGGGCGCACCCGCCGGTGGCGCCTCGCCGGCTCGGTCCTGCTCAACCCGCTGGTGCGCGCCCCCGCGTCCATCGTCTACCGGCTCATCGCAAACAACAGGGTCGCCGCATCACGGGTGACGGAGGCCGTCGTAAAGCGAACGCGGCGGCGCTAGCCTGGGAACCGTGACCACCGACGCGAACCCCGCCCGCGGCAACCACCCCGCGGACCTGCCCACCACCCGACACACCTTCTTCCAGGCGTCGCTGATGACGGCCCTGCTCGACGGCATCTACGACGGCGAAATGTCCATCGGCGAGCTGCTGGGCAAGGGCAACTTCGGCATCGGCACCTTCGACGGCCTCGACGGGGAAATGGTGATCATCGACGGCGTGTGCTGGCAGCTGCGCGGCGACGGCTCCGCGACCAGGGCCTCCATGAACCAGAAGACGCCCTACGCCGTGGTGACCAACTTCGTGCCGCACATCGTCCGAGACGCCCCCGCCGACACCGTGCGCGCCGACATCACCCCGTTCATCGACGCCGCCGTGCCCAGCGCCAACTACATGTACGCGCTGCGGATCACCGGCGAGTTCGAATGGGTGAAGACGCGGACCGTCGTCAAGCAGACCCGCCCCTACCCCAAGATGGTCGAGGCGACCGAGGCCGACGAATCCGTCGACTTCGAGAACGTCCGCGGCGTCATCGCCGGGTTCCGCACGCCCGTGTACGAAAAGGGCATCTCCGTGCCCGGCTGCCACGTGCACTTCATCGACGACGCCCGCACCGGCGGCGGGCACGTGCTCGACTTCAAGCTGAAGAGCGGCGTCATCGAAATCTGCCCCGGCACCGACCTGCAGCTGCGGCTGCCGCTGTCCGAGGAATTCTCCGGCGCGCAGCTGGCGCCCGAGGACCTGGACGCGCAGATCCACGCCACCGAAGTCAAGGGCTGACGCGGTGGCGGCGAACCGGACGCACCGCCCCGCGTTCCACCTCACGCCCGAGCGGGGCCGGCTCAACGACCCGAACGGGCTGGTCCGGCTGGGCGGGACGTGGCACGTGTTCTACCAGCTCGACCCCGGTTTCCCGCGGGCGCCGCGGCGCACCGGCTGGGGGTACGCGACGTCGGAGGACCTGCTGACGTGGCGCCACCGCCCGCAGGCGCTCCACCCCGACGACGACTACGACGCCGACGGCTGCTACTCCGGCGGTGCCGTCCCGCCGCAGGAGCCCGGCGGGCCCGTCGAGCTGTTCTACACAGGGAACCTGCCGGCGCCCGAGGAGTACGGGGGCTGCGGGGCGACCGGCGAGGCCGGGGAGGCCGGGGACGCCGCAGGCGATGTGAGGGCGCCCCTCGCCGCCGACCGTCTGCGCGAGGAGTTCCCCGATGGCATTCCCGTCGGTCACGTCTGGGGCGCGACGCAGAATCTGGCGACGGCCGACGTGCTTCCCGACGGGTCGCTCGCCGAACCCGTAAAACATCCCGGAAATCCGCTGATCCCCGGGCCGCCGCCGGGGATCACCGCGCATTACCGCGACCCGATTGTCACCGAGGATCCCGATCACCCCGGCGTGTGGCGGATGATCCTCGGCGCCCGCACCGACGACGACCGCGGCACCGCAATCGTGCATTTTTCGCGGGATCGCCGCACGTGGGATGCGGGCCGCGAGCTGCTCATCGACGGCCCGTCGCCGGGCGGCTACATGTGGGAATGCCCGAATCTGCTGCGCATGACGGATGCGTCGACCGGCGAGGATGCCGACGTCCTGATCCTGTCGCCCCAGGGCATCCGCGCCGACTCCGGCGATCCGCTGCGCAATCGCTACCAGTGCGGGTACGTGGTCGGGCACGTCGAGGCGCCCGAATCTCCCGCCGATCCCCTTGTTTTCCGCGTGACCACGCCTTTCACGGAGTTCGACCACGGCTTCGAGTTCTACGCGCCGCAGATTTTCGCCGCTGGGGACGACGGCGACTCAGGCAACTCCGCTGCGTCGTCGTCGCCAAGCGGCCCGGGTGCCGCAGAAAGCTCGGGCAAATCCGCTGCGTCGTCGTCGCCAAGCGGCCCGGTCATGCTCGGTTGGATGGGCATGCCGGAGGAGGACGATCACCCTTCCGTCGTCGCGGAGGGTTGGGTCCATTGCCTGACGTTCGCCCGCGAGCTTGCACTTCACGACGGCCGCCTCCTCCAATCCCCCATCCTCCCTCCGGCCGAGGAGCTGCCCGAGGTCGGCGACGGTCACATCGGCGGAGTCTTCCGGGTGCGGCTCGAGGGCGACGGGATCGTGGAGCTTTACGACGCCGACCGACTCGCCGATTCACCAGACACCTCGGAGTCGGCCGTTCATGGACTCGCCGAAAACGACAACCGCGCCGCCGATTCACGCGGCACCTCGAATTCGACCCCACACGGAACCGTCGAAGGCACCACCTGCGACAACACCGGCGAAACGCCGCTGGTCACGGTGTCGTTGACCGGTGATCGCGTGACCGTGACGCGCAGCGATGCCGCCGCCCCCAACCATTTCGGCGATCAGCGCGCCACGACGTTGCGGCCCACCGAAGCGGCGAACGGAGCCGACGTTGCCGGCGGCCATCGCCTCGATGTCGTCGTTGATCGGTCGGCGATCGAGATCATCGCCGACGACGGTGCCGGCGTCTTCTCGCTCCGCGCGTTCACGGGCGGCGGGGGAGGTTGGGCGGTCCGGCGGCGTTCGTGTCATTCGGTCGACACTCCCGAGTAGCACACTCGACCACCAGCCGTTTCCCCAACGCCATTCGCGGACCGTTGATCAAATGACACGACGCCTCCTCGGGACGGCCGTAAACCCACCCGCAATGGGGCCAACCGCCGACCCCAAGCCTCCGGTCGACACTTGCCGGACGTAAACCCACCTCGGATGTGGCCAACCCCCGAACCCTCGCCCGCCTTCGGCAATCCCCGACCCTCATCCCGCAGCGTTCGTGTCATTCGGTCAACACTCCCGAGTAGCACACTCGACCACCAGCCGTTTCCCCAACGCCATTCGCGGACCGTCGATCAAATGACACGACGCCCCCTCGGGCCGGCCGCTAACCCACCCGCAATGGGGCCAATCGCCGAACCCTCGCCCGCCGCCGACACTCCTCGACCGCAATTCCGCGGCGTTCGTGTCATTCGGTCGGGGTATGCGGGTGGGAGGTGTCGCAAACTGCTACCACCGCGCCGCAAACCCGCAGGTCGGGGTTTTGAGTGGCCCGAAAATGTGCACTTTCCGACGCCCACCCGGGCGTGGAAGGGCCGGGCGCACCTGGTCGGCCGGAACGCGCCAGCCGGGCATGCAGAGGCCGTCGCCCCACCCCGAAAACGACGAAACGGCCGCCCACGAGGAGGGCGGCCGTCGTCAAGCGAAAACCGGGCGCTACCCCACCTTGCCCAAACGCGTCACGTACGCGCGGGCCGTGACCTCCATCTGCGTGGGCAGCGCCGCAATCCGCTCCGCCAGCACATCCGGGTGGATGTGGCGCGCCGACGGGCTCATCCCGATCTGCGACGCAATGGCATCCTGATCCAGCGTCATTGTGAACTCCACCAGCTCCGGCTCCCCGACAGGCACGAGATGCCCCTCGGCCTGCGCGATCATGCGCTCGACCTTGCCGCGCTCCACATCGATGATCCCCAACGGCTGGCGCAGCTCACCGAGGTGGCCCGTCGCCGCCGTGAGCACCACGACCTGCCCGCCCGGCTTGAGCACCCGCGCGAACTCCTCCGCGTTGCGCGGCGCGAAAATCACCGTGATGGCGTCGATCGACCCATCGCGGATCGGCAGCCGCGCCCACGCATCGGCGACGACCGCACCGACCCTCGGATGGCACTTGGCCAGGTGCTTCGCCGCCGGCACCGACACGTCGATGCCCACGCCACGCGCGCCATCGACGCCATCGAGGGTGTGCGCCAGGTAGTAGCCGGTGCCCGCGCCGATCTCCAGGATCGCGGGGTTCGCCTCCTCCGCGACGCCGGCGTCGTCCAGGACGTCCTGCACGTTGCCCGTCACGGCCTCGACGAACGGCGCGTAATGCCCGCCGGAGAGGAACTCCTCGCGGGCGCCGATCATCTTCGCGTCATCGCCCGAATAACGCAGCCCCGCGCCGCCCGCCAGCGTCACGTAGCCCTGCTTCGCGACGTCGTAGCTGTGGCCGGACTCGGACTTCAGCGTCGCCCACTCGGGGTCGCCGCAACGCAGCGGGGACCCGTCGATGGGGTCTGCGAGCACGTCGATGATGTCGGCGAGCAACCTGGTTCCTCCTCGGAAATCGGGCGAACCGGCGGCGATGACCGCGGTCGCCGGTGAATGGTGGCCAATCCTACCGGGCGCGCCCCCGCCCGCGGCCCCCGGCCCCCTCCATCGGGTCCGGCAAACGGGCCGGTCGGAAGGGTCGGGCATGCGGGGCGGGACAGACTTCCCGGCCAGGCCGTCCGGCCAAACCGGCCGGGCCACCCCGCCTCTCCCCACGCAAACGCAACGCCCCGCCGACATTTCGTCGGCGGGGCACGGCGAACATCGGCCGGGTCCTCGGGTGGCGGGGCTCCCGGCGCGATCGAAGATCGTCCGGGGCTACTGCCCGACGGCGCTGAGGGCGGCGCCGAGCTCGGCGGCCTCCTCCGGCGTCAGCTCCACCACCAGGCGCCCGCCGCCGTCCGCGGGAACGCGCATCACGATCTTCTTGCCCTCCTTCACGGCCTCCAGCGGGCCATCTCCGGTGCGGGGCTTCATCGCTGCCATGTGGTTCTCCTCATTCGCGAAAATGCATGGGCGGCTCATCGTCGATGCCGCGCCTGTGTGTCCATGATACGCGCTTTCGCACCGCCGGGGGCCGTTCCGGACCATTCGGCAACCGGGACAGCACCACGGAGAACAGGCCCCAGAACATGGGAATGAGCAGCACATATAGGGTGAACGCGAGCGCTTGGATCATTGTTTCATAACCTCTCCCGGAGCGCCCGCGCCGAGCACCCGCGCCAGCGGCGGGCGGTCGTCCGGCAGATCCTCCGCGGTCGCGGGCTCCAGGCCGATTTTGCGCAGCAACGTCGCCGACACGTCGACGGCCATCGGGCCGAGCTGCCCCAGCGGCCGGTTGCGGTGGGCGCGCACGCCCAGGTCGACCTCGTGGATGGTTTCGGCGCCCCACCGGTCGGCGACGTCGACGAGCAGGCCGATCTCGACGCCGTACCGCGCAGCGAACGGCAGTTCCATCAGGTCGGCGCGGCGGGCGGCGTATTCGCCGGACAGCGGTTGGCGGATCACGGCGAGGTCGGGCCGGAAGGCGGCGAGCAGCGGCCGGGCGGTCAGTTCGGTGACGCGCCCGCCGCCGACGTCGCCCGGGGTGTCGCGGCGGTAGTGACCCTTGACCAGCCGCACGTCGTCGCCGTTCAGCAGGGGCGCCACCAGCGAGGGCACGAACGTCGGCGACGGGTCGCGCAGGTCGGCGTCGAGGAACACCACGATGTCGCCGCGCGCCGCCGCGACGCCGCGCCACATCGCCTCTCCCTTACCCGGCCGCGTGGGCACGCCGGGCAGGGCGTCGGCCCAGTTGACCACGCGCGCGCCGGCGGCCGCGGCGACCTCGGCGGTGCGGTCGGACGAATCGGAATCGACCACGATGATCTCGTCGACGATCCCGGCCGCCAGGCTCGGCAGCACCGACTCGACCACGGCGCCGACGGTCGCTTCCTCGTCGAGGGCCGGCAGGATCACGGATACGGTGGGCCGCTTGACGACGCCCGCGTCCCCACCGTCCGCCGTCCCCGTCGCGGCTCCCGAACCGACGCCCGTCGCGCCGTCCCCCGCGCCGCTGACGCCGCTCACGCCCCTCACGCCGCTCATTGCAGCCCCCGGATCGTGGACAGGGGCGGGACGTCGCCGCGGATGGCGCCGATCATGCGGCAGACGTCGACGGTGTCGCCGACTTCGTGGACGCGGAACATGGCCACGCCCTTCGCCGCCGCCCATGCGGTGGCGGCCAGCGTCGCGGGGACGCGCCCCTCGAGGCCGCGGCCGACGGTTTCGCCGACGAAGTCCTTGTTGGACAGCGCCATCAGCACGGGCCAGCCGGCGTCGACCAGCTCGTCGAGCCGCCGCAGCAGCTCGAGCCCGTGGAAGGTGTTCTTGCCGAAGTCGTGCGTCGGATCGACCAGGATCCGGTCCTCGGGCACGCCGCAGGCCACGGCCTTCTCCGCCAGGGCGGCGGTTTCGGCGATGACGTCGGACACGACGTCGTCGTAATGCACCCGGAACGGCCGGGTCCGGGGCACGGCGCCGCCGGTGTGCGAGCAGACGTACCCCGCGCGGTGGGCGCCGGCGACCTCCACGAGCTCGGGGTCGTGCCCGGCCCACGTGTCGTTGACCAGGTCGGCGCCGGCGGCGATGGCGGCTTCGGCGACCGACGCCCGCCACGTGTCCACGCTGATGATCACGCTGGGGTGCCGGCGGCGGGCCTCGGCGATGGTGGGCACGACGCGGTCGATTTCCTCGGCGGCGTCGACCACCGGCCCGGGCCCGGCCTTCACCCCGCCGATGTCGATGACGTCGGCGCCCGCGGCGACCACGGCGTCGATGCGCGCCAGGGCGGCGTCCTCCGCGGCGGTGGCCCCGCGGTCGTAGAAGGAATCGGGCGTGCGGTTGACTATCGCCATCACCGCGGGCAGCGGCGTCGGCTGGAACGCGCTGGCCACCCGTCGAGAAGCGTTCACCGTCGGTCCAGCAGCCCCTGGTCGCCGTCGCGGTGGGCGCGGGCGACGGCGCGGCGGGCGGCTTCCTCGCGGCGGTCGCGCTCCTGCCCCTCGTGGGCGGCGACGATGAACTCCAGAGCCTCGTCGATGGAGTCGGTGACCAGGAACAGGTCCATGTCCTCCGGCGAGATCATGCCCTCGGCCAGCACGCGGCCGCGGATCCAGTCGATCAGCCCGCCCCAGAACTCGGTGCCGAGCATGACGACGGGGAACCGCGTGACCTTGCCGGTCTGCACCATGACCAGCATCTCGAACAGCTCGTCGAGGGTGCCGAAGCCGCCGGGCAGCGCGATGAACGCCTGCGAGTACTTCAGGAACATCGTCTTGCGCACGAAGAAGTACCGGAAGTTCAGCCCCAGGTCGACCCAGTCGTTGAGCGACTGCTCGTGCGGCAGCTCGATGCCCAGGCCCACGGACAGGCCGTCGGCGTCGTAGGCGCCGCGGTTGGGCGCCTCCATCAGGCCGGGGCCGCCGCCGGTGATGCAGGCGTAGCCGGCGTCGACGATCGCGCGCCCGAGTTCGCAGCCCTGGATGTAGTACGGGTGATCCTCGGGGGTGCGGGCGGACCCGAAGACGGTGATCGCCTTGGGGATCTCCGCCAGCGCGCCGAATCCGTCGACGAACTCGGATTGGATCCGCATGACGCGCCAGGTGTCGGTGTGGAGCCAGTCGGTGGACTGGTGCGGGTCGAGCAGGCGGCGATCGGTCGTGGACCGGTTGTGGTCGGCCGCCCCGGTGTCGCGGACCATGATGGGTCCGCGCAGCTGGCGCTTGCGGTCCGGGGACGGGGTGCGGTGGGGGGCCATGTTCGTGGTCTCCTGGGTCGGTTGGTTGCTTTACGACGACGCCGGCGCGGTGGTCAGATAGCGCAGCAGGTCGTCGGACAGCGCCGTGATCATGTCGACGGGGATCTGCTCGTCGCGCTTGTGGCAGTAGGCGGGGTCGCCGGGGCCGAAGTTGACGGCCGGCAGGCCCAGTCCCGCGAAGCGCGAGACGTCGGTCCACCCGTACTTCGGCTTGGCCACTCCCCCGGCCACGTCGACGAGTTCCGCGGCGGCCGGGCGGTCGAGCCCGGGCAGCGCGGCGGGGCTGACGTCCTCGACGTCGACCTCGACGAGGGGATCGTCGATGGCCAGCACGTCCATGAGGTGCGCCATGGCCTCGTCTGCGCTGCGGTCGGGCGCGAACCGGTAGTTGACGTACGCCCAGGCTTCGTCGGGCACGGTGTTGGTGGCCACGCCGGAGTGGATGTGGACGACCTGCATTCCCTCACGGTAAGTCAGGCCGTCGATCTCCGCAGTTCCGGCGGAATAGGCGGCGACGCGGGAGAGCACGCCGACCAGCCGGTGGGCGGCGTTGTCGCCGAGCCACGCGCGGGCGGAGTGGGCGCGGGTGCCGCGGGCGGTGATCTTGACGCGGATGGTGCCCTGGCAGCCGGCTTCGATGACGTTGCCGGAGGGTTCGCCGAGCAGGGCGACGTCGCCCTCCAGCAGCTCGGGGTGGCTTTCGGAGAGGTGGCCCAGGCCGTTGAATTCGCCGGCGATTTCCTCGCAGGCGTACATGATCAGCGTCAGGTCCCGCTGCAGTTCCCCGGAGCCGGCCAGCGTGGCGAAGGCGTGGAGGTAGCAGGCGTCGCCGCTCTTCATGTCCACCGCGCCGCAGCCGAAGAGGGTGTCGCGGCCCTCTGCGTCGACGCCGCGGGTCGACGGGACGTTGTCGGCGATGGGCACGGTGTCCAGGTGGCCGGCGAGGATGACGCGCTGCGGCAGGCCCCGGTGGGTGCGGGCGACGATGTTGTCGCCGATGCGCTCGACGGTCACCTCCGGCATTCCCTCCGGGATGCTCCGCGCCACGTCGCGCAGCGCGGCCTCCACGGCATCGGCGATGCGGGCTTCGTCGCGGGAGACGCTGGGGATGTCGATGAGCGCCGCGGTCAGCTCGACGGGGTCCGCGCGCAGGTCGAGGACGTCGCGGGCCGTGTCCACGGTCCCGTCCGTCCGAGCGGCCCCGGCGGCCCCGAAGGCCCCGGTGGAAGCGGCGGAGGTGTCTTTAGCGTTCACCCGACCCAGGGTAGCCATCCAGGGCGCGGAGCACGCGGGCATGCAGGTCGGCGGCGATGCCGTGGCGGGCGTCGCCGTCCGGCGGGGTGCCCGCGCCGAGGTGGGCGGCCAGTTCCTGGGGTTCGGTGGCGATGATCTCGACCGCGCCCGCCGTCCCGCCTTCCCCCGTTCGGCCGGATTCGCCCGGCGTGCCGGGTCGGCCGGATTCGCCCGGCGCGGCGGAGGGTGCGGGGGCCGGGCCGTCGCCAAGCTCAGTCGCCCCGCCAAGCTCAGTCGCCCCGCCAAGCTCCGTGCCCTCCCGCAGGACGAAGACCCGCGCGGTCGCGCCTTCGGGCAGGCGCGGCAGCGGCGGCGCCTGGTCCGCGCGGTCCAGGCGCCGGCCCCACGCGACGACGGCGACGCGGGATCCGTTGACCGCGACGGCCGGCTCCCCCGCCAGGACCGTCGCGCCGGGCAGGGGGCGGCAGACGGCGGCGATCAGGCGCACCGCCGGGTCCGAATGCGACCCGACGACGGCCGGCCCGGGGTCGCGGCGGAATTCGGGGTCGAGGTCGTCGGCCGCCGCGCCGAGTTCGTCGCGGGCCCAGTCGGGCAATGCGGCCAGCCTCCGCTCCCGTTCCGCTTGGCGACGGTCCCACGACACCCGGACCGCCGCACCCCCGACCAGCCCCGCGGCGAGACCCGCGAGCGGGACTCCGACCAGCACCGGCAAACCCGCGGGACCCGGTGCCGACAGACCCGAAACGATGGCCCACACCGCCGGGACGCCCACCGCCGCAGCGGCAGCCAATGCCCAGGCCCCGGAGGCCACGCCGGCGAAAACGCCCCAGCTCAGGCACCACGCCAGCACCACGAGCATCGCCGTCCAGGCCAGCAGCGGCCAGCCGAGAGCCACCGCCACCACTCCCAGGACCAGCGCGATCAGCGCCGCACCACCCAACGCCTGCGACGCCGCGATCGCGCCCTTCGCCGCCCTCGGCAGATCCGAACGGACCAGCAGCGCGGATGTGACGGACGCCCGCCCCTCCTGGCGCGCCGGGCCCGACCGGCTCGAGGGGCGTCCGGGGCGCGACCGGTGCCCGGCACCCGGGGATCGGCGGGACGGATCGCTGGTCGGCTGGCCGGGCACGGGGAACCTCCGGGGTCGATGAATGAACGCCGCGGACCTCGGAAAATTCGCGCGGCGCGGGCGGCGGTGCGGTCGAGGGCGCCGTCGGCAGCGGATAGTATCGGAATCATGATGACGACTGGTGCCTCGGCCACGGGTATCGCGAACATAGCCATGGACGGCACGGTCCTGGACACCTGGTACCCGGATCCCCGGCTCGACGACACCGTCACCGAATCGGGCACGCACCGCCTGGGCGCCCAGCACCTCACCCCGCAGCTGCTGCGCCAGGTCCTGCTCGACGAGGACCGCCGGGTGGAGCAGGTCGCCGTGCGGACCACCATCGCGGACCTGTCCAAGCCGCCGGTCGATTCCCACGACGCCTACCTGCGGCTGCACCTGCTGTCGCATCGCATCGTCACCCCGCATTCCATCCAGATGGCGGAGGTCTTCGACGCCCTCAACATCGTCGCGTGGACCAACAAGGGCCCCTGCCTGCCAGACAACTTCGAGGCCGTGCGCACCAACCTGCGCATGCGCGGGCTGATCCACGTCTACTCCATCGACCGCATGCCCCGGATGGTCGACTACGTCGTGCCCTCCGGCGTGCGCATCGCCGAAGCCGAGCGGGTGCGCCTGGGCGCCTACCTCGCGCCGGGCACCACCGTGCTGCGCGAGGGTTTCGTGTCGCTGAACTCCGGGTCGCTCGGCCCGTGCAAGATCGAGGGCCGCCTGTCCTCGGGCGTGGTGCTCGGCGAGCACACCACCGTCGGCCTGGCCGGCACGGTCATGGCCCGCCACGACTCGCGCGGCCGCCGCATCCCCCTCACCGTCGGGCGCCGCTGCAACATCGGCGTCTCCGCCGGCACCGTCGGCGTCGACCTCGGCGACGACTGCGTGATCGACAAGAACATCCTCATCGACAAGGACACGCCCATCGAGCTCCTCGAGGAAGGCCGCCGCGTGTCGGCGTGGGAGCTCAACGGCCGCGACCGCATGCATTTCCTGCGCCACCCCGACTACGCGGCGGTGTGCATGAAGCCCACCGAGGTGTAGCGCGCGGCTCGGCCCGGCGAGGCCCGCGGCGGCACGGACCCGGCCCCGGGCGTCCGCCCGGCACCCCGCATTCCGGCCCGCCGACGCGTGAAATGGCGGCGCGGGGACGGCTAGTAATGTCCCTTTCATGACCAATTCCCCCTTGTCCCGGACCGATGAGGCCGTGCCGGACGCCGCGAACGACGCGAAGCTCGGCAAGGGACTCAAAGTCCGCCACCTGACCATGATGGGCCTCGGCTCCGCCATCGGAGCGGGTCTCTTCCTGGGCACCGGCGTCGGCATCAACGCCGCCGGCCCCGGTGTCCTGCTGTCCTACCTCGCCGCGGGCGTCATCGTCGTCCTGGTGATGAACATGCTCGGCGAGATGGCTGCCGCGCGGCCCGCCTCGGGCGCGTTTTCCACGTACGCGGAGATGGCGTTCGGCCGCGGCGCGGGGTTCGTCCTGGGTTGGCTGTACTGGTTCATGCTGATCATGGTCCTCGGCGCGGAGATCACGGGCGCCGGCGCGATCATGGGTGCGTGGTGGGGAATCCCGGGCTGGATCCCGGGCCTGGCGTGCGTGGTGTTCTTCGCGGTGGTCAATCTGGCGCAGGTGCGGGGCTTCGGCGAGTTCGAGTTCTGGTTCGCGTTCATCAAGGTCGCGGTGATCATCGGGTTCCTGGCCATCGGCACGCTGCTGGTGTTCGGGCTGCTGCCGGGCACGACGTTCGTGGGCGCGCAGCACATCATGGAGTCCGGCTTCCTGCCCAACGGCCTTTCCGGCGTCGCGGCGGGCCTGCTGGCCGTGGCGTTCGCGTTCGGCGGCATCGAGATCGTCACCATCGCCGCCGCCGAGTCGGATGACCCGAAGCGCTCCATCGCCTCGGCGGTCCGCTCGATCATCGTGCGCATCGGCGTGTTCTACCTGGGCTGCGTGCTGATCATCATCATGCTGCTGCCGTACTCGCAGATCGACGGCGCCGACACCGCGGCCGAGTCTCCGTTCACGATGGTGCTGCAGCAGGCGGGCATCCCGGGCGTGGTCGGCTTCATGGAGGCCGTCATCGTCCTGGCCCTGCTGTCGGCGTTCAACGCGCAGATCTACGCCACGTCGCGGCTGGTGTACTCGATGTCGCGCCGCGGCGAGGCCCCGCGCCTGTTCACCGCCATGAACTCGCAGTCGGTGCCGTACAAGGCCGTCATCATGTCGATGGTCTTCGCGTTCCTGTCGGTCGGTTTCCAGGTGGTCTTCGACGGCTCGTCGGTCCTGGTGTTCCTGCTCAACGCCGTCGGCGGCTGCCTGCTGGTCATCTGGCTGCTCATCGCCCTGTCGCAGATCAAGCTGCGCCCGCGGATGGAGGCCAACGACGAACTCACCGTGCGCCTGCCCGGCTACCCGTGGCTGTCGTGGCTGTCGGTGTTCATGATCCTCGGGCTGACGGTCATGATGCTTTTCGACGACACCGCCCGCCAGCAGGTCTACGCCGTCGCCGCGGTCTGCCTCTTCCTCGGCGTCATCGCCGGCCTGACCTCGAAGACCCGCGCCCGGGCTCGCGGCGCCGCCGATCAAACCCCGGTCGACGGCGTGCACCACTAGCTCCCGCGCCGCTCCCCCGCGGGCACGCCGAATCGGAGTGCCCGCGGGCGTCGCAAAGCAGTCGCGGACGCCCGCCGACCGCGTAACACGGACGTAACAAACACGCCGCGACCGTCAACGGAGCGCGGAGTACCGTTGTGCGCATGACACGAGGAGCACACTCTTACGGACTCGCGAGCCTGGCCTCCGACGGCACCGTCCTGGACGTCTGGTTCCCCTGCCCCGAGCTCGACGGCAACGGCAAGACCGGCACCGGCCTCATGGCGCCCGATGATCTGCCGGATTCGTGCGACTTCTTCGCGCACCTGATCGGCGAGGACCCCGACCGCGGCGTCCACCGCGTCGGCGTGCGCACCGACATCGCCGACCTCTCCGAACCCCCCGTGGACGCCTACGACGCCTACCTGCGCCTGCACCTGCTGTCGCACCGGCTGGTGCAGCCGCACGGAGCGAACGTGGACGGCATCTTCGGGCTGCTGGCCAACGTCGTGTGGACCAACTACGGCCCGTGCTCCACCGCGGACTTCGACGTCGTCCGCGCGAAGCTGCTGGGCCGCGGGCCGCTGACCGTCTACTCCGTGGACAAGTTCCCCCGCATGATCGACTACGTGCTGCCCACCGGCGTGCGCATCGGCGACGCCGACCGCGTGCGCCTGGGCGCCCACCTGGCGGAGGGCACCACCGTCATGCACGAGGGCTTCGTCAACTTCAACGCCGGCACGCTCGGCAGCTCCATGGTGGAGGGGCGCATTTCGGCGGGCGTCGTCGTCGGCGACGGGTCGGACGTCGGCGGCGGCGCGTCGATCATGGGCACGCTGTCCGGCGGCGGGAAGCAGACCATCTCCATCGGCGAGCGGTGCCTGCTCGGCGCCAACGCCGGCGTGGGCATCTCGCTCGGCGACGACTGCGTGGTCGAGGCCGGCCTCTACATCACCGCGGGCACCAAGTGCACGGTGCTTCTCGACGGCGTGCGCAAGCACCGCAAGGCCGCCGAACTGTCCGGCGGCTCGAACATGCTGTTCCGGCGCAACTCCCAGACCGGCGAGGTCGAGGTCGTGCCGTGGGCGGCCGAGCGCGTCAAGCTCAACGAGGCGCTGCACAAGAACTAGCCGCACGAGAACCGGCTCCGCAACAACCGGGGGCGGGGCCGTGAGCTGCCCCCGGGCCGGCCCGAGCTGCGCGAGCGGCGGGCTCGGGCCCCGGATCATCCCGCCCGGCGCGCCCCTCAGTCGGTCTTTGCCGGCCCGATCTTGCCCATGAGGAATTCGCGGGCCGCCGTGCGCGCCGACGGCACCCCATCCGCCTCGGTTTCGTACTGCAGGTGGTCGGAGGACTCGTCGAGCAGGAACCGCAACAGCTTTTCGACGGCCCGCCGCACCTCGGGGTCGGCCAGCAGATCGGTGCCGGCCACCGCCTCGATGGACGCGAGCGTGCCGTCGGCGTCGCGGGGGTTGAGCGACGCCGTCATCACCGCCGGCGCGAGGGCCCGCATGCCGGGAGTGGAGTCGCACCACACGTCGCCGGCGTTGCAGGAATCGAAGACCCGGTCCGACAGCGGGCCCCACGTGCCCTCGCTCGGGCCGAGGATGCCCAGGGAATTCGTGGGAGCGGTGCCGTGCGCTTCTGCGACGACCGGGCCGCGCCGGGGGTTGCCGAACATTGCGATGCCGACGACGCGGTCCGCCACCTGATCGGCGGACAGTCCCGTACGACCGGCCAGCGCGTCGCCGGCCCACCTGTTGACGATGTCCGCGCCCTGCGAATACCCGGAGAACACGAAACGGGTGTCCGGGCAGGCGGCGGCGACGCGGTCGACCAGGTCGCGGAGGATCTCCACGCCCCGATCGGCCGACGCCCGGTACGACGTGGTCAGAAGGACGTCCGAGGGATAGGGCAGGTAGAGGTTGCGGACCTCGTCGCCGTAGGCCGCCGCGAGATCGTGGCCCAGGCCCGAGACGAGCCGGCCGTGGGGGACGTCGGGGTCCCGCTGTTCGTTGGTCTCCGCGGTGCCGGGGACGTGGATGGCGGTGATGGGGGTGCACTCCCGGTCATCCAGGGCGTCCATGCCGAGGTCCTTGCCGGCGAGGCGCCCGATGGTGCGTTCCGCCCGGTCCCACGCGGCGGCGGGAAGCTTGGGGCTGCGCACGCCGCCGTGCTCGAGCTCCGGCGGCTCGTACGGGATCGTCGGCGGGGTGGTCAGCAGCGGGCCCAGGTTCAGGTCGTCCCCGATCGAGGAGGGGGACGAAGAGGGGAACGAGGAAGGGACCGGGGAGGAGACCCGAGAAGGGACCGAGTCGGGCGGCGACGCGAATGCCGCCGCGGGCGCTTCCGCCGCCGTTCCGGGTGCGGCCGACGCGGGCGCCGGGGCGCCGATCGCGGCCGCGACCGTGACGGCGATGGCGGTGATGCCGACGGTGACGCCGGTGACTGCGGCGCGCGTGTTCTTCATGTTCGTCCCCTGTGCGGTCAACAACTCGACACAGGCGATGTTAATCCCGGTTCACCGGAGTTCCCGAACGCCGCAAAAACGGGTGACCACCGACATGGCGCAGGTCACGCCACTTTTGGGGGCTTCGTCAGTGTGGGGCGCGGTCAGTGCGGGGACGCGGTCAGTACGACGGGTCCGCCAACGGATCGGCCACGTCGCGGTTCGAGCGGAAGTGCCGGGGCGAGCCGTCGAGGGGGTCGTCGTAAAGCAATTCGGTGGCCACCAAACGCAGCACCCTGGTGACGTTGCCGAGATCCAACCCGAGATCGTCGGGGTACGTGTCGTCGCCGAGGATCGGGTAGCCGAGGTGCGCCATCGTCGCGCGGAGCTGATGCGTGCGGCCGGTCGACGGCTCGAGGCGCCACTTCCCCACCGTCATCCGCGTGCCGCACGCACCGCAGGAGCAGCTCGCCGAATGGCCCGCGCCGGCGGCGCCGCCGAACATGCCCGGCAGCACGTCGCCGACGTCCGACGCGACCGTGCCCACGTAGGTCACGCGCGTCGCAGCGGTGCGCCAAAGGTTATCGGGGATGGAGTGGGCGGTGGCGGGCTCGGTGGCATGGGCCGTGTCGGGAACGCCGTCGGACGAGGCGTCGGCAAGCAGAGGATCCCGGACCCGCACCCCGCGCTCGCCGTCGACGTTCGCGAGTTCGACGACGACGTCGCGGGACTCGCCCGGCGCCCAATCATCCGGGACGACGGTGAGGGCCTCATAGGTCTTGCGCACCCGCCCGTCCTGGAAAAGCCGCTGGTAGGCGCCGCGGGTCGCGGGATCGCGCGACACCAGCAGCAGACCCGAGGTCAGCCGGTCGAGGCGATGGACGCACGTCAGATCCGGCTCGCCGAAACGATCGCGCAACCTTTGCAGCACCGTCGCCCGCACCAGTCGACCGTTGGGGGTCGAGGCCAGGAACGGCGGCTTGTCGACGACGACGATGCCCGCCTCCTCCGCCACGACCAGCGGATCAAACGGGATGTCGGGTTCGGGGTGGGCGGCGGCGGAAGAGGAGGCGGAGGTGCAGGCGGGGACGGAGGCGGAGTCGCCGTCAGCATCGCCCGGGTTCATGGGCGCCGACGCGCCCGTGGCGCCGCGCTGCGCCGAACTCTGCCCCGAGAACGTCTCCGGGCTGTTCCCCGAGAACGTCTCCGATTCCTTGCCCGGCCGCCGCCCCGTCCCCTTCTCGGCGCCCCACCAATCGTCGCGGTTGCCCGCCGCCCTGCCCATCGAGCCACGCTCCCTTTCCACGTCCGCGCCACGGTTCGGCGATTGCCGATCATGCGCCCGCAATACTGCCGTATCCTGGCCGCATGACCGACGCCACCCCCTCCAACCACGCAGATCGCCCCGAACACGCAGCCGCGGGCCGCCCCGACGCGCGCGCCACCGCCGACGTCCACGCGCCCCAGACCCCGCAGTCCGAGGCGAACCCCGCCACGGCCTCGTCGACGGCGTACAGCGTGCGCATCGTCGCGGGGCTTCTGCTCATCGTGGTGTTCGGCGGGCTGCCGACCGTGGTCGATGGGCGGCCGCTGTGGGCCGCGATCGTCGGGCTCGCCGGCGTCGTCGCGGGGGCCGTGCTGATCGGGCTGGCCGTCAATTCGATGATGCGCGAGCGCCGCGCCCGCAATCGCGCAGGCGCCGCCGCCCAACGGTGACGATGGACCAGGTGACGGCGGGGCCGTCGCAAAGCCAACCGCAAAGCGGGATCTCACGCCCGGGCCACCGTGCCCGGGTTTTTTCGTGCAACCACCCTTGCCGCAGTGACAAGTATTCTTTACACTGGGTCATGCAAGATGGGCACGGTGGGAACTTTCGCAGCGCCGCGCCCGACCGACGAAAGAAGCGGAGGTGAGCCGTGATGGACGGGGAACTGGCCAACATGGTCCGCAAATACCGCCGCTGGCACGAGCTGTCGCAGGCCGAACTCGCAGAGCGCGTGTCCGTGTCGCGGCAGACCATCGCAAACATCGAACGCGGCAACTACTCCCCGTCCGTGCACCTGGCGCTGGCCATCTGCCGGGAACTGGGGAAAACCGTCGAGCAGGTCTTCGGCGACGAACAGGAAGGATGATCACGATGAGCCTCGGAGACAAGATCGTCGCCGGCTACGAAACGACCGTCGACGACGAATATCAGACGCTGGTCCTGCACCAGTCGAACACCATCGGCTTCCACATCGCGTACTACGGGTACATCGCGCTCGGCGCGGCGCTCGGGTGGCTGCTGCCGTACGAGCGCAGGTGGGCGTCCATGATCGTGATCGTGCCCATGCTGGTGTCCGCGATCATCGGCACGAAGTGGCTGCGGCGGCGCATCCCCCGCCCCCGGGTGCTGGCGCCGAAGCCCGTCGAGCTGGCGCTGATGATCTTCCTCGCCGCCGTGTGGCTCGCCGGGTTCCAGTTCAACAACCCCGAGCATGATCTGGCGACGGCGTTGGGCATGGTCGTCGGTGGCATCGTCGGCGGCGTCGGCGGCGGCGCGATCGCGATGTGGCTGCAGAGGCGGGGGCGCCGCAAGGACGTCGAGCGCCTCGACGCGGAGTTCGCCGACGACTAGGTTCGCACCTTTGCTTTGCGACGGCCGCCGGGGAGCCGGTTTCGTTCGCCACTCGGCTGCGCGGCCATCCTCGGCTGCCGCTCACTGCCCGCGCCGCCAATTCGCCGGCCCCTCCGAACGCCCCGCGGATACAACGACGGGGACACCCGGCCGAGAATCGACGGAACCGACCGGCGGCGGCCCGCGTCAATAAGAGCATGGGGGACAACGACGCACAGGGGAACGGGCGCGCCGCGCCGCAGCACACGATCATGACCGAGGCCGCGACCACGGTAACCACGACTACGCTCACAACTAATACTTCCACCGCCAATCTCTCAGCGGATTCGACGACGGCAACTTCGGCGACGGCGACGACGGCCACGATCCGGGGAATCCGCTCGGTCCACGGCGGCCTGCTCCACGCGATCGACTCATCCGGGCGGGCCCACCTGAGCCGCGAATGCCACGCCGGGCGCCTGGTTCGCCTCGCCCCGTCGGTCGCCGTGGCCACGGACACCTGGGAATCGACCGCATGGCGCGACCGCAGACGGGCCCGATGCCTGGCGCACGCGCTGGCCAATCCGGATCTCGTTCTGACCGGCATCAGCGCGGCTCGGATCCTGGGCATGCCGGTGCCCGACGATCCGGACGCCGACCCCGGGGAGCTCGTCGAACTCGGACGCCCCGGACGCAGCCGCGCCACCAATCAGAATGGTCACCGCATCATTCGGCCGCTTCCCCGCCACGCGGAATGGACGTCGCTCGGCGGCATCAAGGTGTGCACGGACATCGCGGTCATCCACCAGCTGTGCCGTCGAGTGGGCCCGGGACAGGCGTTGGCCGCCGCCGACCACGTCGTTCGCGAGCGGGGCGGCCGCGGGAGCCTGGCCCGGGGCGCGGCCCGACTCATCGAGGCGAGGGCACCGGGCGCCGCACGGACCGCCGAGGTGGTCATGTTGGCGTCGGACCAGTCGGAAAGTGCGGCGGAGTCGCTGACCAAATGGGTCCTCCACGGCACCGGCATCGACGGTTGGTTGCAGCAGGTGTGGATCGTCGGGCCGGGGAACATGCCGATCGGCCGGGTGGACTTCTTCCATCCGGCGCTGGAGATGGTCGTCCAGTTCCACGGCGCGATGAAGTACGACGGGCGGTACGGCGATGGCGATGCGATTTCCACCTACGAGAACATGCAGGTCAGGCAGTTGATCAATGCCGGCGTCGACGTCGTGCAGCTCACGTGGCCGATGGTGGTCGGCGATGAGGCGAGACGGACGGTCCTCGAGCGGGCGGAGAAGCGCCGCGCGCTCCTCGCGGCTGCAGGGTCCCAGTTCGGTGGCGAGCACTTTCGGGACCACGAGAAGCTGCCGGACCGTGTGCGGGCGAACTTCCGTTCCCGCCGGCGATAACCCCACCACCAATATCCGGGTGGTTCATGCCCTTGCCACCGAAACCTCTTCCGCACGGCCCCGTTTTGGGACGGCGCACACCCGCCGCACAACCTGAGAATTTCTTACACACCTTTTGTTGCTCCACATGGCCGATTTCGGGGTTTTCGACCGCTTTCAAGCAACGAAAAGTGTGTATGAAAGCGCCAAGTGCACCAGTGGGACGCTTGTGGCCAGTGGGGAACAGTGGACCGGCAGCGGGGACGCCTTTCCAGGTCGTCGGGCATGAAGGGACGGGCTGATCCGCCCTCTCCGAACGATCCGGGGCTTTACGACGGCCGGCGGACCCGAGATCGGCCAAACCGACCGGATCGGCGCGGGTCAGAGCCAAGCGCGAAAAGGCAGACCACCCTGGAGCAGATCGACTACCCCGGAAGGCCAAACCGACCGGATCGTCGCAGGTCAGAGCTACGCGCGGAGACGGCCGGCGGCGACGTCGATCGCCTCATCCGACGCCGTCAACCCGATGCGCACATGCCGCACGCCCTTCGGCCCGTAAAACTCGCCGGGAGCGACCAGAATGCCGCGCTCGGCAAACCAATCCACAAGGTCACGGCACGTTTCGCCGCCGCCACCCACGCCATCGCGGGTCGTCCACAGGTACAGGCCCCCGTCCGAATCATCGACGCGGAACCCCGCCCCCTCCAGCGCCCCACGCAAAACCGCGCGACGCCGCCCGTAACGGGCACGCTGAACCTCGGCGGACCGGTCGTCGTCAAGCGACGCCACCATCGCCGCCTGCACCGGCCCCGGCACCATCAGCCCCGCCTGCCTGCGCAACGCCAGCAGCTCCTGGACCAGCGACTCATCGCCGCACAGCCACCCCGCGCGGTACGACGCCATGTTCGCGATCTTCGACAGCGAATGCACGGCCAACAGCCCCGTGAAATCCCCGCCGCACACGCGCGGATCGAGGATCGACGGCGCCTCCAGCTCCCAATCGAGCCCCAGGTAGCACTCGTCGGACACGACGATCACGCCGCGCTCTCGCGCCCACTCGACCACCTTCCGCAGGTGATCGACGCCCAGCACGCGGCCCGACGGATTCCCCGGCGAGTTCACGTACATCAGCGTCGGGCGCGACGGCCCCAGCTGCGTCAGCGAATCCGCGCGCACCACGCTCGCCCCCGCCAACCGCGCGCCGACCTCGTACGTCGGGTACGCCAGCTCGGGGATGACCACGGTGTGGCCCTCCCCCGCGCCGAGCAGGAACGGCAGCCACGCGATGGCCTCCTTCGTGCCCACCACCGGCAGCACGCCGCGGTCGGCCGACAGGCCCGCCACCCCATGGCGGCGCTCCATCGCCCCCGCGATCGCCGCGCGCAGCTCCGGCGTGCCCGCCGTCTGCGGGTACCCCGGCGCCGCCGAGCCGGCCGCCAAACCGGCGCGCGCGGACTCGAAGACGTCGTCGACGGGCGTGCCGATGGACAGGTCGATCAGCCCGTCCTCATGCGCCGCGGCCTTCGCCTTCGCGTCGGCCAGCGAATCCCACGGGAACGCGGGCAACCGCCCGGCCGGCGTCGTGCGCGGACGGTACTGCGGGGGCAAACCGGTCATGCGCGGCTAGTCCTCGGCCTGCGGCGGCAGCTCGGCGATGAACTTGACGTCGAAGTCCTGCGGGCCGAGCTTCGCGGCGCCGCCCGGGGAGCCGAGCTCGTCGAACCAGTCGACGTTGGCGTCGGTGTAGTCGACCCACTCGTCGGGCACGTCATCCTCGTAGAAGATCGCCTCGACGGGGCACACGGGTTCGCAGGCGCCGCAGTCGACGCATTCGTCGGGGTGGATGTACAGCATCCGCTTGCCCTCGTAGATGCAGTCGACGGGGCATTCCTCCACGCAGGCGCGGTCCATCACGTCCACGCAGGGCTGGGCGATCACGTATGTCATGGCTTGGGAAACGGCCTTTCACGAATGCGGGCTGGTTGTAACCAGCCCATTGTGTCACTTGAGGTGCCGGAGCGGCCAACCGCCCCCGACGATACCGGCGATGAGCAGCAGTATGGTCCGGATGCTCTCGCCGAGCACCTTGTCGCCGCCGAAGGGCAGGCCGGTCCAGATGAACAGCGCCACGAACCCGGCGATCCAGGCCCACATGGGCACCAGGGCGATGGCGCGGTTTTTCGTCCACAGCATCGCAGTGCGCGTGATGATCAGGTTGAACAGGTACGCCGCCGCGATCGTCCACGGCACGGGGATGGACGCGCCCGCGACGTCGACGCGCATTCCCAGGTACACGACCTCGAGCACCAGCGACACCAGCGACGCGACGGACAGCCAGGCGATGCCGGTGATCATTTCCCCGCGGCCGATGTCCTCGCGGACCTGGCTGCGGTCGGGGTCGCCCCAGTGCTTTTCGACGGTCACCTCGCCGCCTTCGCCCGGCCCGTTCATCGCGCCGCTCCCGTGGTTTCGTCCTCCACGCCGGACCGGTCCTTCCCGCCGGCCCAGTCCTTCCCGCCTGCCCGGTCCTTCTCTCCCGCGAGCACGGCGGCGAGGTCGGCGGTGGCGGTGCCCAGGCGGTAGTGCTCGGCGGGCATGATCGGCTGGCAGATGAGGTTGGACAGGGCCCACACCCCGCGGGCGGCGCCGGAGGCGTCGACCGCGCCGAGGGCCGCGTGCGGATTGACCATGTTCACCGCGCCGTCGCCGACCCACACCTGGGTGGCGTGGGCGCGCAGGGCGGCGGCCTTGGCGGCGACGTCGGAGTCGGACAGCTCGATGGCGAAGTCCGACGCCACCGACGGCAGGTCGTCGAAGCCGGCCCGCGTCCACCCCTCGGGCACGACGGTGACGGCGTCGAGACCGGCGCGCAGGGCGTCGTCGTCGGTGACGGTCCAGAGGGTGGCCCACAGGTCCGCGTCGGATCCCGCGTCGGAACCGGCGCGAACCTCCGCGCGCAACCGATCGCACGCGGCGACGGTGAGCTCGTGGGCGCGGATGTGGTCGGGGTGGCCGTAGCCGCCGTCGGCGTCGTAGGTGATCACGGCGTGCGGGCGCAGATCGCGCAGCACGTCGGTGAGCTGGTCCAGGGCCTCGTCGCCGGAGCGGATGAACGCCCGCTCGGCGTCGTTGCCGGGGTCGCCGACCATGCCGGAGTCCCGCCACCGCCCGGCGCCGCCGAGGTGCACGGGCGCATGCCCGGGCCCGTTGCAGCCCAGCGCGGTCAGGGCCGCGTGGAGTTCGTGGACGCGGAATCCGCCCAGCTGATCGGCTTCGCCGCCGACGAGCCCCTGGTACGGCTCGCCGATGACCTCGCCGAGTTCGCCGAGCGTGCACGTCACCACCGTCACTTCGGCACCGCGTCGCACGAGCTGCGCGATGGTGCCGCCGGTGGTGATCGCCTCGTCGTCGGGGTGCGCGTGGACCAACGCGACGCGCATCCCGGTCAGATCGCGTGCCTGGTCGGCGGGCTGGGCCATGTCGGCTCCTCCGTGGGGTCGGTGGTTGTCGCTGTCGGGGTCGGGGTCCGGTTCAGGGGCCGGGCCGGGTTCGGGGTCGGCGTCGAATTCGGGGCTCGGCGTCGGTGGCGGGTTTCGCTTTACGACGTCCCGCCGCCGCCCGCACCGCCCCCGCCACGGGGTTCGGCCCGGCCGTCACCGGCGTCACCTTCGCCCGCGCCGTCACCGGCGCCGCCTTCGCCCGCGCCGCCTCGGGCGTCGTCCGCGCCGGGGCCAGTACCGCGTTTGTCGTTGGGATCGGCTCCGTCCGATGCCGTGGCCGAGGGTACCCGCCGCCAATCCGGCAGAGTCATCAGCGGTCCGATGCGAGGCCCGGCCGGCCACTCGGCGGGATTGCCGGCCGCGCCGCCCGCCATGGGCAACTCGACGCCGGGGCCCATGACCGTGAGAATGCGGTCGACGACGATGCCCAGCTCGATGGCCTCGGCGTCGATGGCATCGCGGATTTCGGCGGGAACCGAACCTTCGGGGGCCGCGACCGTCGCGCCGAGCCCCCGGGCACCGGTGCCGCCCCGGGTGACGGCCTCGTCCAGCATCGCGTCGATGCGCGGGTCGCACAGGCCGGAGAGGTTGGAACCGCGGGCGACGTCGGGCGACGCGGCCGGCGTCGACTTCCGCTCGCCGCGTGCGCCCTGTCCCGCATCCCGATCCCCGCCGGACTCGCGCGGGGCCGATGAGCCGGGCGCCGACGATTCGGAGGTGGGTCTCCCGGAGCGGGCGGACGTTTCGGTCGAGGGGGAGGCCGCCTCCTCCGACGGCTTCACCGACGCGCGCTTCTCGTAGGGGCACGACCACCGGCTCGCCGCGCGCTGCGGCGAATCGGCGACGTCATTCCATGCCACGACCATGTCCACCCGCCCATGCGGCAGCAGCGATCCCGCAAGTTCCTGATCTCCCGCCCCGGTCACCTTCGCCGGCAGCCCGGCGTTGGTCAGCTGGTCGGCGATGGCGCGCGCGGCGGCGACGGCCTGCTGATCCTCCCCCATGACGCCGATGAGCAGCGGATCATTCTCGGTCACACCGCCGACGATCCCCGCGAGCGACCGCCGCTCCCCGCCATCGGCGGACTCCCGCGACGAACCGAGCTTGGGCGGCGCCGGGATCTCCAGGTCATCCGTGCGCCCCGTCGCGATCGCGGCCACCGCACGGACGTCCACGGCGGAAAACACTGCGCGGCGAACCGAGACGTCGTCAAGCAACGGCGACGCCACGTTGGCGTGCAACGTCAACTGGCGCGGAAGCGTCGCGGGAAGCTCCACGGCACCCGGCACCAGCCCATACGTCAAAGCGGTCGTCTGCTGCGGGCGCAGGCGCAGGGCCTGCAGCTGGGCGGCGCGCAACTGCTCCGCGCCCGTGACCGCGCCATCGACCGAGCGGACGATGACCGTGTCCGTCTTCGCCGGCACGTCGCCCCAGAAACGGTCGTTGCGCACCAGGCGCACCTCGCCGCGGCCGACGTCGATGGACTGCGCCGTGTAGCGCCCGCCCGATGCCGGCAGCCCGCCGTCCAGGATGTCGACGAACGGCGTCGCCGACGGGCGCAACAGGTGGCTCGGCAGCAGATGGCGGAACAACGTGCGCCACTCCGTCATCGGCCCGGACACCAGCACGTCGACCTGCCGGCCGCCCGAGGACACCGTGATCGCCTTGATGCGCTCATAGGCCGAGGCATCCATCACCCCGGCGTTGGCCAGCAGCGACGCATGCAGGTACCGGAAGTCGGAACCCGAAATCGGCGTGCCGTCCGACCACTGCGCGCCCGGCCGGATGCGGTAGCGGATGCGGGTGTCGCCCGGGCGCGCGTCGGTGGCGTCGGCCTCCGCGGCCTCGGCGGCGATCGACGGCGCCGACCCCTCCGCCGCGGCACCGTCGCCCGAGCCGTCGCCGCGACCGGCCGCCCCCGCGTCCTCGTCGGGCACAGGTTCATCGACCGGCACGATCTCGGCGCTCTCCAGCAGATCCGGGCTCATCCGCCACCGCTCCGGATCCCGCGGGTCCGGCTCGAAGGCGCTGGGCAGCGTCAGCGACGCCACCAGATCCGTCACCGGCGAGGCATCCGCGATCAGGTGCGGGTTGAAGCCCTCGCCGAACGCGTCGACGCCCACGCGGATCTGCTTCGCCGATTCCTCCGACCGCACCGGATCCTCGCGCCGCGGCTCCTCTTCCCCCACCGTCGGCGCGTCCCCCGGGTTGGCCATGCACCCGGACAGCAGAACCGCCGCCGCGAGGCTCCCGAACAGAGCTGTGCGACGACGGCGATTCTGGCGTTCGAACATGGGGATCAGCCTACTTCACCGGCCGGATCGCCCCGCCCGATCGATGCGGACGGGCGCCGGGCCCGGGCCGGGCGGACGGGCGGCCAGTGCCTCCGCACCAACCGCCGCAGCCGCTACTTGCCCTGGTTGCGGGCCTTCTCGCGGGAGCGGGCGCGGTTGCGCTCGGTGGCGTTGAGGATCACCTTGCGCACGCGGATGCCATCCGGCGTGACCTCGACGCACTCGTCGGCGCCGCAGAACTCCATGGCCTCGTCCAGCGTCAGCGAGCGCGCCTTGTCCAGCGTCACCGTCGTGTCGGCCGACGCCGCGCGCATGTTGGTGAGCTTCTTCTCCTTGGTGATGTTGATGTCCATGTCCTCGTCGCGCGGGTTCGCGCCGACGACCATGCCCTCGTATGCCTGGTCGCCCGGCTCGACGAAGAACGTGCCGCGGTCGGCCAGCTGCAGCAGGGCGTACGCGGTGATCTGGCCGGTGCGGTCGGCGACCAGCGAACCGGTCGCGCGGTCCTTGATCTCGCCGGCCCAGTCGTCGTAGCCCGCGGAGAAGTGGTTGGCGATGCCGGTGCCCTTGGTCTCCGTCATGAAGATGGTGCGGAAGCCGATCAGGCCGCGCGACGGGACGACGAACTCCATGCGGACCCAGCCGGAGCCCTGGTTGCCCATCTGCTCCATGCGGCCCTTGCGGGCGGCCATGAGCTGGGTGACGGCGCCGAGGTGCTCCTCGGGGACGTCGATGGTCAGGTGCTCGTAGGGCTCCTGCAGCTTGCCGTCGACGGTCTTGGTGACCACCTGCGGCTTGCCGACGGTCAGCTCGAAGCCCTCGCGGCGCATGGTCTCCACGAGGATGGACAGCGCCATTTCGCCGCGGCCCTGGACCTCCCAGGCGTCGGGGCGCTCGGTGGGCAGGACGCGCAGCGACACGTTGCCGATGAGCTCCTGGTCCAGGCGGGCCTTGACCACGCGGGCGGTGAGCTTGTCGCCGCCGCCCTGGCCGGCCATCGGGGAGGTGTTCACGCCGATGGTCATGGAGATCGCCGGCTCGTCGACGATGATGCGCGGCAGCGGGTTCGGGGCGTCGACCGCGCAGAGGGTGTCGCCGATCATGACCTCGTCGATGCCGGAGATCGCCGCGATGTCGCCGGCGATGGCCTCTTCGGTGGGCACGCGGGTGACGCCGACGGTGCGCAGCAGCTCCGCGATCTTGGCGGTCTTGACGTGCTGCTCGCCCTCGGAGTCGTAGTGGATCCACGACACCTGCTGGCCCTTGCGGATCTTGCCGGAGTGGATGCGGATCAGGCCGATGCGGCCGAGGAAGGAGCTCGAGTCGAGGTTGGTGACCTGCGCCTGCAGGGGGCCGTCGACGTCGGCGGAGGGCTCCGGCAGCACCGAGGTGATGACGTCGAACAGCGGCTGCAGGTCGTCGTTGTCGGGCAGCTCGCCGTTACCGGGGTTCTCGGTGGACGCCTTGCCGGCGCGGCCGGAGGCGTAGAGGACGGGCAGCTCGAGGTTGCGCTCGGCGGCCTCGGCGGCGTCGGGGTCCTCGACGGTGGCGGCCAGCTCGAGCAGCAGGTCCTGGGCCTCCTCGACGACCTCGTCGATGCGGGCGTCGGGGCGGTCGGTCTTGTTGACCACGATGATCACCGGCATCGAGGCGGCCAGCGCCTTGCCCAGCACGAAGCGGGTCTGCGGCAGCGGGCCCTCGGAGGAGTCGATGAGCAGCACGACGCCGTCGACCATGGACAGGGCGCGCTCGACCTCGCCGCCGAAGTCGGCGTGGCCGGGGGTGTCGATGACGTTGATGATCAGGTCCCGGCCGTCCTTGCCGGCGCCCTTGCGCCGGATGGCGGTGTTCTTGGCCAGGATGGTGATGCCCTTTTCCTTCTCCAGATCACCGGAGTCCATCACGCGGTCGGCGACCTCCCCGTGGTCGCCGAAGACGCCGGACTGCTCCAGCATGGCGTTGACGAGGGTGGTCTTGCCATGGTCGACGTGGGCGACGATGGCTACGTTGCGGAACTCGGTTTCGTTCACGTGGGGGGTGCTCCTTGGAGATTGAGGCATCAGGGCCCCGGTGGGCCTAGCGGATACAGGCTACTCGCATGTCGGGGGCGGGCGCGATTTCGGCGGCGGGCGGGGTTGGGCGGACCGACGGCCGGCCCACGGCGAACGGGTACCCCCATGGGCATCCCGAATCGCTTTGCCGCTCAGGGTGCTCTAATGTTCGGTTTCCATACCCCAGGGGGTATCCACTCCCGCGGGGCATGTTCCCACGACCACGAAAGTGAGCGTCTTCACCGATGATCCGCGACCTGGGCGAAAAGTACTCGCCCCTCTACTTCCTGGCCGCCCTCGGCTTCGGCGGCATGTCCGTCTTCTTCTTCATGGCGTTCATGCACATCACGCCCCACCCCGACACCCCGATGCCGACCTTCGAGTCGATTCAGAATGCCTGGGCCACCGGCGGCGCCTTCCTGAAGTCCGCGATCGCGATCGGCTACGCCGGCATGATCGCGATGTTCGCGGTGCACCTGTTCCTGCTCGCGTGGAACATCCGCGAGTTCGCGCAGTTCCGCCGCACCCCGGCGTACCGGACGCTGAAGTCCACCAACGCCGAGGTCACCCTCATGGCCATCCCGCTGACGCTCGGCATGACGGTCAACGGCATGTTCGTCGCCGCGATGGCGCTCGTCCCCGGACTGTGGGGCGTCATCGAGAACCTGATGCCGCTCGCTCTGCTGGCCTACGGCTCCGTGGGCGCGCTCGCCCTGGTCATCATGTCCGCCTACCTCAAGCGCGTGATTGCCGCGGGCTTCGACTTCAAGGCCAACGGCGGCCTGAACCAGCTGCTGTCCGCGTTCGCCTTCACCATGGTCGCCGTCGGTTTCGCGGCCCCGGCCGCGATGTCGGGCAACAAGACCATCGTCCTGATCGCCCTGCTGGGCTCCCTGTTCTTCGGCTCGGTCGCCGTGCTGCTGTTCACCGTGTTCCTGCCGCTGGGCGTGATGAGCATGCTGCGCTACGGACTGTCGCTGCAGAACTCCGCGACCCTGTGGCTGGCGGTGCCCATCTCCACCCTGCTGGCCATCACCATGCTGCGCCTGCGCCACGGGCTGCAGACGCTCGAGACCTTCTCCCCCGCCCATGAGGGCGCGGTGCACGCGAAGTCCTCGATCCCGGTTCTGGTCATGCTGGCCGCGGCGATCATGTTCCAGATGACCTTCCTCGGCCTGGGCCATCTGGTCATGCGCGCCAACGGCTTCTACCGCGAGTACGTCTTCGACCGCGAGACCGCGTCGCCGGCCGCCTTCACCCTGGTTTGCCCGGGCGTGGGCCTGTCGGTGCTGTCGATGTTCGCGCTCCACGTCGGCCTGGTGGCCAATGGTCTCGTGGAGAAGTTCTCCGTCATCTATTACGTGCTGCTGGCCATCATCGTCGCCGTCGCCTCGGTGACCCTGTGGACTGCCGTGACGCTGTTCCGCAACCAGCTGTCGGCCTCCGGCGCGTTCGCCCGGACCCGTGCCGCCGCACCCTCCGCGCCCATCGCATCCGCCGGAACCCCCGAGAAAATCGACGCCTGATTTTCCGGGTTCCCGCCCCGGCCACCCCCTGTCACCCCACCGCGCTCCGGCGCCATGCAACGCAAGGGGTGGCCGGGGCTTTTCGGGGCTTAATGGCGAACACCAGCAGTAACTCCATAGCACACGCGCCTCACCAGTCACACAAGACACGCCGATCGCGGTTTTCGGCGGGGGGAAGAAATTTACCGAATCTTTTCCCAAATGAGTTTGAGGGCCTTATGATGGCGTCGATTCCGTAAACGTCGCCTCAGGCGCTCCTCAGCAAATGCTCCGGCACCGGCCGTCGCAAAGCAGGGGGATCGCCGACGACGACCGGAACGGACCGACCGAACGACGCCGGGAGACCGCAGACGCGGCCACCCGCACACGACCTACGAGGGGTATTTCAACCGTGGTCTCGAACCGACGAACCTTCATCCGCCGCACCGCGGCCGCCCTGGGCACCGCCGCACTGCTGTCGGCCGGTCTCGCCCCCGCCTCCATCGCGCAGCCCGCCCTGCCGGCCCCGAACTACGGCTCCATCCCGCAGGCCCCGAGCAGCGCCGACCTGCCGGCCGACGAGATCGCCGCCGCCATCGAGCGCATCACCAGCCAGCCCAACGTCCCGGAGGACCTCCGTTCGGCCCTCGAGCGCGTGTCCGGCTTCCTCACCGGTTCCGGCGAGCCGGGCTGGGAGCAGCCGTCCGACTCCCCGTCGACCTCCGATTTCCCGCTGCCGACCGTCGCCGAGAAGTGCATCAACGGCGAGGGCCGCTCCTTCGGCCTGGCCACCTCCGTCCCGGGCCCCGCGCCGCTGCCGCTGCCGGGCGTCCCGGCCCACCAGGTCGGCTACATCTTCACCGGCCTGGGCACCAAGGGCGTCTACAACGGCCAGTCGAACATGAAGGTCCACTGGGTCAACATCGCCAACGGCAAGTTCGGCACCACCCCGCTGACCTACAACGGCATCAACGAGGGCAGCCACGGCACCGTCAACGGCGTCGCCGACACCGGCTCCGGCATCGTCATCGCCGCGCTCCAGGGCGGCTTCACCGCCGACGAGGAGTCCGGCCCGACCGAGTGCAACTACACCCCGACCGCCACCTACACGGTCGTCGAGTAAAAGAGGCACTTCGCTTCACGACGAACCCCGTCCCCGGCCCACGGCCGGAGGGCGGGGTTCCGCCGTTTCCGGGCGATGGCGGGTGCACCATCGATGGCCCCACCGTTGACGCTCGTCACATTCGCTGGATTTTTATACCCGGTGGGGTATAGTACCGTGCATTGCGGTGCCCGATCGGGCCCCGCCGAAGCCGAACGCGCCCATCGCCCGGGCGCGGACTTCACCCGGAAACGTCTTCCAGCCGAGACACGAACCCCAAGGAGCCCCGCATGTGCTACCCCGTCGAATGCCCCAAGTGCCACAAGACCACGTGGGGAGGCTGCGGCATGCACGTCGACCAGGTCATGGCCACCGTGCCCAAGGAGCGCCAGTGCACCTGCCGCGCGCAGCAGCCCAAGGCATCGGGCTTCATGGGCCTGTTCGGCTGACGGCGCGTCCGCGGCGCCGGCACTAGAGTCGGGGCCATGCCCGTCCCGCACGCACCCAAGCTGGAGACCTTCGACCTCGGCGCCCGCGCCAACGTCGACCCCAAGGGGTTCGTGCGGGACGTCGACGTCTTCGAGGTCCACCCGCACGGCCTGTACATGGCCCGCGGCGCCGACCACCCGCAGTTCGGCTACCTCGAATCATGGCTGCTGCCCTCGCTGGGCCTGCGGGCCAACATCTTCCACTTCCGCCCCGGCGCCGAAGCGACCAGCCGGCGCTACCTCGACGTCGCCGACGTGACGCGGGAAATCGGGGCCGACGGCTCCGAGGTGTGGCGCACGCGCGATCTCTACCTGGACGTCGTCGCCCTCGACGGCGCCGTCCGCGTCGACGACGCCGACGAACTCGCCGCCGCCCTTGCCGCGGGCATCGTCGATGCCGACGCCGGCGCCCGGGCCATCGACCGGGCCTTCGACGCCCTGGCCGGCATCACCGCCCACGGCGGAGACCCCGATGCGTGGCTCGCCGCCGCCGGCTGCCCCGTCACGTGGGCGGAACGGGTCACGCTCGCCGAGCCGAATCAACCGCACCCGAAGCGCGTCGCCATCGGCGCCGGCCCCGGCTCCGAACCCGTCGGGGATCCCGCTTGACCCGTCCCGGCGGCCCGAGCGCGGGCGCCGATGACGGGGGCATTAGCGTCGTAAGGCAATGACCGACCACCCACCGACCGGAAAGCGGGAACCATGACGGCCATCATCGATGCGGTGCGCGCGCAGCTGTGCGGTTACTTCGAGGAAAGCGAGCCCGGCGAGGCGAAGCTGACGTTCCTCGGCGCCGACCCCCTGACCGTGCTGAGGTTCGGCCCCGACCGCGAGCGCACGGTCACCTACGCGACGCTCGGCTGCTCGCGGTCGCCCATGCAGGATCCGTCGGCCCTGGTCACCGACCCCAACGAGGGGCCCCGCGCCGAACTGGTGCTGCCCGTCATCGGCGGGCTCGATGCGGTGACGCGCCCGCTGGCCATGCTCGCGGCGTCACCCAGCATCGAGGGACTGGTGCTGCAGGACGGCGCGCTACTCGATTTCGGGCAGCCGCTGTGGCCGGACGCGCGGTTCACGGGTTTCGTGCTCGTCGACGCCGACGTGCCGGACGTGACAGTGCCGGACGTGACGGTGGCCGGCGGCACCGGCGAGCAGGTGCTGGTGTCGATGCTCCAGCCGGTGCCGGCCACGCCCAACGAATTCGCGCTGGCACGGGCTAAGGGCACGGCGGAATTGCGCGCGCAGTGGCGCGACCGGGGCACCGTGCTCGCGGACCCGCACAGGGCCAGCGCGGTGTAACGCCCCGGGGGCGTGCCCCGGGGCCGTGCCGATCAGGTCAGGCGGAGGAACAGCTCCTCGATCTCGTCCGGGCTGAGGTTGCCGTTGTCCGTGCCGTTGAGGCAACCGCGCATGGACGACGACACCAGCTTGAAGCCGGCGCGATCCAGCGCCTTGGACACCGCCGCCAACTGGGTGACCACGTCACGGCAGTGGCGGTCCTCCTCCATCATCGCGATGACCCCGGCGAGCTGCCCGTGGGCGCGCTTGAGCCGGTTGATGATTGCCCGACGCTGCGCGTCGGGGTCGAACCCGGGATCCGGATCCGTGGTCGAAGCAATCGCCTCAGCAGCCACCGAACTCCCCTGTCTGATCGTCGATCGATCCATCCTGGCGCAGGGTCGGCGCCCGGGGTTCCCGCCGGCATCGCCCACCGACGGCCATTTCGGCGGTTCGGTGATGGGCGCACGGCGGGAAACCCGGGGGCGTCGGCACCTGCGCGGTACCTTCACATACCCCGTACCGTACCCCATGAGATGAGCGTTTGAACAGATCTGTCTGAGTCCTCGTTCATAATCGCAGGTAAGAAGGTAATGCCGTTAAGGCTGGTGGCCCCCGATTGATACATTGATGGGCATGAAACCGAGCGCCGAAGGCACCCCTCACCGCACCACTCCGTTCCATGCCGCGCAGGCGAGCAGGCTGTGGCGCATCGCCGTCGCCGTATACGTGCCGGCGCTCGTGCTGACCGTGGCGACGGCCATCCTCAACTGGGACCACATGATCGACGCCGCGATGTCCGGCCGCACCGGCACCATCGTTCCCACCCGGGCCCAGGCGCAGACGTCGATCCTGATCAGCGTGGGATTCGCCACCGTCGCGCAGGGGCTCGTCGCCCTGGCGTGCTGGTTCCTGGCGGGCAAGCTGCTGCGGGGCAGCGCGGCGGCGCGGATGATCCTCAGCATCGCGGCCACCGTCTTCGCGGTCAACGCGGTGCTTTCGCTTACGGCCATGGCCACCGGCGCCAACGACGCCGGCGTGAGCGGGGGCGCGGCGGAGTTCATCGACAGCGCCGTGACCGTGCTCATCGTCATCGCCGCCGCGATCGCCGCCTGGGCCACGGTGCAGGCGTACCGGGGATCCGACAACCGCGCGTTCTTCACCACGACGTAGCCCGTGCCGCAGCTTCCCGCCGCCGGGGCTCCCGGCGCCTCCGCATCGGGGCCCTCCTCCCCCGCCCCGGCCACCGCCGCCCGCCTCTGGTTCTTCGCCGTCCTGCTGGTCATCGGCATGTTCTCGCTGGAATTTGGGTCGGCGTTCGCCGCCGTCGCCATCGCATCCGCATCGGCCGGCGTCGTCGTCACGCTGCGCATGGGACTGGCGGGGCTGATTCTCCTGCTCCTGCTGCGCCCGAGGGTGCGGGGTCTGTCGCGGACGGATTGGGCCTGGCTCGGCGGCCTGGCCGCGACGATGGGCCCGATGAACCTGTTCTTCTACCTGTCCATCGATCGCATCCCCCTCGGCGCGGCCGTGACGTTCGAGCTGGTGGGGCCGCTGATCCTCGCCGCCGTCCGCGCCCGCTCGCCCCGGTCGGCCCTGTTCACGGCGCTGGCGTTCGGGGGCGTGGTGATGCTCGGCTGGTCCGGGCTCCGCGATCTCACCGTCGCGGGCGTCGCGTGCGCCCTGACCGCCGGCGCGTTCTGGGCCGGCTACATCCTGACCACCGAAGGCACCGGCCGGCGCTTCTCCGGGCAGACGGGCCTGGCGCTGGCGCTGACCGTCGGCGGCATGAGCCTTGCACCGATCGGTCTGCTCACCGCGCCGTCGGCGTTCCTCGACCCGCGGATCCTCGGGCTCGGCGCGGTCGTCGCCGTGATGTCGAGCATCATCCCCTACGGCATCGACATGGCCGCCCTGCGCGTCCTGCCCGCGGGATTGTTCGCCACGCTCACGGCGCTCGCGCCCGCCACCGCCGCCATCGCCGGGGTCGCGATCCTGGGCCAGCGGCTCGCGGTGCTCAGCTGGATCGGGCTGGTGGTGGTCGTCGCCGCCGCGGGCCTGGCATTGCGCGAGTCCGCCGTCGCGTCCTGATCCGCCCGGCGATCGGCCTTCCACCGTGCGGCCGGAACCGCGCACCACGGCACGCGAAGGGGCGGGCGGCACGTCGTAAAGCCGCGCGAACCCGCATAACCTGGGGGCATGAGGCGCCATGACGACAACCATCACGACGGCTCCGGCCCCGGCGAGGTCCCCGAATCAATCGCCGAACTCGCGCGCGACGCCCGCCGCGTCGAGTTCTTCACCGGCGCGGGCATGAGCGCGGAATCCGGCCTGGCCACCTTCCGCGACGCGCAGACCGGCCTGTGGACGAAGGTCGACCCGCAGGCGATGGCCAGCTTCGACGCCTGGCGCAACGACCCCGGCGCAATCTGGCCCTGGTACCTGTGGCGCATGAACCTGGCGCGGCGCGCCGCCCCGAACGCCGGGCACGAGGCCATCGCCGCCTGGTGCGCCGCACTCGACCACGGCGCCGGCTGGGGGCACGTGACCACCCAGAACATCGATGACCTGCACGAACGCGGCGGCACCTCCCCGCGCTCGATCGCCCACCTGCACGGCAGCCTGTTCGCGTTCCGGTGCGACCGGTGCGACGCCCCCGCCGATGAACCGGAACTGCCCGACGAGCCCGTCGAGCACCTCATGCCGCCGTTCTGCGCGGTCTGCGGGCTCGGCTTCGTGCGGCCCGGCGTCGTGTGGTTCGGCGAGGCCCTGCCCCAGCGGGAATGGAACGACGCCGAAACGCACGCCCGGCACTGCGACCTGATGGTCGTGGTGGGCACGTCGGGCGTGGTGTTCCCCGCCGCGGGGCTGCCGCTGATGGCCGTCGCGGCCGGGATCCCGGTCATCGAGATCTCCCCCGACGACACCGACTTCACCCCGCATGCCACGCACTCGTGGCGGACGACCGCGGCCACCGGCCTGCCGGCGCTGGCGGCCGCCGCGGGCGCCGCGTGACGCGCCCGGCAAGCGAGCGCGGCGACTGACGCACGCGAGTCGGGCCCGCCGGCGCACATGGCGCCGACGGGCCCGATTCATGGTGCGGACCGGAATGCGGACCGCAGCCGCCCTAGGCGGGCCCGACCAAGGCCCCCACGGCCTTGAGATGGGCCACCAGGACCTCGGTGCTCGCCTCGAACTGCTTCCGGTTCGCTTCTTCGATGCCGCCCAAATCGCTGCAGGCCATCGCGTCGATGAGCTTCCGGTGCGACGACACCGACGCCTCGCCCCAGCGCGAGCTGTGCGCGAACACGTCGACCGGCGCGTAGCTGGCCACCTTCTCGCGGAACCACACCAGCTTGTGGCGCTTGGACCGGATGTTGATCAGCCGGTGGAACTGGAACTCGTTGTCCACCACGCGGTCGATGTCGCCCACGGCCATGGCCACCTCCAGCCCGCTGGTGAAACCGCGCAGGGCGGCGATGTCCGCGGCCGTGAGATTCGGCGCGGCACGGCGGCAGATCTCCGTCGACAGGAACTGCGCCAGCGAGTACAAGTCGGAGATGTCCTCCTCGTTGAGCTCGTTGACCTTGTACCCGCGCCGGGGCATCAGGGACACCCACCCCTCGCCCTGCAGGGACAGCAGCGCCTCGCGCACCGGGGTGACGCTGACGCCCAGGCTCCGGGCGGTGTCATCCAGGCGGATCGACGTGCCCGGGACCAGCTGGCCCGACAGGATCATGTTGCGGATGTGGTCGGTGACCACCTCCGACAGCTGCGTCTTGAACCGCGGCAACCGGCTTCCCTGCATGGGCGCCGCCGGCGGGGACGCCGTCGCCGCCGCCTCCGCCGCAGGGGCGGCCGGAGCCGCCGGAGCCGCCTTGGCGGCGGAAACCGATGACGATGCGGAAGCCGCGGGGGCGGGCGGCGCTACCTCCGCCGCCGCGGGCGCCTGGTCGCCGCCGGTCGCCGGTCCCGCATCCGCGGTTGACCGGGAAACGACGCCATGGTCAGGCTCTTCACCGACCCTCGAGGACTCTTTCATGTAAACCAACCTTACACACCACCCGCATCTATCGGATAAATTTATCGCAATAGAACCACCTAGACATGGGCGGCACGCAGCGTATGCTTCTCCACCTTGCCGGCGGCGTTGCGCGGCAGCGCTTCCGAGGCGATGACTTCGCGGGGGAACTTGTAGCGGGCGATGCGGCCGTCGAGGAACTCGCGGAGCTCGTCCACGCTCGGCACCTCCGAACCCGGCTTCGGCACCACGACGGCGACGGGGATCTCGCCCCACTTGTCGTCCTTGCGCCCGATGACCGCGGACTCGAGGATCGCCGGGTGCTCCGCCAGGGCGTTCTCGACCTCGGCGCAGTAGATGTTCTCGCCGCCGGAGATGATCATGTCCTTCTTGCGGTCGACGATGTAGATGAAGCCCTCCTCGTCGCGGCGGACCAGGTCGCCGGAGTGGAACCAGCCGCCCTCGAAGGCCTCGGCGGTGGCCTTGGCGTTGTTCCAGTAGCGGGTCATCATCGTCGGGCCGCGGTAGACGATCTCGCCGACCTCGCCGTCGGGGACCTCGTTGCCCTCGTCGTCGATGATGCGGGCCTGGATGGTCGGGATGACCTTGCCCACCGAGCCGAGCTTGCGGATCGCGTCATCGCCGTCGAGGACGGTGGTGATCGGCGACATCTCGGTCTGGCCGAACACGCAGACGTTCAGCGCATCCGGGAACTTTTCGTTCATCGCCCGCAGAATCGCGTCGGTGGCCGGCGCCGCACCCCAGGAGATTACGCGCAGCTTCAGGTCGCGGCCCTCCAGGGTCGGGTCGGCGCAGATCGCCTGCCACTGCGTCGGCACGCAGAATGTGGTGGTCACGCCCTCGCGCTCCCAGGCGTCCAGCATCTCGGTGGAGTTGAACTCCTTCAGCGGGTGGATGACCGTCAGGCCGCCGAGCATGATCATCGGGGCCATCGAGCCCAGCGCCGCGACGTGGAACACCGGCGACGCCAGGAAGCCGACGTTGTCGTCCTGGTAGTAGCGCATCGCGCGGATGCAGGTGATCGACTGGGCGACGATGTTCGAGTGGGTCAGCACCGCACCCTTCGGGCGGCCGGAGGTGCCCGAGGTGTAGAGCACCAGGCACTCGTCGTCGGCGCCGACGAACACGTGCTCGCGGCGCGGGTCCTCGCGGTGGATCAGGTCCTCGTAGGGCACGTTGCCGTGGACGGTGGTGCCGCCGAGCTCCGGGCCGATCTCGATGACCTTCTCCAGCTGGTGGGCCTCGGCGCGGGCCGCCGCCAGCAGCGGCGACAGCGGGGTCTGCACGAAGGCCAGCTTCGCGCCGGAGTCCTTGATCAGGTACGCCAGCTCCGGCGGGGCCAGGCGGAAGTTCACCGGGACGGCCAGCGCGCCGAGGTGGTTGATGGCCAGGACGGCCTCGAAGAACTCGGTGCAGTTGAGGGTGAGCAGGAGCACTCGGTCACCCTGGCGGACGCCCATCGTGTAAAGGCCGTCGGCGAGGCGCTTGGAGCGCTCGTCGAGCTGCTTCCACGTGGTGGTCACGCCCAAGAAGCGGAGCGCCGGCGCATCCGGGCGCATCTCGGCGTGGTTTTCCACCCAGTTCATCCAGTTGTTCGGCCTGGAGTGGAGGGGCTGGCGAAGGGGGCTGGTGACGATGGACATCAGTTACTCCTTGGGTTGCGGCGGCATGATTTGCCTTTGGCTACAAATATCAATGAAAAGATGGAAATACCGGAGATCCGCGAAGACGCCGGGTGGTCGACGACACTTCGACCACCCGGCGCCTGCGTCAGGCCTTGCTCTTCCCGGCCAGGGCCGCGGCAGCCGCCGCGAACTCCGGTCCCGTCAACAGCGAGGCCTGGCCCCGACCCTCGATGGTCAGGGCAGCCTTGATTTCCCCTGCGAAGGCGCCGGACAGCGCCTCCCGGGTGTGCGCCACCGCGTTGGCCGGCCGTGCGGCCACTGCTGCGGCAAGTTCTCGTGCGGCGTCATCGACCCGGTCCGTCGGGACCACGTCCACGACCAGCCCGTCGTCAAGCGCCTGCTTTGCGGCGATGTCCCCGCCCAACAGCAGGATCTTCGCGGCCCGCTGGCGGCCCAACCGCGCCGGCAGCATCTGCGTGGCGCCGCCGTCGGGCATCAGGCCCAGATTGATGAAGGGGAACTTCAGCTTGGCGTCGTCGGCCATGACCGTGAGGTCCGTGGCCAGGGCCAGCGAAGCGCCCACGCCGACGGCGTTGCCGCGCAGCGCGCAGATCACCGGGACCGGCGACTCCACGACCGCGAGCACCGCCCGGTCCGACACCTCCATCGTCTGCTGCGGGGTGACCTTGTAGGTGCCCTCCATCGCGGCGCGCATGTCCGCGCCGACGCAGAAGGACGGGCCGTCGCCGCGGATGATCACCGCTCGGACGTCATCGCGCCGGGACACCTCGGACACGGCGTCGCCGAAGGCCTCCAGCGTGCCGTAGTCCACGGCGTTGAGGCGCTGCGGGCGGGCGAAGGACACCTGCGCCACGCCGTCGGACACCTCGACGCGCACGGCGTCGGCTCCGGTGGGGGTCGAGTCGCTCATCGCGCACCTCCCCCGCCGATCATGCCCGCCAGACGCGAGCCGATGATCTCCTCGGCCTCGCCGACCATCCGCGAGACGAGCTCGCCGGCGGTCGGCACGTCACGGATGATGCCCTGCACCATGCCGGCGGTCCAGATGCCGGCGTCCAGGTCGCCGTCCTCGAAGACCTTCCGGCCCCGCGCTCCCGCGACCAGGTGCTGGATGTCGGAGAACTCGCAGCCCTTCGACTCGATCTGCACGACTTCCTCGCTGATCGCGTTCTTGGCCACGCGGGCCGTGTTGTTCAGCGTGCGGAAGATCAGCTTCGTGTCCAGCTCCGAGGCCTCGACCAAGCGGTCCTTCACGGCGCGGGCGACCGGCGACTCCTGCGTCGCCATGAAGCGCGTGCCCATGTTGACGCCATCGGCGCCCAGCGCCAGCGCCGCGACGAGGCCGCGGGCGTCGGCGATGCCGCCGGAGGCGATCAGCGGGATCTCGATCTCGTCGGCCGCCGCCGGGATGAGCACCAGGCCCGGCACGTCATCCTCGCCCGGGTGCCCCGCGCACTCGAACCCGTCGATGGACACGGCGTCGACGCCGATGTCCTGGGCCTTCAGCGCATGGCGCACCGAGGTGCACTTGTGGATGACCTTGATGCCGGCATCCTTGAAATGCGGCAGGTGCTCCTGCGGGTTCGAACCGGCGGTCTCGACGATCTTGACGCCCGACTCGATGATCGCGTCGCGGTACTCGGCGTACGGCGGCGGGTTGATCGACGGCAGGATGGTCAGGTTCACGCCGATCGGCTTGTCGGTGATCTCCCGGGCGCGCCGGACTTCCGCGACCAGATCGGCCGGGGTCGGCTGCGTCAGGGCCGTGATGATGCCGAGGGCACCGGCCTCCGACACCGCGCCCGCGAGCTCGGCGCGGCCGACCCACATCATCCCGCCTTGGACGATGGGATGCTCGATCCCGAATTCCTCGGTGAAGCGAGTGCGCAACATGATCAGTTCACTTCCTCGTACGTGCCGCCGTTGGCGGCCTTCTCGCGCAGCGAGGCCGGCGGGCGGAAGCGCTCGCCGTACTTGTCGGCCAGCTCATCGGCGCGGGCGACGAAGCCGGGCAGGCCGCCGGGGTACTGGTCCATGTAGCGGACGACGCCACCGGTCCAGCCCGGGTAACCGATGCCCAGGATCGAGCCGACGTTCGCGTCGCGGGCCGTCTCCAGGACTCCCTCGTCGATGCAGCGGACGGTCTCGACGGCCTCGATGAAGAGCATGCGCTCCTTGACGTCCTCGAACGGGATCTCCTTGTCGCCGCCGAAGGCGCCGGCCAGGCCCTTCCACAGGCCCACGCGCTTGCCGTCGGCGTCGTACTCGTAGAAGCCGGCGCCGGTCGAGCGGCCCTTGCGGTCGTGGACGTCGATCATCTCGTCGAGGATCGGGTCCGGCAGCGGGGCGTCCTCGGGGATGGCGCCCTCTGCCTTCTTGGCGGCGAAGGTCTCGTCGCGGATCTTGCGCGGCAGAGTCAGGGTCAGCTCGTCCATGAGGGCGAGGACCGGGGCCGGGTAGCCGGCCTGGGTGGACGCATGCTCGACGACGGCCGGGGAGATGCCCTCGTGGACCATGGCCATGCCCTCGGAGGTGAAGGTGCCGATCACGCGGGAGGTGAAGAAGCCGCGGGCGTCGTTGACGACGATCGGGGTCTTCTTGATCTGCGACACGACGGCCAGCGCGCGCTGCAGGGTCTCGTCGGAGGTCTGCTCGCCCTTGATCAGCTCCACCAGCGGCATCTTGTCCACCGGCGAGAAGAAGTGCATGCCGATGAAGTCGCGCGGGCGGCTCATCTTCTCGGCCAGCAGGGTGATGGGCAGGGTCGAGGTGTTGGAGCACAGCAGCGCGTCGGGCTTGATGTACTCGTCGATCTCGGCGAAGACCTGCGCCTTGACCTTCGGGTCCTCGAACACGGCCTCGATGACGACCTCGGAGTCGCGGGTGTCCGCGGGGTCCTCGGTCGGGTGGATGCGGTCGAGCAGGGCCTGGTTGCGGGCGACGACGTCGGCGTCCTCGCCGGCGCGCTTGTTGGCCTTGGCCACCAGCTTCTCGGAGTAGCCCTTGCCGCGCTTGGCGTTCTCCAGCGAGATGTCCTTCAGCACGACCTCCGCACCGGACTTGGCGCAGACGTACGCGATGGCGGCACCCATCATGCCGGCGCCGAGGACGGTGACCTTGGAGACCTTCTCCTGCTTGCCGCCGGACAGCTTCTTGCCCAGGGCGTTGGCGGCCTGGAGGTCGAAGAAGAAGGCGCGGATCATGTTCTTGGCCACCTGGCCGGTGGACAGCTCCGCGAAGTAGCGGGACTCGATGACCGAGGCGGCGTCGAAGTCGACGTGCGCGCCCTCGACGGCGGCGGACATGATGGCGATGGGGGCCTCGTAGGGCGCGCCCTTGGTGGTCTTGCGCAGGAAGGCCGGCAGGACCGGCAGCTTCGAGGCCAGCTTCGGGTTGCTCGGGGCGCCGCCCGGCAGGCGGTAGCCGTCGCGGTCCCACGGCTGCTTGGCGGCCTCGGCGTCGCCGGCGACGCTCTCGATCCAGCGGCGGGCGGCCGGGATCAGGTCATCGGCGCTGTCGACCAGCTCGTCGGCGATGCCGACCTCGACGGCCTTGGCCGGGCGCAGCTGGTTGCCCTGGAGCAGGACGTTCTGCAGCGCGGCCTCCACGCCGAGCATGCGCACGGTGCGGGTGACGCCGCCGGCGCCGGGGAGCAGGCCGAGGGTGACCTCGGGCAGGCCGAGGACGACGCCGGGACCGTCCAGGACGATGCGGTGGTGGGTGGCCAGCGCCAGCTCCAGGCCGCCGCCGAGCGCGGCGCCGTTGATCGCGGAAACCACCGGGATGCCCAGGGTCTCCAAGGTGCGCATGTTCTTCTTCAGCTCGTTGGAGGCCGTCGCGGCCTCCGCCATGTTCTCGCGGCTGGAGTGCAGCAGGTCGCGCAGGTCGCCGCCGGCGAAGAACGACTTCTTCGCGGAGGTGAGGATGGCACCCTTGACGCCACCCTCCTCGACGTCCTTCTTCAGCTTTTCGACGACGTCGGCGTAGGAGGCCAGGAAGGCCTCGTTCATGGTGTTCGCCGACTGATTCGGATCATCCAGGGTGAGGGTGACGATGCCCTCGGAATCCCGGTCGTACTTGATGGTGCTTTCGGTCATTGTGTGCAGGCCCTTCTATTGCGTAATTCGGTGTGAATTGAGTGATCCGGGGCCCGATCAGACCCGCTCGATGATGGTGGCGATGCCCATGCCGCCGCCGACGCACAGCGTGGCCAGGCCGTATCGCTTGTCCTGGCGCTCCAGCTCGTCGAGCAGGGTGCCGAGGATCATCGTTCCGGTGGCGCCCAGCGGGTGGCCGAGGGCGATGGCGCCGCCGTTGACGTTGATCTTGTCCATGGGGACGTCGAGGTCCTTGGCGAACTTCATGGGCACGGCCGCGAAGGCCTCGTTGACCTCGAACAGGTCGATGTCCTCGATGGACAGGCCGGCCTTGGCCAGCGCCTTCTGCGCGGCGGGCGTCGGGCCGGTGAGCATGATCGTCGGGTCCGAGCCGGTGACGGCGACGGAGACGATGCGGCCGCGGGGGGTGAGGCCGTTGCGCTCGCCCGCCTCCTTCGTGCCGATGAGCATCAGGGCGGCGCCGTCGACGATGCCCGAGGAGTTGCCGGCGTGGTGGACGTGGTCGATGCGCTCGACCTCCGGGTAGCGCTGGATGGCGACGTCGTCGAAGCCGGTGGCCTGGCCGAGCTGGCCGAACGACGGCTTCAGCTTGCCCAGCCCGTCGACGGTGGCGCCGGGGCGCATGTGCTCGTCGCGGTCGAGGACGACCGTGCCCGCGATGTCGACGACCGGGACGATGGAGCCGTCGAAGCGGCCCTCGTCCCACGCCTTCTGGGCGAGATCCTGCGAGCGCACGGCGTAGCCGTCGACGTCTTCGCGGGAGAAGCCCTCGAGGGTGGCGATGAGGTCGGCGGAGATCCCCTGGGGAACGAAGTAGCCGTTGTAGTTGGTGCGGGGGTCGTCGTGAAGCGGCCCGCCGTCGGAGCCCATGGGCACGCGCGACATCGACTCGACGCCGCCCGCGAGGACGAGATCCTCCCAGCCGGAGCGGATCTTCTGCGCGGCGTCGTTGACGGCGGAAAGGCCCGATGCGCAGTAGCGGTTCTGCTGGACGCCGGCGACGGTGTGCGGGAGGCCCGCGGCGATGGCGGCGGCGCGGGGAAGGACGGAGCCCTGCTCCCCCACCGGCGACACGATGCCGAGCACGAGGTCGTCGATCTGCGCGGCGTCGAGCTCCGGGTTGCGTTCGCGGATGGCCTCGATCAGGCCGACGGCCAGGTCGATGGGCTTGACGGTGTACAGCGAGCCGCTGCTCTTGCCCCGGCCGCGCGGCGTGCGCACCGAGTCGAAGATGTAGGCATCTGGGTTCGTCATCAATTTCCTCTCATCGTGTGTGGTGCGCCGTGGCCCTGGTCCCGGGATTCGCCGCGGACGATCCGGAGATCCGGTGACGGCCGTTCGACCGGCCGCCGCGACGCCTGATTTCCAGGTCACATATATGCACTGTGTGTGATCCACATCATGCTTGGCCGCGGCGGCGCTGTCAAGCGTTTCGCGAATATCCCTTCAACCAGGGCGTTTTGGCGCACCGTGTTCGTTTTCTAGCCAAAGGCTAGCCTCGATCATATATTTTATGTACGCTGAAGTGGCCGCAATCACATAATGCTCGCGTTCCAACCGGAACGCGGGTGCAACGAACGCTCCCGCCCCGCGGCGAGCGAGAGAAGTGGAGGAACGAATGCTCAATCTCCTGACCCCCGAACAGGAGTCTTTCGCCCAGTCGATCGATGACTTCTGCAAGCGCGAGATCGGCACCCGCGAGCAGCGGGACGCGTACACCGACAACGGCGCCGAGCTCCACTCGCAGGAGCTGTACAAGAAGATGGCGGAACTCGGCTGGGCGGGCATCACCGTGCCGGAGGAGTACGGTGGCGCCGGCGGCGACGCCGTGGACATGGTCGTGCTGCTGGAGCACGCCATGAAGAACCTGGCCCCGATCGGCGGCATCGGCCCGACGATCATCACCGCGGCCGCGTACGAGAAGTTCGGCACGGAGGAGCAGAAGAAGGAGGTCCTCGGCGGCGTCGCCGAGGGTGACTCCCTGTCGGTGTCGATGTCCGAGCCCGAGGCCGGCTCCGACGTCGCCAACGTGACCTGCAAGGCGGAGAAGACGGACAACGGCTGGGTCATCAACGGCCAGAAGACCTGGTGCTCCAACGCGCACTTCGCCAAGTCCATCCTGCTGATCGCCCGCACGGACTCCTCCGGCGGCAAGCACGAGGGCCTGACGCAGTTCCACGTCCCCGCCGACACCCCCGGCCTGACCATCAAGGGCATCGAGACCCTGGGCGGCCGCGAGGTCAACGACCTCTACTTCGACAACGTCGAGCTTCCGGACTCCGCCGTCGTCGGCACCGTCGGCAACGGCTGGAAGCAGCTGATGGCCGGCCTGAACATCGAGCGCCTGATCCTGGCGGGCATGCAGCTCGGCGTCGCCGAGCGCGCCTTCGAGGACACCCTGAAGTTCGTCACCGAGCGCCACCAGTTCGGCCGCCCGGTCGGTTCCTTCCAGGCCCTGAAGCACCGCATCGCGGACCTGGCCACCGAGCTGGAGTGCACCAAGCTGCTGGTCTACTCAGTCGCCCACAAGGTCGCGGCGAACCCGAAGGCCATGCTCCCCCGCGAGGCTTCCATGGCCAAGCTCAAGGCCACCGAGCTGTCCAAGCGCATGACCATCGACGGCATGCAGATGATGGGCGGCTACGGCTACGCCACCGAGTTCGACATGGAGAAGCAGATGCGCGGCGCGATCATCTCCACCGTCTACGGCGGCACGAACGAGATCCAGCGCGACATCATCGGCAAGACCTTCGGCCTGTAGGTCCGCCCCGGTCACGGGGCCCGGGTCCGCCACCGGATCCCGGCCCCGGCCCCGCTCCCCGACCCGGGACAATGCGAAAGCCCCCGCGGCGCACATGTGCGCGGCGGGGGCTTTCGGCATGCGGCGATCCGCTTCGGATCGACGTCCGGTCAGATCATCGCATCGTCAGATCATCGGATCTTGGTCCGCGATCAGCGCTTGTTCTTGCCCTCGGCCAGGACCTGGCGGCCGGCGACCATGCGGCAGATCTGGTTGGTGCCCTCGTAGATCTGGGTGATCTTGGCGTCGCGCATCATGCGCTCGACCGGGAAGTCGCGGGTGAAGCCGTAGCCGCCGAGCAGCTGCACGGCGTCGGTGGTGACCTCCATGGCCACGTCGGACGCGAAGGTCTTGGCGGCGGCGGCCATCAGGCCGATCTTGGAGCCGCCGTCGGCGGAACCGCGCTCGGCGTTGGCGGCGGCGGTGTAGACCATGAGGCGCGCGGCCTCGATCTTGGTGCGCATGTCCGCCAGCATGAACTGGGTGTTCTGGAAGGCCGAGATCGGCTTGCCGAACTGCTCGCGCTCCAGCACGTAGCCCACCGCGTACTCGTACGCGCCCTGCGCCAGGCCCAGCGCCTGGGCGCCGATGGTCGGGCGGGTGTGGTCGAGGGTCTCCAGGGCGGTCTTGAAGCCGGTGCCCTCCTCGCCGATCATGCGGTCGGCAGGGATGCGGCAGTCCTCGAAGTAGAGCTCGGCCGTCGGCGAACCCTTGATGCCCATCTTCTTCTCCAGGCCGCCGACGCGGAAGCCCTCGTCATCGGCGCGGACCATGAAGGCCGAGATGCCGTTGGCGCCCTTCTCCGGGTCGGTGACGGCCATGACGGTGTACCACAGCGACTTGCCGCCGTTGGTGATGAAGCACTTGGAGCCGTTGAGGACCCACTCGTCGCCATCGCGGACGGCGCGGGTCTTCATGGCGCCGGCGTCGGAGCCCGCGCCGCGCTCGGTGAGGGCGTAGGAGGCCATCTCGCCGTTGGCGATGTCCGGCAGCACCTGCTTCTTCAGCTCCTCGGAGCCCTTCAGGATCAGACCCATGGTGCCCAGCTTGTTCACGGCCGGGATCAGCGACGAAGAACCGCAGACGCGGGCGACTTCCTCGATGACGATGGTCGCCGCGACGGAGTCGCCGCCCTGGCCGCCGTACTCCTCCGGGATGTGGATGGCGTTGAAGCCCGCGGCGTTCAGCGCGTCGAGGGCCTCCTGGGGGAAGCGCTCGTTCTCGTCCACGTCGGCCGCGTGGGGGGCGATCTCCTTGTCGGCGAGGTCGCGGATGACGGCACGCAGCTCCTGGTGCTCTTCGGGCAGCTGGAACAGGTCAAATCCGGGGGTGAGTGCCATTGGGGTGATCCTCCATGCGGTCGGTGCGTTTGGTCAAGGGCCGAGCATAACGATTAATCGCCATTAGCGGAACGTTCGCCGTGGCATGGCTCACCCCCGACGGGGGATGCGGTGTTGCAGCCACAGGCCGAAAAATGTTGCGCCCACCGCCGCACCGGGGGTGGGCCACCAGGCGCCGAGCGCCAGGAACTCCCGCAGCATCGACGTCGCCCAGTACCGCGGCGGCGTCGGCGCCCCCTCCACCCGCCATTCGGGATGCCCCGCCCGGCGCGCCAGGGATCCGGTCCGGAACACGTGGAAATCACTGGTCACGACCGTGACGGGGCCACGCTCGACCATCGGTTCGGCGTTGGCGAGATTCTCCTTCGTCGACGTGGAATGCGCCTCCCGGCGAAGGTCCGCGAGCCCGCGTTCGCCCAGCCACGAGCTCATGACCTCGGCTTCCGACGGCCCTCCGTCTTCGCCGACCCCACCGCAGCAGATGACCGTCGCGGTGCCCGGCACCCGCCGGGCCACCTCTTCCGCCTTCTCCAGGCGATGGCGCAGCAGCGATGACGGCCGACCATCGCGCAGCGCGCAGCCGAGGACGATGACCGTCCCGGCCGGCCCCCTGTTGCGGCGCGCCCACGTGCGCCGGGCGACCTCGAACACCGGGAGCATCGCGCCGGGGGCCGCGGCGGCGGACAGCACGAAGGCGGACGCGGCCACTGCGGCGGGCGGCGCGCCACGGCCCGCTCCCCCGCGGCCTTTCCGGCCCGCTCCCCCGCGGTCTGTCCGGCCGGGTCGCCCGCCGCGCGTCGATCCACTCACCGATCCGCCCCGTGCCACGACATTCGCCGCACCGAGCACCACCGCGCCGTAGGCCACCCCGGCGGCGGGCAGCCCCCAGTCCGGCGGCCGGCGGTTCGGCAATTTCGGCGGCCGCATCAGCGGGTCGCGCCACGCCACGATGCCGCCGACGGTCAGCGTCGCCGCCATGAGGCACCCCGGGACCGCGGCCAGTGCCGCGAACATGGGGCGGCGGGGCGTCGTCAAGCGGGTCATGGGCCCACGGTAGCCCAGCCCCCGGATGCCGCCGCCGGGCACGAACCCGCGCGAGTCACCCGCGCATGGCGGCGCTACCGCGGGCGCACCGTCCAGTCCGCGAGCGCCCGCGGATCGTGGCGGGCGATGTGGGCGTTCTCCTGCTCCGCCCACATGCGCCAGTGCCCGCGGAAATACGGGTCGCGCGCCATGGCGCGGGCGTACCGGGTGGGCTCGTCGAGCTCGACCCACGCACCCCACGCCTCGCCGTCGCCGATCGCGCGGGCGGCGGCCAGGTTCGCGGCGGTCAGCGCACCGCAGCCCTCGATGATCAGCGACCGGCCCGGCGCCGTGTGCCCCGACAGGTCGACCCACTCCGCCCAGTCGGAGGCGAACCAATCCCAGCGCCGGAAGCCCGCCGCATCGGGGTCGAGCATCGACTCGGCCACCGCGCCGGACGCGGCGGCCAAACCTCCCCACCCGGGGTAGGCGTCCTCGAGGTGGACGACGGGCCAGCCCAGCACGCCGCGGAGCTTCTCCGCGAACGTCGTCTTGCCGGAGCCCGACCGGCCGTCGATGAGCAGGATCATGCGACCCCCAGGAACCGGAACTCGCCGGTCCACACCGCGATGCCCAACGACGCCGCCGCCACCAGCGCGCACGCCGCCAGCACCGCCCACTCGCGGCCGCCGAACGTCGACTCGCGCGCCCACGTCCGCTCGCCGGGGGCGCCGAATCCGCGGGCCTCCATGGCGGTGGACAGCTTCGTGCCGCGCCGCAGCGCGAACACCAGCAACGCGAAGACCTGCCCGAACAGCCGCCTGATGCGCCCGCGATCACCCAGCCCGCGCGCGCGGCGGGCACGGGTCAGCGCCCGCCAATCGTCGAGGAAGAGGGTGATCAGCCGGACGCCCGCCACCGACGCGAGCACGAACCGCGACGGCAGTTTGAGCACCTGCGACAGGCCGTCGCCGAGCTCCGTCGGGTCGATGTCCGCGGTGAGCACCACCACCGGCAGCCCCACCGCCAGCACGCGCACCGTGATGGCGATGGCCAGCGCGATCGAGTTGTCCGTCACGGTCGCCAATAGGAAGGAGAAGTATTCGCGGCCCTCGGGCGCGCCGTACAGCAGCATCGACATGCCCGACACCGGCGAGGCCAGCAGAATCGGCCAGCCCCTGCGGACCAGCCGCCGCGGCCCGACGCCGCACAGCGGAGCCGCGGCCAACGCGCACGCCAGCGCCACCGCGGCCGACACCCAGTCGATCGACAGCAGGAGCGGAGTGGTCACCAGCAGCAGACCCAGGAGCTTTGCGACGGGATTGACGTCACGGATGAGATTCACCGCGCACCTTCCTTCCCGGGGCCGACGTCGTCCGAACCGTTGCCGCGCCGGTCATCGCCCCGCCGGCCATTGCCTCGTGAGCCGATCTCCCCCAGGTCGATGACATGGTCGCCCATCGCGGCCACCACGAGCGGATCATGCGTGACGGAGGCGACCGTGACGCCGTCGTCGACCAGGCCGCGGAGCATCCGCAGCAGTTCCGCGAACGTCCGGCGGTCCTGCCCGAAGGTCGGCTCATCGAGGATCACCGCCGACGGCGCGGTCGACAGGACGGTGGCCACGGACAGGCGCCGCTTCTCCCCGCCCGACAACGTGAACGGGTTCGCCCCGGCCAGGTGCGCCAGCCGCAGGCGCTCGAGGAGCTCCTCCACGCGCGCGGCGCCGGCGGGATCGCGCAGCAGCTTCGGGCCCAGCTCCAGTTCCTCGCGCACCGTCGGGGTGACGAACTGGTGCTCCGGCGCCTGGAAGACGCTGCCGATGCGCTGCGCCAGCTGCTTCGACTTCCATTTCATCGGGTCCGGGCCGGCGCCGCGGGCGATGGCATCCGCGGCGGTGACGCGCCCGCCCATCGGCTCGAGCAGGCCGCCCATGGTCAGCGCCAGCGTGGATTTGCCGGCGCCGTTGGGCCCGACGATGCACGTCGACGCTCCCGCCGGCACCATCGCGGTGATCCCGCGCCGCACGGGCGCGCCATCGCCGCCGTAGCCGATGGCGAGGTCGTCGAGGATCAGCGCGGGCGGGGCGGATGCGGGCACCGGCACGGTCGCGCCCGTCTCCGGCGGCGGCCCCGGCAGCCACACGCCGGCGTCGCGGAGGAAGTCGCCGTGGCGGGACAGGATCTCCGCCGGCGTCCCGTCGGCGATGACGGTCGAGCCCGTTGTCGCCCGATCGCGCGCGGCGCCCTCCGGCGAGTCGATGACGAGGATGCGGTCGACGTGGTCGACCCACGCCTCCACGCGGTGCTCGACGACGATCAGCGCCGCACCCGTGGCGTCGGCGGCACGGATGGCGGCGTCGCGGAGGACGGGAACGCCCTCCGGGTCGATGTTCGCGGTGGGCTCGTCCAGGCAGATCACCCGGGCGCCCATCGCCAGCACGCCCGCCAGGGCCAGGCGCTGCTTCTGCCCGCCGGACAGCTTCGACGTCGGATGATCGAGCGGCACGTCCAGCCCCACCAGATCGAGGGCCCGGCGGACGCGCCGCCAGATCTCGTCGCGTGGCACGCCCAGGTTTTCCGCGCCGAAGGCAACGTCATCGCCGACGCGGGCGGAAATGACCTGGCTCTCCGGGTCCTGCAGCACCAGGCCGACGACGCCGCGCACCTCGGCCGGGTCGTCGCCGCCCACGCGCAGCGTTCCGGCGTCCTCGCCGTCCTCGTCGTCGCCGAGCACCCCGGCGATCGCCGCGAGCAGCGTCGACTTGCCCGCGCCCGAGGGGCCGAGCAAAAGGACCTTCTCGCCCGAATCGATGTCCAGGTCGACGTCGGAAAGCGCGGGCCTGCGCCGGCCCGCGTGGCGCCACCCGAAACCGGCGGCGGAGATGAATGCCATCGCGCCCTCGCGCGGCTAGATCTCGCCGCGGCGCTCGCGGCCCGCGGCGAAACGGTCCAGCGCGCCGGTGCCCGCCAACGCGCGGACCAGGGCCCAGCCGACCAGGCCGGCGAGAACCGCGCCGGACACGAGCAGGCAGACGAGGTAGATCGAGTTGAACTGCCAGGTGCGCGCCAGGTTGCCGGAGGTGAACAGCTCCAGCAGGAACGCGCCGGCGCCGGCCGCCGCGCCCACCAGCACGGCGACGGGCGCGGTGAAGCGGCGGTACGCGAAGAGCAGGAAGATCAGCTCCGCGCCCAGCCCCTGGGCCAGGCCGGAATACAGGGTGGAGATGCCCCACTGGTTGCCGATCAACGCGGACACCGTCGCCGCGATGACCTCCACGAACAGCGCCGCACCCGGCTTGCGGATGACCAGCCCGCCGATGACGCCGCCCAGCAGCCACGGGCCGACGACCAGGCCGCCGAGGCCCGGCGTCAGCGCGTCGGCCGCGGTGAACCACGCGCCGCCGACGACGTTCCACACCACGAAGATCAGGCCGACCGCCACGCCCAGCACCGCGGCCGTGACGATGTCGATGACCCGCCAACCGCGGCGGGCCTTCTTGCCGGCGTCGCGCGCCGGGGCGGTGCCGGAGCCCCCGGTCACCCCCGCCCCCTCGTCGACTCCGGTCCGGGCGGGCTGCGCCGCATCGGACGAATTACGGTGATCGCTGGACATGTGAGTGGCCTCCGTCGCTTCCTTCGCCGGCATTACCCGGACAGGTTCCTACGGTCGAGGGCGGCGTACCGCGCCCTCCTCTCAGCCCCACGTCATCCGTTGGATCGGCCGGGGCTCCCGTGCGCATTTCGACCGAATGGTACCTCACCCCGGGGACCGCCCCTAAAGTTGGGAAATTATGAGCACCGAACACGCGGACCAGACCGCCGCAACCGCCACGCGCGTGGACGACGCCGAGGCACCCGAGCCGATGGACGACCAGGAGGCCTTCGAGCCCCGCATCACCCGGAAAACGTGGCTGCTGCTCGTCGGGGTCATCGTGGCCATCCAGGCGATCGGCCGCATCTGGGTGCTGGCGGGCCGGACGTTCTACTGGGACGACTTCATCATCGTGGGCTCCGCCGCCGACGCCGCGTGGTGGACCCCGGACTACTTCCTCCAGCCCCACGACGGGCACCTGGCGCCGCTGGCGTTCATCGTCCAGGCGGTGATCAACCAGCTCGCCCCGTGGCAGTGGTGGCTGCCCGCGACGCTGATGCTGCTGGGCCAGGTGGCGGTGACGGTCCTCATCGCCCGGGCGCTGCGCTACATCGCCGGCAGGTCCTGGCAGGCGCTGGCGGCCCTGGCCCTGGTCGCGTGGACGCCGCTGACGCTGCCGGGGTCGACGTGGTGGTCGGCCGCGGCCAACGCCCTGCCCATGCAGCTGGCCATCGCCGGCATCACGGCGCTGGCCATCCGCGTGAGCCTGCGCCAGGAGCGCCCCGTTTCCTTCCGCGCCATCGCCGCCGCGACCGTCGGGCTGGTCATCGCCCTGGGCTTCTTCGAGAAGGCGCTGGCCGTCGCCCCGGTGGCGCTGGCCGTGACCATCGCCGTGGCCTACATGGAGCGCCGCTCCATCGTCGAGGTGCTGCTGCGGGCCCGCGCCCTGTGGCTGTCGCTGGGCCTGGTCACCGGCGCGTGGGCGCTGTTCTACTCGCTCACCGCCCTGGCCGACGCCGGCGAGGCATCGTCCGAGCCGCGCGCCGAGCTCTTCTTCAACGGCCTGGGCCAGGTGCTGGCGGGCCTGGCGGGCGGCCCCTGGTTCTGGGACCGCTGGGCGCCGGGCCAGCCGTGGTCCGACGCCCCCTCCGGGCTGGTCAGCGTCGGCGCGGTGCTGGTGCTGCTGACCATGGCGGTGACCATCGGCCGCGACTACCGGGCCTGGCTGCCATGGTTCATCGCCGCCGGCTACCTGTCCGTCACGCTGCTGTCGGTGACGCTGATGCGCTCGGGCGACCACACCTCCGACGTCCTGGCCCGCACGCTGCACTACTACGGCGATTCGGCCATCGTCACCGGTTTCGCGCTGGCAGCGTCGTGGTCGGACCGGGTCCGTCCGCTGCCGGCGCGCTCGCGGTTCGGCGTGCTCGCGCTGGCCGGCGTGCTGCTGGTGTCCGCGACGATTTCGGTCGTGGGCTACCGCAACACCTGGTCCGACGACAACACCGGGAAGTGGCTCGAGACCGCGTCGGCGTCGCTGACCCAGGCCGCGAAGGAGGGCGGCCCGGTGATCCTCGACCAGCCGGTGCCCTACGAGGTGCTGCTGCCGGTGGCGTACCCGAAGAACATGTACTCGCAGGTCTTCCGCGATCTGCCCGAGCGCCCGGAGTTCGGCCGCGTCACCGACGCCGCCCGGATGTTCGACCAGTCCGGCGCGTTGGTGCCCGCCCACGTGGCGGAGATCACCAGGATCCCGCAGGGCGAGGTCGAGTCGTGCGGCAACCAGATCATCGTCGGCCCCGGCGGCACGGCCACGGCGGAGATCACGCTGCGCGACATCGCGAAGCTCGGCGACTGGGTGCTGGAGCTGCGCGCCATCTCCTCCGCCCCGGCCCAGCTGCGGCTGAGCCTGCCCAACCCGTTCGAATCCCCCGAGGAGACGCTGCGCGGATCCACCGTCGTCGACGTCGACGATGACCTGCGCACCCGCTGGGTGGCCATCTCGGGCGGCGGCAACACGCTGCGCATCGACGTCACGGGCGCGCCCGAGGGCACCTCCGTCTGCGTCGGTTCGGGGGCGATGGGGCCACTGGTTCCCTCGGATGGCTGAGAATCAACTACGATGACGGTGAGAATTTCATTCGTGAAGCCGCTTTAAGGAGTCCATCCATGCGCAACCGTCTCGTCGGTGCCGTCGCCGCCACCGCCATCGCCGCAGCCGCCCTGGTCGCCTGCTCGCCCCCGAACGAGAACCCGTCGGACATCAAGGTCACCGACCAGAAGAACCCGACCCCCACGTTCGACAAGGGCTCCAAGTCCTCCTCGACGTCCCCCTCCGAGTCCTACGACGGCACCGGCACCGGCGGCATGATGCAGGAGCCGGCCGTCCAGTAGCGCCCAGCGCCCTCCCGCGTCGCCCGGTCCCCGGGTGCGCGGGCGGGCCCGGCTTCGCGCCCCGGCCGTTTTCCGGCTTTGCGACGCGCACGTTCCCGTGGCACACCGTGCCCGGAGCGTGCGCGTCGTCGTTTTTTCGGCGGCCCCTCTTATCCGGCCACCGCAACCCGCCTGGCTATCCCACCCCGAATTGGGCAACCCACCCGTTACAGCGGGTGGGTCTGCGCATTCGGGGTGGGTTTACGTGAGGGGCGGGCACCCGCCGGCGCCAGCGCCGGCGCGTCCCAGGTGTCGCGGCGCTGCGGCGCTGCGGTGCTGCGGTACCGCGGTGCTTCGGTGCTTCGGTGCTTCGGTGCCCCGGTATCCGGCGTTCGCAATCTCCGGGGCATGACGGCTACGGGCGCGGGTAGCGGAATTCCACGTTCTCGCCTTCGCGGACCACCGCGGAGGGCTTGCCCGTGACCTCCAGTTCGACGGTCAGGGTGCGGCCGTCGGCGGTGACGTCGTAGGTGATGCGCTCGTTGGCGATCGACGTGACGGTGACCCGGCCACGGTGGAGCCACGGGTGGCGGCGGCGCAGCGCGATGAGCCGCTGATGGGCGGTGTGCACCCACGCGCCCAAGGTGGACAGCTCCGCGGGCGTCGCCGGGAAGGACGGCCGGACCTGGTCGTCGCCGCCGAAGCGGTCCTCCTTCACACCGGTGTAGCCCTGCTCGTCGCCGTAGTAGATCAGCGGGATGCCGCCGACGGTCATGAGGATCACCAGCGCGAGCACGGCCTTGTCCTGGCCGACCTGCGATGCGATGCGGGTGACGTCGTGGTTGCCCACGAAGGTCACGGGAACGAAGGACTCCAGGAACGTGTCGTGGCGGCCCAGCGTCCACTGGAGCTCGAAGAAGTTGTGCTCCTTCAGCGCCGACCACGTGGCCTTCCACAGCTCGTATTCGGTGACGGAATCCATGGTCGAGCGACCGACGATGTCCACGTAGTCGCCGTGGATGACCTCGCCGTAGATGAACGCGTGCGGGAAGTCGGCGCGCACGGACGCAAGTACGCCGGACCAGAAATCCGGGTCGACGGCATAGGCGGCGTCGAGGCGCCACCCGTCCACGCCACGCTCCAGCCAGTGCCGCATGACCGATTCGACGAACTCGGCGGTCTCCGGCGCCCGGTGGTCGAATTCGACCAGATCCAGGTGCCCCTCGAAGCAGGGGGCGGTGGGCCGGTCACCCGAACGGTCGACGTCGAAAAGCTTGGCGGCGTCCGAATCGGGGTCCTCCAGTGCCTCGCGGAACATCGGCGCGTCGGAGGACAGGTGGTTGAACACGCCGTCGAGCAGGACCTTGATGCCGCGCTCGTGGGCGGCGGCGATGAGGCGGTCGAAGGCGGCGTCGTCGCCCAGGCGGCGGTCGATGCGGAAGTAATCGAGGGTGTCGTACCCGTGGGTCGCCGATTCGAAGACCGGGCCGAGCTGCAGGACGTTGAGCCCGAGCTCCTGCACGTAGTCGAGCCACCCGGTCAGGTGGTCCAGCCGGGCGCCGTCGGGGGCGTCCCCGTCGGCCGCCACGGCCGCTCCCGCCTCCCCGTCCGCACCGGTCCCGTCGCCGTGGATGGGGGCGCCGGTGAAGCCCAGCGGGTAGACGTGCCAGCCGATGGCGTGCCCGATCCAATCGGGCGCGGGGTGCGAATCGCTCATGCCCCCACGTTTACCATCACTCCTTGCCGTCGAGCGCCGCATCCCGGGCCCGACCTGCGGCTTCCTCGGAAATGAAGGGCTGCTGCACGCCCGGCCCGCCGTCGGGCGCCGGCCGCGTGCCGTCGAAGGTGCCGGCCTTCGCGGCGGCCTCGATGACGCGGTCCCGCTCGGCGTCGGGGGCACCGGCCGCACGGCCCACCCCCGCCCCGTCGGCGGCATCCGCGGCGTCGCGGAACTCGCGCCGATCCCGCTGCTCGCCGGCCTTCGACTCCGGCACGCCCAGCCCCGGGGTCGCCGGGCGGGGCGGGATGGTGCCGGCGGCGGCCATCCCGGCCGTCTGCTCGGGGCGCGGCGGCGGGGAGGGCAGGCCGGGGGCCAGCGCGTCGAGCGCGATCTGCACCTCCACCTTCACGCCGGCGGACATGGCGCGCTCGGCGACGTCGTAACGCGAATTGTGCAGGAAGTACGGCATGCCGTTCTCCGGCCCGCCGCCGCCGAGGAACATGTAGCAGCCGGGCACCTCGCGCGAGAAGTACGAGAAGTCGTCGGACGGGGCCCACGGGTCGGCGTCGAAGACGCGGGCGGGGCCGATCGCGCGGGTCGCGGCGTGCCAGGCGCGGTCGCTGGCCAGGTCGGCGTTGACCACCATCGGGTACGGCGTCTGCCATTCGAAGCCGGCGGTGGCGCCGTGGGCGTGGCAGATGCCGGTGACCAGGGTCTCGATGCGCCCGCAGATCGACGCCCAATCGTCTTCGTCGACGGAGCGGATGGACACCTCCAGCCACGCCTCGTCGGGGATGACGTTGCCCGCTTCGCCGCCGTGCAGCGAGCCGACGTTGACGATGTTCATGTGCCGCGGATTGAGGTTGCGGCTGACGATCGTGTTGAGCATGACCGTCACTTCGCTGGCGACCAGCACCGGGTCGACGGCCAGCTGGGGGCTCGACGAGTGGCCGCCGCGCCCGCGGATGGAGATGGACACGATGCCGGACATCGTGGACACGCGGCCGCGGCAGATGCCGACGTGCCCGATGGGGTGCGGGGCGACGTGGAAGGCGTAGACCTCGTCGAGGTCGTCGGCGGCCCCATGGGCGACCAGTTCGCGGGCGCCGCCGGGCAGCATTTCCTCGGCGTGCTGGAACAGCAGCTTCACCCGGCCGTGCAGGCGGTCGCGCATGCCCTGCAGGATCTGGGCCGTGCCCAGCAGCATGGCGGTGTGCACGTCGTGGCCGCAGGCGTGCATGACGCCGGCGTTCTGCGACGCGAAGTGCAGGCCGGTCTCCTCCTTGATGGGCAGCGCGTCGATGTCGGCGCGGTAGCCGATGGTCCGGCCGGTGGCGGGGTCGCCTGCGGTGCCGACGATGGTGCCTACCACGGACGTCGGCGTCAGCCTGACGGTTTCGATGCCCCATTCCCCGAGCAGGCCCTCGATGAAGTCGGCGGTGGCGTATTCCTGGAAGCTCAGCTCGGGATGCTGGTGGAGGTGCCGGCGCCAGTCGATGATGTCGCTCAGCGGGACGTCAATAGTCGCGGCGGGCCCGTTTGCGTGCCCCGCCGAGGGGGCGAAGGCCATGCCTTCGTGCGTGCGTGGGTCCGTCATGGGGCGGGTCCTCGTCTGCCTCTGCGCCCGCGGCCGGGTGCCGCGGGTCTCGCTTGGCGACGGCCGGCGTGCGGCGCGTCGCCGTGCCACCGACACTATGCGGGGGCGAACCACCCGTGCCACCGCTGCGGGGCGGGTTCGCCCGGAATTCAGGCGCCCGCCCAGTAGGCCCCGATGATCCGCGCCAGCCACCAGGGGTCCTTCACGCCGCACATCTCGCGGGGCGAGTGCATGGACAGCATCGCGGCGCCGACGTCGACGGTGGCGATGCCCAACCGCGTCGCCGTGATCGGCCCGATGGTCGAGCCGCAGGGCTTCTGGTTGGACGACACGAAGTACTGCACGGGGATGGTCTCCCCCGCCTCTTCGGCGGCCGCGGCGGCGACGCGCTCGAACATGCCCTGGCCCACGGCGTCGGTGGCGTAGCGCTGGTTGGCGTTGATCTTCAGCACCGGGCCGCCGTCGAGCACGGGCAGGTGGCCGGGCTCGTGGTCGCCGACGTAGTTCGGGTGGACGGCGTGGGCGCCGTCGGCGGAGATGCACGACGAGCGGCGGAACATGCGCTGCATCCCGTCGGCGTCCGCGCCGGCTGCACCGGCGATGCGGCGGAGCACGTCCTCCAGAAGCGGGCCGGCGGCGCCGGTCGTGGAGGCCGAGCCGACCTCCTCGTGGTCGAAGGCGACCATCACCGGGATGTCGGCCGAAGCCGATGCGCGGGCCGGGCCGTCGTCAAGCAACCGCTCGAAGGCGACCAGGGAGGAATGGACGCTGAGAAGATTGTCCAGGCGCCCGCAGGCCAGGAACTCGCCGTCGGCGCCGAAGATGCGCGGTGGCTGCGTGTCGCAGGTGATCAGATCCCAGGCGACGAGGTCCTCGGCGGTGACCCGGGCGCCCGCGGCATCATCCGGGGCCGCGGAATCACCGGCGCCCGCGTTGACGGCGGCGGCGAGCATCCGCGCGAAGGCTCCGGCGTCACCCGAATTGCCGATCACCGGGGTGGTGTGCAGCTGCTTGTCCAGCTTCAGGCCCTGGTCGTTGACGCCCCGGTTGAGGTGGATGGCCAGCTGCGGGATGCGCGCCACCGGGCCGGTGCGGGCGAGGTGCACGCGACCATCGCGGGTGACGGCGCGGCCGGCGAACTCGATCTCGCGGTCAGTCCACGCCCCGATGAGCGGGCCGCCGTAGACCTCCACCGCAACCTGCGCGTAGCCGGCCGCACCCGCGTCCGGATTGGGCTTGACCCGGAAACCCGGCGAGTCGGTGTGGGAGCCGACGATGCGGAACGACGCGGAAGCTGCGGCGCCGGACGTCGAATCGTCGGCGTCGCCAAGCCCCTCCGGCACGACCCACGCGACCGCCGCGCCACCGCGGACCAGGACATACGCCCCCGGCACGGAGGGCCACGCGTCGGCCTCGTCGATGCGCGTCGCCCCGGCGGCCGTCAGGCGGCGCGCGACCTGTTCGGCTGCGTGATACGAGCTCGGCGAAGCGACGACGAAGTCCATCAGATCCGCGAGATGATCCCCGGCGGAATCCCACGGGGCGCGGGCCCCGGAAACGGCGTGTGCGGTGCGGTCATCCGAAGAGTTCATGTCCCCATCATGGCGCAAACGCCGGCGATACCGGCACGCCCCCGGCCAATCACCGTTACCATCGCGCAGCATGGGAGAACGGGCAGGCGAAACCACGGCAATCGACGCAGACCCCCGCACGGCCACGAGGGTCGGCGGGGACGGCGCCGAGCGCATCGCGGCGCCGAACGTCGCGCTCGTGCTCGAGGGCGGAGGCATGCGCAACTCCTATACCGCCCCGTGCATCGAGGTGCTGCTGCGCCACCGCGTCGACGTCGGCTGGGTCGGCGGCATTTCCGCCGGCGCCACCATGACCGCCAACTACCTGTCCGGGAGCATCCCCCGCTCCCGGGCGACGTTCACCACGATGACCAACAACCGCGAGTTCGGCGGGTGGGGCAGCTTCGTCCGCGGCCGCGGCTACTTCAACGCGGAGTGGATCTACGAGAAATCGCCCCTGGTGCCCACCGCGGGCATCGACCCGTATCCCTTCGACCGGTTCCTGTCTTCGGCGACGGAGATGCGCATCGGCTCGGTGCGGGCGGACACCGGCGAAAACGTCTACTGGGGCCGCGACGACGTCGACTCACTGCAGACGCTGATGAAATACGTCCGCGCCTCGTCGACGCTGCCCGGGTTCATGGTGCCGCCGGTCATCGACGGGGTCCGCTACGTCGACGGCGCACTCGGGCCCTCCGGCGGAATCCCGCTGCAGATCGCGGAGCAGGACGGGTACGACAGGTTCCTGGTGATCATGAGCCGCGAGCGCTCGTACGTGAAGCCCCCGGTGACGCGGCCGGCGATGATGCGGCGGATCTTCCGGCGCAATCCCGCCGTGGCCGAGGCGATCATCGCCCGCCCGGAACGGTACAACGCCACCCGCGCCCGGCTTTTCGAGCTCGAGCGCGAGGGCCGCGCGGTGCTGTTCTTCCCCGACGAGATGAAGATGTCGAACCGCGAGCGCGACCTGGCCAAGCTCAGCGCCGCCTACGGCGCGGGCCTGGCGCAGGCCGAGCGCGACTGGCCGAAGTGGCGGGAGTTCTTCGAGTCGGAGGGCTGATCGCGGGGGCAGAGCCGGGGCGATGTGGACGGAGCCGGTCGATCGGGGCGGAGGCGTTTTGGGGCCGCTGCGGACCCGCCGTCGGTGGCTCCGCGGGGGCTGCCGCGGGCCACTGTGGGGCCGCTGCGGGCTGCCGCGCGCCATTGACCGAAACGTGACCTATCGGGGCACCGCAGGACAACACCGATACCCCCTCGCCACACCCGTAACAGGGTGGCGGAAAATCGGTGCGTGACAAATCGCCCCAGCGTGCCGTAGCTTCACGCAGAACGCCTGGGCCCGTTACCGATTCGTTGTGAAACGTATCGCCCGCGTCACACGATGAAGTAATTGAGACCCAGATCTCATCCGGGTACGGCTCCGTCGTACCGCCTCCAATTTGAATGGTTCGCCCATGACGCTTCCGACGAACGCCCCCAACCCCGGCACGGTTCTCCACGACCGTTTCCTCGCTCCGCTGGGCCTCGACGCCCCACAGCTGGCCGCCGCCACCGGCCTGTCCACGGAGCTGATCAACGGCGTGCTGGCGGGCACCGAGCGCGTCGACGACGAAATCGCCGCCTGCCTGGGCGACTTCCTGGGCACCGACTCGCACTTCTGGCTGGAGCTGCAGCGCCACGCCGACCGCGGCCTGCTGACCGCCTGACCCCGCACCACTCACTCCCGCCGAGCCGGCACCACTAGTTCCCGCCGAGCCGGCACCACTAGTTCCCGCCGAGCCTGCGCCACTCACTCCCCGCCACCCTGCCCCACCCCGGCACCGGGGCACCCCCGAGCCCACCGAAACGCCTTGTCACGGGCGTAAACTGGGTTCATGCGCGAACTATCCGAGGGCACCATTTCCGATGCCGTCGCCGCCTACCGCGGTTGCGGCCCCGACGAGCCGTTCGCCGACGGCTCCGACCCCGACCGGCTGCGGCACCTCTCCTGGGATATTTGCCGCCTGCACTTCGCCGGCGCGAAACTGTCGGGCAAGCGCAAACAGCGCGAGCGCAACGGCCTGCACATCGCCGCCTACTTGGCCGCGCAGGGCCTCATCCAGGGCGCGTCTCCCCTGCTGACCTCGTCGAACGCCATGGTCTTCGAATCCGCCGCCGACGTGCTGGCCGCGCACGCGAAGAAGATCGCCGGCCTCGACGTCGACGCTTACGCCAAGAGGAAGAAGCGCGGGCGACTGCTCGACGCTCACCGCGAGCTTTCCGACGTCCTGGTCCCCGGCGCCGACGGCACCGCCACCGCGGCGTCGCGCACGCTGATGGGCGCGTTCGGCTGCCTGCCCGGGTTCGGCGCGAGCTTCGCCCGGGCGATGGGCGACCTCGCGGGCGGGGACGTCCCGAATGCCGCGTTCGCCACCCCCAACGATGCGTCTCTGGCATTCCTCCACCGCTTCTGGTCCGCGCACCGCGATGAGATCGATGAACTCGCCGGGCGGATCACCGTCGTCGACGTCGCCAAGCGGCGCCGCACCGACATCGGCATCGGCCGCGCCCGCGTTCTGGAGATGTTCGCCGAGCGATGGGCGGCCGACCTATAGGCCCCCCTCCTCGGCTTTGCGACGCCCGCCTGAGTCGAGCCGCCCGACCACCGCAGCCCCGGTCTCAGACCCACCCCGAATGCGCACACCCACCCGTTACAGGGGGTGGGTGCGCGCATTCGGGGTGGGTTAACGCGCCGGCGGCGGGTTCAGGGCGGGGTAACGAGCCGGCGGCGGGTTCAGGGCGGGGTAACGAGCCGGCGACGCTCCGCCGCCCTCTAGCCCCTCCGGCTTAGCGACGCCCGCCGATCAACGGGGACTTCAGCAGGGGCTGACGTATTCGGCGCGGTCGCTCAACACCCTCGCGTTGCCGCCGGTCCTCGCCGCCGCACTGCACAGTGCACCCGTGTCGTTCCCGTAGTCGACGTACACGGCGTAGACGTCGGCGCCGTCGACCCGCGACCGCAGCGACGGGCACGCGCCCGGGACGGTGAACTCGCTGCCCGGGTTCCGGTCGAGCGCCGCGCCGATGGCGCTGCGCGCGTCATCCCCGGGATGGACGAGTACGGATTCCAGGATCAGGATCCCCCGCGAGTCGCACGACGGGGACGAGGCCCGCACGGTTCCCGATGACGTCGGCACGCTGGTGGCGAATCCCATCGGATTATCGGAACCCCGCATCCCGGTGTCGCCCGCGTTCTCATTCGCGCGCGTGGCCTGCGGGTGCCGCGTGGGCTCCGGCCGGTTCCCCGCGCCGTCGGCGGGGCGCTCGACGATCGACGTGACGGTCACCGGCCCCTCGTCCGTGGCGGACGGCTGCTCCGCACCCGAGCGGCTGGCGTCGATAGTGACGCCGCACCCGGTCACCGCGATCGCGGAGAAAACCGCCGCGGCCGCGAGGGCCGGGCGATTGCGCCGATGGGGGAATGCGAAGCGGATCATGCATTCACCATATTGTTTCCCCGCCGAAACGCCACCCCGCCGCTTCGCCGGGGGCCACCCGCGGGCCGGGCGACTCGGGGACGGCGAATTCTCCGACACGGCTGCCCGTCGCGTCGGCGGCCGTCGCAAAGCCCGGTCCCCTAGACTCGTCTGCCCAACCGTCCGAACGGAGAGGATGACGCGATGCCGATGGGAATGTGCGCCGAATACGTGCGCCTGGGCGACGACGAGATCGCCGAGCTGCGCAAACTCGCCGAAGCCGGCGATGACCGGGCGACGGGCGAGGTGATCTTCGGGTATTTCGAGGCCGTCGGCGAGGACGCCGCGTTCGACCTCGACACCGCGTGGGAAAACGTGCTGCTGGCGCTGACCGGCAATCCGCTGGACGGGCAGACGGTCGGCGATCCGCTGGGCGAGTCGATCCTCGGCGGCGAGCGCGTGTGCCGCGAACCCCTGACGTCGGTGCTCGAACCGGGCCGCGTCGGCGAGATCGCAGAGGCGCTGCGCACCGTCGACTTCGACGCGCGGATGAACGACAACGGCGTCGCCGCATCGCTTTCCGACGACGACGCCGCCGATCTGCGCCGCCGGTTCTCCGAGCTCGCGGAGTTCTACGGCGGCGCGGCCGACGCCGGTTCGGCCATGCTGGTGACCATCGCCTGATAGGCGGTCACGGGGGCAGTGTCGGCCACGGGACCGTCGCGGTCACGGGAGGGAGCCGGCCGCGCGGATGGATCAGGCGATCCTCGCCGACGGCGGCAGATCGAGCTCGTCCGACCGGACGATGAAGGTCTCCAGACTGACGTTGCGCATGATCAGCTCGTCGCTGAGCTTGTCGGGCAGCCCGAGGGACTTCGCGCCCAGCGCCTTCAGCGCGTTGTCGTCGATCCACCGGGCGTCGATGGTGATCGGGATCAGCTCGGCGGATTCGGCCGCCGGCGTGACCGTGAGCGACCGGACGATGATGTGGAAGTTGCCGGTCAGCGTCGAAATCTCACCGGGGCCGGTGGTCATGCCGATGTTCGACCCGTCCACCGCCAGCCCCAGGTTGTCCAGCACGACGCGGTCGGCGTCGAACCGGAGCGCCTGCACGACCTCGCCCGACGGGATGGTGACGGCGGTTTCGGACAGCCGCACGTTGCCCAGCATCCGGACGGAATCGGCGGTGATGGTTTCCATCGTGTCCGACACCGCCAGCTCTCCCTCGCGCGGGGCGGGCGGGTCGTTCAGGGTGATTCCCGCGACGCCCTCCTCCGAACCGGAAGACCCGGGCAGGTCCGGCAGGATGTCGTTTGGCGACGGCAGGCCTTCCCCACCGGGCAGCGCCGGAGCCGGCAGCGGCCCCTCGGGGGCGGCGGGCGGCATCAGCTGGTCGGGGATCCCCGGGATACGCCAGGGTGCGGGGGCGGCCCACGCCGCGGGCGGCGTCACGGCGGGAGTGCCCGCGATGGCTCCCACCAGCGCCACGGCGGCGGCGATCGACGCCGCCCCCTGTGCACCCCGGCGGCCGTTGGAGCGGCGGGCCTTCTTCTCGGCCTTGTCGGCCTTCATGGCCTTTTTGGCCTCCTTGGCTTCGGCCTTGCTCTTGGGCTTGTCCTTGGCCCGGCCCTTGCCTTTGGCCCTGCGCTTTCCGGACTTGCTTTCCTCGGCCTCCGGCTTCTCCTCCGGGCTCCACGACAGCGCGAGCGCGCCACCGACGAGGGCGAGGCCCGTGCCGAGGATGAAGCCGCCGAAGTTCGAGGTCGGCAGGGCGACGATCGCCAGGATCAGGGCCGTGACGCCGGTGAGGATGCGCACGTCGCCGCCGCGCCACGTCAACACGCCGCAGACGATGAGCAGGACGCCGATGAGCAGCGTCGAGACGCCCGAGATCGTAGCGATGTTGATCAGGATGCCCTGGATCTCGATGGTCAGATAGGTGGGCGTGAGGATCACGGCGCCGCCGAGGATCATGCACAGGCCGGCGCCGAAGGGGCGCTCCTTCCGCCACTTGGTGAACGAGCGGCCGCGAGGGCCGTCGGACGTGGCTTGGGCGGAAGTGTCGGCGTCGGCATCGGCGTTTGTTGCCGGCGCCGCTGCGGTGGCAGGTTCGATACTCGAATGGGCGGCCGAGGCGGGAGGTTGGTCCGCGGCCGTCACGGGTGACCGTTCCGCGGCCGTAGCGGGATACTGATCCGCGGCAGCTGCGTGAGGCTGCTCCGCGGCCGCAGCGGGAAACTGATCCGTGGCGTCGGCGTCGGCGCGGCGATTGCCGGCGGGGCCGTACGAGGGGTCGTTGAAGGGTCCGGGATTCGCGTCAGCAGCCACCGTTCTCCCCGGTTTCGATTGTGATCTTCGCCCCGGCGATGGTCAGCGAGTCCGCCGCCACCGACGTGGCCAGGAGCTTCTGGTCCTGGACCACCATCTGCGTGGCCGCCAGACCCCAGCTGCCGGGATTGGCCCGGCCGTCGACCTGGTGGGCGTCGATGCCGATCTGCGGCTTGTACAGGGTCAGGGCGCCATTGATGTCCGTGGCGCCGATCAGGAGGTTGTCCGCCGCGAAGTTCTTGCCGGGGACGACGAGCTTGAACGTGGCGTTGCCGACGCCGGGGATCTCGCCCAGCGGCGCCGACATGCAGACGTTGGTGCCCGAGGCGTCGCCGAAACGGAGCTTGGACACCCCGGCCTGGCCCTCCCCGACCTTCTCGGGTCCGACGAACAGGCTCGACTGGTCGCCGACGAGGTCGTCGACGGTCATCTTCATCACGGTGCCCGACAGGGCGAGGTTGGCGGAGATGCCTCCCTGCGCCATGGCGACGCCGGTGCCCGCCGAAACGATCAATCCTCCCGCGAGGATCCCGATGAATCTGGCCTTCTTCACATGTCCCATTCGTCCGCTCACTTCCGGTTGACTCGGCGTCGTCCTCCGAAACTGACCGGTTCCGGAGACGGCGACATGTTTCTTTTGCGGGGACTATATAAGTGAGCGGGCGCGACTAGGCCGAATTCGGGAAAAAGATTTCGGCGGATATAAAATTTTCCAGGTCAAGGACACTAAATCTGCTGCTGCACGGAGCAGGAGCCATCCGAGCAGTCGGGGTTTCCGGCGGCGTCGGGGGCCGTCGCGTCACCGGCTGCCGTACCAGCGCCGGGGGCCGTGGCGTCACCCGCTGCCGCACCGGCTTCAGGGGCCGTTGCGTCACCGGCTGCGTCCTCCTCCGACCCCGCCTCCCGCGATCGGGCATCACTTCCATCCTCGGCGTCCGCCTTCTGCGACTCCACCCACGCGGTGTCCAGTGCCTGGCGGAACACCGCGACCGGCTGGGCGCCGTTGACCGCGAACTTGCCGTCGAAGACGAAGAAGGGCACGCCGGAAATGCCCAGGCCCTGGGCGATGGTCATGTCATGGCGCACGTCGAGCGAGTATTCGTCGGACGCGAGCATCGCGGCGACCTCGTCGCCGGGCAGCCCGATGGACTCGCCGACCTCGCGGAGCACCGCATGGTCGGACACGAGGCGGCCGTCGGTGAAGTACGCCTTCTTCAGGGCTTCGTCGGCTTCGTCGTCGAGGTCGCGGTCGGATGCCATCGCGGCCAGCCGGTGGGCGTCGAAGGTGTTGCCGGCCTTGGCGTCGCGCCAGTTGAACTCGAGGCCGACCGTCTCGAACTGCGCCGCGATCTGCTCCTGGGATTCCACGGCGGCCTCGAACGGTATCGAGTACTTCCGGGCGATCATCTCGGGAACCGTCTCGGAGGACTCGGCGGCCGCGTTGGGGTCGAGCTGGAACGCCCGCCAGAGGATCTCCACCTCGGCGTCGGGATGCTCGGCGCGGAACTCTTCGAGGGCTCGTTCCAGGTGCCGCTTGCCGATCCAGCAGAACGGGCAGACGACGTCGGACCAAATATCGATGCGCATGACCCGTGCAACGGCACCGGGCCCCGGGTAATTCCCGGGGAGCGCTGCCCGAGCGCGCCGCCGGAACGCGGATTCGCGCTACTCGGGCTTCTACTCGGGCCACCGCGCGTCGGGTTACCGCACCTCGGACTACTCCGGCGCCGGTTCCGCCTACTGCGACGACGTTTCCGCGGCGCTCCGCTCGGCCGTCTGACTCTCAGCCGCGGACCGCTCGGCCGCCTTGCGCTCGGCCAGCTTGCGCGCGCCGGCGGCGAAGATGGCGCCGGCGACGTTGTGCCACACCGCGGCGATGGCGCCGGGGATCGCGGCTTCGGGCGCGAAGAACTTGCCCGACATGCCCGACGCCAGGCCGGCCGACTGGGTGGAGACCTCGATGGCGGTGGTGCGGCAGGCCTCCGGCGGGAGCTTGAGCACCCGCGCGGTGGCGTAGCCGAGCACGTAGCCGAACAGGTTGTGCAGGATCACCGCGCCGATGACCAGCAGGCCCACGGTCCGCAGGGTGTCGGCGGATTTCGCCACGGCCGGGAACACCACGGCGCCGATGCCGAGGATGGACAGCCACGGCAGGATCGGCAGCAGCCTGTCGACGACCCTGTCGAACAGCACGCGGATGACCAGGCCGCCGAGGACCGGGATGAGCACGGTCTGGGCCAGCGTCCACGCGATGCCGGCGCCGTCGACGGGGGTCTCCTCCCCCGCGAGCAGCAGCATGATGATCGGCGTGACGATCGGCGACAGCAGCGTCGACACCGACGTCATGGCCACCGACAGCGCCACGTCCCCCTTGGCCAGGTACGCGATGACGTTGGAGGCGGTGCCGCCCGGGACGGAGCCGAGCATGAGCAGGCCGATGGCGAGCATCGGGTTCAGTCCGAGCATCTTCGACACGGCGACGGCGGCGAGCGGCATGATCACGAACTGGCCGACCACGCCGATGGCGATGGGCCAGGGGCGGCGGGCGACGACCTTCAGGTCGGGGATGGTCAGCGTCAGGCCCATGCAGAACATGATCACCATCAACGCGTACGTGATGTACCCGCCGATGGGGACGAACGGTTCCGGCACGAAGAAGGCGATGACGGCGCCGATGAGGATGAACGCCGGGAACGCGACGACCGCGATGGCGGCGGAACGCTCCTCGGCCCGATTCTCGGCGTGCCCGTTCTGCTCCGTGGCCGGTGCATCCGACGGGTCGTGCGGAGGGTTGTGGTTGAGCATCGTCATGCGCCCACTATATGAGACACAAATCCCATACCGTGAAATCCACTGGTGGACGCAGCCGAACTCGAGCATCACCGGTCCCGCGCACCCGCCGCGCGATCGCACCTAATCTGGCCCCATGACGGACTTCGCCGAGCACCCCGACGCCATGATCCGCACCGCCCACGCACTCGCCGCCCGCGCGCACCGCGATGACGTTCGCCCGGGCCCCGGCGGCTCCGACGAACCGTACCTGCGGCACGTCGAGCGCGTCGCCGAAATGGTCGACGCCGTCGGCGGCTCCCCCGACATGGTCGCGGCCGCTTTGCTTCACGACGTCGCCGAGGATCACCCGGAGCTCTGGGAGGAAGAGCGCGGCCGGCTGGACGCGGGCGTCGTCAAGCATGTCGAAGCGGTGACCCGCATGCCCGGCGAAAGCTACCCGGACTTCGTCGAGCGGGCGGCCGCCGGCGAGGAATCCCGGGCGATCAAGCTCGCCGACGTCCGCGACAACCACGGTGGCCTGGGCAATCTGCCGACCGGCACCGCGGCGGAACGCGCCCGCGCGGAAAAGCTGCGCGCGCGGTACGGGGCGGCGCTGAAAAAGCTGGAACCGACGGAAAAGCTGGAGCAGCCGGAAGAGCCGGAGTAGCCGGGAAAGCTGGGACCGCCGGAGCAGCTGGGAGAGCCGGGAAAGCTGGAGCGACCGGGTTCGCTGAGGAAGCAGGAACGGGACGGCGGCCGGTTCACAGCTCCCTGACCAGCTCGGCGAGGTCGTCGTCGCGCCGGTGCCGGAAGCGGGAGACGGTCTTTCGGCGTGCCGCATCAGCGGGCAGCCCCATGGCCTCGTTGACGGCGGCGAGCACCTCGTCGACGTCCGTGGCGTCGCACACGTCGTCCAGTCCCGTGGCGTTGAGGAGCTCGGCGACGCCCGTGAGCCCGTCCCGGCGAGGCGTCGCCGGCACGACGTCGAACTCGTCGCCGAAGACCAGCCACACCCGATCCCCCTCGGCGCACCCGAGGTCCTCCATGAAGCGCGAGACGGTGCCCGTCGAGGTCGAGACTCCCGACCACGAGAGCCGCTGCGGGCCAAGCCGGCTCGGCAACTCCGCGGCCTGCCCGTACCGCAGCCCGTGCACGGCCACCACGCCGCCGGGCACCCCGGTCCCCGAACCGCGGAGATGATCGCGTGTGACGGTGACCAGCAGGCTCCACGCGCCGTCGCGCAGGTACAGCGCCTTCGACTCTTCGGGCGTGGCATCGATGTCGACCTCGTCGAGGTCCTCGGCCAGGCGCACCATGCCATCGGCCACGGAGAACTCGGGCGTCGCGGCGTAGGCGTGGACCGACCCGGGCTTCACGCCCAGCTCGGCGGCTTCGGCGGCCAGCCCGTCCAGCGGCACCTCGCCCGAGTCGGATTCCGCGATCCGGCGTTTGATGAAGTCGACGATCGACGTCCACTCCTCCATCTCCCATTCGGCGAGCGCCCACGTGTCGACGGCGCAGCGCCGCGTCAGATCGGAGACGGACAGGGCGTTGACGATGGAGCGGGGCGACCGATCCGGGATCAGCTCCGTCAGCTGGTCGGTGGTCAGGGGTTCGCCCGCCAGCGCCAACTCGGTGGCGGCGCGTTCCGGGATGCTGCCGATCCCGGTCAGGATCATCCCATCGCGGATTTCGCACCTGGTCGTCGCGGCCAGGCGCGCGGCCAGCGTGTCCCCGCGGAGTCCGACGGCTTCGGCGACCTCGGCCACGCCCGCGATCCCGTGGCGGTCGGCGTTCGCCGCCAACGCCGCCGCGATCCGGTCGTCCACGTCCCCGGCGAGCAGCCAGCCCTCGTCCACGCGCCACTCGGGGGCGCCGTCGTCCGCGGTCAGCGGCAGCAGATCCAGCAGCGTCGAATTCGCGCAGTCCGGGTACCGCCGGAGGCCCGGCAGCGCGGCCGCGATTTCCTCGACGGGCGCGCACGGGCCGAAACGGTGCGCGACGGCGGCCTGAACGAGCCCGCACGCGGATCCCGCCTCGCGGAGATCACGGCGGAGCGCCGCCTCCAGCTGCCGGATGCGCTCGCGCGTCACCCCGAAATCCTCCCCGAGCTCGGCGAGCGTTTTGCCGTCCATGATGCGCCCATCGAGGATCGCCGCCCGCCTGAGATCGTCCACCCCGACGGCACGATCGATCTCGGCCAGCGCGCGGCCGATGACCCGCTCGGCCGGGTCCCCCACGGCCTCCAGGGCGTCGCGCACGATCTCCGGCAGGGCGGCGGGCGGCTCCTTTTCGCTTGACGACGGCCACCCGCCGACCAGCGCGGCCCACCCCGCCACGATGTCGGCGGGATCCAGTTCGTCCGCGGCGACGCCCTCGGGTTCCCCGTCCACGCCGTAGAAATCCGAGGCGACGTCCGGGGTTTCCGGGTGGCCGTCGAGAAGCTCCGCGTCATCGATGGCCTGGAGCACCGTCGCGTAGACGAACGACCGAACCTTCACCCGGCCGACGTGGCGCAGATCCCGGAGGTCCTCCACCGAAGCGGCGAGAGGTTCCGGGTACGCGGTGAACCAGGTCATGGTGGTCTTCAGGCCGACGTCGACCCCTTCCGGCCGGGTGGCGGGGTCGAGCACCGGCGACATGGCGTGCAGCGGAGCATCGGCGCGCGACGACAGCCACGTTTCGACGATGTCCGACGCATCGGCCACGCGGTGCGGGACATCGGCCGACCAGGGGAAAAGCCGCCCGAGGTCGAGGACCGCCGCGTCCGCCGAGTCCGCCGCGTCCGCCGAGTCGACGGCCGGCGTGGCCGCGATGTCCTCCGCGGCTTCTCCTTCGCCACGTTCGCCGGGCTCCCGGGTCTCCCCGGTCTCCTCGGTCTCCCCGGGCGCCGGCATCGCGGCGAGGGCCTTCGCGAATTCGCGCTCGCCGATGATCGGCACCCCGATCTCGCGGGCCTTCTTCGCTTTGCCGGACCTCGATTCGACGTCGGCGGCGACGAGGACCCGGCTGCGCCTGCACACCCCGCCCACGTCGAGCCCCGCTTCGGTGGCGCGGCGCTCCCATTCTTCGCGGGAAATGGCCATCGCACCGGTGAACGTGACCCGGTCGCCCGGCCGCAGGACGACGTCGACGAGCTCGCCGCCGGACTCTTCATCGTCGGCTTCTGCGCTTTCGCCGTCCCCGTCCCGGCTGACGACGCGCCACTGCCCGAGGGGTTCGGCCAGCCACACCGACGCCGCCGCGCGGCCGACGGACAGTTCGTCGGCGATGGTCAGCAGCCGTTCCCGCTCTTCCGGGGTCACGACGCCATCGGCCCACGCCTCGATCGAGACCTGCTTGAGGTACTGCTCGTGGAGGGCGGCGACGTCGTCGTCGGAAAGCTCCAATTGATGCGCCGCATCCAGCAGGCGCGCGATTTCATCGGCGTCGAGGCGGTCATCGACCATCGCGTCGGCGAGGAGCCCCATGTACTCGTCGGCGGCCTCGTCCCCGATGCCCGGGGCGGCGGCCGTGATGCGGCGCATCCAGTCGTCGGACTCGGCTTCGGCGTCCTCGTCGACGGCGAACAAGCCGTCGTCACGCACCAGCAGCGGCGCGGTCGACGCGGGCAGCACCGCGAGGTCGAAGTCGTCGAACCGGAGGGGCTCGACGTACTCGAGGTCGGCGGCCATCCACGGGAGCAGGTGCTCGAGCAGGTGCGCGGTGGCGTCGGCGTCGGACAGCGCGGAATGCGCGGCGCCGTTCGCCACTCCGATGCTGTCCAGGCACGCGGAGAGCTTGTACGAGGGGCCCGGCAGGATGTTCTTCGCCGCCGCCACCGTGTCCAGCAGCCACGCGCCGGATTCGGGCAGCTCCAGTCCGGCGCGCGCGAATTCGAGGGCCAGGAACCGCTTCTCGAACGATGCGTTGTGGGCGACGATGACACGGCCGTTGAGCAGGTCCGCCACGCGCAACGCGACGTCCTCGAACAGCGGGGCGTCGACGAGATCCGACGGGGAAATGCCGTGGACGAAGCCGTTGTCGAAACCGCGGTTCGGCTGGACCAGCGTGCGCCAGCGCTTCTGCACCTTGCCGGCGGAGTCCGTCAGCACCACCCCGATTTCGATGATCCTGTCCGAGTTGGAGAATCCGGTGGTCTCCAGGTCGATGACGGCAAAGGAGTGGTCGCTCATGTCGGGCCTCGGCTGCTTCTCGCGGGGACGGTGCGGGCCAATGATGAAATGGCCGGGACTTCCGGTTATATCCCACCCCACGCTCCCGGGCAGCGGTGCGCGGGCCCGGACGGGGGCACGTGAATTCACCTAACCTGGCGGTATCCAAGTCATCGATGCGACCGAGCAAGGACGTATGCCATGGGTTTCGAAACGCCCCAGTACCCCCTCTCGGATCTCCTGCGGAAAGTCGAAACCGGCGAGATCCAGCTTCCCGATTTCCAGCGCGGCTACAAGTGGGACGAAGAGCGAATCCGGGCTTTGCTCATCACCGTTCTCCGCGGTTACCCGATGGGCTCCCTGATGGCTCTCGACACCGCCAACTCCATGGTCCGGTTCAAGCCGCGCCCGATCACCGGAGCGCCCCCGGAGGCAGCCAAAAACGAGCCGTCGCTCTTGATCTTGGACGGGCAGCAACGGCTCACCTCGCTCTTCCAGTCTCTGTGGGGCGACGGGATAGTCGAAACCGAAACGGACCGCCGAAAGAAGGTCCAGCGCAGGTACTTCCTCGACCTCAACAAGGCGCTCGAATCCGAGGAAATCCCCGACGATGCCGTGTTCATGACTCCGCCCGACGGTGTGATCCGCTCGAATTTCAACCGCGACATCGACCTCGATCTATCGACGGAGGACAAGTGGATCGAGCATCTATGCGTCCCCATGTCCTCCATCTTCTCGGGAACGATTCACTCGGTGTTGGCGAAGGTAGCAGCCTCCGAGGGAAACGCGGAACTGCAGACCAAGTTTTCGAACCGAATCATGAATCCCCTCATGCAATACCGGCTGCCGGCCATCAAACTCGACAGAGAAACGCCGAAGGGCGCCGTGGCGACCGTTTTCGAGAAGGTGAATACGGGCGGGCTGCCCCTCAACGTCTTTGAGTTGCTGACGGCGACGTTCGCCGGTGACGGGGACTACTTCGAGGAGCACGGACACGATTTCCGGCTCGTCGACGATTGGAAGAAGACGGAAGAAATTCTCCGATCCAGCCCGGTTCTGGAGTACGTGGGCCGATCCGAGTTCCTGACCGCGGTGACGCTGCTGGTGAACCACGACCGCCCCGGTCGCACTTCCGCACGACGGGAGGACATCCTTCGCCTCGATCTACGTGATTACGTCGCGGCGGCGGATCGGATCCGGGGCGCGCTCAAATGGGTCGCCGCCTTCCTCAAGCGCAACAGGATCCACACCGCATTCGACATCCCCTACGGGACCCAGCTGATTCCGCTGCTCACGATCCGCGCGATTCTCGGTGAACGGGCCGATATCCACGGAGTTTTCGAGCGGATTTCCCAGTGGTACTGGTGCGGCGTGTTGGGCGAGATGTACGGAAGCACCACGGAAACCCGTTTCGCCTGGGACGTCGATGAGGTACCCGAATGGGCCACCGATGAAACCGGCGAGGTTCCTCTGCCACACACGATCAAGCAGTCCAGTTTCGTGGAGTCCCGCCTGGTCAGCCTGAAAACCCGCAACGCTGCCGCATACAAGGGGATATACGCCCTGCTCATGCAGCACGAATGCCAGGACTGGGCGACCGCCCGGAACTTCAACGACGCGACGTTCCTGGACCTGGACGTTGACATCCACCACGTATTCCCCCGCAAGTGGTGCGACGACAAGGGCATTGACCCGCACCTCCGGGACAGCATCGTCAACAAGACTCCGCTGGGTCGGGCCACGAACATTGCGATTGGCGGATCGTCTCCTCAGGATTACGTGCCGAAACTTGAAAAGCGGGCGCGGCTAGATTCCGAGAAGCTGGACGCCATCATCGCGTCACATCAGATCGCCCCCGAAACACTGCGCAACGCGGACTTCGTCAGCTTCTTCACCGACCGTCGCCGCCGCATCCTCGCATTGGTGGAAGGTGCGATGGGCAAGCCCGCCCAGCGCGACATCGACGACACCGAACTCTTGGGAGGCCTCGAGGGCCCCGCAGAATTCGAGGAAGAAAACGGGGACACCACTTCGCCGACCCTCCCCGCCTAGCTGCTGTGCCTCGGCGGGTTGCGAACAGCGCCGGCCGGCGAATCGCAGCACCGGGCGCAGCGCACCCGCTCATTAACCCACCCCGAACCCGCATAACCCCCCGTCATGACAGGTGGGTTTCACAATTCGGGGTGGGTTAGCGACGGAGGTTGTGGTGGCGAAGCGCAATTCGGGGTGGGTTGGCCAAAGGGGCCGCGGCCGACGGGCCCGGCCTCGCCGGGATCGCGGAAAACAGCGGGCGATTGGATCGTGGCGGCGCCTCTGCAGCGTCGGTACCGTCGGCGATGATGAGCGACATTAACCAGACCTCAGCCACCTCCGACGCCCCCTTCCGCTTCGCCGTCGTCGGCGTCGGCCAGATCTCGCAGCAGGCGTTCATTCCCGCGCTGCGCAGCCTGTCCGATGCCGTGATCGCCGCCCTGGTGACCGGCTCGGACGAGAAGGCGCGGGCCGTCGCCGACCGCGAAGGGGCCGGCGCCGCACCCGACGACGATCCGGGCACCGACGGCCGGGCCACCGCCGACGACGTCGCCGTCTACGCCTACGACGAATTCCCGCAGATGCTCGAGCGCGGCGACATCGACGGCATCTACGTGGCCACGCCGGTGTTCCGGCACCGCGAGTTCGCCGAGCCCGCCCTCGACGCCGGCATCCCGGTGCTGCTGGAGAAGCCGATGGCCGACTCCGTGGCGGACTGCGAGGCGATGATCGCCGCCTCCGAACGCACGGGCGCGACGCTGATGGTCGCCTACCGCATGCACCAGGACGCCTACATGGTCGAGCTGGCGGACATGGTCGCCCGCGGCGCCATCGGCGACACCCGCACGTTCACTTCGACGTTCAGCCACGACATCGCCGAGGGCAATCACCGCGGCCACTCCGGTTTCTGGGGCGGCCCGGTGCCCGATTTCGGCGCGTACCCGCTGAACATGGTGCGCCACCTCTTCCGCGCCGAACCCACGCACGTCCACGCCATGGGAGTCAGCTCGCGGGGCCGCAACTTCGATTTCCGGGACGGCGTCGGCGTCACGCTGCGCTTCCCCCGCGATCGCATCGCGCAGTACACGCTCAGCTACAACGGCGCGAACCTGGACACGTTCCAGCTGGTCGGCGCGAAGGGCACCATCACGTCGGACTCCTGCTACGGCTTCGCGCCGGAACCGCCGCGCAACTGGACGCTGACCACGGACTGCGGCTCGCGGCGCCACGTCGCCGATTCCGTGGACCAGTTCGCCGGCGAGACCCGCTACTTCATCGACTGCGTGCGCGCCGGCGTCCGCCCCGAGCCGGACGGGCGCGAAGGGCTGGCCGACGTGCGCATCTTCGCCGCCATCGAGGAGTCGCTGCGCCTGGGCCGCGAAGTCATCCTGCCGCCGCGGCAGTTCGGGCCGGGCCTGGGCCGCGACCAGATCCGGGCGATCCCGCCGCGGCCGGCCGATGAGATTCCGGGCGACGGCGACCTCGTCGACCAGACCCCGCAGGACCGTTGACCGCCTGAACCTTTCCTCCGCGCGGCTGCCGGACAGCCAGCGCGTCAGTTGGGCGGCAGCGCGACAGTTGGACGGATGAAGGAAATCTGCAACGCTCCGCGTGCGGCTCCACTAGCGTTCGGGCCATGAACGCTTCATCCCCCAAATCCAAGAATCCCGTACGCAAGGCCGCCGTCGCCGGGCTCATCGGCGCCGCGGGTCTGGCCGCCGCCTCCTCCGCCGGGCTCATCGGCCGCCCCGAGGCTCCCCGCGGGCCGCGGCGCGTCCTCATCACCGGCGCGGCGTCGGGTTTCGGCCTGGAACTGGCGAAGCTCTTCATCGCGCGCGGCGATCACGTCATCGCGACGGATCTGCATGATGCGGCGAACGAGGCCGTCGCAAAGCTCGGCGACAACTGCACCTACCGCAAGCTGGACGTGACCTCCGACGAGGACTGGGCCGCGGCGGCCGCCGAGGTCGGCGCGGTGGACGTGCTGGTGCTCAACGCCGGCATCGCGGTCGGCGGCGCGATCGAGAACGTCAGCATGGACACGTGGCACCGGGCGCTGGAGATCAACCTGCTCGGCGCGGTGCGCGGTTGCCGCGCGTTCGTGCCGCTGCTGCCGCGCGGTGCGCAGATCGTCATGACCGCTTCCAGCGCCGGCCTGGTCCACGCCTTCAAGATGTCCACGTACAACGCCACGAAGGCGGCCGTCGTCGCCCTGGCGGAGACCGTGGACTTCGAGCTGCGCGACCGCGGCATCACCACGTCGGCCATTTGCCCGCAGTTCTTCCGGTCGAACCTGGCCAGCTCGCTGAGCGGCGACGACGCCGAGGCCGACGACTTCGCCCGCACGCTGCTGACCAAGGCGCCCCTGACTGCCGCCGAGGTCGCCGAGCGGGCGATGAGGGGCATCGACGCCCGCCGCCAGGTGATCACCCCCGACCGCGGCGCGACCGTGAGCTGGTACTTCAAGCGTTTCGCGCGCCCGCTGTACCTGACGGTGATGCGCCGGGCGGGCGAGGACCCCCAGCGCCTGGGCAAGCTGCTGGGCAGGTAGTTTCCGCTTGACGACGACGCGGCGCCGGAGAAATCCGGCGCCGCGTCGTTTTTCGTCGTGGGAGCGGGACCGCCCGCGAAGGCGGAGCGGCTGCTCCGGCGAGCCTTTAACTCCAGCGGGGGCTACTTCAGCGGGGGTTTACTTCAGCGAGTCGATGATGGCGGTCATCATCTTGGTGGCCTCGGCCATGATGTCGTCGAGGCCTTCGACGCCGGCCATCTCGCCCATGGCGGAGGGGTTGAGGGCGGTGACGCGGATGGCGTCGCCGCCGTGGGCGAGGTCCTCGCGGACGACGACGTTGCAGGGCATGACCAGCGAAATGTCGCGGGAGGCGTCGAGGGCCTGCGCGGCGAAGGTCGGGTTGCACGCGCCGAGGATGAGGATGCGCTCGATGTCGCGGTCGATCTTCTTCTTCAGCGTGGCGGTGACGTCGATTTCGGTGAGGACGCCGAAGCCGCCGTCGGCGATGGCCTGGCGGGTGCGGTCGGCGACCTCGTCGAAGTCGCCGTGGACGATGGTGCCGATGCCCATGCGCTCCGCGGCGTCGACGCCGGCGTGGGGGTCGGCGCCCTGGGTGTTGCCGGTGAAGTTCGGTCCTGCGGTGTTCTCGGCCATGATCGCTCCTTGTCCCGTCGCCGTCGGCGGCGACATGTCGGCTTGATGGCGCCCATCATACCCCCTAGGGCATACCGTGTCGAGGGTTCACCTGACGCCGTCGGACAAGCACCGCATGGGCACCCCGCGGACACCGCATGGGTACCGATCGGCCGAGGCGCTCATTCGGAAAGCAGCGCATCGGGGAGGTTTCCCCAGCGCAGGCGGACGACGTGCCGTGCGGTCTCCTCGTCCATCCCATCCTCCACGCACTTCTGCACCTCGCCGCTGACGCTGCGTCGCGTGGCCCCCTCTACTTCCGCGAACGGGTCGGCCAGCAAGTTGACCCAATCCTCCGCCTCTTCGCGGGTCGCGGATCTGAACAGACCGGATTCCAGCGCCATTTCCTCGAGGACGGGATCGCCGAACCACTCATCCATCGCCGGGTAGTACAACTGCCAGCCCGCGGCGCCGAACCGGATCAGGCAGGGGTCGACGTCGTTGCCCTCCTCGTCTTCGACGAAGTAGACCCACGTGGCATCGATGATCGACGACGCCGCGGGAGGTTCCTCATCGAAGAGGCTGAAAAGCGGCACTTCTCCGAGGTGATCGCCGGCGTCCTCCGCGTCGCGCCACACCCCGTCGACGTCGTCTTCTCCGGGCTCCTCGGAATCTTCAAGCCCCTGGGACGCGTCGCCGATGACCTCTTCATCCCACTCTTTTTCCCACTCTTCCGGAGCCGCTCCCTCCTCCTCGTCCGCATCCTCCCCTTCCTCGTCTTCGTCGTCTTCGTCGTCCTCGTCGTCTTCATCTTCACCGTCGTCGTTTCCCCCGAACAGAATGCCGAAGTTGATGCCACCGTATGACTCACCACCGGCGTCGCCATCCGGATCGTCGTACTCGTCGAACTCGTCGTCTTCGTCAAACTCGGCGTCGTCGTCGAACTCATCGTCCTCGGCATCGTCGTCATCGTCGAGGCCCCGACCCGCCAACTCCTCGAGTTCTTCGACCTCCTCCATGAACTCGCGGAATCGCTCCGCCGGCAGGCCATCGACCATCGGAAGATCCGGCAGTCCTTCCGTGCGCGCGAGCACGTTGACGGTGTCGCCCCACATTTCGTCGACGTAGCGCTCCGCCAACTGCAGATCCACGGCGAAGTCGTTGATTAGCCCACCCCGGGCGGCTGCGAGGGCTTCCGTCTCATGGAGCCTTTCTCCGATCCACACGGCGACGTCGAGCATCGCCGAAGAACGGGAGCGGTAGAAGTCCATGCCATCGCCGGACGGGGCGCCGTTCGGCCCCGTGCCCTTTCCATCCGGCGGCCCGATGAAGCGGGTGAGCAGGCGCAGGTCCGGGTCGATCAGCTCGAAGAGCAGCCGTGCGCGGTCCACGTGCGGCGCGCACCCGACGAAGAGCCCGACCGTCGGAGCGTCCTGCGTCAGCGATCCGATCCACGCGAAGGAGCAGTGCAAACTACGCGCGATCTTCGTCGCCAACGCCGCGCGCTCCCACCGGTAGGCCTGCGTGAGCTGCACATCCCGGACCAACGGACGTTCGCGGGCCTCCAATTCATCCTCGGAGAGCTGCCACTTCGGCTGCGTCGTCCGCCCCTGCTCCGCGAGCAGCCCGAACGCGACCTGCATGTGCAGCTCCATGTTGCGGGTCTCGTCGTCCGCGTCCGCCCATGCGAACAGTCGCTTGACCTGCTGCATCAGGTGAAGATCCATGGCGGGCACTCGCTTTCGCTCTCCGTGGCCGCGGCCGGTTCCGCGGCGTCGCCCGCAGACTATGCGGCGCGCCGGATCGCCCACCGGCTCCGCCCGCACGGTCGTTCGAGATCCTTGACCGGCCTCGGCCGCCACCACGGGCTTCCGCGGGCGATGGCGGGCCATCCGTAGACTCGACCCATGTCACAGACGAACGAGCCGACCGCCACCCCCGACCCGCCCGTCCGCCTGAACTCCGATTTCGCCGGCGCCATGCCCGAAATGGCCATCGACTGGCCCGCGCAGGAGTACCCGTCGCCCGAGATCGTGGTGCTCAACGACGCCCTCGCCGGCGAACTCGGCCTCGACCCCGAGTGGCTGCGCACCCCCGACGGCATCGACTTCCTGCTGGGCAGGTCCGACCCCGCCCCCTACCGCACGGTGGCGCAGGCCTATTCGGGCCACCAGTTCGGCCAGTTCGTGCCCATCCTCGGCGACGGCCGCGCGCTGCTGCTCGGCGAGATCACCGACCGCGACGGCAGTCTGCGCGACATCCACCTCAAGGGCTCCGGCCCGACGCCCTTCGCCCGGCGCGGCGACGGCCTGGCGGCGCTCGGCCCGATGCTGCGCGAATACCTCGTTTCCGAAGCGATGCACGCCCTCGGCATCCCCAGCACCCGGTCGCTGGCGGTCATCGCCACGGGTGGCCGCGTCCAGCGCGAACGGGCGCTGCCCGGCGCGGTGCTCGTCCGCGTCGCGGCGAGCCATCTGCGCGTGGGCTCCTTCCAGTTCGCGCGGGCGCATTGCGGCGACGACGTCGTCAAGCGGCTCATCGACCACGCGGCCTCCCGGCACTACCCGGATCTGCTGGCCCTTCCCGAAGACGAGCGTCCGCTGGCCCTTTTCGATGCGGTCGCGAAGTCGCAGGCGAACCTCGTCGCGGCGTGGCTTGGCGCCGGCTTCGTCCATGGGGTGATGAACACCGACAACATCACCGTCTCCGGCGAGACCATCGATTACGGCCCATGCGCCTTCCTCGACGCCCACGACCCGCGCGCCGTGTTCAGCTCCATCGACCGGCAGGGCATCTACGCCTACGGCACCCAACCACGGGTGCTCGAGTGGGATCTGGCCCGGTTCACGGAAACCCTCGCGCCGCTTTACGACGCCGACGCCGACCGTGCCCTGGCGCTCGCGCGGGAGCACCTGTCCGGGTTCAGGAAGCTGGTCGACGGCCGGATCCTGGACACGTGGAAGACGAAGCTGGGGCTGGACCCCGGGCGCGACGCCGATTCGGTGGCCGCCACCGCCGTGGCCGAGGAGTGGCTGGCGATGCTCGGCGACGACAATCCCGACCACACCCTCGTCCATCGGGCACTGACCGACGTGGCCGGGGGCGGCGACGAGACTGCGCTGCTCGGCCACTTCGCCGATGACGCCCGCGCGAAGGAATGGCTGGACACCTGGCGAGGCCTGTCGCCCGATGCCAGCCTGATGCGGCGGGCGAACCCGATCTACATCCCGCGCAACCACCTGGTGGAAGAGGCCCTGGCCGCCGCCAGTTCCGGAGGCGCCAACGAGCCCCGCGACCTCCGGCCGTTCGATGCGCTGCTGGCCCGGATCACCGACCCGTACACGCCCAGCGGCAACCCCGACGACGAACGCTACGAACGCCCCGCGCCCCCGGAATTCGGCGAGTACACGACCTACTGCGGGACGTAGCGGGCGCGAAAATTGCCCCTTCTGAATCGTTCCCGGCAGGCATACGATTGATTTATGACGACCATCGGTGAATTGCTGCACAACGACGCCATCCGACTGGATGCCCCGGCCACCGATTGGCGCGACGCCATCCGCATCGCCGGCGAACTGCTCGAGACACGCGGCGCCATCACCGGCGACTACACCCGGGCGATGATCGCGAGCGTCGAGGAAAACGGCCCCTACATCGTCATCTCCCCCGGTTTCGCCTTCGCCCACGCCCGCCCTTCCGAAGCCGTCCACCGCACGGAAATCTCCTGGGTCCGGCTGGCCGAGCCCGTCGCGTTCGGCCACGCCGACAACGACCCCGTCACCCTCGTCGTCGCCCTCGCCGCCGCCGACGCGAAGGCCCACACCCGCGCGATGGCGCAGCTGGCCAAGATCATCGGATCGCCCGACGCGCGCCGCGCCCTGGACGCCGCCGCCACCGTGGCCGACGTCCGCGCCATCATCGACGGTGCAGCCGCCCCCGCCGCAGCCACCCCGAAGGCCGACGGAGAGCCGGGCGAGGCGTCGCAAAGCACTGCCCCCGCAACCGAGGGCAACGGCGACGAAACCGCCGCCTCCGGGAGCACCCGCGACCACATCCTCACCGTCTGCGGCAACGGCCTGGGCACGTCCCTGTTCCTGAAAAACACCCTGGAGCAGGTGCTCGACGCCTGGGGCTGGGGCCCGTACATCACCGTCGAGGCCACCGACACGATCTCGGCGAAGGGCAAGGCGAAGGAAGCCGACTGCATCCTCACCTCCGGCGAAATCGCCCGCACCCTCGGCGACCCCGGCATCCCGGTCCACGTGATCGAGAACTTCACCTCCGCGGCGGAGGTCGACGCCGCACTCCGCTCGCTGTACGACGTCTGACCCCGCGACGCCGGCCGCACCCCGCATCTTCCCCAAGGAGCACGACATGAACTGGCTCGTCGACGCCGCACAGTTCCTGGTCAACGAATTCCTGTCCGTCCCCGCCTTCCTCATCGGCATCATCACCGCCGTCGGGCTCGCCGCCATGCGCAAGAACGCGGGCCAGGTCGCCGGCGGCGCGATCAAGGCCACCCTCGGCTTCCTGATGATCGGCGCCGGCGCGACGCTCGTCGTCGCCTCGCTGGAACCGCTCGGCGCCATGATCCGCGGCGCCACCGGCATGCACGGCATCGTGCCCACCAACGAGGCCATCGTCGGCATCGCCCAGCAGGAATACGGCTCGCGGGTCGCGTGGCTGATGATCCTCGGCTTCGCCGTCAGCCTCGTCCTCGCCCGGTTCACGCCGCTGCGCTACGTCTTCCTCACCGGCCACCACGTGCTGTTCATGGCCACGATGCTCACCATGATCCTGGCCACCGCCGGTTTCGACGGCTGGGTCGTCGTCGTGCTCGGCGCTCTGGTGCTGGGCATCCTCATGGTCGCGCTGCCCGCACTGGCGCACCCCTGGACGCGCAAGGTCACCGGCGACGATTCCATCGCCATCGGCCACTTCGGCACCGCCGGCTACATCGCCGCCGGCGCCGTCGGGTCCGCCGTGGGCGGGCGCGGCGAGAAGCGGTCCCGCTCCACCGAAGAGCTCAAGCTGCCCGAGGGCCTGCGGTTCCTGCGCGACTCGATGGTCGCCACCGCCCTGTCGATGGTGCTCATGTACGTGATCTTGGCCGTGATGTACCTGGTCCGCGCGGGCTCCGAGGAAGCGTTCACCGCCTTCGAGGACGGAGCGAAGGGCGTCGGCAATTACCTGATGATGTCCGTCACCCAGGGCCTGCAGTTCGGCGTCGCCGTGGCCGTCATCCTCTTCGGCGTGCGCACCATCCTCGGCGAGCTCGTGCCCGCCTTCCAGGGCATCGCCGCGAAGGTCGTGCCCGGCGCGATCCCCGCGCTCGACGCCCCGATCGTCTTCCCCTACGCGCAGAACGCCGTGCTGATCGGCTTCATCTCCTCCTTCATCGGCGGACTGGCGGGCCTGGCCATGCTGGCCGCGTGGCTCAACCCGATGTTCGGCGCCGCGCTGATCCTGCCCGGCCTGGTCCCCCACTTCTTCACCGGCGGCGCGGCCGGCGTCTACGGCAACGCCACCGGCGGCCGCCGCGGCGCCGCGCTCGGCGCATTCGCCAACGGTCTGATCATCACCCTGCTGCCCGCGTTCCTGGTCAGCGTCCTGGGCACCTTCGGATCCGAGAACACCACCTTCGGCGACGCCGACTTCGGCTGGGCCGGCATCCTCATCGGCTCGGTGGCCAAGCTCGGCCCCTTCGGCGGCGCCATCGGCATCCTGGTCTTCGCGGCCGTCCTGCTCGGCGGTGCGATCGCGGTGCAACGCAAGCTCGTCGACGGCCACTGGGATCCCGCGAAGCACCGCCCCACGGGCACCGCCGCCGCGGCGGCCGGAAGCGCTGCGGGTGCGGCCCCTTCCGGCTCGGCCACCGCCGGGAGCACCTCTCCGGCCTCCGCCACCGCCGGCACGTACCCGAAGATCGCCCCGCCGAAGGGAGCCCCGGCGCCGCCGGCGACGCTGCCGTCATCCGACGCATAGGCACCGCCGGCGGCACGCCGCCCGCACCGCCGGACGCACCGCCGGGCGCACCCCCGGCACTGCCCGACACCGGCTCCCGCGACCTCGGCTCGGGACACCCCCGCTTCCTTCACCCGTTTAACGGAGAGGGGGCCGCGGGGAGGAAAATCATCATCGTTGACGCACCCCAGCACCGTTATTCACGGGACCGCCGGACTCCACCCCACAGCGGCGTCGTCAAGCAACTGACTGAATCCAGAACCGTTTTTGGCGAAACTCCCACGAAACATACGGTCTTCATCTTTTAATAAGCAGACCGCACACGGCGGAGCATCGGTTTACCCCCGCTTCCCACATCACGGACCGCCGCACGCCCGTTTTTCACGTCCCGCAAGCACACTCAGGAGTCCACAGTGCGAATCGGAATCCCCATCGAACCGGATGTCCGGCAGCCGCTCGTCGCGGCGACGCCCGACACCGTCGCCAAGCTGATCAAGCTCGGCTACGACGTAGACGTCCAGTCCGGGGCAGGCGACCATGCCGCCTACCCGGACGATCTTTACGCCTCCGCCGGCGCCCGCATCGTCGGCGAGGACGTGTGGCGCGCGGACATCATCACCACCCTCGACGCCCCGCCGCGCGAATGCCGCAACCTCATGAAGCCCGGCGCGATGCTCGTGTCCCGCATGGCCCCGGGCCGCAACCCCGAGCTCGTCGACGAGCTGGCCGCGTCGCACTTCACCTCGCTCGCCATGGACGCCGTGCCGCGCCTGTCGCGCGCGCAGTCGATGGACGTCCTGTCCTCCATGGCCAACATCGCCGGCTACCGCGCCGTCGTCGAGGCCGCCAACTCCTTCGGCCGCCTGTTCACCGGCCAGGTCACCGCCGCGGGCAAGGTCCCGCCGGCCACCGTCTACGTCATCGGCGCCGGCGTCGGCGGCCTGGCCGCGATCGGCACCGCCAACTCCATGGGCGCCATCGTCAAGGCCACCGACCTGCGCCCCGAAGCCGGCGAGCAGGTCGAGTCCATGGGCGCGGAGTTCATCCCGATCCCCGTGGCCTCGGAGAAGTCCTCCGACGGCTACGCCAAGGAAATGACCGACGACCAGGCCACCGCCGCCGCGAAGCTCTACGCCGAGCAGTCCGCCGCCGCGGACATCGTCATCACCACGGCCAACATCCCCGGCCGCAAGTCCCCGCTGCTGCTGACCGCCGACGACGTCCGCGCCATGCGCCCGGGCAGCGTCATCGTCGACATGGCCGCGGCCAACGGCGGCAACTGCGAGCTCACCGTGCCCGGCGAAGTCACCGTCACCGACAACGGCGTGACCATCATCGGCCACACCGACCTCGCCGGCCGCCTGCCCGGCCAGGCGTCGCAGCTCTACGGCCAGAACATCGTCAACCTGTTCAAGCTGATCACCCCGGACAAGGACGGCACGCCGATCCTGGATCTCGACGACGAGATTATCCGCGGCATCACGGTCACGCTGAACGGGGCGTCGGCAAGCAAGGGCGGCGACGGCAACGTCGAGGCGGAGACCACCGGCGCCGCCACCGACACCCGCATCCTGTGGCCCCCGCCGCCGGTGCAGGTCTCGGCCACCCCGGCCGCCGCCGCGCAGGAGAAGCTCGCCGCGGCCGCCACCGCCGAAGCGCCCGAGAAGGTCGCCTTCATGGGCGGCGCCAAGGCGAAGGTCGGGCTGGCGCTGGCCATCATCCTCGGCATCGCCGTGATCCTGGCCAGCCCCGCCACCGTCAGCGTCAACTACATGGTGCTCACCCTGGCCATCGTCCTGGGCTTCTACGTCATCTCCGCCGTCACCCCGCGACTGCACACCCCGCTGATGTCCGAGACCAACGCGATCTCCGGCATCGTGCTGGTCGGCGCGATCCTCGTGGTCGGCTCCGGCAACCTCGTGGTCAGCTCGCTGGCGTTCCTGGCCATCATGCTGTCGTCGATCAACATCTTCGGCGGCTTCACCATCACCGACCGCATGCTCGGCATGTTCCGCAAGGAGGAGGCGTAAACCATGAGCGCAATCACCGACATCACCAACGGCGCCACGCTCCTGGCCGCCGCGGCGACCGGCACCGAAACCGACGCCGTGCTCGACTGGACCAACCGCCTGTCCACCCTCGGCTACATCGCCGCCGCGCTGCTGTTCATCCTGTCGCTCGCGGCGCTGTCCAAGCCGGAGACCGCCCGCCGCGGCAACACGCTGGGCATGACCGGCATGGGCATCGCGGTGCTCATCGCCATCGTGCAGGCCACGGCCACCTCGGCCCGCGACACCACCGGCGAGCACCACGGCCCGCTGGTCACGCTCCTGCTAATCGGCCTGGCCATGGCGCTGGGCGGCATGTACGGCGTGTGGCGCGCCCGGTCCGTCGAAATGACCGGCCTGCCGCAGCTGATCGCCTACTTCAACGGCTTCGTCGGCCTGGCCGCCGTGTTCATCGGCTTCAACTCCTTCATGGAGGACGGCGGGCTCAGCGACGGCGCGCGCGCCTTCCACCTCGGTGAGGTGTACCTGGGCGTCTTCGTCGGCGCGGTGACCTTCTCCGGCTCCGTCGTCGCCGGCCTGAAGCTGGCCGAGAAGATCAAGGGCGCCCCGGTGCTCCTGCCGGGCCGCAACGTGCTCAACGTCCTGATCCTGCTGGTGTCCCTGGCGCTGATGGTCACGTTCATCATCGTCGGCGACGGCTCCATCGCGTGGACCGCGCTGGGCGTCATGACCGGCCTGGCCCTGTTCCTGGGCTGGCACCTGGTCATCGCCATCGGCGGCGGCGACATGCCGGTCGTCGTGTCGATCATGAACTCCTACTCCGGCTGGGCCGCCGCGTTCACCGGCCTGATGCTGGCCAACCCGCTGCTGATCATCACCGGCGCTCTGGTCGGCTCGTCCGGCGCGTATCTGAGCTACATCATGTGCCAGGCGATGAACCGTTCCTTCCTCAACGTGCTGCTGGGCGGCTTCGGCACCGACGGCGGCGCCATCGCCGACGGCGGCGAGGCCGGCACCCACACCGAGGTCTCCGCCTCCGAGACCGCGGACCTGCTGAAGATGGCCAACACCGTCATGATCACCCCGGGCTACGGCATGGCCGTGTCCCAGGCGCAGTACCCCGTCGCCGAGCTGACCCGCACCCTGCGCGAAGCCGGCAAGGAAGTCACCTTCGGCATCCACCCGGTCGCCGGCCGCCTGCCGGGCCACATGAACGTCCTGCTCGCCGAGGCCAAGGTCCCCTACGACCTGGTCCTGGAGATGGACGAGGTCAACGACGACTTCGGCGACGTCGACGTCGTGCTGGTCATCGGCGCCAACGACACGGTCAACCCGATCGCCGAGCAGCCCGGCTCCCCCATCGCCGGCATGCCGGTGCTGAAGGTCTGGGAGGCCGAGAAGGTCATCGTGTTCAAGCGCTCGATGGGCTCCGGCTACGCGGGCGTGCAGAACCCGCTGTTCTTCAACGACAACACGGACATGCTGCTCGGCGACGCGAAGTCGTCGGTCGAGAGCATCATCTCCGAGCTGAAGTCCGGCTCGGGCGGCTCGGCCCCCGCCCCGGCGGGCGGCGCGTCCGGCGGATCCGCGCAGGGCACCCAGCGCGACGCCGGCGGGGCACGCCAGGTCCCCGCCTCCGTGCGGCAGAAGTAGGGCCGCCCCCCCGGGAAGCACCGAAGCGCCCGCGCCACCACATGGTGGCGCGGGCGCTTCGCCGTACGGGGCACAAAAAGGCCGGGGCGGCCGGGTCCTTCTCGGATCCGGCCGCCCCGGCCTTTCGCATTGTCGCGGTGACTGCGCCCATCGACGCTCCGCCGCGCTCCCCGCCTTTATCGGGCCCCGGGGACGCGGGCGGCGACGTTGGCCGCGCGCAGGCCGTTGTTGCGGGTCAGCGGCCCGGGCTCGGGCGCCGGAACGCCCCGGGTGGCCGCCATCTGCGCGGTCTTCTTCGTGGAGCGCTTCGAGCCCTTGGAGCCCTTCGCGGTCAGCTTGCGGATGACCTTCGCCGCAACGGCGGGCTTCTCCACGAGCACCCAATTGATTGCCCTGTTCCTGATGTCGTTCATCGTCGCGGAGATCCTCTTCCTCATCTCGTTCATTGTCCCGGCGGTCGCTTCCCGCCGGCCTAGTCGTCGCTCGCGACGGCGATGCCGTGCAGCTCGAGCACTTCCCGGGCGAACGGCGCCGCGGCCGCCCGGTCCTCGGCGATCATGCCGATGCGCGTGCGCCGGTCGAGGATGTCGCCGACGGTCAGCGCCCCTTCGTGGGTCACGGCGTACTCGAATTCGGCGCGGGTGACGTCGAATCCGGCGACGCGCCCGAGCGGGTCGGACACCGTGGCGGCGGCGACGACCTTCGGCGCCTCGTGCCCGAAGCGGGCGACGAGGGACTGCGGAAGCGCGGCCAGCTCGGCGTGCGACACGCCCCGGCTGCCCGGGTGTCGGGGGGCGCCGACCAGCGGCATTTCCTGCGTCGCGCACTCGCCGGCGCGCATGCCCCGGTCGTCGAGCACGAAGTCGACGGCCTCCTCCGCCATCAGGCGGTATTCGGTGAACTTGCCGCCGACGATGGAGATCAGCCCGTCGGCCGACTTCACCGTGGCATGCCGGCGCGACAGGTCGGCGGTCTTCGGCGCGTCCTCGCCGTCGGCGGGGCCGGCGCCCTCGGGCACGAGCAGCGGGCGCAGGCCGGTGAAGGCGCCGCGCACGTCGTCGCGGGTGACCTTGACGCCCAGCGCGCGGTTGATGTTCTCCAGCAGGAAGTCCACGTCGCTGTCCGGCGTCGGGGGGACGTCGGGGATCTCGCCGGGGGTGTCCTCGTCGGTCAGGCCCAGGTACACGCGACCGAGCTGGGCCGGGAGGATGAACAGGTAGCGACTGATCGACCCGGGCAGCGGCACGGTCAGCGCGCCGGTCGGGTTGCCGAACTTCTCGGCGTCGAACACCAGGTGGGTGCCGCGCGACGGGCGGACGCGGATGCCCCCGTCGAGCGTCCCGGCCCACACGCCGGTGGCGTTGACCACGGCGCGGGCGGGCAGGTGGAAGCTGTCGCCGGTGAGCTCGTCGACGAGCGTCGCGCCGTCGCCGGTGGCGTCGACCGCGGAGCAGTGGGTGATCACGCGGGCGCCCTTTTCGGCGGCGGTGCGCGCGATGGCGGTGACCACGCGGGCATCGTCGATCATCTGGCCGTCGTAGTTCACCCACGCGCCGTGCAGGCCGTCGCGCAGGGCGGCGGGCACCATGCGCAGGGTCTTGTCGCGGTTGAGGTAGCGCGAGCGCGGCAGGATCGTCGACGGGGTGCGGGCGGACAGGCGCAGCATGTCGCCGGCGATGTAACCCATGCGCACGGCGGCCTTCTGGATCAGGTTGGTGTCGTCGGCAAGCGGCGTGACCTGCGGCAGGGCGCGCACCAGGTGCGGTGCGATGTGCCGCATCAGGCGGCCGCGCTCGACGGCGGAGTGGTAGGCGATGCCGATCTCGAGCTTGGTCAGGTAGCGCAGGCCGCCGTGGGCCAGCTTGGAGGACCAGCGCGAGGTGCCGAATCCGAGGTCGTGCTTTTCGACGAGCACGACGTCCAGCCCGCGGGTCACGGCATCGAGTGCGACGCCGACGCCGGTGATGCCGCCGCCGATGATGAGCAGGTCGACCGGCCGGGCGCCATCGGAGTCGGCCGCGGAGGCTCCCGCAGCTCCGGCGGCGCCGCCCCGCTTTTTCAGTTCGTCGAGCCAGGCGCGGCGGCGGGCCGCGTCGAGCGCGGTGGGGTCGTTCGGGGAGGTCGGTGCGGATGAGTTGCCGTTGGTGGTGTTCATCGACTCAAGTGTCCCTTCTCCGAGTCGGGGAGGCCGTTCCGCGGGGGATGCCCGCGGGGCAAACGCTCGGCTGCGTCCGCGCGATCGGTGCGCGCCGACCTCGATGATGACTCCAGATTGACCCGAGCATTACAGTTTGTCAATAACTGTCACGCTCCAAAAATCACCCCCGCCTACCCCGCGCCGCCTGGCCAGCCCTACCGGCGCCTGCGATCATGATTCCGACCGTCACCCCCGACGGACACCCCTGAACGAAAGTTCCCCTGGTTTCCACTTTGGGCCAAAGTGTAACATCCGGGGCATGGACGGTCACGAACACACCGGAGTCCCCCTTCCGCCGATGGAGTTCAACCTCTGGGGCACGCCCGGGGAGGCCAAACCGCTCTCCCACGGCGTGCACAAGTTGCTCGACGGCGTATTCAACGTCGACAAGCCCCTGCCGCGCATCCCCGAGGAACACATCCTCATCCGCGAATCCATGCTCGGCACCGGCGACCTCGAGGCGCTGGCCGCGATCGTCGGCGCCGACCGCGTGAGCGGCGACAAGGGCCAAAAGCTGGGCCGCGCCCGCGGCAAGTCCTACCCCGACCTGATCGGCTGGCGCCTCGGCGGCACGCACGACGTCCCCGACGCCGTCGTCGCCCCCGCCACCGACGAAGAAGTCCTGGAGATCCTGCGGTGGGCCACCCGCGAGCGCGTCGCGGTGGTGCCCTTCGGCGGCGGCACGACCGTCGTCGGCGGCGTCGCCCCGGAACGCGGCGGCGCCCGCGCGGTGATAAGCCTGGATCTCGCGCTTTTCGACGAGCTCAGCGACGTCGACGCCGAATCCGGCCTGGCCACCCTCGGCGCGGGCCTCACCGGCCCCGCCGCGGAGCTGCTGCTGGCCGAGCACGGCCTGCAGATCGGCCACTACCCGCAGTCCTTCCCCTACGCCACCATCGGCGGCTACGCGGCGACGCGCTCGTCGGGCCAGTCGTCGGCGGGCTACGGCCGGTTCGACGAGATGGTGCGCTCCTTCACCATCGTCACGCCGTCTGGGATCCTCGAGGTCGGCGACGCTTCGCCGGCTTCCGCGGCGGGCCCGGACCTGCGCGAGCTCTTCCTGGGTTCGGAGGGTGCGTTCGGCATCATCACCCGCGTGCGCCTGCGCGTGCACCCGGTCCCCGAGGTCAAGCGCTACGAGGCGTTCTCCTTCCGCACCTTCGAGGAGGGCGTCGCCGGCCTGCGGGCCGTGGAGCAGGCGGGCGCCGGACCGACGGTGATCCGCCTGTCCGACGAAATCGAATCCAGCGTGAACCTCACGTCCGGCGATTCCATCGGCGATGCGTCGAAGGCGCCGGAGGGCTGCCTGTGCCTGACAATGTACGAGGGCACCGAGGAGCACACGGCGTCGCGCCACGCGGAGACGCGGGCGCTGCTCATCGCCGCCGGCGGCACGTCGGCCGGCGAGGGCCCGGTGCGCTCCTGGGAGCAGGGCCGCTTCGGCGCGCCGGTGCTCCGCGACGGCCTACTGGACAACGGCGCCATCTGCGAAACCCTGGAAACCGCCACCGATTGGTCGAACGTGCCGCGCCTGAAGAAGGCCGTCACCCGCGCGCTGTCCGACACGCTGCGCGAGTCCGGCACGATGGCGCTGGTCATGTGCCATGTCTCGCACGTCTACCGCGAGGGCTGCTCGCTGTACTTCACGGTCATCGCCGCCCAGAGCCACGACCCGGAGGCCCAGTGGTGGGCCGCGAAGAACGCGGCCTGCCGGGCGATCGTCGAGTCGGGCGGCACCATCACGCACCACCACTCGATCGGCATCGACCATGCCCCGTACCTCCGCGACGAGATCGGCGACCTGGGCGTCGCGGTGCTGCGCGCGGTGAAGAAGGAACTCGACCCCGCCGGGGTCATGAACCCCGGCAAGCTGCTCACCATCGACGCCCCGGAGGCCCCCGATGAACACTGACGGACCGGGTGCCGGCGACGCCGGCATGACCGCCGAGAACGAAACCGGGCCGGCGCACGGCCCCCACCCCGAGACGTACCGCGAGGGCAAGCTCGACGTCCGCCGCGTTGCGTTGATCAGCAACCCGAAGGCCGGCAAGGGCCGCACCGGCGACAAGCTGGCGAAGGCCCGCAATCGCCTGGCGGAGCTCGGCGTCGACGTCGTGCACATGCAGGGCTCCAGCCCGCAGGCGTCGCGCGAGCTGGCCGCCGAGGCCGTCGCCGACGACGCGATCGACGTCATCGCCTGCTGCGGCGGCGATGGCCTGGTGTCGCTGGTGCTGCAGGAGCAGGCGATGTCCGGCAAGCCCATCGGCATCATCCCCACCGGCACGGGCAACGACCACGCCCGCGAGCACGGCATCCCGCTGGATCCGGAGCGGGCGGCGGAGACCATCGCGGTCGGCCGTTTCCGCACCACGGACCTGGGCCTGATGAAGGGCCCCGGCTTCGAGGACCATTGGTTCGGCACCATCGCCATGGCCGGCTTCGATTCGCTGGTCACCGAGCGGACGAACCAGATTTCCTGGCCGACGGGCAAGTCGCGGTACGTGGCGGCCATCGCCATCGAGTTCGCCAAGTTCCATTCGCTGCCGGCCCGGCTGGTCATCGAGCGGGATCTGGTGCTCGACGAGAACCTGACCATGGTCGCCATCGGCAACACCCGGACGTACGGCGGCGGCATGAAGGTCTGCCCCACCGCCGATCCGACGGACGGGATGCTCAACGTGACGGTGCTCAAGCGCCTGTCGCGGCGCCGTGCGGCGATGAAGTTCCCCAAGATCTTCACCGGCGATTTCCTCAACGAGGAGGGCGTGTCCACCTTCCGGGCGTCGCACATTTCGCTGCGCATGGACGGCGTGACCGCCTTCGCCGACGGCGATCCGGTCGGCCCGGCGGATTTCACCGTCGAATGCGTGCCGGGCGCCGGCTGCTACATCGTTCCCTGAGGTGAAACGCGGGCGTCGCAAAGCAAGTGGTGTGCTTTGCGACGCCCGCGTCGTGCGTGCGATGGCCTAGAAGGTGACCACGGCGTCGTTGGGTTTGAGCACGTCGAAGAAGTGCGCCGCATCCGGCTCGGACAGGTGGATGCAGCCGTGCGAATCCTGCGTCAGGTCGCCCTGGTGGAACGCGACGCCGGTGGAGGTGAAGTACACCGAGAACGGCATCGGCTCGTTGTCGAAGACGTAGCTGATTTCGTCGCGGACCTTGCGCTGGACGGTGAATTCGCCGCGCGGGCTCTCGTAGCCCGGCATGCCGGTGGTGGTGGGCACGGGGCCGCGGGTGATGCGGCCGTCCTCCTGCAGCCACGCCAGGCGGTTGTCCACGTCGACGCACGCGCGGGCATGCGGCGGGCAGTTGTTGTGCACGAGCTTCCCGTCCGGCGTGAGGTTCCACGAGTGGAGCACGCCGTTGACGGCCTCGATGACGTCGGCCTCGGTGCGCGGCTGGGTTTCGGCGACGCGGTCGTGGATTTCGACGTTGCGCGGGAACGGCACGGGCACGCCCTGCAGGTGGCGCTGGATCATTTCGCCGCGCACGTCGGCGGGCAGCGGCTCCGGCGCGGCCTGGGGAGTCTGGTCGGCGGTGAGCACTTCCTCCGTGTCGCGCGGCATGTCCATCGCGATGGCGCCGACCACCCCGAGGACCGCGACCCCGAAGATCGCGGTGACGCCGGCGAGCACGGAGCGCCGCGGCACGGCCGAGGCCACGGGGGCGGGCGCCTGGCGACGGCGCCGACGCGCCGCCCGATGCGCCGGACGGTCGGGATCGACCTGCACCCGCCACTGCTGCGCGCCGCCGTTGGCCCGGTGGCCGCGGGCACGGTGCTTCGCCGGACGGCGCTCTTCGGCGCGGCGGCGGGGGCGGCGCGCGTCGTCGATCGGGCGGCGGCGCGGTGCGGGTGAATGGGTCACGGTTCCAATGTACCGGGTCAGGCCGGGGTTTTACGATCCGCATCGAATTCGCGGGCGAATGGCCGCGTGATCGAACCCGGCGCCCCTCCACGGCGCGCTCGTGCGCACGGGTGGCTGACTTCCGGCGCGAACGCACCCATACTGGAAGCACCATGAACGCCACTTCCCGTCCCCGCCGCAGCGGCGCGGCCCGACCGAGTCGCCGGGGCCTCGCCGCCATCCTCGCCGCGATGACGGTCGGCGCCGCCCTCGTCGCGGGCGCCGATCACGCCACCGGCTTCCTCCGCGGCGACACCGGCTTCCTCGGCGCCGGCCGGATCGACGCCCGCGGCGGCGCCGAACCCGGGGCGGCCGATCCCGACGGGGGCGGCGCGGACGGGAGCGCGGGGCCGTCGTCAAGCGAAAAGCCGGACCCCGACCGCCTGACCGTGACTGTCTCGGGCGACCTGCTGTGGCACGAAGAAGTGTGGGCCTCCGGTGAAAACGGCGACGGGACGTGGAATTTCGCGGACATGTTCGCCGACGTCAAGCCCATGATCGAGGGCGCCGACATGGCCGTCTGCCACCAGGAAACCGTCTTCGCGCCGCCGGAGGGCCCGTACCTGGGGTACCCGGGGTTCCAATCGCCGCCGCAGGTCATCGACGCGATCAAGGACACCGGCTGGGACATGTGCACCACGGCCTCCAACCACTCCGTCGACGCCGGCACCGAGAGGCTGTTCCGGACGCTGGACACGTTCGACGCGGCGGACATCCTGCATTCCGGCGCGGCGCGCAGCCCGGAGGAGATGGAAGCGCCGCGGATCTTCACCGCCGCCAACGGCGCCCGGGTCGCCGTGGTCACCGGCACCTACGGCACCAACGGCATCCCCGTCGAGTACCCGTGGATGCTCGGCGACCTCGACCCGGCGAATCTGCTCGGCAAGGCCGCGGCGGCGCGGGCGGCGGGCGCGGACATCGTGATGGTGGCCATGCACGCCGGCGAGGAAGCCGTCGTCGAGCCGACGCAGCAACAGGTTGAGCTTGCGCAGGCGCTCACCGCCTCCCCCGACGTCGACGTCGTCTACGGCCACCACATCCACGCCGTGCAGCCGATCGAGATGGTCAACGGCAAATGGGTCATCTACGGGCTGGGCAACATGGTCGCGCACCAGTCCGCGGAAACCGTGCTGTCCTACGAGGGAATGACGGTTGAGCTGGAGTTTTCGCGTGCCGACGGCCGATGGGGCGTGTCCGGCCTGACGTACGTGCCGACGGTCGTGACCCCGTACCGGACGTTCCCCGTGCGAGTCGCGCCGGTGTCGGCGATCCTCGAACGCCTCGACGCCGACGGTGCGCCCGGGCCGGACGGGCGCGGCTTCCCCGACCGCGCGCGGCTGCAAGAGACGTTGGACCGCACGCGGGCGGCGGTGTTCAGCCGCGGGCTCGACCCGGCGCTGGTCCGCGAGAGGTAGCGGGGCGTGAGGGGCGCGGCACAGAGGGCGCGGCCTACTGCTTGACCTGGCCGCCCGCGTTCTGCCAGGCGTTGACGCCGCCGGCGAGCCAGTAGGCGTCGAAACCCTGCTTGCGCAGCACGTTGCAGGCGCGGCGGGCGCGGGGGCCGTGGGCGCACACGGCGATGACCGGGTGCTTCTTGTTCAGCTCGCCGCAGCGCGCGGAGATCTGCTGCACCGGGATGTGCGACGACTTCTTCGGCGAGGCCAGGCGGCGTTCGGCGTCGGTGCGGACGTCGACCAGGCGGGCGCCGTCCTTGCACATCTGCACGGCCTCGGCGCCGCCGATCTTGCCTTCGGAGCCGAAGAGCTTCGCGAAAAATGACATGGGGACCTCCGGGGTCGGGTGCATGGGCGAATTCCCGGCACATCATACCCCCTAGGGCATGCCATGGGGGGGGTGGGCGTCGCAAAGCTTTACGCGCCGGTTCCGGCCCCCGGTCCCCCATCGCCGTCCGCCGCAGCGCGCACGGCCAGGCGGCGGTAGACCCACGGCGCCGCGAAGAAACAGACTCCCATCACCAGCTGCGCGGCCGGGTGCCACAGCCCCGTCAGCGCGCCCAGCGCCACGACCAGCACCGCGCCGGCCGTGTACGGGCGCCAGTGGGCGGCGCGGTCGATGTGCCGCCGGACCACGCGGCGCCGCCCATCCGGGGCGTACCAGCCGGCGACGCGCGCATGCTCGGCCGCCCACGCCTCGAACTCGGCCTGGCCCAGGTCCTCCACGACCCGCGCCACGCCGACGTGCCACAGGAAGCGGACCATGAACGCGCTGGCCACGGGCAGCAGGACAAGAGCCATCGCCAGCGAGCCCGCATGCAGGCGCGGATCGCCGACCATCTCGTGAACGAAACCCATGCCGGGCAGCGCCAACCACAGCTGAAGCCACACGATCGCCGTCACGCCCGTCGCCGCGATGGCCGCCTCCCACCACGGGAAAAGATTGACGATGACCACCTGCAACGCCATCTGCAGCGCCCACGACCCGAAGATCAGCGCGCTGGCGAAGGCCACGGCCGTCAGGCGGCCGGGATCGCTGTCGAGCGACGCGAGCAGCGCGATGAGGAAGACCGTCGCCGGCCAATGCGCCAGCAACGTGGCGAAACTGATCCAGCCGCGGCCGGGGTGCGCGGAACCGAAGCGGGCGAAGGCCGGGCGCGGGAAGCCGGCGCGGGGCGTCGGCAAGCGCGGCATGGAGAGGCGCGGCGGCACGAAGTGCGGGAGGCCGAGGCGCGGGATGCGGAAGTGCGGGAGGCCCGAGCGCGAAATGGCCGGCCACGAAATGCCGAGCCGGTCGAGCTCGGCGCGCAGCCCGCGGAAATGCCGGAGGGGGCCGCGTTGGTGGCGGTGGTCGTCGCCGTGGGAGTGAGCGTGGGCGTGTCCCTGGCGGTGCCCGTGGCCGCGGGGATGGTCGTCGCCGTTGACGTTGCGGTAGCGGTGACCATGGCCGTGGACATGGTCGTGGCCGTGGCGGGAAATGCCGACGCTGGTCGGCTGGCGGAGGTCCACGGCCGTCAGCGATCACCGGCTAGATCAATATGCACTTGACAAACATTAGCCAAACGTCCGCTCGATTCATGGGAAAACCCGAAAAACGGGAGTGCCCGGCTCCCACGAATGTGGGGACCGGGCGAGGTGGGCGTTGGTTATGCGGGGGCCATGCGGGAGCGCCGGCCGCCGGGACGTCACCCGTTGCGGATGCCGATCGCCGCGCCATCCGAGCCGCCGCACGTCAACGAATATCCCGACCGCTGCGCGGACCCATGGGTGGGCATCGCGCAACTCCAGTCTCCGTACTGGCGGATGTTCGCATTGCCATGGTCCGCATCCGTCGGCGTATCCAGGTATTCGCCGAGAACCTCCATCGCTTTGCCGCAATCGACCGGCCCCTGCTTCACCTCGACGTTCATGCCGTCGAACCCGGGGAACTCGGAGCTCCTGGCCGTGCCACACGAGTCACCGGTCGCGCTCATCCTCTGCGCGCCCGACTTCTTCTTGCCGGATTCGCCCGCTTTGCCGGCATCGCCGACGAAGTAACGCCCGACGGGCTTCTCGCTGGTGGAAATCAACGCATCCGCGCCGCGCAAAGTGAAGGAGGCGCCGTCGTACTCGCACGTCAGCGTCGATTCATCCGGTACGGAGCAGACGCTCTTGCCTACCTTGACGCGCTGACCGGCTTGCAGCGTCTCCGGCGCAGGCGGAACACCTTCGAAGACCAGATACTCGGTGCCGTCGACGCCGACGCTGACCACACTGGCGGGCTTCCGCGGGAAAGGCGGGACCTCGACCTCGGGGATGTCGTCGCCCGCAGTGCCCATGCACATCGCTCCCCGTTCGCCGATCGAGCATTCGCCGGACTCGCCATCGAGCACGTACCGGAAGACATGGCCGCCTCCGATGGCGAACGCCGAGGCATCGACGTCGATGATCTCTCGCTCGACCGTGCTGGTCACGGTGACCGTCGAGCGGGTTTCGCTTTCCGACGATCCCGCCGCCGGAGACGGAGCGGCGTCCCGCTGCGCCCCACCCGCACCGCAGGAGGCGAGAATAAGGCCGGTCGCGCCGAGGAGCGCGGCGGCGGCGACGCGGATGGAGGTCGACTTCGTTTTCATGGCAATAGATTGCCATGGGTTGGGTGCGGCGGCTGGCCGGAATGGGGCCGGTCGCGGGTTCAACCGATTGATGAGCCGATTCAAAACGATGGCCTTCTCCCCCGGGACCCCTTTTACCCTTGGAGCCTCGTCGACCTTTACCCCGGAGACCCCGTCGACGCCCGATCCCCCGGTGGATGCCTTGCCAGATGCGCCCGTTCCATGCAGATGCGCCCGTTGCAACGGGAGTGTCTGCCCGGAACGGGCGCATCTGAGGATGGGGACGGTGCGGAAATTCGTCTGTTGCACGCGCCATACGCGCACCGCGCAACGCCGGGACGGCGGTAACGTCTCCCCAGGAGTGCCATGAGGTGCGCGATGGCGATTCGGGGCCGCGCGGCAGCGCTTGTAACCTCGAAAACATGCAGCCCACCGCGCCGCAACCCGACGCCCGCACCCGAATCCTGAAGTGCTCCCGAGAGCTGTTCAGCCAACGCTCCTTCGCCCAGGTGTCGCTGAAGGACATCGCGGCGGCAGCCGGTGTCAGCTCCGCGTTGATCATCAAGCATTTCCACAGCAAAGAGCGCCTTTTCGAGCAGACGGTCGACTTCACCGACAGCGCCTCCGCGTTGTTCAGCGGGCCTTTCGACCAGCTCGGAATGACATCGGTCCTGGAGACGATCAGTGCTCCGGACAACGCGCCGTACTCCACCATCCGCGTTCTCACGGTCACCGACGGCGGCGAGGAATCCCTCGGCGCCATCGGCCGGAGGATCAAGGAAGACCTCCTGCGCGTGCTCGCACGGCGCATCGCGAAAGAGGCCCCGCACCCGAATCCGTCGCCGGATCTGCGCGCCCAAGCGGCGATGGCGATGCTCGCCGGCCTGTCGTTCATGCGGCGCGTGGGAGACGTCGACTTCGCGGCCTTCGACCGCACCGAACTCATCGACCACTACGCGGCGATCATCCAGGGGATCGTGGACGGGAACGAGTAGCCGTCCCGGGGGTGTTCAGCGGACACCGCTTGCCGACGAAGCCCCACACCACCGCACCGCAGCACCGTTTTCGGCGGGGTAATCGGCGCTCCACGTCACAATCGTTTTCGAGTGTGACTCATGTCTCCATTAGCGTCTCGGCTCAGATTCGTTCCGGACAGAACAGGAATTCTCGACCGGTAACGACACCGAATCCCAGCCGACCATGCAGGAGCAGAGATGACCCGCACGATCACGCATTTCGTCGACGGTGCCGCCAAGCCCGGCACCAGCGGCCGCACGGCCCCCGTCATGAACCCGTCCACCGGTCAGGTGCAGGCGAATGTCGAACTCGCCTCCGCCGCCGAAGTCCACGACGTCATCGCGAGCGCGGAGCGCGCGCAGGTCGGGTGGGCGAAGACCAACCCGCAGAAGCGAATCCGCGTGATCATGAAGTGGATCTCGCTGATCAACGACAACATCGATGAAATCGCCCGCACCTTGTCGCTCGAGCACGGCAAGACGTTCGAGGACGCCAAGGGCGACATCGCCCGCGGCACGGATGTCCTCGAGTTCTCGGTCGGCGCGCCCCACTTCCTCAAGGGCGAGTTCTCCAACTCCGTGGGCACCGGCATCGACGTCTTCTCGATGCGTCAACCGCTCGGCGTCGTCGCGGGCATCACGCCGTTCAACTTCCCGGCGATGATCCCTCTGTGGAAGGCCGGCCCCGCCCTGGCCGCCGGCAACGCCTTCGTGCTCAAGCCTTCGGAGCGCGACCCCTCCGTCCCGGTCCGCCTCGCGGAACTGTTCATCGAGGCCGGCGGACCCGCCGGCGTGTTCAACGTCGTCCACGGCGACAAGGAATCCGTCGACGCGATCCTCGACTCCGAGGTCATCCAGGCCGTCGGTTTCGTCGGCTCCACGCCGATCGCCAAGTACATCTACGAGCGCTGCGCGGCCACCGGCAAGCGGGCCCAGTGCTTCGGCGGCGCCAAGAACCACATGATCATCCTCCCCGACGCCGATCTCGACAGCGCCGTCGATGCTCTCGTCGGCGCGGCCTACGGTTCCGCCGGCGAACGGTGCATGGCCATCTCCGTCGCCGTTCCGGTCGGCAAGGAAACCGCCGATGCCCTGCGAGCCAAGCTCGAGGAACGAATCCCGGAACTGAAGGTCGGCCACAGCCTCGATCCCGACGCCTCCTACGGCCCCGTCGTCGCGAAGTCCGCTCTCGACCGCATCGGCCAGCTCATCGACGAAGGCGAAGCGGCCGGCGCCGAGTTGGTCGTCGACGGCCGCGGCAAGGGCGCCACCGACGCGGACTTCGAGGGCGAATCGCTCGCCGACGGCTACTTCATCCAGCCGACGCTCTTCGACAACGTCACCACCGACATGTCGATCTACACCGAGGAGATCTTCGGCCCGGTGCTGTGCATCGTCCGCGCCGACGATTTCGAGGAGGCGTTCCGCCTTCCGGACGAGCACGTCTACGGCAACGGCGTCGCCGTCTTCACCCGCAACGGCCGCGCCGCCCGCGAGTTCGCCGACCGCATCCGCGTCGGCATGGTCGGCGTCAACGTCCCGATCCCCGTGCCGATCGCGTACCACACCTTCGGCGGCTGGAAGGCCTCCGGCTTCGGTGACCTGAACCAGCACGGTCCGGATTCGTTCCGCTTCTACACGCGCACGAAGACGGTCACCCAGCGCTGGCCCGACGGCGTCGCCACGGGCGCCGATTTCTCGATGCCGATCATGGACTGAGGCCTGACATGACCGACATTCCCAACTCCGCGATCGCATTCATCGGGCTCGGCAACATGGGTGGTCCGATGGCGGGCAACCTCGCCGCCGCCGGTCACCAGGTCCACGGTTTCGACGTCGGCGCGGAAGCGCTCGCCACGGCCCGCGAGGCGGGAATCGACACCTTCGACTCGGTTCCCGCGGCAGTCGAGGGCGCGGGCATCGTCATCACGATGCTGCCCAACGGCGCCCTCGTGGACTCGGTGGTCACGGAAGCGCTGACCGTCGCAAAGCCCGGCACGCTGTTCATCGACTGCTCGACCATTTCCGTCGAAGACGCCACGGACGTGCACGACAAGGTCACCGCGGCAGGATCGGCATTCATCGACGCACCGGTATCCGGCGGGGTCACCGGCGCCGCGGCCGGTGGCCTGGCGTTCATGGTCGGCGGCGATGCCGACGACATCTCGCGCGCCGCCCCGCTTTTCGACGTCATGGGCCGCGCCGTCACCCACTGCGGGCCAATCGGCGCCGGGCAAGCCGCGAAACTGTGCAACAACATGGTCTTGGCCATCCAGCAGCTGGCCATCGGCGAGGCGATGGTCCTCGGCGAGAAGCTGGGGCTTTCCGCCGAGTCGTTCCACTCCGTGGTGTCGAACTCGACCGGGTCGTGTTGGGCGCTGACCACCAACTGCCCGGTGCCGGGCCCCGTCCCGACGTCGCCGGCGAACGACGGCTTCAGGCCCGGTTTCGCCACGGCCCTCATGGTCAAGGATCTCGGCCTGGCGATGGGCGCGCTCGACGCAACCGGTGCCGCCGCGCCGCTCGGGCGCACCACCGCAGAGAAATTCCGCGAGTTCGCCGACGCAGGCAACGCGCACCTCGATTTCTCCGCGATCATCGACACCCTGCGCACCGACCCCGTGCGCCGCTGATCGATTCCACCGAGCCGGCAAACTCCGGCTCCCGGGCGCCGGCCGTGCACGCAGCACGACCGGCGCCCGCACATCCCTTTCCGCATTCGTCTCAGGAGGACTGATGGCCATTGCCTTGATCGGCATTTTCCTGTCGCTCGCCTTCCTCATCTTCTTCGCCTACCGCGGCCACTCCGTCATCGTCGTCGCGCCGCTCGCCGCGCTGCTGGCCGTCCTGCTGTCGGGCGCTCCGCTGCTGGCCACGTACACGCAGATATTCATGCCCGCCCTCGGCGGGTTCATCATCAGCTTCTTCCCCCTGTTCATGTCCGGGGCGATCTTCGGTCACCTGATGACGATCAGCGGTTTGGCGCAGGACCTCGCGGCCGGCATCTCCAAGCTCCTCGGCCCGAAGCGCGCCCTGCTGTCGACGGTTTTGGCCACCGCCCTGCTGACCTATGGCGGCGTTTCCGCCTGGGTCGTGGCGTTCACCATCGTCCCGATCGCGATTGCGCTGTTCAAGGAAGCGGAGATCCCGAAGCGACTGATGCCCGGCGCGCTGGCACTGGGCACGATCACATTCGCGTTGGCCGCCCTGCCCGGCAGCCCCCAGGTGCACAATGCCATTCCGACGAAGTACTTCGGCACCACCACGTATGCGGCGCCCATCGCCGGCCTTATCGGCGCCGCCATGACGTTCACGCTCGGCATGCTGTGGCTGGAATACCGAGTCCGCCGGCTGAAGGCCGCGGGTGAGGTGTTCGCCCCGGAGCCCGACCCGAAGCACGATTTTCACGAGCTCGAAGGGCACGGCAGCACCTCCGAAGCCGAGTCCATCGGCGTCGACGCCAACGTGATCGGCCACGGCGAAACCTCGCCGGTGCTCACGCACGAAGGAGAGCGGGTGCAGAACCCCGTCATGCGGGGCGCGATCGGTTTTCTGCCCATCCTCGTGGTCATCGTGATGAATTACCTGTTCACCTACGTTTTCGCGAACATGATGAACTTCGACTACCTCGCGGAGGAGAAGTTCGGCGGCGTGGAACTCAGCGCCGTGATCGGCGTGTGGTCGGTGACCGTCGCGTTGGTCACCGCCATCCTGCTGATCTTCGCGCTCAACCCGCGCAAGGCCAAGGACTACGCCACCGGGCTTTCGGATGGCGCGAAGACTGCCATTCTCCCCGCCTTCACCACGGCCTCCGAGGTCGGGTACGGCGCCGTGATCGCCTCGTTGGCCGTCTTCGCGGTGCTTCGCGACGGCATTTTCTCCGTCAGCGAGAACGCTCTGGTCGTGTCGATCCTCTCCACGGGCGTGATTTCCGGCATCACCGGCTCGTCGTCGGGCGGCCTGAGCATCACTTTGTCCACCTTCGGCAAGGATCTGCAGGAGATGGCGGCCGCCGGCGGCATCGACATGGAACTCATGCACCGTTTGACCGCGATGGCTTCGGTCAGCTTCGACTCATTGCCGCACAACGGTGCGGTGCTGACGATGCTGCTGGTGTGCGGCCTGACCCACCGGCAGTCCTACAAGGACATTTTCATGGTCACCGTCGTCGTGCCCCTATCGGTGCTCGCGCTGCTCATCCCGCTGACGCTGGGTCTCGGCATCGTGTAATTCACCGGTTGCGGCACGGAGCCCCGGACGTCGATCACGGCACGGAGCACCGACCATCGATCCCCTACCCACCGGTCGATGCCTCGCCAGATGCGCCCGTTCCAGGCAGATGCGCCCGTTGCAACGGGAGTATCTGCATGGAACGGGCGCATCTGTGGATGGGAGGGGCAGCGTCGCAGTCGGCATCCACGTCTCCGGCTGCGCCGGCACCGAACCAGGGCCGAATCTCCCGAACGCTAGCCCTGCCGGCGGCACCACTCCCCGGCGCGGCGCTGCCCTTCCTCGAGGCCGACCTGCGGCTCGTAGCCGAGCAGCTTCCGGGCCTTCCCGATGCCGTATCCGCCGGTCTCGCGCATGAAGTACCGGATCGTGGTCGGGTTCGACTCGGTGCGGCGGCCGCGCAGGCGCTCGATGCGGTCCAGGGCGGTCGCCAGGCCCAGCGCGAGACGGCTGGGCAGACTGGGGAACCAGCCCGTGCCGGCGTGGCGGGCGAGCAAGGTGAAGAATTCCTTGCAGGTCACCACGGTGCCATCGGTGATGTTGAACACCTCGCCCGGCGCGTTCGGCGACTCCACCGCCGCGGCGATGCCCCGCGCGAGGTCATCGATGAACACCGGCGTGAAATGCCCCTTTCCCATCTTGGGCAGCACGAACTGCTTCTTCTTCATGGCCTCGTACGGCAGCGCGGTCCACGGGCGCGACCGGGGGCCGTAAATGTCGCCGGGCCGGACGATCGCGCACTCCAGGTCGCCGGCGATCATCGCCCGATACACCGGGATTTCGCTGACCACTTTCGTGTCCATGTACGGGACGCCGCTGACGTCGATCGGGCTGTCCTCGTCGAGCATGCGCGGCACGTCCGGGTAGACGACCACGGAGGACACGTGGACGAAGCGCCTCACGCCCGCGTTCCGCGCGGCGTCCAGGATGTTCTGCGTCCCTTCGACGTTGACGGCGAAGGCGTCCTCGTGGGTCATCGCGTAGGAGACCAGCGCGGCGGTGTGCACCACCGCGTCGGCGCCCGCGAAGTGCTCGGCGCCGGCGCCCGGCTCGCTGACGTCGGCCCGGTGGATGCCGCGCGTCTCGTCGGCGGCGATGTCCAGGCCCACTACCTCGTGACCCCGCGATTCCAGTTCCCGGCGCACGGCGTCGCCGACGAATCCCGCGGCCCCGGTGATGACTACCTTCACGTTCGTTCCTTTTCCCTTAGGCGGATGTCCGGCGGATTCGGCGCGCGTGGCCGCGGCCGGCACGTGGTGCACGCTCACTATCCCCCATGCCGCGGGGACGCACGCCCCCAACCGCGCGATATATCACATTGTGCCAATGTGTAACGCAGGCGTACCCTGGAGTCGGGTCCGACACGGAGACCCGACGAGCCCCCACGAAGCACGACCGGAAGGCCGCCTTCGCGCAAACGCCGGACCCATGGACCCGAAAGCGATGCTTGTCATGTGGCCGGCGATCACACCGCCCGATTACGCGACTCTGTTCTTTTTCGAGGTAGGCGAATGGTGGGACTATGCAATGCTCATCATCGTCACCGTGGCATTGGCCGCCACGGCATGGATGGCCCAGAGAAACAAGTGGGTCGTCCTCGCCGTCTTCATCGTGGCGCCCATTCTGCTCACCATTTTCTGGTGGCCCCATTCGACGGAGGGCACCAATTCCGCGGGGTGGTTCCCCGTCGTCAAGCAATACTCCGCGCTCGCCGGCAGCCTCTGCCTCGTCGCATTGCAGTACGCGAAGAAACTGCGCACGAATTATTGGTACCTGCTCATTCCGCCGGCGATCCTGGCGCTGAACATCATCGAGGCGGTCATCCGCGATTTCCAGTGCTACGGCATCCACGGCGTCGACCCCACGCAGGGAATGGTGACGTGGGGCGGGCCGTGGAACATCATGAACGGCATCGCCGGCATCCTCAATCTGCTGGCGATATCCGGCTGGGCCGGCATTTTCGTGGCCAAGGGCAAATCCCGCGCCATCATCTGGGGCGACCTGACCATCTGGTGGATCATCGCCTATGACGTCTGGAACCTGGCCTACGTGTACAACTGCCTCGCCGACCGCGCCTGGTACTCCGGCGTCGCCCTGCTGGCGTCCTGCACCATCCCGGTTCTGTTCCGATTCGGCAAGGGCGCCTGGATCCAATACCGCGCCTACACCCTGACCCTGTGGTCCGCGGTGGTGCTCACGTTCCCGCACTTCATGCAGGATTCGATGTTCGCGCACCGCTCGGCGCACAACCCCACGGCGCTGCTGATCCTGTCGGCGCTGTCCCTGGCCATCAACCTCGCGGTGTTCATCTACCACGTCCGCCGGATCATCACCCGGCACCGCAACCCGGTGACCGCGGAGGTTTACTCGGACACCCCCTTCAACGTGGAATTGGCACGCGAGCTTGCCGACGGCCCCACGCAGGACCGCATCGCCGCCCGCCTCGGCACCACCCCGGAGGCGCTCGGTCTCCGCGACCGCGGGAAGACCATTTCCGGCGAGAGCGCGGTTCGCACCCCGATCCGGACCTGACCGCGCGGCGGGCGTCGGGCCGTCTGCTGCGGACGCGGTTTTGCCGCCTGCGGATTCGGCCTTTTCCGCCTCCGGATTCGGCCCCCGCACCGCCGCCCACGCGAAAACCCCCGGCACCGCTTCCGGTGCCGGGGGTTCTGCATGCAGTCGGTCACGGCCGCGCCGACGACTCCTTGCCCCAATCGGGCAGGTAGGTGCGCTGCTGCTTCTGGCGGATCTGCTCCTCCCAGCTGAACTCCGGTTCGGTCCAGCCCTCGAAGTAGTCCTCGTCGACCTCGCCCGCCCACGGGGTTCCGGGGCCCTTCGGCGGCCAGGACGGATTGTCGGTGACGGGTTCGCGGATCTCCTTGACCGCCGGATTCTGGCGGCCGTAGCGGAACCACTGCGTGTAGGTGTCCTCGAACAGCGGCGTGCCATCCCAACGGCCCGCGGGCGTGCCGCTGCCGAACCAGCGCCCGCCGAGCACGCCCCGCATGAACTTGCCGGTGTGCTGCTGCTTCTTCTCGAACTCGAGCACGCGCTTGACGTAGATGTTCTGCAAGCGCGTCATCACCCCGCCGATCAGCTCGATGTTGACCCAGTTCAGTGCCTTCATCGCGGCCGACGCCGGCTCGTAGCCGATGCGCCAGTGGTTGATCAGCCGGGACCGCCCGCCGCGCAGCGGAACGACGTAGAAGCACCACGCGGCGGCGAAATGCGTCATGCCGGGGAAGCGGAACGCGTAGGAGCCGGGCGCCGCCGGCGGGTGCTTCGTGTCCACCCACTGCACCAGGTACTTGCCGGGAACGACGTCTGCCCACTCCATGGACATGCCGTGGAAGTCGAAGGCCGCGATGTCACCGGGCACGAGGGAGTCGGGCTGCTGGAATTCTTCCTGGATCTCGTAGCTGTTGAAGAACGGCAGGCGCGCGAACACGCGCTCCAGGAATTCCGAGGAGAAGGACCCGGATTTGTCCGCGCCGATCTGCTTGAACAGCCGCCACACCGCGTAGGCCGGGGCGTCGATGGTCACCGCGTACGTCGACGAGTACGCATTGTCGTAGTTGGCGTCGATGAGGTCGTCCGCCGGGTACCGCCAGGCCTTTTCCTCCGGCGTGGCCTGGCCGGTCAGCCGGCTGAATACGTACATGCCGCCGATCGTGGCCGCGCCGGCCACACCGGCGGCGAGGGCCGGGCTTGCTCCCCGGCGGGCCTTGTTCTTGTCGTTCATGGTTCAACCACCTTCGGTCGAAGTTCTCGGGCGACCGCCTTTCGGCCGCTCCGCTTGGTGCTTCCGGGGGCTACGGGCGACGCCGGCGCGTGGCGCGCAGCCGCGCGAGGCGCGTGGTGCATGGCGCAACCGCGCGTGGTGCCGATGCGTGTCGCGCGTTGCGTGTTGCGTCGCGCGTGACACGTGGCACGTGACGCAACCACGCGCCCGGGCCTTTCCACCCGTCCCATTCGCCTTCTCCCCATCCGTTCGCCCATTCACGCAATGTGACATGGGCGACCGATTGAATTCGGAAAATTCATGTGTTGAATTTTCAAACTCCACGAATGCCCGGACAAAGGAAATAGCTTCCACCGAAAACGATCGTGCACGATGCCGGGCTCCGGAAGTGATATACACATCATACCATTCTGTAACGCGCAGAGATACGATTATCTTGATCACTCCCACCGCAATATCGGAAGGCCAACAAAATGTCTTCGCTTTTCCTATGGGAACTGGGAACTCCCATGGTGTATTTCCTCTGGATCGTCGTATTCGCGGCCCAGGTCGCGGTAGCCGAAATCAACCGGAGATGGACCTGGACCGTCTTCGCCATCTGGACGGTCGGCGGCATCGCGCTCATGCCCTACGCCGCAATCCACGGAACCCCGATGGTCGGCTGGTTCCCTTTCGGCAAATACGCGATCATGATCGCCACCGCGACCATGACCGGGTTCCTGCTCTGGTACGGCAAACGCAACCCGGAAAAGGCGCACCGTTACGCGATTTGGTTCGGCGTCGCCCTGTGGATCGGATTGGCCCTCAACATCATGGAGGCCAACATCCGCGACCTGACCATCTTCGCCGAGAAGGACACCTACCTCGCCTGCGCGGCCGACCCGGCCTGCCTGAAGTCCATCAACGACTCCCACGCCGGAATCGACATGATCAACGGCCTGCCGGAATCCCGTGGCGTCGCGGGGGCCGTGGGCAGCCCGGAGTGGTACCGCGGAGTGGCGGAGAACTTCCGGGCGTCGGGCGTCGGCATCGACCCGGCGACAGGTTTCCGCACCATCGGCGGATACTGGAACATCATCACCGCGATCGCGGGCCTGCTCAACATCATCACCATCACGGGACTGGGGAAGATCTTCATCACCTCCAACCCGGAGAAGAAGACCAAGGGCCTGATCTGGGTGGACATGGTGTGGCCGTGGGTCGTCGCCTACGACCTGTGGAACCACGCGTTCCTGTACAACTCGCTGTCGGATTACACCTGGTACTGCACCCTCGCGCTGCTGCTGGCATGCACCATCCCGGCGTTCACGTGGGCGAAGGGGCAGTGGATCTGGTTCCGTTGCTTCACCCTGGTGTTCTGGATCGCCATGAACAACCTGCTGCCCGAGGTCCTGGTGCCGCCGGGCGCGATGACCAACTTCTCCACGATGAACCCGACGGCCAACGCCGTGTGCGCGTGGGCGGCGCTGCTGGCCAACGTCGCGCTGTTCATCTACTGGATCCACAAGATCCGCACCACCGGGCGCAATCCGCTGCGTGATCCGCTCTATGCGGAGCTCGGCGAGTTCCGCACCATCATGAGGGAGCACGCCGACGAACGCGACAAGTACTTCGTCGTCGACACGATCAGGGAAACCCCCGCGGAGCTCGGCTTCGAGCCGAAGTCCCCGACGCCGCCGGCCGATGGCTGGGTGGGCAACATGCCCTGGTGGAAGTCCGACAAGAGGTTCCCGAAGCCGCGCACCCCGTTGTCCGCGGACCCGGTGCTGGTGGCCAAGGGAGTCGCGCCCGATCCCACGTGGGACGTCGCGCCCGCGGCGCCGGGTGCCCGGCGCGGCGGAGAGGAGCCGTCGGCGCAGATTCCCACGGCACCGGATGACGCCGGCGCGAAGCCCCCGGCGGCAGCGAGGTAGACACCGCCCCGGCCGCGCCGCTTCCACCCCCACACCCGCAGATGCGCCAGTTCCAGGCAGATGCGCCCGTTGCAACGGGCGCATTTGCACGTAACTGGCGCATCTGGAGGTGGGGCCGGGCCGAAGCCGCCCCTCCCCTACTCCGCCACCTTCGCCAGCGCCTGCTCGATGTCGGCGATGATGTCGTCGGCGTTCTCCAGACCCACCGAAATGCGCACCAGCCCCGGCGTGATGCCGACCGCCTCGAGCTGATCGTCCGGCACCTGGCGGTGGGTGGTCGACGCGGGGTGCAGGACGCACGACCGCGCATCCGCGACGTGGACCTGGCGCGAAATCAGCTCCAGGGAGTCCATGAATTTCACGCCGGCCTCGCGGCCGCCCTTGACGTCGATGGTCAGCACGCCCGACGCGCCGTTCAGGTACTTCTCCGCCAGATCGCCGTAGGGCGACGACGGCAGGCCGGGGTAGCGGACGTCGTCGAGCACGTCGTCGCGGGTGGCCAGGTACTCGGCGACCTTCTGGGCGTTTTCGCAGTGGCGGCGCATGCGCACGTCCAGGCTCTCCAGCGACAGGTTGAGCATGAACGCCGAATGCGCGGCGGGGTAGGCGCCGAAGTCGCGCTGCAGCTGCATGCGGGCCTTGATCACGAACGGCGCGGCGGCGTAGTCGCGGGTGTAGACGACGCCGTGGTAGGACTCGTCGGGCTCGGTGAACCCGGGGAACTTGCCGTTGGCGTAGTCGAACGTGCCGGCGTCGACGATCATGCCGCCGACCTGCACCGCATGGCCGTCGAGGTACTTCGACGTCGAGTGGATGACCACGTCGGCGCCCCATTCGATCGGCTTGCACAGCACGGGCGTGGCGAACGTCGAGTCGACGATCAGCGGCACCCCCTGGCCGTGGGCGATGCGGGCGAATTTTTCCACGTCGAGGACGCTCATGGCCGGGTTCGCGATGATCTCGCCGAACAGCGCCTTCGTGTTCGGCTTGAACGCGGCGGCGATTTCCTCCTCGGAGGCGTCCTGGTCGACGTAGATGACCTCGATGCCGAAGCGCTTCAGCGTGGTGGAGAACAGGTTGGACGTGCCGCCGTAGATCTCGGACGACGCGACGAAGCTGTCGCCGGCGGAGCACAGGTTCATGATGCTCAGCGCCGTCGCCGCCTGCCCGGACGACGTCGCCATCGCCGCGGCGCCGCCTTCGAGGTCGGCGATCTTCGCCTCGACGGCCATGACGGTGGGGTTGGCGAAGCGCGAGTAGATCAGCGCGTGCGTCGGCTCGTCGAACACGGCGGCGATGTCGTCGGAGGAGTCGAACGTGTACGTCGTCGACTGCACGATCGGCACCTGCCGCGGGTCCTTGTTGCCGGGGGCGTACCCGGAGTGGATCAGCTTCGTTTCGTCGTGCAGCTTCTTTTCGTCGTGCATGGCCGTCGCGGTGCCTTTCGGTGGGGTTTCAGGTCACATAGCGGTTTCCATTCAATCACTGCGGCCGCTTTACGACGCCCATGCCCCCTCCCCCATTCCCATCCGCCGGGGCGCCGTGGGAGCCGGTTTGGTGTGGGCATGCCGGTGTGGGAGGTGATTGGCCGGAGCGTGATGGGGCGGGCGTGCCGGCGCCGTGCGAACCGGAGCCGTGCGTGATTGGCCGGAGCGTGATGGGGCCGACTATGGTCGGGCATTCCTGGTCAGGGTCCGCCAGCGGCCCGAAGTCATGGTCTTTTTCGAAGTGGTGAGCACAATCGGCGGCAACTCGGGGCAGCGTCGGGGCGGACGGCACGGTCGGGGGTCGCCGGGGCGGGGCGCGCGGCGCGGCTCCACCACCCGCCAGTCGTCCCAGCGCGGATCGCCCCAGCATGGTTCGACCCGTCGGGGCTCCACCGGCCGCCAGTCACCCAACCGCGGCTCCCCCACACGGCGCGCCTCCGGCGACCGCACCTTCACGGCGCGGACCATCACCATCCCCGAGGCCCACGACGGCCGCCGTCTGGACAAGTACATCCGCTCGCAGCTCAAGGGAGTGCCCGCCACGCTGCTGTTCCGCCTGATGCGCGAAGGAAAAATCCGCGTCAACGGCGCGAAGGTCAAGCAGAACCACCGCATCTCCGGCGGCGACGAACTCACCCTCCCCGACATCACGGTCGCCGCGGAGAAGGAGCCCCGGCAGGTGCCGGCGCATCTCGTCGAGACGGTCGAAAAGGCGATAGTGCACGAAGACGATCGGCTCATCGTCGTCGCAAAGCCCGCCGACCTGGCCGTCCACCGGGGCACCGGGGTCGACGCCGGGGTCATCGAAGCGCTGCGGCGGGCGCGGCCCGACGAACCCGATCTGGAGCTGGCGCATCGCCTCGACCGCGAAACGTCCGGGCTGCTGATGGTGGCCAAGACCCCCGCGATGCTGCGCCATCTGCAGGAGATCCTCCGCGACCGCGAGCACGAGATCGACCGGCGCTACCTCGCCGTCGTCGAAGGCGCATGGCCCGATGACCTGCGCGTGAGCACCACTCCGCTGCTGCGCACGGCGAAGGCGACCGTCGCCGCGCCGGAGCACCGCGGCGGGCAGCGCGCCGAAACCCGCTTCCGCGTCATCGAGCGCCACGGGCGCCGCGCGACGCTCATCGAGGCGCGGCTGCTCACCGGCCGCAAACACCAGATCAGGGTGCATTGCCGCGACGCCGGCCACCCCATCGCCGGCGATTCCCGCTACGGGTCGGCGGGCTTCAACCGGCACGTGCGGGGGCGCGGGATCACGATGATGATGCTGCACGCGCACAAGTTGACCGTGCCGCTTCCCGACGGCGACGTCCTCCACATCGAGGCCCCCGTCCCCGAGGAGTGGGGGCGGTTCTAGGCGGTTGCGCCGGTGCTTCGCCCCGAAACGTAGATGCGCCAGTTACATGCAGATGCGCCCGTTGCAACGGGAGTATCTGCATGGAACTGGCGCATCTGGCGGTGGGGGCGGCGCACCGCGACCGATTCGCGCATCTGGAGGTGGGGGCGGCCCGGGCACCTGACCCGGCCGCCCCGCCCCGGCCGCACCCGCCTCGGCCGCCCTACCCCAGGAACGCCTTGTCGGACAGGGTGGCGCCCTTGATCTTCACGAACTCCTGCAGCAGATCATGCACGGTGAGCTTCGCCTTCGTCTCCGCGGAGGCCTCGTAGACGATGCGGCCCTCGTGCATCATGATCAGCCGGTTGCCCAGCCGGATCGCCTGCTCCATGTTGTGGGTGACCATGAGCGTGGTCAGCCCGCCCTCCTCGACGATCTTGTGCGTCAGCTCGGTGACCAGCGCCGCACGCTGCGGGTCGAGCGCGGCGGTGTGCTCGTCGAGAAGCATGATCTTCGGGTGCGTGAACCCGGCCATCAGCAGCGACAGCGCCTGCCGCTGCCCGCCGGACAGCAGCCCGACCTTCGCCGTGAGACGGTCCTCGAGGCCCAGCTCCAGCGACTTCAGCTGCTCGGCGAAGATGTCGCGCCGCGCCTTCGACAGGCCGAGGCGCAGGCCGCGCCGCTTCCCGCGGAGGTAGGCGAGCGACAAATTCTCCTCGATGGTCAGGCTCGGCGACGTCCCGGCCATCGGGTCCTGGAAGACGCGCCCGATGTACTTGGCGCGCTTGTGGTCGGGCATCTTCCCCATCGGGGTGCCGTCGACGGCGATGTCGCCGGAGTCGATGGGGATGCGGCCCGCGACGGCGTTGAGCAGGGTCGACTTGCCGGCGCCGTTGGAGCCGATGACGGTGACGAAGTCACCCGTCGCCAGCTCCAGCGACACGTCGACGAGTGCGCGGCGCTCGTTGGCGCTGTTGGGGAAGAACGTCTTGGAGACGTTGCGGATGGTCAGCATCAGGCCTTCACCTTCCCGTCCGCGGCGCCCGCGGCTTGCGCGGTGCCGTTGCTTGACGACGCCGACGCCGCCGTGTTCGGCGTGACCGCATCGGCGCCGGCACCGTCGCCCGCGCCGGCCCCGGCCGCGCCACCGCCACCGTCCCGGCCCCGGTTCGCCCGGGTGCCGGCGATCGCCCCGCCGATGGCCGAGCGCCACTGGGGCACCAGCAGCGCGATGACCACCAGCGCGGCGGTGATGAACTTCATGTCGTTCGGGTTCAGCCCCAGCTCCAGCGCGGCGAAGATGATCAGGCGGTACAGCACCGCGCCGACCACGACGGCCGCGGCCGACAGCCACAGAAAACGCTGGCCCAGGATCGCCTGGCCCATGATCACCGACGCCAGCCCGATGAGGATCAGGCCGATGCCCATGGAGTTGTCGGCGAAGCCCTGGTACTGCGCGAACACCGCACCCGCGGCGCCGACCATGCCGTTGGACAGGGCGAGCGTCACCAGCTTCGTGCGGTCGGTGGACACGCCGAAGGACCGGATCATCGGGCCGTTGTCGCCGGTGGCGCGCACCGCCAGGCCGAAGTCGGTGTTCAGGAACCACACGATCGCCGCGGTGATCGCCGCGACGACCACCGCGAAAATGCCCACCGACGCCCACGTGCCCATCAGGCCCGCCTCGCGCATCGGGGTGAAGATCGTCTCCGCGCGCAGCAGCGGCACATTCGACGACCCCATGATCCGCAGGTTCACGGACCACAGCCCGATCTGCGTCAAGATGCCCGCGAGCAGGCCGTCGATGTTCCCCTTGGTGTGCAGGAGTCCGGTGATCAGGCCCGCGGCGAATCCCGTCGCAAAGCCCGCGGCAATGGCCAGGTAAGGGTTCCACCCGGCCAAGATGGCCACCGCCGCGGTGGCGCCGCCGGTGGTGAAGGAACCGTCAACCGTCAGGTCCGCGAAGTTGAGGATGCGGAACGTGAGGAACACGCCCAGCGCCATCACCCCGTAGATGAGGCCGAACTCGACGGCGGGGATCATGCCTTCTCGGCCTCGTTCAGGATCTTCTCGGGGATGGTGACGCCCTGCCGCTTGGCGGCGTCCTCGTTGACCATGTAGGTGAACTGCTTGGCGGTTTCGACGGGCATGGTGGCCGGGTCGGCGCCCTCGCGGAGGATGCGCAGCGCCATCTCGCCGGTCTGGCGGCCCAGCTCGTTGTAGTCGATGCCGAGGGTGGCCACGGCGCCGCCTTCGACGGTGCCGGACTCGGCGCCGATGACCGGGATCTTGGCGGTCTCGGCGGCCTGGATCAGGGAGGAGATGCCGGAGACGACCAGGTTGTCGGTGGGCACGTAGAACGCGTCGACGTCGCCGAGGGCCTGCACGGCCTGCGGGATTTCGGTGACGTTGGTGACGGTCTGGGTCATGATCTCCAGGTCACGCGACTTCGCGGCCTTCTTCGCTTCGTCGACCTGCACCTTCGAGTTGACCTCGCCGGAGGCGTAGACGATGCCGACCTTCTTGGCGTCGGGGACGATTTCCTTGAGCAGGTCGAGCTGCTTGTCCACGGGCGCGGCGTCGGAGGTGCCGGTGACGTTGCCGCCGGGCTTCTCCATCGAGTCGATGAGGTCGGCGGACACCGGGTCGGTGACGGCGGTGAACAGCACCGGCGTGTTCTGGACGTTCTGCGCGGTGGCCTGGGCGGCCGGGGTGGCCACGGACAGCACCAGGTCGAGGTTCTTCGACCCGAACTGCTGCGCGATGGTCAGCGCGGTGGACTGTTCGCCGTTGGCGTTCTGTTCGTCGAATTCCACGTTCACGCCGGCGTCTTCGAAGGCCTTCTTGAAGCCCGCGGTGGCGGAGTCGAGCGCGGGGTGCTGGACCAGCTGGTTGATGCCGATCTTGTAGCCGTCGCCGTCGCCGCCGGCGTTGTCGCCGCCGCCGGCGCCGCCGTCGGATGAGCAGCCGGTCAGGGCGAGGGCGCCGGCGGTGAGGATCGCCGCGATTTTGGTTTTGCGGGACGTGAACATGGGGAGCCTCCTGTTGTTCCGGAAGGGACAGTAAAAACTTATCCGCCGGGTGGTGGTTCCAGAAGGGCCGCGGCGGTTACCGGTGGTTTTCGGGCCGGGCGGGGGCACCCGATGCGCCCGGTTTGTGGGGTTCGGGGGTGGCGGGCGGCGGTACGGGTGCGGGCCCGACTGCCGGCGGGTGGCGCGCGACCGCCGACGGGTAACGGGCGCCAACAGTGCGCCCCCGACTGCCGGCGAGTGGCGCGCGACGGCAGTGCGCGCCCGACTGCTGGCGGTGCAGGCTCGGCTGGCGGCTCAGATCTTCGCTTTACGACGGCCCGTGTTCCGCCTCCCCAAAAACACCTGCTTGACGACGCCCACCTACCCGCCGCACGCCCCTTCCTCACCCCACGCCGGGCGCATCCCACGGCTTCGTGTCATATGGTCAACGCTCCCGAGTAGCAAACCTGA
>NZ_JVMD01000021.1 GCF_001056295.1 Corynebacterium halotolerans
CATGTCGATTCCCCCACGGTGGCGAAAAGAAACTGGAACTGGAACTGGAAACTGCTCGCACTGCTTGGCGTTGCGCCTTGGAAGCCGGCCCATTATCCCCATCCCGCTTCACCAAAGATGATACACGTGTTCGACCAATATCGCTCGAACATGGCGTCACGTTTTCGCTTCTTTTCGCACCACGAGACACTTTCGCATCACGCGGGGTGGCGCGCGTAAGACTCGCACGTATCGGCGACTAGCGCCGGCCGGCACGTACTGGATGCCATGTGTGTAGTCGGCACGTACTGGATGCCATGTGGGTGGCGGGTTGCGGTTGCCCGCAGGTCGGGAGGGCTCGCGTCCAGGTGGAGGCAGCGCAGTGCGGGGAGCAAAGGGCGAGAATCGGAGTTGTTGGCGGACCATAGTTGCGGCGCCGCATGTCGGGCCGCAGATCCATCCCACCACCAGGCCCCTCCCCTTCCACGCCGGCACGTCGCAAAGCAAGCACCCACGCACGCGAAAGGCCCGCGCCAACCGACGCCGGCGCGGGCCAGGGCCAGGGCCAAGAGCGCCGAAGCTACGCGGTGACGGCCTCGTCCAACGGCACATCGCCGTCGAGGAACGCGATCTCGCGGGCGCCGCCGAGCTCGCCGAAACGACCCACCACATGCGCGATCATCGCCGCGACGGTGGCGCGGGCGGTGGTGCGCCCGACGCCCTCGGGCACCTCGGAATCGTCGCCGACGTACACGTTGCCGGCGGGCTCCTCGGTCAACGCACCCGGCTTCAGGATCACGTACCGCAGCCCCGACTCCCGCAGATGCTCGTCGGCGGCGGCCTTCGCGTCGGCGTAATGGACGAACGGGTTGTCCTCCGGCACGCCATGATCGCGGCGCGCGCCCCAATACGACACCATCACGTACCCCGCCTCGCGCGGGCAGGCGTCCATCGACGCGATAGCCGCGTCCTCGTCGACGGCCTTCGTCCGCCGCGGATCGCCCCCGCCGGCGCCGGCCGACCACACGACCAGATCCGTCCCCTCCAGCAGCGACGCCCACCCGCCGGCGTCCAACCGCTCGATGTCGGCGACGTGCGGCTCGGCGCCCGCCGCCTCCACCTCGTCGGCGTGATCCGGGTTGCGGATCACCCCGACGACCTCATGCCCCGCGGCCGACAGCAGCGGTAGCGCCCGCAGCGCGACTTTTCCGTGTGCTCCGATGACGTGGATTCGCATGGCCCCACGCTACCGACTTCCCCCGCTTCACGACGACGCGATCAGCGCCAGCAGCTGCGCCCCGAACCTCTCGAATTTCACGGGGCCGATGCCCGGCACCGCCAACAGCTCCGCGGGCTCCGACGGGCGTGCCTCGGCGATGGCGGCGAGGGTGGCGTCGGAAAACACCACGTAGGCGGGCACGGACATCTCGCGGGCGGTTTCCGCGCGCCAGGCGCGGATGGTCTCCACCAGCTGCGGGTCGACGTCCGACGGGCACGCCGAGCACCGGCCGATGATCCGCTCCGCGTTCGTGGTCAGGCGCCCGCCGCACGTGCGGCACGTCGTGGGCTTCTTCTTGGCCGGTTGCGGGGCGGCGGCCGTCGCCAAGCCGGGGACGTCCAGCCCCTCCAGGAAGCGGCTGCGGCGCCGGGTGCGGCGCCCGCCCTCCTGCCGCGACAGGGACCACGACAGCTCGAGGTGCTCGCGGGCGCGGGTGACGCCGACGTAGAGCAGGCGGCGCTCCTCCTCGACGTCCTGCGAATCGTCGCCCTTCTTCAGCGCGTGCTGGATGGGGATGTTGCCGTCGGTCAGGCCGACCAGGAACACCGCGTCCCACTCCAGGCCCTTCGCCGCGTGGAGGCTGGCCAGCGTCACGCCCTGCACCGTCGGCGGCTGCTTCGCCTGCTGGCGGGTGCGAAGCTGGCCCAGCAGGCCCTCGATGCGCAGCTCCGGGTCGGCGTGGACCAGTTCCTCGCACAGGTCGGCCAGCGCGCCCAGCGACTGCCAGCGCTCGCGGGCCTGGGCGCCCTCGGGCTCCTCCTTGGTCAGGCCCAGCGGCACCAGCGTCTCGCGGACCAGGGCCGACAGTTTCCGGCCTCGCAACGCCTCGCCCGTGGTGCCCGCCGAACCGTCGCCGTTGGTGGCCACGTCCGGGCGCCGCGCCACGCGGATCAGTTCCGCGACGGCCTGCTTGATTTCCGGGCGCTGGTAGAAGCCCTCGCCGCCGCGCACCTGGTACGGGATCGCCGCCTCGCTGAGCGCCTGCTCGAACACCGCCGACTGCGCGTTGACGCGGTAGAGCACCGCGATCTCCGACGCCGGGACGCCGGAGTCCATGAGCCTGCGGATCTGCCTTGCGACGACCCGCGCCTCCTGCGGTTCATCGTCGTACTCGGTGTAGCCGGGCTCGGGGCCGTCGGGGCGCTGGCCCACCAGCTTCAGCCGCGACCCCGCCAGGCGCCCCTTCGCCTTCCCGATGACCTCGTTGGCCAGGTGCACCACCTGCGGCGTCGAACGGTAGTCGCGCTGCAGGCGCACGACGGTGGCGTCGGGGAAACGGCGCGAGAAGCCCATCAGGTACTCCGGCGTGGCGCCGGTGAACGAATAAATGGTCTGATTGGCGTCCCCGACCACGGTGAGATCGTCGCGCTCGCCCAGCCACGCGTCGAGCACGCGCTGCTGCAGCGGGGTGACGTCCTGGTACTCGTCGACGACGAAGCTGCGGTACTGGGCGCGGAACTCCTCCGCCACCGCCCGCGAATTCTCCATCGCCCCGGCGGTGTGCAGCAGCAGGTCGTCGAAGTCGAGCAACATGCCCTCGGGCGAGGTCTTCATGTCCTCGTACGTCCGGTAGGCCGCCGCGAGCTTGTCGGCGGGAACGGGGGCGACGCGCCCGCGCTTGTCGACGGCCGCCGCATAGCCCTCCGGCGTCACCAGCGACGCCTTCGCCCACTCGATTTCGCCCATGACGTCGCGGATGGTCTCCTTGCCGGAGTCCAGGCCGGTGGCGCGCACCGCCCGGGCGACGACGGAGAACTTGTTGTCCAGCAGCCGCCACGGCAAATCGCCGGCGACCTGCGGCCAGAAGTACCGCAGCTGCCGCAGCGCCGCCGAGTGGAACGTCCGCGCCTGCACGCCCGCAGTGCCCATCGCGGTGAGGCGGTCGCGCATCTCGCCCGCCGCGCGGGCGGTGAACGTCACCGCCAGGATCTTCTGCGGCTGCACGAACCCCGACCGGATCAGGTGGTCGATGCGGTGGGTGATGGTGCGGGTCTTGCCGGTGCCGGCGCCCGCCAGAATGCACACGGGGCCCAGCGGCGCCGTGGCCGCCTCCAGCTGATCCGGGTCGAGGGAGATCGCGCCGCCGAAGGCGGGGTCACTTGCCGGCATCCGGATCGGATTCCTCCTTGAGCACGCGGCGGACGAAGAGCAGCCGGTCGCCCGGCTCGACGGACTCGCACTCCGGCGAGTCGATGCGGTACAGCTCGCCGGAGCGCACCACGCCCAGCACGATGTCCGCCAGGTGGCGCGGGTTGGCGCCGATCTCCTCCTCGGTGACCAGGCGCTCGGCGACCGAGAAGCCTTCGTCGGGGCTGAGCAGGTCCTCCATCATCTCCACGACGGAGGGGGTGACCGTGGCCAGGCCGAGCATGCGGCCGGCGGTCTCCGAGGAGATGACCACCTGGTCGGCGCCGGACTGGGTGAGCAGGTGCCGGTTCTCCGACTCGCGCACCGAGGCGACGATGGTCGCGCCGGGGGCGATCTCGCGCACCGACAGGGTCACCAGCACCGCCGTGTCGTCCTTGTTCGGGGCGACGACGACGGACCTCGCCCGCGGGACGCCCGCGAGTTTGAGCACGTCCGCCTTCGTCGCCGAACCGTGGACCGTGACCAGGCCGCGCACGCCGGCCTGGTCGAGCGCCCCCTGGTCCTTGTCCACCACGACGATCTCCGAGGGGTCGACGCCGTCGGCGAGCAGCGCCGCGATGGCGGAGCGGCCCTTCGTGCCGTAGCCGATGACGACGGTGTGGTTGCGCATTTGCTTCCTCCAACGCTGGATCTGCAGTGCCCGGCGGGACTCCTCCGTCAGCACCGTGAGGGTCGTGCCGACCAAGAGGGCCAGGAACACCACGCGCAGCGGGGTGATGATCAGGATGTTCAGGATGCGGGCCCGCTCCGTCACGGGCGTGATGTCGCCGTAGCCCGTCGTCGACAGCGACACCGCCGAGTAGTACAGCGCGTCGACGAAGCTCAGCGGCTCCGTGTAGCCGCCCTTGTCCAGGTAGACGACGATCGCCGCGATGAGCAGCATCGCCAGCGCGTAGCTCAGGCGCCGCACGATCAGCCGCCACGGCCCCCTCCGCGCCGCCTCCGGCATGCGGATGACGCCCAGCAGAGCGTGATCCGGGAGATCGTCCAGCTCGATGTCGGCGCCGAACCGATCGCGGATCTTGTCGCGCATCGTCAGCCACCTTTCCTCGTCGTGTCCGCGACGAGCTCTCGCATCGCCTCGTCCAACTCTAGCCGGTCGGACAGATCCCGCCCGGCCGGTTCCACGGTCACGTCCTCGGCGATGTAGTGGAACGCCGCGCGCACGTCTTCGGGGGCGATGTCCTCCCCCATCGCGCGGCGCCGGTCGGCCCAGGCGATGCGGTACACGGCCAGCTGCAGCGCCGCCTGCCGGGCCTTTTCCCCGACCGGCCGCCGCCCCGTCTTCCAGTCGACGACCATCCACCGCCCGTCGATCCGGAACACCGCGTCGATGCGCCCGACGATGCGCCGGCCGCCGACGCCGATGTCGAACGGCTCCTCCACGAAGGCCGGCGTCAGATCCGCCCACCGGCTCCCCGCGAATTTCTCCTTCAGCTTTTCGACGGCCACGTCCGCGCCTTCGCCGTCTCCGTCGATTGCGGCGAACAGGTCGTCGTCGTCAAGCAGAACCGCGGAACCGAAACGGTTCTCCAGCCACGCGTGGAAAGCCGTGCCGCGGCGCGCGAACCGGTTCGGCTTGTACGGCAGGGGCCGGGCGCGGCGGCGCGCGAAGGCCGCCGGGTCGGCGCGCAGGGCCTGGTACTCGCTGGTGGACAACTGCACCGGCATCGGCACCGACACCGCCTCGGCGCGGGCGCGGCGGCGTTCCTCCAAGAGCATGGAGACTTCGTCGTCCCACACGCGGGAGATGTCGCCGTCGATGGGTTCGGACCCGTCGGGCTCGCCGGCGCGCACCAGCTCCGCGGCACGTTCGAGCACGGCGCGGCGCCCGGGGTCCGGGGCGGCGGGCCAGGCGACGCCCTCCGCATCGGGGACGGGCAGGGGTTCGCCGGGGGCCTCGCCGACCCACGTCTCCACCGCGTCCGGGCGCAGCGCGCGCAGCGACTCCAGGTGCGCCGACGGGCCGTCGGGCTTCTTTCGGCCGGGCGTCATGCGCTGGCTGCCGGACACCAGCAGCGTGTCCTCCGCGCGGGTGACGGCGACGTAGAACAGCCGGTCGGCCTCGGCGACCTTCGCCGCGCGGTACTCCGCCCTGTGCTCGTCGAGGGCCGCCGCCAGCTCGCTCTGGTTCTCCGCCGCCGAGGTGTCCAGCACGGGCGCGCCGTCGCCGGACTCCCCCTCGGCCACGGCGTCGGAGGGCAGCAGCTGCGGCTTGGTCAGCCACGTGTCCACCATGACGTCGTCGTAGACCGACGCGCACACGTGGGGCACCGCCACGACGTTCCATTCCAGGCCCTTGGCCTTGTGCACGGTCATGATTTCCACGCGGTCGCCCTTCATCCGCGTCTTGCCGGGCTCCAGGCCCTTGTCGTGGGCGGCCGCACGGTCCAGGTACCCCAGGAACGCGGTCAGCTCACCGCCGAGGCGCCGCGAGAAATCCGCCGCCACCTCGGTGAACCTGTCCAGGTGCACGGTGCCCGCGCCTCCGCCCGCCGCGGCCTCCACGCGAATGCCGAACGCCTCCTCGATGTCCGCGATGAGCTCCGGCAGCGGCTTGCGCAGCGAAAACCGGCGCAGGTTGCGCAGCGCCGCCGACAGTTCGGCGATGCGCCGGGCACCCTCCTCCGAATAGCCCGGCGCGGACTCGCCCTCGTCGCGCAGCGCGGGGTCGGCGACGGCGTGGCCCAGGCGGGTCGGCGGGGTCGCCCGTTCCCGCGCCACCGCCGCCAGATCGGCGTCGAGGGCGGACAGGGGGCCGTCGACCTCCTCCTGCGGTTCGTCGTCGTCGCGCGCGTACCGGGCGAGCTGCCGGGCGCGGCGGCCGAGCGCGGCGATGTCGGCGGTGCCCAGCGGGGCGCGCGGCCACGTGAGCATCCGCAGCATCGCCCGGTCGTCCGCCGGGTCCGCCAGAACCCGCAGGCAGGCGATGACGTCAAGGATCTCCGTCAGCGTCAGCAGCCCCGCCAGCCCGACGATTTCGGCGGGCACCCCGGCGGCGGTCAGCGCGTCGAGGATCGCCGCCGAGTGCTTGTTCTTCCGCACCAGGACAGCCGCGGTGATCGGCCGGCCCTCCTCGCGGGCGGCGCGGAACTCCTCCGCCATGTGGCCGGCGACCCACTCCAGCTCCTCGTCGGCCGTCGCGTGCAGGGCCAGCCGCACCGTGCCCCGGCCGGCGCCGCGCCGCGGGGTCAGCTCCTCGACCGTGCGCGGGCCGGCGCCGAACGCGCGGGCGGAGACGTCGTTGGCCAGCTCCAGCACCGACGACGGGTTGCGCCACGACGTCAGCAGCTGCTTCTTCTCCGCCGGGCGGCCGTCGGGCCAGGGGAAGTCGGTGACGAAGCGCGTCAGATTCGCCGCCGTCGCGCCCCGCCATTCGTAGATCGCCTGCATCGGGTCGCCGACGGCCGTGACCGCCGTGCCCGCGAACAGCGCGCGCAGCAGCACGCGCTGGGCGTGCGAGGTGTCCTGGTACTCGTCGAGCATGACCACGCGGAACCGCCTGCGCTCCGCCGCGCCGACCTCCGCGATGCCGTCGGCAAGCCGCGCGGCCATGGCCATCTGCCTGCCGAACGTCACCGCCCCCTCGTCCTCGTGCCGCCGCCGCAGCTCCCCCACCAGCGGCAGCAGCGCGAGCCGGTCCCGCTGCGCGCGCAGCGGCGCCTCCAGCTTCGAGTGGAGGTCCCTGCGCTGCCGCGGGGCCTTCGGCGTCTGCACGATGTTCGCGATGAACGCCTCCGTCTGCTCGCGCACCTCGTCGACCGACGCGAGGTTGGAGTCGATCTCCTCGGACAGCGTCATCAGCTTTCCGACGAGGTCGGCCACGCCGAGTTCCGTCTCGATGGAGCCCCGGTCGCGGACCAGTTCCCACGCCATCTGCCACTGCGTCGCGCCGTCGAGGACCTCCGCGCCGGGTTCGGCGGGCAGCAGCAGGCCGTACTCGCGGACCAGGGATCCCGCATAGGCGTCGTAGGTGGACACCTCGGGGGCGATGACCCGCAGCGCCTCGCGGACCTCCGGCGATGCGACGCGGTCGAAGGCGCGGCTGGCGGCCAGCGCGGCCAGACGCTCGCGGATGCGCTGGCCCAGCTCGCGGGCCGCCTTGCGCGTGAACGTCAGGCCCAGGACTTCCTCGGGCCGCACGAAGCCGTTGGCCACCAGCCACACCACGCGGGCGGCCATCGTTTCCGTCTTGCCCGCGCCCGCGCCGGCGACGACGAGCAGCGGCTCCGGCGGGGCGCCGATGACCTCCGCCTGCGCCTCGGTCGGCTGATGCGGCTGCCCGATCATGCGGGACAGCGTCACCGGATCGATGGTCATCGGATCCCCTCCTTCGCCGGGCACGCCAGGCGCACCCCGCAGTGGTCGCAATGGCGCCCCGGCGTGGCCAGGGCGCCGGGGCCGCGCAGGGCGTCGGCGACGCCGAGCACCGTGCCGCGCCACTGCGCCAACCGTTCCGGCGTCATCTTGGACTGCACGCGCACCGCGGGCCCGGTGGCGCCGGCCTTGCGCGGGTACACGAGCTTTCCGCCCGCGACCTCCACATCGCCGCTTTCCGACAGCGCCAGCTGGTACGTGGCCAGCTGCGGATTCGCCTCGGCATCGGCGGCCGACGGCACGCTCGCGCCCGTCTTCACGTCCACGATGGTGCGCCCGCCCTCGGGATGCTCCTCCAGCCTGTCGATGCGCCCGGCGATCACGGCGTCGTCGCCGAGCGGCACGCGGACCGGGACCTCCGTGCCCACCGCCCGCGAGCCCGCGGCCCACTCCGCCCACGCCGCGACCGCCGCGGCCCAATCGCGGCCCATGGCCTCGATGCGCCAGGCGGGCTCGTCGACGATCTCCGGCAGCGCGCGCAGCAGCGACTGGGTCGCATCCTCGGCGGACACGCCCTCGGCCATGGCCTCGACGACCCGGTGGAAGGCGGTGCCCAACGCCATCTGGTCCGACGACGACGGCTGCTCCAGCAGCGCCCGCAGCGGGCACTCGAGCACCTTGCCCACCTTCGACGGGCTCACCCGCACCGGCGCCGCCTCCACCGGCGCGTCCGTGCTCGGGTCGGACAGGCCCCACCACTGCGAGGGGTCGGCCCCCGGCACTCCGTCGGCGGCCAACCGCGCCAGCTGGCGGGCGGCCTGCGCCCTGCGCACCGGGCCCGCCTCATCGGACAGCACGGCGGCGCGCAGCTCGGCCAGCAGCGAGTTCACCGACAGCACGCGGGAGACGTCCTCGGCGGTCTCGGGCACGGGCGCCTCGGCCACGGCACCCGTCTTCAGCTCGACGTCCTCGCCGAGCTCGCGGAGGAAACGGCTGGGCTCGCCCTCGTCGTCGGGCGCGTCGACGGCGGTGACCAGCAGCCGGCGGCGGGCGCGGGACACCGCCACGTGGAACAGGCGGCGCTCCTCCGCCAGCCGCTCCGCCGCGTGGGAGACGGGCGTGCCGGGCTCGATTCCCTCGTCGAGCAGGTCCACCAGCTCGCCCTGGCCGACCACCGAGCCGGTCCTCCCCAGCGACGGCCACGCATCCTCCTGCACGCCGGCGACGGCGACCGCCTCCCACTCCCGGCCCAGCGCCGCATGCGCGGACAGGATGACCACGGCCTCGCGGTCGGCGCCCCGGCGGTCGCGGGCGCCCGTCGGCAGCTCGTGGGCGGCGATCTCGCGGACGACGCCCGCGATGGTCACCGAGGGATCGCCCTCGACGAGGTCGCCGAGGAAGTCGAAGAACGTCATCACGCCGTCGAGGTCGCGGTCCGCCGCCGATCCCGCCGCGCCGCCGCGCAGCGACGCCGCCATGAGGTGGTCGGCCAGGCCCGAGGACTCCCACAGCGCCCACGCGACCGCCTCCGCGCCCTCGTCCCGCGCGGCGCGGCCGGCGTCGAGGATGCGCAGCGGCCCCGCCAAAACGTCGCGCTCGCGCTCCGGCAGGCCGGCGATCAGCTCCTCCTGCTCCGGGGTGCGCTCCTCCGCCGCGAGCAGCCCGATGATGCGGTCCATCGCGCGGCCGCCGGCGAGGTGCGCGCGGCGCACGCCTCGGATCAGGCGGGTGAGCGTCACCGGGTCGGCGTTGCCGAGTGGGCCGGTGAGCAGCCGCTCCCACTCCGACGGCTCCAATCCCTCGTCGACCGCACGCAGGGCCAGAACCAGCGCGGCGACCATGCGCTGCTCGCCGAGCACGACGTCGGTGGGATCCATGCGCACGGGCACGCCGGCGCGGGCCAGGGACCTGTGCAGCGCGGACTCGCCCGCACCCGAGCGCACGAGCACCGCCATGTCCTTCCACGCCACGCCGTCCTCGAGGTGCGCGCGGCGCAGGAAATCGGCGATGGTCGCCTTTTCGCCCATCCCCGTGTCGTGGACGACGACGCGGGCGACCGGCCGCTCCCCCTCGGCCCGCATGCCGCGGATGCCCCGTTCCGGCGGCGACCCCGGCAACCGCGCGGACACCCGATTCGCCGCCACGGCGATCTCGGGCGTCGCCCGCCACGAGGAATGCAGCACGATGCGCCGTTCGGGATCGGCCACCGAATCGAGGAACGCCGAATCCGCGCCGCGGAACCGCAGCACCGACTGGTCGTGATCGCCCGTGACCACGGCGAGGTCCGTCCCCGGCAACAGCCGGCGGATCAGCTCCGCCGACTGCGGGTCCAGATGCTCGGCGTCGTCGACGAGCAGCACCCGGATCCCGGCGGCGTCCACCAGCGACGGGTCTTCGTCGATGGCCGCCACCGCCGCCGACACCAGCTCGGCGGCGTTGAGCTCCTCGTGCCACGACAGGCGCATCACCCGCCGGTACTCGCGCAGGAACTTCCCCGCGGCGACCCACTCCGCGACGCCGTGGCGACGGCCGAGCTCCTCCAGCTCGTCCGCGCCCACCCCGCGCTCGGCGGCGCGGAGCAGCAGATCCCTCAGCTGCCGGGCCATGCCCCGCATGCGCAGCGCCGGGACCAGGCGCTCCGGCCAATACGCCCCGCCGGCATCGGCGTGCCCCGCCAGCAGCTCGCGGATCACGGCATCCTGCCGCGCGCCCGTGGCCAACGACGGCTCGGGACGGCCCGCGCGCACGGCGGCGGCGCGGACCAGCGCAAAAGCCATCGAATGCACTGCGCGGACCATCCCGCCCGAGCCCGCGCCGGACGACCGCGGCAGCCTGCGGGCGACGTCATCGCGCAACCGCGACGCGGCCTCCTTCGACGGCGCCAGCACTTGCACCGAATCCGCCGGCCACCCCGCGGCGACATGCGCCACCGCCAGGTCCGCCAGCAGCGACGACTTGCCCGTGCCCGGGCCGCCGACGACCTGCCACGCGGCCCCCGGCACCTTCAGATCCGCCAGGCGATCGTCCCCCGGGAACAGCGCCGCGACCGGCCCCTCCCACGTCCGGCGGGCCGGCGGTTCCGGCTCGGTCAAGCGCACGGCGGGCATCTGATTCATGGCAGCATCATCGCACACGCGCCGGATCGGTTCGAACTGACGTTCCCCACCAGGGTCAGAGCCGGGCGCGCACCAGCTCCGCCGCCCAGGCCAGGCCGCGCCACGCGGCGGGCCGGGACTCCGGATGCGCCGCATGGAGGAACAGCCGGTTGCAGATCGCCCGCGCCAGCAGACCATCCCAATCGGGCACGTGGTCGAAGCGCTCGAGCAAATCCTCGTCGGCCCCTCCCCAGGCCAGCGAATCCACCGCGGCGACGGCCTGCGTCCAACCGGCGGGATGCCAGCGCGGCACGAGGTCGACGAACAGCGGCGGGGCCGAGCCGTCGTAAAGCACCGTGCCCACCGGATCCCCGTGGACCAGCCGGCCCTCGCCGCGCAGCTGCCCGCGCAGGCCGATCAGCCCGCCGGCCGCCGCCAGGGCCTCCGCCGCATCGCCGCGGGGCACGGCATCCGGGTCGAGCAGGCCCTCGAGCTGCTCGATCGGGTCGTCCGCCCACGCCGCGCGGTCGCACACGTCGAAGACGTCGCCGCCGCCGCGGGCCAGGAACCGGGGGCGCTCGACGTCGGCCAGGGCGTCCTCCAGGCGGCCGCAGGCGACGATGGTCTCGTCCGCGCGCGGCTCGGGGCGGCCCGGGCGATGCTGGCGGGCGCGCCACCCCGCCAGCACATGGCGGCCGTCGGTGGTGCGCACCGGATGGGCCACCTCGACGCCGTCGACCGACAGCACCTCCAGCACCTTCGCCGACCACGCGGCGCGGGAGGCGTCGGCCACCGCCGAAATGACGGTGTCGCCGTAGATCCAGCCGTCGTCCCACGCGGGACCGGCGGGCTCGGGGGTGCCGGAGACGCCGAAGGCCTCCGGGACGTGGGCGGGGGGCATGCCGGTCATCGCACGGCCCCCGCATCCCCGGCGAAGCGGAACTCGCGGAACGTCATCGCCGCCGAATCGTAGAAGAGCACGCGGCCGGACAGGGGCTCGCCGAGGCCGGTGATCACCTTCACCGCCTCCGTGGCCATGAGCGTGCCGATCGTCCCGGGCACCGTGCCCAGGATGCCGGTCTGCTCCGCCGTGAGCACCGTCTCCGGCGCCGGCGGCTCCGGGTACAGGTCGCGCAGCCACACGCGCCGCCCGCCGCCGAGGTCCAGGCCGAAGACGCTGACCTGGCCGCCCAGCTGCCGGATGCTGCCCCACACCTCCACGACGCCGAGGCGCCGGCACGCGTCGGCGATGAGGTAGCGGGTGTCGAAATTGTCCGTGCCGTCGATGACCAGATCATGCCCGCCGATGATCCCGTCGACGTTGTCCGCGGTCAGCCGCGCGTCGACCGCCGACACCTCGATGTCCGGGTTGAGCGCCGCCATCTTCTCCGCCGCGGACTCGACCTTCGGCCGGCCGATGTCCGCCTCGCGGTGGATCACCTGGCGCTGCAGGTTGGTCAGGTCCACGCGGTCGTCGTCGACGACCGTGAGCTTTCCGACGCCCACCGCCGCCAGGTAGAAGCCGACCGGCGACCCCAGGCCGCCCGCGCCCACCATGAGCACCCTCGCGCCCGCGAGCCTGCGCTGCCCCTCCTCGCCGAAGCCGGGGATGGGCAGATGGCGGGCGTACCGCCCGGGATCGAACGCCGCCTCAGCCGAGCGGGTAGGGCCAGGGGTTGGGCGTGCAGCGGGCTCCGTCATCGGGGTACACCTCGTTCGGATTGAGCTTGTGCAGTTCGGAATTGTCCAGCGACAGCGTCTGCTGCATCATGATCGGCGCCACCGCGCCGTCGGACGGGCACGCCTCGTGGGCGGCGTAGCCGATGGCGTGGCCGACCTCGTGGTTGATCAGGTACTGGCGGTAGGCGCCGAGGTCGCCCTCGAAGGGCAGGGCGCCGCGGACCCAGCGGGCCTCGTTGATGAGGACGCGCGTCGGGTCGTTTTCGCCGTCCGGGATGGAGCAGCTGGTCTCCAGCGGGATCTCGTAGCCGCACCGATCATGCGCCGTGTTCGTGGACACCAGCTGGAACACCAGGTCCGGGGAGTCGCCGCGGGCGACGTGCTCGAAGGCGAAGGCGTCGTCGTGGACCCAGCCGCGCTCGTCGGCGAGCGTCGCGTCGATCATCCCCGCGAACGCGTCCGCGCCGCCGAAGCGGGCGGGGTCGACGGTGTCCTCGATTTCCACGGCGTAGCGCAGGACCTTCTTCTCGCCCTTGCCCACCTTCTCCGACACGAGGTCGACGGGCACGAAGACCCCGGAGGATTCCTCCGTGAACGGGCCGCCCGGCGGCAGCTGGCCGACGTCGAGGTTTTTCCCGTACCCGCCCTCCGGCACCGGCCCATGGGGCAGTTCGCTCGTCTGCGCCGACGGCCCGGTCTCCTCGCCGCGGACGTCCTGGACGACGTCCACGACGACGATGACGGTGAGGACCATCAGAACCGGGATCGCGTACGCGCGCCATCCCCAGTCCCGGGCGAATCTGACGAAGAAGGACTCTCTGCTCATGTGCGGCGCTGCCGGATCGTGGCGCGCGGGATCAGGCGATGAAGCCGACCTGGCGGGGCGCCGCCGGGCCGACCTGCACGTACGCGATCTTCGCGATCTGCGCGAGGTACGTCTTGCCGGCGCCGTCGACGAGCTCGAGGACGCCCTCCCCGCCCGCGAGCCGCTCCGAGATGGAGGAGGCCAGTTCGCGGCCGCCCTCGGCTCCCGAGATGTTCAGTTCGCGGGGGTTGTCAACGAATCCGATGGTGATGTCCATGCGGGACATCATAACCCGCACCGTCACGGCTAGTATCGGGTACGACCGACCAGCACCGACCCGAAGGAGATTCCGGTGGCAGACCGACCCGCGCCGACGTTCGTCGAATTGGGGGTCGCGGCGGAGATCTGCGATGCCCTGGCGTCAGGGGGCATCACGCGGACCTTCGCCATCCAGGAGCTGACGCTGCCGCTGGCGCTCGACGGCACGGACATCATCGGGCAGGCCCGCACGGGCATGGGCAAGACGCTCGGCTTCGGGGTGCCGCTGATCGACCGCGTCTTCGACGACGCCCGCGTGCCGGAGCCCGACGGCACCCCGCGCGCGCTCGTGGTGGTGCCCACGCGCGAGCTGGCCGTCCAGGTCGGCGAGGACCTCGAGTCGATCGCGAAGGCCGTCGATCTGCGGGTGACCACCATCTACGGCGGCCGGCCGTACGACGAGCAGATCGACGTGCTCGAGGCCGGCGTCGACGTCGTCGTCGGCACGCCGGGCCGCCTGATCGACCTCCACCAGCGCGGGGACCTCCACCTCGGCGCGGTGCGGGTGCTGGTGCTCGACGAGGCCGACGAGATGCTCGACCTCGGCTTCCTGCCGGACATCGAGAAGATCCTGCGCGCGGTTCCGGAGGGCAGGCAGACCATGCTCTTCTCCGCGACGATGCCGGGGCCGATCCTGAACCTGGCCCGCACGTTCATGGATCGCCCGGTGCACATCCGCGCGGAGTCCGGCGAGTCGGAGGCGAGCATCCACGACACCACCCGCCAGGTGGTCTTCCAGTCGCACCAGATGGACAAGCTGCCCGTCATCGCCCGCATCCTGCAGGCGGAGGGCCGGGGCCGCACCATCATCTTCGCCCGCACGAAGCGGTCGACGGCGGCGGTGGCCGAGCAGCTCGGCGAGCGCGGGTTCAGGGCCACGGCCGTCCACGGCGACATGGGCCAGCCGGCGCGCGAGAAGTCGCTGAACGCCTTCCGCTCCGGCGACGTCGACGTGCTGGTGGCCACGGACGTCGCGGCGCGCGGCATCGACATCGACGACGTCACGCACGTGATCAACCATCAGGTGCCCGAGGACGAGATGACCTACGTCCACCGCATCGGCCGGACCGGCCGCGCGGGCAACGCCGGCACCGCGGTCACGCTGGTCGGCTGGGACGAGCTGCCGCGCTGGAAGATGATCGACGACGCCCTCGGCCTGGGCTTCCCGGAGCCGCCGCAGTGGTTCTCCACCTCGCCGGAGCTTTACGACGCCCTCGGCATCCCCGAAGACGCCGCCGAGTCGGTGGGCCCGGCCCGCCCGGTTCTGGGGTCGCGCCCCGTGAAGGACCGCAGGGACCGCGGGAACCGCCGGCGCGGCCGATGAACCGCAACCGGATCGCGGCGGCGATCATCGTCGTCGCCGTCGTCGCCGTCGTCGCGTGGACCTGGTGGCGGGCCCCCGCCCGCGGGGTCGAGCACGTCGTCGGCGCCGCGCCCTCCGCCCCCGCCGCGCCCCTCGAACGGGCGCCGGAGGAGTTGAAGGAGATCTGGTCGGTCGAGGCGCCGCGGTCCTCCGCCCCCTTCACGGTGGACGGGCTGGCCATCGCCGCCGATGACCGGGGCGTCACCGCCGTCGACCCCGCGACCGGGGACACGGCGTGGTCGTACCACCGCGACATCCCGCTGTGCCGGGCAATGGTCTCGCACGGGCGCGTGATCACCGTCTTCCGCGGCCCGGCCGGCTGCGGCGAAGTCACCTCGCTCGACGCCGCCGACGGTTCCTACGCCGCCACCCGCCGGGGGATGTCCACCGACGAGGTCGAGCCGGTGCGCTCGAACGACCGCTCCGGCATCCGCGACGGGCGCATGGTCGAACTGTGGCGGGACGATCTGGTCCGCACCGTCGAGTACGGGTTCGTCGAGGCGTCGTCGGAGCCGAACCTGCAGCCGCACCCCGCGTGCACCATCGTCGACGCCCTGACCCGCAGCAACGTGCTAGCCGTGGTCAACGCCTGCCCGGACGGGCACCGCCTGGTCATCCAGGAGGCCACGCCGGAGGAGTCCCGCGAACCGAAGATCCACTCCGACGTCGAGCTCGACGGCCCCGCCCGGCTCGTGGCCGTCGGCCAGCTGTCGGCGGCGGTGCTCGTCGGCGACGAGGTCCGCACCTACTCGAAGGAGGGCCGCCCCGGCCCGTCGTGGCGCCCGGCGCCGGGCGAGCTCCCGGCCCCCGCCGCCGGCGACGGCCCCGTCCCCGCGGCGCAGACCGCCGATCTCCCCCACCACATGACGTGGTTCACCGGCAGCGCCCTGGCGGCGTTCCGCCCCGACGACCTCTCGCTCGCCTTCGTCGTGCCGAACGCCCTGGGCACCGGCGTCGCCGTGGGCGGCGAGCTCATCGTCCCCGTGCCCGGCGGCCTGGCCCGGGTGGACTGGACCAGGGGCGAAGTCACCGGCGTCATCCCCGTCGCCCGGCCGCACCTGGCCCCCGGCGAAACGGTGACGGCGGCGGTCGCGGGGAACGTCATCGTCGAAAAGCGGGGCGACCGCCTGGTGGGGCTGGCTCAGGCCCCGTAGGAGTTGGCCGCCCAATCGACGGCCTTCGGGTTGAACATGCACCCCAGGGCACCGAGCGCGAACAGCGCCGTGACCAGGCCCAGCGGCACCGCGCCCGACGTGAACATGTAGAAGGCCACGCCCGCCAGGCACAGGTTGAGCATGACGATCGGCCCGCGCCCCCACCGGTGCCCGCGCAGCAGGAACACCGCGCCGGCGAGTACCGCGCCGAAGATGAAGAAGAACCACAGCGCGGTCCCCCACCCGGAGATCACCGCATCGGGGTCGTGGTACCCGCGGAGATCGCGGATCAGGAGGAAAAGGCCGTACCCCAACCCGAGGGCGCATTCCGCCACGGCGATCCAGGCGCCGATGAGGACGGAACGGGGCGCCGCCATGGGCGCGGGACGATTGGCTGCGGAAAATCGGCTGTTCACGCCATCACCATAACGCCCGCTACGATCGTTTTCGTGCGCGCCCTCCTCATCTCCAACCCCAATTCGACCTCGATGACGGACTCTCTGGCCCGGACCGTGGTCGCGGAGCTGCGGTCGGTGCCGGGCGTGCGCCTGCGCTCCGAATTCACCCGCCACCAGGGGCACGCGACGGCGATCGCGACGGGGCTGACGCGGGCCGATTGCGACCTGGTCGTCTGCATCGGCGGCGACGGCACGGTCAACGAGGTGATCAACGGGCTGCTCGGCGCGCCCCCGGTGCGCGCCGCCGGCGACATGCCCGCCCTCGCGGTGATCCCCTCCGGCAGCGCCAACGTCCTGGCCGGGGCGCTGGGCCTGCCGCGGGACCCGAAGCTGGCGGCGCGCGTGCTCGCCGAACTGCTGCGTTCCGGCGAGCGGCGCTCCATCAGCGTCGGCCGCGCCGCCGACCGGTGGTTCGCGGTCAACGCCGGCCTGGGCCTCGACGCCGAGGTCATCTCGCACATGGAGGACCTGCGCGCCAGCGGCGTCAGCGCCAATCCGCTGCGCTACGTGCCCACGGGACTGGGCGCGTGGGGCCGCATGCGCGCCCGCCCGCCGCGGATCACCGCCCGCGCCGACGGCGAGCTGCTCGGCACGGATCTGGCGATGGCCGTGGTCTCCAACTCGAACCCGTGGACCTTCCTCGGTGACCTGGCGGTGGTGACCAATCCGAAGACCAAGCTCAGCGGCGGCCTCGGCTTCTACGGCCTGACCTCCGTCTCCGGCGTCAAGGGCATGGTGGCCATGCTCCGCCTGGCCGGTGCGGGCCGGACGCTGTGGACGCTCCTCGGGGTCGCGGGCCGGGAGCTTCGCGACGACGACGTCGACGACGTCACCCTCACCTCGCCGGAACCGCTGAAGTTCCAGGTCGACGGCGAATACGTCGACGAACGCGCGGAGCTGCGGATCACGTGCGAACGCGACGCCGTCGAGTTCGTCGCGCCGTCGGAAACCCGCGAATACGGGGCGCACGTGGGCGACAGGGCGTGGTGGATCCGCCTCGGGGCGATGCTCGGCCGGAAGTTCCGGGCGCTGCTGCTGCCCCGCCGCGGCGGACGGCGTTAACCGGCGATTCCGCCCGGCGGCGTCCTTCACCTGCGGATGTAACGCCCAGTTCACCTGTCTGTGACGTTCGGCACTTTTTCGCCGGAAGGTCTTCACAAGCAGGGCATGACGTGTCATCATTCATCAGGACCGCGGGGGAGCAGATACCTCCACCCGCATGTGACCGGCGGGCGCCTCGCGCCCGCAGTCCGCGGATCCACCGGTGAACCCCCTGATTCCCGCACACGGGACATCACGCCGGCGCGAGTCCGCACGTTCATCACCGCATGGGGAGCAATTCAGTCACGAGGTGGCCTCGGCCGCCGCGTTGCCCCGTGCCCACCCGGGTTTCGAATGAAGGAGTTTTTGTCATGGATTGGCGTCACAAGGCCGTTTGCCGCGAAGAGGATCCCGAGCTGTTCTTCCCGGTCGGCAACTCCGGCCCCGCCCTCGCCCAGATCGCGAAGGCCAAGGTCGTCTGCAACCGCTGCCCCGTCACCTCGCAGTGCCTCGCGTGGGCCCTCGAGACCGGCCAGGACGCCGGCGTCTGGGGCGGCATGTCCGAGGACGAGCGCCGCGCCCTGAAGCGCCGCCGCAACCGCGGCCGCACCCGCCGCACCGCCCGCACCACCGTCTAGTAAACTGATCGGGTTGAATCAAACCCCCTACGGAGGAGGCACACCATGAGCAAGCGTGGCCGCAAGCGCAAGGACCGTCGCAAGAAGAAGTCGAATCACGGCAAGCGCCCCAACAGCTGATCGGCACCGATCAACGGCGAAACCCCGCCCCCATCATCACGATGGCGGCGGGGTTTTCGCGTCACTCGCCGGAGGTCCGGTAGGTCACGCGGATGCGGGTGGTGATGCGCCGGCGCAGTTCCACGGGGGCGGGCTCGCAGAAGCAGCGGCGCAGGATCCGGCGCAGGGCGCGCTCGCACCCGACGTCCTCCATGCACCGCGGGCATTCGCGGATGTGCCGCTCGAGGATCCGGGTCTCCTCCGGATCGCATTCGCCGCCGAGCAGGGAATCGAGCCTCCGGCGCACGTCGGCGCACGTCCCGGGGTGTCCGCAGGGCTTCGCGCTGTCGTTCATCGACTCACCTTTCCGAAAGTTCCGATTCACGGATGAACCCGCGATCCTTCGCCACATCCTTCAACGCCTCGCGGAGCTGTTTCCTTCCACGGTGCAGCCGGGACATCACGGTCCCGATGGGCGTCTCCATGATTTCGGCGATTTCCTTGTACGGCAGCCCCTCCACGTCGGCGTAGTAGACGACCATCCGGTAATCCTCGTTGAGGTCCATCAACGCGGCGCGGATTTCCTCGTCGGGAAGCAAAGCCATGGCCTCCACCTCCGCGGACCGCAGGCCGGAGGACGTGTGGGAGGCGGTCTCGGCGATCTGCGAATCGGTGATGTCGTCCGTCGCGTACTCCGCCGGGCGGCGCTGGGCCTTGCGGTAATTGTTGATGTACGCGTTGGTCAGGATCCGGTACATCCAGGCCTTGAGGTTCGTGCCCGGCTTGTACGACCGGAACCCCTGGTAGGCCTTCATGTAGGCCTCCTGCACCAGGTCCTCCGCATCGGCGGGATTGCGGGTCATGCGCAGCGCACCGCCGTAGAGCTGATCGAGCAGGGGCAGTGCGTCGCGCTCGAAACGTTCCGCCAATTCGGCGTCCGTCTCCCCGGTCCGCACGGTTCCCCCGCCATCGGTTCCCGTCGCTTCGGCTGTCATGCGTCCCATCCTATCCGCCCGACGTGGGAGGATCGGATCATGGCCAAGAAGAAGAAAGCGAAGGGCGACGGCGCGGCGACACCCGCCATCGCCGCCTGCGTCTCCGCCGGGATCCCCCACACCGTCCACCAATTCCCCCATTCGGACGACCATTTCGGCGAGGAAGCGGCCCATTGGCTCGGCGAGCACATGGGCGTCGCGGCGGAGCGGATATTCAAGACGCTCGTCGTCGACATGCACGGCAAGCGCACCGGCCTGGCCGTCGCCGTCGTGCCGGTCACGGGGCGCCTCAACCTCAAGGCCACCGCGAAGGCGCTCGGCGCCTCGAAGGCCGAACTGGCCGACCCCGCCGCCGCGCAGCGCTCCTCCGGCTACGTCGTCGGCGGCATCTCGCCGCTGGGCCAGAAGCGGGCGCTGCCCACGGTCGTCGACGCCAGCGCCGACGTCCACGCCACGATTTTCGTCTCCGGCGGCCGACGCGGCCTGGACATCGAGCTCTCCCCCGCCGACCTCGCGGCGCTGACCGGCGCGACGTTCGCGGCCATCGGCGAGGATTAGGGCTCCAGCAGCCACTCGCCGTCGTTGGCCACGTTGCCGACGGCCCGGTTCGCCGGCTCCACCGTCAGCGCCTCCACCAGCGCGGGATCCGTCATGCCGACCTCCCCGCCGGCGAGCCAACCGGCCACCTCGTCGTCTGCGAGCACGCGCGGCATCCGGTGGTGCAGGTCCGCCAGGCCGCCGACGGCGTCCGTGGTCAGGATGGTCGCGCTGACGATGTCCCCGCACCGCGCCCACAGCCCCGCCACCAGCATCGGCCGCCCGCCCGGCGCGGCGACGAAGAAGGGCGCCTTGTCGCGCCATTCGTACCAGCCGTCCATGGGGATGGCGCAGGGCTCGCCGTCGCGGAAGACCGGCTTCTCCCGCCACGTCTCCGCCCGCGCGTTGAAGTAGGGCGTCTTCGGCATCGACTTCGACCAATGGGGCACCAGGCCCCAGCGCACCGCCGCGGCCACCGTCCCGCCGTCATCGGCCCCGGCCACCGCCGTGATGGGCATCGTCGGGGTCACGTTCCAGCGCTTCCCCGGCAACTCCCCGTCGACGGCGACCGGGGCGAGGCCGGGGACGTCGCTAAGCGATTGGACGAGCTCATCGCCCACGGTGAAGGTCACGAATCGTCCGCACATGCCCCAATGGTCGCACCCCTTGCCGACCCGCCGCCGCGAATTGGGGGATGATGGATGCGTGACTCCCCCCAGTGAATTTTGGCCAGCCCCCGCCGCCGACCACCCGGTGACCGCGACGGTCTCCATCGGCGGGTCCAAGTCCATCACGAACCGCGCGCTGATCATCGCGGCGCTGTCGTCGACGCCGTCGACCATCCACGGCGCCCTGCGCTCGCGCGACACGGACCTGATGATCTCGGCGCTGAAGGCGATGGGCACGGAAATCCGCACCGGCTCCGGGTACTCCGGCGCGCCCAACCACACCCTGGAGGTCAACCCCCGCGTCCTCCGGGGCGGGACGATCGACTGCGGGCTCGCCGGCACGGTGATGCGCTTCGTGCCGCCGATCGCCGCGATCGCCACCGGTTCGGTGTTCTTCGACGGCGACCCCGAGGCCCGCGTGCGGCCCATGGGCGCGGTGCTCGACGCGCTGCGCGACCTGGGCGCCGACATCGACGGCGATGCGCTGCCCTTCACGGTCAACCCCGTCGGCGACATCGGCGGCGAAGTCGAGATCGACTCGTCGGCGTCGTCGCAGTTCGTCTCCGGCCTGCTGCTGGCGGGCGCGCGCTACCAGAAGGGCCTGACGCTGCGGACCGTCGGCGACGTGCCGTCGCGGCCGCACATCGACATGACCATCGACATGCTGCGCCGAGCCGGCGTCACCGTGGAGGAAAGCGACGGCGCCTTCCACGTGCGCAACGGCGAGATGCGCGGCCGCACGTGGCACGTCGAGCCCGACCTGTCCAACGCCACCCCGTTCCTCGCCGCCGCCGCGGTCACCCGGGGCCGCGTCACCGTCGCCGGCTGGCCCACCGACACCGTGCAGCCGGGCGACCGGATCCGCGAGATCCTCCAGGCGATGGGCTGCCGCGTGCTGCTGAAGCCCCGGGGCGCGCACGAATCGGGCGTCCACGACCTCACCGTCGAGGGCCCGGCGTCGCTGCACGGCATCAACCTGGACATGAGCGACATCGGCGAGCTGACCCCGACCGTCGCCGCGATGGCGGCGCTGGCGGACACCCCCTCGGAGCTCACCGGCATCGCGCACCTGCGCGGCCACGAGACCAACCGCCTGGCGGCCCTGGTCGCCGAAATCAACCGGTTGGGAGGCCGCGCGACCGAGCTCGACGACGGCATCCGCATCGAGCCCGCCCCGCTGCACGGCGGCGACTGGATGTCCTACGCCGACCACCGCATGGCCACCGCCGGGGCGATCATCGGCCTGCGGGTGCCGGGCGTGCGGGTGGAGGACATCGCCACCACCGGCAAGACCATGCCGGACTTCGACATGCGGTGGAGCGAGATGGTCGGGCTCCCGCTCGCCCCGGAAGAGGACGCGCCCTGAGCCGCCGGCGCCGCGATTGGGATGAATCCGACGTCCGCGTCCGGCCGGGGCGGGGGTCGAGGCCGCGGACGAAGGACCGGCCGAAGCACACCGACGCCAAGTGGGGGCTGGTGGTCACCAAGGACCGCGGGCGGTGGGGCGTGGTGCTCGACGGCGGGGACGAGCCGATCAACTGCATGCGGGCCCGCGAGCTCGGCCGCACGCACATCGTCGTCGGCGACCGCGTCGGCGTGGTGGGCGACGTCTCCGGGCGGGCGGGGACGCTGGCGAGGATCGTCAAGCTCGCCGACCGCACCAGCGTCCTGCGCCGCACGGCGGACGACAACGACCCCTTCGAGCGCATCGTCGTGGCCAACGCCGAGCTGCTGCTCATCGTCTGCGCCGTGGCCGATCCGCCGCCGCGCACGGGTTTCGTAGAGCGCGCCCTGGTCGCCGCCTATGCGGGCGGCGTGTCGCCGGTGCTGTGCCTGACCAAGTCCGACCTCGCGGACCCGGCGGAGTTCGCCGGCGAGTTCGCCGAGTTGGGCGTGCCGGTCATCGTCTGCGGGGTGGAGGATCCGATCGAGCCGCTTCTCGACGTCGTCGGCGGAAAGGTGTCCGCCCTCATCGGCCATTCGGGCGTGGGCAAGTCCACCCTGGTCAACCGCCTGGTCCCGGGCGCCGGGCGCGCCACGGGGGAGGTCAGCGGCGTGGGCAAGGGGCGCCACACGTCGACGCAGTCGGTGGCGCTGCCGCTGTCGGGCGGGGGCTGGGCGATCGACACCCCGGGCATCCGGTCCTTCGGGCTGGCGCACGTCACGCCGGACACGGTGCTGGCCGTCTTCGACGATCTGGCCGCCGCCATCGAGGACTGCCCCCGCGGCTGCACGCACCTGGGCCCGCCCGCGGATCCCGAATGCGCGCTGGACAGGTTGGAGGGGGCGTCCCACCGGCGCGCCATGGCCGTGCGCGGGCTGCTGACGACGCTCCAGGACAACGAGGACTGGGAACTCGACATTGACAGGGACTGAGGGGAACACCGACAAGGACACGGACAAGGAGGTGCGGCGCGATCGCCGCACCGCCGCGGATCTGGTGCGCCTGTGCCTGTGGACGTTCGTCGCGGGCGTCGCCACGGGCCTGTTCGCGGCTCTGCTGGTCTACATGCTCCACGGCATCGAGAGCATCGTCTACGGCCAGCACGAGGCCGACGTCCCGGTGGTCACCCAGGGCACGTCGGGCCTGCAGCGTTTCCTGGGCATCACCGTCGCCGGGCTCATCGCCGCGCCCGCGTGGTGGGCGGTGCGCAGGCTCGGCCGCCCCATCCAGTCGGTGGAGGAGGGCATGTCCGGTGCGCGGATGCCCGTCCTGGAGACGCTGATCAACGTGTTCCTGCAGATGGGCACCGTCGCCGCGGGCGCGTCGGTGGGCCGCGAAAACGCGCCCCGCGAGGCCGGCGCGATGATGGCCACGCAGATCGCCCACCGCCTGGGCATCGACCGCGGCACGACCCGGCTCCTGGTGGCGGCCGCCGCCGGTGCGGGCCTCGGCGCGATCTACCACATTCCGCTGGCGGGAGCGGTTTTCGCGTTCGAGATCCTGCTGACGACGGTCACCGTCCGCGCCGTGATGGTGGTCCTGGCCTGTTCGGCGGTGGCCACCGTGACCGCCGGCATCGTCGTGGGCGACCAGCCGCTGTACTCGACGGTGTCGCTGTCGGAGGGGTTCGGCAACCTCACCGTCGCCCTGGCTCTGGGCGTCATCTGCGGCATCGCCGGGATGGCGTTCCGGTACGCCGCGTCGCGCGCCGAGGCCGCGACCCCGAAGGGCGCGCACATCCTGTGGGCCCTGCCGCTGGCCTTCGCGACCGTCGGGGCGATGTCGCTGCACCTGCCGGAGGTCCTGGGCAACGGACGCTTCGCCGCCACCTCGGTGCTGGAGTCGACCCCGGTGTGGACCTTCGCGCTGACGCTCGTGGTGGCGAAGATCATCGCGGTGCTCATCACCCTGCGTTCGGGCGCCGTGGGCGGCGTGCTGACCCCGGGCTTCGCCATCGGGGCCCTGCTGGGCTACCTGGTCGGCTTCGTCGTCCAGCCGCTCTTCCCCGGCCTGCCGCCGGCGGACTTCGCGCTGCTGGGCGCCGCGGCGTTCCTGTCGACGTCGATGGCGGCGCCGTTGTTCGCGCTCATCGTCACCGTCGAGTTCACCGGCCAGTCCTCCGAGGCCTACCTGGCCCTGTTCCTGGCCTGCGCCACGGCGGCGCTGACCGGTGAGATCCTGCGGTCGGCACTGAGCCTGCCCAAGCAGATCCAGATGCCGTGGAGCCGCAGGAAGCGCACCGGCTAGCGCGCCGGCATGACCTCGCGGGTCGAGCGGCCGGTGTAGGCGGCAACGACCTCGCGGACGCCCGGGCGCAGCTGCTTGAGCAGCCGCAGGCCGGTGCGCAGGCCGCGGCGCGGGTTGGCCGAGGCGTCGAGCTGCGCCTCCACCTGCGGGTACTTGACGAACGCCTTTTCCGAGCGGACCTCCGGAGCGTTGTCCGGGTCGGCGACCAGGAAACGGTCCGGCAGCGACAGCTTCAGGATGGTCCGCTGGACCTGCATCAGCTGGCGCGGGAACGAACCCGTGTTGTACGGCAGGTCGTACTCGCGGCAGATCTCCTTGACCTGCTCCGAGATGGCGGCCAGGCGGTTGGACGGCATGTCCGGGTACAGGTGGTGCTCGATCTGGTAGTTCAGGTTGCCGGACAGCACCGACAGGATGAACCCGCCGTGGAAGTTGGCGGAGCCGAGCATCTGGCGCAGGTACCACTCCGCCTTGTTCTCGTTGTTGTACTGGTCCTTGGTGAACGTCTCGGCGTCATCCGGGAAGTGGCCGCAGAAGATCACGGCGTAGGCCCAGACGTTGCGGATCAGGTTCGCCACGGCGTTGCCCTTGGCCACCTCGCCCCAGCGGGGGCCGGCGAGCAGCGGGAACAGCGCGTAGTCCTTGAGCAGCTGGCGGCCGGACTTCTGGAAGACCTCCATCAGCTGGGGCTTGGCGTCCTCCCACTTCTTCTTGCCGACGAACACCGCCCCCAGCTCGACGTCGTAGAACGCCACGGCCCACTGGAACAGCGACGCCAGGATGACGTTCTGGATCGGCTGCGTCAGCGTCAGCGGCTTCCACTTCTTGTCGCGGGTGACGCGCAGGATGCCGTATCCCACGTCGTTGTCCATGCCCAGGACGTTGGTGTACTTGTGGTGCACGTAATTGTGCGAGTGCTTCCAGCCGGACGACGGGCAGGAGTTGTCCCACTCCCACGTCGACGAGTGGATCTCCGGATCGTTCATCCAGTCCCACTGGCCGTGCATGGTGTTGTGGCCGATCTCCAGGTTCTCCAGGACCTTGGCCAGGCCCAGCGCGCCGACGCCGGCGAACCACAGGCCCTTGTGGGCGGGCGTGCGCAGGGAGCGCGGCAGCAGGCCGCCCTTGCGGGTCTTGTAGCCGGCCTTGTCCAGGGCCATGCCCAGGGTCGGGAGCATCAGCAGGCTGCGGCCCGCGACCTCCAGGCCGCGCTGCACGCGGATGAGGGTGCGGATGTAGCGGGCGTCCTTCGGCCCCAGGGTCGCGCGGTGCTCCGCGGCGATGGCCTCGAAGCGGCGCCCGATCTCGGCGACGTCTTCCTCGGACAGGTGCGAATAGGCCTTGATGTCGGCGATTGCCATGTGTGTGTCTCCGTGTTTCCCGTGTGTCTACAGTTCGATTGCGACGTCGCCGGCGGGGACGCAGACGCAGGCGCGGATGCGCTCGCCGGCTTCATGGGTTTCGCCCGTGCGCAGGTCGCGCGCGGTGCCGTCGGCGAGCTGCTGCACGCAGGTCGCGCAGATTCCCATCCGGCAGCCGTAAGGCAGCTGGATCCCGGCCTTCTCGCCGGCCTCCAGGATGGTGGTGGCTCCGTCGACCTCGATTTCGCCGCGGCCGGGGAAGCTGACGACGCCGCCCTGGGCGTCGGTGTTGCCGCGGTCGAGGGTGAAGCGCTCGGTGCGCACGCCGGGCAGGCCGTCCTCCAGCTCGTCGAGCATGGCCGACGGGCCGCAGGCGTAGGTGGCGCGGTCGGCCACGTCCGGCACGAGCCGCTTGATTTCGTCGATGGACAGGCGGCCGTCGATGCCGGTTTCGCGGACGGTCAGGGCGTACCCCGGCTGTTCGCGGCTCAGGCGGTCCAGCTCGCCGTCGAAAAGCAGGCCCGCGCGGTCGCGGACCGAATGCAGATGGATGACGTCCTTGATGCCGCCGCGGCGCTCCAGGTCGCGGAGCATGGACATCACGGGGGTGATGCCGGAACCGGCGGTGATGAACAGCAGCTTCGCCGGCGGCGGCTCCGGCAGGTGGAAATCGCCGGCCGGCGCGGCCAGGCGCACCACGGTGCCGGGGGTGACGTTGGCGACCAGGTGCTGCGACAGGCGGCCCTGCTCCTGCGCCTTCACCGTGACGGTCAGCATGCCGTCGGCGGACTGCGGCGCGTTGGTCAGCGAGTAGGAGCGCCACACCAGGCGCCCGTCGACGCGCACGCCGACGCCGATGTACTGGCCGGCGCGGAAATCGGCCGGGACTCCCCAGCCGGGCTTGATGACCAGCTCGACGACGTCCTCCGCCGGCCGCGACACGCGCTCGATCTGCCCGCGCAGTTCGCGCTTGGACCACAGCGGATTGACCAGCCGGGTGTAGTCGTCCGGCATGAGCGGCGTGGACAGGTGACGGAACGCGCCGCGAAGGCGATTGCCAATGCTCACCGGTTCCCCTTTCCGTAGATTACGGAAGCGTAGCTTACGGCGGGGTAACTTTTCGGTCAAGCCGGGGAAACGACCGGCGGTGGGGGCGGCCACCCCCGTCGGTACCGGTTACAGCAGATCGACGAGCATGGGCAACTCCGCGGCGTCGTACCAGGCCAGCGGCCGCTCGAGGCAATCCCCCACGGTCAGTTCGGCGTCCTCGTCCCCCAGGTCGGCGGCGTCGACGGCGGCGATGGCCTTCTCCACCGGCTGCTCCGCGGCCTCCACGTCGACGTGGATGGCGGCGATGTCGTCGCGCGACAGATCCCCCGACAGCGCGACGACCGCCTCACCCATGTCCGACTTGAGCTCGACCCCATCGTCGGCGACGTCGGCGGCGATCACGACGCGCCGGTGCGGGAACTCGCCGTCGTACGCCGACAGCAGCCGCAGCGACGCCCGCGAGGCCTCGTCGAAGGCGATGTCCGCCAGCTCCTCGTCGTCGCCCTCCACGTAAAAGTCGCGCAGGGCCGGCGTCACCGCGAAGGCCCAGCCGCGGCGCGGGACCACCGCGCCGTCGGAAAGCAGCTCGCCGAGCATGCCGAACGTGGCCGGCACGTACACGCGCACTAGAACTCGCCCTCCAGGTCGAACAGGCCCGTGATCTCCACGACCGCACGGTCGAACTGCTGGTAGAACACGCCGACCATGCCGTGCGACACGGCACCGTGGATGTTGACGATCGAATCGTCGACCAGCACGCAATCGCGCGCCGGCAGCCCCAGCCGCTCCGCGACGATGTCGAAGACCTCCGGCTCGGGTTTCTCGGCGCCGACCTCACCCGACAGCACGACGGCGTCGACGAGCCCGTCCTCCTCGAACTTCCGGATCGGATCCGCCCCGGGGCCGCCCGGGTCGTTCGACAGCACCGCCAATGCGACGCCGTTGGCTCGGGCGGCGGCCATCAGCTTCCGCCACCGCGCCCGCTCTTCGTCGGTGCCGTCCAGGACACCGCAGTAATCGATGATGAGACCACGCATGACCACGAGCGTAGTTGTCCGCGCCGGGTTCCGCCGACCGCCCCGCCGCGCGGCCGCCCCGGCCCGCTGGCACAATGGCCGCGGGGCGAACGGATCGGGGGATTTCGGGGAATGACGGGGGACATCGGGGAGCTCGCGCCGGTGCGCGGGTTCGAGCTGCTGCGGGGACTGCGGCCGGGCGGCGGGTCGGAAACCGCGCTTGACGACGGCCGTCCGTCCGGGCCGGGAATGCCGGGATGCGGCGACGCCGCGCGCGCCAGTCTGGCGCAGTCGATGACGGTGATCGTCGAGGTGCTGGCCGGGCGGCGGCGGCCGCAGGCCCTCTCCCGGGCCTCCATCGACGAGCGGGTGCTCGCCGGGCTGCGCCACCGGCTCCGCGCCGGCGGCCTGCGGGGCGCGGCGCTGCGTACCCTCCACCCGTCGGGGCGGCCCTGCGGGACCCGCGTCGAATTCGTCGGGTCCTACGCGCACACCGGCCGCGTGCGGGCCCTGGCCGGCGCGATGATCGACGATGGCCGGGGCTGGACGATCACCGCGCTGCGGTTCATTTAGGGCCGCGGTTTATTTGGAGTGGCGGCCCCGGCGCGCGGCCCGGCGGCGCTGGGCGCGGTTGCCGGTCTCGCCGCCGACGCGCTTCTGCTCGGCGGTGCCGTCGGCGGACGGGCCGGAGTACGTCATCTGCGTCGGCTGCGTCTCGGCCTTGGCCAGCTCGGGGGCGAAGTCCTTCTCGTCGACGACGCCGTCGTCGTTGAGGTCCGCCGTCTCCTTCTGCTCGGCCTGCAAGACCTGCTTGCGCACCAGGAACAGCTGGCGGATGGACTCCTCCTTGATGCCCTCCATCATGCCCGCGAACATGTCGTAGCCCTCGCGCTGGTACTCGACCAGCGGGTCGGCCTGGGCCATGGCGCGCAGGCCGATGCCCTCCTTGAGGTAGTCCATCTCGTAGAGGTGCTCGCGCCACTTGCGGTCCATCACGTTGAGGATGGTGAAACGCTCCATGTTGCGCATCTGGTCCTCGCCGCCGATGGCCGCCACGGCGTCCTCCAGCTCGGAGTAGCTCGCGTGGATGTCCTCCCGCAGCACGTCCTCGAGATCCCGGGCCGACAGGTCGCCGGGGGCGCCGTACTCGTCGCCGTCGACCAGGTCCCGCCACTCGACGGTCGGGCCGTAGAGCGATTCCAGCGCGTTCCACAGCTCGTCGAGGTCCCAGTCCTCCACGTAGCCGTCGGCGGTGGCGCCGGCGACGTACGCCGAGATGACGTCCTCCTGCATGTCGCGGACCTGGTCCTTCAGGTCCTCGCCCTCGAGGATGCGGCGGCGCTCGGCGTAGACGACCTTGCGCTGCTGGTTCATCACCTCGTCGTACTTGAGGACGTTCTTGCGGACCTCGAAGTTCTGGCTCTCCACCTGCGTCTGCACGCTCTTGATGGAGTTGGACACGACCTTCGAGTCGATCGGCACGTCGTCCGGCACGTTGAGCGTGTTCATCAGCGCTTCCATGCGCTGGCCGTTGAAGCGGACCATCAGCTCGTCGCGCATGGACAGGTAGAAGCGGGTCTCACCCGGGTCGCCCTGGCGGGCGGTGCGGCCGCGCAGCTGGTTGTCGATGCGGCGGGACTCGTGGCGCTCGGTGCCCAGGACGTACAGGCCGCCGACCTCGCGGACCTTCTCGGCCTCCTCCTCCGCTTCCTCGCGGACGCGGACGATCTCGTCGTCCCACGCGGCCTCGTACTCCTCCGGCGTCTCCGTCGGCGACAGGCCGCGGGCGCGGAGGTTGAGGTCGGCGATGATGTCGGGGTTGCCGCCCAGCACGATGTCGGTGCCTCGGCCGGCCATGTTGGTGGCCACGGTCACGGCGCCGACGCGGCCGGCGACGGCGACGATCTCGGCCTCTTTCTCGTGGTGCTTGGCGTTGAGCACGCTGTGCTTGATGCCCTCGCGCTGGAGCAGCTTGGACAGGTGCTCCGACATCTCCACCGACGCGGTGCCGACCAGCACCGGCTGGCCCTTCTCGTGGCTTTCGCGGATGTCCTCGATGACCGCGTAGAACTTCGCCTCCTGCGTCTTGTAGACCAGGTCGGGGTGGTCCTTGCGCTGGTTGGGGCGGTTCGGCGGGATGGGCATGACGTTGAGCTTGTACGTCTGGTGCAGCTCGGCCGCCTCGGTTTCGGCGGTGCCGGTCATGCCGGCGAGCTTGTCGTACATGCGGAAGTAGTTCTGCAGCGTCACCGTGGCGAGGGTCTGGTTCTCGTTCTTGATCTCCACGCCCTCCTTCGCCTCGATGGCCTGGTGCATGCCCTCGTTGTAGCGTCGGCCGGCCAGCACGCGGCCGGTGAACTCGTCGACGATGAGGACCTCGCCGTTGCGGATGATGTAGTCCTTGTCGCGGGCGAACAGCTCCTTCGCCTTGATGGCGTTGTTCAGGTAGCTGACCAGCTGCGAGTTCTCGGCGGCGTAGAGGTTCTCGATGCCCAGCTGATCCTCGACGAAGGCGACGCCCTCCTCGCGGACGCCGACGGTGCGCTTGCGCACGTCGACCTCGTAGTGGATGTCCAGGCGCATGCCCTTCACGATCCCGGCGAACGCCTGGTACCACTCCGGCGAGCCGTCGGCCGGGCCGGAGATGATCAGCGGCGTGCGGGCCTCGTCGATGAGGATGGAGTCGACCTCGTCGACGATGGCGTAGTGGTGGCCGCGCTGCACCAGGTCGCCGAGGGAGTGCGCCATGTTGTCGCGCAGGTAGTCGAAGCCGAGCTCGTTGTTGGTGCCGTAGGTGATGTCCGCGGCGTAGGCCTCGCGGCGCTGGTCGGGGCTCAGCCCCGACAGGATGACGGAGGTCTCCAGGCCCAGGAAGCGGTGGACGCGGCCCATCCACTCGGCGTCGCGCTTGGCGAGGTAGTCGTTGACCGTGACCACGTGGACGCCCTTGCCCTCCAGGGCGTTGAGGTAGGCGGGGAGGACACAGGTCAGCGTCTTGCCCTCGCCGGTCTTCATCTCGGCGACGTTGCCGAAGTGCAGCGCCGCGCCGCCCATGACCTGCACCGGGTAGTGCTTCTGGCCGAGGACGCGCCACGACGCCTCGCGGGCGGTGGCGAAGGCCTCGAGCAGCAGGTCGTCGAGGGTTTCGCCGTCCTCGAGGCGGGTCTTGAATTCCTCGGTTTTCAGCCGGAGCTCCTCGTCGGACAGCTCCGAGTACTCTTCGTCGAGCTCGAGCACCGCGTCCGCGATGCCCTTGAGGCGCTTCACGGCGCGCCCCTCACCGACGCGGAGCAACTTGCTGAAAGAAAACACTGCGGATGGGACCTTTCCGACAGACGACTCATGGCCGCGCCCCAGCCGGGGCGCTCAAGTGCCCCAGTATACGAGCAACCCGCACCCCGGGGTGGGGTACGGGTGCTTTACGACGGCGCTCAGCCGGCGACGCCGACGAACACGACCGCGTTGTTGCCGCCGGTGCACTTGTACGTCGCGTCCCGGCCGCTCATCGACCCCAGGGTGCAGTTCATGGTGTAGGTCTTGTTCGTCGTCGGGCTGTAGGCGCGGACGGTCAGGTGGCTGGCGCCGACGTTGGCCCGCCACACCGCGTCGGTGACCTTCTTCGCGAACGGGCAGCTGGTGGTCGACGTGCCCGTCACCGCGCCGTTCCCGCAGTATTGGTAGGCGGCGTTGGGCCCCCAGACCGGGCCTCCCCCGGAATCCCGCTCCCGCTCGCGCACCCGCTCGGTCTCCGTCACCGTTTCCGGGGCGGGCGCGGCGGCGGTGGGCCGGGGCGCCGGCGGCGCCTGCATCTCGCCCGAGTCCGCGACGTTCGCCGCGTCGTCCCCGCCGAAGCCTCCCCCGAACGCCATCACCGCGACGACGCCCAGGGCCACCGCCATCACGGCGACCAGCGCGATCAACGCGTAGAGCGGGCCGTTCTGCTGTCGCGGCGGCTGCTGGCTCGGATACCACTGCTGGGTCATCTCGGGGCCCCTTTCCGTTTCCCCTTCCATACTAGCCCCGGCGGCGGGACCCCGGGCACGGCAAAACCCCCGGCCACCGCCCGAAAGCGGGTGCCGGGGGCGTCGCGTGAAACTACTCGGCGTCGTTCGCCAGGGCGATCATGCCGTAGTCGTAGGCGTGGCGGCGGTACACCACGGACGGGCGGCCGGTGGCCTCGTCGACGAAGAGGTAGAAGTCGTGGCCGACGAGCTCCATCTCGGACAGCGCGTCATCGACGGACATCGGGGTGGCCGGGTGCTCCTTGGTGCGCACGACCTTGCCCAGCTGGATCTCCTCGACCTGATCCTCGTACGGGTCGGCCTTCGGGGCGGTCTCGTTGGCCTCCTCGACCAGGGAAGCCGTGGCCTCGCCCACGGAGATCGGCGCGCGGTGGCCGGAGCGGCTGATCTTGCGGCGGGCCTTGACCTTGCGCAGGGAGCGCTCCATCTTGCCCAGGGCGGACTCGAGGGCAGCGTAGAAGCTGTCCTCCTTCGCCTCCGCGCGGGCCAGGTGGCCCTTGCCGGTGGCGGTGATCTGGATGCGGTCGGAACGATCCGCGCGGCGGGGGTTCGGCTCGTGCTGCAGCTCGACGTGGAAGAACGTCAGGGTCGGATCGAGGCGCTCAATCTTGGCGAGCTTGCCGTTGACTCGCTCGGCGAAGTGTTCCGGGACCTCCACGTTGCGCCCGGTGATGGTCACCTGGGCATTGGGGCTGAGGACCTCGTTGTTGTCAGCAGGTGTCGTCACTTGCTTCCTACCTCCCGGTATGGCCACCGCCCATCCGTGAGCGGGATTACTCACGGCGTCCACGGTGACGCGACTAACTGTGCCTCCAGGATACAGACGCGGTTACCCCCGCGGCCATCAACCTCCCGTACGATTTGACGCGCCCCGCGGCACATCCGGGGGCAATCGCCCCTAGGCGTGCGAAAACACGATCACGCCGTCGACCCGGATGCCCAGCGACGCGAGCACGAGCACGGAATGCGCCGCCGTCGCGCCCGTCGTCAGCACGTCATCGACGAGCAGGACGGGCCCCGCGACCGTCCCCGACGGCACGATGCGGCCGGCGATGTTGCGGCGCCGGCCGGCGGCCGTGAGCCCCGCCGAATCCGCCGCCCCCTCGGCCGTCCGCAGCAGGCCCGCCGCCACGCGCGCACCCGGGATGCGGCCGGCTGCGATCCGGCATGCGGCGGCCACCGGGTCGCCTCCCCGGCGCCGCGCCGCCGAGGCCCGGGTCGGCGCCGGCACCAGCGTCACGGGGCTTTGCGACGGATGCGCCACCGCGCCCTCCGCCGCCAAACGGAGCACGGCCGCTCCGATCACCGCGCCCATGACGTGGCGGGCCGATTCGTCGCAAAGCTCCTTGGCGGCCAGGACCACCGCCCGCCGGGGCCCCGCGTAGGACCCGCAGGACCACGTCGGCGCGGCGACGTGCACCCGCGGCGACAGTCGCACCGGCGGCCGGGCGAACTCGCGGCGGCACTCCGGGCACGGCGGCGGGCCCGGCGCCCCGCACCCCAGGCAGGCGCGGGGCACGGCGACGTCGGCCAGCTCCCCCCACATGCCCGCCGACGCTACTCGACGGTCACCGGGGCCGCACGGCCCTCGACGCCGGGCACGGCCCGCCAGAACTGGGCCTCGCCCTCGCCGGTGACCAGCTCCATCAGGGCGTTGTCGTCGAGCGCGAAGATCTTCGACGACGTCGCCGACACCACCGCGACCGGCGGGCTGAGGTTCAGCTTCGGCAGCATGTAGTTCACCGAGCCATCCGGGTAGATGCGCCACATCGGGGCGCTGTCGCCGTAGGCGCCGACGATGATCGTCGAATTCGGCGCCCACGCCAGGGTCACCGGCGTGACCCCGTCCGTCAGCGACAGGCGGCGGGCATTGACCAGCCGCCACGGGCCGGACTCGGCCTGCTCGATGGTGGCGATCCAGATGTTGCCGCCGGCGATCATGGCCACCTGCGTGCCCGACGGGTCGACGCGCAGCTCGGAAATGCCGCCGCCGACCTCGGGGATGCCGGAGACGTCGATCTCCTCCACCGCCGGCACCGCGGAGGAATTGCCCACCAGCCGCAGCACGCGGTCGCCGTCGACGACCGTCCACACCGACGCCGCGTCGGGCGACCAGCTGGGGCGGGTCAGGCTCTTGGCGGACAGCACCCTCTCCGGGGCGACCCCCGCGCGGCCCAGCAACAGCGACGATTCGCCCGAGCCGCCGCGGTCGGCGCGGGACACGCCCGCGATCAGGCGAGTGCCGGCCTCGTCGACGCCGATGCCCGCGGACACCAGGACGCGCCCGCCCTCGGAGGTCCAGCCGGGCAACTTCCGCTGCCCGTTGTCGGTGACCTCCACGACGCCTCCGGTCTCCACCGCGTGCAGCGGCGCGCGGTCGCCGGGGCCCTTCGTCGGGTCCAGGGTGCGCAGCTCGTCGGAGTCGCGCGTCCACGGCCCCGGGTGCGACTCGACCAGCGGGCGGCCGTCGGCCTCCAGCACCCACGGCCCGCGCACGTCGGCCGACGCGAGCGTCCACACGATCTGGGCGGCCAGCAACCTGCGCAGCGTCTCGTCGAGGTCGCCGAGGCCGGTCAGCCGGATCACCCGGCCCGGACCCTCCTCCTGGCGGCCGACCTCCACCGCGGCCTCCGCCGGGAACGACGACGTCACGCCCGGCATCAGCCTGTTGCGGGGACCGCCGCGCATGGTCTTCAGCAGCTCCATGGCGGCGTCGCCGACGCCGCGGTAGATCCACCGATTGTCGGGCACGAGCTGGTTGCCGGACGGGTCGAGGAAGTACACGTTGCGCGGTGCGTGGCTGTCCAGGAAGGCCTGGCGCTCCAGCAGCACCCCGTCGGGGAGCCGGGCGATGCGCCACTGCCCCTCCTCGTTCATGCGCAGCTCGACGGAGTCCTCGTACAGCGCCGACTGGGTCTCGTACGCGCCGTTTTTCGCCAGGGCGCCGACGATGGAACCGCGGGTGCCGAAGCTGCGCGCGTCCTCGTCGCCGCCGCCGTCGCCGATGACGTTGATGCCGTCGACGATCCACCTGCCGGCGTGGGGGTTCCACTTCTCGCGAGCGTCGTCGGTGAGGAACTTCTTCGCCGCCGCGTAGTCGTCCGTCGGGTGGGCGGAGGCGGCGTAGAAGTCGCGCAGCACCAGGTCGGGGGCCGCGTCGGGGCGCGGCGTGGGCACCTCGATGTCATGGGCCGGCGCCTCGAAGGGACGGATGGCCTGGGGCGTGGTGTCGCCCGGCATGGTGGTGCACCCGGAGAGCACCAACGCGGCGGCGCTCGCCGCGGCGACGATCGTCTTCCTGGTCCGGCGCATCATGCCCGCTCCCCCTCCGTTCCCGCTTCGCGTTCCTCCCGCTTGACGGCGATGGCATCGATCACCTCGGTTTTCGGCACCGGGGCCGGCGCCCCGGGCACCTCCAGCGGCAGCGGCTCCGTGTCCACGGGGCCGCCGGGCTCCAGCGGCAGGAGCAGCCGGAAACAGCTGCCGACGCCGGGGACGCCATGGCCCTCCAGCCGGCCGCCGTGGAGCAGCACGTCTTCGCGGGCGATGGCCAGGCCGAGGCCGGTGCCGCCGGTGCGGCGCTCGCGCGACGGGTCGGCGCGCCAGAACCGGTTGAACACCAGCTCCTCCTGCTCGGGTTTCAGGCCGACGCCGTGGTCGGTGACGGTGCAGGCGACCACTCGGTCGTCGGCCCGCAGCGCCACGACGACGGGATTGCCCTCCGAATGGTCGATGGCGTTGGCCATGAGGTTGCGCAGCACGCGCTCGACGCGGCGCGAGTCGACGCTCGCCGGCACGGGCTCGTCCGGCACGTCGAGGACGACCTGGGTGCCCGACTCCTGCGCCACGACCTGCAGCGGCTGGTGGGCGGCGTCGATGCACCGGCGCATGTCCACGCGCTCGGCGGACAGCTCCGCGACGCCGGCGTCGTGGCGCGAGATCTCCAGCAGGTCGGCCAGGAGCATCTCGAAGCGGTCGAGCTCGGCGATCATCAGCTCGGAGGCGCGGCGCGTGGCGGGGTCGAGGTCCTCCGCGGCGTCGGCGATGAGATCGGCCGCCATGCGCACCGTGGTCAGCGGCGTGCGCAGCTCGTGCGAGACGTCCGACGTGAACTGGCGCTGCAGGTCGCCGTATTCCTCCAGCTGCTGGATCTGCAGGGCGAGCGATTCGGCCATCTTGTTGAAGCTCACCGCGAGGCGGGCCATCTCGTCCTCGCCCTCGACGGCGATGCGCTCGCGCAGGTGCCCCGCCGCGAACCGCTCCGAGATCCGGGCCGCCGACCGCACGGGGCCGGTGACCTGGTTGGCGAAGAGCCACGTGATGCCCACCAGCAGCAGCGTCATGACGACGGTCGCGCCGGCGAAGAGGCCGCGGACCAGCGCCAGGGTGGACTCCTCGGCGGTCAGCGGCATGACCAGGTACAGCTCCAGGCCGGGCACGTCGGCCGACGTCGGGGTGCCGATGACCAGCGCCGAATAGTTCGACCCGTCGCGGGCCTCCATGGTCGCGTACTGGTAGCTGATCTGGCCCTGCTGGATGAAGGGCCGCAGCTGCGTGGGCACGAACCCGTCGACGGGCGAGCGCACGGTTTCGCCGTCGGCGCCGGTGGCGATGAGCACGGCCTCGTAGATCGTCGCCGAGCCCGTCGTAGCGCCGGTTTCGCGGTCCGCCAGCGCCTCGCGGCCGACGTTGAGCTTCGCCTGCGTCCCGTCGGCGCCGGACGCCGCGATGGTCTGCTCCACGACGACGCGGGCGCGGTCGATTTCCTCGTTGGCCACGTTGAACTTCGCGTCGAGAAGCCGCTGGGCGACGATCGACACCAACGCGAAGCCGAGCATGCCGACGACGAGCACCGACACGACCATCACGGACGTGACCACGCGCACCTGGAGCGACGTGCGCCACGACCGCAGGGCACGCCGCCACGCCGCCCCCAGCCGATCCCCCAGCCGCCGCCGGTCCTCCGCCATGTGTCCCCTCTACTCGCCGGTCTTGTAGCCGACGCCGCGGACCGTCAGCACGATGCGCGGGTTCTCCGGGTCCTGCTCGATCTTCGAGCGCAGGCGCTGGACGTGGACGTTGACCAGCCTGGTGTCGGAGGAGTGGCGGTAGCCCCACACCTTCTCCAGCAGCTCCTCGCGGCTGAACACCTGCTTCGGGCGCTGGGCCAGCGCCAGCAGCAGGTCGAACTCCAGGGGGGTCAGCGCGATCTCCTCGCCGCCGCGGGACACCGCGTGGCCGGGGACGTCGATGACCAGGTCGCCGACCTCGATGACCTCGCCGGGCTCGTCGTCCTGGCGGCGCAGGCGCGCGCGGACGCGGGCGACGAGCTCCTTCGGCTTGAACGGCTTGGTGACGTAGTCGTCCGCGCCGGATTCCAGGCCGAGCACCACGTCGACGGTGTCGGTCTTCGCGGTGAGCATGATGATGGGCACCGCGCTTTCCTCGCGGACGTTGCGGCACACGTCGACGCCGCCCATGCCGGGCAGCATGAGGTCCAGCAGGATCAGGTCCGGGTGCTCGCGCGACGCGGCCTCCACCGCTTCCAGCCCATCGCCGACCACGACGGTCTCGAAGCCCTCGCGCTGGAGGACCATGGTCAGCATTTCGGCGATGGCGGGGTCGTCGTCGACGACCAGGATTTTGGCACTCATGCGCCCCATCCTATCCGCCCGGGCGGATCGGCCGTCCGAGGTCCGCGAGGATCCGCTCCGCGAGCCCCTCCGCGGAATCCCCCGCGACGTGCCACGGCGACGCCCAGGATTCCGCGGCGAGGTCCGAATACGCCGCCGCGACCCGGCCCTGCAGACCGCCGTCGCGCTCGTAGGCGTCGCGGACGCGGGCGGAGTCGGAGGCTTCGCGGCGCTCGGCCCGGCGGGCGGCCTCCGCCACCCCCGTGCCCAGGTGCACCTGCAGATCCGGAACCGGCATCGCGTGGCGCCCGAATTCCTGCTCGCGAACCCAATCCACGATCGCCCGGTCGCCGGTGCGGCCCCACGAGTACGCCGCGTTGGAGGCGACGTACCTGTCCAGGACGAGCACGTCGGCCGATTCGGCCGCCGCGATCACCTCGTCGCGCATGTCCCGGCGGTCCAGCGCGAACAGCAGCGCCATCGCCCAGGCGGAATCGGCGACGTCGCCGAGCCGGCCGTGCAGGGCGTCGTCGGCGAAGTCGGCGAACGGGGTGCGGCCGTAGGCGGGGAACCCCAGCTTTGCGACGGACGCGCCGGCGTCGAGAAGCCTCTTTTCCAGGGCCCCCGACAGAGTGTTCTTCCCGGCCCCGTCGATGCCCTCGATGGCGACGATGAAGCCCATCAGTAGCGGTAGTGCTCGGGCTTGTACGGGCCCTCGACGTCGACGCCGATGTACTCGGCCTGCTCCTTGGACAGGGTGGTCAGCGATCCGCCCAGGGCCTCGACGTGGATGCGCGCGACCTTCTCGTCGAGGATCTTGGGCAGGCGGTAGACCTCGTTGCCGTACTCGTCGCCCTTGGTGAACAGCTCGATCTGCGCGATCGTCTGGTCCGCGAAGGACGTCGACATCACGAACGACGGGTGGCCCGTGGCGTTGCCCAGGTTGAGCAGGCGCCCCTCGGACAGGACGATCAGCGACTTGACCTCGCCGTCCTCGTGCTCGAAGCGGTACTCGGCCACCTGCGGCTTGATCTCCACCCGCTCGACGTCGTCGCGGTGGTGCAGCGAGTGCATGTCGATCTCGTTGTCGAAGTGGCCGATGTTGCCCAGCAGGGCATGGTCCTTCATCTTGCGCATGTGGTCGAAGGTGATGATGCCCATGTTGCCGGTGGCGGTGATGACCACGTCGGCGTCCGCGATGGCCTCGTCGACCGTGACCACCGGGAACCCGTCCATGAGCGCCTGCAGCGCGTTGATCGGGTCGACCTCGGTGACCCCCACGCGGGCGCCCTGGCCGGCCAGCGCCTCGGCGGAGCCCTTGCCCACGTCGCCGTAGCCGCAGACGAGGACGTTCTTGCCGCCCAGCAGCATGTCGGTGCCGCGGTTCAGGCCGTCGAGCAGCGAGTGGCGGGTGCCGTACTTGTTGTCGAACTTCGACTTGGTCACCGCATCGTTGACGTTCATGGCCGGGAAGGGCAGCACGCCCTCCTCCGCGAAGTGGTAGAGGCGGTGGACGCCCGTGGTGGTCTCCTCGGTCACGCCCTTGACCGCCTCGGCGGTGCGGGTCCACAGATCCGGCTTCTCCGCCAGCACGCGGCGCAGCATGCCCTTGAACGCGACGAACTCGTCGGAGTCGTCGTCCTCGACGGGCGGGACCACCCCCGCTTCCTCGTACTGGCGGCCGCGGATGACGGCCATCGTCGCGTCGCCGCCGTCGTCGAGGATCATGTTCGGCAGCTCGTCGCCCCAGTCGAAGATGCGCTCCAGGCACCACCAGTACTCGTCGAGGGTCTCGCCCTTCCACGCGAACACCGGCACGCCCTTCGGGTCCTCCGGGGTGCCCTCGGGGCCGACGACGACCGCCGCGGCGGCCTCGTCCTGGGTGGAGAAGATGTTGCACGACGCCCACCGGACCTCGGCGCCCAGGGCGACCAGCGTCTCGATGAGCACCGCCGTCTGAACCGTCATGTGGATGGACCCCGCGATGCGGGCGCCGGCCAGCGGCTGCTCCTCGCGGTACTCCTCGCGCAGGGCCATCAGGCCGGGCATCTCGTGCTCCGCCAGGCGGATCTGGTGGCGACCGGCCTCCGCGAGCGAGACATCTGCGACCTTGTGCTCGATGACAGTCTGGGACATGCGACCTCTTCCGTGTTATTCGCGATATTCGCGCCCGTTCATTTCGCGCCGTCGGCGCGCGATGGGTTGCCCACCAGGCTAGTTGACGGCCTCGGCGAAGTCCTCGACCGCCTCCTGCTCCTCCTCGGTCAGGCCGGGGACCAGAACGTCGAACGTCTCGGCCGCCGCCTCGCGCAGTTCCTCGGGGCAGGCGCCGATCCCCTCCCTTATGAAGTGGTACTCGTCGACGAGCTGGCCGGCGCTGAACGGCGCCCCCGACCAGATCGCCGCGACGGTGGCGGCGCCGAGGCCGGCGCGGGCCTCGTCGTCATCGGCGTCGCCCGCGGCCAGGCGGCAGGCGTCCCGCAGGGCGTCGGCCAGATCATCGTCCTCGAGGGCCGACACCTCCTCGAACAGGTCTATGACGGCATCGCTGCTGAAGATGATGGAATCCCAGGTGGACATTGGCGGTTCTCCTTCGGGTACCGGAACGGGATCTCGCGGCGATCCCACGGTGGCGGGCCATCCCGGCCCCCATACCCCGATGTTCTACCCCACGGGGGCGCGCGACGGCGACCATCGCGGCCCCGATTCACCCGTCCGCCGCCGCCGATTCCTCCCCCGCTCCCCTTTCTTCCACTACCGCTGACATAACGAGTGTGTTAAGTTAACCGCCCAAACGGTGATCGAATCGTTATCTGCTGCGCAATAGTCCAGTTCGCCGCGGGATTCGCCAACCGCTCACGACCGTCATCGACTCTGAAGGGAGACCGGGAACATGCGCTCACGGACCGCGGGCCTCGGGATCGTCGTCATCATGGCGGCCGCGACCGCGGGGTGCTCCGGCGCTTCCGCGATCGACGGCCCCGTCAACGCCGATCCTTCCGCGGGGCAGCTCCCGCGCGTCGCCGACGACTCCGGCCTCGGAGCCGGCGACGGCCCCTCCCGACCCCGGACGTCCGCCCTGAACGAGGCCCCGGACCGCGCCACCACGGTCGCCCCGTCCGCGCCGAAGCCGGGCCGCGGCAACATCGCCGATGACCCGTACCTGCCGCCGCGCGCCGTGATCCCCTCGGATCCGAACGTCCCCCCGGCGCCGCCGTCGTCGCGCCCGTCGACTCCCCCGCCCTCCCCGCCGGAGGATTCGGAGGAGACGGAGCCGACGCGGCCGACCCTGCCCACGCCGAAGCGCCCCAAGCCGCTGCTGCCGCCGGGCATCGGCGGGCCGGGCCTGCCGGACTGGAAGTTCGGCGACAAGGGCGAGGAAAAGCCCGGGGAAAAGACGGAGGAGGCCCGTCCGGGTACCCCCGCCGAAACCCAGAAGCCGAAGGAACCGACGGAGCCGACGCAGCCGACCGAAACCACGGAGTCCCCGAAGACCACCGAGTCTCCGAAGCCGTCGAAGCCCGCCAAGCCCGCCGACGCGATCGTGCCGGCCGAGCCGACGCCGACTGAGACCGAGGCCGAGACCGAGCCCAAGGAAACCACCGAGTCTCCGAAGCCGACTGGGTCCGGCTCCGCCGAGCCGACCGCGGAGCGGAACTAGACGGGCACGGAGGCCACGAACGCCTCGACGGCCGAGCCGCCGACCGAGCGCAGCACGCGCGGCGCCTCGTCGGCCGGCACCCACGCCGCCCCGCCCGGGGACAGGCGCACCTCGCCGGATTCCGACGACATTTCGGCGGCCCCCTCCACGACGAGGACGATCAGCGCACCGGTTTCCGGCACCTCGACCGAGTCCCCCGCCGGCACGCTCACGCGCCCCAGCCGGAATTCCGGGGCGGCGGTCGGGTACGTCGACACCGCACCCTCGACGACCGGGCGCACCACCGGGTCCTCCGCCGGGGAGAAGTCCAGCACGCGCAGCAGCTCCACAACGTCGACGTGCTTCGACGTCAGGCCACCGCGCAGCACGTTGTCGGAGTTGGCCATGATCTCCACGCCCATGCCCGACAGGTACGCGTGCAGCTGGCCGGCCCCGAGGTAGATCCCCTCGCCCGGCTCCAGCGTGATGCGGTTGAGCAGCATCGACGCGAGCACGCCCGGGTCCCCCGGGTACCGCGCCGCGATGTCCGCGGTCGTCGCCGCGACCTCGCCGACCCAGCCGCCGCCGGAGTACGCGGCGCAGGCGGCGCGCACGGCCTCGACCAGATCGCCCAGCACCCGGCTGGGCAGGGTCAGCCACGTGGTGAACAGCGCGCGCAGGGCCTCCACCGGTGACGGGGCGTCGAGCATGACCGTGTAGTGGCCGAGCTCGGGGATCGCCAGCTCGTCGAAAAGCTCCTTGGTCCGCTCCACCGGCCGGAAGCCGGCCAGCGCGTGGAAGCGGGTCAGGGCGACGATCAGCTCCGGCTTGTGGTTCGCGTCGCGGTAGTTGCGGTGCGGCGCCGTCGGCGGGATGCCGCGGTCGTTCTCCGCCGCGAAACCGGCCTTCGCCTGCTCCAGCGTCGGGTGCGCCTGCAGCGACAGGGGCTCGGCGGCGGCGAGGATCTTCAGCAGGAACGGCAGCGTGCCGTCGGCCAGCTCCGCCGCCGGGCCGAGGGCCGCCGCCGGATCATCGGCGATGACCTCCGTCAGCGGGCGCCCGCCGACGGTCGACGGGGCCAGCGGGTGGGCGCCGAACCACGCCTCCGCCTGCGGCCGAGCCGACGGCGACGATTGCCCCATGAGCTCCGCGATCAAGGTGCGCGACCCCCACGGGTACGACTGAATGACCGCGTCGATGCGCTCCATCAGGCCGTCATCCCTCCTCAGGTACATAAGCGGCCGCCGCGGCAACGCGGGCCGCGGTGACGCAGACGTCCACCAACGGGTGGCGGACCTCGACTTCCTCGGCGGGGCATTCCACGCGGGCCCAATCGAAGGGCTCCAGGCGCGCGCGCACGGCGGGCGCGTCGGCCGGGGAAGTCACGGCAATGACGCTCAAGGGTAGCATCCGGCCGCCGTCGGCCGGACCATCGATCAACGGGTCGTGGAAGAGGTCGCCCAACGCGGCCTCCGGCGACGGCGCCAGCGCGACCGACGCGCGCAGCATGTCCGACACCGTGGTGCCGTGGGCGGGCACGCCCGCATCCAGCAGCCACGCCGCCGCCAGCTCCGCCACCGTGCGCCACGCGTCGCCCTCGCCGGCGATCACCACCGCGTGCCCGCGCATCCACTCCGCCCACTGGCGGGCCGGGTTGACCAGCAGATCGCGGTCCGGCGCGCAGGCCACCGCCTCGGCGTCGACGGCATCGGCGACGTCGCCGAGCACGGCCGCGGGCCCGAGCGCCGTCACGCGGGCCGCCGTCAGCGCCCCCAGCACCGCCCCGAGATAGCCGCAGAAGGACCCCGCGGCGGACAGCGCGGGCCGCGGCACCACGACGGTGCGCGGCGACGCCGCGGCGCGCACGGGCCCCTCCCCGGGATCGATGAGCACCGTGGCCGCGCCGCGGCGGTCGGCTTCGGCGAGCACCTCGGCGATGGGGTCGCCGGGGTCGTCGGTGAGCACGAACACCAGGTCCAGGGCGCCGACGAACCTCGGCAGCGACCGGGCGATGGTGATCGGCGCCCTCGCGTCCGTGGCCAGCGCAATGACGGCCTCCGCCGCCAACCGGGCACGGGATTCGTTGGTGATCAGGACGACGGCGCGGGGCTCCGGGAGGGAATCGAAGAGCCCCTCGGCGGCGGCCGAGGCGGCGGCGCGCAGGTGCGGCCCCTCGGCGGCCGCGATCAACGGCAGGCTATGCGGGTCCATGCCCCCAAGCATGCCGGAAAACCGGTCAGGAGCGGATGATCGACAGGACCTCGTCGACGATGGCGTCGACCTCTTCGCGGGTCGGGGCCTCGACGTTGAGGCGCAGCAGCGGCTCCGTGTTGGACGCGCGGACGTTGAACCACGCCTTCGAGTCCTTCAGGCCGATGGTCAGGCCGTCGACCCAATCGTGCTCGCGGGTGCGCGGAGCGAAGATCTCGGAGATCTTCGCCTGCTTCTCGCGCTGCTCCTCCGCCGAGCCCAGCCGCGAGTTGATCTCGCCGGACTGCTCGTAGCGGTCGAACTCCGCCATGAACTCGCTCAGCGGCTTGTCCTGTTCGGCCAGCGCCGCCAGGACGTGGAGCGCGGCGAGCATGCCGGAATCGGCGTTCCAGAACTCGCGGAAGTAGTAGTGCGCCGAGTGCTCGCCGCCGAACACCGCAGACGTATCCGCCATCTGCGCCTTGATGAACGAGTGCCCCACCCGCGTGCGCACCGGGACGCCGCCGGACTCGATGACCATCTCGGGCACCGCCGCCGAGGTGATCAGGTTGTGGATGATCACCGCTCCCGGGTCGTCGGCCAGGTAGCGGGTGGCGATGAGCGCGCAGATCGCCGACGGCGACACCGGGTCGCCCTTCTCGTCCACCACGAAGCAGCGGTCGGCGTCGCCGTCGAAGGCCAGGCCGATGTCCGCCCCCTGCTCGACGGTGAACTTCTGCAGGTCCACCAGGTTCGCCGGTTCCAGCGGGTTCGCCTCGTGGTTGGGGAAGGTGCCGTCGAGCTCGAAGTACAGCTCGCGGACGTCGCACACGTCGCCGAGCACGGCCGGAGCGGTGAGGCCCGCCATGCCGTTGCCCGCGTCGACCGCGACGGTGAGCCGGCGGCCGCCGGTCAGGTCCACCAGCCCGCGCAGGAATTCCGCGTAGCCCTGAAGGACGTCGCGCTCGGTGATGTCGCCGGCCTCGCCGTCGTATTCGGGGACGCCGGTCACCAGCAGATCCTTGATCTCCGCCAGGCCGGTCTCCTGGCCCACCGGGCGGGCGCCCGCGCGGCACAGCTTGATGCCGTTGTACTCCGCCGGGTTGTGCGAGGCGGTGAACATGGCGCCGGGGCAGGCCAGCGTGCCGGACGCGTAGTACAGCTCATCGGTGGACGTGTGGCCGAGCATCACCACGTCGACGCCCTGCCCCGCCGCGCCTTCCGCGAACGCGCGGGACAGTCCCGGGGAGGAATCGCGCATGTCGTGGCCGATGGCGATGCGCTCCGCCCCCTCGCGGCGCATCAGCAGGCCGAACGCCGCACCGGCGTCGCGCATGAGTTCCTCGTCGATGCCGTCGCCGACCACTCCGCGAACGTCGTAGGCCTTGATCACGGCGTCGATCGCCGCTCGGCTGCGCTTGGTCACTTGTGCCGTCCTCGCTCCTAGATTGCTGCTTACAGGAGCGAAATGTTACCCCTACCCGTCCTCGGGGTCGGGCACCACGTGCAGATGCGCGCGGCCGGAGCGGCGCGACGGGTGGCGGGCGGGGTCGACCTGCGTCCAGCGCGACTCGCCTTCGTCGCGGAGCACGAGGCCGGTGGCGTGGCGCCCCGCCTCGCGGACGGCCTCGGCCAGCGCGGTGAGGTCGTCGTCTTCGGCGGGTTCGGCGGGCAGGTCGTAGCGCACCAGCTCCCAACCGAGCGGTGCGGTGATGGACTGCGCGTGGCGTTCGCACAGGTCCCAGCTATGCGGTTCGCTGGCGGCGGCCAGCGGCCCGACGACGGCGGTGGACTCGGAATACGCGTAGGTCAGGGTGGCGATGGCGGGCTTGCCGCACCCCGGCCTGCAGCAGCGGCGGAATTGACTCACGCCAAAAAGTCTAGACCCTGGGTTGAGGTTTTGGGAGCCCCACCCCCGGAGCGCCTTCGCCGGGCGCGGCGGGGCGGGCCATAGACTTGGCCATCATGAACGTCTCACGTCGCATCGAGCGCCGCGGCCGCGGCCCGCGCGGCCCCCTCCTCCCCCCGGAAGTCCCCCGGTGGCGCAGCCGCACCGAGGCGTTCGACCAGGCCGTCCTCGACGCATACGCCCCGATCGAGGCCCGCTGGCACGACCAGCTCGCCCACCTCGACATCGCCGTGGACACCGTGCCGCTCATGCACCTCCACCCCGGCGCGCTGCTTCCCGACGAAGTCGCCGCCGATGGGCCGATTCCCCTGGGCCGCCTCATCCCCGCCGGCGTGGACCGCCTCGGCCGTCCGACGCGGCCGCGGATCGTGGTGTTCCGCCGGCCCGTCGAAAAGCGCGCGCCCACCATGTCCGACCTGCAGGACGTGCTGCGCAACGTGCTCGCCCGCCTGGTGGCGGTGCACCTGAACATCGACCCGTCGGTGGTGGACCCGGGGTACGACGACGGCTTCTAGGGGAACGAAAAAAGACCCGGCGATGCCGGGTCTTCTCGATTTCGGTCGGATGCGATCCTTTGCATGCGCCGCTACCCGATCTGCTTCTTCAGGCGGCGGCGCTCACGCTCCGACAGACCTCCCCAAATTCCGAATCGCTCGTCGTTCGCCAACGCGAACTCGAGGCATTCGTCGCGGACTCCGCAGGCCCGGCAAATCCGCTTGGCCTCACGGGTGGAACCGCCCTTCTCGGGGAAGAACGCCTCCGGGTCCGTTTGGGCGCACAGCGCCTGCTCCTGCCAATCCTCGTCGACCGCCTCGAAAAGTCCGGTCAGATCTTCGGCCCAATCCACCGGCGGGCGGGGCTGCTCGACTGCCGTCGTCTCGTGCACCTGGGACTCCCCCACGCTCGAATCCCGTCCCACGGCACGTCCGCCGAACACGGTGGACTCATCCATGCGAGGCCTCCTGCCTGGTAAACGGGGTGGAAATTCGGTCACGCGAACCGCGGCGGGAATAAATCTTCCGGGTGGTTAACTCGATTCCATCCGCAATCACACACTTGTGATTACACACGTGGAACCCCGCGAAGGTCAAGCGCTCAGGTTGATTCACCGCGAAAACTCAGGAAGCCGCCTAACGGCGATCCCCCCGGCGTGGGGGATGAAGCCGGGCTTGAGGCTTGCGACCGGGTCACACGTCCGTCGAGAACCGCACCCCACCGTCGGGCAGGACCACCCCGGGCCACACCCGCGCCCCGGAAACGAGTTCACAGCGGGCGCCGATGTCCGCCCCCTCGCCGATGACCGCGTCGCGGATGACGCTGCGCGGGCCGATCGTCGCGCCCGCCGCGATGATCGACCGCTCGATCACCGCGCCGGCGCCGATCTTCGCGCCGTCGAACACGACGGTCTGGTCCAGCCGCGCGCCCGCGCCGATTTCCGCGCCGCGCCCCACGACGGTGCCGCCGTACAGCAGCGCCCCGCCGCCCAGCGACGCCGACTCGTCGACCAGCGACTCGCCGTGGCGCCCCTCCAGCAGCGGCGACGGCGCGATGCCGCGCACCAGGTCGGACGAACCGCGCACGAAATCCGCGGGCGTGCCCATGTCGCGCCAGTAGGCGTAATCGACGTACCCGTACACGCGGCGGCCGTTGTCCAGCAGCGACGGGAAGATCTCCCGCTCGACGCTGATGGTCCGACCCGCGGGGATCTCGCCGATCAACTCGCGGCGGAAGACGTAGCAGCCCGCGTTGATCTGGTCGGTCGGCGGGTCCTGGGTCTTCTCCAGGAACTCGAGCACCCGGCCGTCGTCGTCGGTGGGCACGCAGCCGAACGCGCGCGGGTCGGGCACGCGCACCAGGTGCATGGTCACGTCGGCGTTCTTCTCGGCGTGGGTCTTCAGGATCGCCCCCAGGTCCGTGCCGCCCAGGACGTCGCCGTTGAACACCATGGCGGTGCCGTGGCGCAGGCGGTCGTAGACGTTGCGGATGCCGCCGCCGGTGCCCAGCGGCTCGTCCTCCACCACGTATTCGATGTCCAGGCCCAGGTCGGAACCATCGCCGAAGTGTTCCTCGAACACCTCCGCCTTGTACGACGTCCCCAGCACCACGTGCGTCATCCCGGCCGCCTTGATGCGCCCGAGCAGATGCTCCAGGAACGGCACGCCGGCCGTGGGCAGCATCGGCTTCGGCGTGCCGACGGTCAGCGGCCGCAACCGCGTGCCCTGCCCGCCGACGAGGATGACGGCGTCGGTGTTCGCCGCCAGCTCGGCCGCGTCCGTCGTGGACGTGTCATGGGTGGTCATGGTTGAAGGGTTCCTCCTGGGTTTTCGCTTTACGACGGGACGTCGCAAAGCAATCACTTGTGCCTCGCGTTCAGGGGCGCGGGACTCGAGCCGCCACAGCCTTCTGCCTACGCTTCTTCGCGGCCAAAATGATGGTGCCACGCAGCGAGAGGCCGATTTTCAGCGCCCACCGGATGGGCGCGCGCCATGGGCCGGGCAATCGGTCGGACATGAAGCGGTACGCGGATTCGTGGTGCGCGCGGACGGTGATCTCCGGGTGCGACGACGCGGAATGGCCCTGCACATGGCGGATGACGGCGTCCGGGCAGAACACGTTGCGCCAACCGGCGCGGCCGAGGCGGTCGCCGAGGTCGACGTCCTCCATGTACATGAAGTAGCGGTCGTCGAATCCGCCGATGGATTCGAATGCCTCCCACTTGAGCAGCAGGCAGGAGCCCGACAGCCAGCCGGCGTCGCGTTCGCGGGACATGTCGGCGTCGTCGCGGTAGCGGCGGGAGAACGGGTTGGACGGCCAGACGTCGGCGAGCAGGGCGTGGCCGATGCCGCCGACCAGGTCCGGCACCGCGCGCGCCGAGGGGTAGGCCGATCCGTCGGTTTCGCGGATCAGCGGGCCGATCGCGCCGGCGCGGGGGTTGCGGGCGGCGCAGTCGAGCATCGCGTCGATGGACCCGGGTTCGAATACGACGTCGGGGTTGACGAGCAGCACGTAGTCGCCGCGGATCCGGCCGGCGTCGCGCATGGCCGCGAGTTCGGCGATGCCGATGTTCGCCGCCTTGCCGTAGCCGACGTTGCCGCCGGTCGGCAGGAAGATGACGTCGCCGACGGTGCCCGTGCGGCCTTCTTCTTCGGCGCGGGCGGCTTCGGCTTCGGGGGCGCCGTCCTTCGAGCCGTTGTCGGCCATGACCAGGACGGTGCCCGCGGCGGTCGATCCGGGCAGCGAGTCGACCAGCGCCCGGATGTGCTCCCCCGGCGAGTACGTGACCGTGACGACGCCAAGGGGCCGGCCGGACTCGTCGCCCGCCCCGGTTGCCGCCCGGTTGTTCGCCTGGTTCACGATCGCGCACCTTTCTTTTCGCGTGTCGCCGCGCTCGTCATTCACGGCATAGACCCTATGACACCGGTCGGCTGGTTCGCCCCCGCCACTCCGGTGGGGGCAGCCGGGGTTGGCGCCCGGCCGGCCGGCTGGGGCGTGGCTGCTGGGCGAAATTTCTGGGAAGGGCGGGGGCGTTCGGCGGCTTGAGCTGCGTTGGTCGTGTTTCCCCCTGCCGTCTTTCCCGCGCGATCCTCCACGCGTGGACTTCCCCGTGCCGCCCTCACTGTTCGCCCCTCCCCGAGCGATCTTCACTATTCCCATCTCTTTGAGTGACTCATCTATATCTTCTGTAACTCTGCATCGACTGTTGGCATTGGGCGCCTCATTAGCCCGGGCCCCTTTCAAGCGCCGCCATCCAAAGCGCACCATCAACACCGCCTCCATCGAAACGGCCACATCAGGCGCGACATCAGAAGCGCCACATCAGGTGCCACATCAAAACGGCGCCATCAAAGCGCCACCGCCACAAGGGAGCCATTCGAACGGTCCCATCAAGTGGCTCCATCAAAACGGCACCGTCGGGTCCGGCCCCAACGGCCGCGGCGCCTGAGGAACAGACGCCGGATCCGTGTCATCCTCCGTGCACGGCCACCCATCATCGGTCGCATCGACCACCGCCCGCGCGTCCCCGGCCACCACCGGGTCCGGTGAATTCAACGGTCCGGCAACGAACTCCGCCATGTCACGCCCATACTTCGCGGTTTTCCTGGCGTGTTCCCGCAACGCCGCATCGAGTTCGGCTTGGTCCATCGCCTCCCGCGCTTCCGCCGCCGCGCGCATCTTCTTCTCGTTGTCGGCGCGGATGGTCTTCGCCAACCTGGTGGCCCGCTGGTCGAAGGTCTGGCGTTTGATGTGGGCGATCGGGCCATGCGGCACCGTCGTCGCCTGGGTTTCGCCGGTGTGGTCGCTCCACGTCACCGACGCGTCGTCGTGCATCAC
>NZ_JVMD01000022.1 GCF_001056295.1 Corynebacterium halotolerans
TTGGAGCCGTCGTTGGTTCATGCCCCTGCTGGGGGTGTGGGCCGGCGACGGCTCCTTCGCGTTTTTGCGGGGGTGTGGTGGTTAACCCACCCCGCATGGGCAGAGCCACCCGTTACAGCGGGTGGGTGTGCGCATCCGGGGTGGGTTAACGAGGGCCGCGGCGAGGGGGGGGCTTAGCGGCCGCGGTGCGGCGGTGCGGCGGTCGGGGCAGGTCCGGGGTACGGCCGGCGTCGCGGAACGCGGGGCATCGATGCTCTCCCTGCTCAGCCGCGGTCCGTGACCCGTTGTAGGCTGTATCCGATCAGCCGAAACTTCGGGAGTGAAAATGAATTATTCCGGTTACCGCCACGGCGGGCCGTACGGGCAGCCCAATGGTTCGGGGCGACCCGGCGAGGATGGGCAGCCCGGTGGGTACGGCGGTCCCGAGGGAAACGGCCGGCACGGCGGGTATGGGCGGCCGGAGCAGCATGGGCACGCTGGCCACTACGGTTCGGGTCCTTCCCGGGACTTCGATGCTCCGCATGAGTACGGTGCTTCCCAAGGTCCCGCGGGCGCGGGCAACCCCTACGGGTATGGCTCTCCGCAGTCTTCGGCTGGTTTCCACAGTCGGGGAGTGCCGGGTGGCCAGGGCGTTCCCGATGATTTGAAGAGCCCCTATGCGGCTGCCGACCAGCAAGGAGACGGTGGTTACGGTTGGTCTCGGGGCCAGGCGGCGCAGCAACCTCAGCAGACTCAATCCTTCCAGCATCAGCATTCGGGCACGCATGGCGGCCCCGGTGCATACGGACACCAGGAAGGCAGTGGCTTCGGCAGTCCGTATGGCTCGGACGGCGGGGGCTCGAGTGGTTCGAAGGGGTCGAGCGGTTCGAAAACTCCGCTCATCGCTGGAGGAATCGGCGTCGTGGCCGTGGTCGCGGTTCTGTGCTTCGCGGCCTGGTCGTTCCTCGGAGGTTCGGAGAGCTCGGACAGGGCCGAGGTGGCGGAGAGCGCCAACCGGACGGTCAGCGCGATCGCGGGCTCCAACAAACTCTCGGACTGGAACCGGCTTCTCTGCGATCAATACCGGGCCAAGGAAGACACCATGCTGAAGATCGACGACACCATCGGACCGTTCGGGAAAAACGGCGTGGATCTGTGGAACGCGAACGACTCCTTCGATGAATCGAATGTCACGTTCACCGACGATAGCCGCACCGTTGCCGAGGTCGGCCGGAACGGCGACACCATTCGGATGAGCAAGGAAAACGGGGAGTGGAAGATCTGCGACCCCGAAATCGATTTCACCGTTTACGATGGGTTCGCCGACGTCGCAGACTTGTTCGGGGATTTGTGGTGATGACGGGCACGGCCCAGCTTTGAACCCTCCCGCTCCGGGGCGGGCGATGATGCGCCGTTACAATCGGCGTCCATGACTATCATCGCCGCAGCCGACGGTTCGGCCCTCGGAAATCCCGGTCCGGCCGGTTGGTCCTGGTACATCGACGACGACACGTGGGCGGCCGGCGGGTGGAAGAAGAGCACCAACAACCGTGGCGAACTCATGGCCGTGGCGGAATTGCTGGCGGCCACGGCGCACCGGGCGGACGAGGAGCTCCGCATCCTGTGCGACTCGCAGTACGTGATCAATTCGGTGACCAAGTGGATGCCCGGCTGGAAGAAGAAGGGCTGGAAGAAGCGCGACGGAAAGCCGGTGCTCAACGTCGACATCCTGTCGGTGATCGATGAACTGTTGGTGGGCCGCAACGTCCGCTTCGAGTGGGTCAAGGGCCACGCGGGCCACGACATGAACGAGGCCGCCGACGAGCGCGCCCGCGCCGCCGCGACCGCTTTCCAGGACGGTGAGCCGGCCAACGAGGGCCCGGGTTTCCCCGGCGCGACCAAGAGCGCCGAATTGATCATGACCGCCGCAGCCGGCGGTGCCTCCTCCGCCCCGCCCAACGAGCCGGAGCGGAAGGCGGGTGCGGGGGCGTCGCAAAGCAAGGGTCGCGGCCGGTCCGCCACGGGCGGTGCGGCGGCGGGGCAGCAGGGGCTTTTCGACGTCGCCGCCGATCCTCTCGAAGAGGCCGTGACGGCGATCCGCACCGCCCAGGGCACTCTGGCGCGTGCGGCCGCGAAAGCCCGCGAGGGCGATGAGGCGCGGCTGGACTTCCTGACCAAGCGTGCGGTCATCGTCCCCCAGGAGTTGGACGCCGCGTTTCCCGCCGACTTCTCGTCGCCGCGCCCGGATGTCACAGTCGTCGGCGCCACCGGCGTCGCGGTGACCCGCGGGCGGGGGTGGACGGCGACGTCCACGTGGGACATGTCGGCGGATCCGGTGCTCGTGGCGCACCATCTTTCCGTCCGGCCGTGAACTGCGGCGGCCCGGGCTGCTGGTAGCCTGGGCCGGTGAATGCGGTGATCGGGGCGGTGGCCCCGCGAGCAGATTGCGCCGCTTTTTCCTTTCATATCCGTCTACATCCGACTTTTCCGCGGCCGACCGCCCCGACCGGGCGGTGCGGGCACGCGAGAGCATCGATTTCGTGAGGAGCGTCCAACACATGGCCGAGAACGCAGGTTCGCGTCCCGACGGCGAGCGCCGAGGGGGCCAGGGCGGTCGCCCCGGTGGTTTCCGAGGGGGACGCGCCGGTGGCCGTCCGGCGGGACGTGGCCAGGGAGGTGGCGGCCAGGGAGGCCGTGGCCAGGGCGGTCGCGGTGGCCGCGGCGGCTACGGCGGCCAGGGCGGCCAGGGGGGTCGTCGCTGGGAGAACCGGGACGGCCGCGATGACCGTCGCGACGACCGTCGGGATGACCGCGGCGGCGAGCGCCGGGATGATCGCCGCGGCGATCGCAACGATCGCGGAGGCCAGCGCGGGGATCGCCGCGATTGGCGCCGAGACGACCGACGCGATGACCGCCGCGACGATCGCCGGGGCGGCGGCCCGCGCGACGACCGGCGCGGCGGGGGCCCGCGGGGCGATCGCCGGGATGACCGGCGCGGTGGCCACGGCGGCCCGAAGCGCCATTCCAACCGCGGCGGCCGCTTCCAGGACGACCAGAAGCGCGCGCCGCGCACCGGCCCGCAGCGCCCCGGTTTCCGCGAGGAGCGCATCGTCGCCCGCCAGAATGAGCCGTCGATCCCCGATGACGTCAAGCCCGATGAGCTCGACCCGTCGGTGCGCCAGGACCTGAAGAGCCTGGCCAAGGACAACGCCGACACCGTCGCCCGCCACATGATCATGGCCGCGACGCTGATGGCCGACGACCCGAAGCTCGCGCTGCGCCATGCGCGCGCGGCGAAGGACCGCGCCGGCCGCGTCGGCGTGGTCCGCGAGACCAACGGCGTCGCCGCGTACCACGCCGGCGAGTGGAAGGAGGCGCTGGCCGAGCTCCGCGCCGCCCGCCGCATTTCCGGCGGCGCGGGACTGCTGGCCGTCATGGCCGACTGCGAGCGCGGCCTGGGCCGCCCGGAAAAGGCCATCGAACTGGGGCGTTCCGACGAGGTCCGCCTGCTCGACGACGAGTCCCGCACCGAGCTGGCCATCGTCATCGCCGGCGCCCGCCGCGACATGGGCGACCTGGATGGCGCGATCATCGAGCTGGAAGCCCAGAACCTCGACCCGACCCGCACCGACTTCGAGGGCGCCCGGCTGTTCTACGCCTACGCCGATGCGCTGGTCGAGGCCGGCCGGACCGGCGAAGCCCGCGAGTGGTTCGACCGCTCGGCGGAACTCGACCCGGACGAGCTCCTCGACGCCCGCGAGCGCGCCGAGAACCTGTAGCCGCTCGGGCGCCCGCCGCCGCGGACCCGCCGGGCCCTCTTCGGCCCGCCCCCTCATCCTCATCGCACCCCCATCGACTTCCTCGACCCCGCGAAGATTGGACCGACGCTTTCCATGAGCACCGAATTGCTTGCCGGGCGCTACGACGCCGCACTCCTCGACCTCGACGGCACCATCTACGAGGGCGGCCGCGCCGTCCCCGGTGCCCTCGAGGGTTTGACGGAGGCGGGGCTGCCGATGCTGTTCGTCACGAACAACGCCTCGCGCGCCCCGGAAACCGTCGCCGAGCAGCTGCGTTCCCTGGGGTACGACTGCGGCGCCGATGACGTGATGACGTCCGCGCAGGCCGCCATCGAGATGGCCGCGGACATCATCCCGGCCGGCGCGAAGGTGCTCGTCCTCGGTGCCCCGTCGTTCCGCGACCTGGCCGCCGGCGCGGGGTACGAGGTCGTCGATTCCGCCGACGACGAACCCGCGGCGGTGTTCCAGGGCCACAATCCGGGCACCAACTGGGCGATGATGTCCGAGGCCGCGCTGGCCATTTCCCGCGGCGCCACCTACCTGGCGTCGAACCTGGACACGACCCTGCCCACCGAGCGCGGCCTGATGGTCGGCAACGGCTCGATGGTCGCCGCGATCGTGTCGGCCACCGGCGTCGAGCCGCGCAGCGCCGGCAAGCCTCTGCCGCCGATGTTCCACCGCGGCGCCGCGCGCCTGGGTTCCGAGCGGCCCGTCGTCATCGGCGACCGGCTGAACACCGACATCGCCGGCGGCAACGCCGCGGGCTACGACACCCTGATGACGGTCACCGGCATCTCCGGGCACCACGAGGCCCTTGCGGCCGTGCCGGAGGAGCGCCCGTCGCTCATCGGCGCCGACATGGGCGCGCTCGTGGCGCCCGCCGAGCATGCCGAACCGCGCCCCCAGGCCGGCTTCACCGCCGAGCGCGACGCCGACGATCCCGGCGTGATCGTCATCGGCGGCGGCGACGAATCCGACCCCCGCCTGTCCGATCCGGCGCAGGCGGCCGTCGCCGCGCTGCTCACCGCCGCCTCCGTGGCATGGTTCGACGCCGACGGCGCTCCGTCCACGGCCCCCGTCACCGGGGTGCGCACCACCTCCGCCGCGGCCGCCGGGGCCGTCGCGGCCTGGCGGTGACCGGGGACATGTCCGCTCCCGGCGAATCCCCGCAGCCCGGCCCCGCGACACCCGCGCCCGGGCCCAAGCCCGGCCCCGCGGCGGGACCCAATGCGGGGCCCAAGCCCGGCCCCGCGTCGTCCGCGCCGGGGCCCACGCCCAATGATGCGGCGGCCGCCGCGACGGGCGGGGCGGTCGATCCGGAGCGGCTCCGTCGTCAAGTGAAGGAAGTCCTCGACGCGCCCGCGCCGACCCCGGCCGACCGCGCCGAACAGATGGAGCGCGCCCACGCCCTGCTGCAGGACGCGCTCGGCGGGGAAGGGGCCGGACGTGGCTAAGGGTCAGACGCCGAAGCGGCGGCTGGACGCGGAGCTGGTGCGCCGCAAGATCGCCCGGTCGCGCGAGCACGCCGTCGAGATGATCAAGGACGGCCGCGTGACGGTCAACGGCATGGCGGCGACCAAGCCGGCCACCGCCGTCACCGGCGACGTGTCCATCCGCGTGGCCGAAGATGCCGACGACGCCAATTGGGCCTCGCGCGGCGCGCACAAGCTCCTCGGCGCGCTCGCGGCCTTCGAACCGGGGGGACTGAGCCTCGAGGGACGCCGCGTCATCGACGCCGGCGCGTCGACCGGCGGCTTCACCGACGTCTGCCTGCGCCGCGGCGCCGCCGAGGTCATCGCCGTCGACGTCGGTTACGGGCAGCTGATCTGGAGGCTTCGCGACGACGCCCGCGTCACCGTCCTCGACCGCACCAACGTGCGCACCCTGACCCCCGAAATGGTCGGCGGCCCGGCGGACGTGATGGTCGGCGACCTGTCGTTCATCTCGCTGCGGCTGACGCTGCCGGCGCTGGTGGACAGCCTGGCCGACGGGGCGGATCTGCTGCCGATGGTCAAGCCGCAGTTCGAGGTGGGCAAGGACCGGCTCGGCTCCGGCGGCGTGGTCCGCAGCCCTCAATTGCGCGCCGAAGTCGTCGGCGACGTCGCCCGCTTCGGCCGGACGCTGGGCCTGTCGGTGCGCGGCGTCGTCGCCAGCCCCCTGCCGGGGCCGTCCGGCAACGTGGAGTATTTCCTGTGGCTGGTCAAGGACGGTGGCGCGACCGACGTCGATGATGGGAAGCTGGACGAGATGATCGACCGCGCCGTGCAGGAGGGGCCGCAATGACGGATGGACAGACCCGGGCCGACTCGCGGGGCGCGAGGGGCGAAGAAGAACGGCAGGTGCTGCTGGTGCCGCACTCGGGACGCAGCTCCAATCTGGAGATGGCCGCCGAGGCGGCCGAGCTGCTCGACGCGGCGGGCATCGGCGTGCGCGTGCTCGCCGGCGACGACCCCACCAAACTGCTCCGCCACCCGGTGCTGGGCAGGTACCCGCGGTTCGGGCATTCGCCGCAGGCCGCGGCGGGCTGCGAGCTGGTGCTCGTGCTCGGCGGCGACGGCACGTTCCTGCGCGCCGCGGACATCGCCCACTCGATGGACCTGCCGGTGCTGGGCATCAACATGGGCCACGTCGGATTCCTGGCGGAGTGGGAGCAGGAGTCGATGACCGAGGCGATCCAGCGCGTCATCGACCGCTCCTGGCGCGTCGAGGACCGGATGACCATCACGGCGACGGTCCGCGACAACGACGGCCGGGTCATCGGCACGGGCTGGGCGCTCAACGAGGTGAGCATCGAGAACCTCAACCGCCGCGGCGTCCTCGACGTCGTGCTGGAGGTCGACCAGCGCCCGGTGAGCTCCTACGGCTGCGACGGCGTGCTCATCTCCACGCCGACGGGTTCGACGGCCTACGCGTTTTCGGCGGGCGGCCCGGTGCTGTGGCCGGAGCTCGACGCGATCCTGGTGGTGCCGAACAACGCCCACGCGCTGTTCGACCGCCCGATGGTCGTGTCGCCGCATTCGACGGTGGCGGTGGAGTCGAATCCGCAGACCAGCGCCGCGCAGGCGGTGCTCGACGGTTTCCGGCCGATCCCCATGCCGCCGGGCAGCCGCATCGAGATCACGCGCGGCGATCAGGCGGTGAAGTGGGTGCGCCTGGACTCCGCGCCGTTCACCGACCGGCTGGTGCACAAGTTCCGCCTGCCGGTGACGGGGTGGAGGGGTCCGAGGCGGTGATCCGACGATGCTGACCGAGCTCACCATCCGCGATCTCGGCGTCATTCCCGAATCGACCGTGGAGTTCAGCCCGGGCCTGACGGTGCTCACGGGCGAGACCGGTGCGGGCAAGACCATGGTGGTCACGGGCCTGCGCCTGCTGTCGGGCGGCCGGGCGGACGCCGGCCGCGTGCGCAGCGGGGCGGAGAAGGCCCTGGTCGAGGGCCTGGTGTCCACGGCGGACCTCGCCGGCCCGCTTGCCGACGGCGTCGACGCGATCCTTGAGGAATGCGGCGGCGAGAGGGACGAGAACGGAGAAATCCTGCTCGCCCGCCAGGTCTCCGCCAAGGGGCGTTCGCGTGCCTGGATCGGCGGCCGGGGCACTCCGGCGGCGTCGCTGGCCGACGTCGCGGGTGCGGTGCTGGCCATCCACGGTCAGAATGACCAGCTGCGCCTGTTGGGCGGCGGCGAGCAGATCGCCGCGCTCGACCGTCTCGGCGGCGATCGGGTGGCGCCGCTGCTGGCCGCGTACCGCGAGGCGCGCGGCGCATGGCGGGCGGCCGCGAAGGACCTGGAGGAGCGGACGTCGAAGCGCCGCGAGATGGCCATGCGCGCCGATCAGCTGGCGTTCGCGCTCGAGGAGATCGACGCCGTCGACCCCGAGCCGGGCGAGGACGCCGAGTTGTCCGAGACCATCCGCCGCATGCAGGACCTGGATGGCCTGCGCGAGGCCGCGACGGTCGCCTGGGCGGCCATCGACGGTCCGGGTGCCGTGGGCGCCGCCGGGGCGTCCGGTGCCGACGACGACGAGGGTGCCGCGGACCTGCTCGGCCGGGCCCAGCATGCGCTGGCGGGCTCCGGCGATTCGGAGCTGACCGAGCTGGCGGAGCGTCTGGGGGAGATCACCAGCGGGCTCGCCGACGTGTCGGCTGGCCTGGGGGCGTACCTGGAGGCACTGCCGGAGGAGACCGAATCGCTCGACGGGTTGCTGGCCCGGCAGGCGGAGATCCGGAATCTGACCCGCAAGTACGCCCCGGACATCGACGGCGTGCTGCAGTGGCGCGACAAGGCGCGGCGGAAGCTGGGCACCCTCGACGTCTCGGGCGAGGCGCTGGAGAAGCTCGCCGCCGAGGTCGCGGCGCTGGAGAAGAAGGTCCGCGCGGCGGCGAAGAAGCTGACCAAGGTCCGCACTTCGCTGGCCGCCGAACTCGGCGAACGGGTCACGGCGGAACTCAAGGGCCTGGCCATGCCCATGACCTCGTTGGTCGTCGAAGTGTCCGAGTCCGGTTCCTTCGGCCCGTCGGGCGCCGACGACGTGTCCTTCCTGCTTTCGGCGCACAAGGGGGCGGAGCCCCGCCCGCTGGCCGGCAGCGCGTCGGGCGGCGAACTCTCCCGCGTCATGCTGGCGCTGGAGGTCGTGCTCGCCGAGGGCGACGGCGGCCGCACCCTGGTGTTCGACGAAGTCGACGCCGGCGTGGGAGGCCGGGCGGCGGTGGAGATCGGGCGGCGCCTGGCCAGGTTGGCCGAACGCAACCAGGTCATCGTCGTCACGCACCTGCCGCAGGTGGCCGCCTACGCCGACACCCACCTGCACGTGGCCAAGGACGTCGCCGAGGACGGCGTCGTCTCCGGGGTCGGGGCGCTCGACCACGGGCGCCGGGTCGAGGAACTGGCGCGGATGATGGCGGGCCTCGACGGCACCGAGTCGGGCCGCGCGCACGCCACCGACCTGCTGGAAAAGGCGGAGGCCGACAAGAAGGCGGCGCGGCGGGCCACGCGGTAGCCGCGCCCGGTCCGCCCGTCCGGCGCGCCTCCACCGAATGCCAGCGGCCCGGCGGCACACTTGGGCCCATGAGTCTGTTCCCGAAGAAGACCGCCGCCGAGCCCGGCGTCCAGGGCACCGTCCGCGATTGCCTGCGCTCCGACCGGGCGCTGAACAAGCTCGCCGAAGGCGACATCGTCGTCATCGACGCACCCGACATCACCCGCGTCCTCGCCCAGCGGATCATCGACGCCAAGGCGAAGGCGGTCCTCAACACCGGCGCATTCACCACCGGCGCCGTGCCCAACTTCGGCCCGCAGATGCTTCTCGACGCCGACGTGATTCTCGTGGAGAACGTCGAGATCGCGGAATCGGCGAAGCTCCGGGACGGCAAGGTCCACCGCCTATACGAGGGCAAGCTGTACCTCGGCGACCGCCGCGTGGCGGCCGGCGACGAGGTCGCGCTGGAGAAGCTCTCGGCCGACTTCGACGAGGCCCGCACGAGCATGGTCGACCGGCTCGAGGCGTTTTCCGGCAACTTCGTCGAGTTCGCGGCGACGGAGGCCCCGCTGTACGTCGATGGCCTGGGCATCCCGGACGTCGAGACGCCGCTGGAAGGCCGGAAAGTGCTCATCGTCAGCGCGGGCGAGGGCCACGAGCGGACGCTGAAGGGGCTCAAGGGCTTCATCGGCGAATTCGACCCGGTGCTCATCGGCGTCGACGCGGGAGCGGACGCCCTGGTCGGGCAGGGATACGAGCCGGATCTGATCATCGGCGATCCCGAGGGCATCGGCGCGGAGACCCTGCGCTGCGGCGCCCGCGTGATCCTGCCGGCCGACCCCGACGGGCACGCCCAGGGGCTGGAGCACATCCAGGATCTGGGCATCGGCGCGATGACCTTCCCCGCGCTGTCGGATTCGGCGACGGATCTGGCGCTCGTGCTGGCGGACCACCACGGTGCGTCGATGATCGTCACCGCCGGTTCCTCGCTGGACCAGGGCGACGTCTACGGCGCCGCGGATCAGCAGGCGCTGCCGTCGGCGCTGCTCAGCCGGCTGAAGGCGGGGGACAAGCTGGTCAACGGCGACGTCGTCGCGGACCTGTACCGCGTCGAGGGCGGCGGCCTGCGCTTCATGTGGGCGCTGCTGGCGATCATCGTGGCACTCGCCGTGATCTTCGCCATCGCGGGCACGGCGGGCGACGGTTCGGTGGGCGAGAACCTCGTGGACACGTGGAATTCGATTGCCCTGTGGTTCCAGGGCCTGTTCAAGTAGACCGGGGGCTGACGGATGGCGAAGAATCGGTCGGGCGCGTGGAGCGCCGGCATCACGGGCGCGGCGCTGGGCGTCGCGGCCGGGGCGGCGCTGGGCGCGTACGTCCTGGCTCCCGGCGGCGGCATCGAATGGGGTGGCGGGCAGGCGGCCGAGGAACGCGACGCGGCGATCGTCGAGCGCGACGACGCCAACACCCGCGCGGATGCGGCCAATGGCGTCGTGGAGGACCTCGCGGCCCAGGTCGTCGACGGTTCGCTTGCCGACGTCCCGGTGCTGCTCGTGACCGCCCCGGATGCGGAGGCGCGTTCCGTGGATTCCATGGAGGCGCTGCTGCGCGACGCGGGTGCCCCGGAGGTCACGCGGATGGGGCTGACGGCGAAGTTCCAGTCGGCGGAAGGCGCCGATGAATTGAAGGACGTGGTGACCAGCGCGCTGCCGGCGGGCGCCGAACTCGACGAGGAGCGCCGCGACCCCGGCTATCAGGCGGGCCAGGCGATGTCACCCGCGCTGCTGCTCGGCGATGATGCGGGCGAGCGCGCGAACGTCGCCGACCGCCGCCTGCTGCTGGGGTCGCTGCGCGACGCCGGCTTCATCGACTACGAGGACGGGACCATGCGCCCGACGGCGGCGGTCGTCATCGTCACCGGTTCCGGCGAGGGCGCCGCGGCCGGTCGCGGCGGCGCGGGTGAGGGCGCGCCCGTCGTGGGCTCGCGCATCCTCGCGGACTTCGCCGAGGCGCTGTCCTCCGACGGCACGGTCGTCGTCGCAGGGGAGCCCGCCGCCAAGCGCGACGGCGGCGTCATCGACGTGCTGGAGAAGTCGGCGACCGCCGGTTCCGTGGCCACCCAGGCGGCGGTCGGCGATCCGGCGGGCCGCGTCGGCGTCATCCGGGCGATCGTGGAGAAGAAGCCCGCGCCCGCCGGCCGGTCCGCGAATGGGGAAGCGGCACCCGCCGAATAGTCCGTCGGCGGCGTTCGCAACTTCCCGGGGCACGGCAATCGACTCCGCCCGGCGGGCCGTGTTAACGCCGTGTTTCACGACCGTTTCCCCGCCGTTGAATGTGCCCCGCACGGCTGTGATCGGCGAGAAAAGCGTCGTCAAGCGTGCTTTTTCGCTAGGCGAGCGTCCGTCGCCCGGTTAGCCTGAAATCCCGTGGTCGCCACGAGACGGCCTGCGGCGCCGCCCCGGAAAAGAGCCGGGGAACAACCGGAGGGGCGCGCCGCCCGAGCGAAACGCGGGAGTTGATTGGCATGGCGGAAGGTCGGGGTGGCGGGCACGTCACGAAATACATCATCGTCACGGGAGGCGTGGCGTCGTCGCTGGGCAAGGGCCTGACGGCCGCGAGCCTCGGACGGCTGCTGACGTCTCGCGGGCTGCGGGTGACCATGCAGAAGCTGGACCCTTACCTCAACGTCGACCCGGGCACCATGAACCCGTTCCAGCACGGCGAGGTGTTCGTCACCGAGGACGGCGCCGAAACCGACCTGGACCTGGGGCACTACGAGCGCTTCCTGGACCGCGCCCTCGACGGCGGGGCGAACGTGACCACCGGCAAGGTGTACTCGTCGGTGATCGCGAAGGAACGCCGCGGCGAATTCCTCGGCGAGACCGTGCAGGTCATCCCGCACATCACCGACGAGATCAAGTCGCGGATCACCGGCATGGACCGGCCCGGCGCCGACGGGCGGCGCCCCGACGTGGTGATCACCGAAATCGGCGGCACCGTCGGCGACATCGAATCGCAGCCCTTCCTCGAGGCCGCCCGCCAGGTGCGCCACGACGTCGGCCGCGAGAACATCCACTACCTGCACGTGTCGCTGGTGCCCTACCTCGGCCCGTCCGGCGAGCTGAAGACCAAGCCGACGCAGCATTCCGTGGCGCAGCTGCGCTCCATAGGCCTGGTGCCCGATTCGGTGGTGCTGCGCTGCGACCGCGACGTGCCCGACGGGCTCAAGCGCAAGATCGCGCTGATGTGCGACGTCGACCTGGAGGGCGTGGTGTCGTGCCCCGACGCGCCCAGCATCTACGACATCCCGCGGGTGCTCCACGACGAGCACCTGGACACGTTCATCGTGCGGCGCCTCGGGCTGCCGTTCCGCGACCTCGACTGGGAGATGTGGGGCGGTCTGCTGGAGCGCGTGCACCGGCCGGAGCGGGAGGTGACCGTCGCGCTGGTGGGCAAGTACGTCGACCTGCCCGACGCCTACCTGTCCGTCGCCGAAGCCATCCGCGCCGGCGGGTTCGCCCACGGGGCGCGCGCCACCGTGCGGTGGGTGGCCTCCGACGCGTGCGAGACGCCGGAGGGCGCGGCCGAGCAGCTCGCCGGCGCCGATGCCGTGGTCGTGCCCGGGGGCTTCGGCGTGCGCGGCATCGAGGGCAAGATCGGGGCGATCGCCCATTGCCGCGAAAACCGCATCCCGCTGCTGGGCCTGTGCCTGGGCATGCAGTGCGCGGTGCTGGAGGCGGCGCGGCGCGGCGGCGTGCCCGATGCGTCGTCGACAGAATTCGACGAGGCGACGCCGTCGCCGGTGATCGCGACGATGGAGGAGCAGAAGGCCGCCGTGTCCGGCGAGGCCGACCTGGGCGGGTCGATGCGCCTGGGCGCGTATCCGGCGGCGCTGGCCGAAGGGTCCGTGGTCGCGGAGACGTACGGCGCGACGGAAGTCTCCGAGCGCCACCGCCACCGCTACGAAGTCAACAACGCCTACCGCGAGGCGATCGAATCCGCCGGCCTGGTGATCTCCGGCACGTCGCCGGATGGCGAGCTGGTGGAATTCGTGGAGTACCCGCGGGACGTCCACCCGTATTTCGTGGCCACGCAGGCGCATCCCGAGTACAAGTCGCGGCCGACCGACCCGCACCCGTTGTTCGCCGGCCTCATCGGCGCGGCGCTGGCGGATCCCGCGGGCCGGGGGTAGGCACGTAGTTATGACATCTTCGAATGCTCCCGCCGGTTCCCACTCCTTCGACGTCGTCGACTCCGAGATCCTCGTCGAAGCGCCGATCATCGCGCTGCGCCGCGACCGGGTGCGCATGCCCGGCGGGCGCATCGCCAACCGCGAGGTTGTGGAGCATTTCGGTGCGGTGGCGGTGGTGGCCCTCGACGACGACGGCCGGATCTGCCTGCTGCGCCAGTGGCGGCAGACGGCCCGGGACCGGCTGATCGAGCTGCCCGCCGGCATCCTCGACGTCGCCGACGAGGATCCGCTGGTCGCCGCCCGCCGCGAACTCGCGGAGGAGGCCGGCGTGTCGGCGCGGCGGTGGTCGGTGCTGACGGACATCTTCACCTCGCCCGGCTTCGCCGAAGAGAGCGTGCGCGTGTACCTGGCCGAGGGGCTTTCCGACGTCGACCGCCCCGAACCCGAGGACGAGGAGGCGGACATGACCGAGTCGTGGGTCGACCTCTCCGACGCCGCGGACATGGTGCTGCGCGGCGAGGTGGTCAACGCCATCGCCGTCGCGGGCATTCTCGCCGCGCACGTGACTCTGGCCGAGGGGCGGGAGCGTCGTGAAGCGGACGAGCCGTTCGCCATCCGACCCACCCGGCTCGCCGCCCGCCGCGCGGAAGCGTTCGGCCCGGGCGCGGACCTCAAGCGCGTGCCGGATGCGGCGCGGGAGTCGGACGGGGCGCAGGAGTCGGACGGGGCGCAGGAGCGAAACGAAGACGAAGACGATGGATCGGGGGGATCGGCCCTTGGCAACTGATCGGAATGTCGGCGTCCGCACGCCGGCGGATGCCGCGCGGAAGGTGGCTGAGGCGTTTTTCGACCACCTGGCCGTGGAGCGCGGGGCGTCGGCGAACACGCTCGGCGCGTACCGTCGCGATCTGGCGAAGTACCTTGATTTTCTCGGTGGGCTGGGCCGGGATGACCTGCGCGCGGTCACCGAGTCCGACGTCGGGGCGTTCGTGGCGCACCTGTCGCGCGGCGACGCCGACGCCGGGCAGCCGCCCATGGCGGCGTCGTCGGTGTCGCGTGCCCTGTCGGCCGTGCGCGGGCTGCACAAGTTCGCGCTGGGCGAGGGCGACGTGGACGTCGACGTGGCCGCCGCCGTGCCGCCGCCCAAACGGGGCAGCTCGCTGCCGAAGGCGCTTCGGGTCGAGGAGGTCACGGAGCTCATCGACGCGATCCCCGTCGGAGAGGCCGCCGACATCGCCGACGTCCGCGATCGGGCGCTGGTGGAGCTGCTGTACTCGACCGGTGCGCGCGTGTCGGAGGTGACCGGCCTGGACATCGACGACCTCGACCGGGAGGAACGCCTGGTGCTGCTGCGCGGCAAGGGCGGCAAGGAGCGCATCGTGCCCGTCGGCGGGCCGGCGATCGAAGCCGTCGATGCGTGGCTGGTGCGCGGGCGGCCCGGGTGGGCGCGGGCGAATTCGGGGCCGGCGCTGCTGGTCAATTCGCTGGGGCGGAGGATGTCGCGGCAGTCGGCGGCGAACATCCTGGCGTCGGTCGCCGAGCGCGCGGGTCTGGCCGGGCGGGTGTCGCCGCACACGCTGCGGCACAGCTTCGCCACCCACCTGCTGGAGGGAGGTGCCGACGTGCGGTCGGTGCAGGAGCTGCTGGGGCATGCGTCGGTGACGACCACGCAGATCTACACCATGGTCACCGCGGATAATCTGCGCCGGATTTGGGCGGGTGCTCACCCGCGGGCGCGGTGAGCGCCGGTACAGTGGTCGCGAGAGGGAGTGTCCGCTCCCGGCGCTGATCGGTGTGTCCATGCCGATCGCGCCGCAGGTCAAGGAAGAGGGGTTGACGGTGGCTGAGTCGGGCTTGTTCGACGCCGAGGGCATGCAGGTGGGGCTCACCGGCCGTCCGTTGCGCGAACTGCCGGAGCCGAAGCCGCTGGAGTCCCATGGCCCGGCGACGATCCTGGCAATGTGCAACCAGAAGGGCGGCGTGGGCAAGACCACGTCGACCATCAACATGGGTGCGGCGCTGGCCGAGTTCGGCCGCAAGGTGCTGCTCGTCGACCTCGACCCGCAGGGCGCTCTGTCCGCCGGCCTGGGCATCCCGCACGAGGACCTGGATCTGACGGTCTACAACCTGATCATCGATTCGGACACCGACGTCCGTGACGCCATCCACCACACGACGGTGCCGGGCCTGGACCTGGTGCCCGCGAACATCGACCTGTCGGCGGCGGAGATCCAGCTGGTCAACGAGGTCGGCCGCGAGCAGGCCCTGGCCCGCGCGCTGCGGCCGGTGCGCCGCGACTACGACTTCATCATCGTCGACTGCCAGCCGTCGCTGGGGCTGCTGACGGTCAACGCGCTGACCATCGCGCAGGGCGTGATCATCCCGATGGAGTGCGAGTACTTCTCGCTGCGCGGCCTGGCGCTGCTGACGGACACCGTGGGCAAGGTCCGCGATCGCCTGAACTTCGACCTCGAGGTCCTGGGCATCCTGGTGACCATGTTCGACCGCCGCACCCTCCACGCGCGCGAAGTGATGGAGCGGCTCGTCGAGGTGTTCGGCGACAAGGTCTTCGACACCGTGATCACCCGCACCGTCCGCTTCCCGGAGACCTCCGTCGCCGGCGAGCCGATCACCGCCTGGGCCCCGACGTCGCAGGGCGCCGACCAGTACCGCGATCTGGCGCGCGAGGTCATCGAGCGCACCGGCGGGTAGGGGCGGCCAGTGCTTTCCGACGAGCCCGTGCAGGAGGAAATCACCGGTTTCCGGGTGGCGCTGGCCAACTTCACGGGGCCGTTCGACCTTCTGCTGCAGCTGATCGGGAGCAAGAAGATGGACGTCACCGAGGTGGCGTTGGCGGCGGTGACCGATGAGTTCATCGCCTACACTCGCAGCCTCGATGCGGTGGGTGACCTCGACGAGATCACCGAGTTCCTCGTCGTCGCCGCAACCCTGCTGGACCTGAAGACCGCGCGCCTGCTGCCCCGCGGCGACGTCGACGACGAAGAGGATCTGGCGCTGCTCGAGGCCCGCGACCTGCTCTTCGCCCGTCTGCTGCAGTACCGGGCCTACAGCCGCGTCGCCGATCTTTTCGCCGACTGGGCCCGCGTCGCCCCGCACCGGTACCCGCGTGCCACGGGCCCCGATCCCGGGTTCGAGGGGCTGCTGCCCCCGGTCGAGCTGGGGATGGATGCGCAAGAATTCGCGGAGTTCGCGGCCGTCGTCATGCGCCCGAAGCCACCGGAGGAAGTGGGCATCGGACACATTCACCAGGTGGCCGTGTCAGTGCCGGAGCAGGCGGGGCGCATCCTCGACGCGCTGCGGCTGGCCGGCGAGGGCACGTGGCTGACGTTCACGCAGCTGACGTCGGAATGCCGCGTATCCATGGAGGTCGTCGGGCGTTTTCTGGCGCTGCTGGAGCTCTACCGCGCCAAGGCCATCGAGGCCGAGCAGGAGGAGGCGCTGGCGGAGATCACCGTCGCCTGGACGGGCCTCGACGTCGACCCGGCCGTCGTGGCGGCGGCGAACTGGGAGTAGGGCGGCTTTTGGCCCGTCACCCCCGACCGGACGGTCCCTCAGACCAGGCGATCCCTCACCAGCGCGATCACCCGGTCGTTGTACGGGAGCCCGTAGTGCTCCGTGGTGTCCCCGGGGGCGAGATCCTGCAATATGAGGTTTTCGACCCCGGGTTCGTCGATCAACGCGTTGCCGAAGGGAACCACGCATTCATCGAACCGCGTGGCGATTGCCGTGTACTTCACGCCGGGCCTGGTGATGCCGTCGGCGGTGAGCGCGTTCATGAATTCGGAGTTGCTTTCCTGCTGTATCGTCGCCGTCGCATTGAACGGGGCGGCCAGGGCATCGAAGTGCGGGCTGGCCTGGGGATAACGTGCGAAAATCAGGGCCTCTCCGCCCAGCCACGTCCCCTGGTGAGCGCCCGCGAGCGACACGAGCCGATTGACCTTCCGGTCTCCGCCGAGATTCTGGATGTAGTAATTCGGCAATGGGCCCCCGCCCTGCGAATGCCCGACGAGGTCGACGCTTTCGGCGCCGGTTGCCCCGAGAATCCGGTCGACCACCCGGGAAACGGTGAGCGCACTGGAACGGATGTCGCCGGCGAAGGCCGCCCACTCGACGGGACGGCCGTTCACCACCAGCGGGTTGTCGTTGAACGTGAACACGCAGAGGCCGTCGTTCGCCAGACTCGGCGCCAACTTCGACCAGGTGGCGTAGGCGTCCTCCATCGTGCCGGGGACCAGCAGCACGGGCCGCTGCCCCTGTGCCGGGCGGCAATGCAGGTCATTGGTGTTCTTCGGTCGGCTGCCCGGGTGCTGGACCGCGAAACCGAGCGCCTCGGCGTAGGTGCCGGCGACGGGCCCCTCGGCCCCCGTCGGCAGCCCGCCGTCCGAAGGCGTGGACGGCACGTGCGAGGTGGCCGGCCCCGGGGCGGGGGGAGAGGATTCCCGGGCATGCACGGCGGGAGCGGCGGTCACCATGGCCAGCGAACACGCCAGCACCGTCGCCGACATCGCCAGCGCCCCGCGGAAGGCCGCCGTCGAGCGGTTCATGGTTCCGTCACCTCCGGGCATGAACCGGTTCCGCATCGTCCGCGTCGGCCGGGGCGCCATCCCCGATCCGATCGCGGTTGCGGATGGCGGCGAAGCAGATGACGGCGCACACCGCGGAGAACCCCGCGGCCATGAGCAGGACGACCGAGAGACCGCCCGTGAACATGTCGATGGCGTCCTGCAGCTGGGCGCCGTCGAGCACCTTCGCCAGGATGTCGAGGCGCCCCTCGGATGCGGCCTCGCGAACCTGCTCGGGTGCCCAATCGAGCTTGTCGACGTGGGAGGAAAGGACCGCGCCGAAGATGGCGACGCCGACGGCGGTGCCAAGCGGGAATGCCGTGTTGGTGGCGCCCGTGGCGGCACCGGAACGGTCGGCCGGGGCAACCGCGAGCGCGAGGTTCATCATGTGGGGCATGGCCACGCCGGCGCCGATTCCGATCACCAGCAGCGGGAAGATCGAGGTCTTCCAGGTGAGGCTCGGGTCCATGATCAGGCCCAGCCACAGCAGTCCGACGCCCGTGATGACCATGGCCGCACCCGTCACGAGATTGAGCTTGCCGGTCTTCTCCAGGGCGGAGGACGGAGCGGCCACCACGACCATCGGCAGGGCGAGGGCGAGCAAGACGAGGCCCACTTGAATGGCGGTGCGGCCCTGCACGCCGGAAAGCCAGAACACCAGGTAGGGCAGAACGCCGAAGGTCACGAGCCGCGCGGTGAACGAAAGGATCATCGCGGCGGTGAACGAGGGCACCTTGAACAGCCGCAGATCAAGCAGCGCGTCGTCGCCGAGGCGCAACTGGAGGATGACGAAGGCCGCGAGCAGCGCGACCGCGGCAATGGCCGCGATGATGACCGTGGCGGACGCCCAGCCTTCCTTCGGGCCGGACACGAGCGCGTAGTTCAGGGCGAACAGCCCCGTGGCGACGAGAACGGTGGACGACCACGAGACTTTCGCGGAGTTGCGGGGCGTGTCGGGGGAGTGACGGCCGATGAGCACCATGGCGACGATGGCGACGAGGCTCACGGGCAGGTTGATGGCGAAGATCCAGCGCCAACCGCCACCGCCGACGACGAGGCCCCCGAACAGGGGGCCCAGGGCTGCGGCGCCGGCACCGGCGGCCATGAATGCGCCCACGGCACGGGCGCGGCCGGCCTCGTCGCCCACGTGGGCGTCGGCGATGATCGGCATGCAGGTGGCGAAGACCATGGTGGCGCCGATCGCCTGGACGACGCGACCGAAGATCAGCCAGTCGGTGGTGGGCGCGGCCGCGCAAAGCAACGAAGCGAGGCCGAAGATGACGTGCCCTGCGATGAAGAGGCGGTGACGGGGCATGTGGTCGGACAATGCCCCGACCCCCAGCAGGAGCGCGGCGAAGACGAGGACGTAGCCGTTGACGATCCACTGTGCATCCGAGAGGTTGGCCGATAGGTCTCCGGTGATGTCGGGCAGCGCAATGGTGACGACGGTCATGTCCAGCGTCATTATGGCGGCCGATAGTGCCACTACGGCCGTGATCCATCTGGAGTGCATGAACTTCCTTTCCGGGATTGTCGTATTGGTGGGGAACGCAATGAAAATTGAAACGCGGAGTGGGGCGGAGTTCGCCCCTGGGAATTGTTGGTTGGCTTTCCGGATGGTAAGCGTCTTCGCGAATCCGGGCGTTGTGCGACCTATGGAGACGAAGGTAGCCTCACCTTACTGTGTGGGCAATGGGTGTTTCTTCCGAAGGGGATGAGGTGCGGCAAGTCCGCCTCAGCCATGCCGGTGGCGCCGCCGCCGATCATCGGGGGAGTCGGCCGGCCGAAACCTACGTGGCGTCACCGCCCCCGGTGGTAGTCATGAAAACGACAATCATTACCGTTAGGGGCGTTTCGGATGACGACCTCCCCAAGGCCGCGATGACGGGATGGCAGGCGTGGGCATCCCGGGTCATTGGGCCCGTCGCCGTGCCCGGCGATCACTTCCACCACCTCAAGCACACGGACCTCGCCGTGCTCTGCCGGATGATCGCGCTGGCGTCATCGCGCACGGTGCGGCACCGATCCGTCGGCGGAAGGAACGTCGACGACAAGACTCGAAACGATGAACGACAGATGAAGGGGGTTCTTCCATGAGCACGCCTGAAGCGGCGACGGCCGAGCGGGTGCAGGAGGAGCAGAGAACCGGGCAGAGGGAAGACACGGCATCGGCGGGTGCGGTCACCCTGCGCACCATCGAACCGGTCATGCCATGGATCGTGGTGGCGGTGGTGCTGCAGATCCTCGGCTCGGTGCTGTCCGCGGTGCAGTTCCTCGCGCTGGCGGAGCTCGCGGTCAGGCTGGTGAGCGGCGGTGCGGACTGGGATGCCTCGAAGGGGCCGCTTTTCCTGTTCCTCATCGCGTTGGGGTCGTCGATCACGCTCGGCGCGGTCGCCCTGCTGATTTCCCACATCGCGGACGTCGACCTGCAGGCGCGTCTGCGCCTCGGGTTGGCGGCGAAGCTGTCGCGGCTGCCCCTCGGCTGGTTCGACGAGCGATCGTCGGGCCGCGTACGCCAGCTGATCCAAAATGACGTGGACTCGCTGCATCAGCTCGTCGCGCACACCATCGTCGAGCTCGTCGCGGGCGTGTGCACTCCCATGGCGAGCCTGGTGGTGTGTTTCATCCTGGACTGGCGCCTGGGCCTGGTGGCGGTGGTTCCCGCGGTGCTGTACGCCGTCGCCTACGCTGCATTGGCGCCCCGGTCGAACGCCCAGGTGATGGACAGGATCCATGAGGGGCTCGCCGGGGTGTCGGAGACCATCGTCGAATACGTCAACGGCATCGCCGTTTTGAAGATCTTCGGCAAGGCGGGACAAGGGTCGCGCCGGTTCACCGAAAAATCCGAGAGTTTCCTCCGCGAGTTCGCCGACATGATCCGCCCGCAGATGCGCGCCCATTCGGTCGCGGTGGTCTTCCTGTCCGCGGCGACGGCCGGCGTCATCGAGGTCGCCTTCGGCCTGTGGTTCGTCCATGCCGGGTGGAGCCGGCCCTCCGACCTGCTGGTCGTGACCATCATCGCGATGCTGTTGCCCGCGGCCATGCAGACGGTGGCGGCGAGCAACCGTGCGCTCGAGCAGGCGATGGACGCGGCCCGCCGCATTTGCGAGATACTCGACGCCGACGAGCTGCCGGTCGCCGACGTCCCCGCCCGGCCGGACGGCAATGCGGTGGAGTTCGCGGATGTCACGTTCGCCTACGATCCCGGCAACCCGGCCGTCGTCGGCGTCAGCGCCGCCATCCCCGCCGGCGGCGTCACCGCGCTGGTGGGCCCATCCGGTTCCGGCAAATCCACGGTGGCCGCGCTGGCCGCCCGTTTCCGCGACCCCGACTCCGGCACCGTGCGCATCGGCGGAGTTGACGTGCGCGACATCGATCCGGAAGTGATGCGCCGGACCGTGGGGACGGTGTTCCAGGATCCGCAGCTGCTGTCGATCAGCATCGCGGACAACATCCGCCTCGCCGTCCCCGACGCGACCGACGACCAGGTCCGCGATGCCGCCCGCGCCGCCAACATCCACGACCGCATCGAGGAGCTGCCGCGCGGCTACGACTCGGTGGTCGGGCAGGACGCGCGTCTTTCCGGCGGCGAGGCGCAGCGTGTGGCGATCGCCCGCACCCTGCTCGCCGATACCCCGGTGCTGGTGCTCGACGAGGCGACGTCGGCGACCGACCCCGAATCGGAGGCCGCCGTGCAGGAGGGGCTGAACCGGCTCACCGCCGGGCGCGCCGTCCTGGTCATCGCCCATCGGCTGACGACCGTCAAGGATGCGGACCGCATTCTGGTCATGGACGGCGGGCGGCTGGTCGAGCAGGGCACCCACGATGAACTTCTCGCCGAAGACGGGCTCTACGCCCGCATGTGGAAGGACATGGAATGATACGCGCACTTATTGCCCTGTCCGGGGGCGCGGACCGGACCCTCCTCATCCGTTCGGTGATCTTGGGGCTGCTGTCCGGCATCGCCCAGGGCGTCACCGTCCTATGCATCATCCCGGTGCTCACCGCGGTGTTCCGCGGCGACTGGTCGGACGCGGTGCGGGCTCTGATCGTCCTCGCCGCCGTGTGGCTGATCCATGCGGTGCTCGTCGGCGTGGCCACCTGGTCCGGGGTCGCCGGATCCCTCGGGATCATCCGGTCGATGCACCGGGGTCTCGGCGGCCGTCTGGTGCAACTGCCGCTGAGCTGGTTCAGCCCCGAGACGCAGGGCCGCGCCTCGCACACCGCCGTGCGCGGGACCATGTTCGTGGCGACGGCGGCGATGGATGTCCTGGTGCCGTTGGTGGGCCACGTCGCCATGCCGGCGACCATTGCGATCCTCACCCTGTTCATCGACTGGCGGATCGGCCTCGCGATGATCGTCGCCGCTCCCGTCCTGTGGTTGACGTCGGGGTTGGCGTCGAAGTGGGAATCCGCCGGTGAAGAGCGCGTGCGCAGGGTGCGCACCGATACCGACCTGCGGTTGCTGGAATTCGCCGGCCGCCAGGAGGTGCTGCGCGCCGCGGGCATCGCCGACGACTATCCGCCGCTGACGCGGGCCGTCGAAAAGCAGCGCGCCGCCGGCCGCAGCGCCCTGTGGCTGTCACTGGGCGGGATGGTGCTTCAGGGGTTCGTCATCCAGACGGTGCTGGGCTGCGTCGCGGCGCTGGCGGTGTGGACCGCCGCGGGCGGTTCCGATCCCGTTCGCGCGGTGGTTCTCGTCGGCCTGGTCACCCTGTCGGCCGGTCCGTTGCGGATCGTGTCGTCGCTGCAGACCGCGCTGCACCAGTCCGAGGCCGAGATCGACGACGTGCGCGAGCTGTTGGAGACCCCGACCATGCCGGAGCCGGCTCAGCCGACCGCGTTCCCGCCGACCGCCGACATCGAGTTCGACGACGTCACCTTCGGCTACGGGACCGGCGACGACGCCCCCCTCGTCCTCGACGGCGTCAGCGCCCGCATCGGGGACCGCTCCTCCACGGCACTGGTGGGGGCATCGGGTTCGGGCAAGACGACGCTCATGCGCCTCATCGCGCGCCTGTGGGACGTCGACGGGGGAGCGGTGCGCATCGGCGGGGTCGATGTGCGCGATATGGCCACCGAAGATCTCTACCGGCACGTTTCCATGATTTTCCAGGACGTGTACCTGTTCGACGACACGCTGTGGGCGAACATCGCGCTGGGGAGGGAGGACGCCTCCCGCGACGAGATCCTCGACGCCGCCCGCCGCGCGCACGTCACCGAGATCGCCGACCGGTTGCCCGATGGCTGGCGGACGCGCGTCGGGGAGGGCGGTCAGCTGCTCTCCGGCGGTGAGCGTCAGCGCGTGTCCATTGCCCGCGCGCTTCTGCGGCGGGCGCCGGTGGTGCTGTGCGACGAACCGAGCAGCGCCCTGGACCCGTCGACCCGCCGTGCCGTCACCGCTGCCCTGGACGATCTGTCCCGTGATGCGACCGTCGTCGTGATCGCCCACCAGCTGGAGACGATCCGCGGCGCCGACCGCATTCTCCTGCTTGACGACGGGCGCATCGCCGCGTCGGGCACCCACGATGAATTGGCGGCGTCGGATGAGCGCTACCGGCGGTTTTGGTCGCTGCGCGAGGATGCTGGCCACTGGAACATCGGCGTGGAAAGGCAAGGCTAGGCATAGTGATAGTCAAGTAGTTAAGATTCCAAGGAATCACCTATGCGAAAAGAAGCAACCGACTCAAGGAGTGCAATGTCAACGAAAAACGACGTTAATCGGGAATCGGCGAAGGGAGCGGCGAAGGGAGCGTCTACGGGCAGCGAACTCGTCGCCGTCGGCGCATTCACCGTGATCATCGCGGTCATCAATTTCCTGTGCAACATCATCGGCGTATTCGGGCCGCAGATCCAGCCGTTCGGCGCCGTGCTCGCCGTCATCATCATCGGCATCCCCTTCGCCCTGTTCATCCGGCGAATCAATCACTTCGGCCTGGTGACCGTCATGGCCACGCTGTTGGCGCTGATCTTCACCCTCTTCGGCCATCACCTCGTGTCGGTGCTGTTCGCGCTGGTCTTCGGCTTGATCGCCGATCTGATCATCCGCAGCGGCAATTACTCCGATCCGAAACGCACCATCGTGGGGTACGCGTTCTTCGGCATCTACCCGATGGGCAATGTCCTGCCGCTGCTGTTCATGCGCGACGACATCCTCGCCCGCTACACGAAGGGCGCCAACGCCGAGTGGGCGCGGGCCTTCGGCGAATTCCTGTCGACTCCGATGGTGCTCGCGCTGACGGCGACCTGCTTCGTGGCCGCCCTGTTCGGCGGATGGCTGGGGCAGCGGGCGCTGCGGTCCTACTTCTCCCGCGCGGGTCTGTGAGAGCCACGCCGATCGAGAAGCTCGATCCGAGGGTGGCCCTGATCGGGCTCGTCGTCGTCGACGCCGCCCTGCTGACCGTCGGAACCGAGTTGATGGAGATCACCGGTGCCGTGGTCGCGGTGATCTGCCTGATCGCCGCCCTGCGGCCGGTCGCGGCCATTGTCATGGGCCTGGCCGAAGCGCTGGTGCTGCTCCTCGGCCATGTGGTCCTGCCCGCCGCGGAGGGCACGGCCTCGGAGGTCCTGACGGTGCTGCTGTTCGCCATGAGCTTCACGTACCGCTTCGCCGTCGTCAGCGTCATCGCCTGGGCGGTCATCGGCGGCATCACCACCGGTGCCCTGCAGGCGTTCCTGGGTTGGGCCCGAGTGCCGCGCATCCTCGCCGTGCCCTCGGCGGTGGCCGTCCGCTTCCTCCCCGTCGTCGTAGACGACGCGAGGACGATCCGCGACAATCTGGTGCTTCGAGGAGTCGTCACTTCCGGGGCGTCGCTGCTGCTGCATCCCATCATCGCGGTGCGCCACGCGGTGCTGCCGCTGGTGGCCACGTCCCTGCGCACGGGCGACGAACTTTCCGCCTCCGCCCTGCTGCGCGGCCTGGGGTCCCGGCGGAAGCCGACATCGGTGGTGGAGTTGCGCCTGGGGTTCCCCGACGTCGTGGCGATGGTGATCGTCGCGGTAGTCGTGGCGTTGGCGGTGAAGGAGAAAATCGGATGATCGAGGTCAAAGATCTCAGCATCACCGTCGAAGCGCCGGGCGAGGCCGCCGGGGCGCAGGGTTCGGCCGTCGGGCAAACCCCGGAAGCGGTCACCGCAACGTTGCTGGAGTCGATCGACATCCGGGTGCGACCCGGTGAGATGGTGCTCGTCACCGGAGGTTCCGGCTCGGGGAAGTCGTCTCTCGTCAACGCGCTCAACGGTTTCATCCCGCACATTCGCCCCGCGCGCATCGGCGGCGACGTGAAGGTCGACGGATTGGAGCCGGCCGAGGTCGAATTGGCCGAAGCGGGACGGGTGGCGGCCACGGTGTTCCAGAACCCCCGCACCCAGTTCTTCGCCACCGACGTCCTTTCGGAGATCGCCTTCGGCGCTTCCAACCAGGGCGTGCCGCGGGAGGAGATTCTGCGGCGCATCGACGCCGCTGTGGATCTCCTCGACCTCGCCCACCTGCTCGACCGGCGGATGGGGGAGCTGTCGGGAGGCGAGCGCCAGCGGGTCGCCCTGGCGTCTGCCGTGGTTTCGCGGCCCAGCCTGTTCCTGCTCGACGAGCCGACCGCCAATCTCGACGACACCTCCACCCATGCGGTCGCCGAGGCCCTGGCCCGACTGAAGGGTGCCGGTGCGACGATCCTCGTTGCCGAGCACCGTCTGCATTACCTTCGCGGCCTGGTCGATCGCGTGGTCCAGCTGTGCAACGGGCGGGTGGTGGCCGACTGTCCCGCGGCCGAGTTCTGGGAAATGGGCGAAGGCGAGCGCCGTGACGCGGGGTTGCGCAGCCTCGTGGCCCCCGCTTCGGATCCGTTGCCGGCGCCTCCCGCCCCGGCGGATGCGGGCGGACTGGAGCTGCGCGGTTTGTCGGCGGTGCGCGATGGCCGGCGGCTGTGGACGATCGAGGAGGCGACTGCCCCACGCGGTGCGATCACCTGCGTCACCGGCCCGAATGGCGTGGGAAAGTCGACGCTCGTGCAGGTGCTGGTGGGGTTGTGCCGGGCCGAGGGTTCCGTCGTCCTGGACGGGAAGGCGTTGTCGCGCCGCGAACGGCGCCGCCGCTGTTCGGCGGTGATGCAGGACGTCAACCGCCAGCTTTTCGGGGTTTCGGTCACCGAGGAGCTCTCCCTGGGCCGTGCACAACCGTCTGCGGAGGAGGCCGAGGCGGTTCTCGCTGAACTCGGGCTCGGGGGCATGGGGGAACGGCACCCGTTGAGCCTTTCCGGCGGGCAGCGGCAGCGCCTCGCCGTGGCGACGGCCGTGGTCGGCGGGGAAGAAGGGCGCGGGGCCGATGTGATCATCTTCGATGAGCCGACCTCGGGCCTGGATTTGCGGGCGATGGAGAGCATGGCCGGCGTGATCCGGCGTTGCGCGGACCGCGGCGCGGTGGTCGTCCTGGTCACCCACGATCGCGAATTGGTGGACATGGTCGGGGACTTCGAGTTCCCCCTCACCGCGGGGTAGGCCTCGCCGCGCGTTCGGCCGCGGCGGGAACGTCCGCGGCCGTCACCGCGGGATGATGGCCGCCACCGCGGCATCATGGTCGTCACCGCGGGATCATGGTCGTCACAGCAGCATCATGATCAGCACCTGCGCCGCGACGATCTTGCCCACCATCGCCACCGGATACACCGTCGTGTACCCGCGGGCGGCCAGGTCGGTGCCCGAGGCGGTGTTCAGGTATGTGATGACCGCCGGGTTGGTGGTGATGCCCGCGGCGACGCCGATGGATTCGTCGAACGTGAGCTTGCGCCACGCCATGAGCAGAGCCACGGTCGCGATCGCGCTGACCAGCGTCACCACCAGGCCCAGCCCGATGTACAGCAGGCTCGTCGGGTCGGTCAGCGCGGAGCGGAAGCCGGCGCCGGCGGTGGTGCCGACGCCCGCCATGAACAGCGCCATGCCGAAGCCCTCGAGGGTCTTCGTCGCGTGGTACGGCAGCTGCCACCGCACCGGCCCGGTCCGGCCGAGCGCGCCGAAGACGAGGCCGGCGATGATCGGGCCGCCGCCGAAGCCGAGCGACAGGGTGCCGCCGCCGGGCATGGGAATGGGGATGGCGCCGAGCAGCAGGCCCAGTGCGAGGCCGAGCGCCAGCGGCAGCAGATCGGGCGTGGCGAGCGACTTTTCGGAGTCGCCGAGGAACGTCCGGATGGCCTCGATGCGCTGTTTCGGCGCGACCACGCGGACGCGGTCGGACAGCTGCAGGCGGTCGTCGTTGGCCGGCACGACGTCGGCGTCGCCGCGGCGCAGGCGCGCGATGGTGAAGCCGTGGTCCTCCAGGATGCGCAACTCGCCGATGGTGCGCCCGGCGACATCCGGGTTCGACACGGCCATGCGGGTGTACTGCAGATCCGACTCGTGCGGGTCCATCTCGATGCGTTCGCCGAGCTTTGCGACGGCCTTGTCCAGCTCCTCGGCCGTCCCGTTGACCATGATGGAGCAGCCTTCGGCCAGGACGTCGTCGGGTTCCGCCAGGCGCTGGTTGGACGGTTCGCCGTCGGCGCCGACGTCCGCCACGCGGGTGGTGATGATCTTCGCGCCGGTGAACTCCGGCACCTGGGCCACGGTCAATTCCCGCCCGGGCCCGATGCGGATGCCGGCGTAGTGGAGCTTCTCCGTCAGCACGCCCTCGGCCTTGGCGTCGGCGATGTGGTCCACGCGCAGCAGACGTGCGCCGACGGCGGCGACGATGATGATGCCCAGGACGCCGCCCGGATACGCCAGCGAGTAGCCGACGACGGCCGACGACGCGGCCGCCGGGTCGGCGCCCGGCGGCAGCAGGTCGGGCACTGCGGCGAGGATGGCGGCCATGCCGGGCGTCGACGATATGGCGCCGACGAACATGCCGGCGCCGGGGATCGGGTCGGCGCCGGAGAATTTCACCAGCGCGAACGCCAGCGCCGTCAACCCGACCAGCAGGAACGCGACGATGACGTTGAGCGCCAGACCCCGGCTGCGCAGGGTCCGGAAAAACGCCGGCCCCGCGGACAACCCGATGCAGTAGACGAACAGCGCCAGCCCGAATTGATACAGCAGGGGCGGCATCTGGATGTCGGGGTTGGCCGTCGACAAGCCGATGGCCACGAAGAGGATCGCCGCCGACCCGAGGCTCAGTCCCGCTACGCGGATGCGCCCCAGCGCGAATCCGACGGTGAGGATGACGGCCAGGGCGAGCAGTCCATTGGAAGCTAGGAATGCGAGCACGACCACCAGAGTAGACCCATCGCCGGATACACTGCCGCCATGAACCTGCCCCAGATCGACCCCTTGCGCGCCGCCGTGGAAAGTGTCCTGCTCGTGGTGGATTCGCCGGTGGCGCCGATGGACCTCGCCCGCGCCCTCGACGTCGAGCCCGCCGCGATCCGGGAGGTCCTGGGGCAGATGCGCGACGAATTCGAGGCCCGCGGCTCCGGCTTCGATCTGCGCGAGGTCGAGGGCGGGTGGCGCCTGTACACGCGGGCGGCGCACTCCGACGCGGTGGAGGCGTTCCTGCTGGACGGCACCCAGACCCGGCTGTCGCGCGCGGCGATGGAGACCCTGGCCGTGGTCGCCTACCGGCAGCCGGCGACCCGCGCCCAGGTCGCGGCGGTGCGCGGCGTCAACGTCGACGGCGTCATGCGCACCCTGCTGGCGCGCGGCTTGGTCGCCGAAGCGGGGGAGGACCCGTCGACGGGCGCCCACCTGTACGTGACCACGAACCTGCTGCTGGAGCAGCTGGGCATCGAATCGCTCGATCAACTGCCGGATCTCGCGCCGTTGCTGCCGGACGTCGACCTCATCGACGAACCGGATCTGCCCTAGCACGGTCGCCCGAATCGGGCGCCGTAAACGCCCGAAAAGTGTGATCTTCGTCCTCCAACCAGCCCCGGATTAAGGAGAAGCGGGCGCGGCGGATATTGTCGACGGTGCAACAAACGGATCGAACAGGTCCGATGAACGAGCGCGACGGGCGCGCCGGATCCGACGCGTGGCACGCGAACGGCACACGAGCGGGAAAGGACGACTCTTCCTCATGTACTTCAGGGGCATCCACATAATCACCGGCACCGGCCGGAGCGTCGGCAAGACGACGGCCACCGCCGCCCTCGCCGCGCAGGCGATGGCCGCCGGGGAGGAGCCCGTCGTGGTGAAGCTCGCCCAGATCGGCGAGCCGGAGGGGCAGGGCTCCATCGCGACGATCCAGCGCCTGACCGGCTGCACGGACGTCCACGAATTCGCGCGCTACCCCGATGTGCTGCCGCCGGCCTTCGCCGCCCGCCGCATCGGCGCCCCGGAGCTCGATCTGGAGGAGACCGCCGACAAGCTCCGCGATCTCGCCGCCGACGGCCACCCCGTGTTCGTCGAGGGCACCGGCGGCGTGCTGGCGCGCATCTCCAACTGGGCGGTGCCGGAGCTGGCGCAGGAGCTCGGCGCGAAGGCCACCATCGTGGCGTCCACGGCGCCGGGCACGCTCAACGCCGTCGAGCTGACCGCCGAGGCGTGCCGCGCCCGCGGCCTGGAGATCACCGGCATCATCGGCCGTTCCCTCCCGGAGCAGCCGGACGTCGCCGCGGAGTGCGTGGTCGAGCAGATGCCGATCCTCACCGGCCTGCCCGTCCTCGCGTGGCTGCCGGAGGATGCCGCGGACCTGGACCGCGAGGAGTTCCTCGGCCGCGCCGCCGGCTGGTTCAGCGGCGCATCGGCGGAGTAGCCGCCGGGGCATTTCCGGCCGTGTCCGCATCGCCGGCCGCGGCCGGGTCTTCGCCGTCGGCCATGCCCGCCGAGACCTTCACGACCTCGTCCGTGCCCTCGCGCGGCAGCCGCCGGTTGATCCACGGCACCAACGCGCCCACCGCGGCGGCGACGGCGATGGCCGACAGGCCCAACACCAGGAAGTAGGCGCGCTCGGCGGATGCGTCCGCCGGGTCGTAATTGGTGGACAGCACGCCGGCGAGCGCGGTGCCGACGGCCATGGTCATGAAGAACAGCGCCGAAAACCGCGTGCGGTACTTCGCGGGAGCCATCGCCGTGGCCGCGGACATGCCGACCGGCCCGATGTGCAGCTCACCGAATGTGATGATGCCGTAGGCCGCGATCAGCGCCAGCAGCGGCACCGTGCCCGCGGCGTGCCCGGTGAACGGCAGCAGGCACAGGACGCCCGCGCCGGCCATCGCCGTGCCGCCGGTGATTTGCGCGGCCGGTCCGGGCATGCGGTCGCCGAGCCGCAGCCGCAATGCGGCCATCGGCGCCGACAGGGCGAGGATGAAGATCGGGTTCAGCGACTGGGCCCACGCCGCCGGGGCCTCCCAGCCGCCGATGGCGCGGTCGACCCGCACGTCGGCGTAAACGGCCAGCGCGCCGAACGTCTGGTTCAGGATCGCCCAGAACGCCGCCGACACGACGAACAGCGGCACGAACGCCAGCACGCGGGCCCTCTCGCCGGCGCCGAGCCCGCGGTCGAGCAGCATCTGCCCGAACAGCGCGGTGGTGGCCAGCAGCGTCGCCGCGAGCATGACCGTGGCCAGGTGCGCCGGCGGCAGCACGCCGGTCACGGTCAGCGCCGCCACCGCGAGGGCGGCCGCCGCGACCCCGCCGGCGATGCGGGCGAGTCGGGCTCGGGCGATGGGCAGGGAGGGCTTTTCGACGGCCACGCGGGCGTCGTCAAGCCATGAGGCCGACAGGCGCCGGCGCACCAGCGAATAGTGGACGAGCCCGGCGGTCATGAGCACCGCCGCCGCGCCGAAGCCGATGTGGTACCCGTGCCGGACCGACAGCCAGCCCGTGAGCATGGGGCCGAGCAATGCGCCGACGTTGATGCCCAGGTAGAACAGCTGGAAGTCGGAGTCGGCGCGGCGGTCGCCGTCGGCGCGGACGCGGCCGAGCATGGTGATGGCCGACGTTTTCAGCGCGCCCGAGCCCGCCGCGACGAGGACCAGCCCCGCCGCGACGCCCGCCCCGCCCGGCAGCAGCGCCAGCGTCAGGTGCCCGGCCACGAGCGTCCACGCGCCGGCGAGCAGGGTGCGTTCTGCGCCGAGGACCCGATCGGCGATCCAACCGCCGGCGATGGTGCACAGGTACACGAGGCTGCCGTAGGCGCCCATCAGCGCGGTTGCGGTGGTCGTGGACAGCCCGACTCCGCCGTCGGTGGCCGAGGCGTAGAGGTAATAGACCATGATCGCCTGCATGCCGTAGAAGCTGAACCGCTCCCACGTTTCCACGCCGACGAGGGCGGGCAGGGCGATGCGCGGACGTCCGGGGGAGGGGGAGGTCGTGCGGTCACGCATGGAGATTCTCCTTGGCGGTGACGTCGGCGGTGACGGTCGCGGCGGCGGTGGCGGTCGTGGCGGCGCCCTCCTCGCCGGCCGCGATCTTCCGGCGGATCCACGGCAGCAGCAGCGCAACGGCGGCGGCGACGGCCATGACGCCGAGCCCCACCGACAGGAAGTAGGCCCGTTCCGCGCCGGAGTCGGCGGGATCGTAGTTCGTCGACAGCACGCCGGACAGGGCGGTGCCCACGGCCATGGTCAGGAAGTACAGCGCCGAAAACCGCGTCCGGTAGCGGGCGGGCGCCAGCACGGTCGACGCCGCCATGCCCACGGGGCTGACCTGCAGTTCGCCGAGGGTGATGGTCAGGTACACGGCGACGATGACCAGCAGCGGCACCGTGCCGTCGGCGAGTCCCGCGAAGGGCACGACCACGAGCATCGCCGCGCCGGTGATGGCCGTGCCCGCGATCATCTGGATGGGGATGTCGGGGGCGCGCCGGCCCATCCGCAGGCGCAGGGCGGCCAGCGGCAGGATCAGCAGCAGCGTGAACACGGGGTTGAGGGACTGCGCCCACGCGGCGGGGGCGGACCAGTCGCCGATGGTGCGGTCGATGCGCAGGTCGGAGTAGACCGCCAGAGCGCCGAAGGCCTGGTTGTGGATGGCCCAGAACGCCACGGCCGCGATGAACAGGGGGATGAACGCGACCACGCGCGAACGCTCGGCGGCGCTGATCTTCGGGTCGAGGATCATCTGCGCGAACAGCGCGACGGTGGCCGCGACGGTGGCGGCGAGCATGACCGTCGGCAAGCGGTGCAGCGGCAGCGCCCCCGAGATCGTGAGCCCGGCGACCGTGCCGGCCGCACCCGCCACGGCGAGCAGCACCAGGGCCAGGCCCCGGCGGCCGATGGGGGACGTCGGCTTTTCGACGGCCAGGCGGGCGTCGTCCCGCCACGAGCCGGAGAGACGGCGCCGGTGCCAGTGGTAGTGGACGAGGCCGATGATCATGAGGATCGCCGCGGCTCCGAAGCCGGCGTCATAGCCATAGGTGACGGACAGCGCGCCGGTGAGCACGGGGCCGAGCAGCCCGCCGACGTTGATGCCGAAGTAGAAGAACTGGAAGTCGTTGTCGCGGCGGGGGTCGCCGGACCGGCGGACGCGGCCGAGCATGGTGATGGCGGATGTCTTCAGTGCGCCCGAGCCCGCCGCGACGAGGACCATGCCGACGGCCACGCCCGGCGCGCCGGGGACCAGGGACAGCGTGAGGTGGCCGGCGACGAGCGTCCACGCGCCGGCGAGCAGGGTGCGTTCGGCGCCGAGGATGCGGTCGCCGATCCAGCCGCCGGCGATGGTGCACAGGTACACGAGGCTGCCGTACGCGCCCATCAGGGCGGTGGCGGTGGTGGTGGGCAGGCCGAGGCCGCCGTCGGTGACGGTGCCGTACAGGTAGTACGCCATGATCGCCTGCATGCCGTAGAAGCTGAACCGCTCCCACGATTCGACGCCGATGATGGCGGGCAGGGCGACGCGGGCCTTCCCGGGTGGCCGGGGAGTGCCGGAGGGGCCCTCCGGTGCGGCCGGAATCGGCCCACTTGAACGCTGTCCAATGCTGGTCATGGACTTATCGTGCTCATCGACGCGTTCCATGGCAAATCATCCCCCAACCTACCCCTGAACGGTGTTCGACAATACCGCCCGGACTAACGTTTCCTTCCATGGCCAACGTCCCCGACTCCCCGAACACCGCGTCCGCCCCCTCCGACATCGCCGCGTTCGACATCGCCGCGTTCGACGCCGCCCACGTGTGGCACCCCTACGGCCCCATGCCCAGCCCCGTCCCGGCGCTGCCGGTGGCGTCGGCGTCCGGGACGATGCTGACGCTGGCCGACGGACGCGAGCTCATCGACGGCATGAGCAGCTGGTGGGCGGCGTGCCACGGCCATTCGCACCCGCGGTTGGTCGCGGCGGCGCAGCGGCAGGCGGCGACGATGTCGCACGTGATGTTCGGCGGCCTCACCCACGCCCCGGCCGTCGACCTGGCGCGGCGCCTGCTGGAGATGACCGATCCGGCCCTCGATGCGGTGTTCTTCTCCGACTCCGGGTCGGTATCGGTGGAAGTGGCCGTCAAGATGGCGCTGCAGTACCAGCGCGCCGTCGGCCATCCGGGGCGCAATCGCCTGATGACCTGGCGGGGCGGCTACCACGGCGACACGCGCGCCCCGATGAGCGTCTGCGACCCCGACGGCGGCATGCACTCGCTGTGGGCCGGCGCATGGACGCCGCAGGTGTTCGCCCCGGTGCCGCCGCCGCGCGGATCGTCGGAGCGGACGAGGGCCGAGTACCTGGCCGCTTTCGAGGAGCTCGTCGACGACTCCGTCGCCGCGGTCATCGTCGAACCCGTGGTGCAGGGCGCCGGTGGGATGCGCTTCCACGACCATGAGCTGCTCGTCGGCCTGCGCGAGATCTGCGATCGGCATGGGCTGCTGCTCATCGCCGACGAGATCGCCACCGGCTTCGGCCGCACCGGGGATCTCTTCGCCACCGCGGCGGCCGGAGTGACGCCGGATGTGCTGTGCGTGGGCAAGGCGCTCACCGGCGGCTTCCTCTCGCTGGCGGCGACCCTGACCACCCGTGAGGTGGCCTCGGCGATCTCCGGGGGCGAGGGCGGCGGCCTGATGCACGGGCCCACCTTCATGGCCAACCCGCTGGCCTGCGCCATCGCCGCGGAAAACCTGGACATCATCGCCGAGGGGCGGTGGCGCCGCGATGTGCCCCGCATCGAAGCCGGCCTGCGCGCCGGGCTGGAACCGTTGCGCGGCGCTCCCGGAGTCGCCGACGTCCGCGTGCTCGGCGCGATCGGCGTGGTGGAGATGGACCAACCCGTCGACATGGCCCGCGCCACCGCGGCGTGCGTGGCCGAAGGAGTGTGGCTCAGGCCCTTCGGGAAGCTCGTTTACGCCATGCCCATGTACGTCTGCGACGACGCCGAGGTCGCCGCGATCTGCCGCGCCGTCGCCGCCATCGTCGAAGCGGAGGGGAAGGCTGTGGCGGAGGCGGGTGCCAAGGCCGTTGGCGGCGCGACCGCCCCCGATCCCGAAACCACCTACAACCGCGAAGGAGAATCCGCATGACCATCCTGTGCATCACGGGAACGGGCACCGACATCGGCAAGACCATCGCCACCGCCGCCATCGCCGGGCTGTTGCGCTCCTGCGGGAGGCACGTGGTCGTCGTCAAGCCCGCGCAAACGGGATTCCCCGGGACCGGCAACGTGCTGGGGAGGGGCGGGGACCTCGACGACGTTGCCCGGCTGACCGGCGTCGACGACCTGCACGGATTCGCCCGCTACCCCGAACCGATGGCGCCGCTGGCCGCCGCGCGCCGGGCCGGGCTGCCGCCGCTGCGGCTCGCCGACGCCGCGGAGGGCATTCGCGCGCTCGACGGGCCGGACCGCACCGTGCTCGTCGAAGGCGCGGGCGGGCTGCTGGTCAGGCTCGGCAGCGACCCGACCGAGGGTGACCGACCCGCCCGCGAATGGGGCCTGCCCGAACTCTCCGCCGAACTTCCCGGCGCGAAGACGGTGGTGGTGACGTCTCTGGGGCTCGGCAGCCTCAACACCGCGGAGCTGACCGTCGAGGTTGCGCGCGGCCGGGGGATGGACGTCATCGGGCTCGTCGGCGGTTCGCTTCCCGAAGGCGACGACCCGATCGTCGCCACCAACCTCGAGGATCTGCCGCACCTGACCGGAACCGACGTGCTCGGGTGCGTGCCCGCCGGATCCGGGGCCCTGGAACGCGATGAATTCCTGGCGGCCGCGCCGGGCTGGTTCGCCGAATCGGGGCGAAGCGCCCTGGTGGGGTAGGCTGGCCTGCGGACATCGCCGTGGGGCGCCCCGACACCGAGTCCCATCCGCCAGGCAACACGCCGACCGTGATGGGACGCTCGTTTTCCAGAGCCCCGCGACGCACGCCGGCGGCGATCCGCCGGACGCGAAATCCGCACCGCTCAACAGAATGAGGACACCCGTGTCACCCACCGCTCGCCGAGACGGCACACCGGACAAGAACAACAGGGACGGAAACCGCGCCAAGAGGGCCGGGGACTACTACGTCTCCCAGGCCCGCCCCGCACGGCACCAGCACGTCGACCGCAAGCGCGGCGGCACGAACGCCGGCGGAGCGTCGGACGGAGAGGGCGTGCGCCTGCAGAAGGTGCTGGCCCAGGCCGGCGTCGCCTCCCGCCGCATGGCCGAACGCCTCATCGACGAGGGCCGCGTGGAGGTCGACGGGAAGATCGTCACCCGCCAGGGCGTGCGCGTCGACCCGAACACCGCGATCATCCGCGTCGACGGTTCCCGCGTGGTGGTCAACGAGGACATGCAGTACTTCGTGCTGAACAAGCCCCGCGGCGTGCAGTGCACCATGAGCGACGACCAGGGCCGCCCCTGCGTCGGCGACATCATCGGCGAGAAGGTCTCCGCCGGCCAGCGCCTGTTCCACGTCGGCCGCCTCGACGCGGCGACGGAGGGCCTGCTGCTGCTGACCAACGACGGCGAGCTGGCCAACCGGCTGATGCACCCCAGCTACAACGTGACCAAGACCTACCTGGCCACGGTCAAGGGCGAGGCGGACAACAAGCTCATCCGCGCGCTCACCGAGGGCATCGAGCTTGACGACGGGCCCGCCAAGGCCGATTTCGCCCAGATCATCGATGTGTGGCAGGGGCGTTCCATCGTCCGCGTGGAGCTGCACGAGGGCCGCAAGCACATCGTGCGCCGCATGCTCAAGCACCTGGAATACCCGGTCGAGCGCCTGGTGCGCACGAAGATCCACACCGTCCAGCTGGGCGAGCAGACCCCGGGCGCCCTGCGCGCGCTCAACCGTTCCGAGCTGGCCTCGCTGTACAAGGCGGTGGGGCTGTAGTGGCCGGATACGACGACAACGACCAGACGATCAACGAGGACGGGCGCACCATGAACGATTCCACCGCCGCCGGGGCCCTGCTGCTGGCCATCGACGGCCCGTCCGGCACCGGCAAGTCGACCGTGTCGCGGGCCGTCGCCGAACGACTCGGCGCGAAGTACCTGGACACCGGAGCGATGTACCGCGTGGCCACCCTGTGGGTGCTGCGCGAGGGCATCGACCCCGCCGACGAGGACGCCGTGGTCGCGGCGACCGCCGATCTGCCCCTGACCATCAGCGATGACCCGCGGTCGACGGAGGTGCTCCTCGACGGCGAGGACGTTTCCGGCGAGATCCGCGGCGCCGAGGTCACCCGCAACGTCTCCGCGGTGTCGGCCATCCCGGCGGTGCGCGAAAACCTCGTGGACCTGCAGCGTCGCCTGGCCGCCGAAGCCGGGCGCTGCGTCGTCGAGGGCCGCGACATCGGCACCGTGGTGCTGCCCGACGTGCCGGCGAAGGTCTTCATGACCGCCGCCGCCGAGGTCCGCGCCCGCCGTCGATACGACCAGGACATCGCCGCCGGCCGCGAAGCCGACTACGACGAGGTCCTCGCCGACGTCGTGCGCCGCGACGAGCTGGACAGCTCCCGCAAAACCTCGCCCCTGCGCCCGGCCGACGACGCCGTGGTGCTGGACACCTCCGAGATGGGCATCGACGAGGTCATCGAGCACATCCTCGACGTCGTCGAAGCCGGCTACCCCGGATCCGTCGACGATGACCCGATCGACGATGACGAACACGGCGGTGGCGGCGACGCCGCCGCCGAGTTCGACGGCGACGGCGAGTCCGGCGGCGATTTCGACGGCCACGGTGCCGCCACCGAATTCATCCAGGCCACGGGCGAAGGCGCCCACGAGGACCCCGACGCCGGCCTCGACCGCGCCATCGCCGACCACGAAACGGTCATCGCCGACGCCATCGCCCGCGCCGAAGCGGGCGAACTCGGCGACGACGACGAGGATTGGGACGACCTCGAGGAAGCGTTCGCCGCTCTCGGCGCCGCCGCCGACGAAGACGAGGCGCTGCCGACCGTCGCCATCGTGGGGCGCCCCAACGTGGGCAAATCCACGATGGTCAACCGGTTCATCGGCCGTCGTGAAGCAGTCGTGGAAGACTTCCCCGGAGTCACCCGCGACCGCATCAGCTACCTCGGCGACTGGGCCGGCCGCCGATTCTGGGTGCAGGACACCGGCGGCTGGGACCCCGACGCGAAGGGCCTGCACGCGTCCATCGCGCGGCAGGCCGAAGCGGCGATGGAAACCGCCGACGTGATCATCATGGTCGTCGACACCACCGTCGGCGTCACCGCCACCGACGAGATGATGGCCCGCCGCCTCCAGCGCGCCGAGCAGCCCGTCATCCTCGCGGCCAACAAGTTCGAGTCGGACTCGCAGCTCGGCGACGTCGCGGAGTTCTGGTCGCTCGGCCTGGGCGAACCGCACCCGACGTCCGCGCTGCACGGGCGCGGCAACGCCGACGTGATGGACGAGGTCGTCCGCCTGTTCCCGGAGGTGCCCCGCGCGAAGGCGCAGCCGCAGGGCCCGCGGCGAGTGGCGATCGTCGGCAAGCCGAACGTGGGCAAGTCGTCGCTGCTGAACAAGATCTCCGGCGAGGAACGCGCCGTCGTGTCGGACGTCGCCGGCACCACCGTCGACCCGGTCGACTCGCTGGTGCAGCTGGAGGATTCGGTGTGGCGCTTCGTCGACACCGCCGGCATCCGCAAGAAGACCCGGCAGGCGCAGGGCCATGAGTTCTACGCGTCGCTGCGGACCCGGTCGGCGATCGACAATTCCGAGGTGGTCATCTTCCTCGTGGATTCGTCCGAGCCGATCGCGGAGCAGGACCAGCGCGTGCTGCGCATGATCCTCGACTCCGGCCGCGCCCTGGTGGTGGCGTACAACAAGTGGGATCTCATGGACGAGGACCGCCGCGACCTGCTCGAGCGCGAAATCGACCTGCAGCTGTCGCACGTGCCGTGGGCGCGGCGCGTGAACATTTCGGCGAAGACGGGGCGTGCGCTGCAGAAGCTGGAGCCGGCGATGCTCGAGGCGCTGGATTCGTGGGATCGCCGCATCCCGACCGGCCGCCTGAACACGTGGCTGCGGACCGTGCTGCAGGAGGTGCCGCCGCCGATGCGCGGTGGCCGTCTGCCGCGGGTGCTGTTCGCGACGCAGGCGTCGACGCGGCCCCCGGTGATCGTGCTGTTCACGACCGGTTTCCTCGAGCACGGTTACCGCCGGTTCCTGGAGCGCCGCCTTCGCGAAGAGTTCGGCTTCGAGGGCTCGCCCGTGCGCATCGCCGTGCGCGTGCGCGAGAAGAGGAAGCGCAAGTAGCGCGCGGCCGGGCGCGGGGAGCGGGCGTTGGCTCGTTCCCCGCGCCTTTTCGCTTAACGACGGCACGCGCCCCGCCCGTTCGCCCGCCCGCGCTGGCTCGTCCCCGCCTCGTGGGAGCGGGCTTTCGCCCATAATGGCCCTTTTCCGGCGTTGACCCGCGCCGACCACCGCACTGGCCGCGCCAAGGCTTCTCGTCGATTCCCCGCGCGCAACATGCGCACCATAAATGGCGTTCATCGTTGATCTCGAAACATGGCGTGGGTGCGTGACCTGGTCTTTTGTCGTTCGCGGTGTTTCAAAATGAACGCAAACCGGCGGCGTTGTTGCTGGTGTGACGAAAGCCGACCTGGAACATGGGGGTCAGGGGCCGCCTGTGGCCTTGGGAGGCAGTCGTCGGGCTCGAGCCGATGGGACGGACGCATTCGGGCCGGACACAGCAACGTTGCAGCCCGAACGTGGGGTGTTCGCCGAACCGGCCGAGATGGCCGTCAAGCGCCGTACCTGCAGGAACGGGGACTGCGACGTGCCCGTCAATTGCGCGCGGCCGGGTCGGGCGTGCATTGTGGTGCAACGACCGATGGGGCGCGACCGGCGCTCCGCATGACCAGGAGGCGACCAACGATGGCCGGCAATCGCCACGGGCGAGATCCCTTCGACGATGACCGCACCGAATTCATCGGACGCGGTGAACCCACCCAGCGCGCGTGGGGGAGCCGCGACGGTGTCGCGCGTGGCGGCGCCGGCCGCGATGACCAGCCGACGGAGTACATCGGCGGCGCGGGCCGCGGCGATCAGCCGACCGAATTCATCGGGGGCGCCGGTGCCGCAGCCGGCCGCGGCTACGGGCCCGGCGAGAACTACGACCCGGACGCCGATTTCGGCGGCGCGCAGGGCCGCACCGGCGACTTCGGCGAAACCCGCCAGACCGGCCGCCCCGACCAGACCGGGCAGACGGGCCGGGCAGGGCAGACCGACTCCGGCCAGTACTGGGCGCCGCTGACGCCGGAGGAGCGGGGCATCGATCCGCGCGAGGCCCGCGACGCGAACGCCGGCGCCCCCTACGGCGATGCGCGCTACGACGATGGCGCTCGCCGCGACGCCCACGCCGACCGCGATCCGCGTGCCGCCCGCGATTACCGGGACGACGACGATGGCGGCCGCCGCGGCGGTGCCGGCCGGAGCGCGACGATCATCGGCGTGACGGCGATCATCGCGGTCGTCGTGCTGGTGGCGCTGATGTTCCGCTTCCTGTCCGGCGGCGACGACGACAACAAGACCACGGCGACGACTCCGCCGCCGGAGCCGTCGACCTCCTCGCAGACGGTGACGTCGGAGGAACCGACGACGGAAACTTCCGACCCGATGCGCGATGAGCTCGATCGCCTGCGCGACGAGGTCAGCAGCCTGCGCGAAACCCCGCCGGCCATCCCGGGCTTCGGCGGCGGCGAGGCCGTGCAGGCGACGGTGCCGGAGGCGGTGGGCAAGTCCCCGGCGGAGGTCGAGCTTGCTTTGCGACGCGCCGGTTTCGGCAACATCACCATTCTCGACGCCGCCGGCAATCCGACGAATTCACTGTCGTCGCTGACGGGGAGGGTCGCCACCATCGATCCGCCGGCGGGCACGGCGGTGATGACGGACCAGCCGATCACCATCACGCTGGAGTAGTCGCAGGCTGACGGGCCCGATCACGCCGTCGCGCTCACCTGCGCCCGATCCGGATGGGGATCCGGCGGGCGCCGAAATCGCCGGGGCCGTCGGCGTCGTAAAGCCCGGGGATCGTCGTGCCGCATTGCGGGCACGACCCGCGGCCCGAGGCATCGGCGACGAGCTGGTAATCGACCATGCGGTACCAGTCGCGGACGATGACGGGCGCGTCGCAGCCGGGGCAGAAGGTGGTGTCGCCGTCCTTGTCGTGGACGTTGCCGGTGTAGACGTGGCGTTCGCCGGCGTCGAGGGCGATCTCGCGCGCCCGGCGCAGCGTGGTCGGTGGGGTCGGGGGCACGTCGCGCATGCGGTTGTCGGGGTGGAACGCGCTGAAGTGGTGGGGGACGTCGGGGCCGAGGTTGTCGACGATCCACTCGGCCATGGCGCGGATTTCGTCGTCGGAGTCGTTGTGGCCGGGGATGAGCAGGGTGGTGATCTCCACCCACGTGTCGGTCTCCGCGAGCCAGATGAGGTTGTCCAGCACGACGTCGAGGTCGGCGCCGGTCAGCCGCTTGTAGAACTCGGGCGTGAAGCCCTTGAGGTCGACGTTTACGGCGTCCATGGCGCCGAAGAATTCCTCGCGGGCGTTGCCGTCGGCGTCTTCGGCGTCGGGGGAGATGTACCCGGCGGTGACGCCGATGGTGCGCACGCCGCGGTCGCGGCAGGCGGCGGCGATGTCGATGGCGTATTCGGCGAAGATCACGGGGTCGTTGTAGGTGAACGCCACGGAGGCGGCGCCGCCCGCGACGGCGGCGTCGGCGATGTCCTCGGGCAGCGCGGCGTCGGTGAGGGTGTCCACCTCGCGCGACGTGGAGATCTCGTGGTTTTGGCAGAACCGGCACCCGAGGTTGCAGCCGGCGGTGCCGAAGCTGAGCACGGACGTGCCGGGCAGGTAGTGGTTGAGGGGCTTCTTCTCGATCGGGTCGAGGCAGAACCCCGACGACCGCCCCCACGTGTCCAGCACCAGCCGCCCGCCGTTGTTGGCGCGGACGAAGCAGAAGCCGCGCTGCCCGTCGCGCATGCGGCAGTGCCGCGGGCACAGCAGGCATTGCACGCGGCCGTCGGCGAGCACGCGGCCCCAGCGGGCGGGGTGGGTGCCCAGGGTTTCGCTTTGCGACGTCGATGTCATCGCGGTTCGCCCTCCTCATGGGGAAGAGCGTCCTCTTCCCACGATTGAACGGTGTACCGGCTCAGTCGCCAGTCGTCGCCCCAGGTGTGGGAGCGGGGGCCGTCGGCGAGGCCGGCTTTGGCTTTGAGGTGTCGGATGAATTCGGTGGGGTCGGGCAGCTGTTCCCACACCTGCGGCAGGAAGGTGCCGCGGCGGGTTGTGGTGGGGCGGGTTGTGGTGGGGCGGGCTGTGCCGGGGCGCAGCCGGTTTCGGGGGACGTCCGGGCCCGGGGTGCCCGAGAGGATCGCGCCGTCGACGTGCGGGCGCAGCGCGGCGATGGCCTCGGTTTCCGAAGCGGCCGCGACTGGTTCGGGGGCGGACAGCACCGACACCTCGATGCGGATGCCGGGCAGTTCGTCGGCGGTGACGGCGGGGAAGCGGGGATCGTGCAGCGCGGCGTCGATGGCGTGGGCGGCGATGTCGGCGCCGAGGGGCCGGGTGGCCTCCAGTGACCCGATGCAGCCGCGCAGGCGGCCGTCGACGGTGAGCGTGACGAAGGACGCGCCCGGCGCGGCGAGCCAGGGATGGTCGAGAAACCGGGCGGGGTCGGGCGATGCGGCGTGGCCCGGCCCTGCGGCAAAGGCGGCGGCGGGGTCGGGCCCGCCCGTCAGACGGTGCTCCAGGACGGCGCGGGCATAGCCGGGCAGGCGGGGGCCGACGGGGTCGAAGCGCACCGCCGGGTAGCCGACCACGCTGTGCGAACCGCCGTGGGGAGCGTCGGCCGACGTCGCCCGGGCCACCACCGTCGCCGACCATCTTGCGCGGCGGGCGAAGCCGAGCAGCCCGTTGACGGGGATCGCCCCGCACGCCGAGCGCGTGGGCAGCGGCGGCTCGAGGGCGACGATGCGGTCCAGGGTGGCGGAGTCGACGGCGATGGCGTCGTCGACGGGCAGGAAGTGGGACAGGTCGGAGCTGACGATCAACAGCGTGTCGTCGTCGGCCATGACCGCGGCGACCAGTTCGGTCATCTCGGCCACCGTCGCGTCGCCGGCGACCAGCGGCAGGACGGGCAGCCCCGGGAAGAGCACCTGCAGGAAGGGAAGGTGCACTTCGACGGAATGCTCGCGGGCGTGGACGCCGGGTGAGGTGACCAGGAGATCGGGGAAGGTGCCCGCCAGACGCCCGCGCAGCGCGTCGAGCAGTCCTTCGGGAACCTCGACCGTGCCCAGCGGGGTGTCGAATGCGGGCACCCCGGCGTCGGCCACGCCGCGCACCGGGACGCGGTGGGCGGGGCCTATGACCACGGCGCGGGCGAAGGACGCCCCTTCGAGCAGCGAGTACCCGGCCGCCGCCACGCCGCCGGAATAGACGTAGCCGGCATGGGGGAGGATGAGTGCGCGGGGCGCGGGGCCGTCGTCACGCGGATGCCGGTGGTCCGCGAGCAACCGTTCGACCTGCCCCCGCAACTCACCGGGGTCGGCGGGGTAGAACATCCCGGCGACCGCGGCGGGACGGGATCGTGTCCGGGAACTGGGCCGGCGCTTCTGCTTGGGATTCGGATTCGGCTTGGAGAACATGGGAACCTCCGCTGCCCCCAGGGTACGTCGGGTCGGGCGATAACATCGTCGGCATGAATGCTCCCGCCGCACGCGAGTCGATCGATCTTGTCCGCCGCTGGTCCGGGCAGGCGGCGCGGGTGCTCGAGGGCAGGGCGCGGATCGCCGCGACGGCCGGGCAGGCGGCGTCCGAGCTGATCGCGCGGACCGTCGCGGTGAAGATCGACGGCGACGTCGCGTGGCGCGTGCTGCCCGTCGACGGCGCGGCGCTGCTGCGGGCGGGGGAGACCGTGCGGCACCGGTGGCTGACGGGCCTCGGCGCGGAGGAGGCGCGGCTCGTGGAGGAACTCGCGGGGCCCGCCGCCACCGCCGTGCGCGAAACGTGGGCCGCCGAAGGCTGGCGCCGGTTCTTCTCCCGGGCGGAGGCGCGCGCCAACGCGGATCGGGCGGTGGCGTACCTGGGCGACGTCGTCGATCGCGTGCGGCGGCGCGACCTGCCGGCGCTGCTCGATCGCCTCGAGCTCGAGGCCGGCAGCGCGGCGCCGCAGCTGGTGCCCACGGACCTGATGTACCCCGACGTCGGGGTCCTGGGTCTGCTTTCCGACGGCCTGCCGCCCGGAGTCGGCACCCCGGAGTTGGTGTCCGGCGCCGACGTCGCCGCGCTGCCCGGAGCCCTGTCCGCGTTGTCCGGCGCATTGGAGACCGAGCGCACGACCCGGCTGGCGGCGATCGCGGCGGGCGAGCGGTTGCGCGCCAAGGCCGTCGACGCGCTCCTGGCCGGGCTCGGCGTGGAGGCGCTGCGCGACGTCACGCGCGACCGCCTGCGGATCGCCCCCATCGAGGACGCGGGCCTGCGGACGGTCGGGTCGGTGATCGCGGCGGGGGCGCGGCTCGCCGACGTGCCGGGGATCGGCCCGGATTCGGCGCGCAAGCTGCTCGGCGCCGCGCAGACCCTGCGGCAGCAGACGATGGACGATGAGCCGGTGCGCATCGACCCCTCGCAGCGCACTCCCGAGGCCACCGACGTGCTGAGGCAGCTGCGGCGCTGGGAGATCGCCCGGGGCCCGTTGCGCGGCCCCGACGGTTCGACGGCGGCGGTGGCACTGGCGTCGCTGGCGCCGGTCATGGCCCCGGGCGTCGGCGACGTGCTGGTGTTCCCCACCTCCGGCCGGGGGATCCCCGAATTCCGCGGGGCCGTCGCCGGTGTGCTGCGGCTGGCGGAGGCTCTGCGCGGGTCCGTCGGCAGGCTCATCGACGCCGATCCCGCGCCCGCCGACGGCGGCGCGCCCCCGAACGCCCCCGACGACCGGCTGTGGGAGGACTTCCGCGCCCGCCCGGCGGATTACCAGGCCCTCGCGGCGCAGCTGGGTCTGCTTCCCGACGACGGCGACCGCGTCCATGGCGACCTGCCGGAGGAGATCGTCGCGGCGATCCGCGGGATGGACCTGGACACGCGGTACCTGAAGGCGTCGCTGCGCGGTTACCAGGATTTCGCGGCGCGGTTCGCGCTGGTGCAGAAGAAGGTGCTCATCGGCGATGAGATGGGCCTGGGCAAGACCATCGAGGCGCTCGCCGCGCTGACGCACCTGCACGCGCTGGGCCGGACGCATTTCCTGGTCGTGTGCCCCGCGGCGGTGGTGTCGAACTGGGTGCGCGAGATCGAGTCGAAGTCGCGGCTGGAGGCGCACCGCCTGCACGGCCAGGCCCGCGACCTCGCCGTCGACGAGTGGCTGACGCGCGGGGGAGTCGCCGTGACCACCTACGGGACGTTGGGCGCGGTCCGCGAACGGGTGCTGTCGTGTCCCGGCCTGGCGTGCGTCGTCGTCGACGAGGCCCACTACATCAAGAACCCCGGCGCGAAGCGGTCGCAGCTGCTCGCCGGGGTGATCGAACGGGCCGAGGGCGCGATCCTGCTGACGGGCACCGCGCTGGAGAACCGCATCGACGAATTCCGGACGCTGGTGCGCTACCTGCGCCCGGACCTGCTGGAAGGGGAGAAGGACGTCCCGGTGGCGGCGTTCCGCGAGCTGGTGGCCCCGGTGTACCTGCGGCGCAACCAGGCCGACGTGCTCGATGAGCTGCCGGCGCTCGTCGAGGTCGATGACTGGGTGGAGGCGACCGACGCCGACGACGCCGCGTACCGGCGGGCCGTGGACGACGGCAATTTCATGGCCATGAGGCGGGCCGCGTTCGCCGCCGGCGCGGGGGCGGCGAAGATGGAGCGCCTGCTGGACATCGCGGGGGAGGCGCGCGACAACGGCCGCCGGGTGATCGTCTTCTCGCACTTCCGCGACGTGCTCGACGCCGTGATGGCCGCCCTCGGCGACGTCGCCGTGGGGCCGCTGACCGGCGACGTGCCCGCCGCGCGCCGCCAGGAACTTGTCGACGAATTCTCCGCCGCCGAGGGCGGGGCGGTGCTGGTGTCGCAGATCGTGGCCGGCGGCGTGGGCCTGAACATCCAGGCGGCGTCGGTGGTGGTCATCTGCGAACCGCAGCTCAAGCCCACCACCGAGTGGCAGGCCATCGCGCGGGCGCACCGCATGGGCCAGCTGGAGTCCGTGCAGGTGCACAGGCTGCTGCTGGAGGATTCCGTCGATGCGCGGATCCTGGAGATCCTCGCGAGGAAGAAGCAGCTTTTCGACGAGCTGGTGCGGGTGTCCACCACGGCCGACGCGGCGCCCGAGGCGTACGACGTGTCCGAGGCGGAACTCGCCCGCGAGATCATCGCGGCGGAGCGGGAGCGACTGTCGGGCGAGGGGCGACTGTCGGGCGAAGGTCATTCGTCGGGCGAGGGCCGATCGGCGGGTGACGGCGGACTGGCGGACGAAGCCGCGTCCGCGGGTGCGTCAAACCCGCTTCCACCTGCGGATTAGCTCACCATGGCGACAATGTTGTAATCTGTGGCAGTTGCCGATGAACGGCAGCGGCGGACTGTGGCGCAGCTTGGTAGCGCACCTCACTGGGGGTGAGGGGGTCGCAGGTTCAAATCCTGTCAGTCCGACCAGGTTTCAATTGCAGCGCGTCACGGCTGCGGCCCGGTGAAGACGATGTCTTCACCGGGTTTTCGCTTTTCGGCGAATTGGCGGGGTGCGGTGGTTCCGGTGGACGGGGTGACGGGATTCGCGGGGTGCCGCGCGGCGGTGCGTTACCGCGACCCTCCATGTGCGGCGGTGCCTTCCCCACCGTCGTGAGATTGCTTTACAGGAGCCGTGTTTCGGTAAAAGTTGCGGAAATCGCTATCCTTAGCGCTATTCTTCATGGCCATCTCCCGCCGACCGGCGGGGCATGCGCTGCACCGGGGCGTCGCCGACGCTCCCGGTCCCGCGAATTGAGGAGGCAAGAATGTCCGAGATTTCGAACCGCCACGAGAAGTTCGCCCGCGACTTCGCGGCCGTCGCCGACCGCGTCACCAAGTGGGACGCGCCCACCCCGGTTTCCGAATGGAGCGCCGGCGACATCGTCGAGCACCTGCTCGGCTGGTTCCCCGCCGTGCTCGAATCCTGGGGTGGCCCCGTGCTGCGGGACATCCCGGCCCGCGGCCTCGCCGAGCGCTGGCGCCTGCGCACCGTCGAGGTGCAGGCGATCCTCGACGACCGTGAGCAGTCCTCGAAGATCATCGAGTCCGGCGACTTCGCCGGAATGCGCCTGGACGAGGCCATCGGCCGCCTGTACTGCGCGGACATCTTCATGCACACGTGGGATCTGGCGAAGTCCGCCGACATCGAGATCCACCTGTCCGGCAATTACGCCGCCGCCCTGCACGGGGGACTGGCCGCGATGGAGGAGAACCTCCGCGCCTCCGGCCACTTCGGCCCGGCCGCGGAAACCGACTCCGACGACCCGCTCGACCGCCTCATGGCGTTCGTCGGCCGCGACACGAACTGGAAGGTCCCGTCGCTGGCGTCGGTGAGCGCCTAGTTTCCCGGGCGCACCGTCACGCGGCCATTCCGTAATCCGGCCGCGCCGGCATTCGGCAGCACCGTCACCCGCCGGATGGATCTGCGCCGGGCCCCCGACCGGCGAGCAGCGCGGCGAGCTCGCGCTCGTCCCCGCGGAATGCGTCGACGTCGACGGTGAAGCCCGCAACCGACCCCCGATCCGTGAATTGCCACAGGTCGGGGGTTCGGCCGCGGAAGGGGCGCCACGCCCGGTGATCGTCGCCGGGGTAGTCGGCGCCTGTCGGCCCGGCCGTGCCCGGCCACTGTGCCAGCCACAGCCCGCCGGGCACTTCGTCGGCGCCGTCCCCGAAGGCGGGGAATCGGCGCAACCGCCAATAGGACCGCGTCGTGTACGTTCCGGCGCAGGCGACGCCGGCGTCCTCCAGCGCCCGCGCCGCCGCGACCAGGTCATCGGCGCTCAGGCGGTGGGCCACGGTCTCGGCGTCCAGCCAGACGGCCGGGGCGTCGTCAAGCGAAGGCCCCCATGCCGCGCGGAGCTGCCGCACGACGACCCCCGCCTGCTCCCGCAGCGACGTGCCCTCCAAGGGATGGCGCACGTACCAATAGGCGCCGACCCGCAGGCCGGCGCCGCGGGCATCGGCGACGTGCGAGGCGAACACGGGGTCCGCGTACGTGCCGTCGCAGGCGCGGACGATGGCGAAGCGGTGGCCCGCCGCGGCCGCGGCCGACAGCGGCAGGCCGTCCTGCCACTCGCTGACGTCGATGCCGGTGAGGATGGCGCGCCTAGCGGACCACGATGCCGTCGGAATCGGCGTAGACCATGTCGCCCGGCACGAAGTCGACGCCGCCGAAGCTGACCACGACGTCGCGCTCGCCCGACCCGGTCTTGGTGGACTTGCGCGGGTTGGTGCCCAGCGCCTTGCAGCCGAACTCCATCTCGCCGATGAGCTTCGAGTCGCGCACCGCGCCGTGCACGATGACGCCCGACCAGCCGTGGTCGCGGCCCAGCCCGGCGATGACGTCGCCGACCAGGGCGGTGTGCAGGGACCCGGAACCGTCGATGACCAGGACGCCGCCGTCGGAATCCTCCGACAGCACGGCCTTGAGCAGGGCATTGTCCTGGAAGCAGCGGACCGTGGAAATGCGGCCGCAGAACTCGCGCTTGCCGCCGATGTCGCGGAACTGGGTGTCGCAGCTGCGCACGTGCGAGCCGATTTCGTCGACCAGGTCGGCGGTGGGGATGAACTGGGCGTCGCCCATGGTGGCCTCCGGTATTCGTCGCTGTCGGGGGCGCCCGCGGATGCGCGCGGCCCCGCTCGGGAGGCCCGCCGCGGCCATCGCGGAAACGCCGTGTTTCCCCCAGATTGCCAGACCGCCGGGAAGGGGTGGTGCGTTAGGGTGGATCGACGTAAGGACCCGCGCCGGCAGAGCCGGACGCGCGGTCGTCGCCGAGCGGATGGAGGCTCATGTGGCCGGAATGAATTGGTTTTGGAAGGCCCTCGGCGGCAAGGAAAGCCGCGACCAGAAGCGCAGCGTGACGCTGGTTGCCCGGGCCGCGGAGCTCGAGCCCGAGCTGGAGGAGCTTTCCGACGCCGACCTGGCCGCCCGAGCCCGCGACAACCGCGACGACGCCCCGGAACTGCTGGCCTGCCTGCGCGAGGTCGCGCGCCGCGCCATCGGGCTGCGCCCCTTCGACGTCCAGCTGCAGGGCGCGCTGCGCCTTCTCGAGGGCGACGTGGTGCAGATGGCCACCGGCGAGGGCAAGACCCTGTCGGGCGCGCTGGCCGGCGCGGGGTTCGCGCTGCGCGGCGAGCGGGTGCATTCGGTGACGGTGAACTCGTACCTCGCACGCCGCGACGCCGAGTGGATGGGGCCGATCTTCACGTTCCTGGGGCTAACCGCCGCGGCGGTCGATGAGGCCGACGACGCCGCCACCCGGCGCCGGGCCTATGCCGCCGACGTGGTCTTCGTCGCGGTCAACGAGCTCGGCTTCGACGTCCTGCGCGACCGCTGCGTCGTCGACGTCGCCGACCGCGTCCAGCGGCCCGCGCGCGTGGCCATCATCGACGAGGCCGATTCGGTGCTGGTCGACGAGGCGCTGGTGCCGCTGGTCCTGGCGGGTTCCGCGGAGGGGGAGGCGCCCGCGGGGCGCATCACCGACATCGTCCGCCGGCTGGTCAAGGGCGACGACTTCACCGTCGACGCGGGCCGCCGCAACGTCTTCCTCACGGAGATCGGGGCCCGGCGGGTGGAGCGCCTGCTGGGCATCGGTTCGCTTTACGACGAGGACCACGTCTCCACCACCCTCGTCCAGGTCAACGTCGCCCTGCACGCCCGCGAGCTGCTGCGCCGCGACGTGGACTACATCGTGCGCGACGGCAAGGTGGCCCTGGTCGATTCCTCCAGGGGCCGCATCGCCGATCTGCAGCGCTGGCCGGATGGGCTGCAGGCCGCGGTGGAGGCCAAGGAGGGCCTCGACGTTTCCGGCGGCGGCCGGGTTCTGGACACGCTGACCATCCAGCAGCTGGTGGGCCGGTACGAGATCACCTGCGGCATGACCGGCACGGCCGTCGCCGCGGGCGACCAGTTCCGCGAGTTCTACGGCATGCGCGTGTCGGTCGTCGAACCCAACGAGCCCTGCATCCGCGACGACGAGCCCGATCGGATCTACGCGACGCACGAGGACGCGTTTTCGGCGGTCGTGGAGGAGGTCATCGAGGTCAATTCCACGGGCCGCCCCGTGCTGGTGGGCACCGGCGACGTTGCGGAGTCCGAGCGGCTGGCCGAGGCGCTCGCCGAACGCGGCGTCGAGGCGGCGGTGCTCAACGCCAAGAACGATGAGGCCGAAGCCGCCGTGATCGCCGAAGCCGGCGCCCCCGGCCGCGTCACCGTGTCCACCCAGATGGCCGGCCGCGGCACCGACATCCGCCTGGGCGGTCGGGACGAGGAGGACCGCGACGAAGTCGTGGAGCTGGGCGGCCTGTGCGTCATCGGCGTCGCCCGCCATCGCACCGGCCGCCTGGACGGGCAGCTGCGCGGGCGCGCGGGACGACAGGGCGATCCCGGCTCCAGCGTCTTCTTCGTCGCGCTCGACGACGAGATGGTCGTCGAGGGCGGGGCGGGGGAGGAGCTCACCGTCACGCCGGAGCCCGACGGGCGCATCCGCGACGCCCGCGCGGCCGCCCACGTCGACCGCGCCCAGCGCGTCACCGAGGCGACGATGCTGTCGATCCACGCCACGACGTGGAAGTACAACAAGCTCATCGGCGACCAGCGCGCGATCCTCGACGATCGCCGCGAGCGCCTGCTGACCACCGATCTGGCGTGGCGCGAGCTGTCCGAGCGCGAGCCGGAGCGGGCGGAGGAGATCCTGGCCCAGGTGCCCGAGGACGTCGCCGCCGCGGCCGCGCGCGAGATCGCGCTGCATCACCTGGACATGGGCTGGTCCCGGCACCTGGCCGACCTCGACGACCTGCGGGAGTCCGTGCACCTGCGCGCGCTGGCCAAGGAGAGCCCCATCGACGAGTTCCACCGGGCGGCGATTTCGGCTTTCAAGAACCTCGCGGCGGAGGCCGTCGATGAGGCGGCGAAGAGTTTCCGCGAGGTCACCATCACCGCCGACGGCGTCGATCTGGACGCCGAGGGCATGGGGCGGCCGAGCTCCACGTGGACGTACATGGTCAACGACAATCCGTTGTCCGGCGGCGATTCGGTCGTCGGCGCCGTGGCCGCCATGTTCCGCTGAGCGGAGGCGGTTTCGGCCCGCGCGGGAATGTCGCGCGCGGGCCCGCCGGGCGCGGCGGGCGATGAGTGAGTCGCCCCCACCGGTCCGCGCCAACGGCTATGATTTAGAGCGTTACAGGAAATCGGACGATTATCCGGAGGATGTGCAATGACGAACAACACCGGCAAGCCTGAGGCCTCGGTGGAGACCACCTCGGTCTTCCGCGCCGACCTGCTCAAGGAGATGGAGTCCGGCGCCGGCCAGGATCCCGCGGTGCCCGGCGTCGAGGGGCTGCCCGCCGGTTCGGCGCTCCTCGTGGTGAAGCGCGGCCCGAACGCCGGCTCGCGTTTCCTGCTCGACCAGCCGGTGACCACTTCCGGTCGCCACCCCGACAGCGACATTTTCCTCGACGACGTCACCGTCTCGCGCCGTCACGCGGAGTTCCGCATGGAGGGCGACAAGTTCGAGGTCGTCGACGTGGGATCGCTGAACGGCACCTACGTCAACCGCGAGCCGAAGAACTCGGCCGACCTGTCCAACGGTGACGAGGTCCAGATCGGCAAGTTCCGCCTGGTCTTCCTCACCTCCCCGAAGTAAAAACCAGGAAGTCCCAGCGCCGTGGCAGCCGTTCCAGCTTCCGCCCCCGACTCCGGGGCATCTTCCCCGAGGACCAGGTCCGCGGGGAAGATGTCCATCGGCGCCGTGCTGTCGGAGCTCCAGCAGGAGTTCCCCGACGTCACGGTGTCGAAGATCCGTTTCCTCGAGTCCGAGGGGCTCATTTCGCCGTCCCGCAGCCAGTCCGGGTACCGCCGATTCGCCCGTGCCGACGTCGACCGTCTCCGCTACATCCTCACCGTCCAGCGCGACAATTACCTGCCGCTGAAGGTCATCAAGGAGCAGCTGGACAACATCGACGCCGGCAACGTCGCCGCGGTCGGCGAGGGCCTGGCTTCGGTGACCCCGCTGGTGACCGCGGATCAGTTCCGCGAGTCCGCGGTGGTCCACCTGACGCGCGCGGAGCTGGCCGAGCGGGCGGGCATCGACGAGGAGTTCCTGGGCAGCCTGGTGCGCGCCCGGCTGCTGTCGCCGGATGCGATGGATTGCTTCGACGGCGATGATCTCGCGCTGGCCACCACGGCCGGCAAGCTGCGCGAGTTCGGCCTGGACGCGCGCCACATGAAGACGGTGCGCACGGCGGCCTCGCGCGAGGCCGACCTGATCGGCCAGGCGGCCGCCCCGATGGCGCGGTCGAAGGGCGACGGAGCCCGCCAGAAGGCGGAGGAAATGGCGCGGGAGATGACCGCGCTGCTGGTCACCCTGCACGGCACGCTGCTCAAGCGCCAGGTCAACGATGACCTCGGGCGCTGAGGGAGCGGGCGCCGGCATGGATGAATTCGTCGAGGTCGAATCCCGCGGGATCCTGGTGCACGAGCCGGAGGACCATCCGGTCCTGCTGCTGTCGTGGCCGGGCAGCGGTCGTGTCGTTCCGGTGTGGATCGGCGCCGCGGAGGCCGCGTACCTGGCCGCCCGCGAAGCGGGCATGACGCAGAACCGCCCCTGCGCGCAGGACGTCATCGTCGAGATGGCCGAGTCGACGGGCAATTCCATCGACCGCGCGGAAGTCACCGGTTTCCACGAGGGCGTGTACATCGCGGCGCTCGTGCTTTCCGACGGCGGCCGCGTCGATTGCCGCGTGTCCGATGCCGTCGCCGTCTGCGAGATCGCGGAAGCCCCGCTGGTCTTCGCGCGGGAGATCCTCGAAGCCACGTCGGTGCCCGCGGGTTCGCTTTTCGACGGCGCCGCGCACGACGGGGAAGAGGAAGAGGAGTCGGTCGAGGAGTTCGCGCGGTTCCTCGACGAGATCGACGCCGCCGATTTCCTCGGAGAGTCGGGTGGCGCGGACGGCTCGGGTGAGTCAGGCGGATCGGGCGAGCCGGGTGGCTCGGGTGGCTCCGGCGACTTGGGTGGTTCCGGCGGGGCCGACCCGTCGTAAAGCGGGCCGAAAGGCGCGCAAAGCTGTTGTTCGTGTGAATGGTGTGACTCGAGTGTCTTGAGTGGCACCCCCGTTCACCCCCGAAGTCTGATCCTTGACTTGAGTGGCAAAAGTCCACGTCGTTCTTTGCGTCACACTGTTGAGCTGGGGTTTTGTAATTCGCAAACTCTGAACCTGAACTTTAGGTTTAGACATGCGGCGTGTCGGCCCGAATCCTGTTGACAGTGCCCTAACCTTGGCGAAAGATGAACGACAACAGTGGAACTACCAGGGGAGAACACGAACATGGCCGACGATCGCATCGCTGATCGCCAGGGCTCCGAAAAGGATGCCGTCGATGCCGGCGTCCAGGAGTCGCTGTTCGACATGGGCCCGGACGAGGAAGTGGGCTACCGCGTGCCCATCGCCTGCCAGGCCGCGGGAATCACGTACCGTCAACTCGACTACTGGGCCCGCACCGGGCTGGTCGAGCCGTCCATCCGCAACGCGCACGGCTCCGGCTCGCAGCGCCTCTACTCCTTCCGCGACATCCTCGTGCTGAAGATCGTCCGCGGACTGCTGGACACCGGCATTTCTCTTCAGAACATCCGCCTGGCCGTGGACAAGCTCCGCGACCTGGGCGTCGACGACCTGGCGACCATCACCCTGGTCTCCGACGGCCGCACCGTTTACCAGTGCCGCTCCAACGAGGAGGTCATCGACCTGCTCAACGGCGGCCAGGGCGTGTTCGGCATCGCCGTGCCGGGCATCATGAAGGAGCTCGCCGGCTCCATCGCCAGCTTCCCGTCGGAGCGCGTCGACGGCACTCCGGTCGAGGCCCCGGTCGACGAGCTGGCCGCCCGCCGCCGTCGCCGCATCGGCTGACGATCCGATGACGCCCCGCATCTCCCCGCGGGGCGTTTTCGCGTAGGTGGGTGCCGCGCCCTAGAGCCCCATGGCCGCGACGAGGGCTCCGTGCAGGTCGGCCCCGGCGACGTGCACCGCGCCGCCGGTTTCGCTTGCCAGCCGATGCAACGCACCGCCCGTGGCGTCCTCGCCGATGATGACCACGTCGACGCGCACCGCCCGGTCCGTGGTCGCGGCCGCCCTGATGCCGTCGATCGCCGCCCGGGCATCGTCTTCCGTGGCGTCCCTTCCAGTTGTCACCAGCACCACGCGGTTGGCCACGCCGGGCGCCCACGCTTCGGCGGCGTACTCGACGGCCGGCCCGATCGACCGCCACAGCCACGGGTCGCCGCCGGTGCCGAACTGACCCAGCATTTCGATGGACCGGTCCTTCGCGCCCGGCCCGAACAGGACGTTCGGGCGGACCGGGCTGGTCACGCCCGGCGACATGGGGGAGGAGTAATTCCACAGTGCCACCCGGCGGCCCTCGCCCTCGGCGGCCTGGCCGAGCAGCGGGGTCAACGTCGCGCGCACGGGCTCCAGATCGACGCCTGCGGACGTGTCCAGCAGCACCAGAGTCGATCCCGCGGGCTCGATGGCCGGAGCGGGCGGGGCGGCGCCGGGGTCTCCGCCGGGCGCGCCCTCGGGTGCCGGGGCGGGGGAGTCGATCGGCGCGCCGGCCCCGGGATCGGTCTTCCGGGCGGCGACCCCGGGCACGATTTCGCCGGCGGGCCCCGCGAGCGGTCCGGCCGCGCCTTCACCGCCCCCGTCCGGCCCGTCGGCGTCGACGCCGTTCTTGCGGGCGAACTTGACCAGGTCCGCCGCCGCGCGCGCATTCGTCTCGTCGATGGGTCCGCCGGAGGTGAAGGCGACCATCGGCGCGGACAGCGACGGCGATCCTTCCGGCGAGAGGAAGGTCAAGCCCTGCGCCCCCGATTTCGCGGCCGCGTCGACCATGGATTTCGTGGCCGCCACGGCGGCGTATCCCTCGGCCGTGCCATTGGCCAGCTGACCGAGCAACGCTTCGGAGGTGAAGCGGCCGCCAGCGGCCAACCGCGGCTCGGAGACCCCGATGAGATCGCCGGGTGCGGCGTCGGGCGCGAGCCGGGCATTGACGATCGACGACGTCACCGCGTCGGAACCGCCGGGCGTGGCGATGATCAGGCCCTCGGTTCCGGCGAGGTCCGTCCAGGACTTGCCCTCCAGCTCCGGGGCCCGGTCGGAGCGGACCGCCAGACCGACGGGCTCGGGGGCGAAGCGGGCGATGTCGCCGTCGGCGCCGACGGTGCCGGCACCGCGGGCGGCTTCGACGAAGGAGTCGTCGGCGGGGACCCACACCGCCGGCAAAACCGGCTTGAAGCCCCCGGCACCGCCGGCGCCCCCGCCGTCCCCCTGTTCGCGGATGACGTCGAGGATCTGCTGCGAACCGTTGACGGTCACCTGCGGGCGCACGCAGTAGTCGCGGACGACGGGCTCGGTCGCGGCCCATTCGTTCACCTTGTCGCGCACGGCTCCGGCCACGGCGGGGTCGGCGGTGACCACGAGCGTCAGGTCGCCCTTGACGCACTTGCCGCCGGCGCCGAGCTCCTCGCGCTCGGAGGCCCGCAGGGCGAACCAGGCGAAGATCATGGCTCCCACGAGGATCGCCACGAGCACCACGATCAACGGCCCCTTGGCCACGCGATAGTTCGGCTTGCCGTCGGAATGCCTGCCCACGGTTGCTCAGCTCCTCATGGATGCGACTGATGTACGCCGTTCGCTGACCACTTTAGCCGTGAAATGACCTCGCCAATCGGAGCAACTCCGTGCGAATCGGCGCGGCGCGCCCCGCCAAATCCCGCTGCCTGGCTACGTACTCGGCCTTGCCCTCGGGAGTTTCTATCCGGACGGGCTCGAATCCGTGATCGGCCAAGTCGTAGGGCGACGCCTCCATGTCCAGGCGCCGCACGTCCCGGGCCAGTTCGAAGGTGTCGAGCCACAGCTCGCCGGGGACGAGGGGTCCGAGCTTCGTGGCCCACTTGTACAGGTCCATGTTCGCGTGCAGGCAGCCGCCCTGTTCGCAGGCCGGTTGCGTGGCGCGAGTCGGCCGGTTCTCGTTCAGCGGCACCGCGTCGGGAGTGAAGAACCAGTAGGCGTCGTAATGCGTGCACCGCACCCTGTTGGCCTCCACGACGCGATCCGTCGCCGCGCGCCCGAGGCGCAGGGGAACGGCGTGGCGGGTTTCATCGGCGCGGTAGACCATCGCCCATTCGTGCAGCCCGAAGCAGTCGAAGTGGGCGTCGTTGGCCATGGTCCCCGCGAGCAGATCTGCGACGTAGGAAATCGCCTCCCCGCGGCGGGCGGCGAGGGCGGCGCGATCAAGCCGCGCGATGCCGTCGGCGCCGACGCGGAAATCGCGCATGTGCGACACGTGTTCGGCGGCACGGGGGTCGTCGGCGCCGGCCAGGGCGACGCCGAGGCCGGGCGACCACCGGCGCAGCACGCCCGGCCGCACGGGGTAATACTCGAAGAGGAAGTCCCAGACCGGGTGCTTCAGACCGCGCGAGCGACGCTCCAGGTGGCCGGCGCACAGTTCATCGGCGCGGCGGGCATGGGCGCGGGCGCGGTGCAGCCATTCGTCGAGCGGCAGCACCACGTCGGCGGTGGAGCGGTCGCGGGGGCCGGAGCCGAGGCCGTAGCCGACGCGGGTGCCGGAGGTCTCGCCGGTCGTCATGCGCCGCGGGGGCCGCCGTGCTTCGGCGGGTTATGGGACTGGATCTCGGCCGGATTCTGCGTTGGGCCGGTTGCTGGATTCTGGCCCGGGTTCTGACCCAGATTCTGGCCCGGGTTCTGCCCCGGGTTCTGGGCCGGCTTCGGTGCGGGTTTCGGTGCCGCCTTCGACGCGGGCGCCTTGGTCCCCGCCTTGGCCGCTGCGCGCACCGCCGCGGTCCTCGCCTGGGCGGCCTTCGCCGCGGTGCCCTGGGCGGTGGCGCGCCCCGGGCGCGTCGCCATGGCGCGGTTGGTTTCGTGGGTCCAGTCTCGGACGACGCCGATGTGCTCCTCGATGAGGTCCTCCAGCGCCACGATGCCCACCGGCTCGCCGCCCTCGACGGCCATGGCCATGTGCGCCGAACGGCGGCGCATCTCGCGCATGGTGCGGTCGAGTGCGCCGTCGGCGTCGACGGCGATGAGCTCGCGGATCTCCTCGTCGGGGATCGGGGTCTCGGGCCCGGATGCAGGGTCCAGGACGCGGTCGAGCACGTCCTTGACGTGGACGTACCCGCGGTAACCGCCGTCTGCGTCGGCGACGGGGAACCGGGAGAAGCCCGTTTCGGTCACCGCCGCCTCCAGGTCGCCGACCGTCGGGGAGGTCGGCACCGTGCGGATCTTCGACGGCACGATCAGCACCTCGCGGATCGAGCGGTTCTCCGAGGACAGCGCGCGGTTGAGGCGGAAGTGCTCCTCGTCGTCGAGCAGGCCCTCCTGCCGCGACTCGGCGATCATCGACGCGAGTTCGTCGGTGTTGACCGTCGAGTCCAGCTCGTCCTTCTGGGTGATGCCGAACAGCGCCAGCGTGTGGCGGGCGACCCAGTTGAAGAACAGCAGCAGGGGCTTGGTCACCTTGTAGAACGCCAGGTGCACCGGCGTCAGCCACATGGCCATCGTTTCCGGCCCGGCCAGGGCGATGTTCTTGGGCACCATTTCGCCGAGCAGGATGTGCAGGATCGACACCAGCATCAGCGCAATGGCGAAGCTGATCGGGTGGAGCAGCGACTCCGGGACGCCCAGGGAGCCGAACGGCTCCTCCAGCAGGTGGGCGATCGCCGGCTCGGAGACCTTGCCCAGCAGCAGAGAGCACACGGTGATGCCCAGCTGGGCGGCGGCGAGCATCATCGACAGGTGCTCGGTGGCGCCGAGCACGGTTTTCGCGCGCTTCTTGCCCTGGGCGATCAGCGCCTCCAGGCGGTCGCGGCGCGCGGCGATCAGCGCGAATTCCGCGCCGACGAAGAAGGCGTTGAACGCCAGCAGCAGGAACGTGAGGGCGATGCCGAACCAGTCGCTCATCGGTCGAACATCTCCTTCGCGCGCTCCCGGGTCACGGGGATCAGCAGGGCCCGGTCGACGCGGCGGCCGTCCATCGCCAGGATGCGGGCGTACCAGCGGCCGGGGATGCCGGATTCGAACTCGTCGAGCATGTCGCGGTCGGTCTCCGGCAGCAGCACCACGTCGCCTTCGGCGGGGATGCGGCCGAGCGCCAGCATGATCACGCCGCCCAGGGTCTCGTGGTCGCCGTCGGGCGCGAAGTACCCGACCTTCTGGGGCAGGTCGTCGACGCGCACCAGACCGGAGCAGTCCCAGCCTTCGGTGACTCGGCGGACTTCCTGTTCGGCTTCGGCGTCGTCGTACTCGTCGTAGACCTCGCCGAGGATCTCCTCGACGACGTCCTCGATGGTGACGATGCCCGCCGTGCCCCCGTATTCGTCGGCGACCAGGGCGATCTGCGAACCCGCCGACCGGACCGCCTCGAGCACGGCGTCGCCGTCGAGGGATTGCGGCAGCACCGGCACCTGCCGGGCCAGTTCGGCGACGCGGGTCGTCGTGCGGCGGGCGGCGGGCACGGTGAACGCGTCCTTGACGTGGACGACGCCGACGGTGGCGTCGAGGTCGCCGTCGGTGACGGGGAAGCGGGAGCGGCCGGATTCCAGGGCGGTGGCCAGCAGGTCGGCGACGGTGTCGTCGACGTCGAGCGAAATGATGGTCGACCGCGGCGTCATCAGGTCCTCGGCGGTGGTTTCGCCGAATTCCAGGGAGCTCTGCAGCACCTGCGCCTTCGACTTGTCCAGCGCGCCGTGCCGGGCGGAGTTCCGCACCAGCGCGCCGAGCTCCTGCGGCGAGCGCGCCGACGCCAGTTCGTCGGCGGGTTCGATGCCCAGCTTGCGCACCATCCAGTTGGCGGTGAGGTTCATCGACTGGATGAACATGTGGAACGCCCAGTTGAACCACATCACGGGCCGGGCGGTGAAGCGGGCGACGGCCAGCGGCTCGGTGATGGCGATGTTCTTGGGCACCAGTTCGCCGTAGATCATCGACAGCCCGGTGGCCACGATCAGCGCCAGCACCAGCGCGGTCGGTCCGGTCGCGGTCTCCGGCAGTCCGACCCATCCGAGCATCGGGCCGAAGTAGCGGGCGAGCACCGGCTCCGCCAAAAAGCCGGTGGCCAGCGTGGTCAGCGTGATGCCCAGCTGCGCCCCGGAAAGGTGGAACGACAGGCGGTTGTGGGCCTTGCGCACGGAATGCGCCTGCCCGTCGCCGCGCTTGCGCACGTCATTGTCGATCGACGAGCGCTCCACGCCGGTCAGCGCGAACTCGAAGGCGACGAACAGCCCCGTGCCCGCGGTCAGCGCGATGAAGCCGAGGACCGCGACGATGTTGAGGAATATGTCCATGATTAGGGAAAGATCCTACTCCGCCGCGGCCGTGGGGGCCCGCCGACCCGGCCGTTCCCGCCGGTGCCGTGCCCCTCCCGTTTTGCGCCTGCTTCTCGCCGCTACTTCTTGCCGCGCTTGCGCTTGGGCCGGTGGGGGCGCGAGGCCCGCGCCGGACCCCGGCCAGGCTTCCCCCGTCCGGTTCCCGCTTGACGACGGCCCGCGCCCTGCCCCGAGCCGCGTGCCTCCCGGCCGGCTCCCGACCCGCTCCGCCCGCGTGCGGGGCCCGGGGGTTTGCGGGCGCCGGTCCACTTCTTCAGCGCCTTCGAACCGGGGGAGACGTCGATGATCTCGGGGTCGACGCCGGCGGCGCGCAGCATGTCGGCGACGGCGTCGGCCTGCCGGTCGCGGACGATGGTCACCACCGTGCCCGTCGCCCCGGCGCGGGCCGTGCGGCCGGAACGGTGGACGTAGGTGGCGGCCTCCGGCGGCGGGTCGACGTGGACGACCAGATCGAGGGAATCGACGTCGATGCCGCGGGCGGCGACGTCGGTGGCCACAAGGACGGGGATCTCGCCCGAGGCGAAATCGGCCAGTGCTTTCCGGCGGGCGGTCTGGCCGCGGTCGCCGTGCAGCGCCTCGGCTCGGATGCCCTGGCCGGCCAGGAACTCGGCCAGGCCGGTGACGCGGTGGCGGGTGTTGCCGAAGAACACCACCCGGCCCTCGCGGGCGGCGATCCACGCGGTGACGGCGTCGGCGGCGTCGTTGTCGGGCACCCGGAAGACCAGGTGCTTCATCGTCTCCACCGACACGACGGCCTCGGACACCTCGTGGCGGGCCGGGGACCGCCCCTCCATGAGCGCCTCGGCGGCGTCGTCGAGCGTCGCGGAGAACAGCATGCGCACCGCCCCCGGCGGAGTGGCGCGCAGGAGGCCGAGGACGTCGGGCAGGAACCCCAGCGCCGCCAACTCGTCGGCCTCGTCGATGACCGCGACGGCGACGTCGTCAAGCGAAAGCCATCCCTTCCGGCGCAAATCGTGCGCGCGGCCCGGGGTGACCACGGCGATGTCGACGGGCGCGGCGAGCGTGAGTTTCTGCCGCGCGATGTTCTCGCCGCCGACGAAGGCCCGCACCCGCAGGCCGGCCGCCGCACCGAGATCGCCGAGGACGTCGGCGATCTGGTCGGCGAGCTCGCGGGTGGGGGCGATGACCAGGCCACGTGGGCGGCCCGGCCGCGACGCCGACCCCGCCAGCGCCTGGACCAGCGGGATGCCGAACGCCAGCGTCTTGCCGGACCCCGTGGGGGCGCGGCCGAGGATGTCGCGGCCGGCGAGGGCGTCGGGCAGGACGGCCGCCTGGATCGGCGTCGGCTTGGTGACGCGCATGGACCGCAGGGTGCGGCGCACGGCCTCCGACGCCCCGAGCTCCCCGAAGGAAGGGGAGGAGATGCCGGAGATGTCTACGCCTCCACCTCGGAGCGGTCGCCCGACCACAGCGTGTGGAAGGAGCCCTCCTTGTCCGTGCGCCGGTAGGTGTGGGCGCCGAAGAAGTCGCGCTGGCCCTGGATCAGGGCCGCCGGCAGGCGCTCGGCGCGCAGGGCGTCGTAGTAGGCCAGCGAGGACGAGAACACCGGGGCCGGCAGGCCCATGCGGGTGGCGGTGACCACGACGTCGCGCCACGCATCCAGGCACTCGGTGACCTGGTCGCGGAAGTACGGGTCCAGCAACAGGGCCGGCAGTTCCGGATCGCGGTCGTAGGCCTCCTTGATGCGGTCGAGGAAGCGGGCGCGGATGATGCAGCCGCCGCGCCAGATGGTGGCCAGCGCGCCGCGGTCGATGTCCCAGCCGTATTCGGCGGCGCCGGCGTTGATCTCGTCGAAGCCCTGCGAGTACGCCACGATCTTCGAGGCGTAGAGCGCGCGGCGGACCTTCTCGATGAACTCGTCGCGGTCGGCGGGACGGCCGGTGAGCTCGCCGGAGGGCAGGTCGCGGGCGGCGGCGCGCTGGTCCAGGGACGACGACAGCGCGCGGGCGAAGACGGCCTCGCCGATGCCGGTGACCGGGATGCCCAGGTCCAGGGCGGCCTTGACCGTCCAGCGGCCCGTGCCCTTCTGGCCGGCGGCGTCCACGATGACGTCGACCAGCGGCTGCCCGGTGGCGGCGTCGACCTGCGACAGCACCTCGGCGGTGATCTCCACCAGGTAGGAGTCGAGGTCGCCGGCGTTCCACTCGCGGAACACGTCGGCGATCTCCGCCGGGGACAGGCCCGCGGCGTCGCGCAGCAGCTGGTACGCCTCGCCGATGACTTGCATGTCGGCGTACTCGATGCCGTTGTGGACCATCTTGACGAAGTGCCCGGCGCCGTCGGTGGAGATGTGGGTGCAGCAGGGCACGCCGTCGACGTGCGCGGACACGGATTCCAGCAGCGGGCCGAGGGACTCGTAGGACTCGGCGGTGCCGCCCGGCATGATCGACGGGCCGTTGAGCGCGCCCTCCTCGCCGCCGGAGATGCCGGCGCCGACGTAGTGCAGGCCGCGGGCGCGGATTTCCTTCTCGCGGCGGATGGTGTCGGTGTACAGCGAGTTGCCGCCGTCGATGATGATGTCGCCCTCCTCCATCGCGTCGGCGAGCTGCTCGATGACGGCGTCGGTGGCGGGGCCGGCCTGCACCATGATCAGGGCGCGGCGCGGGCGCTCCAGCGAGGCCACGAAATCCCCGATGGTCTCCGAGGGCACGAAGGACCCCTCGTCGCCGTGGTCGGCGATGAGGGCGCGGGTCTTTTCCGGGCTGCGGTTGTACACCGCGACGGTGTGGCCGTTGCGGGCGAAGTTGCGGGCGATGTTCGAGCCCATGACTGCGAGACCGACGACGCCGATCTGTGCTTGCTGCTTCTCGTTGTCCATGCCCGTCAGTTTAAGCGCACGGGTCCGCGGCGTGCCGGTAGCATCGGGCGCCATGGAAACGCGGGCGCAGGTCACCCTTCCGGAAGAACGCTTCGCCGGGGAATTGGATTTCCTCTGCGCGGTGGACGATGGCGCGCGCCCGCCGGGATGGGCGATGACCCCCGCGCGGGTCGTCGACTTCATCTGCGGTGCCGAGGGGCTTCGCGACGGCCGTAAGCGCCGTGACATCAGCCGCAAGTTCGTGGGCGACCGCGCGCTCGTGGAGAGGTGCGTGGTCACCCTGGCGGGCTCGCGGGCGCTGATGCTGGTCGGCGAGCCGGGCACGGCGAAGTCGATGCTGTCGGAGCTGCTGTCCGCCGCGATCTGCGGCACCTCGGGTTTGACGGTGCAGGGCAGCGCGGGCACGACGGAGGACCAGCTGCGCTACGGCTGGAACTACGGCCTGCTGCTCACCGGCGGCCCCTCGCGGGAAGCGCTGGTGCCGTCGCCGGTGATGCAGGCGATGGAATCCGGGCGCATCGCCCGCGTCGAGGAGATCACCCGCTGCCTGCCCGAGGTCCAGGACGCGCTGGTGCCCGTGCTGTCGGAGCGGCGCATCGCCGTGCCCGAGCTCGGCGAGCATTCGGTGGCCGCCGTGCAGGGCTTCGGCGTCATCGCCACCGCCAACCTGCGGGACAAGGGCGTCAGCGAGATGAGCGCCGCGCTCAAGCGCCGCTTCAACTTCGAGCTGGTCGAACCCATCGCCGATGCCGGCGCCGAAATGGCGCTCGTCGCCGAGCAGACCAAGGCCGCGCTCGAGCGGGCCGACGTCCTCGCCGACGTGGACGACGAGGTCGTGTCCACGCTGGTCACGATCTTCCGCGATCTGCGGTTCGGGCGAACCCGGGAAGGATGGCCGTCGAAAAGCCGGGGTCCGTGCTGTCCACCGCGGAGGCCGTGGCCATTTCCTCGTCCATCGCGCTGGCCGAAGCGTATTTCCCGGGCACCGCCGGCACCGAGTCGATCCCGGGCCACCTGCTCGGTGCGGTGCGCAAGGACGACGACCGCGACGCCGACCGGCTGCGCGCCTACTGGGACTCCGCCGTGCACCGGCGCGCCGAGTCCGACCCCGAGGGCCCGTGGGCGCGGTTGTGGGGGCGGCGGGGTCTGCTGTGAGCGGGCCCGCGGATGTGAACGGGCCCGCGGAGCTCGTCGACGCGCTCGTGGCCGGGCCGTCGCCGGAGGTCATGCTTTTCGGGGTGCGGCATCATTCGCCGGCCTGCGCCCGCTCGGTCGTCGCCGCCGCGGAGGAATGGCGGCCGGAGGCGATCGCCATCGAGATGCCCGCCGAATTGGCGCCGATGCTGCCGTGGGTCGCCGACCCCGGCACCGTCGCACCGGTGGCCATCGCGGTCGGGGGCGGGTCCGGGCCGGGCCTGTACCCCTTCGCCGATTTCTCGCCGGAGCTGGCGATCCTCCGGTGGGCGCACCGCGAGGGCGTCGACGTCCACTGCATCGACCTGCCGGCGGGGGCGGTTATCGGTGAAGGGGGAAACGGCGAGGAAGGAAACGGCGAGGGCGACGGGGGCCGTACCGGCGGTGACGGAGCCGGCGATGGGGAGGGCGGCGAGGCGACCGCGATCGTGGACACCGCTGACCTCATCGACCAGGAGGCGTGGGACACGCGGGTCGAGGCCCGGTCGGTGGGCGCGCAGTGGCGGCGGGTGCGGCGCGCGGCGCTGGCCGTCGGAGTCGGCGCGCGTTTGGCGGAAACCCGGGTCGACGCCCGCACCCGCGCCCGCGAAGCGAACATGCGCGCCTGCCTGGAAGACCTGCGCGGGCGCAGGGTCATGGCGGTCGTCGGATCCTTCCACTGCCTGGCCCTCATGGACGGGGAACCGGCCCGGCCCGCCGAAGTCGCCGAAGCGCCGGTGTCGCTGGTTCCCTACGGCTTCGCCGAATTGGACTCGCGGTCCGGCTACGCCTCCGGCATCCGGGATCCGCGGTGGCAGCAGGGAATCGTCGAAGCGTCGGGGCCGGGGGACGTCGAAAAGCTCGCGACCCGCGTGATCACCGAAGTCGCCCGGGAGATGCGCAAGGGCGGGGAACCCGCCGGCACCGGTGAAGTGGTCGAGGCGGTGCGCATCGCCGGCGACCTCGCGAGGCTGCGGGGCATCCCCGCGCCGGGCCGCCGCGAAGTGATGGAAGCGCTGACGTCCGTGTTCGCCCACGGATCGGTGATCGGACGCGGGCGCACCGTGGCCCGGGCGCTGCAGAAGGTCATGATCGGCGACAGGCGCGGAAAGCTCGTCGACGGCGCACCCGAACCCGCGCTGGAGGTCCACGCCCGCGAGCTGCTCGCGTCGGTGGGGCTGCCCGCGTCGCCGGCCGACGGTGTGGTGCGCAGGCGCGTCGACCCGTTCAAGGGAGGCCGCGACCTGCGGCGACATGTCGCGCTGGCGCGGCTCGCGGTGCTGGATGTCCCATACGAGAAGGAACGCACCTCGGGACAGGTCCGGGGCCTGGAGACCCGCGGGTACACCGTCACCTGCGAATACCGGTCCAGCACGGCCGGGGCGCTCGGCGTGTGCACCGCGGGCGCGACGCTGGAGCAGGCGGCGGCGAATACGTTGAACCAGCGGGTCGCGGGGCGGGCCGACGATCCCGATGTTCTCCTTGGGGTCGCGGGGGATGCGGCCGCGGCGGCGCTGCCGGAACCGCTCGGGCGGGCGCTGGAGAAGATCGCCGCGGATGTCGCGCCGCGCGCCGGGTTCGCCACGGCGCTGCGGGCGTCGGAGATGCTGGTCGGCATGGGCGGCGGCCGCGAACCGGCGGCCACGCTGTTGCCGCAGCGGCTGGTGGACCGGGCGGCGGAGGTCGCGGAGTCGCTTTCCGACGCCGTCGTGCGCGAAATGCCCGGCGTCGCGGGATCAGACGACGACGCCGATGCCGCGCTGCTGGCGGGAGTCGCCGGGCTGCTGCCGGATCATCGCGTCCGTGCAATGGCGTCGCTCGAGCGGATGTCGCGCTCCGGATCCGATCTCATGCGCGGCGCGGCGACGGCCGTGCTGGCGATGTACGGGGAACACGAGCCGACGGGTGCTCCGGGGGAATCGGTGGCGTCGGACGAACCGGACGACGCCGGCATGGACGCGGAAGAATCCGGCATGGGCGCGGAAAGCTCTGACGAGGTGTCCGCGCTGCTCGGCAGCTGGGTGGACGGTGCGGTGGCGGCGCCCGGCCCGGCGCGATCGTTGACCGGCTTCCTGCTCGCCTCTCGCGGCACCTGGGCCGACGGCGAGTTGTTGGGCGGCGTCGAGGAGCGCGTGGAATCCATGCCCGATGCGTCGTTCGTCGCGGCGCTGCCGCGGTTGCGCGGCGCCTTCGATCCGGTGGCGCCCGCCGAGCGCGAACGTTTCCTGGACCACGTCGCACGGCGCGTGGGGAAGGCGGCGCCGCAGGCGGCGAGTCCGGCGACGCTCGCCGCGAACGCCGAAGCCGACGCCGCCGCAGCCGCGAGATTGCGGGCATTGGGCCTGCGGGACATGTCGTTCACCCCGGCGATGCGGTGGCGGCTGGTCCTCGGCGCGGAACCCGATGCGCTCGCGGGGAAGGCGGCGGCGATGGCCGGGGCACTCGACGAACTGTACGGAGACCCTCGGTCGGACCCCTCGGGCGAATCCGACGGGCGCATCGGCGCCGGCGGCGGAACGGGGCAGGTGTCGGCGCGCCAATGGGCGGAGGACATCGAAGCGCTGTTCGGCGGCGAGCACGTCCACGAAATCGCGGGCCGCGCCGCCGAACGGGGGCGCGCCGACATGGTCGAGCATCTGCGCCCGGATGACGTGCGCCCCAGCGTCGAACTGCTGACGACGATGCTCAACCTCCGGGGCGCGCTGCCGGAGGCGCGGCTGCGCAAGATCCGCCCGATCATCGCGAAGGTCATCGCCGAGCTGTCCGCGGCGCTGGCCCGCGATCTCGCCCCGGCGCTGCGGGGCACGCCGTCGTCGGCACCCTCCCGGCGATCGTCGCCGGAGCTGGACGTCCCGGCGACGATCCGGAGGAACCTGCGCCACGTCGTCGACGTCGATGGAACGCCGCGCGTCGTGCCGGTCACGCCCTATTTCCGCACCCCGGAGAAGCGGATCAGCCCGTGGCACATCATCGTCCTGGTCGATGTTTCCGGATCCATGGAGGCATCGACCGTCTACGCGGCCATGACCGCCGCGATCCTCGCGGGCGTGCCCACGTACCGGATCAGCTTCGTCACCTTCGACACCGCGATCGCCGATCTCAGCGACCACGTCGAGGACCCGCTGCAGCTCCTGCTGGAGATCTCCGTCGGCGGCGGCACGGACATCGCCTCGGCCGTCGCCTACGCGGCGACGCTGGTGAAGGTGCCCAACCGCACCGCGCTGATCCTCATCAGCGATTTCGAGGAAGGCGGCAACGTGGGTGGACTGCTGCACCAGGTGGGCGCTCTGGCGGATTCGGGGGTGCACCTCATCGGGTGCGCGGCGCTCGATGATTCGGGAAACGCCGTCTACAACGTCGGCATCGCCGAGGCGGTCGCCGCCGCGGGCATGCGGGTGGCCTCGCTCAGCCCGCTGCAGTTGGCCCGGTGGGTGGGGCAGGTGCTCGCATGAGCCTCCCCGCGCTGCCCCCGGACGTCGCCGCCGCGCTCATCGACGCCCTGCCGTCCCGACTGAAAAGGCGGGCGGGGGCGCTCGCCGCCGAATGCTCCGCATGGCCCATCGACGGCGACCGGATCACGGTCGGCGATCACGTGGTCACCGTGTCCGACACGCTGACCTGCGATTGCCTGCTTTCCCCGAAATGCGCGCACGTCGGCGCGGTGGCGCTGGCGGCACCGGTGGCGGACGCACCGGCGGCGGACGCAGTGGCGGCGGGAGAATCGGCGGTGGCGCCGCCGGAAACCGTGCCCGCGGAGGCTGCGGGAGCGCCGGCGGAGGACGATCCTTCCACAGTTTCTCCCGTCGCCCCTCCGATTACCGACCCACCGGGCGCCGACGCCCCCGCGACTCCCGACCGCGTCATCGCCGCGGCGGAACTCGAGCATCGCCGCGATCTGGCGGAGCGGTCCCGGCGCCTCGTCGACGTCATTCTCGAACGGGGCATCGGCGCACTCGGCGTCGCCGATCATGCCGCCGGACTGGCCCTGCTCCAGTCGGCGCGTGCGGCGGCGTTGCCCAGGTTGGAGAGGGCGCTCACCGGCGTGGTCGGGGCGTCGCGAAGCATGCGGACCCTGGCTCCGCCCGGCCGCGACGATCTCGCCCGGCGCGTCGGGGCCCTGGCCACCGCGGCGCACGCGCTGGCCGAAAACCCCGGCTCCGACGACGCGGTCGGGCAGGCGCGGCGCACGTACTCCGCACTCGACGGCCGCGGCACCGGCACGTTCGTGCCCGTTTGCGCCGAACCCGTCGTCGCGGCATCCGGCTTCGCCGGAGTCGTCCTGACGTTCGCCGACGCGCGCGGCGAACTGCTCGAGTTCGCCCACACCCCACCCGGCGACGCCTCCGACGTGCCGGCGGCGTGGCTGGGCCGGGCGGCGCTGGGCGATCTGCACTGCTCCCATGCCGAACTCGCGCGGCACCGCCTGCTCATCTCCGGCGGGCGAACGAGCGCCGACGGCCGGCTCGGCAGGGGTCGCGGGGTGCGGGCCGCGCTCGGGGCCCCGGTGACGCCCGAAGATCTGCGCGGCATCGACGCGTACCGGGTTTTCGAGGGCACGGTAGAGTCCGCCGACCGACGTGGGTTCGCCGTGACGGAACCGTCCGGGGGCACCCTTGAACTCCGATTCTCGACCGACGCCCGACGCGCCGGGCTGGGCGGCGTGGTCGCGTGGCTTCGTTCGCAAACCTCCGTGACCGTCGTCGCCGACGGGGACAAGGCCGTGCGCCTGTGGGGCGACGGCGGGGAGCAGGTGTTCCCCGGGCTCGACCGGCCGAAGGTCGATGACGCCGTGGTCGGCGCCGTGGTCGGCCCCGTGGAACGTGGTCTCGTCGCGCCCGCGGCCGGTGTCGCGCAGATGCTCGCCGACTGGTCGGGGCTCGCCGTCGCGGGCGGTGCGACGGCCATCCGCGCCCGCGAGCGCAGGGTCCTCGCCGACGCCGCGAGGCTCGACGATCTCGCCGCCCCGGTCGCGGCCGAATTGCTCCGGGGCCTGCTCGAGTCGACCGATGCTACGGCCATCGCACGCATTCACGTTTATCTGGGGCGCTGATCCGGCCGCGCCCGTAAACTCGCGGCGAAGACAACAGGGCGGCGGATCCCACGCATCCGTCCGCTTGACGACGGACGACGGGAAGGGAACCGGCGCGCATGACGGCTTCGGCGGCGGAATGGATCGACGCGGGGGACTATCAGTTCCTCCTGGACGGCGAAGAGATCCTCGCCAGGAACGCGAAGGGGCAGATCCTCAAGACGGTGCCCGCGAAGGCCCGCAAGCTTCCCGAATACGACCGGCTCGATGCGCTGCGCACGTCGCTGGCCCAGCATCGGGTCGAATGCTCCGACACGGTGCGGGAGTGGTTCCTGTCCGGCTCGCCGATCCCGTCCCGGCTGATCGCGGCGGTGTGGCCGGATCCTTCCTGGCGGGCCATGTTCGCCGATGCCGTCGTGGAGTACGACGGCTCGGAGGGGCTTCTGCGCGCCGCCGACGATGACGGCCTGAGCCTGGTGGATCTGGACGGCGAGACCGTGTCGGTCCCCGTCGACGACGACACCATGGTCATGCTGCCGCATCCGGTCCTGATGGAGGACCTCGCGGATTGGCGGGAGTTTTCCGTGGAGCTCGGAATCCGCCAGGGCTTCGATCAGCTCTTCCGCGACACCCACCGCAAGCCCGCCGACGCCGCCGGCCGTCGTGCCGCGTTGGAGAAGTACCGCGACGCGAAGTACGCGAGGGCCAACGCCCTGGTCGGGCGCAGCCGCGGCGGCGGATTCTCGGTCGAGTTCTCGGAGGGCGTCACCGGCATCTACCTCCAAGTCGTGGAAGACATCGGGGGCCGGCGCGTGGAGACCACCGCCACGTTGCAGGTGGACGACGACTACGAGGGCGGGGCGACGCTGCGGGACCTGTATTTCTCGCGCAACGGGATCGCGATCAAACCCGAGGACGTGGGACCGGTGACCTGGTCCGAAGGCGTGCGTATGGCGGAGTTCGTCTACGGCGGGCGCACCATCGACGACGACGCGGCGCAGGCATGAGCGTCGGTGTGGTCCGGCCCTTGTCCGCGGCGGGCGACGATCCGGTGCTCGTGGCCGCGACGTTCACGGGCAGTGGGCGGGTCGTCGTCAAGCTGGTGCCGGAGGCGCTGGTGGAGGCGGAAACTCTCGCGCAGGCGACGGTTGGCCTGGAGCCGGATGGTGTGCGCCCGGTGGGGCGGACGCGGCAGCGGGCGGTGGGGTTTCCGGCGTGGCCGATCATCACGGATCCGGGCAACGCGCGCCATGCGTTGAACTTGGTGGGTGATTTGGAGTGGGCGCGGCGGCATGCGGGCAATCAGGCGAAGAAGGTCAAGGAACGGTTCGACGCCCTCGTCGGTGATCTGACGCGGTCGGCGCCGCATTTCGTGCCGACGCTGTTGGAGGAGCTTGCGCGGATCTACGCCGACGCCGGCAACGACGCGTTCGCCCGCCAGTATTTCGGCCGTGCCCGGGAGGTTGAGCGGGCCCACGGCATCGACGTCGACCCGGTGCGGCATGAGGCCGTGTTCCTGGAGTTCGCGGACCGCGGCATCGTGGGCGCCAAGGATCTCACCCGTGAGGCCGGTGACGCGATGGGGCGTTTCGGCGATCCGTCCGAGGCGTTCGAGTATGTGCTGCGCCTGAACTGCTCGCGGATGCGCTCGGGCAAGGAGCCGTATGCGCACTGCTTGCGGGATCTGCGCAAGGTCGGCAAGGCCGCGGGTTTGACGCCG